>JAUYRN010000012.1 GCA_030696775.1 Sulfuricurvum sp.
TAAAGAACGGAAGCTTCAACCGCACCAAGTACGTATTGAGCTTCCGTATTGAGAGAGAGTATTTTACCATTCGAACTAAAAAGAACAAAGGGGTTGAAGTCAAATTCAATCCACTGTTGATCGAATGTCATCAGTCCTCGATATAATTTTTAAGTTTACGACCCACTTTTGGGTGTTTGAGTTTTTTGATTGCACTGCTTTCGATTTGACGGACACGCTCACGGGTAACATTGAGTTCTTTACCAATCTCTTCTAAAGTACGATCACTCTCGTCATCCATAATTCCGAATCGCATTTTGATAACGGCTTTTTCACGCTCATTGAGTTGCTCAAGAACCCCTTCTATTTGCACTTTCAAGTCATCTTTGAGAATGGCATCGGATGGAGAAATAGACATTTTATCTTCGATGAAATCACCGAAACGTCCATCTTCTTCATTACCGATCGGAGCTTCAAGAGAAATTGGCTCTTTCGTGATTTTAATAACATTTTTAACTTTTTCAACCGACAAGCCCACTTCTTCCGCAATGGTTTCAACATCCGGCTCTTTCCCGTGCTCTTGTAGATGCTTACGCATAATTTTATTAATACGATTGATGGTCTCTATCATATGAATCGGAATACGAATTGTTCGCGCTTGGTCGGCGATGGCACGACTGATAGCTTGACGAATCCACCATGTTGCATAGGTTGAAAATTTGTACCCTTTTTTGTATTCGAATTTATCGACAGCTTTCATCAAGCCGATATTTCCTTCTTGAATCAAGTCTAGGAATGGTAAACCACGATTGGTATAACGTTTTGCGATCGAGACAACAAGACGGAGATTTGATTTTGCCATACGAGTTTTAGCAATTTCAGAGATACTTTTACCCCGTTTGATTTGCTCTAAAATATCAGCAAGTTTTTCAGGCTCCATATCAAATCCACCTTTTGAGGCTTCTTTGGTTTGGATCAGTTTTTTAATCTCCATGTAGGTACTGACCATTGTGGCTTCAGGTACTTTACTTGAAATCTCTTCTTTGGTTAGATCACAAATTTTTTCTAAAATTATTTTGTGATTTTTTTTGAGCTGTTCATTGAAAAGAGGAAGTTTGTATTCTAGGCGCTTAAGCTCACGGTCAAATCCTTCATCACTACGTAGTGCAGTTTCCATAGAACGAACTAACTCATTGATAAGTTTAGACGTAGGTCCTAGATCTAGCAGTGCTTCTTTGAGTGTTTTTTTCTTAAAACTGAGCGTAAGAAAAAACAAAACGTAATCCGAGTCCATTTGTTCAAGAGTACGCTCTTCAAGCATTTTTTCTGTTGCTTTAGACCACTCTTTTTTTGCTTTTTCAAGAGCTTTAAAAGAGGTAACAACTTTTTCAATACGTTTTTTATCTTTAACAGAAGGAGCTTTTTCTTTTACTTCTTCCTCATCATCCGTAGTGTCATCATCGCTGTCACTTTCTGTTTCTTCTTCTTCGCCATCTTCAAAGCTCTTAAAAAGTTCTTTGACACGACGTTCACGATTAATAAGAGGGTCTTTATAATCGAGGATGAAATCGATCAAATACGGGACAGAACAGATAGCATCGATAATAATGCCTTCACCTGACTCCATACGTTTTGAAATTTCTACTTCTTCTTCTTTGGTTAAAAGAGGAATTTGTCCCATTTCTCGTAAGTACATACGAACAGGGGAATCAGAGCGTGACCACTCAAGAAGCTCATGCTGTTTAAGAATATCAAACTGATCACTGCTTGCTTCTTCAATATATTTAAGTTGTGCTACACGACGTGCTTCAGCTTCTTGCTGATTGAGCATTTTGGCATGTTCAGATGACGTAAAAAGACAAATTTTGTATTTTTCGGCCAATTTTAAAATATTTTTGGCTTGAGCAGAGGTGGGCTGCTTGTCGTAGGCTTCGACAATTGCTTCATAGGTTAAGCAATTTTTCGATTTGTGTTCTGAAAATAGTGTTTCGAGATGTTTGTTTAAATCTTTGACGCTCATACGCTAAAAGCTCCCTTGCGGTTTTAAAAAGAATCGGATTATACCGAAATATTATTAAGTAAGTCTAAATTGGAGTTATTAAAAAGTGGAATAGCCTTTGCTTTAGATGTCTAATATTGAATTTGGAGTGTGCCAATGCAAACTGGATATTATGCTGCGACCGGAGGAATGATTGCTCAATTCAATCGTATGGATACGATTGCAGCAAATCTTGCAAATGCTAATACATCTGGATATAAGCACGATCAATTAATTACAGGTGATTTTGCAAAAATTTATAAAGAGGCGCGTGATACGCTGCCAATTGAAAATAATACAACAGAAGCTGCTTTGTATTTAAATCGATCATTGGCTCGTGTTCCTCAAATCACCGATTCGTACACTGATTTTTCGCAAGGTACACTTCAAAAAACTGACAATACCCTCGATTTGGCTCTTTCTAGAAATGATCAATTTTTTGCGGTAAAAACTCCACAAGGAGTACGTTTAACACGGGATGGTCTCTTTACTCTTAATGATGAAGGAAAACTGGTCAATAAACAAGGATATGAAGTTCTTTCCAGCGATTATTTTCAGTCTAAAACTACTATTACACTTAATCCTCAAGATTCTATTATAACCATTGATAAAAATGGACTTATTAGTACAAATGTTCCCGGTTCTACCCAAATGATTGCCGGAAAAAAGATTATGGTAGTTGAACCTCAAAATTTGCGATTGCTCAAGAAAGAAGGTGACAATCTCTATATTCCTGATCCTTCTGTTGAAATGACCCCCCTTGATCAAAGTGGTGGCGTTTTGCAAGGTTATACAGAAAAAAGTAACGTCAATTCCGTTAGTGAAATGATAGGACTAGTGGAAGCCAATCGGTTAGTAGGAATGTACCAAAAAGCTATGGATGCACAAATGAATGATATGAATCGCGATGCTATTGAAAAAATCGCTGTAACTCGACGATAATTTAAGGAGATAAGACCATGATGCAATCACTTTATACCAGTTCTACGGGAATGATGGCAATGCAAACCCAAATCGATACTACGGCGAATAATATTGCCAACGTTAACACCATGGGATATAAAAAATCTCGTGCAGAATTTGCGGATTTGATGTACAAAGTTATGACGTATGCAGGAACGTCTACCAGTGATACTACTAAATCTCCAACAGGAATTGAAGTGGGTCTTGGGGTTCGTCCAACGGCCATTAATAAAATCTTTTCTGAGGGAAGTTTAAAACAAACGGATAATTCTCTTGACTTGGCGATTACGGGAAAAGGATTTTTGAAATTGCAATTGCCAAATGGTACGGAAGTGTACACCCGTAATGGATCATTAAAAGTGGATCAAAATGGGACACTGGTAAATTCTGATGGGTATACAGTCATTCCTGAAATCGTTATTCCGGATGATGCCATTGATATTAGTATTGGAACAGACGGTATTGTCAGCGTCACGCAACCGGGACAAGCACAAGCTACTCAAGTAGGGCAGCTTACTCTCACCAATTTTATCAATCCAGCGGGTCTGCATGCTATGGGAGATAATCTTTTTGTCGAAACGGACAGTTCTGGTCAGCCGGTTGAGGGGACTCCTGGAGATACGGGATTGGGAAGCATTAGACAAGGATTTGTGGAGCTTTCAAACGTTCAGTTGGTTGTTGAACTTACTGATCTTATTACAGGTCAGCGTGCATACGATGCAAATTCAAAAGTAATTACGACAAGTGATGAAATGTTGGCAACCACCAATGGATTGAAACGATAAGATAATCTCATTTATTTTTAATTGCGTCATTCCCGGGAATGACGGAAAAAATATTAATCTGCCTAATATCAGTTTATTATTTAAGCTTTTCTAAAATCTCTTTTTCAACGGCATCAATTTTCTGAGTACCGTCAATACGAATATATTTAACGGATGCATCTGAATCGCTCATACCTTGATAGTAAGAGACCAATGGCTGAGTTAGTTCATGATAGACACGAAGACGATCTTGTACAATTTCGGCTTTATCGTCATCACGCTGAACCAAGTCTTCACCTGTTTCATCATCTTTTCCTTCTATTTTTGGAGGGTTGTATGCAACATGATATGTACGACCTGATGCGAGGTGAGCACGGCGTCCTGACATACGATTTACAATTTCTGAATCAGGAACATCAATTTCAATGACTGCATCGATAGTGACTCCAGCTTCTTTTAACGCATCTGCTTGAGGAACTGTACGAGGAAAACCATCGAGAAGAAAACCATTTTTACAGTCATCCTCTAGGATTCGTTCTTTTACCAAACCAATGATAATTTCATCTGTAACCAATTTTCCCGAATCCATAAACGATTTTGCCAATGTTCCAAGTTCTGTACCTGCTTTAATCGCAGCACGAAGCATATCACCTGTAGAAATCTGAGGAATGTCGAATGCTTTTGTCAGAAATTGTGCTTGTGTCCCTTTGCCTGCGCCTGGTGCACCTAAAAGAATAATCTTCATAGTATTTAATATCCTGTTTATTAGATTTTTGATTGAATAAAGTGTTCCATCTCATCGACGATTTCATCGATACTACGTTCACCATTAATCTTTTTTAGGAGGTCTTTCGCTCCATAAAAGTTTTCTATGTCACTTAGAGGATCTGTGTAAACTTTCATGCGGTTGTTAAAAACTTCTACATTATCGTCTGAACCACGTGAACGTCCAAGTACACGATCACACGCTACTTCTTCACTAACAACAACCTCAATGACGCTGATAAGTTCTACCTCAGTATCGTTTGAGAGAAATTTATCGAGTTCATTCATTTGCTCATGCGAGCGGGGATAGCCATCAAATAAAATCACATCGCTTGGAGCATTTTTAATGGCTACGACGATGGTTTCAATCGCAATTTCAATAGGGACGATCAATCCCTTGCTGATAAAGCTATCGATAAGTTGACCTCGTTCACTTCCACTGGCTACTTCATCTCGGAGAAGATCTCCGGTAGAATAGTGGACGATTGAGTCGTTGTTACGCTGTGCAATAATTTGTGCATCCGTCGTCTTTCCAGAACCTGGCGCGCCGATAATAAGGAAAAGCTTTTTCACTAATTTGATCCTTTTTATAATCTGCCCTGAAAGGGCAAGCTTTAGTGCCTTAGCGGCAAGCGTAGCCGAGGGGGCTGCTCCATTGGCGTCTTATTTAATGGTTTCACGAAGACGGATATGAAGTTCACGAAGCTGAGTGAGCTCCACCGGACTTGGTGCTTGTGTCATAATACAAGATGCTTTTTGTGTTTTCGGGAACGCTATAACGTCACGAATACTGTCTTTTTTCGACAATAGCATCATGAAACGGTCAAATCCGATCGCAAAACCACCATGTGGAGGTGCTCCGAATTTGAGTGCATCGAGAAGGAAGCCGAATTTTTCTTGTGCTTCTTCTTCTTCAATTCCCAACAATCTAAAGATTTGCTCTTGAAGAGCTTGTTTGTGGATACGTATTGATCCGCCACCAAGTTCTGTGCCATTTAGAACGATGTCATACGCGATGGATTCAATGTCTTCAAGATGCTCATGATTCAAATCACGTGGCATTGTAAATGGATGGTGAAGCGCTTTGACACGACCGTCTTCGATTTCGAACATCGGGAAGTCAACAACCCATACGAATTCAAAACGGTCTTTGTCGATAAGATTCATTTTTTCATGTTCGGCAATGAAAATACGGAAACGTCCCATATAGTCCCAAACCGTTTTCTTATCTCCGGCACCGAAGAATACAACGTCGCCCACTTGAAGTTCAGTGCGATCCACAAGAAGCTGTAAGTCTTCAGCCGTAAAGAATTTTTCCAATGGACCTTTTAGACCCTCTTCTTTCATTTGGAAATATCCAAGTCCTTTTGCCCCAAACTTGCGAACATAATCTTCAAAACTTTTCATTTCACGTTTTGAGAAGACCAGATCAGCACCCGGTACACGAAGCGCTTTGATACGATTCATTTTAGAGTTTGCAGCAATTGAAGTGAAAATTTCATTGTCACAACGTTCAAAAATATCAATAACATCAACCATTTTTAGGTCGTAGCGTAGATCCGGCTTATCTGATCCGTACCATTCCATCGCATCAGAGTATTTGATACGGTTAAAAGGAGTAACCACCGTATGTCCTGCACTTGCAAACATTCCTACAATTAATTCTTCTGCAACACGAATAACGTCTTCTTGATTACAAAATGACATCTCGACATCGATTTGAGTAAACTCAGGTTGACGATCGGCACGTAAATCTTCATCACGAAAACATTTTGCGATTTGGAAGTAACGGTCAAATCCACCCACCATCAAAAGCTGTTTAAACAACTGCGGTGATTGTGGCAGGGCGTAGAACTCACCCTCATGTACACGGCTAGGAACCAGATAATCTCGGGCACCCTCAGGGGTTGATTTGGTCAAAATCGGAGTTTCGACTTCCAAAAATCCTAGACTATCAAGAACATTACGTGCAGCAATAGCGGCTTTTGAGCGTAGTAAAAAAGTGTTGTACATCGCTGGGTTACGCAAATCTAAATAGCGGTATTTAAGACGTATTTCTTCACCGACATTGTTGTCACCAATCATAAAAGGGACAGCTTCAGAACGGTTTTCGATAATCAGCTCATCCACGATCACTTCGATAGCACCGGTTTTAAGACGCGGGTTAATCAGTCCTTCTCCACGAGCGCGAATACGGCCATGTGCTATCAGAACAAACTCATCACGAACTTCACTTGCCAATTTGTGTGCATTTGCATTGTCAGCAGGGTCACAAACGAGTTGGATCAAACCGCTTTTATCGCGTAAATCAATAAAAACGATACCACCGTGGTCGCGGTGACTGTTCGCCCAACCACATAAAACGACTTTTTCGCCAACGTTTGTTTCATTTAATTCAGTACAAAAATGACTTCTCAAATCAAAGTCCTTGGGTTAATTTTTTGCAATTATACCGCTTACAATCTTTTGGTTTGATAATAGTGAGGTTAGAGATTGCTGATGGTGCTATAATTCCCGAATAAAAGAACTGTATTGAATAAGGATGTCCATGTTAGCTGAGAATAAAAAGTACTCTGTACTTAAAAGCGTATTTGGACATTCTTCTTTTAGAGCATTTCAAGAAGAAGCCGTTGACGCCATTGTTGCTGGACAAGATGTAATGATGATTTTGCCTACGGGTGCGGGGAAATCATTATGCTATCAACTGCCTGCTTTGTTGATGAATGGTGTGACGGTGGTAGTTTCTCCTCTTTTGGCACTGATGTACGATCAGATCACAGCTCTATCGGCTTTTGGAATAGAGGCTGCCATGGTATCCTCCATGCAAACAGCTCAAGAGATTGAGATAACGATGCAACAAGCAATCAATGCACAACTCAAATTTTTGTATGTTGCACCGGAGCGGTTAAAAAGCGGAGAGTTTATCCGATTTTTACGCAATGTTCCGATGGATTTTTTTGTAGTCGATGAAGCGCACTGTGTCAGCGAATGGGGACATGAATTTCGTGAAGACTATCGGCAGCTGTACCGTTTGCGGGAACTTTTTCCCTCTGTACCCATAGCCGCATTTACGGCAACGGCGACTCATTTGGTCGAGCATGATATTATTTCCCAGCTCAGGCTTAATGATCCGGTGCTTATACGGGCAAAAGTGTCAAGAGAAAACCTCACAATCGCAGCACAGAATCGAAACGGAAATGGTCGTGAGCAGTTGATGGAGTTTTTGGGAAGTTATGACAATGAAAGCGGTATTGTTTACACATTTACTCGCAAAGAGGCGGAAGAACTGGCCCAATTTTTAAGTCTCAAAAAAATTCCTGCCCAAGCGTATC
This sequence comes from Sulfuricurvum sp., assembly GCA_030696775.1. GTDB lineage: Bacteria > Campylobacterota > Campylobacteria > Campylobacterales > Sulfurimonadaceae > Sulfuricurvum. The sequence goes on from JAUYRN010000012.1 coordinate 7,842, forward strand.
ATGCAGGATTACCGACGCTTCAAAAAAATGAGACGTATCGAGCATTTTTGAATGATGAGATTAGAGTTGTTGTTGCTACTGTGGCTTTTGGAATGGGGATTGATAAAAGCAACATACGATTCGTCGTTCACACATCACTGCCTAAAACCATCGAGAACTACTATCAAGAGATCGGACGAGCAGGGCGAGATGGTTTGGACGCTTCCACTTTACTGTTGTTTTCTGCCTCGGATTTTTTAGAGCGACGACGGATGATCGAGTCACAACCGGAATCGGCGTATAAAAAATTAGCGTTTGAAAAATTGGAGGCAACGTCAAAATTTGCGTCATCGCAAGTATGCCGTCATCAACTGATCGCCGAGTATTTCGATGACAGTGCATTGGCATGTAAAACACGTTGTGATAATTGTTTGCAACCTGATAAAGAGAGCATGGATATTACCCAAGAGTCACTCAAACTGCTTTCCAGCGTTTATCGTAGCGGACAGCGGTTCGGGCTCCACTATGTTGTTGATATCTTACTGGGGTCTGGGAATGAAAAAATAATACAAAACGGGCACAACAGGCTTTCGGTATATGGGATCGGAAAAGATAAAAGTCGTGGTCAATGGCTCACAATAGGAGACAGACTTCTCGAATTAAAAGCTCTGAGACAAGGTGATTTTAAGGTTATGCAACTCGATGAATACGGATTAGAGATTATCAAAAAGTCTCTCCCTGTGACGATTCGAAAAGAGAGGCTGGCAGAGAAGAAAAAAGGAGCTTCCAGTACGACTAAAGTAACCTACGCTTCCGGAGAAAATCACCTTATTTTTGAGAAATTACGGGTTCTTAGAACGGATATTGCCAAACGAGCCGGTGTTCCTCCTTATGTCGTATTTAGTGATAAAACACTTCAGGATATGGCAGTAAAACTTCCGAAAAATAAAGACGAAATGCTGCAAGTTGGCGGAGTAGGGGAAGTAAAATTTGAGCGATACGGCGAAGAATTTTTAGAGTTGTGCAGATCAATTTAATATTAATTAATAAAAACTTTTTTGATATTTATCCTTTGAGTCTTTAGCATCTGTTTAGATATTGTTGTCTATTGAGATTTTTTTGTAACTATTTTCATATATGATGTGTTTCATAAAATGATACTAAAGGGAACAGCATGGGTTGGTTTGGTAATGATGACGTTTTAAACAATGAGATAGTGCGTGTCAAAAAAGAAAATGAGGAACTTAAACTGCAAAACCAGAGTTTAAGTGATAATCTTCGTGAGAAAGAGATGTTTATTCAAGCTCAAATGACAGAGCACAAATGTGAAAATGCGTCATCCATAATGACCTATCAAAATCAGCAGCTCAAAAAAAATCTTGTTGATATTCAAGGTAACATGGCAACATCCGTTACCTCTTCAAAAGAAAATATTGCGCAATCGACGTCCCTTTTAGAAAACATTATTGATCTTGGGAGCAAAGCGTCAGCGATTTCAGTAACGTTGGAGGATTTGAACCATTTGGCTTTAGATTCTATGGACACAGTACAAGCGCTTTCTCAGCGTGCTCAAGACGTAGCCAGTATTTTAGGTCTTATAAAAGATATTTCTGATCAAACGAATCTATTAGCTCTTAATGCTGCGATTGAAGCAGCACGTGCAGGAGAACACGGTCGCGGGTTTGCTGTTGTTGCGGATGAAGTACGTAAACTCGCTGACCGAACCGATAAAGCGATTAGTGAAATAAATATCTCATTGCAGTCTATGAAACAAGACGTTAGTACTATTGGAGAAAAATTTGAACAGATTCAAGAAAGAATTACGGATTCTAACAAATCTGTAGCAAGTTTCAACACTAATATGGAGCAAAATGCGTCGCTTATGCGCCACACGTTTACGAACACTGCACATACGGCGGAACGCATTTTTATGAGTTTAGCGAAACTTGATCATGTTATTTGGAAAATAAACACCTACCTCTCAGCGGTCATGAAAAAAGAAGCTTTTGCATTTGTAGATCATCATAATTGCAGATTAGGAAAATGGTACCTCGAAGGCGAAGGTGCTGATTTTTTCAAAAAAACATCCAGTTATCCAACGCTTGAATCACCACATGCCATTGTCCATAATTCAACCCATAAAATTTTTGATCTTATGCAAAAAGAGAGTATCGGATCCGATGCATTTGTGAAAATATTTCAAGATATGGAACAAGCTAGTGATGATGTATTTACTATTTTAGATAAAATGCTCCAAGAAAAGCAATAAATTACAATTTCAAGACAGGAAAATAATGGCAATAGGTTCAACGATTTACAAAGTACAGCTAAGTATTGCCAATATGGATCAAAACTACTATGAAACACATGAATTGACACTTGCCCAGCACCCATCTGAGACAAATGAACGACTCATGATACGTTTGGCAACTTTTGCCCTTAATGCATCCCAACGACTGCTCATAACCAAGGGAATCGGGGCAGATGATGAACCTGATGTATGGCAAAAAAATTACAGCGGAGAGATCCAACTGTGGATTGATTTGGGACAAGTTGATGAAAAGCGTCTCCGTAAAGCCTGTGGCAGAAGCGAAAAGGTAATCGTATATACTTACAATCCAAAAAGTGCAACAGCCTGGTGGCGTCAGAACAGCGCCACCTTTGCACGCTTTAAAAACCTAAGTGTCATTCATCTGAATTGCGAAGGGATAGACGCATTATGTGAACGTTCTATGCGTCTGCAGTGCAATATTAGTGATACTGAGTTAACTCTTCATAGTGATAAAAAAGATGTACTGATCACGCAAGAATGTTGGCAATAAATAAATCTTAAACCGTCCAAGCTCCATTGCTATAGACAATTTCATCTCCAAGCGTAAAGGCTTGAGTGTCTGCAAAAACATCGACATGATAGGTACCATCTCGGCGTTTGAAGCCCGGTTTTCCATAGATACCATGTTTTGCCCCTAATGATAAATGGACACCGCACATGCGTTCGTAGGTTCCAGTATCGGCAACCGTACATGTCTTGCTAAACGCTCTATTGAGTCCAAGACCAAGCTCACGAACCCACACAACACCGCCTTCATCCCTTCGTATATTGGAAAGTATGAGATCAAATGCCGGAGTTGAATTTTCACACTCAATCACTTGTCCTTGCTCTATTATAAGGGTAATAGGAGTTTTTGGATAATTCAGTTTATAGGTAACATCTCCGAAACTAAAGATCTTTACACGTCCATTGACGGCTCGTAAATCTTGCGCTTCAGTGAATACTTCACCCAGTGGAAACTGACCGCCGGTATTGATCATATCCGTATAATCTCCGATATTAAGCTTAGCCGACTCAAAAGGTGAGCCATACACTAAAAGTTCTCCGCCAGTATCAAGTACTCCTGTGGAAACAGAATCTATCTTGCTTTTGAGAGTACGACCCACATAACGATAATAATCGGAGTCATACGCTAATGAATCAACATAGTAGGGTGCTTCATCATCTGACATACGACTGAGATGAGGATGCTCAATAACTTTGATTTGGCGCTTAAACAACTCGACACGTAAGCGAAAAGCATCAAGTCTAAAACTGGTAGATTGAACCAGTGCAACAAAATCAGATGGCTGTAATGTAAGCAATATTTCCAGTATCTTCTCAGGTGTTTGCACATTAAAATCAATCAAAATAGCATCCGGTAAACAGCGCTTATATGCTTCCATCAAAATCCTAGACAATGTGCAATGTGTGTCATACACAATAACAGCTCGTTCCTTATCCGTATGATGAAAGGCTTCATTCAAAAGAGCATTTAGATGATTGCGGGCTAACATAATTAGCGATTCAAGGTCTTGAGAAGAGTGCAGACTATCATTCATAATTTTTTTCCTACCTGTGACGAAGATTAATGTCATTTGATAGACGAAGTATAGCTTAGCTGTCATATGAAGAACAAATACTTAAGAGTGGCAGTATAGCCACTGAAGCAGCAAAGGAAATGACTGCTCTTATTCAAGAGATCGAATTAAAGTTGATTTAACTCTTAAACTCATAAATGCTTGCTTGTAATGAATGAGCGACTTCAAGAAGTTGACCAGAATCACTTTGAATTTGTTCAGCATTTTTTTGATTTGATTCAGAGACATGACTGATCTGAGAAATCTTGTTAATAATCCATTCTATATTCTCAACAACCTCAACCGAATCATGATACGCTTTTTGTGCTACTTCAACTGAACGTTCCATTTCTAGAGAAGTTGTTGAAATCTTAATTTCTACTTCATTAGAGATTCGAGTGAGCTCATTCATATTCGTTGCATTTTTCCCTATTTTATCACTAACATCATTGATAGCCTGAACGATAGTGCTGACGCTGATCTCTATTTCTGTCAAACTTTTTTGTGTTCTTTCTGCAAGCTTGCGTACTTCATCAGCCACTACCGCAAATCCTCGACCTTGTTCTCCAGCACGTGCAGCTTCAATAGCAGCGTTAAGAGCAAGTAAGTTTGTTTGATCCGCAATATCTTTAATAACAGATAAAACATTTTTAACTTGTTCAGCATCACTACTCAAAAGAATCAATTGCGATGACATGCTGTTCTCTGTTTCGATATATCCATCAACTTCAGATACCAAACTTGAAAGTACAACTTTTGCAGAAATAAGCTCTTTATTCGCAATAGAAATATTTTGCTGAGTCTTCTCAGAAATAGCAATCGATTCAGACAATATTTCTTTAATCGAATGACTTTTTTTGGTTGTTACTTCTACAATAAGCCGTTCTTCTTCAACGCCTTTCGATATTTCATGAGTTGCTTCAGTTATAGTAGTTGCAATGGTATTGTTTTGTACTCCCAACACTTTTACTTCATTAACAGTATCTTGTACCATTGTAATAAAATTATTAACCGCCATAGCTACTTTAGAAAACTCATCTTTTTTAGTGACTTTGAGACGTTTCGTTAAATCTTTGTCACCACTAACCAGTTCAGCAATACGATTATGTAATTCTTCAAGAGGGGTCAATACTTCTTTGCCGAAGAAAATATACAAAACAAATACAAAAAGGGTAACAACAATACAAAGAACTAGCAATAAAATACTTTTTGTTTTTTCAATTGTTTCATCATTTTTTTCAAGAGAAACAACTAAATCCATCACACCTATGACTTCTCCAACTTGGACATTTGTATGGCATGCAAGACATTTCGACTCAGCTACAAGAGGCTCTAATAGTCTAATACTATGCTTGCCCTCCGTATTTTCTATAATCTTTGATTGTTTAGTTTTAAATACATCTTTAACAAGTAATTCATCACTAAATTTTTCATTCAGTCCAAACAAGTCAATGACTTCTTGAGACTTTTGAATTTTTAAATCTTGGATTCCGTCAATCTCTTTAGCGTGTTTTGTTGCTTCTTCAACTACTTTTGGATCCCCAGCAAGCATACTCGACGAAAGAGTTTGAAAAATCGATTGACTTAACATATTCAATGAACGTTTTGAAGTTTCATTGGAAAAACTGTTAAATGTTATTGAAAGGTAGCTATAAATAGTACCAAGACCTAAAATACTAAATAATAATACGGTGAATATAATTTTGGACCGGACAGAATCAAACATCGAATACCTTTACTAAAAAGAAATTACTCATAATATACATAATATTATAATGAGATTTTGTTGCAAGTTTGTTGCAAAATAGCTTTATACTGTGAATTCAAATTTTACTGAACTTCTAGTAGTTTTTATCGATTATATTAGATTACTGAGAGCATAGTTAGAATACAAATCTATTTTTCAACATAATATATAACTTGTTAATCATATATTTTTTTAAGGTAAGAGGGGATAAAATTCAAATGTTCAAAAAAACTTGCATTTCAATTAAACTATTTAAAGGGTTGCACCCCTTTAAAAGTACATTAATTATACCTAATTTAACCTTTAAAATGCCCTTAAATCCTCTTAAATAAAGACAAAAAATGAAAATAATATATGGAATTTTATTTTTTATAGCCATAGAAATATTTTTTGAATTACCAGCAATATTGATGTATGAAAAGAATGTATATGGACTAACGGAATTAATAATAATAAATCTAATAATGACAATACTAATATATAGAATAGTATATTTTTATATGATGAACTACAAAAATGAGAAAAAGAAAAAAGATTTAGATCAATATATTCAAGAGTCACTAAAAAATTATAAAGGCGCAAATTAATAAGTTATCAAAGCCTTATAATCATCAAAACCAAATATTTGAGCGGTGAGAGTAGGGCATGAATCTATCAAATCACGAGCTACACAAATATTTCTAATTTGTATAAAATGATTTATATCGCATAGATCAACATCGAGAGTATTAAAATATTCTAACAAATCCCAATCCGTGTAATCCTCAAAACTCTTTTTAGGTACAAAAGCGCGTCCATAATTGAAAACATAATCAGACAGAGCACCGTTTAAAAATATAGGTATAGAGGAATCTTTTAATTTTGTAGATGCTGAAAATTTAGGATAATGTTTAACCCTGCTTGGAACGTGATTATTTGCTTTAGGAAATAAAACATCAAGATCAGGGGAACGGCTATATAAAACGTCCTCACATATTCCGTCATCCTCAGTTAAGTAACGATACAAAAAGATTTTTTTATTATAAATGGGGTAGATCGTACCGTCTTTATATTTAAGAGTTGTCCAAATAAAATCACGAAACTTTTCATTATGTTTTATTTTGCGGTAAACATAGAGCGGTAAAAGCGTTTGAGAGGTCGTAAAGCGTCGAATGGAGTGTAAAGCGTAATAATACGCCTCCAATGTCATTTTATCCTCCAAGGCATGTTTAAACGTCTTATTTATATATTTCATAATATAAGCAACAGCACCGCCAGCATTTCCGCTCCATGTATATTTGTAATCCTGTGCAAGCCTAGAAGCACCATCAACCGCAAAATGACGCTTAAACACACGTTTCACGGGCAAAATAAAGTTTTTAGGTATAAATATCAATACATGAACATGGGGCGTACCGTCTTTGTGAGGCTCAATTACGCGAATATAAATCATATTATGATTTATTGATTTTTTGATATTTTTAAATATCTTCAATCTAAGAAATGAAGCCCAACGGCTAGAAAGATAACGAACCGAATCGCGAACCGTAGAACCGTCATATTTTTTAGAATTTGAATGAAATTGAGGTGGACACGTTTGTGTTAAAAAAACGGGATAGAGATCGAGCATTTGAGCATATTTAAAAAGACTATTTACACGATTATTAACTTCTGCAAAATACTTTTTTGGATTAATATTTGCACCCATAGAGGAATCGAGCAAATTAAAATCATTCTCAAATATATCAATAACGAATTCAGAAAGGAATTTTTTTTGTTTTATGATCTTATTATCTACATTTTGCAAATCAGAAAGGGAAAGATTATATTTTAAAGCAGACAAATGAGTTCCTCATTTTTCGCGGTGCGAAAGTTTATTAATAATGAATCAAGGGGACGCGCTGAACGCGTCCCAGCTCCTAAAATACGTTCGTCGCGCTTAACGCGCTCCTCTCTAAATTTTATACGCTGTAACTGTTTATTGATTGTATTTAATATCATTTTTTTACTATCTGATCGTTATATAATTTTTGATAATGTCCTAGAGTGCCTAAATCTGTTTGAAGGGATGAAAGAGTTTTAGAATCGTCGATAATATAAGGAGTAATAACCAAAAGTAAATTATCCTTTTGTGTAATCGTTGATTGATGGGAAAATATCTTACCAATGTAAGGAAGTTTAGAAAGAAAGGGAACGCCATCATCCACAAGAGAATCATAACTTTTGACAAAACCGCCCAGTACAATAGTTTCACCGTGATGAAGTATTGAATCAGTTTTAATCTGCTGTTTAGTTGTAATCGGTTGATTATTAGAATCGAGGACGGGCAATATATTCTCAATTACAGCATCAATCGAAATCGTTAATTTATCTTTAGAAGCCACAAGAGGTTTAATAGAGAGTGACAAACCAACGTCAGAGCGAGAGAGTGAACTAGTTGTACCAGCTGATCCAGTTGTTGATCCAGTTAAAAAAGATAAAGATTTACCAACGACAATTTTTGACTCTTTATTGTTGAGACATAACAAAGACGGATCACTTAAAGTTTTAGATACGCCCTCACTTTGAAGAAGATCAAGGGAAGCACCAATTGTAAGGAGCTGTTTAACATTTCCCAGCGAAGAAGTAAGAGAGGATAAAATCATTTCATTAACGGGAGCAACAGAAGCACCGCCAACGTTACCAGCAAAAGTAAAGAAGTTAGAAGCACTAACAATTCCACCATCCAAGCCGTATTTTACGCCTATTTTAGAACTCAAATCATTATTTAATTCTATGATACGGACTTGCACATATACTTGATATTGTTCGCGGTCTAAATCGGAGATCATAGCGGGAATTTTTACAATCAAATCATTATCGCCCTGGACAAAAAGAGTATTTGAATCTTGATGTATAGAAATAATAACATTCGATTTATTATTATCTGTAAACATGGATCGAAGAGTTTTAGAGACAGAATCTGCGGAAGAATTAACCAAGTGAAACGATTTAAAAGACTGATCCTTGATAAATGGTTTTTTATCAATATCATTAATCAAACTTTGAATAATTTTAATATTATCCGAAAAATCAGAAACAACCAAAACGCCACTATCAGGAACACCGAAAGCAGAACCCGACGAAGAGAGAAGAGATCGAACACTTTCCAAAATGGGAATTACATTTGCATATTTAATATGAATTACTTTTGAACCGTACCCAGCTGATGATCGAGAGCCTAAATAAACATTATCGTACTGACGCAAATCTTTAGAGTTTATAACAGAATAATATTTTCCATTATTTACCAAAGCATAATTATTAAGCTCTAAAGCAGATTTTAAAAGAGGAAGTAAATCGCGATTTTTAATATCCATGTTTGAAAGATAATCAATTGATCCTTCCAGCTTGCCCGATACTAAGATATTTTTACCTAAAGACTTTGAAGCTAAACGTACAAATTCATTCAATGACATACCGTCCAGTGACGAGAGCAAAGGAGGCGGAGGAAGTAAAGCACCAGTAGAAGGCAAAGGAGATGGAACAATTAAAGGCGAACCAAAAAGAGAAAGAGAAAAGAGAGATACAAAGATAAATTTAAACATTTTAAGCTCCAGTAGTTTTAATAACATCACCCGCACTATTAAAATTTGATTTAGGTGATTTTTGAGCATTTACGGGGATCGTCCACATTGAAAAGATAGACATATCTGAAGAAGGAATTGAAAATAAACTATCTTTATAAGTAGTGCTAAATATACGAAGATCAGAACTCACAAGAAGTTTTGCATTTGTCAAATTTAAAGCTTCCTCAAAATACAATTTAGGAATATAATTTGTTACAAAGGCAGGATCAACACGAGAACAATTAACAGCATCACAGCGAACACGAAGAAGCATAACGGAAGCCACAGAAGCTTTAAGAGGCTCAACAATGGGATCATTAGGATTAATTACAGCAGGAGCAGGAACAGAGGAAGGGGCTAGTTTGTCCTCCATTCTACCCATGAATAAATAAACCATTAAAAGAATGAATGCAACAGCACCGCCCATAATAGCAATATATTTGTATAAAACTTTTTTTGGTTTATGAAGATCACCCGATTTGTAAAGCTCGAAAATATCATTAGAGGCGGTTATCTTATCGGAAGAATATCTATTATCTTTTGTGTAGGTATCAGTACCGTAAAAATAATATCGAAACGAATTATTTGATAATGCTTTGGATTTAGGTTGAGCATCAATAAACTCTTCTGAATGAGCTTTATAATCGGAGTGCATGAGAGATGGACGGTGAATAATAAATACTAAATCTAATCCTAAATGACCGTGATAACCATTAAGCCATACAAGAGCCGGATCGCTTTTTTTTGTATAAAATCTGTACGCCTCATCAACAACAATTAAAGCAGGTGAAATTTTATGGTATCGAGCATAACGAAGAAGATCATCATCCGATTTGTCAGCTTTGGCCATTTCGTGTAATTTTAAAATATGGGGATAAAAGGTATTCCAATCTAAATACAGAGCTTCTTTAGTAATTACTTCCTCATCCGTAATTATCGGATTATTAGAAAGTATTTCATTAACAAGATCATATTTAAAACCGCCGATATTTGTATATAAAAATCTATGCTTTGAATAATCTTTAGAAGTAAATTTTATGAAGGTTTCGTTAATCTGCCAAACGGCACGATATGATTTACCCGAACGAGGCAAACCAGTTAAAATCGTAATCATGTCGAACGAACAAACGCTAAGACTTGTTTAACGCCAAAGCCAGCAATAATAATAGTGATATAAAGGCTAATAGCTTGCAATAAACCAAGATAGGAAGCCAAAACAAAAATAGAATTTGACACCATATAAGGACGAACCATATCAAACATAAAATCCAATGCTGTCAAAACTAAAGAAGTGAATATAGCAAAAATCATCATTTTTAAAACAAAAGGATGTTTAACAAGAAAAGCAAAAGCAGACGTTAGAGCAGTCCAAATTAAAGCGGGCATTTTTTAAACTCCTGATAATACGGTGATTAAACCGAGTAAAGCACCAATAAACAAAAACAAGCCCTTAATCATGTCGATAGGCAATTGATTAATCATTGCTTGATCCAAAATAACAAAGTGACGACCATAGAGAGTAAAACCATAAGATTGAATGCCAGCACCACCACCGAGAGAATTAAGATTAAGGGGATCAGTCAAAATAAAACCATTAAATGATCCCGAAACGTCAGATTTTAAAGTATTAAAAGTGCTTGATCCGTCATCACTAGGAACATTAGAGAATCCGTCACCACTAAATAAAGATTTTATATCACCCAATAAAGTTGCAGTAACACCCGTATTCGTTTTAATAGAACCCAAAACGGCACTATAATCGGGAGAAGTTCCAGTTGTGCCAGTTGTGCCAGTTGTATCCGTTCCCGAAGAACCACCACCCGAAGAAATAACACTTCCACCGTTAGAACCCGAAACAGTCGGTGCATTTGCTTGAGTAGTTGTCGTCGCGGTTGTAGTGCCATCAACGTTTTGAGAAATTGTAAAAACAGAAGTAACGGAAGTGGTAACAGGGACGGCAGAAGTTGAAGTCGGGGACTGTGTAACAGAAGTTGCTTTTTTAGTAGTGTAATCGTAAGTTGTTACACGAACGCCAGCCGTTGAAATAGGAGCATTTAAAGCCCCCGTATCTTTATTAACATTAGATGGGACAGCCATAGAAGCTTTGACAGTATCAGGAATAAAAACGTTTTGTGTAACTTTCCCGCTAGTTATATCGGTTTTAGTTACATTCGTACCCGCAACAGTTCCAGTTGAACCGCCCGAAGTTGTCAAAGAGACTTTTATACGATCTGATCCATTAGTAACATCGGTTGCGGGTTGAGTAGACCAATCAAATAAATTGACACCTGAGGCAACAAGAGAACCGACACCAGCAACAGCGGCAAGAGTTCCGACAGTAACAACACCAACAGGAGTTGCAGCCAAAGCAACAGAAGCAAGAGCACCGCCAGCACCGAAAGTAACACCACCAACCGAAAGCATAGCACCGACAACAGCAAGAGGATCTTGAAACATTTTTGACAGAGCCTCACCCGCACCATTACAAGAACCATCAGCAAAATAATATCCGCCCGCAGAATCACAACCCGCTGGATCATCATTAAAATCATTCATAGGATCAGGAAGAGGCGCACCAATAGCGGGATCAATAGGAGAGCAGTAGCCAGTAATATTTGACTGTCCAGCGGGACAAGAATCAGGTTTGCAAAAATTACCATTCGACATGCCAAATTCAGAAGAACCAGCGGGACAAATATCGACAATTTCACAAACGTAATAAGTAGCGATACAAGTATCCGATCCAGTATAATAAGGCCAATTAAATTGTTCACAACCCGTCCAGCCCTCGGGATTAGCAACAGAACACGGAAGAGGATAATTATAATTTCCGCCCGCATCTTCACTATAAGAATTAGTAATTACAATTCTTTCGCCCGAATATGCAAACGAAGAAGAAGCAAAAAGAAAAGATGCAAGAATTAAAGATTTGTACATTTTTAAAGCCTTGATAATCGAATAAAACCACTAATTAAAGCATAGACACAAACACAAAAAACGATAAAAAGTAAAATAAAAATAAGCTCCATTATTTACCCTTTAAAGCGGTTACACCGACAGACAAAAGAAAAAACAATACAGCCATAGAAGCAGGAAGCGAAAAAAAGAAATTTTCAGCATTATTTGTTAAAAAACCAAAATTTAAAAAAGTAGACATTATCTACCTCGAAACATAGTAACGCCAGTTGTGACGATAAAAAACAAAATAGCCAAAGATGCAGGAAGCGAAAAAAAGAAATCAAAAGAAGGATCACCAGTTACGCGAAAAGTTAAAAAAGTATTCATCTTATTTTCCAAAGGAACAAACCAAAAAGAAAGCCTGAAAGTGTGCCAGCGTATGCCATTGAATATTCATAATTTGCGGTAGTTAAGCCTAACGCCGAAGCGTTTGTGGCTGGACTAGTAGAAAAAGCACCGAAGCACAAAGAAACAGCACCTAAGAGAATTATAATAAATGCTGTTTTCATTACTTACTTACCAGTAAGACCAAGAATTTTGCGGAAACCGAAAAGAACGATTGAAACACCCAAAACAGCAAGAAACACAAGTGTAACGTCAGAAGTTGCAGTTGTCATAGGTACGTCAGTAGCAGTTAAAGCCGCACTAGCATTTGAAACCATAGCACTAAGAGCAATTAAGCCCAATAAGATATTTTTTTTCATTTTGTCATCCTTGACAATAAAAGATTTTGGGAGCAAATGCCACACTTACACAAAAAAACCCTTTATGACATCGAGTTTATTTGATGCCCAATTTTTACTCTATAATTTTAAAAGTAGCGTTTTTTTGTGGTTCGAGATTTAACGATAGGTGTTTACCCTCTTGCGCTTTGTATTTGTCTATTTCGAGCGGTAGAAGATCGTCAGTTGTAGCGATAGAAATCGTAATTAATCGCGTAGCGGTGGAATCAATAAAAACGCCTTTAACTTCCATTCGTTTATTGAATTTCGCGATAAAGTTCAATTTAACAGACGCGCCCCATGTCATTTCGTTATTTTTTCCTGATTTTGTAGGCTCTGCACTTAAGAGAGTACCGTGAAGATAAAGACCGTTTAAAACGTTTGGATTTTTGATTTCCTCAGCCATTTTTTTTATCCTTTAATTTTGATATGACATTATTTAACGAGTTTTATTAGAGGAAAATACAATTTCTCACAAAACAGCAGAAAAAAGCAAAGAATTTTTATAATTTGGCGTTTTTTGATTAAAAGATTTTGTTTTCTGTAGTTTAAAGAGAGAGCTTAGCTAGACCAAACGCTTCGGAAACATTACAGCGAGAGGAGGGCTTTAAAAGAGCGGGCTTTGAGGCGAAGGGGTTAATTTCCCTCATCTTGAAAGTGTTTAGCCCTCGGAAAGAGTTTTTTATGTTTGACAAGTGGGAGCGCAGTTAAGGGCGGTGAACTCCGTTCATGGTCAGGGTAAACCCTAACAACCCAAAGAAAAAAAGCTATTTTTTAAGATTTTTTAATTCTTTCATGTACAGATCAAAAGAATCAAAATCATGTTTTTTAATTCCTTGAAATTCATAATCTGCAAAGAAAAGGCGCAAGATTGTAGGGTGATCGTAGAACTTCATAAACATTCTAAAGTATTCAGGAGCATTAAAAGCGTAACCCTCTTTTTGATAAATCTCTTTAACAGTTTGTTGAAGCTTAGAAAGCGTTTCGAGTTCGTCAGCTGTCATATAATATTTGACATATTTATCACGAGGCAAACCATTTTTAAATGGTCGCCCTAATTTAGGATAATTTGAAAAATCAAAATCATCATCCTCAGTTGTTATTTTAAAAGTCATCATAACCCTCCCAATCGTCAATGATTTTATTTTCATAATTATTTTTTTCACAATCGAGGACAAAAGAAAGCTCATCAGGCGAAGCAGGGGAGAAAAAGAAATTATCAGGATTGAAACATATTTCATTACCTTGCAAAAGCGAATTATACGATAAATCACTGAATTGATTATTTTCTATATTTTGATTGTAAAAGAGTTTTAGGAAATCAAACATTTAATCCCTCCCAATTAAATCAAAAATATTTGTGCCGGCTGGTAAAACTTGGTTATTTTGTGGATAACCCATTTTGACCCATTCATGATATGCGAAAATAGTCTTATTGTGATTTTTGTGTAACGGATTATTAAATGCGTCGAAAATAGAAGCTTTAAACATGACAGGGCTATGAACCTTTTTTGAAGAACGCACAGCATAAGAAAGAAACAAATCAAAATCAGGATACTGATCGTTTAAAAGATCATAACTTTCCATTTTTTGAGAGAGTGAAAAAGTAACGTAAGAAGTAGGGAATAAATCAGTAATAATAATATCTCTCTCTTCTTCATTTGCTTGGAATTCTTTATTACTAATACTCGGCTGATTTTCGACTAAGTGGATTTTCGGTTGACGCTTAGTCGATTTTCCACTAAGTCGATTTTCGATTAAGTGAGTTTGAAAAGTATCAAATATCTCATAATCATATCCACCTTGGATAGGTAGACGAGAAAGCAAACCAACGTCCTCAAGCTCCTGTAAGCCTGTATTAACAGAGGCAATAGCGTCCTTATTCTGTGTAGCAATAAGACGAGCGGAGAAAGTCCAGTTATCAGGCTTTGACAATAGGAACAAATACAATCCTTTAGCCTTAAGAGTTAAACGATCATCATTTACGATATTATTCGTTACAACGGTAAAATTATTTTTAGGCTTAATTAGTTTTGACATTTTGAAGCCTCCAGATAAAATTTAGCACGATTAACAACAATTGCAGACTTATAACGAGTAACTGGAAGAGTTTTAACGATTAAAGTCAAATCTTCAATATCATAAAAAAAGACAGATTTAACGCCAATATTTGAAAAAACTTTAGAAAAATATCTAAAATTAACACTTAAGCTTTTAAAGAATTCTTTTGCTGAAACTTGCATTTCAAAAACCTTTTTTAAAAACACAAAGCCCTGAACAAGGGAGTATAATCGCACCTTTTCAATATAATATATATTATGTTAATCAAACTAAAAAAAATACTTTTCTCAATCTCGCTTCTTCTAAGTTTTTATAAAATAAAAATCATTAAAAAATCATTAGTTAAATATAAAATAATCTCCTACAAACAATACCAAGGAGTTTATTATGTTAATTGCAAAATACAGTCCGTTAGCGGATTATATGAATTTTAATAACAGGTTCAATTCACTTTTAAGTGAATTTGATAATAAAGAGTCGACATTAAGTGGTTTTACACCCGTAGTCAATACGCATGAAGGAGAATTTGCTTACCACGTAGATGCTGATCTTCCTGGTGTTAAAAAAGAAGATATAAAAGTCAGTGTCAAAGGCAACATGATCACTATCTCAGGTGAACGGCATGATAAAAAAGAGACTAATGAGAAGGATTATCACCGTATTGAAACTTCTTTTGGAAAATTCGAACGCAGTTTTACCCTTCCTGATGGTGTTGATATAGAAAATATTACCGCTTCAAATGAGGATGGTGTCCTGGAAGTAGTCATTCCAAAACTAAAAAGTGAGACTGAAAAAGTCAAAAAAATCGAAGTAAAATAGACTTACTCACGTAGGATACCTTTTCGTGAGCTATCATGAAAAGGTCCTATTCAAAGAAAACATTTCTCTGATTCAATAATTGATTATGAATAAGTGAAGTGTTTTGATTTATCAAATGATTAGGAACTATAAATATGGAAACTGTCATTATTGCTAAAAAGAATGATTTTCTTTCCTTTGAAAATGGCATAATCATTGGACGTACCAATGTGGAACTCACGTGTGAAATGGCTACAAAGCTGGCAGAATCTTTCGGTTCAGTTTTACCTGTCGGGTCTACGGTCTATGTTTCACGAGATTATCATAAAAGTTCAAGGATGTTGAAACGTGCATTTTTAGGTGGGCTGCTGTCGACTGGGATTAATGTATTTGATTTAAAACTCACCTCCCCTGCTGTCATGTGCTTTAATTTGGCTCGTAATTATCACATCGTTGCCGGAGTTCATTTTGAACAGTCTTTTGAAAGTCACAGCTGTACACAAATTAGTTTTTTCACAAACGAAGGTCTCACTATTGATATCAGTAAAGAAAAAGCAATAGAACGTATCTTTTTTAGAGAAAATTTTCTTAGAGTTAACTATACTGATATAGGAGAAATACATGAAAACGGTTATCTCGATAATAGCTATGTCAAAAAATTTCTCGAACGTCTCAACGTCTTGGCAATCAAGCATAAAAAATTTCATATTGCCATTGATTTACTGTATGGGTCAGCAGCATCGATATTTCCAGCTATATTAAATGAACTTGATGTGGACTCTGTGATATTAAATGCCTATTTTAATGATAAAAAATTAACCAATGTTTCCAATCAACTTTTAAAATCTAAACGAGAACTTTCCGAGATTATTGTTGGCATGAAATTGGATTTGGGTTTTTTGATATATCCTGATTTCAAAACATTGGATATTGTTTGCAATAATGGAATTATTTTAGAGCGGCACATTGCATTATTGATTTTTTTAGAGCTGTTAGCTCATGAAAAAGATAAAAAAAGAGTTTTATTACCAGTATGGGCTCCAGATTTTATCGATAACCGATTTCAAAACTTACGCATTGATCGCTCAAAAATCACCAATCTAAAGAGTGCTGATTTAGAACGATATGACTTCATTGCTACAACGAGTGGAAACTATGTATTTAGTGAATTTGGATTCCATTTTGATTCGCTGTTTGCCAGTATGAAGCTGATCGAAATGCTAAGTCGTGAGAGTAAATTCATCAGTGAGATTGCAATGATTTTCGAACCATTTTATTATTTTGAAACCAAAATAGCATGTGAGAACAGGCTAAAAGGGAAAATGATGCGTAAGTTATTGGAAGACAGTCTGGATAAAAGAAACTCGAATGGTGATGGAATCAAAATCTGGATGAATGAGAAGAATTGGATCGTGATAATCCCCGATCAAAACAGTGATACTTTACGCCTATATATCCAAGCATCTACAGAAAAAGATGGGCAAAAAATTCTCAAAGAATATAGGAAAAAAATAAGACACTGGGCAGATGAATAGCCAGTCGTCATTCATAAAATGACTTTTTAATATTTTTACTTGAAATTATTGGCATAATAGCAAAAAAATAGGAGTCGCCAATGACAACGAAAAAAATAAGCAATATTCTCTTCTATTTTGCGATTGCTGCAATCGCTACGTATTTAGCGTATGCAAAAGGGTGGATACTCACTGATTTCAAATCTATCTCTCCGAAACAAGCCTATGCTCTTATGAAAAATGAACCAAATGTTATTTTACTTGATGTGAGGACACCTGAAGAATTTTCGTCAGAACACATAGCGGGCGCAACCCTCATCCCCGTACAAAAATTAGGTGAAAATCTTTCGAAGCTTGAAAATGCAAAAGAGAATAAAATCATCGTCTATTGCCACAGCGGTACACGAAGTGTAGCCGCATCACGAATTCTTGTTAAAAATGGATTTACACCTCTCAACGTTACAGGTGGAATATCGGCATGGAAGGCTGAAGGATTGAGTGTTGTTCAATAATAGGGTATTTTTTTAAAACAGTGTACAATCTCTTACACCAATAAAGGATATTGTATGCCATTTACTCCTCAACAGCGTCTAATAATCAAAGAATCGAGTGAGCTTTATCGTCATGAAATAGAGAATATCAACGATTTGATTGAAAAAGAGTCTGATAATGATCGATGTGACCAACTCTATTTACTTCGTGCAATCGCTACCATTGAGCATGGTAACCGTATCGGATTGTTTACGAATGAAGAGGGAAGTGAAGAATATTTTGAGGCGATGGCAAAAGAAGTAAATCTTTATTTCCCGCATAAAAATGATTCTGAGTTATTTGATGATATTAGTGTTTTAGAAGAATATGTGAAAAAGAGTTTCTTTGATAATCCTGCGAAAGAGAAAGACATCCTAGTCAAGATGTTGGGAATATCCCTTTAAACGTTTGCATACGAGCGTTCTCATATCCAAAAATTTTGCAATGGCTAACAAAACTTAAATATATGTGACATCAGTCTGTAGCCTTATAGATCAAAAAGCCTGCAAGCTCCATATAAAGACTCTTTTTTCGAGATTCAATTAAATTGCTGTTTTCATAGCCATAACATTTCACTGCATCATTAAGATTGTCTTCCTCATAATATTTCATTAACATTTCCTCCATGGATGCCATTCGAGTAATAATTTCATCAAAGGCATCTTTTGTAAAATCCTCACTAGTTTGATTCACAATATCCCAATATTTAGACTGTGGTGTTCCACCAAGAATATCGTTTTCATCCTCAAAAAGTGCATCGTAGTTCTTCATTATTTACCCTTAATTTCTTCATATTTTAATGAATTTACTGCATTTTTAATAGTATTCTCATGTCTATTCATTAAAAAAATATTCTCATACAAGAGAAATGTTTTCATAGATACCACAGCAAAAAAATTTCATCTTAAGTGCTCACAATGAAGTTAGAAGCTTACCCTTTGTTACAATATAATCGTTTACCGATGGTTGTTCACGGTAGGAGATATTGTCTCGCCGCTTGCTTGCAATGCAATCGCATGGGGATGCAACTTATAATGTTGTCGAACAACATTAGCCAACGCTGATTTCATTTTTTCATCGACTAAAACTTTATCTCCCTCGCCCAATGTATCTACAATTACTTGCAGAAGATCATTTTGAACGCCATTGAGTTTTCCAACCCATGATTGTAATAATGATGTACTGACGTGCGATGGTAGTGACCCCATAATCCCTACATCATTTTGATCATGGATTAACAGTCCTGAGGTTGTTCCGCGATCCAGCGTCAGTACCTGTAGCAAATAAAGCGTATGATATTCCAACTGATGCATACGCGCTTCATCTTCGACTTCTTGACGCTCTTTGATAGCGTTAATGATGATAGCAATATAGATGTCAATCACTTTTTTACCAAATAAAGAAGCGAAACGCTTATCAGATCCCTCATCACCGCTGTTAAAATTTTCAAGATAAAAATGAGATACGCCTCGATGTCGACCTAAAGCAGGGATATAAAAATAACGCTCACCCTGTGCACGTCCTTCCTCATAATAGCTTTGAGCAGCTTCTCTCAATGTGTTTTCAAAAATATACGTGTCCGAGGAGTTAGGGTTACTCGGATTTAAATCCGCCATAAGACGCCAATACCCACTTCCATCTCGCATCTGTGTCCAGCTGATGTGCATATGCATCGAAGGGACAAGAGGATTTGAAGGATGAATAATCGTAGATATAGCGGTTGCCGAAGAGAGCTTTTTAGTTGGATCATCATCATAATGGACTTGCGAATAATTGACAGAACCGCGATTAAACAGCTGCTCATCTGCTGCTTCATACCGAACACCTCCGCCATGAGCCCCTTCATCACGAAACCATTCAACACCTATAAAGGGATTGCTTGCTCCAAGTGTACGTGTAAGATCATTGAGACCGTTCACAAAATACGATTGTAATTGCGAGATTACTTCCGAAGCTGCATGAGCGCTAGGAGATTGTGCGTCTATTCTTGTCATTGGCATTCACTTAAATTTGTTAGTTTGATCCATAAATAATACCCAAAATAAGTTATGACTTCGTTTTATCTCACCTAGCCCTTCTCAATAGCACACCGTAAAATATCGACACCATATTTGTCACGTAGTTTTGTGACCTGTTCTCCCAATGCGCGAGATTTTTGATCATCATCCTGATCAAACAGGGAAAACGTTTTTGGTTTAGCTGTGGAGGTAAAATTAGAAGCTGACATCGAGATACTATGAATACCGTATCGAGGGAGATTATCGATCTTTATTAAGGTCTCAACGGCTATATGACGCATCAGGGTTTCGCTGAATGCTCTGTCAATGGTAGTAGAGATACTCGAAGAGGCTCCACTGTTGTATTTGAGGGCAAACGAATAGGTGGTTGGGTTTACTTCCAGCTTGCTAATGGTATGCGATAAATGACGTGAGAGGATAATAACTCGGCGCTTTATCTCATTTCTGTCCATGGTTGCTGTGAAGTTGCGCGATATTCCTATGGATTTGCGATCATGATTTGGATTTACCCTCTCGCGATCAGTACCGTTAATACGTCTGATCAAGTCTTCGCCCACCCTGCCCCACGATTGAAGCATATGGGCGGAGTCTAGTACCTCTCCTAACGTTTTTATCTTGTAACTTCCAAGACGTTTGGAAAGTGCTTTACCGATTCCGGGAAACTCATCAATACTCATAGGAGAAACGAAGTCAATTATGCACTCTTTTGGGACCATTGTAATTCCATAGGGCTTATTGAAATCAGTGGCCAGTTTTGCAATCCATTTGGCACTGGATGCCCCAAAGGACATAGGAAGATCAAACTTCTCTAATATCTCCTCTTGCAAGGCAGCAATGAAATCATAGACATCTTCATCTTCCACCCAACCGCCTAGATCTCCCCAAAACTCATCAATGCTGTATTGCTCTAAGACCGGTATTTTAGTTTGAAGAAACTCTCTCAGCCTTCCAGAAAGGATTTGGTAAAATAAATGATCGCCCTGTACTACCACAAGATTCGGACACATTTTTAAAGCATCACTAAGATGTGTTCCTGTTTTTATACCATAGGGTTTGCATTCATAGCTTCGAGCTATTACTATGCCATGGACGCTACCCTGATTATCAATAAACTCTTTTTTCCAGTCATTGGTATCAAACCCCTTCCACGTGCGTTCATGCTGAAAAAGTGAATTAAATCCACCTGTACGCTCAGTCATAACACTTTTAGTATCTTCCGTAGAAAAAATTGAATGGTCAGTCCCTTTACAGACGACAACAGGTTTGCCTTTTAGATAAGCGCTTCGGGTTCGTTCAGCGGAAACAAAATAGCAGTCCAGGTCTAAATGGATAATCATTATGCGCCTTCCCCTGGTTTATAGTGAAGGCAGTGTAGTGGGATTTTGGAGTGCATCTCAAATAGATGTCAAAATGACATATAAATTCACTGAAATCCCATGTACATGGTATAATCTTATTTCAAAATTATATTCAAAAGGATTTATATGAATAAAGCTCAATTTGTTGAACTGGTTCAAAAATGTGGAGATTACTCAACTAAAACAGCAGCTGATGCTGCAATCACAGCCGTAACAGCTGCCATCACAGAAGCATTATCAAACAAAGAAGACGTTCAATTAGTAGGCTTTGGTTCATTCAAAACCGCATTACAAGCTGCTAAAGAAGGAAAAGTTCCTGGTACTGATAAGACTTACAGCAAACCAGCGACTACCGTGCCTAAGTTTGTTGCAGGTGCAACACTTAAAGATGCAGTGGCTAAATAAGTTTTTACTTCTTTTTATCCAGCCTCAAACTCAGTTTTGAGGCTATCATCAAAAAGCTTTCCCTATAAAACCTAACTTGCAGAGATTTTATATCGAGAAAGCTCTCTCCCTTTAGTATCAATCACATGAACCGCACACGCCAAACATGGATCAAATGAATGAATCACCCGTAATACTTCTAATGGTCGTTCAGAATCTGCAAGCTTTATTCCGATAAGTGATTCCTCATACGCTCCGAGCTGTCCTGTCGCATCTCGCGGTGATGCATTCCATGTTGTCGGTGCTACAACTTGATAATTAGCAACTTTAGCATCTTCAATTCGGACAAAGTGACCCAATACACCTCTGGGAACTTCAAAAATTCCTGCACCTTTGGATGCACTTGGCAGGGTTTCAAAAACATACTTTGTCCATGTTTCTTCATCGTAATATTTGATATTTTCGATTAAATCACTCATAAAATCAAAAAGATAATCACAGCATATCTGCGCTTCAACAGCACGAGCCGCATTGCGTCCGATAGTTGTAGAAAAATCGATAAGAGTCATCCCAGTATCTTTCATAAAACGATCCATATAGGGCTTAATCACTTTAGAGTTTTTAACCACGCCCACGATCATTCGAGCTACTGGACCTACTTCCATTACTTTTCCGCCATAGCGAGGAGCTTTTACCCAGCTGTATTTCCCCTCACTTTTTAGCGTTCCATCCTCATTCAAATCGGTATAAAATGGGACAGTCTCTTGATCGTATGGCGAGCTTGGAAGATCATCTTCATACCAAGATCGGGATGCTTCTTCGGTGATTTTAGACAGATCAAATGACTCTATTTCGTCAAAATTATGACCAGTCAGAACACCACTTTCAAAAAGCTGTTCTTTTGAAGCAAATTGATACCCGCCACAGCACATAAAGTTTCCGCTTCCGCGCCCTTCTCCCATTTTGATCGATTCTTCATATGCTTTTACCATCATCTTCATGTCAGGTATATACGCACGCTCCAAGAAATCACGCGTCTCTTTGATCAGAAACATAAAATCATTGAGTCGTTGAGGATTGAGCATATCTACAACACTGGTAACGCCTCCAACAACTAGATTTTGAGGGTGCGGTGTTTTTCCGGCGAAAATAGCGATGGCTTTGGAGATGTCATGCTGAATCCGAAGCGCTTCGAGATAATGGTTCATATGGACCAAATTTTCCTCAGGCGTGAGCCGATAGCTTTCATGTCCCCAATAACCATTAGCAAAGAGCCCTAACCGCCCTGCTTTGACGAAACTGTTCAGTTTCTCCTTGACGCTTTCCAAATGTCCCTCAGAATTTCGATAAGGACGTTCATGATACTGTTGTGCCGTCTTGACTGCTTTAGAACAGTCCGCCGTTAAAGCACTCGTAATGTCCACAAAATCAAGTGAATGAAGATGATAATAGTGGATAATATGATCTTGGACAAAGAGAGAAAGAGTGACAAGATTACGGACAATCTCGGCATTTTGAGGTATCATAATCCCATACGCATCTTCGACAGCACTGATGGAAGCACGATAATGCACATTGGTACAAACACCGCAAATACGCTGCGCTATAAGCCCGGCATCTCTAGGATCACGTCCTTGGAGAATAATCTCAATACCTCGAAATAGCTGTCCGGATGCCCATGCATTGGTAACAATATTTTCTTCATTCACTTCCACTTCGATACGTAAATGCCCCTCAATGCGAGTGATAGGGTCGATAACAATTTTACGCTTACTCATGTGATTCCTTTGGAAGTGGCCGATTATTGGCATATTCGTCAAACGCGATTTTACCCGCACCGCAGGCAAAACATCCATGACCTGCTTGTACCGGCCAGCTGGTTCCCTCATTAAACTTTACTTGTGGGCAGTTCATTTGGGCATACGGTCCTTTGCATCCCATTTGAAACAAACACCACCCTTTTTTTGCTCCCTCATCACCCCATTCGAGGACAAACTCGCCCAGATCAAAATGTCCGCGCCGTTCGCAGTTATCATGAACCAAAAAGCTATATGCCCATTCGGGACGATTTTTAGTATCAAGTTTTGGAAATTCGTCAAACATCATAAAATGAAGCAATGTTCCTACAATGTTGATTGGATTAACAGGACATCCGGGGAGATTGATGATGTCTTTTCGTCCCAGTGCTTCAGAAACCCCAACAGCTCCGGTTGGGTTAGGTGCAGCAGCTACTACTCCACCATCATACGCACACGATCCAACGGCAATTACAGCCGCCGCATCTTTTGCAACCCGCTGGAGCAGTGCATGTCCTGTTTCCCCTTTTGGTCCGATACGCAAAAACTTCCCATCAAGACCAAGAGGCACTGCACCCTCGACAATCAAGACGTATTTACCTGAATCATATTTAATAATATTATCAAGTACATTTTCCGATTGTTCACCTGACCCTGCCATGAGAAGTTCATGGTAATCGAGCGAAATGTATTTGAGGATCAAATCATCGATTTTCGGATGAGATGATTTGATAAACCCTTCTGAATTTCCACTGCAATCGGAGAGTTCCAGCCAAATGATAGGGATTTTATTGAGCTGCTTAACTCCTTCGTTAACGACGTTTTCAAAATCAGGATGCAAATGCATTGTCGCCGTAATCATCGAAACCCATTGATTGAATTCACGGCTCATATCAAAAGAAGCAATTGCTTCTTCAAGATTCTCTGCACTGAGCTGATTTTTAGGATGTATGGTATTGTATTTATTGATCCGGGCACGAACACGTTCCAGCTCCGCTTCTTTTAACTTATTTTCTCGTTCCTCTCTAAGTCGTGCAGCTTCTTCATGATTGACAGGCGTAGCCGCGATTAAAGCAGAAATATCTTGCTTACATCGACCGCATACCCGACCTGCATTGGTATACGGTTTGAGTTCGGCAAACGAAGTAATGGCATTGAATTTAATAATCTCAATGAGCTCTTCCTCATAAACACTCTCACAACTGCAAACCAAACGACCCTTTCCACTATTGAGACGATTTGAGTAAAAGTATGCTGGATCAATTGTCTCATTTTTTTCCATTAACTTTTTGAGATGGATTAGATCAATATTGGTATTAATACCGATAAAACGCTGGAGACGATCATGGCTGATGATGTATTGATCGATTCGATTTTTATGGGTGATGAGAATGGTTTCGTTCTCTGAATCTTTAGGATCATAACTTGGGGAACGCACATCAGCAAAAAGAAATGAACCCACTTTTAGCCCATCGATAGACACCGTTTGCTCGAAAGTTTTTCTTTCTAGCCCCAACAATGTTTCAACAGCAACATCAGCTTGCAATGTACACTCTTTTACTCGTCCGGCGATAAAGCCATTTTTACGCAATTGCGCTGCTTCACCGACACAATAAATATCAGGATTGGAGGTACGCATCGTATCATCTACCAAAATACCTTTGTCACACTCGAGCACATCACGAGCAAAAGATACATGTGGATCAATCCCTGCTCCAAAAATAAGAAAAAGATTGTCAATCGTTCTATGACGGGTTTGAATTTCAGTGATTTCATCTTTGTAGACTTTTTTACTGACTATCTCGTCATTAAAATCGATTCGTATTCGTGAATCCTGTTCAAAAATTCCTCGTAGCAGAGCAATTCCCTCTCGACTTAAATCCGATGAATAGAGATGCTCTTTTCGAGCAAGTAACGTAATTGATTTTGGATACGGACTTCGCATCAGCGTATCAAGAAGTTCGAGGCCAATGGGCCCGACTCCCACAATCACAACATTTTTTCCGATTATTCCTTGCTCTATTTTTTCGCACTCTTTTTCACATCGAAACGTTGATGCGTTTTTGATTCCCTGAATATCAAAAGGTGCTTTAGGCTGAGAGCCGGTAGCAATAATGAGTTTATCATAGGAAAATGCTGCATGCGCACTTAGGATACGTTTGCTTGAAATATCAATACTTAGTACTGCTTGATTGAGTTCTAAACGTACTCTTGGGTCAAGATCGAGAGTAATGGACTCAACGCACTGACTTTTTTCCACAAGTGCGCAAAGGTGAATCCTGTCATACGGAGGATGGGATTCATCAGAGACAATAAGTACCTCAGATGCAGAATCTTTTTGCAACAACGTGTTGGCAAGATACACAGCAGATATTCCACCTCCGACAATCACTACTCGCATTTATTATCCTTTTTGTGAACTCTTATGTATTATGCCATATCAAAATGATGTGCCACGATAAAATAAACACCAATTCGTTATACTTTCACTATGGAATCTACTAAAGAACAACTTATCAGTGATATTCAAAATTTACTCAACCGTTATGACGGATTAAAACCAACAACAATAAATTCGAATCTTTTGGAATTTATGGATAAACCAACTCTTCTGCAAATTATAAATTCCTTGTTAAAGCAGCAAGAAAATGCAAATGAAGATAATATTGAATGGTTACAACAATTTAAAACGACATAATCTCATTTCTTAAACTTGTTAATATCTGTTTTTGAATATAATAACACCGTAAAATACAATGACATTTTTTAACATGTTGTTGAACACCAAATTTAGGAGCCTTACTTATGTCTAACATTGACTTGATCCAACTTACAGAGCAAACTAAAAAACTTACAGCAATGGTTGTAGAAGATGAAGTAGTTGCAAATGATCTTTTAAGCTCTACGTTTAAAAACTTTTTTGCGGATGTAACATCTGCTTATAATGGCGCAGAAGCTTTACGTGTCTATGAAAAAATGAATCCGGATATCGTATTCGTTGATATTATTATGCCAGAAATTGATGGTATCGAACTTTCTCGTCGTATTCGTGCAATCAATCCATCACAGATCATTATCGTTATTTCAGCAAGTAATGATATTCAAAAGATTTCAGAATCAATCGAAGTTGGAGTAAACAGCTTTATTCAAAAACCAATCGATACCAAAAAAATTCTTGAAATGCTTCATAACATCGTTTCGCTTATCTCTAAACGTAAAAAAATCGAAACAAAAACATTTTCTATCTCATTGCCATTAGATGTATATGAATTAGTAGATGACAATGCTAAAGCAGAAAGTATTTCTAAAAATGCTGTTATCATTCGCGCACTACGTTCATTTTATCACAACTAAATTTTCTTTTTTTTAGATCATAATGGGAATCCATTATGATTTAGTTTTTTTTCAGCTTTTTATCACTATAATTTCGGCTCAGGAATTAATTCCTACAAAAGTGGCTCCATCATCTAATGGTTAGGATTTCAGATTTTCATTCTGGTCATAGGGGTTCAAATCCCCTTGGAGTCACCATAACGCTTTCCCTCCACAACGTACTTTCAACCACTTTAAGCTTTATTAGGTCTCCGCTTGGGTCTCCACTTTTTTCTTTAAGTTTTCATTATTAACGCCTATCCTATTTGATTTTTAGCTATCAATTTATTCACTTCTACGATCTTATAAAAGAGTTTCCCGCCGAATTTATAGTACGGAATTTCGTCATTCGTCATTCATCATCTAACATCAATAAATTGCTTTTTAGAAACAGTTATAAAATTATTGTTGTTGTCTACTTAATTTAAATTAATAATTTATAAATGTTACAAAACATGCCATATAAAATAAATTCTACATAATTGTTAAGGTTAATATTTGATTTTTACCATACAGAAAATGTATAATAAATACACATATAAACATTTTTAATCCATATAAAAAATTATATTAAAGAGTCTGATTTGAATATAAAAAAAAGCCTGCGGATATTACGTGTCATTTTACCGATTTGTATTGATACATTTAAAGCAAATGCTGTTATTAATTCTCTTAAGCTATGTATACGAAAAATAAATTTAACTATTATATTTATTCTAGCTGTAGAGATGTATATACAAACTTCCACCTCATTCTTTGTACCTTTTGACAGAGCTGCACTCGCTTTAACCAATTCTACAGTAATCAATTTTGATGCTGAAGACAACAACGGAACCATTCATAGCGGTCTACGCTGGAGAGAACTTCAAAATTTCAATCATCCAGACGCCCCTGTTTTACTTACTATCGAACAATCCACATTTGATCACCATTATGGCGGAATTTCTCCTATCGATCGATGTAAATTTGCAGATGCTATCAATCCCATACTCGCAACGAACCCAAAAGTCTTATTTATCGACTATGATCTATCACCACTTCAAATTGATAGAAGTGAGCAACAAATCATGCAAGACGGTGAAAATAATACAATAATCACTCAGTATCCTCAACATCAATTCAAAATATGTCAAGAAAAACTCAACCAAACTTTATTCAAATACGGTGAAAAAATTATCCTTATAGAGCCTTTCAGCGATTCTCAAGATATACTATCGTGGAAAAAAAATTTAGAACAACATGGAGTTAAATTCGCTTCAGCTAAAATGAATTCTTCACTTGGAATGGTTGTTACCACTTCCACACACCCGAATTCAGTTGCCAAAGTTATTAACGACAAAATTACACAATGCGGCTTAGCGCAATGTACTGAAGATATAATGACAACTTCACCGATTAATTTTGCCGGTTTAGGAAAGTTTGAAGATATTGATTCTGAAAATACCACATTTGATCCCAATAAAGTTATTTTTATTGGAGGGACTTACGGCATTGATGATCACCATATTACTCCTATCGGTGAAAATACTCCAGGAATTATGATCCAAGCATACGATTACGCATCAAGTTTAAAACCATTTTCAAACGCTTATTGGGTACAAATTCTAACTTTTCTCTTTGAACTGATTTTTGCTACACTCATTTTAAATATTTTGCAAAAACTATGGCAATGGTATATCAACTATGAAACCAGTGAAAATCCTGTCAAAGTGCAACTTGCAGTCTTCGTTTCAATAATCATATATATAATAAGTGGTCTACTCGCATGGATATCTTTATATATTGCAGGTTGGCTTCTAAGAGGAGATCCTTTTGGTATTCAGATTTGGATTTCGCCTGTTCCAATAATTTTGGCTATTTTTGTTTACAGCGCTAAAGAAATTCTATTCAAAAAATTAAAATTTGCACTCCAAAGTCAATCTGAACGAAATTTACAGGATTGTTCAATCTCTACTTCTGAAAAATCAAAATTTTCAGCCAAAACAATTGCTTGGGCTCGTGCAATTAATTACATCAAAATTATTCTTGGAATCATGTTATTAATTTTGATTTATACAAAATAAGGAGTTCAGAATGCTTACAAAAACAATCGTGTTAATTTTAATGAGTAGTTTTATAGGTTATACCGCTGAGTGTAAGTTTCCTAATCCATGCGGTCAAATGCTTATACATCATGAAGCTATTGCAGCATCTTCACCTCTTAAAGGACAGATTGACTCAAACAAATATTCTGAAAATGCAGTAAATCTGGCTTGGGAAAAACTTTTTCATCAAGTAACATTTGGAGGAAAAAGACTTAATACTGAAGTGCCTGATGGGATGCCAGTGGGGGATGTATTCTTTAATACTGAAGGATTACTCGTAGAAACCAATGTTGTGATTCTATCTTTCGATCTCATATATAAGAACACGCGTATTTGGACATTGAATCCACCTAGAAACTCTTTTATCATCCCATCAAATATTCTAAAAGTTGGAGAAGAATATTCATGGGAAGCCACTATAAAAAATGGTGTAGATCAATATACACTCAAAGATGATTTCACTCTTATGAACTCTTCGGATCAAAAAACAATTCAAATTGAACGGAAAAGAATTGTTCGTGAATCAGGAGATCCCACAAGTAGTGAGTTTTTATTTGCTGTTTACTGCTATGACTACGGTTACAGATACAATGGAGACATTATCCTCCAAAAATTAAATAAAGAAAAAATCAAATGAAAAATCAAACATCTACCGCAATAATACTAAGTAGTTTACTTATGGTTGGTTGTGCAGTACCCTCCAATACTTCGTCATCTACCTATAATAGTTTTAGTCTTTCGGAAACGTTAAACAAAGCGCAAAGCAAACCGATCGTAGCCAATTCATCAATAGCCGCTTACGAATATGATAGAGAATGTAAACACCCTGTGGAATCATTCAGGCTTATCGATAGTGCGGCAATATTAGGGACCTTATTTGCAAAAGCTAAAATGGCTGAAACATTTGGAAATAAAAATGTCAATACATTACTAATGATAAAAAATGGAGCGAAACAAATAAACTGGCTTCCAATGGAAGTTGAAATTATGTTCTCAGAAAAAGAACAAGAACAATACAAGAAAATAACTCTTCAAAAAAATAAAGCTCCAAAAGAGTACGCAAAAGCTCAAGAAATATTAGATACATTGGTTTCCAATATAGGAAAAGAACACGATTATAAATTTCAGATCTTTGTTACCAACGGGAAAGGAAAAGAGGCGATTGCACTTCCAGGAGGATTTGTATATGTTTCCAAAAGTGCGTTAAAAGATGAAAAATTTGTAAAATTTACTTTAGCTCATGAGATTTCACACTCTTTAAAACGTCATGAAACGATGGGTCTACAGTCACAAATTATTGATAGTATTCAATCCGTAGATGAGTTATCCAAAGTATTACAAAATCCAACTAAAAACCTAACAACAATTGGTGCACGAGCACTGACCAATAAAACATTTTTTATGAAGTTTGCTGAAGATCAAGAATTGGTTGCAGATGCTTGTGCAGTTGCATTACTGAAAAAAGCATATCCCAATGATACCAATAAAATCATCGAATTTTACATGTCTACGTTACCAACTAAAAATCCAGATATAAAACAAAAAACAGTTTTCGATATGGCTTTTGCATCAATGCAAAAACACCCCGTAAGTGCTGAAAGAAGAAAAAATTTGATCTTCTTCAAAAATAAACAAATGTAAATTTTACAATTAAGTTGATATACAATTATGCAAAATTTGATTTGATCAAACGTTATGCTGTATTTGGCCAATCACTTTTCGCTACAACTTTTGGAATCAAGTTTAAATAAAACAACTCACTATTAAACCGTCGGATACTTTCGTCCCCTTGGAGTCACTATAACACTTTCCCTTCATAACGTACTAACCTACTTTCAAGTACTTTAAGCTTTTGGTCGTAAAAACTACAATACGACAGCTTTCTTTTAACTCCGCGTCTGACAAATGGAACAGCTGTAACCATTTCAGCTAGTGTTGAAGTAGCTGTTTATCCTAAAGATAAAAGATCTGTTACAAAATGCTGATAAAGCGATGTATGATACAAAAAGAGAGGGTAGAAGCAGATTTTCCCCCTATCAACAAGTCAAAGAAGAAACAAAAATACTCTAGATAATAAGTAATAATTGTGCAAAAAATACGTTAAAAATTTCGCTTTTAGCGAGGTTTGAATAAGTGAATTCCAAGAGAGAAGATTTGAACAATTAGACTAAGATAATTCAACAAATCAAACAACCTTCTTAAACACTTTTCTGCTAAAATTCGATTTATACTTTATCTTAGGAATTTTGAATGCTTCGTTTTGCCCCCAGCCCTACTGGAGATATGCATATTGGCAATCTTCGAGTCGCTTTATTTAACTATATTATGTCCAGAAAACGCAATGAGCCCCTTTTAGTGCGTATCGAAGATACCGATAAAGAACGCAATGTTCCTGGAAAAGAGGATGAGATACTAGCTATTCTTGCATTGTTTAAAATTGAACATCAAGAGCATCAACTTCAAAGTAATAATCTCCGTTTTCATCGCGCTATGGCGCTTCAGCTTTTACATGATAAAAAAGCATTTAATTGTTTTTGTACGTCAGAAACTCTCGAAGCGAAACGTGAAGCTAGCAAAGAGAACAAAATTGCATATCGCTACGATGGTGCATGTGAGAATCTCCACGCAGAAGAAGTCATCGACAATCCTCTCCCTTTTACGATCCGAATTAAAAAACCTTCTGATTCGATTACCGTACGAGATATCATCAAAGGGGAGTCCACCTTTGCTCCCAATGATATTGACAGCTTTATAATCATGCGTGCCGATAAATATCCCACTTATAATTTCGCTTGTGCCGTAGATGATATGCTTTCGGATGTTTCACTGATTATTCGTGGAGAAGATCATCTCAGCAATACTCCCAAACAAATCGCCATTCAAAAAGCCCTTGGATATGATAGAACCATAGAGTACGCTCATCTGCCTATTATTTTAGGTCATGAGGGTAAAAAAATGTCGAAGCGTGATGATGCATCAAGCGTCAAATGGCTTCTTGAAGAAGGCTTTTTACCTGAAGCTATCACCAACTATCTTATTTTAATGGGTAACAAAACTCCGCTTGAAATCTTTTCACTCGAAGAAGCGATTAAGTGGTTTGATTTAGAGACGATTTCAAAATCTCCTGCCTATTTCGATATTGATAAACTCAAATTTATTAACCGTGAACACTTAAAAGGTCTTGATCCCAAAGAACTCTCACGTTACGTAGGGTTTGCTGATGAAGAAATCGGACGTCTTGCCAAAATATTTTTAGAAGAGGTAAGTACACTCAAAGAGCTGCGCGAAAAGATCAGTGCCATTTTTGCTCCCAAGATTGTTCCGGACGAGTACAAAGAGGGATTTGATGTTTTACGTGATTTAACGATTAAAGCACCTCATTTTGATGATTATGAATCTTATAAGAACTATTTGATTCAACATTCAGGATTAAAAGGAAAAGCCCTCTTTAAACCTCTTCGGATTTTGATAGGTGGTGCAGAACACGGTCCTGAGCTTAATGATCTTTATATGCATCTTAAAAATTATCTCAAAGAGGTTGTAAAATGATGGGGAATATTGTTTCAGGTCTAGGTGGAATTGTCCACTCATTACTCACTGTTTACATGTGGATTGTTATTATAGGGGCTCTTCTTACTTGGGTACGTCCTGATCCTTATAATCCTATTATTCAGGTCATTAATCGCTTAACCGAACCTGCTTATCGTTTTGTGCGTCGCCTAATGCCTACTGTATTTAACGGACTGGACTTGGCGCCCTTAATTCTAATCATATCACTGCAGATAATTGATGTGATATTGGTTAATATCACAAATGCCTTGGTTCTTGGATGAAACGTTCACTTCTATTAAGTTTCCTTCTTGCGACCTCTAGTTGGGGGATTACCCTTGCTGAAATCAACGATAAACCGGCTTCACGACAAAAGAATTTTTTGATTTGGCAATTTTTACATCAAGATATTAATGCCTCTCAAGCCAGTGAAGCATTTTATCAAGTGGAAAATGTCAACGATCGTTTTTTATTCGATTATTCAGCTAAAACGGATGAAATAGATATTAAATACACTACTGATTGTATGCAAAAAAAAGCGTGTGACCTTCCCTTTATTGAACAGGATGATTGCTTGATGCTTGCGCTTACGCCTTATAAAGCAGTAGCATTAAAAAATGAAGAACGTGAAACGATAGCAGTACGTCTAAATAATCGTTTTGGTAATACCCAATGGCTGAAGGCGTTAAATCAAGAGAGTTTTTATTCCTCTATTGATAATCTTCATAATGAAAATACCCTCTTCCGTCTTGCTGGTACACAATTTCGTTATGATCATTTCAATCACACTGTAACCCCTGAAATACTCAATGCATTGACTCAAAGCAGTGCTTTTTCTCAAATCGTTTTCTTAGCTGTTACTGATCCAAAAATGGATCAGCTACAGCAATCACTTGCTATGGTAAAAGTCGGCAATTTTGATCCAAAAACAGAGTTCTTTTTGGCTATGAATGCCATTAAATATGGAAATATGGCGAGTGCATTAGAGCATCTTAAATCAGCTAAGGGACACTATTATGCCCCGATCGATAAAGATAAATGTCTTTTTTGGCTCTATAAAATCACTCAAGATAACACGTATTTAACGGAACTTTCTCAAAGTTTGGATATTAATATGTACGTCCTTTATGCACGTGAGCTTCTTGGATTACCTACTGAAAATTACTTTACCACACTTCCAACAACTCCTAACCAAAAAAGTATCACAGGTATTGATCCATTTGAGTGGAGAGCATTTTCACAAGAAATTATGGCATCAAACCCTGATACGCTTGCACCTCTTATCGACCGCTGTGATGGTGAAGACTCTATAGCAATTCAAGGTTATATTCTGGAACGTACCTACGAGCCTTATATTCACAATTTTACGCATGCTTATGATCAATATATGACATCTCTTAACAATGATCAAAAAGCACTGATGTACGCTCTTATGCGTCAAGAAACACGCTTTGTTCCAGGATTGATCTCGCGATCTTTTGCTCTTGGATTGATGCAGATTATGCCATTTAATGTCGATACAATCAGTAAGGTTCATCCTCTTAAGCCTACCAATTATTTTGATATGCTAAAACCTGAGTACAGCATTGCATACTCTATTTCTCATCTGAAACATTTGACGGATAAATATTACAATCCTATTTTAGTTGCGTATGGATATAACGCAGGTTTCGGTTCTACTAAGCGTCTGCTGACGGATGGCAGCGGTCGTTTTTTACCGGGAGCCTATGAACCCTTTTTGAGTATGGAACTTATGGGAAATGATGAAAACAGAGAGTATGGCAAGAAAGTACTTGCCAATTATGTCATGTATAAAAAAATACTCGGTGAAGAAGTAAAAATCACTTCCCTTTTTTATAACTTAGTGCAACCGAGCCAGTCTGATTATTTTCGAGCAGAAGCGTTAAAGCCCCTTCTGGTACAGAGTCAAATCGAATAAAATAATATTTATTCCAGTTATTTTGAACCGGTATCAATGCACGTCTTGGATCGTTCTCTTTGAGCTCTTCAAGGAGTGTCGGTTTTGCCCCATTTAATGTTAGCGTGTAGCCATGCGTGTATAAGTCCCATTTTTTCACATCCTGATTAACTTTTTCAAAATAAACAGCGCCGACAAAATATTCTCCGTCCTTATATGTTTGAGGATCAATCGGATTGAGATAGATAGACGATACTAGAACTTTAGTTTCAAAAGATTGAATAATAGCCCCAGTACGTAACTGCTCAACTGCGCGTTCATGCGCTTCGTCCATTTTAAAAAGATCAAATGTCCCTTTTTGTGCACACCCGCTAAAACCTATCAATGCAATCATTGCCATGCTTAAAAATCTCATATTACTCCTTCAATGGTGTTCTTATCCGCCATCTTAACAAAATTTCAATGATAGTTGACTATAATATGCCTATATAATTATGAGGCTTCTTTTTGAAAAAACGTTTAGCGGTTGCATTTACCGGTCCTTCCAACAGTGGTAAGACAACATTGATTTTAAAAGTAGCACGTAAATTAATCCATGAACACGGATTAGACGTTGCTATTATTAAAAATGATCCAAAAGATAAAGCACAGTTTGATGTGCCTGGAAAAGACAGCTATAAATTTAGCGATACAGGTGCGGAGGTAGTGGTCACTTCCCCTACTCGCACAACCTACTTTTCACAGCGCCATAAAGAACTGGACGAAATAGTTGCCATGTTTGCAGACTTTGATGTCTTACTGGTTGAAGGATTAAAAAACCTTCCACTTCCTCGTATCAGTATTTTTAGAACCACAATTGATACAGACTATTTTCCCTACATGAACGCATTGGCTATTGATGAATCAATCACTATTACTGATTATGATTTGCCCGATACCGTCGATGTACTGGATTTAAACGATGCAGACAATGTTATTGAATGGATATTAAACAACGCAAAGGTATTGAAATGAAAGAAATTTTAGAAGCGATTGAGCGTAGCGCTATTCGTATTAAAAGAGCTATTGATGTCAAAGATATAGGTTACTCACAAGAGCAAAACAGTTCAGGCGAAACCCAATTACAATTGGACATTCAAAGTGATTTGATTATCGAAGAAGAGCTTAGTCATGTAGCTTCCGTACACACGATTGCCAGTGAAGAAAAAGAATTACCGATGCTTTTAAACGAAGCAGGTCATTATTTCATTGCCTTTGATCCTCTCGATGGTTCCTCTCTTGTGGATGTAAATCTCAGCGTTGGTTCGATTTTTGGAATCTATGAGGGCGAGTTTATCGGAAGTAAATTGGTCGCTTCTTGTTATGTTGTCTATGGTCCCCGTGTCGAGCTTGTATTTGCGTATGAAGGAAAAGTAAAACTTTATCTTCTACAAGAAGGTGAATTTGAATATGTCAAAGAGATTCACTTGGGTGAAAAAGGTAAAATTAACGCTCCAGGCGGGACTCAACAGTTTTGGGCACCGTATCATAAGGTTATGATCGATTCATTTTTTGCACAAGGGTACCGTTTGCGTTATTCAGGGGGGATGGTTCCTGACTTGCACCAAATCCTTCTAAAAGGTGGCGGACTATTCAGTTATCCAGGTGCCACCGATAAACCAGAAGGAAAATTGCGTCAATTATTTGAAGTATTTCCTTTTGCATTAATTTTTGAAATGGCTGGCGGACAAGCAATAGATGGAACAATCCGTGTTCTTGATAAAACCACTGCTCATGTTCATGATACCTCACCGTGCTTTTTTGGCTCAAATCATGAAATTACTGTAGTTTTGGATGTTTATGGACGAAACTAACAGTGTCTACGAGGGAAAGCTTGATGATGCTAAACAATCGCTTATCGAGTGTCAAACGTCTAAAGCTGTAGAAAGCTGTCTAAGCTGCCCTCAACTTATTGGATGTCCCATACGAACACAGTATGTACGTGCAGTGTATGAAAGTATGTCCAAAGGTGAAATCGGCGGATTTGATTTTTAATTAACGTAAAAGTCATAAGAATGTATTTCTTTGGCTACATTTGAACAAAAAATAATTAAACTTGCCTCTCACGAGGCAGAAAATAAAGGAGAAGAGACTGAAATGAAAAATTATATTACAACCCCTATATATTATGTTAATGGTGAAGCCCATATTGGTCATGCTTATACGACTTTTATCGCGGATACACTTGCACGTCATTCTCGTCTCTTAGGTAATGAAACCTATTTTTTAACCGGAACTGATGAACACGGTCAAAAAATTGAAGAAGCAGCAAAAAAATTAAATAAACCTACCCAACAATTTGCTGATGAAATCAGTGCAACGTTTAAAAACCTATGGGATAGTTTTGATATTAGTTACGATCAATTCATTCGTACAACCGATGAAAAGCATAAGCATGGTGTTCAAGCCGCTTTTCTTAAAATGGTAGAAAAAGGTGATATTTACAAAGATTTTTATGAAGGTAATTACTGTGTCAGCTGTGAGACTTTTTTCCCCGAATCTCAACTTATGGACGGCGGATGCTGCCCTGACTGTGGACGTGCTACTACTATTCTAAAAGAAGAGAGTTACTTCTTTAGACTGTCAAAATATGAACAACCATTGTTGGATTATTATGAAGCACATAATGATTTTATCCTACCAAAATCACGCAAAAATGAAGTTATTAGCTTTGTAAAGGGAGGATTGCATGATCTTTCCGTCACACGGACAAGCTTTAACTGGGGGGTTCACCTTCCTGAGTCTCTCAATGATCCTAAGCATGTTATGTATGTTTGGCTCGATGCTTTGATGAATTACGTTACGGCTTTGGGATATGGTAATGGTGAAGAAAACATGGACTTTTGGCCAGCTACAACTCAGCTTGTAGGTAAAGATATTTTACGTTTTCATGCAATTTACTGGCCGGCATTTTTGATGAGCTTGGATCTACCGCTTCCAAAACATATCGGCGCTCACGGCTGGTGGACGCGTGATGGTGAAAAAATGTCAAAATCAAAAGGAAATGTTGTTGATCCTATCGAAGTGGCAAAACATTATGGTGTCGAAAACTTCCGCTATTTCATGATGAGAGAAGTTCCTTTCGGACAAGACGGTGATTTTTCACAACGCGCACTTATTGACCGTATGAATTCGGACCTTAGTAATGATTTGGGTAATCTTCTTAACCGTGTTATTGGAATGTCTGAAAAATATTCTGATTTTGTGATTGATAGCGTAGATGTTTTGAAATATCATTCCAAAGAAATAGACGATGCCCATGTCATTATCAATTCTCTCGAAGAGTATATGAAAGATTTACAGCTTCATCGTTATCTTGAAGAACTTTGGAAAGTTTTCACCATCGGAAATAAAGCGATTGAAGAACATGCTCCATGGGTAAAAATCAAAGAAGGTCGTATAGATGAAGCACTGGCTACCGTTGCACTGGTTGCAAACTTGTTAGCCAAGGCATCAATGATGCTGCACTCCATAATGCCTCATACCACAGCTACCGTTGCGGATGCACTTGGATTTGAAATCAATACTGCAAGCTATACTGATTTGATTCTCAACAAAGCACTTCTACAAACCTTTACGATCAAAAAAGTCCCCCCTCTCTTCCCGCGTGTTGATGAACCATTAATGGATGAGGCACCCAAGGCGATGATGACAGAAGAACCTGCAATAATTATTGCTGCAACGAAAACAGAAGAGAAAAAAGTGACTACCGTTCCTGAAGAAGGACTAATCACTATCGATCAGTTTTTCCAAACATCATTAAAAATTGGTACCGTCATTGAAGCTCAAGAAGTACCAAAAAGCTCGAAGCTTCTCCGTCTTCAAGTTGATCTTGGGGAAGAAGTACCGCGACAAATTGTTGCTGGAATCAAAGAATATTACAGTGCTGAATCACTAGTAGGGACTCAAGTGTGTGTTGTTGCTAACCTCAAACCTGCCAAACTTATGGGACTGCTCTCTGAGGGGATGTTACTTGCTGCAAAAGATGCCGATGGACTTTCTCTTATCCGCCCCGAAAAACCACGTGCTATTGGAAGTTCCATTGGATGAGACTTGAAAATATCCTCGCATTGACAAAAGGAACACTGCACAGTGATCCGAATATCAGTCTTTTTGAAAGTATTGCTTTTGAGGTCTCAAAAGTAAAGAGAGGATCACTTTTCGTAGCCTATAATCCTGCTGATATTCCAGAAGCATTGAGTTGTGGCGCGTATGGAATACTTTTTGACAAACCAACACAAATGGGTGATCGTGAAGTAGCATGGATCAAAGTTGAAAAAATTGATGATGCACTTAAACGATTGTTACGTTTTTATTTACTCGAAAAAGAGTTACAAGTCTATGCGTGTGATCCCATTACACTACATCTTGCTCATTCTGTCTCAACCCCCGGTAATTTTTGCTCTATAGAAGGCTCAATGGGACAAGTTTGGGAAAAACTGTGGCCATTAGAAAAAAAATCGGTTGTGCTCTATTCCCCTGCTCTTACTGATCCTGAAATATTTATTGAAACAAATCAACTTATTCGTGCTCAAGAAACAACCATCACCATTATTGAGCAAACATTATTTGAAACCTCATTTATACACAACGATACTTTTTATGAGCGTCAAATGCTTTCCCCGTTTTTCATTCCCTACCTCGAACATCTTCTCTTTTTTTATACCTTTATGCGCATACCTTTTCAGCTAAAAAGCTTCAGTAAAATGGGACATTTCACTCCCGTATTTACCAATGCACGTTTGGAAGTAAAAGAATTTGGGAGCAGTGATCGTGTGGTCATTTTTGAACCGCTTCTCGAACTTATCGATGAGCAAATTGATTTTTTACGAGAACAGGCATCATGGTCAAGAATTCTATATATTCTACCAGATTCTATGAAATCAAGTCTCACGATCGGGATAGAAAATATTCTTTTTTACGGTTATCCTGAAGAGATTTTAACATTGTTGCAAACCAATTCCTTTCATTTTGCTCTTATTGCAGGAGCAGATAAAAGCATCCTAAACCCTGCCCGATCATCCATGAGACAATTGGAACTAGATTTTTAACCTATCCTTATCTCTTTTAATTCACTTCGTAATTTTTTTTCATTCTCTAAGACAGTTCCTACCAAAGCATGAAACTCTTTTGCGTGATTCATGTGTTTTAAATGTGCCAATTCATGTACGATAATGTAATCAATATGTTCATAAGATAGCTGCATCATCATGGTATTAAAAGTTACTATCCCTAAACTATTACAACTGCCCCATCGTCGCCGTAACCGTTTATACCGTATCTCACTTGGGTGCAAATTCATTTTTTTAGCATAATAATTAATTCGCGATGGAAGAGTTAAAATTGCTTCATTTTTGTAAAATTGACGATAATATTTTTCAATATCAATGTTATTTTCGTCTTTTTTTAGCTTTTTTTGTAAGAATTCAAAAGAATCTATATTCATAACTTCTCCGCGAAAACGGATTGTACTTCCTAATGTATGGGTAAGCGAAGAACATTTTTGGACAGAAATAAGTTTAGAATTAATCCACTCTTCTTTTTCTTTGAGTAGATTGCGAATCAGTCTGATATCTTTAAGTGGTGTTCGTACCCTGACTTCACCTTCATGCGTGATCGTGATGTAAGTATTGCGATTACGAGGTAAAAAAAAGACATTTATTTCAGATATAGCTGCATCAAACATACGAAATTGGGTCGTTTTCTCCAGCAAATTCGAAACCACGAAGTCGAAGACGACAGCTATCACAAACACCGCAGGCCTTATCTTCACTTTGATAACAACTCCATGTCAAATGGAGTGGAACATGGAGCTTGAGCGATTCTAGAACAATTTGAGATTTTTGTAAATGGACCAATGGCATTTCGATGGTGATACTTGTTGTATCTTTTGTTCCTAAATTGGCAGTATCTTGAAATGCTTGTATGAAAGCATCACGACAGTCAGGATAACCACTGCTGTCTTCCTCCACCACACCAATTGCTATACTGGAGCACCCCTCTTTTTCTGCAATAGCTGTTGCTATACTCAAAAAGATACCGTTACGAAAAGGGACATACGTAACAGGAATCCCCTCTTCTATTCCCGTAGTAGGTACAGCAATACTATGGTCAGTTAATGCTGAAGCACCTATTGTTTTGAAAAAATCCAAGTCGATTTCATATTTTTCACTCACCCCTAAATCGCTACAAACAGTACGGTAAGCTTCCAGTTCTTTGGATACTGTTCGTTGACCGTAATTAAAGTGCAGTGCTATAATCTCGTAACCGCGTGAGCGCATAATGTAAGCAACCAAAGTTGAATCCATACCACCGCTCATAATACAAAGTGCTTTTTTAGTCATAAATTTCCCTTTGATGAGATTGTACCAAGGGGAGCCTTATGCTACAATGCGTTTATGATAGATTTAGATAACAGAACCGATAAAAATTATAATTTTGCTCTATTAGAGCAAATTGCCAATACGCTTAGTGAGCGTGAAATAGAGTTACTGCTCACTGATGATGATGAAATTTCCCAAATCAACCGTGAATTTCGAGGGATTGATAAAGCCACGGATGTACTTAGTTTTCCCAGTGATCCCTTTCCAAATGCACCGCTTGGTAGTATCATTATCAGTGTAGATAAAGTACAAAGTGTTGCAGAAGAACTGGGACATACGGAGGACGATGAAATTGCCT
Organism: Sulfuricurvum sp.; assembly: GCA_030696775.1. Classification (GTDB taxonomy): domain Bacteria; phylum Campylobacterota; class Campylobacteria; order Campylobacterales; family Sulfurimonadaceae; genus Sulfuricurvum. The sequence continues at coordinate 48,829 of JAUYRN010000012.1, forward strand.
TACTTTTTATCCATGGAATACTTCATCTTCTTGGATACGACCATGAAGTCGATAGTGGAGAAATGCGCGAGCGTGAAAGAGAGCTCGTCAACGAATTTAATTTACCGTTGAGTCTGATTGTTCGGACGCAGGGCTAATTTTTTCCGATTGACCCAGTTTAACGTAGCCCAACTCCAGTAATTTATTATAAATCCCAGAAACAATGGTTCCGGCAGCTTCTCCTCCGTGTCCCCCGTGTTCAATCAGTACCGTCACAATAAACTGAGGATTATCAGCAGGACCGTAGGTAGTAAACCATGCATGGGAACGTTTTAAATACTCCATATTCTTTTCATTTAGACGGTTTTTAACACTTTGCCCTATTCCAGTTGTTTGTGCTGTGCCTGTTTTTCCTGCAATTGGAAAACGTGTCGAGATAAAGGCTTTGGCTGTTCCGCCTTTGTCATTACAAACAGCTCTCATAGCACTTTGAATTATTGGGAGATTCTTTTTCTCCACAGGAGACAATACATCTTTAGGTTTTGGCTCAACAATTCTTGAGCCAATCTTATACGCGATATGCGGCTTAGGAAGTTTACCCGTTGCCATCAATGCAGTATATTGAGCTATCTGCATAGGTGTCGTTAACACATCACCTTGCCCAATAGCAGTATTGAGTGTTTCACCACGATACCATGGTTGTTTAAATTTTTCTATTTTCCATTGTCTGTTTGGTATCGTTCCTATAAATTCGTTTGGAAGATCTATTGACGTTTTAACACCTAATCCCATTCTCATCAAACCTGAACTCATTTTCTCTATCCCAAGGTTTAAACTTCCCTTATAAAAATAGTCATCACAACTTTGGGTAATTGCTTTATGAATGGTTACATCACCGTGTCCATGTTGATTCCAACATCGAAATGATCGATTTCCCAAACGAAATGATCCCGTACAATCAACAGCAAAATTTTCATTCATTACACCCGAACTAATATAAAGAAGTCCCATGCCTATTTTAATCGTTGAGCCTGGTGGGTACAATCCATTAACAATTTTATTGGTAAAAGGAGCATCTACACTGTTTATAAGGTAGTTCCATTGCTCTGAACTTACCCCCTCGACGAATGCATTTAGATCATATTCAGGATAACTTCCTGCTGCATAGAGTGCACCTTTTGTGTCCATAACAACAATCGCACCAACATTACCCTTAAAAGCCTCTGCTATGTACTTTTGAAGTCGTATATCTATATTGAGAACAAGATTTCGATTCTCTTTAGTTGCACTTCGCCCCAACTCTTCAATTTCAACATTGTGCGCATTGACTTTAATCCGACGCTCACCTGCTTCACCTTGAAGATAAGTATTGTAATATTTTTCAATTCCCGTTTTTCCAACATGCCCAAGTAGTTGTAAGAGTGAATTATTTTCAACTTCTCTTTGATTCGCCTTTGCCACATATCCAATAAGATGGGATGCGATTTTTCCATAAGGATACAACCGTTTAGGTGAAGGTGAAATTTTAATCGTCTCACGTAAATTCATCAATGCATAAAGAGGTATCATCGTTTCATGAGGGATAAACTCAACAACATCAATAAAATTATGGTTATAGTAAGAGTCTTCCTGCTTATACGCTTTGGCTATTTTTTTTGCATCCAGTGAAGAAATCATAGAGAGTAAATAAGCTATTTCCTGCTTCAAAAGGTGATCATCATCACCTTTCGTTAAATGCGGAGCAAGTGAAATTTTAAATCCAAGCTCATTAATAGCAATAGGTTCCAGATTACGATCTAAAATCTCACCACGAACCGGTGGGGAAAGCTCTGCTTTGATACTATTATTTTGTGAAAGCATTTCATAATGTTCATTGGATTGAACCGATAAATCATAAACACGTACAAGAAGTGAGATCCAAGACAATATAAAAAAAATGATTAATAATTTTACTTTCATTATATCATCGCTATCAAAGCAAACTCAATCGCCATATAGAAAAAAGAATGCCAATCGAACGCAGGCAAGTCGTGAAGAAAAATTCCATTAATCATCGTTATAAAAATCCAAAAAAGAAAATAACTTGCAACAACAAAAAGTGCTTTAATACACAGTTTACATCGCATTGTTTGCTCAAGATAAGGGAGCGTATATTGACTAATAAGCGTAAAAAACAGGATTGAACTTCCGAACCAGTACCCTTTTTCAGCCTCAATCATTAAGAGCATAAGTGAAAAAATAACGAGAGAATAGAGATCATTGCGCGTCAGTGACCGATAGAACAAATAACCCAACAAAGCAAGCATAGGAGGCAAAAAAAGATAAATACTGCTAAGTGCACTGTATATACCAAATGCAACAACCCAAAAAAGGCTGCTTAAAGCGTTTTGATAAGTGATACTTCGTTGCATATCGGAAAATGTTTGCATTTGATGCAGTCGGCCCAAATCTTATGTTCGGGAATGGTCTCTTTTGGAATTTCTACAAATCCGAGACGTTCAAAAAATGTTCGTTGATAAGTAAGCGCCAATACTTCATGAAGACCTAGAAGTCTACCTTCATCACATACTTTGGCTACTAAAGTACTTCCAATATTTTGCCCACGATAATTACTATCAATAATCATAGAACGAACTTCAGCAAGATTGGGTGAATGAATATGCAGCGCGCAAAATCCAACTAATTTATCTCCATCCATTGCCAAGGTATACGAACGTATATTCGTAGCTATTTCATCGTCACTGCGATACAAAATTACACCGCTTTGGATTTCTGGCTCTACAAGACTTTGCATAGCTGAAATATCCAATAGTGAAGCTTTTTTATACGTTATCAGCTTCACTCACGGCCACCTTTTAACATTCCATAAAGAACTGAAACAATTTTATCAACGCCCTTACGCTTACTGTTTGAAATCATCAATGCGTTTGGAAATCGATTTTTAAGTACGGAGAGTTCTTTTTGATTAAGCTTATCTATTTTGGTATAAACTTGAAGGATATGTTGGTCTTCTGTACATATCTCACTGAGATACTGAGCTACAGATGCATCAATTTCCAAGTCAGGATGACGGCAATCGATCAGATGTACAAAAACACGTATTTGTTTACGTTCCGAAATAAAATTTGTAAGATTGCTTTCCCAATCACTTTTCAAACTTTTAGCAACTTTGGCATATCCAAATCCAGGAAGATCCACCAATATAGCACTGCTTTTTTCTCCAGATTCTCGATCCATAAAAATAACATCAAAATAGTTTATAAGACGCGTTTTACCCGGTGTTGATGAAACTTTTGCAAGTGATTTACGCTGTGTTAGCGTATTAAGGAGTGAACTTTTACCCGTATTTGAACGTGCCATAAAAGCGATTTCATTTTGAAAATCATTTTCTGGTGCCAATCGTATAGTGGGCGCAGAAGTAAGAAAGGCGGATTCGATAATTTCAATCATTTTTGACTACTTTTCTTTGTTGTATTTTTGTCTTCCAAGGTAAAAACCATGACGACTGGTTCCCCCCCTGCACTATCAGCACTCGCATGGCCCTGTAAAGTATTGAGCACTACTTTATCACCTTTCACGCGGCGATAATCATCAATACGGACAAGATCAACTTTTTGATAAAACTGATATTCGTTTTCATTGGGCAGATAGATGGCTCTTTGTGAAACACCGCGATACTTTTCACCTATCTCTGTCACAATATAAAAAGAAACACTGCCTTCCGCCATATATTTAACAGGTTTACGAGAAGCATCTGTGTAAATTGTGACTTTTGTAGCGTTAAGCTCATCATGACCTTTCGTTACTTTGACATTTCCCGTAAAAATAGATACACCTTGAGGTTGGTCACCTTTAAAATTATCTGAAATTACTTTTAACTCTTGTGCGCTAATTGATAATGTCAATAAAAATGTTAATAATGTTAATTTTTTAATCATAAATTCTCCTAATTAAGTTGATAACTTGCTTGAATTTTATCCGCAGAAACGGTATCAAGATTCAAATTATAGTAAAGACGTGTCCCCTGAATAATATTTTCATTTTTGGTAATAGTAAAATCCCCATCAGTCGTTATCAAAGAACGTGTTTGATCATATATACCTTCATCAGAATGAAATTGAAGTCCGTCCGAACGGGTATAATGGACTTTGCCATCAAGACTAATCACATCATCTTTATACAAGGCATTGTCTGCACGAATGGATTCAAGCAAAGGCTTTTCATTATTTGTAAATTTTGCTTCACTCACTTCATAACGATCCGAAAAGCGTTTTCCATGATCACCTTCAAAAAAGCGGTCAATTCTATGAGGTGAAATCTCATAAATTATAAATTTATCCAATTCAAATTGAGGAACCTCTTTCAATGCTAACAGATCATGTTTTACAGGCTTAAAATAACTGAACATTCCAACAAGAAGTGTTAAAATAAGAATGAAAAAGATATTGATCGACATCTATATCCAAAACTTTAAAAAGCGCTCTTCATCATTATTTTCTTTGATGATAATCTCAATCATTTCACGGACACATGCATCTCCGCCTACACGATCAAGAACGTGTGCAATCGGTTTTAGATAATCCGATCCATTATTAGGAGTAAATGGGCGACCTGACCACTGTAAAAGGCGATAATCATTCAAATCATCACCGATTACTGCAACTTCTTCGGGTAGTATCTCAAGCTTGCTGCACAACTCTTGTGCAACGCTAAGCTTGTCTTTTACCCCTTGATAAAAATGGGGGATATCAAGTTCACGAGCGCGATTGGATACTATTAACGAATCACGACCGGTAATGATTGCTACATGATAGCCCATTTTAACAATTGACTTAATGGCAAAACCGTCTCTGACGTGGAAATTTTTAAGCTCCACCCCTTCATTCGTATACGTTATTTTACCATCGCTCAAGCATCCGTCAACGTCGAGGATTAGCAATCGAATCACAAAATACCTTTAGTGCTTGGAACACCCGCTCGATCATTTTTGCTCAAAGCGCGGCGTAAAGCAACGGCAAATGACTTAAATGCGGCTTCAATTATATGGTGTTTATTGTTTCCACGCTGTTGAATGATATGGGCAGTAATACCAGCATTGAATATGACTGCACGAAAAAATTCTTCGGTCAATTCTGTATCAAATTGCCCTACTTTTCCAGTAACTTCTAACTCACAAAGCAAAAAAGGGCGGTTGCTAAGATCAAGATCACAGCTAACGCTTGCTTCATCCATAACGATCACTGCATTGCCGAATCTCTCTACACCTTGTATTGGATAAATAGCTTCACGTAACGCTTGCCCCAATACAATCCCGATGTCTTCAACACTGTGATGGTCATCAATATGAGTATCACCTGTACAGGTAATAGTTAAATCCATCCAAGCATGTTTTGCAAAACTTTCTAACATATGGTCTAAAAAACCAACGCCCGTTGAAATAGTAGATTTACCTTCACCTTCTACGTTAAGCGAAAGACGAATATCAGTCTCTTTGGTTTTACGTTCTTTTTGAATCATCTCATTCCCTTGTGATAAACTGCCCGCTAAAATAGCCTTTTGCTATAAAATCACGTGCTTCAGCTTCACTCCTAAATCCACGCAACCAAATACGGAATAACTTATCGTTATTATACTGTGAATCTTTAATGATTGCAGAGTAACCATTAAAACTCGCGTATTTTTTTTGTGTTTCAAGAGCTCCGTTGATATTTGCAAATGCTCCTATCTGGACAGCGAAGGAGGTTAACACTTCTTGGCGAGGTCCTGCTGCCATTGCCGTATAATCAATAGACTTAATTCCGGTAGGCTCAAAACCTAGAACCTCTAAACGAATGTCTGAACTTCCCTTACCGACTAAATCAATCTCTTTTGCTGCTGCAAATGATAAATCTATTATTCTGCTTTCAACAAATGGACCTCTGTCATTAATCCGAACAACAGTAGTACGGTTATTCACTAAATTAGTAACTTTCACAACAGTATTCATAGGTAATGTCTTGTGAGCTGCAGTCATTGCGTGCATATCATACCCCTCACCGCTGCTTGTTTGCTTGCCGTGAAAGTCAGATCCATACCAGCTTGCACGTCCGTTTGAAGTATCTCCAACATTGACTACAGTTGGGTAATATTCTTTACCAAACACCGTATAAGGCCGCATAGAAGCAACACTGTCTCCATTTTTCTTTTTTAGTCCAGAAGGAAGATTATCTAAATTTTCGGATGGATATTTTTTAGAGGGTTTTGCAGCTTGATATGGATAAGAACCTTTAAACGTAGTACATCCACTTAAAGTAAGAATCAAAACTGCTAAAAATACTCTAATATACAACTTTATTTTCCTCTTTATCATCTGTTTTGATTGGATTGAATGGATTTATAATTTTTAGTTTATCAAAGTTGAAATTATACCCTTTAGGGGCTGAAACTGGGATTTTATCTTTTATTAGAGATTCATTTTTGATAAATGAATTTATCATAGGAATTTTTACAATACGATTTTCTTTAAAATCTTCACGGCCACCTATCATATTTTCACGCATAATGCTTGTTTTATCAATATTATAACGTTTAGAAAGTGATGTCAATGTTTCGCCTGATTTGATTTTATGCATGACAAAATATTTTTTCAACTCACTTGGTCTGTATTTTTCTTCAAAAAGAGCCAGTTTATCTTCGGGGATATAAACTGGATAGGAGTTTTCATTGGGCGGGGTAATTCCGCGTTTAAGATGAGTATTTAACAGCTTTAATTTTTGTTTGGGTATCTCTAAGACAGCGGCAATTTTATTAAGATCTTCTCCCTCAGGAAGATAAACTGTTGCTATCGGATTTTCAGATGCCACACCGATGAGATGTTCGTATTGTATCTGTTCCAAGAAAACCCGGTCACTTCCAAGTAATGCAAGAGCAATAATGCGACGAATATAACGTCTACTTTCTGCTGGAATATAGCCTTTTGTTGGGCTAGCTAAAACTTGCAAGTCATTGCTTTTGGCTTTACGTATTGCACTGGCTAATTTTCCGTCACCACAATTGTAGGCAATAATTGCAAGATACCATTTACCAAATTGACGGTGTAATTGAGAGAGATAGCTAATTGCTGCTCGAGTAGATTTAATATGATCACGTCGTTCATCAACATATTGAGTAATAGCCAAACCGTGTATTTTCCCTGTTTCGGGCATAAACTGCCACAATCCACTAGCCCCTTTAGAAGAAGTAGCCAGAGTATCAAGCCCAGACTCGGCCAAAACAATAAATAAAAACTCAGCAGGTAAATCGGATTGGGCAATCAAAGATGAGAGCATTGGAATAAAAATATCAGCGTTTTCGCTTGAATTTGCAAAACCATTTAGTAAGCAATCCCTCTTACGCTCCACATACATATCATGGAGATAGGGATCATTTAAAAATGATGGTGAAATATCAAAATGATTTAATACTTCAATTTTTTTAGCATCGTTAGGATTAAATGCTAAAGCATATAAATATAAAGGGATGAAAGCTATAAGTAAAAACCAGCGCAACATCACCCCCTAATCATTAAAATCTGCTTATCTCTAGAAAACATGATATCACTAAGTTATTAAATTTCCAAATAGACGTACAGCATTGTTCGTTGTCAAGCTCTCAATTTCTTCTAAGGGTGTATTTAAGATATCAGACATTTTTTGAGCAACTAAAGCAGTATAAGATGGTTCATTACGTGAGCCTCTATGAGGATGAGGGGTTAAATAAGGACCATCTGTTTCGATTAAAAGCTTATCCGTTGGGATACGAGGAAGTATATTCACTAATTTTTTGGCATTGGAAAAAGTCAGAACTCCACCTATTCCAAAATAAAAATTTTCATCGGCAAGACTTAGCAGTTCATCATCTGCATTATAGCAGTGCAGAACTCCCCCAACTTCACCTGCACATTCTGAAAGCAATATCATTTTTGAGTCATGACTTGCATCACGGATATGGACAATAAGTGGCTTTTTTACCTTTTTTGCAAAGCGTATTTGTAATCTAAACGCATCTTCTTGTCGCTTTTTTTCCGCTGATTTTTCCTCTTCACTTCCCTCAAGTCGATAATAATCCATCCCACACTCTCCGATAGCTACACATTTTGGATGAGACGCATAGTGTTCAAAATCCAGCCCCTCCAGCCCCTCTAAATCATACGGATGAACGCCTACTGCAAAATAAATATTTTCATACTGTTCACATAACTCAACGGCTCGACTCAAAGTAGATGGATGCGCTCCTGGGATAATAAAACTTTTGACACCAACGCTCAGCGCTCTCTGTATCATCTCCTCAAAATCCTCACGGTATCGATCATCATCAAGATGAATATGGGTATCAATAATCATTTGGAATACTCCATTCGAACACGTTCATATAACTCTTTTGCAAAACCTTTTGCTTCATTACTAACACCATCACCGCTAATAATACGGGCTATTTCATCAATACGCTCTTCATCACTCAGCTCACGAACACGACTTTCATCCTCTTTATAAATTAAAAAATGCTGTTCGCCCATAGACGTTAGCTGTGGCTGATGCGAAATAACAAAGATTTGATATTTGGTTGAGAGATGACGTAAAACTTTGGCAACGCTCATCGACTCTTCCCCGCTAAGATTGGCATCGATTTCATCAAGCATCAAAACACCGCCCTGCTCATTCATACATTCTACTTTAAGTGCCAAAAGTGCGAGGCGTAAACGGTTGAATTCACCGGAACTGAGTTTTTCAAGCTTCGTACCCTCAAGTCCCAACATTACACGGTCGATCCCCAATGACGTATGCTCAATTTTTTCAATGCTCAACGTGGCACTTCTCAAATAAAGCATAGAGAGATAATCATTCAGCTTGTCACGCGTTATTTCAATTTCGTGTTGGCGCTTTTGAGAAAGTTCTTGTGCGAATGAGGTTAATTCAATTTCAAGTTTAGCAATTTGCTGTACCAACTTGCTTTTTGAATACTCTATATTTTGATACGATTCAAGCTCTAGCGCTTTTTGTTCCCGATATATTAATGCTTCTTCAATACTCCCATAACGTCGTTTTAACTCAGACAAAAGCTCTATTCTGTCGAGAACAGTTTCAATCGAAGTCTCCTCAAGCATCTCTAATTTTTCCAATGAATTCTCAAAAATACCCCGTAATTCATTCATAGCATCGTCAAAAAAACTACTTTGTGTATCCAATAGAGAAAGCGCATTGGAAACGTGATTTTCAAAGCGAAAAATATCTTCAGCAGCATGGATAGCTTCTTCGATCTTCTCTTTTTTTGAAAGCTGTTTTTTGATGATATTCAGCTCTTCATCTTCTCCGACAGTAGGTTTTATAGCATCGATTTTAGCTATTTCATACGTTGCAAACTCTTTAAGCTCTAGTAGCTTTTTCTCTTGATCTTCAATGGATTTTAATTCATCGCTAAGAGATTTGTATTCTAAAAAAACTTCTTTGTGCTTTTTGACGCTTGCGTGATGTTGGTCATCAGCGAGAGAAATCCTCTCATCCAACAATCCTATGAGTGATACCGCATCAAAATCCGTATAGTCTTTCAGACTCAAATGACGCAAATAGCCAGAACTGATAGATTCCATGGAGGATTTTGAAGCACGCTGATTGTTGATGAAATAGGAAGTTTTTTCTTTTTTTACGTGTCGAAAAATATTAGTACTTTCATTGTCGATTCCGTATTTTTCTTCATCGATTTGCCATGCGACTGAAGACTCACATACACTGGCATCAACACTGTCTAACCCTACGGAAGCCAAGATAGAGCGCATCAAAATAGATTTTCCGCTACCGCTTGGTCCCGTAAACACAATTAACCCCGGTTTAAATTCAAGCTCCGCTTCTTTAAAACTAAGAAATTCTTTGAGATAAAATCGTTCTATCACCTATTTCCCCCAACCGAGTTTTTCTTTTAGCACTTCGAAATAGTTAAACTCTTTACGATGAATAAGATGAGCACTTCCGCTTGCTAGTTTAATGTACACAGTATCACTATCAGTGATTTCAACCATATCCTGCCCATCAACGATAACTAAAGCACTGCTATCGGGAGTTTTGATCTCAATCTCATAATGACCCGGTAAAACAACAGGGCGTTGAGTTAAAGAATGCGGACAGATAGGAGTTAATGCAAAAACACTTGTAAGCGGAAACAATACGGGCCCTCCGGCTGAAAGATTGTAGGCTGTTGATCCTGTCGGAGTCGAAATTACTACACCATCACCATAATACGTATTAAAGGCTTTTCCTTCAACATACGTTTCTAATCGAATCATTTTGGAGATTGACGGGCGGGTTAAAACAATGTCATTGAAAGCAACAACTTGACTGACACCATTTTTAGTCGTGATGGTTGCTTGAAGCATTGCACGCTCATCAATACGATACTCACCGGTAAAAAGCTTATCAACAAATGTTTCAAGCTCACAAAAATCTAAATCCGCTAAAAAGCCTAATTTTCCAGCATGAATACCCAAAACAGGAAGCTGAAAATCGTAGGATCGTCGTACGGCTGAGATAAGAGTACCGTCCCCGCCAATGGTGACCAAAAAATCGCAATTACGGCACATCATTTCAAACGGCTGCCCCATGACGTCAATCATACCACCGCTAATATGATCAATATAAACCTCAATGCCTCGAGATTCAAAAATTCTCTTGGCTTCTAAGAACATCTCTTTAAGTTCAGGAGTTGAGGGTCGTAAAACAATACCGACACGTTTAAGATTATCTAGTTTCAATGTTCATTCTCAATTATTTTATTTTAGTAGGGACTTATTATAACGAAGTTTTTAAAATTGAAAAATTATGTGACAGATTGCAATATTTTTTATTTGTCGTTATTTAGATAAAATACGAAAAAATCAAATGAGACTTTATGACCTTTAACATCGATGCTACGTGCGGAAACGCCAGAGCATGCACCATTACTACCGCTCATTCCACCATACAGACTCCAATTTTTATGCCCGTAGGAACCGTTGGAAGTGTAAAAGCACTTGATATGCATGATATGACGGAGATTTTGAATACACAAATCATCCTAGCCAATACCTATCACACCTATTTACGTCCTGGTGATGAAACCATTGCTGAACTTGGCGGTCTGCACGGATTTACGACCTATCCCAAAAGTTTTTTAACCGATAGTGGCGGCTTTCAAGCATTTAGCCTCAGTGATATTTCCAAAGCCAGTGAAAAAGGGATTGAATTTAAAAGCCATATTGACGGCTCACGACATTTTTTCACCCCTGAAAAAGTGATCGACATCCAAAACAACCTTAACAGCGATATTATGATGATTCTCGATGATCTCGTCGCGCTCCCTGCTACACAAGAGCGTATTAAACTCTCTATCGAACGTACAACCCAATGGGCGAAACAATCCATCGAACATTTTCGTCATAAACAATCGCTTGGTATCGGCACACAACAAAATATTTTTGCTATTATCCAAGGGGGGACGGATTTAGCTTTCCGAACCCAATCGGCAACTGAGCTGTGTGCCCTTGATTTTGATGGATTTGCTATCGGAGGATTGAGCGTTGGAGAGTCGAATAATCTCATGTATGATACCGTTGAGCACACTACACCTCTTATGCCCTTCGATAAACCTCGCTATCTCATGGGAGTGGGCACGCCTGAGGATTTAGTAGAAAATATTGAACGCGGAATTGATATGTTCGACTGCGTAATGCCTACGCGAAACGCACGCAACGGAACGCTCTTCACCACCTATGGGCGCATCAACATAAGAGGTGCCAAATTTAAACTCGACAGTGAGCCAATTGACCCAGCATGTAACTGCTATACGTGTAAGCGTTACAGCCGTGCCTATCTTCACCATCTTTTCAGAGCAAAAGAACTCACCTTTTTTCGCCTTGCATCGATTCATAATCTTCACTATTATCTATGGTTGGTGGGTCAAGCTCGCGAAGCCATCATTGCAGGTAAATTTAGTGAATTTAAAAAAGATTTTTACGCAAAACGACAAGCGTAAAAAATAAATTATCCAAATCCCTTTAAAGAATTAGTACTTTTCACCCTTAAAAATATTCTTTTTAAGGTGTGTCATACTTCAAACTCATATTACTGCATCCAAGCATTTCTTTAGCGCGACATGCCTGTGCATAAAAAGTTGACGCTTTGTATTTGTTTTGAGCTACGCCCTCTCCGTTTTCGTACATAGCACCAAGATTAAAACACCCCTTACCATTTCCATTATCACACGCTTTTGTAAACGATGTAATGGCATCAGAGTAGTTTTTCTGCTCTAAAGCTTTTTTTCCCTCACTCAATGCATCTGCATAACATGTTGTCGTAATTCCTGCTATCATCAATAATGATGCTAAACTCAGTATCTTTTTCATAGTTTGGTTTCCTTTTTTATAGTGTGTCGTGAAAATTTGAAATGACCTTTTACTGATTACATTTTAAGGGCACTCCTTGGGATGGATTTAGTCGGGATAATACTCACAGAACAAGTCATACCGGCAGAAAGAATTAAACCAGCCGGAATCTCGTCAATATGAATACGAACCGGAATTCGTTGTGCCAATCTAACCCATGTAAATATAGGATTTACATTCGCTAAAAGCCTTCCATCCGTCACATTATCACGATCGCTGATACCTCTTGCGATACTTTCTACATGCCCTTTTACCGTATATTTCGTTCCTAACATTTTCATTTCGGCTGAATCTCCTATATGAATCAATGAAAGTTTATGTTCTTCAAAATAACCATAAATCCAAAAGGAACCGCTGGTAATGAGTGCCATATGCTTTTCCCCTCTATCTACGTAATCACCTTTACGAAGCAGAAGGTTTGAAACCCAACCATCGCATGGAGCACGTATACTGGAGCGATCTAAGTTGAGCTTTTGTGTTTCTACCTGAGTCAATGCCTCTTCATATCTGGCATGTGCGATTTGGGCATCATAAAGAGCATCATCTCGGCTTTCTGCAGATACAATCTCATCATCTGCGGCTAGACGTCGTACTGATTGATGTTGTTTCATCTCATATTCTGATTTTCGCGTCTGTGCAATTGCCTGTGCTTCGTGCAAAGCATGATGAAAGCGTTCTTCATCAATTTGATAAAGCAGCTCTCCTTTTTTAACAAACTGATTGTCAACAACAGCGACACGACTGACCAATCCGCCAACATCCGGAGCGACCATGACAACGTCAGCACGAACACGCCCATCTCTTGTCCAAGCGCTATTCATATAATTGTCCCATAACATCAGACCTAAAAAAATGGCGAGTGAAAGCACCAAAAAAGTAATGGAAAAGCGTAAAAGCTTTGCTCGTTTACTATTATTCATTTGTAATTCCTTATCGATAAATTAGTAAACACGGAATCGTAAACAAACAAACGAATACCGCTGTTCGAAACAACCCAGGATGCCAAACATGGTTATAAATACCGGCATCCGACATCATACGATCCAGTAAAATCTGCACTACGGCACTCATGACAAAGATAAGGAGCAGTGTCGGCATCTGAATGCCGAATAAAGTTATGTCTAATTGCATGAATCCTCCGATAGAAGGGGAAATGTTTCTGAATTGATCAGAACAGTCCGTATAAGTGTCAATTCGACGATCAGTATTTCTACACGCTTACGCTGCCCTATCTCTGTTGGCATAGGAGATGAATGAAGTTCTTGCAGGCTCTTTTGTAATATACTTAACAGCTGATCCCGTCCCGATACAGTCGGAGTCTCAAAGTAGCTTTTAATCAGCTCCATAGCATTGTCAACACTGGGATGCAAATAATGAGAATAGAGCCTCTGAATACTGCGTCTAATTGTCAAAATTGCCCGCCCTATTTCAAGAGTAGAGAGAAGCCATTCATACACCAGACGGCTGGAACGCATATTTAGCCGTCCCTGTGTTGAAAACTGCTGAATAAGATCGCGCCCAGTGCTCTCAAGCGCACTGCGTTCAACATTCAATGCACCATCGCATAACCTCACGATTTGAGTACGCAATATCTTCGCAACTCGTTTTTGCGTCAGTGAACACGACCAAAAATTTACCAGTATATAGGCTAGACCGCCAAAGAGTATTCCAATCAGTGCTGCCAATGAACTCTCCATAAATTTAGTCGGTTCGATTTTATAATAAGGGTCAAGGGCCAATTGATTCATAAACATGAAAACAAAACCAAAGGTGAAAATAGCCAATTTTGGTCGAGTTGTCATCCATCCGATAAAGGCTAAAACGGGAGTGATAAGCAAACTAAGCGTCAAAAGATCCGATGTATATTCGGGTATGATATAAAAATCATATACAGCCGCTACAATGAGGGCGATCACAGCTCCTTTAAAAAAATCTTTTACTCCATCGAGGGGACTTGGCATGGTTCCAAGCAGCAATCCGATGACAACGGCAAGTGTTATTGTAAGAGTTGCATACGGCCATCCGCTCCAGATCCAAAATATCATGGTAAGCAATAACACTCCACTTCCTCTCAATGCTGCAAGGGCAACAAGTACATTATCCGTATGGGTCGAAAATTGGATGACTCGGCTGATTTCTCGAGAAGCATTACCCGATAATCTGTGTTTGAGTAAAGAGAGATACGTCGCACAGTGGTTATGTAGCTCATTTAGTAGTCGAATGATCAGATACGCTGCTGATATAAATTCATCTTCTCCCACAGAGTGCATCGATTCGTAAAGACGTTTATACTCTAAATCTAACTGCACTTGGATCGTGTTTTTGACCGCTAAGAGTTCTCGTATAATTCGATTTAAATCTTCTGGTGTTAATAGTGTCTCCGGAAGCGTTTTCAACACCGATACTACAGGTAAATAAAGAGATTTTAATGCACTTAAGTCTTCTATTCTTTCCCGCTTTTTGATTGCTTGTACGATACTTTTAAGCGAATAAAACGTTGTAGATAGATTCATATATTCCTGATTAAGATGCGCATAGTGCTGTCTCTCTTTTTGGCCGGCTCCACTCTCAAAACTGCTATTAACTCGGGTGGCATTCAGTCCGACAACTCCGCTTGAAAATCTGCTGACAGCAGGATTGGCTTCATCGAATGCGGCGAAAATAGAATCTGGATCAGACAAAGTAGAAAGAACGTTATGAAAGCGCTCCTGCTCACGTGTAATCAATGAGTCCAAAAGACGACGTGGGAAAATCACATCGCTGACCACTGTCGCACACATGATTCCAATGATGACTTCAGAAAAACGTGAAACGGCTATGTCAAAAACTTGAAGTGGCGTCTCAATGACAGGAAGAGCGACAATGCATAACGTGTAACCTGCTAAAACAAATCCATAAAATTGAAAATTTCGATATTTCAGTCCCATTGCCGTAGTAAAACCGATCCAAAGGGCAAAAAAACCAATGAACCAAATGGGGTCCTGTGCAAACATCCCCATAATGAGCAATGACATTCCAACTCCTGCTATTGTCCCTAAAACACGATAATAACTTTTAGAAAACACCAACCCGCTTTGAGGTTGCATCACAATAAATACGGTAAAAATAGCGGTTCTTGGATCAGGCATATTCAAGGTCATTGCAATCCACAAAGCTAATAGCGCAGCTATCGTTGATTTAGCCATATAGATAAGAACAGGAGCATCAACAGAAAGCCATTCCTGTAGCGTTCGTTGCCACGGAAAGATTTTGAAAGAGACTATGCGTCTATTATTGGCGTTCATTAGTTTCCTCGTTATCGGTGTATCCGCCACCTAACGCTTTAATCAGATCAATTTGTATGAGTGATTTTGTTTCATTCAGAGAAAGTGTTTCAATTTCACTTTCCAATAAGTTCTTTCTTGCGGTGAGATACGGTAGTTTGTTACTCAGACCGAGTAAAAGTCTTTTACGAGTAATGAGCTCATTGCTTTTTTTTGCATTTATATCATCTTCATGGAAGAGTCGTTGCGACTCTATTAGTTTCAACTCTTTGAGTAATACTACGACCTCATTCGCAGCTTTAATAACAACCCTATTGTACTCATAGACCGAACTGTTGTAATCACTGACACTGTTTTGTAAATTAGCCTTTCTCTCCCCCCAGTCCAACAGTGGAAGCGATAGTGCGATTCCTGCTGATGGAGTATAGGAAGAGTGATCGATAAGTTTTGTCCAGCTAAACGAGGTAAAACCGATAAGTCCAGAGAGACTGATATTGGGATAAAATTGAGCTTTTGTTTCTTCAATAGTATTGCTTTTACTTAAAGCTGTGTATTTTGCAATAGCAACGTCAGCACGATGTGCAACTAGATTAAGCATAATCTCTTTTGGCAAAGGAACATTGAATGCATCATCAATATGTGGTGCTTTCATCGTAGCCGCATAAGAAGGGAGAAAGCCTCCCAAAACACAAATACTCTCTTTTTTTCCTTCAATCACACGTTTTAGTTGCGTAAGTTGCTGCGTAACATGAGAAAGGGAACTCTTTTTATCATTAATAGCCATGCCATCGATTAATCCTAATCGCTGCTGCTTTTCAACAATATGAAGCTCTTCAGTAGCCATTTTTTCTAAAACGCTTAACGCTACAAGCTTTTGCTCATCAAAATTCCAAGAAAGATATGTTTCACAAATGGCACTGCTTAATGCTATTTGTGATGCTTCTATGGTTGCTTTTTGAGATAAAGCACTGTTTTTAGCCGCCAAAATTCGTGATTCACGTGCATTCCAAAAATCAAAATCGTAATCTAGCATCAATGATGGCTGATACTGTGTATACGTCCCTCCTCCTAATGGTGGAGGAAAAATATGATTTTCACTGAAACGTTGCCGAACTACACTGGCATTAGTAGAGATGTGTGGCAGATTACGAGATTGAACGGATTCAATAATAGTATTTGCTTGGGCATATCGAGCTTCTATACTTTTAAGTGAGGGGGAATTTGTGAGCGCTTCGGAAATAATCCTATTAAGCTGCAAATCGCCGTATCCTTTCCACCAGTCGCTCACAAGCTGTGTTTCATTATCATTACTTACGTCGATGCTTTTTTCTACATCACTATTTACCACTTTTTTTGAAATTACAGCAGCTTTATCAATTTTAGGAATGCAGCCTGTTAGCAATAACAAGGATAAAAAAACGATTAAAAGCGTTTTAGTATTCATTATAAACCGTTTTTTAGATTTTCATAAATGGTTTGAAGAAGATGTGACATTTCCTCTTTTTGTTCAGAACTAACTCCTTTAAAAGCCCTTTCAATGACTTTCTCTCCCAATGTAATGAGCTCATCTTGGAGGTCCCTCCCTTTCGTAGTAATCGTTACGAGATAAGCTCTTCGATCATTTTCTTTGGGCTCACGCTTTACCAGTCCTTTTAATTCCAATTTATCCAGCATAAGAGTTAGATTAGATTGCTCAAAATAGGTATCTTGGGCCAACTCTTTTTGAGTCAATCGGTCTTTTTCACACAAACGAATGAGTATTACACGCTGTGCATACGATATAGAATAAGGCTTTAGTTCTTTTTCCAATTCATTTTTAAGAATATTTCGTGTTTTAGCGATCATAAAAGCAATCGACTTATCAGATTCAAAACTCATGCATTTCCTTTGAAGTAATTATGCAATTCTAAAACGATACTGCTTAAATAGTTATTATAATAACTATTATGTGTATAATGTTATCTAAAGTCCTAGAAAACAATTAAACTTCGCTTTTATTCAATCTATCACTGCTGGATTAAATAAAAATTAGTTAAAACATGCTTCTATATTTTTTATGGACTTAGTTTATAATGATTATAATTTAGAGATTAAAAAAGGAAATTTATGAATACATTTACCTATTACAATCCGACACGTATTGAATTTGGTCAAGACAAAGAAAACACGATAGGATCTATGATCGCTGAACAAGGAATCAAACGGCTGCTTCTTGTTTATGGTACCGGTTCGATCAAGAAAAAAGGGTTATATGACCGTGTTATCGCCAGTTTGATTTCCGCAGGTATTGAATACGAAGAGCTAGACGGTATTGTCAGTAATCCCTTGCTTTCACGTGTGCAAGATGGAATAACTCTTATTAAATCTAAAAATCTTCAAGCTGTTTTAGGTGTAGGTGGAGGTTCTGTTGTCGATTCGGCCAAAGCGATGGCAGCAGGAGCTTTGTACGAGGGTGATGTGTGGGACTTCTTTGTTCAAAAAGCAGCCATTACCCAAGCACTTCCCGTTTATGCCGTAATGACCTTAGCAGCAACCGCAAGTGAGATGAATGGGAATTCCGTGGTTATGAATGAAACAACAAAACAAAAATATTCTATCGCATCTGTTTTACTTAATCCAAAAATATCGGTTATCAATCCCGCGCTTATGTCAAGTGTCACAAATGACTATTTGGCCTATTCTGCAGTCGACATCATCGCGCACACTATTGAAGTTTATTTTACAGCCACCGATCACCCTCATCTGCAATCCAGATTTGTCGAATCTATTATTAAAACGGTTATTGAAACAACCGAGATTCTTCTTCATGACCCTGAGAACTACAACGCAAGAGCAGAATTCGCATGGGCATCGACTCAAGCTCTCAATGGGCTTACCTCTTCCGGTACTGCAGGAGGAAATTTTCCAAACCATATGATCGAACATGCTTTATCGGCTCTTTTTAATATTGCTCATGGGGCAGGACTTTCTATTGTTATCCCCGCTTGGATGAAATGGTACAAAGGAAATAATCTCCCTCAATTTGAACGATTAGCAAAAGAAGTTTTTGGATTGCAAACGGCAGACCAGGGAATTGCCGCCCTTGAGCGCTGGTTTCACTCCATTGGAGCACCGATTCGTTTGTCTGACGTAAATATACCTCGCCAGAGCATCGATGAATTAGCCCAAAATGCGCATGGTTTGGCGGTTCTTTGGGGAATGGGTGACAGGTACAGTACAGAGACAATTATTGATATATTAAAAAAAGCCTAAACAACAACTGTGTAGAGAGTTATTTACTTATTTTTGTTAGCCGTTACAACAAAAATAGGGTAGCTTTGCGCTTCCTTTTCAACCGTATAAGCATGATGAAAACGGACATTCACAAAACCTGCTTTTTCCATCAAGTCACGCAATGTATCGCGTTCAAATCCAAAATGATATACTCCTTCATTTCCATGCGTATGGAAACTTCCATCTTCAGCTTCCAAGTCAGCAAGTGCAACAAATCCATCTCGTTTAAGATGAGAGTAAAATGTCTTAAACAGTGAAGCAGTATCCTCCACGTGATGCATTGCCATTGAACTAACAATTCCATGGAACTCTTCATCCAGAGGCTCACTGATGATATTTTGACACGCTACTTTTACCTGCAGCGTATCACTATTTTTTGCGAGTATTTGTTCAAGCATTTTCTCGGATAAATCAATACCTGTAACCGAGTGGACCATGGGTGCGATTTTAAAACTCAGTAGTCCCGTTCCCGCACCAAAATCCATAATGTTCATAGTATTGGCTAAAGCAATACGGCTGACAATCGTTTGGAATACACATTGAGCAATATTTTGTCGTGTGTCTCCTTGATCCCATTGAGCCGCAGCATTATCAAAATGTTTTGACATCGTGTTCCTTTTTCAATTACATTGCAAATAAAAACAAATAAATACTACAACCCATCACCGAAGTAAGGGTTAAAGCTCCAAAAATCCATTTTCCCATACGGCGATGTTTTGCCATACCTTCTATTCCTTCTTTTGTATACGTTTGATAGGAGGTGATAATCAGATAAATCCAGCCCCCGACTGCCAATAATGCAATCAAAATATGCACAGCTAAAAAGAGAAGCAAAAAATCATAGGAGACATTTGAGAGTTTAACGTATTCAACAAAACCGCCGCCAAGTCGAACACCGATTTCAAAGATTAAAACCATGACAACGGTCAATGCCAAAATAACCATTTGTGACTTGTAATGAAGATCAATACGTCCAACAACTGCTTGACGTATTGAAAAAGCCAATAAAAAAGGCAAAATTGCGAAATATAAGGTGACGATATCCATGTATACAGCAGCACGCGTCCCTAAAAATCCAGGTTCAAAAAACATTTTCATCCATTGTATTAAAATTATCGCATTATAGGTTAAGAGAGTTTCATAGATAATTAATCTGAAGAGGCATTTAAGTAATTTTTTATCACTTATAAGGGTACAATACTCCAAATTTCAATATTTAACTTAATAGGAGAGTCTTTTTCATGGATGAAGCAAAAAACTCAATTTACGACAGAATAATAAATATTCACGATGAGGCGCTCGCCTCATTAAGTGCCAAGCATATCCCTCCTTATCCTGTCCATTACGAAAAACAATTTAACCGAATTTTTGAATCGCTTTCTGATCATACACTAAAGACTGCTTTAAATCATGACAGTACTATGGATGATAAAATAAATTCAATTAGCAAATACATTGAATTAGCCAAAATAGCAGTAGAAGCATTTTCACAAAGCCATGCCAATATGGCGCTCGTTGCCGCTCAACAAAATAATCTCTTAAGCTCATACGATATGAGTAACAATATGAATGAGCAGGCTCGTTTAAATATTATTAATGGCTTAATGGAGCTTAGCACCAATATGAACCAAGAGCTTCAGCGATCAGAAGAAAAAATTGTTGATCTTAATGAACGGCTTGATGATGTTTTATTGGATGTCACAACCGATCCTCTGACGCATCTCCTTAATCACCGTAAATATATGGAAGATTTAACCAACATACTCTCCAATGGAATGGATAATGAACTTTCCTTTTTATCGTTAATGATTAATGCTGATGACTTCAAAAAAATCAATGATACCTTTGGGCATACAGCAGGAGATAAAGTACTGTATTTTTTAGCGCAAACGATCAAAGGAATGGTGCGTGCAGGTGATATTGTTTACCGCTATGGCGGTGATCAATTTGCTGTTTTGATTAATCGCTGTGATAAAGAAAAAGCACTAAGTGTTGCAGAAAAAATATTGCATAAAGTTGAAAATTCTCATCTTATCTACAGTGGTCAAAGTATTGAACTTACTGTCAGTATAGGGGCTACAATGCATCAGTCAAGTGATGACATCGATACCATTATTAAACGAACCGATAGTGCTCTTTTGAAAAGTAAACAAAGTGGAAAAAATAAAATTACGTTAGTATAGGTAAAAGTAAGGTTATGCTATAATTTCAAAAAAATTAAAGGCACAACAATGCTAACCGATCGCGTTAATACCCTATCAGAATCGATTACCATCGCTATTTCAACCTTGGCTCAAGAGCTAAAGGCTCAAGGCAAAGACATCATCAGCTTTTCAGCTGGTGAACCTGACTTTGATACTCCTCAAGTCATCAAAGATGCTGCCATTCGTGCAATTAATGAAGGTTTTACCAAATACACTGCAGTTGACGGTATCCCTGCCCTTAAATCTGCTATCGCATTAAAGCTAAAACGTGATAATGGCCTTGAGTATAAAGCTGACCAAATTATTGCCAATAATGGCGCAAAACATTCTCTTTACAATCTTTTTGCCTGTACTATTCAAGCCGGAGATGAAGTTATTATTCCAGCACCATATTGGGTTACCTATCCTGAATTAGTACAATATTGTGGCGGTACGGTTATTGAGATTATGACCGATGATGCCAGCGGTTTTAAAATTACTCCTGAGCAACTTAAAAATGCATTGACACCTAAAACAAAAATGCTTATTTTAACCTCTCCTTCGAATCCTACAGGAGCCGTTTATACACGTGATGAGCTTACAGCATTGGGTAAAGTTCTTGAAGGAACAGATATTATTGTTGCCAGCGATGAGATGTATGAAAAACTGATCTATGACGGTGAATTTGTATCGGCAGCTGCGGTCAGCGATGATATGTTTAAGCGCACCGTTACCATCAATGGGCTGAGTAAATCTGTGGCTATGACTGGATGGCGTTTTGGCTATATGGCGGCTGCTAATACCGAAATCATACAAGCAACGAAAAAACTTCAAAGCCAAAGTACGTCAAACATCAATTCTATTACTCAAAAAGCAGCTATTGTTGGACTTAATGGCGAAGCAGATGCAGACATCGAGACAATGCGTCAAGCATTTATGGCACGACGAGATGAAGCTGTTCGTCTTTTTAATGATATTGACGGGCTTTCGGTTCTTTCACCGAATGGAGCATTCTATCTCTTTGTAAACATCAAAAAAATCAGTAATGATTCAATGACTTTTTGTAAAGAGCTACTTGAAGAACAAGGTATTGCGGTAGTTCCAGGAATCGGTTTTGGTAGTGAAGGGTATTTTCGCTTTAGTTTTGCAACCGATATTGACAGTATACGTGCAGGAATTAAACGGATTGCTACATTTGTAGATACGAAAAAATAATAGATTTTGAACTTCATTATTAGTCATTCCCGTTAATGCAGGAATGATTAACTTATTTTATGCTTTGCAGCGCAGCAATAACTTCATCAAGATTCCCCAACGGAAGATGTACTTTCCACTCTGGATTTTTTGCATCACCTGAAAGTGATATTCCAATACTTGCTACGCTGTCACTGCCTTCACCATATGGGGCATCGATCTTACTGACCGCAATTACCCCTTTTTTAGTCCCGTTCAATGGTATTTCTTTGATAATAGCTGCAGATGAACTCATAAATTCTCCTAGTAAAAGTGATATAAATAAGAGTGTATCGGGATTTTTGCTAAAGAAAGCTTAAAAAAAGTCTTATTGGTTAGAGGTTAATGATTCAGAAGGATTTCCATAAATAAATGCGTACATTTTGCGGTAATATCGCTCATTACGTGTACGGTCTGTAGCACTAAAATGATGATATCTTCCTAAAGTTTCCCAAGAATAGCCAAAACTTTTTACCAAACTAGTAATAATACGATTGGCATGTTCTCGTTCAGTTGCATCCACGAAATATTCAGAAAGAGTCGTATTAGGATGATATTTATAATTAATTTGATAGGGTCCAAGGTCAAGATTTGTAATTCCGCCATTAATAAGGGCTTGAGTCTGTGATGAACACTCTTCTGTCGAATTACATCGGATAATATGCCCTTGCACCGCAAAACCTGCCATTTTGGCACGTTGAGCATCTTCCTCGACATTAATACGAATAACATTTGGATTACATTGTCCATCTGCTTCTTTTAAACATTCACAATGCTTAATAGCGTCCAAAACGATATCAGGCATACGCACGCCAGATGTATCCATACCCTCACCCATGAGGTGAGCAGTAAGTATCAATAGCGTACTTAATTTTTTCATCATGACTATCCTGTCTTAAGCTTGTAACATTTTAGCTAACTTTGCTTGAAGTTTCAGCCATAATTTATGTTCCATAAGTGGAAAGCCGCTGTAGACTCCCCCAATTTTGATACTTTTTGTAACACCCGAGCGTGCAGCTAATGTCGTAAAGGGTGCAATAGTGAGATGACCAGCCGTTGCACTTTGCCCGCCCATAACCACATTACGACCCAATGTCGTTGATCCGGCAAGACCCGATTGTGAGACCATAATACAATGTTCGCCAACAACACAGTTATGACCAATTTGAATAAGATTATCGATTTTACTTCCATGCTTAATGATAGTAGAGCCAAATACTGCACAGTCAATCGTCGTGTTCGCCCCAATCTCAACATCATCTTCAACTATAACATTACCATTTTGATAGAGTTTAATATGCTCGCCTATCTTGGTATGTGCATACCCAAAACCATCACTTCCAATAACACTACCCGAATGAATCATTACATTGTTGCCAACAATACAATCACGATACACCGAGACGTTAGGGTAAAGAATAACATTATCCCCTATAACCGCATCAGTGCCAATGTAAACACCACTCATGATCGTACAATTCGAACCGATACATGCACCATTTTCGATATGTGCAGTTGGATAAATAACACTTCCAGAACCAATAATAGGTGCAATGTCGCTGCTGGCAATAGGTTTAGCAAATACTTTTGAGAGTCGCGCTACCATAAGATAAGGTTCATCACTGCACAAAGCTAAAACATTTTTGGGTAATAAATGAACTTTTGATGCAGGAAGAATAACGGCAGATGCCAGAGTTTCCTCTAAATCTTTTTCATATTTAGAATCCGAAAGAAAAGATATTTCTCCTTCACTTGCTTCTTTGAGAGTATTCATTCCCGTAATATTACAATTATGTTCTGATAGAGCATCAAATTCAAGAAGATGAATAATATCGTTAAGTGTCATTTATCGCTCCATGGCTACTGAGCCGCTTCGAACAATCTCTTTTGGATGAAAACGTTTAATGGCTTCCAAGAAATGTCCTACACGCATAGGCTCATCCGCAACCATAA
This sequence comes from Sulfuricurvum sp., assembly GCA_030696775.1. GTDB lineage: Bacteria > Campylobacterota > Campylobacteria > Campylobacterales > Sulfurimonadaceae > Sulfuricurvum. The sequence continues at coordinate 73,140 of JAUYRN010000012.1, forward strand.
CGATAAGCGTATCACTGCCAACATTCACAATCCGACCGTTATAGGCATGTGCTAATGCTTCAATATCTCCCAGAGATTCAGTCAATGGAATTTTGACCATTGCCATCTCTTTTTCTACCAAATCTGCATGCTCATATACTTTCAAAACAGGAATAAGTTTATGCAGCTGTTTGATGATTTGTTCAACAACTTTGATAGAGCCTGCTGTCACGATGGTAATACGTGAGTATTTAGAATCAGGGATAGGAGCAACCGTAAGGGACTCAATGTTGTATCCGCGTCCTGAAAAAAGACCTGCTATGCGAGAAAGGACACTCGCCTCATTTAAAACGATAACGGAAATTACGCGTCGTGCTTGTTCCATTATTTATCCTTATATTCTAACATCATATTGAAGAGTGATCCACCTGCAGGAACCATTGGAAGTACATTCTCAAAGCGTGCAACTACAACGTCGATAAGTGCTACTACATTTTTTTCTACTGCATCTTTCAGCGCCGTATCAAACTCTTCTTTGGTCGTTACACGGTAACCGACTCCGCCAAAACTTTCAGCAAGTTTCACAAAATCAGGCTGAATCGAAAGATCGGTTGATGAATGGCGTTTGTCGTAAAACATAGTTTGCCATTGACGAACCATTCCCAAGAAATTATTGTTCAAAATAACGTTGATAACGGGCAGATTGTATTCAACAGCTGTCATCAATTCTTGAATATTCATCAAGATCGATCCATCACCTGTGATGTTGATACTGACCCGATCCATATCCGCTCGTTTTACTCCGATTGCAGCTGGGAAACCATATCCCATAGTCCCTAATCCGCCTGAACTGTTCCATTGGCGCGGACGGCTAAATGGATAGAACTGAGCCGTCCACATTTGGTGCTGGCCTACATCGGTAGAGATGTTGGCATCATCACCTAAAAGCTGACCTATACGCTGAACAACCCATTGCGGCTTGAGTCGATCACCCTCTTCAGTGTAGGACAATGGATGAAGCTTGTTAAAATTCGCAATTGTATTGTGCCATGGGGCATAACGTAATGGATCGACTTGATCTTTTGCTAAGGTCATCATAGATTCGACTACATTTTTAACATCTCCAACAATCGGGAAATGAGCATTTACCAACTTAGATATGCTTGCAGGATCAATATCAACATGAATAATCTGTGCATTTTTTGCAAATTCAGAAAGTTTACCCGTTACACGGTCATCAAAACGAGCGCCCAAACCAATGACCAAATCCGTCTCGGACATCGCCATATTTGCTGCATACGATCCATGCATTCCCAACATTGAAATAAGTAACGGATCTGCATGATGAAGCGTTCCTCGTGCCATAAAAGTCTCAACCGCTGGAATTTGAGTCATTTTTGAAAACTCACGCACCAGTTCAGCTGCACCCGAGCTGATAACACCGCCACCAAGATAGAGTAAAGGCCGTTTTGCATTGGCTATCGCTTCAACCGCTTTTTTAATTTGACGCATATTCCCTTTTACCGTAGGCTTATAGGTCTCAAGCTCTACTTCTTTGGAATAATCAAATAAGGCTATTTGGGCCGTAACATCTTTTGGAATATCGACATGCACTGGACCTGGGCGACCGGTACGTGCTAAATAAAATGCTTCTTTGAGGATACGCGCCAAATCCTTGGCATCCGTTACCAAATAGTTATGCTTCGTACATGGACGACTGATTCCTACAGCATCGATCTCTTGGAACGCATCTGTACCAATAAGAGACATGGGAACTTGCCCGCTGATTACTACAAGAGGAACAGAATCCATATAAGCATCTGCAATACCTGTAATAGCATTGGTAAATCCAGGGCCTGACGTAATCATCGCTACGCCTACTTTCCCTGAAGCCTTTGCATACCCTTCAGCAGCGTGTACGGCTGCTTGTTCATGACGTGTAAGGACGTGTTGAAACGAACTTTGTTGATAAATTGCATCATAGACGTTCATAATTGCACCGCCTGGATAACCGAATATGACTTCGACTTCCTCCGCGATAAGAGCTTCGATAACCATCTGTGCGCCGCTTATTTGCATGTCGTCTCCTTTACGTAAAATAGGTGTGAATAATATTAAAAAATTACGAAATTATAAGTGATATTAACTATAAATTACGTTAAATAGCCTATTGGCTTCAGAAAAATAGGTTAAAATTGATATTCATCAATCTATCACAGAACAAAGAGCGTTAAAATTCTAAAAATTTAAAGGATACTCCATGAAAATGATCTTTTTGACAACTTTAACCACTGCGATATTAAGTGCAACGGACGGTTATTCTCTCTATAAAAATAATTGTATGAAATGTCATGCAGAGATGATGACGAAAGCGGAGGTTATGAAATCTTTTGGATCCCTAAAGGCACCGCCTATGGTGGAAATTTCCAATCGACTCAAAGCCAATATCCATATTGTGGATGAAGACAAAGACGTCAAGCGTCGCGTGGTAATCGCTTTTATCAAAGACTATATCGATAATCCAAGCATTCAATACAGTATGTGTGAACCAATGGCATTGGAAAAGTTTGGTGTAATGCCCTCTCTAAAAGGTAAGCTCAATAACAAACAAAAAGAAGCGGTTGCTGCGTGGATATATGACCGGTATGAAGGTAAAACGTTTTAATTTACACTTTTTTTGAATTAAAATACTCCAGCGCGACTCCTTCGCGCAAGCCGTCGTCGATGACAATGGCATTCTTTAATCCAAGTGCATCAAACATCATCATGACAATGTATATCCCTGCAACAATTAAATGCTCTCTTCCCACGCCCACATAACGTGATCGCATTGTCTCATCCATTTCAAGTAACTCATCCAATACACGTATACAATCAGAGCGCTTTAAAAAAGTACCATTAATTCGATTAGCGTCATACGTTTGATAATCCATTCCCAACAAATAAGCTGCCATGGTAGTTGGAGTACCCGCAGTTAAGACGAGAGTTTTCGGGGTTGAGTCTAAAGCCAATGATTGAATATAAAAAGCAATATTTTCACGAAATAACTCTAACTCGTAATCCATAATTTCACTGGTTTGTGATTTTTCACTGAGTGTAACAATTCCCAGAGAAAAGCTTTTTGATACTGATTTATTGTTTGAAACAATGACCACTTCCGTCGAGCCACCGCCAATATCAACCAGTACCAATTCATCACCGCTGATATTTAATGAATTAAGACGATTTTGTACTGCCATCAAGGTCAAGCGCGCCTCTTCATCTCCATCAATAATACGAAATTTTATTCCTGTATTCTGATGAATTTGTTCCAATACTTCACTTGAATTATCGGCCATTCTCATTGCAGCAGTGGTAACAGCAACGACTTCATGATCTGTAAAATTTATCGTTTTTTTAGCCTCCTTCAAACCGTTTAAAATTCTCTCCAAGGCAAATATACCAATTTTATTGGTTTGATTGAGACCCTCAGCCGTACGAACAATTTTTTCAAAACTTTTTCCCCAAGACACCCCGTCATACTCAATTACGCGAAGGGTATTAGAACCTAAATCAATAGCAATCACAACGCTTTTACTGTTATATCGTTGATTAACATAGCCGGTGTCCATGCTTCTAGGGAACCTTGTTTTAGTAGTGTAAGATCAAGATTCGTTTTATAATCACGTTTGTACAAATTAAAGAAAAAAGTAATGTAATCTTCTACACCAAACATCGCTACATAATTACGGATACCATTTTCCAGCTCAACGGATGGAGCATGTGCCCGCAATTTATTCTCCAGTTGAACAGCGTAGGATTGAGAAAAAACACTTCCCATTGCCTGGTATTTTGCACTGATCGGTAAATAAAACTCAAATTGTTTGCGTAGACCTGAAATTTCACCTTTTAGGGCATAACGCAAGGCCTGATCAAGTACTTTATTCCAAAATCCTTCTAATTTTTTTGCTTCGGGAGTCTCATAGAGCAATGGATAAGAAACAAGATAGGCAAATGCATTAAGATAATTTTCTGAAGCAATCGAATCATAAAATAGATGTTTTACTTTAATTGCCTCTAAAATTTCTTTCGCCTCTTTTGAAAAATCCGGGAAAAAGACCAATACTTCACAAGCATTTTTTGCAACAATGAGATCATTTTTTTTGTACGCTTGTATTGCCTGTATGTACAACTTGTCGGCATATTCCATAACAATGTTATATTCGGAAAATTCTTTTAAGAAAGGATGATTCTTTACTAAATTAAAGAATTTAAGAAAATTACGTGATGAAATAACCTTAACAAAATACTCATAGAGCTGTTTCTCAGCAAAAAGCTGTTGTATCAGAAGTGTTTTATCACTTATACCTCGGTATGAAGCCAATAACGTCCGAGCTTTCTCTTCACCGCCTGGCCCTAAAATAAGTTCCTGCGCTTTTGCAAACAATTTTTTCCATCGTGATTCCATTTTACGATACGGTTCTGAATCTTGAAAAGAAGTATATTGTCTTGCAATAGAATAAGCTAAAGGAAGGCGCCCTTCTTGTGCACATGCTTGAAACTGAGCATATTTCTCGTAATCATGAACAATTTGTATAACAAGATTGCTTTTTTGTGGAATACCGATGAAAAGCTCGAGAAGGAGTTTCGCTTTTGCCTTGTCCCCTTTTTCTAAGAAATAGCGCGCTTTGGCTACCACATCATTCCAAATTTTTTCTACTAATTCATACGGCTTGGAATAAAGAAGCATAGGATTATCGTCTACTAGCAGATAAAAATCTTTATACTGGCGCTGACGCAAAAGACTCATCATCATTTCATCATTACCGAATAAAGAATAAAATCGAACATTTCCCTCTGTTGTCCCAATAGCCAGACTAAAATTATGTTCTATAATTGCAAGAGAACTGATTTCTTCATTTTCCTTTATATATCTCTGCTTGAGTAATTCCATAGATTGCAAATCATACAAACCAACATACCCAAGTTTTGTCCCGACGAAAACAAATCGTTTGTCATGGCTGATAGTCATTGCTGTAATTTCATCGTTCATTTTTGCTAATCGCTTCAGCATCCTTCCAGAACGAATATCCCAAACGATCAACCCTCCATCTTTCTCAGCAGATAGCAGACGTATATCCGGTAAAAAAATCATACTTATAATAACACTGCCATGACCTATGAGCTTTAAAGGATTTTTCATTGTTCCAAGATTGACAAGGTTAATGGTTCTATCAAAACTACCAGTAGCGGCCCACTGTCCGCTATCACTAAAAGCAATTGATGTCACAAAATCAGTATGAGGAGGAAAAGAAAATGCTAGTCGTGCCGTTTTGATCACCCATACAAATACTTTTCCATCTTGTCCACACGTTATGCAGTATCGACTATTGGGATCTATACCAACTGTCTCGATTTCACCTTGATGTCGTCCAACTTTATATAAAAGTTCTTTTTTATTAACACTAAACAATGCTGCTTTATTGCTTTTCGGAATGACAGATATGGAATAATCTCCCAAAAGAGAGATATCTACAATAGCTCCACTAGTTCGTTCATGATGAATATTACTTTTAAATCCCGCAATAACTTTGTAATCCTCAATGGAGACAATACGCACAGTCGTGTTAGAATCAATAATTGCGAGTGAGCCATTAGAAAGTGTTTTGATTTGAAGTATTGGCACTTTAATATTAAGTAATTTTACTACTTCCATATCTTATCCTTTAGTTTTCTTCACTACTTAAATAATGATTTTCATGCAAAGATAAACGAATTTGAGCTTGATGCTCTTCCCCTTTGGTTTCTAAGTGGATGCGAACGTTAGCGTCACCATAAGCCAATGAAGTTGAGGTACGATCGTATTCAATATGGACAATATTAGCGTTGAGCTCTTGTAACATTCGTGTCAACTGCATCAATGCACCTGGTTTGTCGATCAGCGTTACGGTGAGTTTCATCTTTCGACCTGATTTAATAAGACCTTTTTCTATAATAATAGAAAGCAACGTGACGTCCATATTGCCGCCACTAAGGACAATTCCTACTTTTTTACCTTTGAGATGTGGTAATTTATCGTGAAGCAATGCAGCTACTCCTGCAGCTCCTGCTCCCTCAACAACCAATTTTTGGCGTTCAAGCAAGAACAAAATAGCATTTGCAATCTCTTCATCGTCTACACCAATAATCGTATCCACTGTCTCTAAAATATGCCCCAACGTTAGCGCAGATGTATCTCGTACTGCAATACCATCCGCAATCGTACGAACACTTAAACTGTCAATGGCTTTTTTGGCTTCAAACGATTCTCTCATCGCCGGAGCGCCCATTGCGCTGACACCTATTACTTCGATTGAGGGAGCCATTTGCTTGATACACGATGCCATACCAGAGATCAGTCCCCCTCCACCAACAGGAATGACAATAGCATCTAAATCAGGAATAGCGTTTAGCATTTCAAGAGCTATCGTTCCTTGACCTGCCATAACCGATTCATCCGCAAATGGATGGACAAAAATCATTTCATTTTTTTGGCTATATTCGTATGCATACGCATACGCCTCATCGTAATTTGAGCCTGACAATATAACTTCGGCTCCATAATAGCGAACACCGTTGATTTTTGTAAGCGGAGTGGATTCCGGCATCACAATAAGTGCATTGATGGCAAAAATTTGGGCTGCCATAGCCACACCTTGTGCATGGTTTCCTGCACTTGCCGTGATTACACCAAGAGAACGCTCATGATCGCTGAGTGAAGCTATTTTATTATAGGCACCCCGTATTTTAAACGCTCCGGTTACTTGCAAATTTTCTTTTTTGAGGTAAATCTCGCATCCGCTTTGTTCACTTAGGCGTGGTGCATAGGAAAAAGGGGTTTCATCTACAATCCCGCTTATTCGCTCGTGTGCTGCTACTATCGTTTCTAAATCGATCAATGTTTCCCTTTAAGCATTAATAAGTCGATGTTCGACCATACTGCAATGATTCTGAACTACTTGCATGCCCGCATCTAGTGCTTTAGCTGCGGCTTCATTGTTGACAATACCTTTTTGTGCCCAAAAAACTTTTACATCACCTCGTACGATACATGCGTCAGCAACAGCATTAAGAGCGTCAGGCTTTCGAAAGATATTGACCATATCAACCGCAAATGGGATCTCTTCAAGAGAACGATAGACTTTTTCCCCTAAAATCATCTCTTCTTTTGGGTAGACGGGGATAATGGTATACCCTGCATTTTTCAGATATTCCGCCACACGATAACTATCTTTGGTTGAATCTGGCGATAAACCCAGTACTGCAATAGTTTTTATCTGCTTAAAAATAGCTTTTATTTCTTCATTATTAGCATTAACGGTCGGAAATTCACATTCCATAAAATTCTCCTCAAAAATTCTAAATAAACTTTATTATACCCTAACAACGTCCAGTGTGCAGGAAAATTATAACGTTTTAGCCTCTTCACCCATATAACGCTGTCGTGGTCGAGCAATTTTCATTTCTGGATCATCTTTCAATTCAATCCATTGAGCGATCCATCCAACGCAACGACCGATAACAAAAATAATGGTAAACATGGATTGAGGAATTTTTAACGCTGTCAAAATAAGCCCTGAATAAAAATCGATGTTCGGATACAGTTTTCGTTCTATAAAATAGGAATCATTAAGGGCAATTTCTTCTATTTTTTGGGCGATTTTAAGAAGATTGCTGTCAATTCCCAAATCATCTTTGAGTTCATCAAGCAATTTTTTGAGGATTTTTGAGCGCGGATCAAAGTTTTTATAGACACGATGCCCAAAGCCCATAAGCTTAAAATCATCATGTGGGTCTTTAGCTCGGGCAATAAATGCATCGACGTTTTCTACGCTTCCAATCATTTCCAGTTGTGCGATAACGGATTCATTCGCTCCGCCGTGTGCTCTTCCCCAAAGTGCATTTATCCCCGCTGAAAGTGCCGCATACGGGTGTGCTCCCGTCGAAGCCACCGCACGTACTGTTGAAGTAGAGGCATTTTGTTCATGGTCAGCATGGAGGGTAAAAATCGTATCCAAAGCCCGTATTTCCACATCACGAATTTCAAGATTTTCTCCCGGATACGCACGCATCATGTAGAGAAAATTTTCGGTAAAAGGGCGTTCAATATCGGGATAAATATAAGGGATACCAAACATTCGTCTATGTGTGAATGCTGCCAATGTAGGAATTTTAGCGATGATCCGTCGAGCCATCACCTGCGCTTCCTCATCACTAGAGACATTTAGATGTTCAAAATAAAAAGTGGATAGCGCTGAGACTGCCGATGACATCATCGCCATGGGATGCGCTTTATCGGGAAATGCATCAAAAAGCCGTTTCAATCCTTCGTGCACAAAAGAACGTTTACGAAGTTCGATGTCAAATTCAGCACGCTCTTTCTCATTTGGAAGTTTGCTGGTCAGGAGAAGATACGCTACATCCAAATAGCTTTTTTTCGTAGCTAAATCACAAATATCATATCCGCGATAACGCAATTCTCCTTTGTCTCCATCAATGTAGGTAATGGCGGAACTGCAGCTTGCGGTAGAAGTAAACCCAGGGTCGTACGTAAACATCCCTGTCTCTTTATACAAGGATCTTACATCGATAACATCAGGTCCCATAGTAGGATTTAAAATGGGAAATTCATAACTTTTGCCGGTTCGATTATCGATAAGAGTAATACTGCTCATGTCTTATCCCTAGTATAATGAAAATAAATACCTATACTAATACCATCAAGCTTTGCTATCGATAAAAATAATTCTAAATTAACTGAATCCCCATCATTTCATCAACCGTAAGCTCAAAACTAAAAATCTCTAAATCTTCTTTCATGTGCTGTTGCGACGTTGACCCGATCAAAGGGACGATCCTCATTTGAGTCAGGTAACGATATACGATTTGTGCCGGAGTTTTATCATATTTTTGTGCCAAATCAACGACAGCTTTACTTCCAAGTATGTGAGGATTTGCAGTCAAGCTCCAAAAACTTTGATAAATAATCCCCTGTTCATCGCACCATTGGCGTAATTCGACATCGTATCCACTCTCGGAATAAAATCGATTTTGCACGACAGATGGCTTCACATCCGCATCAAAATAGAGTCGTTGCAAGAGTTCCAAATCATAACAGTTGCTAATTCCAAGCTGACGTGCACCGCCACTATGATAAATTGCTTCCATAGCCTTCCATACTTTCAGAAGATTGGCATACGGGAAAAGAGGTGAATGCAATACCAGAGAATCGACATAGTCAGTGCCAAGATTACGTTTTGATGCTTCGAAAGAATTTGTTACTTGTATCTCTAACGGATCCTTGGGATCATAGGGGATACGCTGAGGATCTTGACCTGCGAGAGGGGTAAATTTGGTTTGAATAAACAAATCTTCTCGCATAATACCGTGATTGCTCAAACGTGCAATCGCCTCACCGACGAGTGATTCTTCATAATGTTTGGGCTGGCATGCTGTATCAATGCCTCGAAATCCATTTAAAACTGCCTGAACAACCAAATCAGAGGTATGCTCTTTTTTCCATGCTGTACCGTATATAAGGGCTGGCATCTTGACATTTGCATTCGTCATAACGTGAGGGTGGACGTGCATAAGTATCTCCTACAAGTTGGAACTTAACCGCAGTATAGTCAATGCAATCTCAGAATTAACTTTGCAACTTTTGTTCTTTATACTCTTCAGAGGAAATTTAAAAATATCCTATCATGCTATAATGGTGCACTATCATAGCTGGAGGATTGGATGAATACTTATTGGATGTGGTTCAGTATTTTGGCAGTTATATTTCTTCTGTACAAAGTTGTTTCTCGTAAAACTCCAGACGATGAAAATGAAGATTGCGAATAAAATAAACTTTTAATATAAGGAAACACTCAATGTCATTTTCCACACTCGGTCTCGGAGCTCAAATACAAAATGCGCTCGACGAAAGCAATTATTATGAACCAACAGCTATTCAAAATGAAGTCATACCACTCGTACTGGCTGGGGATGACATCTTAGCACGTGCGCAGACAGGAAGCGGGAAAAGTGCAAGCTTCGTTTTGCCAATTTTGGAACTTTGGTCAAAAAATATTGGTGAAGGGAAAGCGAAAATAAAGGCGCTGGTATTGACTCCCACACGTGAGCTGACACTTCAGGTTGCCCAGACTTTCGAAACGTTTGGAACCTACTTGCCAAGAAAGCCAAAAGTTGTGAGTGTCATCGGCGGAGAAAGCCTTAGCGATCAACTTTTTGCTATTCAAAAAGGGTGTGACATCGTTGTAGCAACCTCAGGTAGATTACTCGAAGTACTGAAAAAAAAGCAGATGAATCTCTCCCATCTAGAATTTTTTGTTTTGGATGAAGCAGACAAAATGTTGGATCTTGGTTTCGCTGAAGAACTTGAACTTATCTTAAAAGAGATTCCGGCTAAACGTCAAAATCTCTTGTTCTCTGCAACTTATCCTCCTAAAATGCAAACCATTGCTTCTCGAATTACCCAAAATCCGGTAGAAGTGACTCTCGACTATGAAGAGCCTACTGTAGAAAGTATCGTCCAACGGGTTATTGAAGTTAACCATGAAAATCGCGGTCCTCTCCTTCGCAATCTTTTAGAAACTGAAAAATGGGAGCAGGTGCTGGTCTTTATGGCGAACAAAAGAGCCACGGACAACATCGCTGCAAAGTTTAAAAAGTATGGCTTTTTAGCGGAATCATTTCATGGTGATTTGCTCCAAGACGAACGAAATTTTACTTTATCCCAGTTCAAGAGTAAAAAAATTCGTATCCTCTTTGCTACTGATATTGCTGCACGCGGATTGGACATTGACGACATTAGCTGTGTCATCAATTTTGACCTTCCCCGATCACCTGCTGATTATATCCACCGCATAGGACGTACTGGAAGAGCCGGAAAATCAGGTATTGCTGTCTCGTTCATTTCCCACGAGGACAAAGATCATTTTTCCCTCATCGAAAAACGATCAGGAATCAAGCTGGAACGAGAGCAAATAGCGGGTTATGAGCTTACAGGAACAGCTCCAATGAGAGAAAAAGGGCCGGAACCTGTCAAAGGTAAGGGAAAAAGTAAAAAAGATAAGCTTAGAGAGCAAGCACAGAGATAAGGGAGTTTTAATAACTCCCCTCACCTACCGTGATAACATAGTTGTCATCCACTTCTACAACGCCAAATGAATGTTGGCCACAAAAGCTTTCATTCATCTCTTGTGCCCATGCTCGTGCGATACGCATAGCATTTTCTTTATCGTCTAATGTTTTAATCTGAGGCATTTGTTTACGTTTTGCGCACGCGCATAGTTTTTCAACAACAACATGATGATCCATATTGTCCCCCTATTTACAGCCACAGCCGCCGCCGACCATGCCTATGACAAAATTGTCGTTCACTTCTACCAGCTGAAACTCATGTTTACCGCAAAAGCTTCCATTCATATAGGCAAGCTTCGTTTCGGCCGCTTCAAATGCAGCATCTTTTGCTTCATAGGTTTCGATTTGGGAAAGTCCGTCTTTTTTTGCACAACTGCAAAGTTTTTCGATTACAACATGATGTTCCATAGTCATTCTCCAACAGTAATTTGAAGAATTAATGCATAATGCATTCTATAATCACCTACATTTAAAACTTTGCATTCGGTATAGGATAGTGTTCGATCACGAAATCGATATCCTTATCTCCTCTGCCGCTTAGATTGACCAAAATTGTTTTGTCTTTACCTAATGTTTTTGCAAGTTTCATAGCATAGGCTACTGCGTGTGCTGATTCCAGTGCTGGAATTATTCCCTCTAATTGTGAGAGTTTATAAAACGCATCTACGGCTTCATCGTCATTACATAGACCTACTTTTGTTCGTCCGATCTCTTTTAAGTAAGCATGTTCAGGTCCTACAGACGGATAATCAATCCCTGAGCCAATCGAATATACAGGTGCAGGATCGCCGTTGGCGTCTTTAAGCATGATAGAATTAAAGCCATGCATTATCCCCTCTTCTCCATAGGTTAAGGTAGCGGCATGATCTCCTAATGCTTCTCCTCGGCCCAATGGTTCTACCCCATAAAGATTGACAGATGCATCATCGATAAATCCAGCAAAAATACCCATTGCATTCGATCCTCCACCGACACAAGCGATGACATTATCGGGCAGGTTCCCTTCCATTTCATGAAATTGTTCTTTGGCTTCAAAACCGATCACTGACTGAAAATCACGTACCATCATCGGAAACGGATGAGGACCGACGACGGAACCAATGCAGTAAATGGCACTAACCGGATCTTTAACATACGCTTCGAATGCAGAATCGACTGCTTCTTTGAGTGTTTTAAGTCCATGAGTTGCGGGAACGACACGTGCCCCTAAAATCTTCATCCGTACAACATTGGGATATTCTTTTGCAATGTCTACTTCTCCCATATGAATCTCACACTCCAGACCAAAATACGCTGCTGCCGTAGCTAATGCAACGCCATGCTGTCCTGCTCCTGTTTCTGCAATCACTTTTTTCTTACCCAAATGTTTCGCGAGAATAACTTCCGCCATGCAGTGGTTGAGTTTGTGTGCACCTGTATGGTTTAGGTCTTCACGTTTAAGATAAATTTTGGCTCCACCGCAGTGTTCGGTGAGATTTTTAGCAAATGAAATAGGAGTAGGACGACCTTGATAGTGTTTTCGAACATATTTTAGCTCTTCAATAAATGCCGGTGAGTTTTTTAACTCAGCATACGCTTGGGCAATATCGGCAAACGGCTGCTCTAAGACGGGAGGAATATATGCCCCTCCAAATTTACCGAAATACCCGTTTTCATCTGGATGTGTTTCTAAGTACGAAGTTCCCATATGTTATTTCCTTTTATTATTTTTAAAATTAACTCATTATAGATAAAAAGTATCAAACTTAACTTATTTAGCAATACATTTATTGCAATTATTTTTATTTTATATGATTTTATTATCTTAAGGTCTCTGTATCGCAACACTATTTTCTTATTAAAGTGTATAATATAATCATTAAGAGTAGACAAGGGAATACATGAATATCAAAGATTTTGAAAGTGTTAAAAGTGCTTTGAAAATTTCGTTTATTTACCTTGTTTTTGGATTACTTTGGATTTATTTTTCAGATTCTTTTGTAGCAGTAATATCTAAAAATGCTACGGAAATCAACCTTTTACAGAGCTACAAGGGTTGGTTTTTTATTTTGGCTACCTCTTTTTTCCTTTTTATTTTAAGCCATCGTTATTTTCATAAACGATTTATTGAGTACACGCAGTACATTAGCGAACAAAAAAAGCATGAAATTAAGATTTTTGAGGCCAAAGAACGATTAGATCGTTTAGCCCACTACGACACCCTTACCAATCTGCCTAATCGTCTCAGTTTAATCGAAAAGCTACAACTTAAAACATTCGAAATGGAAGATCACCCTTTTGCGCTGTTCTTCCTCGATTTGGATGGCTTCAAAGAAATCAATGATTCCTATGGTCACCGATTTGGAGATGAACTTTTGATTCGTGTTACCCACTTATTACAGGAAATATTTCCACCTGAAACTTTTATCGTTCGTACCGGAGGTGATGAATTTGTCGTACTGTTATCGTGTCAAAAAGAGAATAACATAATTGACTTGACTATGAATAGACTGGTAGATATTCTCAATCGACCGCTTCACATCGAAGAAACAGATGTTTATATTACAGCAAGTATCGGCATTGCCATGTATCCAAACGATGCAAAAAATTCCGAAGAACTTCTCCAAAAAGCCGATGCTGCTATGTACAATGCAAAAAGAATGGGTAAAAATACCTTTAGTTTCTTTACTCAGGATTTGACATTAAAAGCTCTCCAACAGACTACCATAACCACTAATTTAAAAAAGGCACTTCAGAATGGAGAGTTTAGTCTCCATTACCAACCTCAGATCGATCCTAAAAATCAAAAAATACTCGGCATGGAAGCATTAATACGATGGTTTAGCCCTACCGGTATGATTATTCCTTCTCTCTTCATTCCAATAGCAGAAGATACGGGCCTAATTTTAGAAATTGGAGAATTTGTACTTCGTGAGGGGTGTAAAACTGCAACAAGATGGCATAAAGAAGGAATATTACAGGGACGTATTGCCATAAATGTTTCAGCACGTCAACTGATCCATCCTAATTTTATTTCTCTATTAGATACCATAAGAGAGGAAACACATTGTAATCCAGAGTGGATTGAATTGGAAATAACCGAAAGTTCTATTCTAGAAAAGCCAGAAAAAGTCATTGCTTTATTGTGGGTTATTAAAAGGAAAGGATTCCATATCTCGATCGATGATTTCGGTACTGGTTACTCTTCCCTTTCCTATCTCAAAAATCTTCCGATTGATAAACTAAAAATCGACATCTCATTTGTCCGAAATGTGACCCATGAACCCAAAAATCAGATCATCGTTAAAACAATTATTGCGCTGGCTAAAGGGTTAAACATGCAAGTATTAGCAGAAGGGGTAGAATCACAAGAAGAACTTGAGTTTTTACGTAAGAACGGCATTGACTCGATCCAAGGATACTACTATCATAAACCAATGGCTGCTGCTGCTATGGAAGAGCTGCTTCGTCGTACACTCTAGTTTTAGTCGTTCACTTTACCGCGCATCTTTTTGATATTCCCGTGCTTTGTTTTGCTGTCCATCCGTCTTTTTTGTGAATTTCTCGTCGGTTTGGTTGGTTTGCGCTTTTTCTGAACCGTCATGACACTTTTAATCAGCTCTTTGAGACGCTCTAGCGCTGCTTCTTTATTCTCTTCTTGACTTCGGGACTCTTGGGATTTGATGTTGATGATTCCGTCTTTGGTGATCCGATGATCAGTGAGAGCTAAAAGACGTTCTTTATAAAGCTCTGGAAGTGAGGAAGCGTTGATATCAAAGCGTAAGTGAATCGCTGTCGAGACTTTATTGACATTTTGCCCGCCTGCTCCTTGCGAGCGTATTGCGGTTATTTCGATTTCGGAGTCGGGAACGGTCAGTGTACTGGATATTTCAAGCATTATTTTGAACAATCATATTTAGGAGTCTTGCTTCTTACGGCTGACGTAGTTTAATATTGCCATCGAAACAATCAAAATACCGACTCCGCTGATGAGATAGAAAGCATAATTCATGTTACGGATGTCGTCAATCGCTACTTTAAATACGACCATAAGTGATTCGATAGAGAGGGCGATGATGATCGAAGTGAGGAATTTGGTGAGGGTTTTGTATTCGCTCCCTTCTTCTAGCGTCAATGAGCGGTAGAAAACTTCCTGTTCCAAAATCGTTTTTGCTAAATCATAGATTGCAATCGCAAGGGTTATCCCGATAATGGATTTGAAGACATAATGGAGTGTTTCATCTCCGAAATATATCACCGCTTTTACAAATCCGATCAGTCCATAGATGCCTAAAAATAATGCCAATAAGACTAATCCTCCACCCAACAATGCGTATACCCAAACTGATAGTTTGGAAATGAGGCGATTGCTGTCGATCAAATGCATTTTAGTCAAGACCGCAACAACATCCAAATCAAATACAGCAATCTTCCCATCAGGATATTTACGTGCAATTGAGACTTTTGGCTGACCGCTGTTGGCACAGATATAGGGACTGGAAATATAGTTACCGTTCTCATTAAACTGGATACGGTTGATAAAATATCCTCTATCCGTCCCTTTCATGCTCATATCATGACTTTTTCTTCGCCACGTTGGGGTAATTTGTTCCCCATTTTCGTCAATCAGATACATATCGCTCAAACAAGGGAGACGTTTAAAGAAGTTTCGTACCTGTCCATCGTCCAAATCTTGGTGAGGGTTGTCACTGATCGTGGTCAGTAAAAACCCCTCTACTGCTTCTCGGTTATCACGATATATCTGCATCATCTGTTTCATTGGCTATGTTCCGATTTATAAAGTTGTTTAGTGTACCCAAATCGCTTATGTGATGTCAAAAAAATACTAAGTATGCATCATCTCATTAATATATGTTATTATTAATAATAACATAAAATGTACGACTCAAACTATTTTAGAAAGAGGTGATTTATGACTTATCCAGAACATCTAAAAAAAGATTTTGGACAAATAGCTGAAAATATGGGAATCAATATTTTAGAATTGACTGTTGTAAGGATGAGATCAGGCAGTGATGAGCGGCATAAAAATTTAGAGCTTCTTCAAGGCAGCTGGGATAAAAAGTATCCGTGGATAATTCTTGACGATGAAGATAATATCTATACACTCTCAACGGCTGAATCGCTCACACAGATGGTTCGATTTTTGACCTCTGCACAGAGTGAAAACTTTAAGCTTAAACTTGAAAAAGTGATTTGGCAGCATCTACCGATCGATTTTAATGACGTATGGGAAGTTGCCATGGATCGAATACGTACACTTGCGCTAGGCCGTCCTGAGAGTACTGTAGTAAATCTTGATCTGAATTGGCTTCTTAATGAGATCAAACAAAAATATCCAAATCTTTTTTACCATCTTGACCAAATAATCGCACAGGAAAAAAAATAAAGAATTTTATATGATACGTCTTTTCCTAGCCGTTCCAGTACGTCTTTACAACTATGAACGAATTAAACAAGAATTTAGCCCACTGCTTGAAGGAAGATGGAGAGAAGAAGATTATCTTCATGCTACGATCGCTTTTTTTGGTCATCAATTTCAGCAGGATATACTGATCGATAAGCTTTGTGACTTTGATTGGTCATTTAAACCATCCGAATTAACAAAATTCGATTATTTTTCTGCAAGCCGCGTATTTGTAGCAACAACACAAAACCATACTCTGCAAATTCTTTATGACCGACTTGCACTTTTTCTTGGGCTTGAACCTATTGAATTAAATCCTCATGTCACTATGATACGGGTTAAGAAAATCAATGACTCCGATATTTTCACCCATCTCCTCACAAATCCTCCATGTGAAACGATTGGTATTCTTGAATCTAAAATAGCCCTCTACAAAAGTGTTCTTCACAGTGATGGAGCACACTATGAAATAGTGAAGGAGTGGGCACTATAATCATTTTTTATCTTTTTCCATATCACGAAGTAAAAATGGAATAAAAATCAAAATACTGACGAAGAAAAAGCGTAAAATTTTTACGCTGAATAAAGATCAATTAAATAATTACCGGCTGCGTTTTTTATTCCAATACCGTATTAACACTTTACGAGTCTCTTCTGCCAATAAAACAATCACCGTCACGCCTGTAACTGCCCACCAATAAGCTGGATCAAATGCGGCGGTTCCAAACAGTGTGCTCAAAGGAGGAAAGAAAATAAGCAAGAGCAAAAGAAGCAATTCGACAACAACACCGATCCAATAATATCCATTTTTCCACCATCCGATTTTCCATAAGGATTCTCGAGTGCTTCGGCAAGAAAGACCGTTGGCAATCTGTGCAAAAACGATTGCGGCAAACGTCAGGGTTGTTGCTTGAAGATACAATGGATTAGTCCAATCTAACGGTTCTCCATTCCAACCATGAGCTTTGAGATAGATCCAAAAAAGTCCCATCGACAATACCGCAGTAATCATTCCCAAAAAACCAAAAGCACGTAAATAGACACCAACGTTTAATATCCGTTCTTTTTTACTTCTAGGTCCCTGATTCATTAACCCCTCATGAGGAAGTTCTACCCCCAATGCCAATCCAGGCATAATATCCGTCCCCAGATCAATTGCCAAAACAAGCGGAACCGGAAGTGCCAGAGGAAGTCCCATCCAAAAAAAGAAGACATACGGAACCGCTTCAGGAAGATTACTGGAGAGCATGTAGGTAATAAAGCGTCGTATGTTTTCATAGACAGTACGCCCCTCTTCTATTCCTTTGACTATCGTTGCAAAATGATCATCCATCAGCACAGCATCTGCTGATTGTTTTGCCACATCCGTCCCTGATCCCATTGCAATTCCTACATCAGCTTTTTTAAGAGCAGGAGCATCATTAACTCCATCACCCGTTACGGCAACCGTGTCTCCCATCTCTTTTAGCAATGTTACAAGATAGAGTTTTTGTTCTGGCGAGACACGTGCAAAGACATGATTATTCCGCAACAGTCTTTTAATGGCTGAGGGTGGTAATTTATCAAGATATTCCCCCGTTGTTACCTCAGTACTTTTTATAATAATTTTCGCACTCATCCCGATTGCTCCAGCAGTTAGCGGATGATCTCCCGTAATCATCAGCACTCTGATACCTGCTTTATGGCATAACTCAACGGCTTCTGTAATATCGTCACGTAAAGGATCAACCATCGCGATAAAACCAATAAAAATCAAAGCACTTTCAGCCTCTTCTCGTGACGTTGGCAATGTGTCGCACTCACGTTTGGCAAAACCGATGACACGATACCCGCATGCTGCCATCGTGTCATGTTTTTCCATCAGTTTTTGATATTCATCCTCCAGTATCACTTTCTTCCCATTTTGAGTATAAACCTCATCACACAACTGTAAAATTACTTCGGGTGCCCCTTTGCAAAGAACAGAAAAACCTTTTTTATTCGAGTGTACCGTGCTCATCCGTTTGAGATGATAATCAAACGGATAGTCATTCACGAGAGGATAGACACTGCGACGTGATTCAATATCGATATAGTTAACCGCAAATTTATAAAGAGCCTGTTCTACAGGATCTCCACTGTTCGCGTCGGCAAGATTACATAATAAAGCAGCATCGAGAAGTTCTGGCGAAGGATCTTGTGTCTCATCCTCTGCCCATGCAGCTACTTCCATCTTATTTTGCGTTATTGTTCCTGTTTTATCAGTTGCAATCACCGTCACAGCACCCAAATTTTCAATAACAGAGAGACCGTTGACCAAAAATCCTTTAGACGCCATCCGCTGCGCACCAAACGCCAATGCTAAAGTCACAGTCGGTAAAAGTCCCTCCGGTATCAAAGCGACCAAAACTCCCAATGCAAACAAAAAAGTTTTCCACAGCTCAAATCCTCCGGCTTGGGTTGCGATAAGAATCAAACTCCCTGCAATCACCAACGATGTCAAAGCAATGACTTTGGATATATGGGCAATCTCTTTTTGCAAATGACTCACACCCGAATCCACCGTTTGGGTCAACGCCGCTATTGTTCCATATCGGCTTTCCTTGCCTGTGGCGAACACCAAACCTCTGGCTTCACCTTTGACAACATACGTTCCTGAATAGAGGATATTTTTTTTATGATCGCTCTCGAGTGTATCTGCAAAAACCAATTCGCTCTCTCCGGTTAGAGTGCTTTCATTGACCCATACATCGGATGCATGAATGATGTACACATCTGCAGGAACCTTATCTCCCTCTTTAAGGATTACAACATCACCAGGGACAAGCTGGGTTGCTAATACCATACGTTCGCTGCCTTGACGGCATACCATCACTTTTAGGGGAAGCATATTTCGCAAAGCTTCCAAACTTTTTTCGGTGCGATACTCTTGATAAAAACCAAATGCCCCATTCAAAACGATCACAATGACAATAGCCCATCCGATCGGTAACATATTGGAAGCGGGGTCAAACCAAGCTGCCGCAAAACTGATGGCCGCAGCAGCCCAGAGCAAAAGAGCAAAAAAATGGGTAAATTGTACTGCTAATTTAAAATACCATGGTCTCGTAGGAATAGAAGGAAGGAGATTCAACCCGTGCTGAAGCTGTCTTCGTTTGACCTCATCCTCTGTTAAACCCTTATTCGAAGAGCTAAACGTTAAAAATACTTCCGAAAGCGTCATCGAATTCATACATTTACCTCATATTTTTTTATAAATACCTAAAGATTTCAGAGACACTCGGGTGGACATGGATCATATTTATAATCTCCTTTGAAGTGAGTTTTTTCTCAACTGCCACGACCATTTCATGAATTATTTCCGTTGCTTCCGATCCAATGATGCCTACACCTAAAATCACATCGCTCTGTGCACAGACAATCATCTTCACAAATCCGGAATCATCTCCTTTGATCTTTGCTTTTGCATTGGCTTTGAAAAAAGCTTTTTTTATCTGTATTGATTTTCCTTGCTCATTTGCTTCTTTTTCACTCAGCCCGCAGCTTGCGATTTGAGGATTTGAGAAGACAGTGGAAGGATTAATATGGTCGTTGCATTCCGTACCGCCGCTAATGAGGTTACGAGCGGCGATTTTTGCTTCGCAGTATGCAGTATGGGCATACGCCGGTGTGTCGATGCAGTCACCTAGTGCATAAATGTTTGGCTGGATGGTTTGAAAGGAATCATTAACACGGATGAAACCTTTGTGAGACAATTGTACTCCTGCATTTTCAAGATGAAGTTCTTGGGTATACGGGTCTCGACCGATTGCGCTCAGTACGAGTTCGCACTCAATATCCTCTTCAGTTTGTCCCTGAACTCTCAATGTTACACTTTCAGTATGCACGTAAACTTTTAAAATCGATGTAGAGGTCATGACAATGATACCGGATTTTTTAAAAGCCCGTACCAAAGTCTTGGATATGTCTTCATCTTCACCGGAAAGGAGTTGAGTACCACGCGCTATGAGCGTCACATTGACTCCAAAAGAATTAAAAAATGTCGCAAATTCGCATCCGATAGCTCCCCCTCCGATTATAACAATCGATTTAGGGAAAGTGGTCAGTTCAAATACCTCACGGCTGGAAAGGATACGTTTACCGTCTAGAGGAAGCAGTGGCATTTCTCGAACTTTCGCACCTGTAGCGATAATACACTTCTCAAAACCGATTTTCTCACCTGAGACATCAATCGTATGAAAGTCTATAAATGTTGCTTCGCCATAAAGTGTTTCAACCCCTACTTGATCCAGTAACCAAACTACACCTGAACGCAGCTCATTTTTAAGTGCTATAGTTCTCTCTCGAAGATGCTCCAAATCCAATCCGTTGACCTGCACGTCCAATCCGCAGTCGGAAAAATAGGAAGCTTTTGACGCATACGAAGCACTCTCCAAATAATTTTTGGTTGAAATACACCCCTCATTTAGACACGTTCCCCCGATACGTTCTTTGCTTTTGTCAATCAGCAGGGTTTTTAGCCCTGCACCTCCCAGCTCAATGGCCGCTTCATATCCTCCTGGTCCTGCTCCGATTACGATTGCGTCATACTGTTTCATTTTGTCTCCAAATATTCATGTGCCATATAGCTACTGCGAGTATAAGGCGAGCTTTTGATATGCGAAAATCCCATTTCCATACCACGATTCTTGAGATACTCAAACCGTTTTGGCTCCACATACTCTACAACAGCTTCATGTTTATGCGAGGGGGAAAGATACTGACCGATACTCAAATAGCGACAGCCTGCCTCCCATAAATCTTCCATAAGCCTCAACACCTCATCATCACGCTCACCAAATCCCAGCATTATGCCGCTTTTGATTGCGATGTCAGGATTCAGAATGTGAAGAGTCCCCAATACACGAAGCGAACATTCATAATCAGAGCCTTTGCGTACATGATAGAGTCTCGGTACCGTCTCGATGTTATGTCCGATAATCTCTGCACCGCTATGTACTATACGCTCAAGTGCCAATAGATTTTCTTTCATATCAGGTATCAGCAGCTCTACGAGAATAGAATCATCCAATGCTTTTATCGCACGAACCGTTTTATAAAAATGATCGGCTCCTCCGTCACTCAAATCATCACGCGTTGAACTGGTAATGACCACATGCCTTAATCCCAGATGTAAAACCGTTTGTGCGACATTCTCAGGTTCATAAGGGTTTAAAGCCAATGGAATTCCTCTGCTGACAGCACAAAAACTGCAAGCACGCGTACAAATCGTCCCTAAAATCATAAAGCTTGCCACATTTTTACTAAAACACTCACCGATATTAGGACACATCGCCTCTTCACAAATGGTATGAACACGTCCTTGTGACAATACTCTCTCCATTGCACTTTGATCGCTCATCTTTATCTTTTTACGAAGCCAAAGTGGTTTATAACTGAGTGCTTTTTCCATGTACATTCCAGCTTTCTTGAGTATATTTGTCCGCATTTAATTGCGTGGCGCGTTGCATTTGCAATACAGTTAGAGAATCCGTCACGAGCTCAACAGCAAACGTTTCACAAAATGATTTTCGTACCAATGTCGAAAGCTCCTCGTACGAGATAAGAGTTCCCAACTTCTCCAACGTTGCCGCCTTGTCCAATCCTGACTCTTCCAAAAAAAGCGGTTTAAAAAAAGGTTCATCGATTCTCATAGGGATACTTCCGTGCTGGAATACAGCATCTCTCGTATAACGCTGTGCATTTCCTCCCATCTTTTTTCCCTCGATTACAATATCATAGGGTTCAATTCCTGAAAGACATAGGTTTGAGCGTTGTTCATTGAGCTGAAGATCACACGCAAATCGAGCCTCAAATCCTAGCTTTTGATACAAAGCGATGAGAAACTCACACACATAGCGATAATTTTCTTTGACCGCTGTGCCTCTCATCCAACTACGCGGGAGGATGAGAGTGTATGAGAGATCACCGCCATGGATCAAAATTCCACCGCCACTCATACGCCGAACGCACGAAATATTTTTTGCCCGAATATTTTCAGGATGCAGATTCTCTATAAAAGTTGAAAAACGTCCGAGACTCAGTGACTTTTCCCATCCATAAAGTCGAATGATCGGCATATCCCCGTCTTTAAACTCATCTAAAAGAGTTTGATCTACCGCCATATTCCACGTAGCTTTTCCCATCCCTGTGTCGAGAAAACGCCATGCAGTATGCGTCATCATGATTGCGTCCTTCTACTTCATTTTTTTATCACTAATTTAGACTATACTTTTTTTAATCGCCCTTGATTTTATCAGAGAGAACGAAGTTTTAAATGAGGTAGCTATACGATGAAGAAAAATTGGATCGAAAAAAATTTGAACGCTTTTTCTATCAAACCAAATTTGATGGAGTACTTCCATGAACGGGAATCTTTCAATTGGGAAAATGTGGCTAAAGAGTTTGATGGACTAGACTCAGGTGGGCTCAATATCGCGCATGAAGCCATTGACCGCCATGCCAATGGTCCACTTTGCGATAAAGCAGCATTGATATGGCTGGGAGAAAACGGTGAGAAAAAAATCTATTCTTTTAGCGATATAAAAAAACAAAGCGCCAAATTTGCCAACGTACTCCAATCTCTTGGAATTTCCAAAGGGGAGCGAATATTTACCCTCTCTACACGGTTGCCTGAACTTTACATTGCTGCTATTGGAATTCTAAAAAACCGCAGTGTTCTTTGTCCACTTTTTTCCCAATTCGGTCCCGAACCGATATTACAACGGATGCAGAGGGGTGATGGCAAAGTTCTTCTGACAACCAAGGCACTTTTTGAAAAAAAAGTCCGTCCTCTGATGAAACAATTGAATGATCTTCGCTATGTACTCTTGATCGATGCCCAAGAAGATGAGAGTGAACGTATTCTCTCCCTCCCTCGCCTGATGGAAAAAGCCGCTGACTCCTTTACAATACTTCCCACGGATCCTGAAGATATGTCCTTGCTACACTTCACAAGCGGGACGACGGGTATGCCAAAAGGGGTAGTCCATGTCCACAAAGCACTTTACAATCACTGGATGAGCGGTCGGTATGTTCTCGATTTTCATCCTGATGATGTTTACTGGTGCACCGCCGATCCGGGATGGGTGACGGGAACCTCGTATGGGATAATCACCCCTTGGCTGCATGGCATTACCAACATCGTCGATGAAGCCGAATTTGATGCCGTGCGATGGTACAGTGTTTTGCAAAATGAGAAAGTCACAGTTTGGTATACGGCACCAACAGCGATCAGACGGTTAATGAGACTGAATAATGAACCGACTAAAGAATACGATCTTTCTCATTTACGCCTCATCCAAAGTGTCGGTGAACCGCTCAATCCTGAAGCAGTCGTGTGGGGAGTTGAAAAGCTAAAAATGCCGATCCATGATAACTGGTGGCAAACGGAGACAGGCGCAATCATGATAGCCAACTTCCTCTCCCAACAAATACGCGCAGGTTCCATGGGACGACCGCTTCCGGGAATCGAAGCATCCATTGTCCATCACAATGATGATGGTACTGTTACGGAAGTTACCGAACCAAACAAAGAAGGAGAACTCGCACTCAAACCGGAATGGCCCTCCATGTTTCGTAACTATCTTCACGACGATGAACGCTATGCCAAGTGTTTTGTCGGAGGTTGGTACCTCTCCGGAGATCTCGCATACAAAGATGAAGATGGCTATTTCTGGTTTGTCGGGCGCAGTGATGACATCATAAAAACTTCCGGTCACATGGTAGGGCCGTTTGAAGTGGAAAGCTGCTTGATGGAACATCCCGCAGTTGCAGAAGCGGGCGTTATCGGTAAACCGGATGCGATGATAGGACAATTGGTCAAAGCTTTTGTTTCTTTAAAAACTGGGGTTGAGCCAAGCGAAGAACTTAAACGCGAACTAATCGGATTTGGGCGCAAGAGACTGGGCAGTGCCGTAGCACCCAAAGAGATAGAATTTACTCCAAACATACCAAAAACACGAAGCGGAAAAATCATGAGGCGTTTACTAAAATCACGAGAAATGGG
Organism: Sulfuricurvum sp.; assembly: GCA_030696775.1. Classification (GTDB taxonomy): domain Bacteria; phylum Campylobacterota; class Campylobacteria; order Campylobacterales; family Sulfurimonadaceae; genus Sulfuricurvum. The sequence continues at coordinate 97,718 of JAUYRN010000012.1, forward strand.
ATTGCCTGAGGGTGATACCTCCACATTAGAAGATTAAAAGGAGAAAAAATGGATCTGACTTTAGCAAATGAGTTTTATCGCAAAATGCTTTTAATTCGCCGATTTGAAGAAAAATGTGTGGAGCTTTACAGCAAAGAAAAAATCAGAGGATTTTTGCATCTGTACATCGGAGAAGAAGCGATTGCCGTGGGTCTTATGCATGCCCTTTCTCCAGAAGATGCCGTGTTTGCTACCTATCGTGAACATGGACAAGCCCTCGCACGTGGAATAGATCCGAAAAAAATCATGGCTGAAATGTACGGAAAAGTAGAAGGATGTTCTCGCGGACGAGGTGGTTCCATGCACCTTTTTGATGCTGAAACACGATTTTATGGAGGCAGCGCCATTGTAGCAGGAGGTTTACCGTTAGCGGTCGGGATGGCACTCTCAGATAAGATGATGAATCGCAACCGAGTCACCGTCTGTATTTTCGGAGATGGTGCTGTTGCAGAGGGAGAATTTCATGAATCACTCAATCTTGCTGCTTTATGGCATCTTCCGGTTCTCTTTGTCTGTGAGAATAACCTCTATGCAATGGGAACTGCATTGAAATTCACCGAATCGGAAACCAATATTTCTCTCAAAGCAGCTTCATACCGTATCCATTCTCAACAAGTCGATGGTATGGATGTTGAAGCAGTATCAAAATCAGTACAACAAGCAGTATCCGAGATTCGCTTGGGTAATGGCCCTATGTTTTTCGAATACCTCACCTACCGTTTCCGCGCTCATTCGATGTTCGATGCAGAGCTTTACCGCGACAAAGCAGAAGTAGAAGAATGGAAGAAAAAAGATCCTCTTATTCTCCTGCATCAACGCTGGAAGGATATTAATATCAATAAATATGAAACTGAAATCGCGGATATTATTGATGAAGCAGTGACATTTGCCGAAAACGGCACACTCGAATCTATTGAGGATCTGGAAAAATTTCTTTACTCTGACGAGGTTGCACAATGAGCTCTATTATGACCTATCGAGAAGCGGTACGGCTTGGACTACGAGAAGCTATGGAAAAGGATGAACGCGTTTTTTTAATGGGGGAAGACGTCGGCCACTACGGAGGAAGTTACGCCGTCAGTATGGGATTCTTGGAAGATTTTGGTCCACAGCGTATTATTGATACACCCTTGTCTGAGTCAGCGTTTACCGGTGCTGGTATCGGTGCTGCTTTGGGCGGGATGCGTCCCATTGTCGAACTTATGACCGTAAATTTCAGTCTCTTGGCACTTGATCAGATCATGAACAATGCAGCAACCCTTCTTCACATGTCGGGGGGTCAGTTTAATGTTCCGCTGGTTATCCGAATGGCAACAGGTGGAGGCAAACAGCTCGCTGCACAACACTCTCATTCGCTGGAAGGGTGGTATGCGCATATTCCGGGACTAAAAGTGCTAACCCCTGCAACCATACAAGATGCGCACAATATGATTGGTTTGGCGCTTGCCGATCCTGATCCGGTATTAATTTTCGAGAGTGCGATGCTTTACAATTCTAAGGGGGTACTGGATACCCAAGCACTTCCTTTGCCTATTGGAAAAGCACGAATACAGCGAGCAGGTAAAGATCTAACCATTTTAACCTACGGCAGCAGTCTCTTTAAAGCACTTGAGGCTGCAAAAACTCTAATCCCAGAAGGAATTGATGCTGAAGTAATTGATTTGCGTTCTCTTCGTCCTTTAGATGATGAAACGATAATGAAATCGGTTGCTAAAACTCACCGTGTGCTGATCGTTGATGAGGGGTGGAAATCGGGAAGTATATCAGCAGAGATTATGGCGCGAATCAACGAACAGGCTTTTTTTGAACTTGATGCTCCGATGGCACGTTTATGCACAGCTGAAATTCCCCTCCCCTATCCCAAACATCTCGAAGATGCTGCCCTGCCTCATGCGGACAAAATTGTTGCGATGGCAAAAAAACTAATGGAGAAATCATGAGCCAATTTGTTATGCCCAGTTTGGGCGCCGATATGGAATCCGCCATTTTGATGGAATGGCATGTCAAAGAAGGAGATCACGTCACCAAAGGTCAAGTCATTGCAGAGGTTGAAACGAACAAAGGCGTTATAGAGATAGAAGTATTCGAAGAGGGATTTGTCGAAAAGATTCTCGTAAAAGAGGAGACGGAATGTAGCGTAGGTACACCACTGGCAATCATCCGAACTGAGGGAGAAAAACCAATAACCAAAGAAGCTCCCCAAAGCGAACGGATCAAAGTTTCCCCCGCAGCAAGGAAAAAAGCAAAAGAAATGGGTATCGAACTTAGTTCCTTAGCTGAGGGCACTGGAGAAATCCATCTTTCCCAAATAGAAACAACCTCAAAACCACTTTCCAATACTTCTCAACCAAGTGGTATGCGTCAAGCCATAGCTCGCGCTATGAGCCGTTCCAATGCCGAAATTCCCCACTATTATCTCACGACCTCCATCAACATGACACCGGCACTTCACTGGCTCGAAGCACTCAATGCTACCAGAGGTATCAAAGAACGGATTCTCCCGGCAGCCTTGCTGATTCGTGCCGTCGTCCTTGCACTAAAAACAGTACCAGAACTCAACGGATTTTGGGAAAATGATGCTCCAAACATCTCTCCTGCTATTAATCCCGCAATCGCAATAGCCTTACACAAAGAGGGACTGATTACTCCGGCACTTCTTAATGCCGATTCGATGGGGCTGGATGAGACCATGCATCAACTTGATGATCTTATCACCCGTACCCGTGCTGGAAAACTGCGAAACACAGAAATTACACAGCAAACTATTACGATTACCAACCTTGGTGATTTAGGTGTAGAGAGCGTGTTCGGTGTCATCTATCCACCACAGATTGCTCTTGTAGGATTGGGTCGGATTATGGATGCTCCATGGGCAGAAGGTGATGCTCTGTGTGTACGTAAAGTGATGAAGGCAACACTTGCCGGTGACCACCGTGCCACAGATGGACGAACCGGAGCCAAATTTCTGGAAAAACTAAACGATCTATTGCAACACCCACAGGAGCTACTATGACCCAAGAGCAAATAAAATCCGCCATCATCGAACAAATATTGGAAATTGCCCCTGATATCGATGAAGCGGATATCATCCCCGATAAAAATATTCAACGCTCACTGGAGATCGATTCGTTTGATTTTCTAAAAATATTGATGAATCTAAGTGAAATACTAGGCGTTGAGGTTCCCGAATCAGATTATGCGAAAGTGGATACAGTAGATCATATGTGTGCGTATTTTATGGAGCATCGATAATAAAATCATATTTATCTCATTAACTTTTGTTACGATAAATAAACTTATATAAATGAAGGAGTTACCATGTCATCAAAACTTATTATCGTAGCTGATCTACAGCGCTTTAAACTCTTTAGTACCAAAGTGGATCCACTAGGAAGAGAAGCAGTTAAACTCATGGAAGGCAGTGAAAGCCTAGATATTCATCAGCGATTAAGTGAGAAAGTTTCAGATCAACAGGGTAATTTTAAAGGTGTTGGTGCCAGTGGATCAGGTGAAGATCATAATATAGAACTGGAAGAAGAGCGCCGCCGTATTAAAGATATTGCAGAACAAATCAATAAAACAATTGAGCAGCATGGACCGCGATCATGGTATTTTGCAGCACCAAAAGCTATCAATAAGCAAATAGTTGAATTACTGAATCCAGCGGTTAAAATGACTATGATTATGAACCTTCATTCGGATTTCACAAAAATTCCTGATGATCAGGTATTGGAACATTTTACAAAATAACGCAGATAATTAAAGGGGTCCGAATGTCATCTATAGCATGGCTTTCCAAAAAACTTGACGATGGGAGGATTGCATGTGAAGCATGCAATCAACACTGCAAACTAAGCGAAGGTGAATACGGTATTTGCGGGATTCGTAAAGTCGAAAATGGTGAGCTTTATTTACTGACGTACGGACTTGCAGCAGCAGTCAATGTTGATCCGATAGAAAAAAAACCCATGTTTAATTTTTTACCCGGTTCAAGCGTCTTTTCGTTTGGAACGGTTGGATGTAATTTTTCCTGCAAATTTTGTCAAAATGCAGATATTTCACAATATCCGAAAGAACATAATCATGAGATAATCGGACATCCTTTATCTCCACAGCGAGCCGTTGCTAAAGCCCTCGAATATGGGTGTCAAAGCATTGCGTACACGTACAATGAACCGGTTGTCTTTTTCGAATACACCTACGATACCGCAAAACTTGCGCATGAAGCAGGTTTAAAAAACATCTACGTCACAAGCGGGTATGAAACGCACAAAGCCATCGATACCATAGCCCCTTATTTGGACGGTATGAATATTGATATTAAAGGATATAGCCAGTCTTTTTATAAAGACATCTGCGGTGCATCTCTCAAACCTGTGCTGGATACGATCGAATATGCCCACAAAAAAGGGATATGGATAGAGACAACGACTCTGCTCATTCCTGGATACAACGATTCGGATGATGAGATTCGAGCAATCGCACAATTTCAAGCCAGCCTCGATACCAATATGCCGTGGCACATCAGTGCTTTTCATCCGATGTATAAAATGTTAAATGTTCCTCGTACACCCGCGCAAACACTTCGTCGTGCCTATGATATTGGTAAGGACGTCGGATTAAAGTATGTGTATGTTGGAAATATTGACGATGAAGCAAGAGAATCAACCTACTGTCCAAAATGCGGAAAACTGGTCATCGATCGTCACGGCCATATCGGGCAGTATGTAACGAACCATTTAGTCAATAATAACCAGTGCCCTTCATGCAGTTATACACTGCATGGTATTTGGCAATAGTATCTAACCCTAAAAGGATATAAAATGCATACTCGTAATGATTTAAACCACAAGGTTTTTGAAAAAATTCTGCTCGCAGATAAGGAGAAGATCATTGCTAATATTGAATCTTTAAAAGCAGAAATCGATGCGCTTGTTATTGAAGATGGGATTAATGATGTTGAAGATCTGGTCGAATTACAGATCGATAACACTTCAGATCAAGCACTTCTGCATAGGCTTGAAACTGAATTATCCGAAGTCAATGCTGCATTAAATCGTATCCAATCGGGCGTTTACGGTATATGTGAAAAAACAGCTAAAAAAATCCCCATTGAGCGATTAATAGCCAATCCATCCGCCAGAACCATTGTTCTTGTCTAGACATATACGGCAGATTTATACTATTATGAACAGTAATCCAGAACTTATTAATCATCTCATCAGATCAGGTGCTCTTCACTCTACCGCACTGATAAAAGCATTTCGAGAATGTGACCGTAGTCTTTTTGTCCCAAAAGAACTGAATGATGAAATCTATGGTGATTATCCACTGCCAATCGGTATGGGACAAACTATTTCTTAGCCCACAACGGTCGCTATTATGCTGGAACTTTTACAACCACAATCCGGTGAGAAGATTTTAGATATTGGTTCAGGTTCAGGATGGACAACCGCCCTTTTAGCGACAGCTGTCGGTAAAGATGGATTCGTAGAAGGTATTGAGCGTATTGAATATCTCGTAGAGTATGGACAACAACGTTTAAAAAATGCGAATATTGACAATGCATCGATTGAATTGGCAAATCCATCTGTTCTTGGAAAACCTGGTCATCTGTATGACCGCATTCTCGTTTCTGCGAGTGCTATGGATATGCCAATGGAATTATTGGATCAGCTCAAACCTGATGGAATTCTGGTTATTCCGATTTTAGAGAGCGTTTGGCGTATTACAAAAGCAAGAAACGGTGAAATAAAAAGCTATGAATTGCCGGGCTTTCGTTTCGTTCCGCTTATCAGATAAATTGTCTAAAAAGTAAAAATCATAAGGCTTTGAGGGTTCACCTGATAGTATTATGCATCCTAGATTCAAAGATACAACATGAACCCAAAAATAGATGAACTTTTCCATGCAATACGTCTTCTGGAAGAGAACCTGTTAAAAGAAATAGACCAAGAAGAACAGAAACTTACGCGAGATCTTCTGCTTGCACAAAAAAAGTTTAAAATAAATTTACTTGTATATATCACTCGCGCACCGCTGTTACATCTTTTGACGGCTCCTATTATCTATGCCGGTATTATTCCCGCATTTATTTTAGAATTTTTCTTGTTTATCTTTCAAATGGTCAATTTTAGGGTTTACAAGATTGCTCCTGTAATCCGAAAGGACTATTTTGCCTTTGATCGTGCTGGTTTAGAATTTCTAAATATTATAGAAAAAATCAACTGTTTTTATTGCTCATACTTTAGTGGTCTATTGGCTTATACAACTGAAATAGTCGCACGTACAGAACAATTTTGGTGCCCGATTCGACACGCACGTAAACTGCGCTTTCACCATTCCCATTACTTTAAATTTACCCCTTACGGAGACGGTGAACGTTATCGTAAAGAACTGCCAAAACTTCGAGATGATCTAAAAGAAAAATGATTTATTAGTAACACATTAGTATTTCAACTGTTCTTGTTTATAATACCGCCCATTAAAATACGAGGTAACTATTATGGATTTAAAACAGCAATTAGTGAACTATGGATGTGGAGCAGAATTTATTGATATTGCGTTGGGGTATGAACAATTTTATAAACCAGAGCAAGACATCGAAACATTTATTGATTATGTCGAAGAAGCGCATGCAAAAGTCGAAGAAGCTGAGTATGCAGAGAATATGGAGAAAGAAATTGTCAATCCCTCTGACCTTACCGAAGCATTTCAAGAATTTGAAGACGAAGAATCACTTTAAGATAACGGTGTCGTCTGAACCACAGAATACAGTTCGTCTTTGAGAGTGTTGAGATGTTTGATAACATTATCACGTCGTGTTTCATCCATCTCGAAATGCTGTTCGATTGAGTCGTAGATTCGATCAATACTTGCGTAGATTTCAACCATAAGCTGCTCTTTTATCTTTTCGTGTACGTCTGCCATAAATTTTCCTCTTTGTTTGACTCAACATTCCTAAGAATATTCAACCAAAAAATCTCTGCCGGAGCAGAGAATGACGAGAATCAATGAAATTTTGTCCCAAAAGGGACTAAGGTTTAGCGTATAAGGTCGAAGAAATAGTCGGTTGTTGCGATACCTTTGGTATCTTCATCCAACTGGTCAAGAACTTTGTTCGTGATCCAAGTAAGAAGGTTCAAAGCCCCATCGTACCCGCTGATAGAGTAACGGTGAAGGTGGTGACGGTCGAAGATTGGGAATCCGATGTAGATCAACGGAGTACCAGTATCGCGCATCAACTCTTTACCATAGCTGTTACCGATCATGAAATCGACAGGCTCAGTGAAGAGAAGTGAACGCATTGCCCACAAGTCTTTACCAGCCCATACATTCAAACTGTCTTTTGCAGGAGACGTATCGAGCATTGCTCTCATCTCTGCTTCCCAACCGTTTGGTGCATTGTGGCAAAGAACGTGAGTAGGCTCAGCACCCATCTCTAACAAGAATGATACTGCACCGATTAGGAAGTCAGGATCACCCCAGATAGCGAATTTTTTACCGTGCATGTACGGATAGCTGTCTTGCATAGCATCAACTAAACGGCCGCGCTCGATTTTTAGTTTTGATGGAACTTCTGTCCCTGTCAATTCTGCAAGTTTCATAACAAATTCATCTGTCCCTTTAAGACCGACTGGGTTAGAGAATCCACCTGCATGTTTCCAACGTTTTTCGACCATTTTCATGGTTTTAACGGTAGCGTATTTTTGTAAAGAGATCGTTGCACTTGAATTGATACAATCTTTTGCATCATCCAATTTTGTTCCGCCTTGGAACATTTCGTATTGACCTGCTGGCATATCCCACTGATCAGAGTGGTCTCCCAACATAATATAGTCAGTTCCGAATGCTTCTACGATACTTTTTACCGAACGAAGGCTTCCGATGTACGTTTCAAAACCAGGAATGATGTTGATACGTTGTTTCGTTTCGCCTTTGTTTCCTTCTGTAAGCTGTGACATGATACCGTGCATCATGTTATCATATCCAGTAATATGACTTCCAACGAATGATGGAGTATGCGCATAAGGGATTGGATAATCAGAAGCAAGGTATTCGCCGCCGTCTTCTTCTTTTGCTGCAATGATAAACGCCATCAAGTCGTCACCGATTACTTCTGCCATACATGTGGTAGAAACAGCGATCATTTTAGGTTTATAAACAGCAGCACAGTTTTTAAGACCCTCTTTCATATTTACCAATCCACCAAATACTGCAGCATCTTCAGTCATAGAATCCGATACACATGGTGTAGGCTCTTTGAAGTGACGAGTAAAGTATGAACGGAAATACGCAACACATCCATGTGAACCATGAACGTAAGGCATAGTACCTTCAAATCCGAGTGCAACCATAACCGCACCAAGTGGTTGGCATGCTTTAGCAGGATTAACAGTAATAGCTTCCCTGGCAAGGTTTTTCTCACGGTAATCCCATGATTTAGTCCACTCAGCAATCTCTTCTACTTTCGCAGGATTAACAGCGAGCATGGACGACTCAAATTGTTTTTTGTTTTTAAGTACTTCTTGATACTCAGGTCGTTTAAACAGGTCTTTCCCGTTGACGATTTTTTCTACTTCTTGCATTGTGTTTTCCTTGGTATAGACAATTTTCTGCCTCATACGAGGCAAGGAATTTTCAAAGCGCCAAAAGCGCAAGGGCCTTCTGCGAGAGCCAACTCAGTGTGTTTAATGCATCTGAGCTAGACTTTGCTCGCTCAGCTTAGGAAAAAAGGCTTCAGCCTTCTTTCTCCCATGGTGCTTTTGAATGTGCCCATACAGGAGAATTGATCGCAAGATCCATATCCTGGGCGAAAATAGCGAATCCATCGTACCCGTGGTAAGGTCCGCTGTAATCCCATGAGTGCATTTGACGGTATGGGAGACCCATTTTTTGGAATACATACTTCTCTTTGATCCCAGAAGCTACAAGATCTGGTTGAAGTTTTTTAACAAATGCTTCAAGCTCATACTCGTTAACGTCATCATAGATAACAGTTGAACGGAAGATCTCTTCTTTAGTACGTTTGTAGTCATCATCATGAGCGAACTCATATCCTGTTCCGATTACTTCCATACCCAAATCTTCATATGCTCCGATAACGTGACGAGGACGAAGACCGCCGACGAACAACATAACCGTTTTACCTTCAAGACGTGGCTTATATTTTGCGATAACCGCATCGATCATCGGTTGATATTTAGCGATAACTTCTTCACATTTTTTCTGAACACTTTCGTCAAAGAACGCCGCGATTTTACGGAGTGATTTGATGGTTTGTGACGGTCCGAAGAAGTTGTACTCGATCCAAGGAATCCCGTACTCTTTTTCCATGTGACGGCTGATATAGTTCATTGAACGGTAGCAGTGAAGCAAGTTCAATTTTACTTTTGGTGTCAATGCCATCTCTTTAAGAGTTGCATCTCCTGACCATTGTGCAACAACACGAAGGCCCATTTCTTCCAAAAGGATACGGCTTGACCATGCGTCACCACCGATGTTATAGTCACCGATAATTGCTACGTCATACTCAGTCGTTTCAACATCGCTTGTATTAACATTTACTTTACCATCAAAGATAAAGTCACGTACTGTGTCATTTGCAATGTGGTGCCCAAGACTTTGCGAAACTCCACGGAAACCTTCACAGTTAACAGGAACGATAACTTTATCAAGCTCTTTTGCTTTAACACGTGCTACTGCACCGATATCATCCCCGATCAAACCGATTGGACATTCTGATTGGACAGTGATACCATTATTAAGAGGGAAAAGTACTTCGATTTCATCGATACATTTACCCAATTTTTTATCTCCGCCGAAAACGATGTTGTTCTCTTGGAAATCCGAGCTAAAGTTCATCGTTACAAACGTATCAACACCCGTTACACCGATGTAATAGTTACGACGACCTGCACGGCTATATTGACCGCATCCGATTGGTCCGTGACTGATGTGGATCATATCTTTGACAGGACCCCATACAACCCCTTTAGAACCTGCATAAGCACAACCGCGTTGGCTCATAACACCGGGAACGGTTTTTTTGTTTGAACGGACATCGCCGCACGTTTTTTGATTTTCATCATTTGGAGATCCGACACCTAAATGTTTTTCACGGTTTTTCGCCGCTTTTTCAGGATACGCTTTTAAGATCTCTTCAATGGCCGCTTTTTGTTTGGCTTCTAGTGATTCTGGTCCCATAATACACCTCTTCCTTACGCGACTTCGATACGGAATTGTTCCATATTATCGAGGTTATGACACAATTTCATTGTCTCATCGTCTGCTGCATCAACGCGTTTTGAGATTTCTGACATTTGGTAACGATTCATATAAATCATGTACTTTTGTACTCTGTCTGGATTCTCTTCTTTGAAATAATGAACCATTGCACGGAACAAGAATGTATCTTTATTCGTGTAGCTCAACCATTCTTTATCTCTCTCTTTAGTGCCCATCAAAAGTTTAATCTCTTTAACGTCACTGATATCAACATCGGCAATTTTTTCTGCAACTAATTCGTCTGGAATATGATTCCCCATTGAAGCTGGGAAGTGAAAACCTAATACAAACATCTAATCTCCTTTTTCTGTTGTTTTCTTTTCATTATTAACAAGATGTTATTGGTCATTTGCATGACAGCCATTGAAGATTCCTCAAAAGAGGAACCGTTTTCTTTACGCTTCTGCCGCTTTACCGACTTGGCTTTCATCAACTTCATCTTCAAGACCGAATGCAAGAAGAAGCTCTTCAAGTTCGTCCATCGTGATTGGAGTTGGGATAACTTTCATATCGTTATAAACGATTTTGCGAGCAAGCTCTTTGTATTCGCGAGCTTGGTCAGAGTATGGGCTGTATTCAACAACCGTCATACGACGAAGTTCTGCGTGCTGAACGATGTTGTTACGTGGTACGAAGTGGATCAATTGAGTACCAAGACGTTGAGCAAGCTCTAGCGCCAAATCGTACTCTTTGTCTGTCATACGAGCGTTACAAACCAAACCAGCAAGACGAACTCCACCAGTGTTTGCGTATTTCAAAATCCCTTTAGAGATGTTGTTAGCCGCATACATCGCCATCATTTCGCCTGACATTACGATGTAAATTTCTTGTGCTTTACCTTCACGAATTGGCATTGCAAATCCGCCGCAAACAACGTCACCAAGAACGTCATAAGAAACGAAGTCAAGACCTTCTTCATCGTATGCACCCTCTTCTTCGAGGAAGTTGATAGCCGTAATAACACCACGACCTGCACAACCTACTCCTGGCTCTGGTCCGCCTGACTCTGCACAGTTGATCCAACCGCCTGGAGTTTCTTTATCAAAAAGACCTTTACCCCAAAGGCGAGCTTGTTCCATCTCAACATCTTCAATGGTTCCCAATTCTGCTGCAAGAGAAAGAATAGTATCTTGTGCTTTCTCGTGAAGGATCAAACGAGTTGAATCCGCTTTCGGATCACATCCGACGATCATAATATTTTTTTCGAAATAGTGTGACATTGCTGCCAATGTATTTTGAGATGTGGTAGATTTACCGATCCCACCTTTTCCGTAGAACGCGATTTGTCGCAAGCTAGCTGCTCCAGCCATGTTATCCCCTTATTTTTGAACTTCACTGAGGTAGATGCAAAGGATGTTCTAAGGTTTTTTGAACATTTATCGAAACAACCATGACAAAGCTACGACAATGAAACAAAATTGTAGGAATAGGTGATGCAGGGGTGATCTTTTTTAAATTTACGACATTTTTCCAATTTAAAATCCAAACTGATTAAAAATTAGACTGCTAATCTCCTAATAAATGATCTTAAATGGCTACACTTCCTTAAAAAGGGGCTGATATGACCAATAAAGAAAAATTTATCCATAATATGCATCAAGCCAGAACCGCACACATACGCTGGGTCAATGCAATCAAGCTCCTGGTATCCGGTATTGATGTTGATGAGAAACAAATCACACTGGATGCAACCCATTCACAATTTGGTTTATGGTATTACAATGAAGCGATGCTTTTCAGCCTAGGATCAAGCCGATTGGTACTTGAAGAGATCGAAAACTATCTAATGGAGCTTCATGATAAATACACGAAAATCTATCCTATCTATTATGGAAGTCGCAAACGCAATCTTCTAAGTGAACTTTTAGGAGGAAGATCACGTGCCAGCGCACATGAAATCGAACTTTCCCAACGATTTTATGAAGAGATCATCCAGCTCTCGGATAAACTCAAACATAAACTTCGTATTTTTGAAGCACAACTGATGAGTTTGTCTGAAGAAAAGTTTGATGAATTAAGCAGTTTTACACAAAACGAGGAATTAACGTCTGAAGCAATAGAAATTGAAACTGCTTCTGAAAATGAGGGAGCTTATCATTATGGAGCACGGGGGAGATAATACATCAGCCCCATATTGCTCGTCTTAAATCCAAAAGTTTGATAAAAAGCAATCGCCGAATCATTTCGTCTATCAGCACCTAATGTAATACGTCCATATCCAAGAGTATTTGCAGTATCAATCATAGAACCAAGAAGTAAACGACCAACACCGATTCTGCGAAACTCGTTGGAAACAATCATGTCTTCGATCAACCCAACACGTTCACCCATCGCAGTCGAAACAAGTCCTTGCATGGAGATCATACCGATTACCTGCCCGGAAATTTCTGCAACCAAAACAAGGCAGTTTTTGCTTTCCAGTAAGAGTTCTAAACCCTGCATTTGTTTCTCAATGTCAATAATAAAATCATCTTCGATAAGAAATAGCTCTGCCAGTAGCCCCGCCATAACACTAACATCATCATAACAAGCATCTCGTATTTTAATGTCAGCGCCCACTTTTCATTCTCTCTAGGATTTCGCCCAGTTTATCATTGCGTAATTGAATGAGTCGATCGATTTCATCGTAATCAAATTTCCCAGTATAAGCCATATCAAAGATTCTGAGAAGGGCTGCACGACAGCAGCTCTTGTCACACTCTGTGACGAGTTTCTTGGCTTTTTTATAAGGTAGTGAGGTGTCTTGAAAGATCTTGATAGCATCGGCAACACTCTTGCCTCCGCATTCGCATATTTCGTGGACTAAAACCTCTTCTTTCGTAGGCATGACAACATCCCTTAAAGAGAATGCTCTGCTTTATACGCATTTGCCTTTTCGACAGCAACGTAAAGCTTTTCAGCCAGTTCAGGCATTTTTACATGATTACTCCAAACCGTATCTTCAACAATGTCATGAATCTCAGAGGCAACTTCGATTGCCAAGCGTTTAAGTTTTGCCAACTCTTTTCTTTGTTCTTGTTCGGTCATTTCCGACATAATCAATCCTTTTTTTATTTAATTTTACACACTTAAACGAGCAAAGCCCGTTTAAGTGGCAAGGACAAGTTTGTCCTTTGCAATCCCCTAAAGTTAGGCTACACGTATCTCAATGTTTCGGGCTTGATCTTTTCCCAGTGCAATCAATCTTTGACCGATTTGGACTTGGACACTGCTTTTAAACAAACCATAGCGTTTTACGCACACGGTAGCATTAGGGCACAGTCCCATATCACAAAGATGCTGCTTTAGATCATCACTCAAATCTATAGAAAGGACTTTGCATTTTTCATTCACACAACTTTCAAGCAGGTTCATGGAATAATCCTTTCAAAAATTCTGCCCCCAAAGGGGCAAGCTTTAGTGCCATAGCGGCAAGCGTAGGGGCAGGTGTTTTACTCCTGCCTCGTTCAAATTAAAGTGAAAATGCGTAGATATTTTCAAATTTGACAGCATGAGCTTCACCATACGACATGTGGATAAACGTCCCTTTTTGCTGAAAGTGGTATTTCTCGTACAATTCAACGGCTTTTGTATTTCCCATCGGAACATCGGCAAGTACTTTTTTAAGCCCTCTAAAATACAAAACTCCCTGCATCATCTTCTCTGCTTCATCTTCAAACCCCTCACGGCATTGCCATGGTCCGAGATAGACACCGCGTGCATTAATAACACTGGAGTGTTGGAATGAATTTGGAAGTGCAAATTTCAGTGAGCTGTTCCGTTCCATCTCATCGAGCATAAATCCCATACGATTCTCACCAAATGTCTCAAAATCGATTTTACGAATCATCGCATCGAAATTTCCACCGTCAAGCTCTTTGGCCTGAGCATTCGTAAAACTAAAAGGGGGAACTTTTCCGACATTGAGAAAGCGCCCTACTTCCATAACCGCTTTAAAACCACTCTGCTCAAAAAAAGTCTTAAGCTGAGGATTAGCATGGAGGTAGAGAGAGGGATGTTCCTCTTTTAAAACACCAAAGAGGGTATTAAAAAGCCGTCGTCCAATCCCTTGTTTTTGATAGGTTGGTTTGACCATAAAATATTTTATCATCGCTGAGGATTCAAACTCGATTGCCATGACTGCACCAACAAGCACTCCCTCATCGTAGGCACCATAACACAAATGAGGAGCATGCATCATCATGAGTTTGACATGGTATCCATCCAGCAGCCAACCCGTCTCTTCGGCAATTTTAATCAAATCAGGAACATCAACGAACTTTATCCACCCTATATACATGCTGCATCCTGATAGAGAGATTTAAGTTCGAATACATCCAAAACGCGTTTACGTGAAGTAACAATCTCTCGGATTTTTGGAAGAAGCTCGCTTAATATGCTGTTATCTGCACTGATACCCATACGCTTTAAATGGTAGCGTATTGTTGCACTGCCAGAGTGTTTACCGATGGGATACGAACTTTCTAGTCCGACTTCTGAAGCTTGATAAGGCTCATACGCGCTAGAATCTTTCATCATACCGCTTGCATGAATGCCGCTCTCATGGGCGAAAATATGTTCACCCACGACAGGAGCATTGGATGCAAGCGTCATATTCGCTGCACCCGCAACTGTACCTACTAAATTTCGAATAAGGAGTGGATCGATGGGACGTGCCTCACCATATAGATGTTTCAATGCCATGAGAATCTGTTCAAATGAAGCATTTCCTGCCCTCTCACCTAATCCCATTACCGTAGTATTCATACTAATTGCCCCTGCATCAATTCCGCTAAGAGCATTTGCATTGGCGAGTCCAAAATCGTTATGAGTGTGCATTTCAATCGGGAGGAGATTTAAATTCGTCAACGATTTGACCGCTTTATACGTTTGTATAGGTGTCATAATACCGATCGTATCGCAATAGCGGAAACGCTGTGCTCCACATTCACGGGAAAGCTCCATAACATCTTTAATAAACTCAAAACTGCCTCGTGAGCTGTCTTCACCGCCTATGCAGACAAACAATCCTTCGCGAGTGGCAGCAGTGACAACTCGTTCGAGTTCGTTTAATACTTTGATTTTACTTCCACCGAATTTTATATCGATCAAAAGATCCGAAATAGGAATGGATAAATCAACCGCTCCAATACCACACGAAAGGGATGCGTCAAGATCTTCCATTTTCATCCGATTCCACGTCATCATTCGAGCGCGTAAGCCTAGAGATAAAAGTGCTTTTATATCCTCACGCTCTTTGACACCCATTGCCGCAATACCGATTTCGAGTTCATCCGCTCCGCACGCATCCAATAATGTTGCGATACGGATTTTTTCCTCGGTATTGAATGCGACGTAAGCGGCTTGCTCGCCGTCACGCAATGTTGTGTCATTTATGAGTGCCATAATAGGTTCCTTCCCGTCATCCTCGGGCTTGACCCGGGGATCCATCTTCATTAATGCATAGCTGGATTCCCGCCTTCGCTGGAATGACGATGTATTAGTTAACTTCCGCGTTTTCATCCACACCGAAATATTTACGTGACGCTTTGAGGACTGAAATCTCGATTGGCTCATAGGCATAGCTTTGATCCGCCACAATTCCGGCCGCTTTGAGATCATCTTGTGGACATCCGCCGATTTTAGCCGTCAAAACCATCTGTACATCTTTAAGTTTCTCTAAAATCGGAGCAAGCGGATTCGTCCCATCAGGACCTGCACAGTATTCTGCATCGACTTTACGGTGATGGATAAATCGAATCCCTTTGTCCCCCGCTTCATAAATCAAGAACTCTTTAACACTTCCAAAGTGCATGTTAATCATCCCCTCGCCCGCAGTCGTAACCGCAACGAGAATCGTCACACCGTTGGAACTGAGCTCTTCTTTTTCTTTTCGGACACGATCATTTGCACGGTCGAGGAAGAATCGGAACTCTTCGATCTTAGCCTGAGCTTCTTGACGCGCTTCGAGGTCGTATTTAATTTGCAGTTCATCGAAACTCAACCCTGCAAAGGTATCTTTCGTAAACTCTCCGCCACGGTCTTCACCGATAAGTCCTACGGCATCCGCACGACACTGACGGCAGTGCTGCATCAGTTTCATATCATGACCGCACGCTTCTTGCGCTGCCATTTGCTCTTGGTCAGTTGCACTAGGTACGCCATCAAGGGCAAATTTGGTTCCGAACTCAGGCTCTGAGAGGATCGGCATAATGTTATGTAAAAATACCCCAATCTCTTTGAGTTTACGTGATACTTCCGGTAGATGCTGATCGTTAATACCTGGGATCAAAACTGAATTTGCTTTGATCAAAATCCCTTTTTCGACACATTTACGCATCCCCTCTAGCTGATTTGCCAAGAGTATTTTTGATGCCTCTTTTCCATAGATACGTTTATTGTCATGAAAAATCCACGGATAAATCAAACTTCCGATCTCGCCCGTCTCATCAACGCTGTTGATCGTAACGGTAATGTGATCGATGTTGTATTCGACCATCTCATCAACAAAGTTTGGTAATTCCAATCCGTTTGTAGAAAGACACAATTTTAAATCCGGTGCAAATTCGCGCACCATACCAAATGTTTCAAATGTCTTTTTAGGATTTGCCAACGCATCACCTGGCCCTGCAATCCCAAGTACGCTCATACGTTGCACTTCTCCGCCGACGAACATAACTTTCTTCGCCGCTTCCACAGGCGAGAGGCGTTCAGATGTTACACCCGGACGTGACTCATTCGAACAGTCGTATTTTCGATTACAGTAATTGCATTGGATATTACACGCAGGGGCAACAGCTACGTGAATACGCGCATAGTGGTGGTGAGCACCTTCTGAATAGCATGGATGATTGTGGATCTTTTCCTTAATATCATCGGGCATAAAAGCTTCGGTTCCAGTTGATGAACAGCTCATAGTATCTCCTTGTTATTATCATTTTTCAATGATCTTGCCTCATCCGGTGCCAATCATTATCTGAAATCCAGTTATGCAAATAGCGTTCTTATCGATTAGGAAGTAATCGGGGTGGAATCGTGACAATTTTGTATTTATCCAAACAAAGCCGTTGTCACCTTTTCAAAACTCTATAGATAATGTATGCAAGAACAAGAGTTGCAATAGTTAGGTCAATACAAGGAGCTGACAATGATTGTTGCTATACCGATAGATGCATTCAAGCGTGTCTACCACTACAATCCATGTAGCGCAACGATGTTCGCACTGTATGAACTTACAGGAGAACGCAACGATATTCGCTATCGACATATAGACTCCAAACTTAACCCTTGGAAGAAATGTGAAGGTGAGATGGTGTGCGACCCAAAGATGAAAGAAAGCAGCTGTGACACAGATAAGAGCCGTGATCCTCACCACATCAGTGAGCACTATGCCCTTCTCGAAGTCATCGGCAAATGTGACTATCTTATCACAGGTCAATATTGTCTCAATACCTTTTATGCAATGCGCAATGTCGGAATCAAAATCCATAAGATTCCTCCCTTTATGAAAACGACCCACGAAGCGATGAACCATTTTATTATAGGAGTCGAAATTGCAGATAGTCTACAACACATCCACGCTGTATCTTGAAGATATGCCTCTCGATGTCGGTTATGCCTCTGAAAAAGTGAGCCTTAAAAACCACAAAGATGAGACATTTACCATCGGAGGACAAAACGGATTTACCCAGCTCATATTTTCGACCCCTTTTATAAATGATGTGCTTCTAGCACAGTTGGAAGAGATCGATACCTTGTTAGGCCTTAATGCACTGCAAGGTATTACGAAAGCTCTTGTCGTTGCCAATGGCCAACATGAATTGCCTACACTCGAAGAGTGGTTAAGCGGATATGATCATGATGAGGCTTACGGGGATTATTACGGTGTTCGACTTTCTAATAAAGAACTTGCCAAATCGCTATTTATTATCTCCAAAGATGGAGCAATCTTCTACCACGAGATTCTCAGTGATTTAAATGCACCATTTAGTATTGACAAAGCACTTGCAAAGATCGTCGCTGCCAATAGCTGTTACACAGGTAAAGGGTGTCATGGGTAAGTTTTTTTGTGGTAAAATCAAGGCAAGCTATTTGATCCCATTTTCCCTGAGCTCGTCGAAGGGTAAGAAGTTCATGGTTCGACTGGTTCATCACGAACGGAAAAAAGGTAATTTGAATGGCAATAATAATTCAACCGAATATGCGACTTGAAGACGTCGAATTTTACAAATATCTACAATCTATCACAAGCCCTTTTCTATCAAATATCGAATCTATAGTTCAAGAAAAAACTATTGTTTTAGCTAATGAAATTCCAAAAGTTTTTGATACCTATACAATACACGACATAAACCATTCCCTCAGAATTCTTCAACATTGCTACTGTTTAGTTCAGGATAAAATAACAGAGATGAATGAACTAGACATCGTCATCCTTTTCTATTCTGCAATACTGCATGACATTGGTATGGCTGTAAGCACAGAAGAGTTAGAACAAATCAAAACACAGGGATACAACTATAACGGACTAAAATTTTCTGCAATGCTCCATCAGCGAAATAATGATGAAAAAATTGCGATGCAAGATTTTATCCGAACAATTCACGCAGACAGAGCCAATAATTATGTCTTGAATGAACAAAAGAGTAAATATTTACTTCCTTATCAGGAATTTGCAGATTTTCGAGCAGAAGTAGGTAAGGTTTGCGCATCACATGGTAAAGACTTCTTATGGATTCTAAAAAACCTCTCCAGTGAAACGCTTAAAGGAACCTATAAATTCAATTTACAATTTTGCTCATTTTTATTGAGATTAGGTGATCTTCTGGACTTTGATAGCAACAGAACACCACCTGTCTTGTATAAGATGATTGAACCTACTGGATATGGAAAAGCTGAATGGCAACAGCATTTTATGATCAAAAATTTCCAAAAAATCATAGAAAATGAGTCAAAACAAAAAACGATTACTATCATTGGTGAGTCTGATAATCCAAAAATTCATAGAAAATTCTTGATGTATCTTAAATGGATTGAAAATGAGGTCGCATCCGTTATTAATGCATTGAAAAAAATGCCGTTATCCTATCAACTCAATTTAAACCCTTTTTTGGAGGTCAATATTACGACTTCCAGCTACACCTTCTCCGACAAAAAACTATCAATAGATTATCAGGCCATCACCAAACTTTTGATGGGTGAAAAAATTTATGGTGACAAAAAACTCGCCCTTAGAGAAATGATTCAAAATTCAATAGATGCGTGTAAACTCAGAAAAGAATTTGAAGATTACAAAAAGCAATATGGAGATGAAGAATTCACTGCTTCAATCAAAATAATCATCAATCGTGAAGCGGGCTATGTTGCTATAAAAGACAACGGTATGGGAATGACTATGGATATAGTCAACAACTATTTTTTAAATATAGGGAAATCCTACTATACCTCGGAATCATTTTTATTAGAAGAGTATAGTTATAAACCGATCGGAAATTTCGGTATCGGATTTTTAGCCTGTTTTATGCTATCTGATGAAATAAAAATCAGGACAAGGCATATTGATTCAGAGAATAAAATTTCTATTTCATTGGAAAAAGAGAGTGAATATATCACACTCCATGAAGAACAAGATGTCCAGTTTGACGGAACAGAAATACTATTTAACTACAGTTCATTTATGAATGAATTTGACAATGATATTGATAAATTAAACAAATTTTTAATTCCTCTATTTCTAATCGATGATTTTTCTATTAAAGTTGTTGATGTAGGCGAAAAACAAACTTATGAACTAAAAAATACTTTATCGCTAAATTCTCAAGACTTGAAACCTAATGAACATATTTTACCTCTTACAGAGTTTTTAAATGGGATTGATGGAAGTATAATTGTCAGATATTATGATAGATACATTGATGATTTAACTGATATCACGGAAAAAGAAACTTATTATGTTTATAATAATTTGCGTTTAGAAAAAATAAACTCATCATATAATTTAAGTGAACTATATCATGATGGTGCATTTTATTTTATAGAGATTCCAATTATTACTTATCAGGATAGAGAGAATTATGATAAATATGCAGAAGCTTTAGATGATGACTTAGATAATGTTATTGACAAACTTTCAGAAAATTCTGATTGGATTACTATTTTTTACGATCCAAAAGAAGTAAAAAATATTACCGAAGGCTTTATTGACATTGAAATAGATAATATTATGAACAATATTTCATTTAAAGATTTACTCCCATTTGGTCAGGATCAAATATTACCTACAAAAGTATATTTACATCAAACAAAAGCTCATTTGCAAAAAAATAGATATTTACCTTATGGGAATCGAGAAACAAGATTTTATTACTTTTTTAATAAAGAAGTGAAAACCTATTTAAGAAATATTTTAATAAGTGATTTTAAACTTCGTCCTGAGAATTTAGCAGATATATTTACAATTGAAGATTATAAAATCAATGTTATTAACAGAGATATTATTCCATCTATTTCAAGAAACAATTTTGATCAAAAAACAAATGACAAATTAACTTACGCTTTAACAAAAGCCATACATTTGTCTGCATTAAAATATATAAATTTAGATGATACGAAGAAAGCTTTATTAAAAAGTTTTATAGACGAGTATTTTAGTGAAGTGACAAATTTAGAATCATAGGGTTGGAGTAAATTCGAACCAATATTAAACATTTTTGTCTCTTCTCACCCCATTCTCTCCAAAATCCTACAAAATAAGATAATTTTACTCCTATTTCCAACAAGAACGCAAAATGCAATATTCCATTCAAAGTTCCAAAAGGGATCACGATGGACACACAAATCGAAACAATAAAAAAAGAATTACGCAATCAAACCACCATTCCCTACTTCGGATTGGGTGTCTTTGAGGGGATCATGACAAAAGAGGGAGAAGCCGTTCCTCATGACAGTGATTCGCTGATTTTGGCGATGAATGGCGGGCGGGCTATGGCTCCACGCCTCATGTTTGAGTACTCACGTGCGGCGATGCATTTGGAACAGCGTCGCGGTGTCGAGTACATGACACAGCTTATGAATCATATCTATACCAAACCATTCGAGCCGACACCATTGCACAAAGCGATCATTGATATGTCACCACGCTACATCGTTGATACCAATCGCGACACGAAGTTTCAAGAACTTTTAGCGTTTACTCCGCATTGTCTCATCATTGGTAAATCACGCATCATGGGTGATTTAAACCGCTATGAAACGTATGAATACGATGTTGAGAATCAGAAATATTTTCTCGTAGATGATGAGGTGCTAGAGAGTGCGGAAAAAATCCTCTTCAAACCGATGGGCTCACCGTTACCTAATCCAACCTTTGTCATCTCCGATGCCGATTACGTAGATTGGCTTACCGAAGCGATGGGAGGATTTGCCGTGCCAAAAGTACTAAAAACCTACCGTAAAGCAAAAAAATATCTCTTTTTAGGCACATCTTTCGGTCACGATACCGATCGGATGGTGGCTAACGAGCTTAGCTTTGATTTGGAGGGTGGATATGTCATCACCGATCAAGAGCTGGGGAAAAAAGAGAAAAAGTTTATCGAGAAACACAATATTGAAGTGATTCCTATGTCACTTCAAGAATTTATCCAAGCATTCATTTAAAGGAGATAATCATGCCTTACTTACCTACAGTTAAAGATGTTTCGCCTCGCGGAGAGCGTTATTTCGATTTGTTTTCCAAACTTTTAGGCGATCGTGTCATCGTTATCACCGAAGCAATTGATGATCACATGATGGGGATTATCGTTTCTCAACTGCTGTATCTGGAAGCGATGGATTCCGAAGAACCGATTCATGTTTACATCAGTTCACCGGGTGGTTCAGTGATGAGTGGATTAGCCATATTAGATACTATGAACTTAATCAATGCCCCCGTGCATACCTATGCCATGGGGATGGTAGCATCGATGGCGGCGGTGTTATTTACCTGTGGGGAAAAAGGGCATCGTTATATGCTCCCTAATGCAGAAGTGATGATTCATCAGCCATTGGGCGGCTATTCGGGTCAAGCAAGCGACATTGAGATTCATACGAAACATATCCTCAATCTCAAACGCCGTTTGTATGTGATCCTCGCTGAGGCGACGGGGAAAAGTGCCAAAGTGATCGAAAAAGAATCCGACCGCGACAACTACATGGAAGCCAAAGAAGCAATCGAGTTTGGCTTAGCGGATACGATTTTGACTAAATTCAGTGCGAAGGATTGAGTGATGAATACTGAAAAAAACTGCTCATTTTGCGGACGACCACAGCGTGAAGTGAAAAAAATGTTCTCCTCGGAGACAACCCATATTTGTAACGAGTGTATCACAACTTGTTCAGCAATACTTCAAAAGGAAGTACGCTACGAGCAACGCTCCGAAATGCAGCAACAGCTCCCTATTCCCGAAAAGATCGTGGAGTTTTTAGACAAATACATCATTGGTCAAGTGGATGCGAAAAAAGTCCTTGCCGTTGCATTGTACAACCACTACAAACGCATTGAAAACCCGATTTACAATAATGTTGAGTTGGAAAAAAGCAATATTCTCCTCGTAGGGCCTACGGGAAGCGGTAAAACATTACTTGCCAAATCGCTTTCAAAAATCATGCAAGTTCCGTTTGCCGTTGCTGATGCAACAGCACTCACCGAAGCTGGATACGTAGGGGAAGACGTCGAAAGCATCCTCTCTCGTCTCCTTGCCGCAGCCAACTATGACATCGAGCTCGCACAACGAGGAATCATCTACATCGACGAGATCGATAAAATCGCCCGCAAGTCAGAATCTTCTACTATGGGACGTGATGTTTCCGGTGAAGGGGTACAACAAGGGTTACTCAAAATTCTTGAAGGGGCAGAAGTGTACGTCCCAGTCAAAGGGAGCCGTAAAAACTCCACCACCGAAACGGTATTATTCAATACTACTCACGTCCTCTTCGTCTGTGGCGGTGCGTTTGTTGGTCTTGTACCCGATACCCATACTAAAAAGTCAAATAAAGTCGGATTTAGTAAAAGTACGGCAGAAACCGTCGTTAAACCTAAAAAGATCGATGCCAAAGCGCTCGTCCATTACGGGATCATCCCTGAGTTTATCGGGCGTATCCCCGTCGTTGCACAGCTGACCGAGCTTACCAAAGAGCAAATGGTGCAAATCCTCCAAGAACCGGACAATGCTCTTATCAAACAATTTCAAGCGCTGTTTGATATGGACGGTATCGAGCTAAACTTCGAAGCCAAAGCCCTCGATGCCGTTGCCCAAAAAGCAATCGACCGTGGTGTAGGCGCACGCGGATTACGCAGTATTATCGAAGAAGCGATGCTGCCGTTGCAATTTAGCTGCCCATCGAAAAAGAATCTACAAAGCCTCACCATCACTGAAGCGGTGATCGAAGACCCAACCAATGAACCGATTTACGTATACAAAGAAGAACAAGCCCAAGGGTAAGCTTCTGCATCATTACCGTAGAGAATTTACTCTTTTGTATGCTTTGTCTGTCAAAGTATACAATTACGCTCAATCTTAAGGGTAGCCAGTTAATATGTATAAGCTTATTATGATCAATAAGTAATAAGTTTATACAACAGGGAAATACCTATGACAGTAATAACAGAGAATGCTCAGACAGACCAATTCTCTGAAACGAACAATACAATTGATCCTTACGATACTGATACCCAATTAAATTTTCCCATTGTAGGCATAGGCGCTTCCGCTGGAGGTTTAGCGGCTTTTGAGGCGTTCTTTTCAGGTTTGCCCGCTAATGTTGATTCTGAAATGGCGTATGTGCTCGTTCAGCATCTTTCTCCCGAGCATAAAAGTATACTGACAGAGCTCATCAGCCACTATACCAGTATGAAAGTTTTCGAAGTTGAAGATGGTATGGCGGTACAGCCCAATTGTGTTTATGTCATTCCACCCGGTCAGGATATGGCTATTTTAAATGGAATTCTGCAACTTTTTGAGCCTACTGAACTGCATGGTCATCGTTTACCCATTAATTATTTTTTTCGTTCTTTGGCACAAGATCAGGCACAAAAAGCTATCGCTATCATCTTGACAGGTACTGGCAGTGATGGAACATTAGGAATACAAGCCATTAAGGCAGAAGGTGGAATGGTGATGGCTCAAAGCCTCAATTCTGCTGAGTACGATGGAATGCCTAGCAGTGCCATCGCAACAGGACTTGTGGATTACGAACTTTCGCCCTCTGAAATGCCCCTCAAACTGATAGACTATGTGACCCATGCGTTTGGAACTCCGCCACGCACTCCCACCTCTCCAACATTGCAGTATGAAAATTCGCTCAAGAAAATTTTTATCCTTCTTCGTGCCCAAACCGGTCATGATTTTTCCCTCTATAAACCCAGTACCATTTATCGTCGTATTGAACGACGCATGGTGGTTCACCAAATTGATGAGATAGGCAAATACGTTAAATATTTACAAAATACACCGACCGAGATAGTAGCATTGTTTCGTGACTTGTTAATTGGTGTCACCAATTTTTTCCGTGACCCAGAAGCATTTAAGCTACTTGAAGAATATATCATTCCCAAACTTTTTATCGCTAAACCCGAAGGAAGTGTCATTCGAATTTGGTCGACGGGATGTTCTACGGGCGAAGAAGCGTACTCCATAGCAATACTTTTGTCAGAGTATATGGAAGCCATGAAATTGCACCATGTGGTTCAGATCTTTGCTACGGACATCGATGCTCAAGCAATAGCAAAAGCACGTACTGGGCTATTTTCATCCAGTATATCAACTGAAGTTACAGCAGAACGACTGGGACGTTTTTTTACAGCTGAGCCCGATGGCAGTATGTATCGAATCCATAAAAATATTCGTGATATGCTGATTTTTTCAGAACATAATATTATTAAAGATCCTCCCTTCTCTAGGCTGGACCTCATTTCCTGCCGCAATCTTCTCATTTATATGGGGTCAGAGTTGCAAAAAAAACTTTTTCCATTATTTCATTATGCACTTAATTCCAATGGTATCCTTTTTTTAGGCACCTCCGAATGCATCGGCGATTTTACCGACCTATTTTCGGTAATGGATCGAAAAGCAAAAATATACCAACGAAAAGAACAGCTCTATGGAGTAAAACGGACAAATATAAAACAGCTCCTTCCCTCGATAAGCACCATTCGCACGGTCATTTCTCAGCCAGCAGGAAAGCTCTCTGAGCGGAAACTACCCCTTCGCGAGCTAACCGAGCAGGCACTCTTACAACAAATTGCACCCTCTGGAGCACTTGTTAATATAAAAGGTGACATTCTCTACCTTTATGGGCGTATGGGAATGTATCTGGAATTACCTGTGGGTGAAACCAGCAGTATTAATATTCTAAAAATGGCGCGTGAAGGTTTACAGCGTGATTTAACGATTGCTTTGCATAAAGCCGTCTCCTCAAAAGAGATTATTCGCTACTCTAGTTTGAGCATCAATGTTAATGGCCATTTCAATACCATCAATCTCACCATCCGACCAGTAGTGATTTCTGTCGATCCTACGGTAACACCTGAGTCTCCTTTGTACTTGATTATTCTTGAAGAAGTACCGCTGACAGAGGTACAAAGAGCTCAAAAAAAGGCTCTCCAAACATTATCACAAGAAGATGGATCAAATCAAGAAGAGCATTTTAGTATTGAGCTATTGAAAAAAGAGTTGTGGGCGAAAGAAGAATATCTTCAAATTGCCAATGAAGAGATGGAAAGCTCCAATGAAAAACTGAAATCCTCAAACGAAGAGATGCAATCCATAAACGAAGAGTTACAATCGACCAATGAAGAGCTTGAAACGTCGAAAGAAGAGTTACAATCCGCGAATGAAGAGTTGGCAACCGTTAATATCGAACTGCAAACCAAAGTCTCTGATTTATCCCTTGCCAATAATGATATGAACAATTTACTCGCAGGAACGGGTGTGGGTACGGTTTTTGTGGATCACCAACTGCGTATTCTCCGTTTCACTCCCGAAGCTAAAATGATAATCAACCTTATATCCGGTGATGAGGGAAGACCTGTTTCTCATATTGTTTCCAACTTAATCGGCTATATTAACCTAGTGGATGATGTGCAGGCGGTGCTGGATACCTTGATGCCAAAAGAGTTGGATGTCCAAACAGTGATTGGTAAATGGTACACGATGCGTATCCTCCCCTACCGAACGATTGACAACGTCATTGAGGGTGCTGTCATTACTTTTATAGACAATACCGCCCGTAAAGATGCCGAAGCCGCACTCTATAAAGCAGGAACGCTGCAAAGAGCTATTTTTAACAGTACTAATTTTTCCAGTATTGCTACCGATAAAAAGGGCGTTATTCAAATTTTTAACGTTGGTGCAGAGAAAATGTTAGGCTATGCAGCCACGGAGGTGATGAACAAAATCACACCGGCTGATATTTCTGATCCGACAGAAATCATCCAGAGGGCTGAAAGTTTAAGTTTGGAATTCAACACACCCATAGCCCCAGGCTTTGAAGCGTTGGTGTTCAAAGCTTCCCGTGAGATCGAGGATATATATGAGCTTACGTATGTTCGTAAAGATGGCAGTCGCTTTCCGGCAGTCGTTTCTGTGACGGCTTTACGTGACGATAAAGAGAAGATTATCGGCTACTTACTCATCGGTACAGACAATACGGCTCGCAAAGAAGCAGCAGAAGCACAGCTCAAAGTTAATGAGTTGCTTCGTTTAGCCGTAGTTGTACGTGATGCGCATGATGCCATTACCGTTCAAAGCTTGGATGGTACGATTCTTGCCTGGAATCCCGGAGCCGTGAGAATGTATGGTTGGAGTGAAGAGGAAGCACTAAAAATGAATGTACGCGACCGCATACCAAAAGCGCTCCAAGAAGAAGCGCTAGTGCGAGTACATCAGTTGAGCCAAGCTGAAGTCTTGGAGCCATTATTTACACAACGAATGAGAAAAGACGCTCAAACAGTAGAAGTCTGGCTGACGGCTACTGCTTTAGTAAATGAAAGCGGTAATATCTATGCAGTAGCCACCACAGAACGGATGATTGAATCAAAAATCAATATGAAGAGAGTAACCTCATGATTGTCGATGAAAATTTTGATGGTGTAGAAATTCTTCCAAAAAATTTACGTTTGCAAGCCGAAAGAATCGCTTGCGAAAACATGGATGAGTCACGAGAAGACTTAGAAAAAATGTTGCCCGAAGAAATCGGACGTATACTGCATGAATTACGTGTTCATCAAATCGAATTGGAAATGCAAAACGAGGAATTACGTCAAACGCAAATAGAGCTTGATGCCCAACGTGAGCGTTATTTTGATCTCTATGATCTGGCTCCGGTAGGCTATTGTACTCTCTCCGAGGCGGGATTAATATTAGAAGCTAACTTAACCGCTGCTGTACTGCTTGGGGTTAGCCGAAATAATCTAGTTGGGCGGCTCATGTCTAAATTTGTCCACAAAGAAGATCAAAACAACTACTATCTGTACCGTAAAAAATTCTTTAAATCGGATGAAAAATTCTCTTTTGAATTACGTTTGCTTCGTGAAAATAATCCACCCTTTTGGGCGCATCTAGTAACGATTGCTGCAAAAAATAGTGATAATATTTCCGTCGTTCGGCTAGTAATGAGCGATATTACCGAAAAAAAGCTATACGAAAATGAGTTAAACCGAATTGCCCAGTATGATGCACTGACCAATCTTCCCAATCGTGTACTGCTATCCGATCGCCTCAGTCAAGGGATGGCTCAGTCCCAACGTCATGGACTCCCTTTGGGCGTTGTTTATCTCGACTTAGATGGATTTAAAGAAGTCAATGATACTCATGGTCATGAAGTAGGCGATCATGTCCTCATTACCCTCTCCAATCAAATGAAACAAACACTTCGAGAGGGGGATACCATTGCTCGAATAGGAGGAGATGAGTTCGTTATACTTTTGCTTGATTTGAATACTATCGAAGATGCTATTCCTATGATTATCCGTCTTTTAGAGGCAACCTCCAAGCCATTAAATGTCGATGATCTATTATTGCAGATCACTGCAAGTCTAGGGGTAACTTTTTACCCGCAAGCTCAAAAAATAGATACAGATTTACTCTTACGTCAAGCAGATCAAGCAATGTATCAAGCCAAATTAGCCGGCAGAAATCGCTATCATGTTTTTGATACACAGCAAGACACACTTCTTCGAGAAAGATATGAATTTATAGAAAATATGCATAAAGCAATGCAATTATCTGAATTTCTCCTCTATTATCAGCCAAAAGTCAATATGAAAACAGGAGTTGTTATTGGAGTAGAGGCGCTGATTCGATGGCAACATCCCAAAAATGGTCTCTTACCACCAGCTCTATTTTTACCTATGATTGAAGATCATCCACTCTCTATTGAACTAGGAGAGTGGGTCATCAATGCGGCCTTAACCCAAATGGAACGTTGGCATCACGAGGGAGTCGATGTTCACATAAGCGTTAATGTTAGTGCTCGACAGCTTCAAGAAGATAATTTTGTCAACCGTTTACAGG
This sequence comes from Sulfuricurvum sp., assembly GCA_030696775.1. Classification (GTDB taxonomy): domain Bacteria; phylum Campylobacterota; class Campylobacteria; order Campylobacterales; family Sulfurimonadaceae; genus Sulfuricurvum. The sequence continues at coordinate 126,571 of JAUYRN010000012.1, forward strand.
AGATTTTAGCGTTACATCCGGACATTAATCCTGCTTATTTAGAGCTTGAAGTGTTAGAAACCAGTAAGCTAGAAGACATGACCCGAATCTCTAAAATTATTCAATCGTGCCGAGAGTTCGAAGTATTATTTTCGCTTGATGATTTTGGTACCGGTTATTCTTCTCTCACGTATCTCCAGCAGTTACCCATCGCCACGATAAAAATTGATCAAAGCTTTATTCGCGATATGTTTAATAATCCCAATGATATTGCAATCTTATCAGGGATTATCAGCCTTGCTCATGCATTTCATTTGAATATAATCGCTGAGGGGGTAGAAACCATAGCGCACGGAGAACTGTTATTACAAATGGGATGTGAATGTGCACAAGGCTACGCCATCGCTCGCCCAATGCCAGCACATGAGTTTCCTGGCTGGTTAGCTACTTGGTGTTCATACTCAGAGTGGATCAAATAGAGTGACCTTCCTTCTCGAACAAATCTTGCATTAGTCCTTATAATAACGACACATGAGGACAAAACATGAAACGCGTCTATCTTGACAACAATGCCACCACCAAACTAGACCCCATCGTAAAAGTAAAAATGCAGCCCTTTTTTGAAGAGTTTTATGGCAATCCCAACTCGCTTCACCAATACGGTATCGAAGTACGCCCCTATTTGAATGAGGCAATGGGATACATGTACGATGCGCTTAACGCTCCCGATGCGGATGACATACTCATCACATCATGTGCGACTGAAAGTAACAATAGTGTACTAAAAGGGATTTTTTTCAAACATATATTGCCTGATCCTACTAAAAATCACATTATTGCATCTGCAGTTGAGCACCCTTCCGTTCTAGAAACACTTCATTTTTTACAAGAGCACGGTGCAGAAGTCACATTTGTCGATGTTGACCAATACGGTTATGTGAGTGCCGAGCGTATAGCTGCAGCTATCACGGATAAAACCATACTTATTTCTATGATGTGGGCGAACAATGAAACGGGGATGATCTTCCCCGTCGATGAAGTAGCACAAATCGCAAAAGAAAAAGGGATTTTATTTCATACAGATGCAGTGCAGGCTATCGGAAAGGTTTCAGTCGATCTCACCAAAACACCGATCGATTATCTAACCTTTTCAGCACACAAATTCCATGGTCCAAAAGGGATCGGCGGCTTGTACGTCAAAAAAGGGAAAGATCTTCCGAATCTGCTGCATGGCGGTGAGCAAATGGGAGGCAAGCGTGCAGGTACACTTAATGTTGCCTATATGATCGGAATGGGATTGGCGATGAAACAATCTGTCGGACATTTAGACAAGATGAACAGTGATGTCCGTGCATTACGAGACCGTCTCGAAGATGCGATTTCACAGCTTCCCGATACCATCGTCGTGGGCGATCGATCACGTAAAACTCCCAATACGATTCTCATTTCTTTACGCGGTATTGAGGGTGAATCGATGCTGTGGGATCTAAATCGTGCAGGAATCGCAGCCTCTACCGGAAGCGCATGTGCTTCAGAATCACTCCAAGCCAATCCTGTCATGAACGCCATCGGTGAAGACCCGGAACTGGCCCACACAGCAATCCGTCTCAGTCTCAGCCGATTTACGACAGCCGATGAGATTGATTATGTCATCGATGTCTTTATCAAAGCGGCAGAACGCTTACGCTCTATCTCCTCGACGTATGCCTACACAAACGAAGTAGGCTGATTCACTCAGAGACTAGCCCTATTTGCATAACAGTTCAAAAAACTCTTTTGCAGGTAGTGGCGGGCTTTTGTAATACCCTTGATACATTGTGCATCCACGCTCTTTTAAAAATTCAATCTGCTCGACACGCTCTGTACCCTCCGCTAAAATCTGAAAACCAAGTGCTGTCCCCATAGCGATAATGGCCGTAACAATCGCCATATCATCTGCATCAAACGGAAGATCATCCACAAAACTTTTATCAATTTTTAAAACATCAATCGGAAATCGCTTCAGATAGGAGAGTGACGAGTATCCAGTTCCGAAGTCATCAATGGCAAGTCGTATCCCCTGTGCACGAAGCATATGAAGCATTGCCACCGTCTCCTCTTCCCTTTGCATAAGAGCGCTTTCTGTAAGTTCAAGCTCGAGCTTATCTGCCGGATATCCTGATTTTTTAAGAGCTGATTCAACCATTGCCGGAATATTTTGGTGGCGTACTTGATGAGCAGATAGATTGACTGCAAGTGTCAGTCGATATCCAGCGTCTAGCCAAATTTTTCCCTGTCGGCATGTCTCATTCAGTACCCATTCACCAATAGCGCTAATGAGTCCCGTCTCCTCAGCAATCGGGATAAACAAACTTGGAAAAATCATACCTTTCTCAGGATTGTTCCATCGGACCAGAGCTTCAGCACCAACAATTTTCCCCGTTGCAATATGAACTTGCGGCTGATAATAAACTTCGAATTCATTGTTCTCAACTGCGCGACGTAAACATGTCTCATATTCAATCCGCTGACGTGCTGAATCGGTCAATTCATCGGTATAGTAGCGATAAATACCTCGCCCCTCCCCTTTCGCTTTATACAAAGCTGCATCAGCATGCTGAAGTAACTCAGAAGCACTCTCTCCATGATCAGGAAAAAGAACAATCCCGGCACTCATCCCGATATGCACTACTGCGCCGCCGATCAGTTTATAGGGAGCATTCTGTGCATCGATCATTTCTTTTGCGATCCGACCTGCATCTTCGGGACGATTAAGATGTTCCAAGACAATAGCAAACTCATCTCCGCCCAAACGGCTGATAATATCTCCATCGCGTAATCTCACATCAAACCGCTGTGCTACTTGCTGAAGCAGCTCATCTCCTGCTGCATGCCCGAAGCTGTCATTAACATCTTTAAAGCGGTCTAAATCAAACATTAATACAGCAATTTGAGTTTTGTGACGCTTAGCTTTTTCAATCGAGCTTTGCAGATGTGAAGAGAATAATGCACGATTTGCTAAGCCTGTCAATGTATCATAGTTTGCCAACGTCTCGAGTCGCTCTTCATAACGTTTTCGATCGGTAATATCACGGGCAATTCCAAGTACTCCGATAATTGTACCCTCTGCATCTTTCATGGGTGTTTTGATCGTATCAAACAGCCCTTCATAGCTTCCATCGGCAAATTTTAAAAATTCTTCATTGGTTTTTGATCCCCCTGCTGCTATGGCTGCTCGATCATGATCTTGAAAAAATTGCGCAAGCTCAGAATCTACAAAATCAAAATCTGTTTTACCTATAATCTCTAGCTCTTTGGCATTATAAAGACGTTCAAACATCTCATTACACGCGAGATATACTCCTGCCGTATCTTTTACCCAGACTAAATCGGGAATTGTATTGATCAGTGTATGTAAAAATACGGCTTGCTGAGCGTATGCTTCCTGCCGTGAAAAGCGTTCTACTACCATACCCGCAAGTGACGCGGAATACGTCATTAGTTCTTGTTCATTGGCATCAGGATTTCTCGGGGTATCGGCATAAAGGGCAAATGTACCAAGTAAATTTTTGTCTTGATCAAAAAATGGTGTTGACCAGCATGCACGAAGCCATGAATACGGTTTAATCAACGAAAGATACTGATGCCAAAGAGGATCAGTTAAGACATCACTCACAACAACGGGCAATCTAGTCGCACACGCAGTTCCGCAAGAACCATTTCCTTGCGCTATAGGCACTCCAATAATTGAATTTGTATACGATAAAGGAATACTCGGTGCCGCACCATTTTGAAGCGTCTGTGTTTTATCGTCAGCCAATAAAATCGAGCACTTGATTCCATTACATTGCTTTTCAACAAATAATGAGATCGTTTCAAGCAATTCCTGCATCGGTATATTTGTAGCTATAATCCCTAAAAGATCTAACTGTGCTTGTAAACGAATCGCTTGTCTTTTTTTATCTGTAATATCACGATAATAGGCTAAAAGATAGGGATTTTCTTGAATAGTCACTCCAGAAACAGTCACACGAACGTCCATCAATGATCCATTTTTTCGACGGTGAACCGTATCAAATTCATGTTGTCCATCATGAAGGATCGCTTGAACACGTGCATTTGTTTCTTCTTTTGTTTCAATCGTTTCATAATCACTTATATTGACTTCTAAAAACTCTGCTGCCGTATAACCCAATTGCTGCGCGGCAACGCTGTTAAAATCAACGGTTTGATGGGTAATAGGATCTACAAGTACAACTCCATCAGGAAGCATATCAAATAACGTTCGAAATTTTTCTTCACTTTTGATCAAATCATCTTGGTCTTGAACCAGCTTAGCATATACATCTTTGAGTTCAGTCAAAGCTGTGCTTTTGGTATCAACCTGCCGAATTAAAAACTCAAAATAACTCCCATGCAATGCCTGTAAAAGATCATAACGCGTCAATAATCCGACGAGATTCCCATCATCATCCGCAATAATCAGTTGATGAACACCATGATGTTCCATAAGTGAAGCCGCTTCAGACAAAGATGTCTCTTCTGTGCATACAGGAAAATCACTCTGATAGACATGCCAAATCGGATCATCTCCGAATTCATTTTTAGCTGAAGCATACTGCAAAATATCCCGTTCAGTAATAAGACCAACCGGAATCGTACCCTCCGTAATGACGGCATAGTCACTGTGGTGTTCAGCCATTAAAGAAGCTGCATAGGTGATAGTCGAATCACGATTCAGCATCACAACCGATTTGGTCATTACCGTCGTAATATTTTTGCTATACGTCATATTGTCAAAACCGATATGACGCAGGAAATCGCCTTGGGTCGCTACTCCTTCTAGCCTTCCTTCATCATCTACTATAACCAAATGCCGAAAACCTTTGTCAGACATAATGGCGTAGGTGTCATGGATCTCATCATCCCGATGTACTGTATAAACCCCCTGACTCATCGCATCACCTAAATGAGAGTCTAAGGCTATTTTTCCTGAAATTACTTTTAAACTGTCTCGTTCAGTAAAAATTCCTATCGGTCGATTATCAGCATCAACGATAATCAAAGAGCTGAGATTTCCAAGAGACATCACTTCCATGGCATACGATACCGTCACATCGATAGGAAGTGTGGTTACATTTTTAGTTAATATCGAGGCTAATGTTGTTCTTTTCATACGTATCATCCTGCATAAATCTCAAATTTATAGAACTATTGTAGCAAAATATATTTTTATTTTAAAGTTTAATATTAATTTTTATTTTGAAGTCCATAAAAAAAATCATTACTTTTTCGCTCACTTAACGGTTTCAAAGTATATTTTCACTCAATCAAACCATCTTTATTCGTCAGATTGTGACGCATTGTCTCGCGGACGTAATCCATTCCGTTATAAAACTCCCGCATCATTACGGAAAAAAGATAAGAGCCTTTAACACTTACTTTCCCTTTTGTGTATCCACCAAACAGTTTTAAAAGAGTATTTTCTATCCATAAGTGCTCTGTTGCTGGTGAGAAACCAAACAATTCCACCATCATCCTATATTGACGAATTGCACGTGAGGGGAAAGAGATCGCGTGCGTGATGGGCAATCGGTTATCAGTTAATGCTTCTGCATATTCAGGCAATGAAAACGTATTAGCGTAGAGAGTATCCCCGATAAAGCTAAATGCACCGCTTCCGATCCCGACATATTCACTCCTCTCGATCACGTATTCATCGATAATTCCCTCTTTCTCCAATGACCACGCCCAACTCGACCGCTGAGTATAAATTCCCCTCATTCGTTCCATTATGATACGATAAAGTTTAGCTTCCTTGGTGTCGCTGAGATTTCCCCAACGCTTACTGAGACTCTCTCGAATTCCAGGTGCATACATCAGCGGATAAAAAGTCACTTGTGGCGGACGGAGTTTGAGAATCGTATCGATCTCATGGTGCAAAGCTTCTTCGCTTTGATTCGGATAATTATAAATCATATCTATGTTGACGATCGGAAAATTCGGGATAGCACGTTCTACTTTCTCATACTGGTTTTCAGCAGAACCAAACTTTTTATATCGCCCAATTTGTTTGAGAGTATCATCATTAAAACTCTGAATCCCTATAGAAAGACGATCAATCTTACCGATTAGATTTGCATCCTCCAAATCGATCAAATGCTGTGGATCGCTCTCACACGACACCTCACGGATATCGAACATCGATTTAGCCAAATCGATCGTCTCTCCCAACTCTGAGGGTAAAATCGTCGTCGTTCCGCCTCCAAAATAAATCGAATCAAACCGATACCCAAGCGAGTGAATCATTTGCATTTCTTTGTGTAACAGTTTAAAGTATCGTTTGGCGCTTGGCTCGTCAAATCTGAATTTATGGAATGAGCAATACGGGCACAGTGTCAGACAAAATGGGACATGAATGTACAACAGACGCAATGTTTGATCGGGCGCAGTCGGTAATACTTTTTGAGTTGTTTTTAGATGAAGGTACTTTTTTACTGCCCACTGCATCGTTTTGGAAGCTATTTTTTCAGTTAAGCCAAACTCTATTTTAGAACGGTCACTGTAATCCATTATTTCCATGCCGTTCCCTCGCTTAAGGTATTATATCACGATGATATTGCATCCTGAACTCTTCTGAGCGATCCATCCAACTCCTGCTATACTTTCACCACTTTTATAAAAGATACATAAATATGACCCTAAATGATTTACAGCAGCTCATAACCATCAACGCTCAATACAAAACTGAAGAATATACCCGATTATTTCACGGACGGGGCGACGCCTACGAGAGGTATCGATTTCTCACGGTTGACAGTGTGGACAAGGTGTTATTTATCGTATTGTTTGACGCGGATGATGATGAAGAAACGATTCTTACCATGTTAAGTGATTTCTATTCTCGTGAACAAAAATGGGATGCAATGATCGTCCAACAACGCTATCTTCCCCAAGCACCCTCTACGGTGATTGCAGGAGAGTTACGACAAGAGACGTTCGCCACAGAAAACGGTCTCAAATATCATCTCAATTTTCTCAATGCCCAAAATATTGGTTTCTTTCCCGACATGAAAAACGGAAGATCGTTTGTCCGTGATCATGCAAGTAACAAAAATGTCTTAAATCTCTTTTCCTACACCTGTTCTTTCTCTATTGCAGCTATTGCAGCAGGAGCAAAGGCCGTTGTAAATGTCGATATGAACAAAAATGTTCTCAGCATAGGAAGAGAAAATCATCGCCTAAACGGACTTGACACGAAAAAAGTGGAATTTATGCCGTACAACATTCTAAAATCATGGAGTCGTATCCGTAAATCAGGACCCTACGACCTGATCATCATCGATCCACCAAGCTTCCAAAAAGGCTCGTTTGCAGCAACCAGCGACTATGAGAAAATCATCCGCAGGCTTCATGAATTCGCAGCAGAAGAATGTACTATTTTATCCGCACTCAATGCTCCAGAATTGGACCCTGAATTTATTAAAACTCTTTTTAAAGAAAATGCCCCTGAATTTCGTTATATTGAAAGATTGGAGAATCTAAAGAGCTTCCCCGCAAGCAATGAAGACCGAAGCCTTAAAAACTTGATTTTTAAAAGAGGTATTTAGGATTTATCTTGGATTGTGTATTCTGTGTTTATTTATAGCGTTGAACTTGATTTCTTCCCATTTTTTTCGCATGATAAAGAGCGAAATCAACGTTCTTGAATATGTCTTCAATCGTATCACTTTTGTATAATTGGGCGATTCCAAAACTCGACGTTTTATTTCCAATTACAGAAAAACTAGTCGATTCTACTCTTTTTCTAAGATTTTCTGCCAATGCAAAAGTGCCATCAGAATCCGTATGAGGACAGATTATCAAAAATTCTTCTCCTCCCCATCGTCCTATAAAATCTGTTTCACGTATATTACTGGATAATAAAGCTGCAAACTCACTCAAAATCAAGTCACCAGTCTGATGTCCATGTTTATCATTAACCTCTTTAAAATAATCAATGTCAACAAGGATCACAGAAAGTGCAAACTCATTGCGTGTGGCACGTTTGATTTCAGATTGTAAAATATCATCTATTTTTGCTCTGTTTAGTAATCCCGTTAATCTATCCGTTTGAGCATCATACATATAACGCATTTTTTCATCAATATTTTCATAAAATGCAATAAATCCAACCAATTCGTTTTTATGATTGTAATCCTGGGATACCGTAACATGATACCAATTGGTTCCTCCAGAAAAATTTCCGTCTTCAATATCATATGAAAATGTTTCCCCAGCAAGTATCCTTTGCCATATTTCCTGATAAAAAGAATGATCCATATTGCCAGACTTAAGTATGTTGATATTCTTGCCTATAATATATTCTTTATTACATTCAAGCTGCTTACAAAAATTATCGCTAATTTCTTGAATTATTCCTTTTGGATCCACTTTTATAAATGAGACATAAGCATTGATAATCTCAAGTAAATGGGTATTGTTTTTCGACGCTTTTTTTAACTCTTTTTGAAGTTGATTGGCTCGGATATGATTGTCTACCCGAGCATTTAGCTCTTCAGGCTGAAAGGGCTTCGTGATATAATCAACTGCACCTGATTGAAATGCTCTTACGATCGTTTCTTGCGTTTTATCAGCCGTTAAAAAGATGATCGGAATCTTTGCCGTCTTTGGTAGTTTTTTCAGTTCATGAGCTACTTCAAACCCATCCATATCGGGCATATTTATATCAAGTAAAATCAGATTAATGTTATGATCAGCCAACAAAGCAAGGGCTTCTGCTCCACTGCGAACGACAAATATACTGTAACGTTCTCTCAAACTTTGTGCGACTAGCTTAAGATTAAGCGGTTCATCATCAACAATTAAAATACTAGGCTTATCCATTCAATTGTTCCTTGACGCTTTGAAATAATTTTTTTGCCGTATCATACTCAAAGTTTTCTATTGAATTATTGATTTTCGAAATTCCTTCTTTGTCTATAAATTGTGAGAGCCTGCCTACACAATCCTCCAGTTGATCATCATCAATAAATTCTTTGTTTTCCAGTTTGGAAATAATCGCATTTACCATCAAACTCATAGTTCCAGCATCAGTATTTTTGGGCGCTGAAATAGCTGTTCTAGGATACCGCTCGTCGATCGATGCAATCACATGATCCAGCTCCTCGATTAAAGAGGGAATCAGTTCTTTTTGAATCTCCGCATCGCCGCATTCATCGATTACTTTGACAATAGCATAAACCATCATTGCCGATACATTACCGCTGACTCCTTTGATAGCATGAATCAGCTGCTTAAACTCTTCACTTCCGATAGGAATATTCATAAGCTTTTGTGAAAATTCACGATGTCCTTGGGCAAACAGCTTTAGAAAACGTTCGATTTGTTCAGGTTTTTTCAGTTTTTTGGATAAATCCATCATATCAATCCCATAAACATCATCACTTTTTTCAACAATCACATCTTCTGCTATCCAATCTGTTTTAAGATATTTTCCAAGCAGATGCTGTAATTCCTCCATATCGATTGGTTTCGAAAGATGTTCATTCATTCCGGCATCTCTTGTAAGTTTTTTATCATGTTCCATCACGGCAGCACTCAAAGCAATAATAGGTATATCTTGATTAAATTCACGAATCTTACGAGTCGCTTCAAAACCGTCCATGATGGGCATCTGAAGATCCATCAAAACTAAATCATAGGATTGATTTTTAACTTTTTCAACCCCTTCTTGCCCATTATTTGCCATACTGACATTCAATCCAAAAAATTCAAGTAAATCTCTCGCTACCAATTGGTTAATATCATTGTCCTCAACAACCAGTATATTACCGTGAGCAACAAAACGTTTTTCAGACATTCTTTCTTTGTCTATTTCAGACTTTACCGTCTCCGTAATGGATTCGAACAATATAGAGGGGCTCACCGGTTTATGAAGAATCTTTTCTACCGTGATATGTCGAGCTGCCGCAACTTTTAACAGTTCATCTTTGAGATGAGCCGTCACCATTATAACTTTAGGAAATTTAGTTTTCAAATCCTCTTGAAGAGTTTTAATAACATCAAGTCCATCAATCCCTGGCATCTGCCAATCAACGATTAAATAATCAAACGGCTGATTTTCTGCTAAATTAATTGCATCTTCACCACTGCCGCACAATGTTGGATTAGCACCCCATGAAGTGAGTATGCCTCCGATCAGCTCGCGCTCAAGCTGATTATCATCAACAACTAAAAAGCGTTGGTCACGCAAATAATTGCTGCTATAGGCTACTATCTCTTGGGATTCATCTTTTTTAAGTTGTAGCGTAAAAGTAAATGTTGACCCGATTCCTTTTACACTCTCTTGCCAAATCTCCCCACCCATAAGCTCAATCAGTTGTTTACAAATCGTAAGCCCAAGACCGGTTCCTCCATATTTACGCGTATTGGAAGTATCGGTTTGAGAAAATGCTTGGAACAGTCTTGCTTGTTCTTCTTCACTCATTCCGATACCCGTATCCGTAATAGAGCATTGCAGCTGAACATGAGTATCCGTTTGCGCAATCGGTTTCACATGAAGTGTGACATCCCCTTTTTCTGTAAACTTAATCGCATTCCCGACAAGGTTATTAAATATTTGCCCCACTCGAAGAGAATCTCCTTTTAGCATTCTCGGTGTATCAGGATGAATATCAATGTGTATCTCAAGTAATTTTCCCGAAATGGCATATTCAAACAAATCAGAAACATTCCGCAATAAGCTCTCAATGGAAAAGATTTTTTCCTCAAATTCCAATTTACCTGCTTCAATTTTAGAGTAATCCAATATATCATTAATAACACTTAGCAATGCTTTGGACGACTGCTGCGTTTTTGTCAGGTAATCGTGCTGGACTTCTGTTAAGGAAGTTTTTAATACCAAATCATTTAATCCGATGATACCGTTTAGCGGAGTTCGTATTTCATGGCTCATATTTGCCAAAAATTCACTTTTAGCTTTATTGGCATGTTCTGCTTGTTCTTTTGCCAAAAGGATAGCTTCTTCAACTTTTTTCTTGTGCGTGATATCAATCCCAATCGTCGCAAGATAATCCATTGACCCGTCAGGCTTACAAACCAGCATATTAGACCATTCAAAATAACTTTCCGTCCCGTCTTTTGAAATCCATGAGTTTTGAAAGCTTTTGACAATATTTCCGGATTTTGCATTCTCTATGATGGTAAAAATTTTTTCTTGCATCTGAGGTTGTAGAAATTTCTTCCAAAAATAGGGCTCTGAAGCAATCTCTTCTTGTGTGTATCCGGTAAAAGCTTCGCCATAAGGGTTAATTGAGCTCATCAACCCATTTGTATCAATGACCGCGATGATGGCATTGGCATTATCAACAAGTGCTTTATTAAAATTTCGTTCGTACAAAAGTTTGGCTTCAAGCTCTGTACGTTCAATTATGTCTTCTTGCAGTTTCTCAACAACATCTCTTAATTTACTATTACGTTCAGCAATACGTTGCTGCATTAGATGCAGTGTGTGAGAAAGAAGAGACATCTCGTCCCCCTCTTTTCCAACATCTGGAATGATCACATCATCACTTTGTGCTATCTGCTCTGCAGATGATGTTAGCTGATTCAATGCACTGGTAAGCCTACGACCGATAAGATAAGCTGCGATTGAACTAAGAGTAATTTCAATGAATATAAGTAAAAAAGTCAAGTTTCTATTTTTATCAATTGTGTGTAGACTTTCTGTCAGTTCAAACAGCACTTTAGCATTACCTAATATTTCACCATCAACTGTAATAGGGACATTCACCAACCTAAATATTCGATTTTCTTGTTGAATATCACCTGTGGCTTCTGGGAAACTATCTACTGTGAATTTAGGATCTGATGTGATATTACTGAGCAGTTTGTTTTGATTATCAAAGAGTTTCACCGCTACAATATTTTTGATATTGGTAAAGCTTTCTACTTGATTATCCAGTGTTCCAAGATCGTAGGTAATCATAGGAGTTTTTACCATCTCACCAAAAAGGCTTGTCGCTGTTTGAATTTTTTCTTCAATAAGAGAATGTGACAACTTACTAAGTGATGTAAAATTAAAAAAAACGATCAAAGAGATAAAAACGATCTCAATGCTCAAAAAAGAGAGAATAAACTGATAACGGAACGGTAGTCTCATCCTCTAATCTTTATCAATCGGAAGAACTTTGCTAATATCACGCACAGAATCATAGTCTGAATCTTTTGCTTCAATAAGATGTTTCATACTCAAAGAATTCAAAAATTCTACAGGCATCTCCAAAAATGCTTTAGCTAGTTTTGTTTTTGTTTTATCCGACATTGAAGGTTTCATCGCGAATGGATGACTTGGATATGCTTTAGTTTTATATATTATGATTAGTGATTCTTTCGCTTTTATGTCATTTAAATCATCGAATGTTCTTTGTACTCCACCGCCTACATCACCAACTCCTCGTGAAACACCTTTATAGACTGAATCGTGAGAATTTACATAACGAAATTTTTCACCATGCTCAACATTAATACCGTACTTTTTAAATAATTCATATTTGTTTACCAAAGTCGCTGCAAAAGCGTCGGGGGAAGGGAAAAGAAATTGCTTCCCTTTGAGCATTGAAATATCACTTATACCGCTTTCTTTACGTACAACTAAAATTCCAATTAAATTCTTTTCATCACGTACATTGGCATTGTAGCCTTGTTTTTTATGCGCAACAACATAATGGTAAGGATTCATATAGGCAATGTCATATCCGCCGCTGTATAAAATTTTTTCAAACTCCGGAATAGAGCGTTCAACCTTTAGTATGATTTTATCCCCGGTGGCTTTTTCAAGATAATCGACTATTGGCTTCCAGTCCTGCATAAGTTTCATAGGACTTTGTTGCGGAACGATACCAAATGTCAAATTTTCTCCAAAAAGAGCTGTTAAAAAGAGGATATTAACCACCATTAGTAAAAAAAGTTTCATCCATTTGCCTTTTATGTGAATTGTAAATAATTGTAACATACAATCAATAGAGTTACCATATTCTGATTATGAAAAAACTGTTAGAAAAAACGCCAAATTATGACAAAATTGAAAATATTCTACTCATTCAATCAAAAATGACTCTATTTTTTGCTATACTTACATTTAGTGTGCGGGAATAGCTCAGTTGGCTAGAGCGTCAGCCTTCCAAGCTGAATGTCGCGAGTTCGAGTCTCGTTTCCCGCTCCACTTCTTTCTTTAACCATCAAAAAAATATTTTTTCTGTCCTAATGTTTTGCTGCTATCTTCATCGCCAGCTTACGTGCAAATGGAAATACTAGCAATATCGTCGGAAATGCAATGGCATACGCTACCAACCACGCATGAAGCCATATCCCAATAAATCCATCAACGAATCCAAGATTTATAAACGTAATCGCTCCTGACATGATAAAACTCATAAAACATGAAAGCAATGCAGCTTGAACCTCATGAAGATATTTAACCGAAACCATATTTATCCTTTATTACAAACTATTACGATATTTTTATCCTCTGCATAATCAACACCCCAATCAATCATCATTTCTAATATTGGACGAAGTGACGTACCGTGCGGCGTGAGACTGTATTCTACCTTGGGTGGTACTTGCTCATAAATCACTCTCAAAATCAATCCATTCTCTTCCATCTCACGCAATTGCTGAGTCAGCATTTTTTGGGTGATGCGTGGCATTAGACGAAGCATTTCACCGTTACGCAGAACTTTCTTATCAAGCAGATGCCATAAGATAAGCCCTTTCCATTTTCCGCCTATCAATTCAAGGGTAAGCTCAAAATGGCAATTAAAATTAGATTGAATCATTATATAGTTACCTTTTAGTATGTACAGTACTTTTTAGTACGTTCTTGATTTAAAACACTGTATTGTATAGAATCTCACCTAAGATTACTTTTAAGGAGTATAAATGAAACGTGTACTATTACTAAATCTACACCAAAAACATGAAGGTTTTGCCAATGGTAATTTAACAAGAGACCTGTTAAATGAAGCAAAAACTTTTTTTCTACACAATGGCTATGAAGTAAAAGAAACCAATATTGACGAAGGCTATGACACTGCTGTTGAGTTGGAAAAATTTCAATGGGCTGATCTCTTTTTTATCCAGTCACCCGTATTTTGGATGGGATTACCATGGCTAGGTAAAAAATACATCGATGACATTTTCTCAAGCGGAGTAAATACCGTCACATACTCCAGTGATGGTCGCAGTCGAAATGATCCATCAAAGACGTACGGAAGCGGAGGATTGATGGAAGGTAAGCGATACATGCTCAGCTTCACCTATAACTGTCCCGAGAGTGAGTTCAATAATCCCAAAGGATTTTTTGAGGGAATGAGCGTGGATCAGGCTAATGTAGCTCTACATAAGACACTGCAATTTTGTGGTGTGCAACCCTATCCAAGCTACAGCGTCCATGATGTCTATAAATCAGAATTTGATCTAAACAGTGTCCTTAACGGATTGAATGAACATTTAAAACAAAATATAAAATAAGGAATTAGCGATGCGAAACAATTTTGAAGAGGCGATGTACTTCCGCCATGCGTGTAAACTGTTTGATACTAATAAGCCTATGAGTAATGAGGATTTGACGTTTATCCTCGAAGCGGGACGTCTCAGCCCCAGTTCATTCGGTATGGAGCAATGGCAATTTTTTGTAATACGTGATAAAGCGATGCGTGAAGCGATCCAAGCAGTAGCATGGAATCAGCCTCAGATTACGACCGCTTCCGAGCTCATCGCGATTGCGTATAAAAAGAATGTTCGCAGCACTGATGGGTATATCAAAAGTGAATTCGATAAATTTCATTATCCGGATGCACTTTTAGAAATGTACAGTCAATGGGTCGACCCGCGCAGTGATGAAGTCTTAGAATCTTGGTCAGCGCATCAGGTATACATTGCGTGCGCCAACATGATGACTGCAGCGGCTTCAATCGGAATCGATTCATGTCCAATGGAGGGATTTGACCGTAACGCAGTAGAAAAAATCATGGGAATTGATACGGATACCTATAGTATTGTGCTGCTAGTACCATTTGGTTATCGCGTCGATGAACAGCCAGCGTTGCATCGTTCCGAACTCTCTGAATTGGTCACCTATCTGTAAATAATAATTTTTATGAATACTTGCACACATGCTGTACATTCTGTAATCATGTAAAGGAGAAAGGTATGAGTCTATTACTTCAAGAAGGTGTTATTGGCGGCGTAACACTGAAAAACCGTATTGTAATGCCGCCTATGTGTATGTACCATGCCGATCAAAACGGTCATCCCAACGCATTTCATACTCTCCACTACGGTTCCAAAGCGCTCGGTGGTGTGGGATTGATCATTGTAGAAGCAACCGCGATTGAACCGCGAGGACGGATCAGTGAAAATGATTTGGGAATATGGGCAGATGAACACGTTTTAAGTCATCGTAAATTAACGGCGATCTGCCATGAGAACGGTGCAAAAATTGCAGTGCAACTTGCCCATGCCGGACGAAAATGCGGATGTGATTCAGAATCTCCCGTCGCTCCGAGTGCTATTGCTTTTAGCACCGAAGCGCCTTATCGTGTCCCCTCAGCGCTCACACTCGAAGAGATAGAGGGGATCAAAGACTCTTTTGTCCGTGCTGCATTGCGTGCAAAAGAAGCGGACTACGATATGGTCGAAGTTCACGGAGCGCACGGATATCTGTTATGTGAATTTCTCTCACCACTGAGCAATCGACGCACCGATAGCTATGGCGGAACGTTTGAAAACCGATGCCGATTGTTGCTGGAAGTGACTAAAGCGGTAAAGGATGCTATCAATCTTCCTATAATTGTACGAATTTCGGCAGAGGAGTGGATGGAAGACGGTTGGAATATTGAAGACTCTATCGCCCTCTCCAAAGTGTTAAAAACAGCAGGAGTCGATGTGATTCATGTCTCTGCCGGAGGGAATCAGGCAGTAACCCAGACACAACCGCTCTTCGTCCCTCTCTATCAAGCCGATTACGCTAAACGAATCCGACATGAGGGATCGATTCCTACCATCGCTGTAGGACTTATTACGACACCTGCTGAGGGTGAAGCGTTACTGATGGGACAGGTATGTGATTTTGTAGCGTATGGACGGGCATTGTTGCGCAATCCCAACCTCGCTCTCGCAGCCGCCAAAGAGTTTTACGAAACAGACAAAATTCCTGCGTCCTTTCGACGAGGGTTTTAAACGACAGTAATTTTATCTCCGTAGAGCCGTTTGCGCTCGGCGGTATAATCCCACCAGACTTTAGCCTCTCCGCCGTCCATAAAATCGGTGATCGACATCAGCACATCCAGCATGCACGGATCTTGACGTTCTCCGAACGCTTTGCAAAATCGGACATACAGATCATACGGATCCTCTCCACGAAGCTGCTCTGGAGAAGTGATCCCGATTCGGGAAAAATCAGTAGCAACCGTTTTACCGACATTAGGTAAATCAGTGAGTTTTTCGACTTTTTCACGTATGACTTTTGCAGGATTCATAAGTATGACCTTTACAGCTTTGGATGTATCGAATAACGTCCATACATCTTTTCCAATTTTAGCGGTGTGTTGAAAATAGTTGATAGATTATCACTGTTTAACACCTCTTCTTTCTTTCCTGCTGCATAGATCACCCCCTCTTTAATCAGCACCACCTTTTGTATCTCTTCAAATACTTCTTCAATATGATGCGTTACCAAAATGACGGTCGTACCGCTGTTAGCCAAAGAGCGCATCATCTCTATAAAATCGAGCTGTGCTTTGATATCCAGTCCTACGGTCGGTTCGTCAAGCAAGATTGCTTTTACCTGATGAACAAGCGCACGGGCTACGATACATTTTCGAAGCTCTCCCGTCGACATTTCACTCAAACGCTTATCTCGCAAATGATTAATTTCCAATCGCATCATGGCACGTTCAGCCACTTCGATCTGATCACTCGTCACCTCTAAATGATCAAACAATCCGATTGTTCCGTTAAAACCGCTCAATACCGTCTCAAATCCGCTGAGATAGCCGCTCTCAAATGCAAAACGGGTATGCAGATCGTTCGTCACAACCCCTAAATGCTTGCGCAGTTCTGTGACTACCCACCGCTCGTTGCCCAAAATCTCTCTTCTAAACGGCTCATCGATGTAAGATGGATACAGTTCGCAATTAATCAGTTTGATCAGACTCGATTTCCCCGAACCGTTTGCCCCAAGGATAACGCAATGTTCCCCTTGATCAATTTGAAGCGAAATATTTTTCAGAACCGGTGATTGGGTGTACGTGAGTTGGACATTGTCGAATAATACTATCGAATTCATTTAAATTTTTTTCCTCATTTGTTTGCACATACAGCTATTTTCATGATCGTCGATCATCCCGCACGCTTGCATAAAAGCGTATATGGTCGTCGTTCCAATAAATTTAAATCCCCGTTTTTTGAGCTCTTTTGTAATAGTATCGGAAATATCTGAGGTACACGCCGCTTCTTTATAATCAGCAACATCATTAATAATCGCGCTTCCACCTACTTTACCCCAAAAATAGTTGTCCAACGAGCCGAATTCTTGTTGAATCTCTAAAAAGGCTTTAGCATTACTGATTATTGCTTTGATTTTCGGACGGCTTTTTATGACAACTCCATGCTCTAGAATACGATCGATATCGGCATCTGTATATAAAGCTACTGTTGAGAGCTCAAATCCCTCGAATGCCGCACGATATCCGTCTCGCTTTTTGAGAACTGTCAACCAGCTCAGCCCCGCCGACTGTGTTTCCAAACTAAAGAGCTCAAACAAGGCACGATCATCATGCAGCGGTTTCCCCCACTCTTCATCGTGATAAGCCACATAAACAGGATCACTCAGTTTGACCCATCCGCAACGTGAAACAGACATTCTATCCTCCACTTTTTAATTGGAAATATCATAGCACAACTCATTCAATCAACTATTTTTATGACAAAATGAAATAAATACTATCATATATATCTAAAATCACTATAATTTTTATATGAAACACTTTCAACGCTTTATAGAGATTCCAATCGGTAGATTAATCGTTATATGCGACAACGAAGCGATTATTTCGATTTATTTCACAAATGACGTATCTATGAATGATAATAACGATCATCCGTTATTGCTTCAACTGGAAAAGGAACTAGGCGAATATTTTATGGGGAAAAGAACCGTTTTTACCCTTCCTCTAAATCCAAACGGAACCGCATTTCAAAAAGAGGTTTGGGAAACACTTCGTACGATCCCTTACAGCAAAACAATCTCGTATGCCCAAGAGGCAATTCAATTTGGTAATCCTAAAGCTGTTCGCGCCGTAGCCAATGCTAATGGACGCAATCCCATATCTATCCTGATCCCCTGCCACCGTGTCATCGCAACAGGCGGTGGACTCGGTGGATACAGCGGTGGGCTGTGAAGAAAAGAGTTTTTGTTAGCATTAGAAAAAAAGTCTAATCTACCAGTACAATCCCCATTGTTTCCAATAAAAACAGTGCCTCATATCGGCTGAAAATCGCCCCTTTAAGATGATTGGAACGTATATCGATCATTGTATTACTCGTGTCGGTAAAGTTGGCACCTTCTAGATGGGTATTGCCGAACAATGCCCCCTTAAAATCGCTCCCGCTAAAATCGCCTTTGATAAAACTCCCGTTGCGAAAATCGACCTCTTTGGCACGGCACTCTTTTATCATCAAACCCTCTAAGTTCAGACCGAAAAAGTTGCTATCATTGAGGATACACTCACGAAAACGCAAGGGGTCAGCATTGAGCAAACTCTTCCAGTCCGCCATCGTCCAGTCTATCCCGATCATTTTACACGATATAAATTCGACATCGCTCATTTTCGTATTCGTCAGTTTCATCAGACTCAGATTGCAATTTTCAAAACGGCATTCGATAAATTTACACGAAGAAAAAAACGTTTCACTAAAATCACATGAGACGAAGGTGCAATCATCAAATTCTGCTTTGCTGATCTTCATTCCATGAAGGTCAATCCCCTCAAAATTCTCTGCGAATACATCTAGATTATCAATAATTTTCATTTTATTTCCATGTTAATTTTTTAATATTAAATAATACAACAGCTACGAACGCCAATAGACACCCAACTAATGTAGAAAGTGCCAACGTTTCACCATACACAATCCAGCTCGAAATGATAGCTCCCACAGGGACGATAAACATAAATACGCCTGTGCGGTGCGCTCCTACTTTTCCTGCCGAGAGAAAAAAGAGCGCGGTACTAAATGTCCCCGGAATCACGCCGATAAAGAGGATCGTCCACCAAAATACTACATCATATGCACCGAAATCAAACGGATGGTGCGGCAGGGCAAAGAGCATGTTGATAAACGTCGTAATACCGAAAACAATGACGGTATAAAACATCGGATCGGCTCGCTTGGTCGCTTTTTGAGACACGATCGTTACCAATGACCAGACCAAAGCACATCCCAGAAAATATGAACTCTCAATATTTAAAAATGCAAATCCCTCGGATGGAATACGCAATAAAATTGACGCTCCAAAGATACCGATGGTCAATGCGATGATTTGTCTCGTTGTTATTGTTATCCCGAAAATCACTATGGACATAAAATAAGTAAGTAATGGTGCGAGTGCTGTCACCATCGTCCCTCCATATCCCGCTTGACCATGTGAAAGTCCTGCGAAAAAGAGGTAGTTAAACAGTGATGTCAAGGCACCAGCAGCAAGCATATACAAATATCCGATTTTGTCACTTTTTAATGGTGTTTTGAGATACCAAACAATAGGAATAATCGTCATAAAAGAGATAGCATAGCGCCAAAATGCCGCTACTTCAGCATTAGAATGTTCAGCCGCAACTTTGCCCGCCGTCCAAGCCACACCCCAAAAGAGCATTGCAATGATCATCCCGATATAATAGCGTGTAGTGGTATTTGACTGAGTCATAAAGTAGGTCTTTGATATTGTTTTTCGGAAGTCTATCCCCTATTTACTTAGAGTAAAATCGCTTGTAGGATTTCTAAAATATTGTTTATCAAAGAACCGCACTGTTTTCGAAGTGAGATATTACTATAATCATTAAAATTCATAGAAAAGAGTCTCCAATGAGCGACACACCTGAACCTGCTTCCAAAATGATTCCTGCTTGGGAGTATAAAATCGAAGAGTTTATGCAAGTAGGTATTCAGCTTCTCCGTCTATTTTTTATTGCCATAATGATTGTCTATCTTTTTTCCTGTCTCATCGGTCTTTCCAGTAAACTTATCGACTTAACGTTGCAATATGGTGCTCTCAACTTTGCAAATATGAAAATTATTTTGACTGATGCGCTGTTTACTCTGATTGTACTGGCAATTGTCCGAACGCTCTTTATACGCAACGGCTATTTGTATGCGCTTACACTGCTTGAAATCGGGTTTGTCGTTATCATCCGAAAACTCATTTTGTTGGAAGTTGATCCGAGTGATACTTGGCTTCTTCTGATTTTAGGGGGTATCTCCGCACTTTTCTTCGGACTTATCATCTTTGCTCATTCTTCTAAGTTTCGTAGTAGCAAGGTGATATAAAGAGGTGTTAAACCGCCTCAATTCAATTGTTTTCCCCTCGTTTCCAAGCTGGAAACTCAAGAGGTTAGGAGCAAGATAAGCAATTTACTTGAACAATTCATCGTTACGAAAATCCTTACAGATCTTAGCCTGAATCACATGTAAATTTCCCCATAGGTCATTAGCTTTATATTGCTCTCCAAACAAGTTAATACCAATATTTTCGTCAATACGCTCACCAGAATTTTCAGGAGCAGCAATAACTGCAACAATTAACCCTATGATATACGTAGCAGGCAAATTCCATACATGACCTATTTGTAGATTACCTTGCTCGTTAATTTCTAACCGCTCATCCAGCTCTCCTTCATGAATAATGGAGGTTCTGCCAAATTTATATAAAGCTGTTGGAAAGTCTATACCATCTATACTGATATTAGTGATTATATTATTTGTCGCGATGGCTGTAATTATTGCTTCTTCGTCAGAAATAAAGCTCTTAATTCGTGACCCGACACCATCTCTTGGTCTTCTCTTCTTTGCAGTTTTATCTATCGCAGGGAATAGTTGTACGAAGGCATCTTTATAGTCTTTTTTCCAAATGCTTCAATACTTTTTTCGATTCTTCTACTTATTGATGTTACATTCATTGATTTGCCTAATAATTTCATATGCTACATTTTATATCAAATATACTAATATAAGCATATTATCCAACATCAAAAATGTATTACTATTTTTCCTCTTAAAACCCCCGATATGCTACAATCCTATCATGATATTCCGACACGCCACCCTAAACGACATCCCTGCCCTAACCTCCCTCCTAAACCACTCCTATCGCGGGGAAAGTTCCCGCGCGGGATGGACAACCGAAGCGGATCTTCTGAGCGGTAAACGGATCGATGAAATGGGAATAATGCAACTGTTGAATGATCCTGATTCTCTGATTTTGATCGTCCAATCCGACGAAACGATCCTTGCCTCCATCCATGCTCATCACGAAACCGATACCGTCCATTTCGGGTTGTTTGCGGTTGAGCCTTCGCTTCAAGGTGGAGGGATCGGTAAAGAGCTATTAGGCTTCGCCGAATCCGAAGCGATCCGAAAATGGGGAGTTAGTACAGCGGTCATGGAAGTAATCACTCACCGTAGTGAATTAATCGAGTATTATGAGCGAAGAGGCTATATTTGCACAGGCGAAACAGTCACTTTTCCTGAATCCGATTTATGGGATAAAAAAGTAGATTTTTTAGAACTAACACGATTGAAAAAATATTTAAAGGCTCATCTATGACCTCATCCAACTTTTCCCTCCCCGACTATCTCCGCCGTATCAACTATAACGGTGAAACTCATCCCGATCTAGCAACCCTCATTGCACTCATGAGTGCACAACTCCAGTCTGTACCGTTTGAAAACACTGAAGTCCAAGCAGGTCGTATTCCCTCTCTTATTCCTGAGGATATTGTCACTAAAATTGTTACACAAGGACGGGGAGGATACTGTTACGAAGTAAATGGGCTGTTTGCTATGGCGCTCACTGCTCTCGGATTTGAGTGGTATTTTGCAGGTGCTCGTCCGATGTTTTACCCTGCTCGTCGTCCAAAAACTCATATGGTTGTTATCGTCACTATCGAGGGAAAAAGCTATTTGTGTGACACAGGATTTGGAGGCTATGGTGTACGAGAACCTTTAGAGGTTGTAGATGCACATGGGAGCGAACAAAATGGTGATAGATTTCGTTTTGAGCTGATTGAGAAGGAATATGTCCTGAGTTCTCTCGTCAATGATGAATGGGCACCTCAATACGGCTTTGCCCTGTCTCCGCAAGAGTGGATCGAATTTAGCCTTGCTAATCATTTCAACGCCACTCATCCCGATACCATCTTTACCCAAAAGAAACTCGCGGTGATGCAAACACCCTTGGGACGAAAAATCCTCGTGGACAATAGCCTCAAAATCATCGATAAGGGTATCACAACGATAAGTGATGTAGATTATGCCTCTGCGGCACGGGAGCATTTCGGGTTATTGATTTAACTGTGCGATCAGCAATGCGGCTCGCACCGATGCTTTGAAGGATTTCATTTTTTCTTGAGTGATAACAGCCATTGCCATCTCTCGCTCTTTTTTAATCTGTGCAAATAGTGTAGCTGTAGGGAAATTGCGTGCAGTATGAATCAAAGCATAAACGCTCTCATCAAATAATTCGCTCTCAAAAGGTTCAAGTGCATCGTACAGAGCCATAAAAATAGAGCGTTGTTCCTCATCCATCTTACATGAATCATCAGTAATTTTCAGAGCAACTGTCACTGCGCAATCTCGAGAAAATATATCGAGTCTGCTAGCAACTTTGTAAATTGGATTCATCATCCTACTTCTTCTAAATTTTCCGGCTCTTCTTGGACGATATACCCAACTCCGCGCATCTCTATTGGAATATCTTTACGATATTTCTTCTCTCTAAATGCAGGAGATTTTGGGACACCGTTTTTTTCTGCGAGTTTGTAAATGTCTTCATTAAGAAAATGGGCATCAAACTCTTTGGTAAATGGCATATCCCACGTAATGCATCCGATACTCGGACAAATCGCGGCACATTGCGGATCATCATATACACCGACACACTCGATACACTTTTCAGGAGCCACGTAATAACGCTTGTTCCCCATCGGGCTTTGTGTATCATCTACGATCGCATTAACAGGACATTGTTGTAAACACGCATCGCACGTGATACAGGTATCATCGATAATTACTGACATAATTGTATCTCCTTAAGAAATTCTGCCCTGTAAGGGCAAGCGTTTCAAAGAAACATCGCTAAACGCGAGCGGTTCCCTTGTTTTGTGCCTTAGCGGCAAGCGTAGCTATCTGGATGCATTCAGATAGCGTTCTCCTTAGATGTATGAACTATACGTAAGAGCCATGGTGGCGGATTGCCCAATAATAACTCTTGAAGTTTTTTGATTGCTTCCTCAATGAGTTCATTCTCAGCCGAACGCATCGGATAAATCTTGGAAGCCAACACCATCTTCGATGCCGTCGGACCGATTTGAGAGCAAAACATGATGTCTGCTTCTTTTACCGTCCCGATTTTGTACGCCAGTTTTTCGTGTTCGTCTTCGATCGCGTCTTGGGAGCTGTCGAGCGTTTTAATATACTCCGCTGTCTCTGACGTTACACGATACAGCTCAAAACTCTTCGACCACCCAAAATGCTGATTGACAGAGGTTCCATCCGATGAAGCGAACGCGATTAACATTTAGACGGCTACCGCTTCACGTGCTTGACGCATTGAGGTTGAAATATCATCACGGAACGTTTGAGGAGAGACTTCCGGAGACAATAATCCACGTTTTTTGCTCGAACCAATAGCATAATCCGTACTGTTTACATAGTAATCATTGAACTCGGCCGTATATGGCATATCCCAAACAATACACTCTTCCGTAGGACAAGCTGCTGCACACGCAGGAACTTCAGCATGACCAACACACTCGATACATTTTTCCGGTTTGACATAGGTAAATTCCCAATCATCACGAGGTGAATCGCCCTCACTTGCAATCGCACTTACTGGACACTCATCAATACACGCATCACAATTGATACATAAATCGGTAATCATTACAGCCATAATAGACTCCTTGGTATATTTTTTAAAACGCCATCGGAACACGTCCCGATTGGCTACGCTAACGCTAAGTTCTCTTCGGCAGAGAGCCCGCGCACTTAAGTGCTTTATCTATTTTTCAATTGATATAATTTGTCTTTGCATTTTTCGTACGAGGTGGAGTCCAATACGGGGAGGAGTTTTATATCCACCGCTTTGAGCAGCAAGGTCACTGAACACCCCTCACAAAGTTCCATCCGATCAAATGCATCGGTAGTAATAAGCGAATTCATAATGCCGCAAGGTGTCTCCACACTCACTTCACTCAGCACCAAACCCTTACGAAAATGTTGCAGTTCACCTGAGAGATGGTTTTCAATCGAAACACTTCCCTCTTTGGAACCGGTACACAACGATATTGCTGCCTCTTGTATACGACATTCCACCTCATCACCGATTTTGAGCCATTTAGGTGCTTCGGTTTTGAGAAGTTTTAAAACGGTCTCTTTTGTGCGAACGGTGATGCAGCTAAAGAATTGATCACTTTTGATCTCTTCCACGTATGCCGGAAATGAGTTCATAATAGCCTCCTACCAAAGATAGATCACGATTCTTTTATCGATAACGTTTTCAAACTGTTCGAGTATCATCCCAGCAGTAGAGGTAGGTCCTAAATGACATCCTGAACACGCACCCAAATAACGCAGCCATATTTCAGGAGTATCACCGCTCACATAGTTGACCAACTCAACACCTCCACCGTCACTTGCGAGGATAGGTCCTAGATTTTCACTAATAACGGTTTCAACTTTGGCACGCTGGTGAAAGAGATCCATCATCCTAAATGCGACATTTATGTCGTTATCTTCATTTTGGTTACTTACATAGGTCAACAGTGAATGGGCTTGCGCTTCTCCAGCATGTGCTGCTTTTATCATCCATTTCATCGAGTTCAAAACATCATCATTACGGAGTAAAATCCCCAGTTTTAGCTGTGCCGTTGCCATATTGGCCTCTGCTGCTACCCTATAATGACGAATCGATTCTTCCATATTTGCAGTGACACCGATGCCGTTTTCGTACATACCGCCCAGATAAAATGCTGCCGTTTCATGCCCCAAAGATGCTGCACGTTCAAAAAGTTCATACGCCTTATAAATATTCTTTGGCATACCGAAACCTTTGACATGCATTGTTCCAAGATTGACCATTGCATTACTGTTAGAGTCACCAAGAGATTCCCAAATCGCTTTTGCACTCATGTAATCTTTCGCATCGTAAGCTTTAATCGCCTGCTGCATCAATGTCTCTTCTTCCATGGTCACTCCCTATTTTTACTCTTATTAAGAGACCCATTGCAATTGCTGTTCACACCTAAAGAATAAAAAATGCATAAGAGCTGTTAATTACATACACGAAGAGTCCAACATGGAATATATCATCACCTCAGAGATGGAAGAGATACGTCAACTCATCGCCCAAACTGCCGCCAAGCGAAATGTTCTCAAAATAGAGATGGAAAAATGGTATGAGACCAATAATAAACGATTTGATCGTACCAATGAGCTCATAACCGTCGATTCAACTCTGTCTGAGCTCGACAGCCATTACAAACGGCTATGGGATTACCATAATAAAAAAGCATCTTAAGGAGTTAAAATGAATGAAAATTTAAAAAGCGAAGTGCTTAAACACGCCCGTGTAGCATTTGAACAAGCATGCACTCTACGTGACAATGAACGATTGGAAGTCTATATCTACGACGGGAGCGTCAAATCCTCTGACGTATTAAGTGAAGATCACACGATCATCTATACACCTAATCGAATTTTGTGTTATCAGGTATGGGGTCACGATTATCTAGAGGATGAGATTTGCGCATGGATCGATCACGCCCGAGCGGAAATAAGCCCCAAACCTCTCGAAGAGAGCATCGTCGAAACTCTCAATAAAGTTGCTATTTCCAAAGGGCTCACCCCCGATGAAATCAACACGAATGAAGTTTTTGCCAACTTGCGCATGGAACAAATCGAACAGATCGAACACGCTATCATCGAATACTGGTGGGATAACAAAGAAGTAGAAAATGCCAAATCCCTCGCACTAGAGCAGATCACTACCGCATTACGGAGCATGGAGGGATGATCCTAACCCTCCACTCCATCGACAAAACGTTCCACATAAACATCACTGCCGATCAGTTTACACATCTACGTTCTCCTGATATCAGCAGTAACGAAATCATGGCTATTGCATCTGAGTGTGAAGTTGATCCTATACTCTTGGCAGAATATGCAGCAGATTTGAAAAAATCAGCAAAAGAGATGATAGAAATCGATGGGTCGTGTGATTACAGCAACCATCTTTAAACAAACATCAGATACTTTTTTAGATAATCCCATCCGAAATATCTCCTTCTTCTATTGGATCATTTGATTGAACTATTGCAATACGTTCTAATAATGAATGTTTTTCTTTTTTTAGACCATCATATTCATGGATTTTTATCGAATCGATGATGTTAAGTTTATTGCGAGGGGTATCCGTTCCATCTTGATTGAACGAACTATTTTCGAGGTGATACTTTGATGCCATAGCGATTTTTCAAGTCTTGAACTTTTTTGACCACGTCACTATTTGCGAGTTGATAGCCTTCTATAAGCTGTGTTGTATAAATGATTTTTTTGAGAGTATCAGCAGATATTGGATTTTTACTCACGATACCTTCTTTACGTATATTTTGATAATTATACACTGAATAGACTTAGATGAGAACGCCATAAAGTTAAATAACCAATGGTGATTTTATTTTCGGAAGTGGGACTTTAGTCCCGCTATTTAAGCATTTGCGACACTGAAGTGTCACTTCCAAAAAGCTTAACTTAATAACAGAAACTTCGATGAGTAATTCGAGAATCCAGTTCTAAAATAATGTTTTCTTCTCAGGATTAAGGGGACAAAAGATACCATTAAAACATATATAAGTTTTTTGCCGTTCGTGGTGAGCTTGTCGAACCACGAACACCTCACCCTTCGACAGGCTAAGGGCGAACGGTGATAAAAAGCAATTGGAAAGTCTCAAACAATGAAGAGTAGAGGGTAGTATGCAACATCGTGACATTCCAAAGAAATCCATAGAAGATGGTGATGATTTAAAATTTGCTCCATTCGCATCCAGAGTGGCTCAAGGGATATTGAATTATTCTCAAGATGAAACATTTATTGTATCTCTTGAAGGGGAATGGGGAAGTGGTAAAACAACTCTTATCAATTTTATAAAAGAAGATTTGAAAAAAGAGAGAGATAAAGTTGAAATTTTAGATTTCAATCCTTGGCTTATCACAGGTATTGAGCAAATAATAAAAGTTTTTTTTGATGAATTAATAAAGGTTTTATCTTACAATTCATTTAGGGTGAAATGGAATGAAGATATTAAGAAAGACTTGCAAACATTGGCTTCGTTGATTTTGCCAGATAATATCAACATAGATGTAGGTTTGATTAAATTCGGTTATAAACCAAAAGATACTTTATTACCAAAAAATGAAAAGACCTTAGCGCAAATCAAAGAAAAAATAAATGAATATCTAAGAAATTCTGGTAAAAAAATCGTTGTTATTATTGATGATATTGATCGACTTACCGACCAAGAGACAGAGTTAATATTTAGGTTAACAAAAGGAATTGCTGATTTTGATAATCTGATTTATATACTACTCTATGACAAAGGCGTCGTGTCAAAATCGCTTGAAAAATTTAAAGCTGAGAATGGACAAAAATATTTAGAAAAGATTGTGCAGTATCCACTAACAGTTCCAAAACCACATACAACTACAATAAAAAAACTATTATTTAAAGAGCTTGATGAAATACTAGCAAAGCTTGACAGTGAAAATGTAAAGTATATTTTTAATAAAGAAACATGGGGTCAAGTCCATTTAATAGTAGACAAGTATATAAAAACAGTGAGAGATATTAATAAAATAGTTAATATTATCTCTTTTGAATATCCAATTATCGCAACAGAAGTAAATTTTACAGATTTTTTTGTAATCTCTCTCATTAAATTAAAAAATCATCCTCTTTATGAGCTAATTCAAAATAAGCCAAGTGATTTTTTTATTGATAATCATAGAGTCTATAAAGCTGAAGACGAAAAAAAAAGAATTATAGAAAACTTTGATGAAAATATGAAAGATTTTCATGATTTCAAAGATTTATTGGAAATCATTTTTCCGATTTTTAGTGAATACGACTATCGAAATTTAGGCAGGCACGAAACAAAATACATTAGTGATATTTATTATTTTGAAAACTATTTTTCTTTTTCAATATCTGATGACAAACTTTCTATGAAAGAATATTATTTTGTAAGAGAGAAATTTTTGAGTTCAAACTTTGAAGACTTTAAAGATGTTTTGATTGAGATTGATAAGCAACAAAAAAGTCATTATTTTTTAGATATGTTTTATGAATTTAAAGATCCTATGGAGACAAAAGAGATTGAAAATACTTTTTACAATACATTGAAAGTTTGTAAACTGCTTAAAAGCGAGAAGACAGGTTTCTATCTGAATGCATCATATAGTTATCAATACTTAGGATATAGTTTACTTTTAAAGCATAAATGTGTAGATGATTTTCTATTAAATTTTTACAAAAATGATAAGGAAGTTTCTTTCATAATAAAATGTGAATTATTAAAGGATATGAAAGAAGAAATTGAAAAAACACATAGTGACAAAAAGATAATTATAAAGAATGAAACTCTTGAAGAACTTAATACCATTGTAAAAGACAGGTTAGAAAATATTACGCTAAACAATATTTTAGAAGATTTGTATCCATCGTATATAGTGTATCTTTTTGATAGTTTTGATGCTAAATTTGAAAATTTATCTATAGAACTAACAGATTATATTTTTCAAGGAACTAAAAACTTTTTTGAAATTTTGAAAGTATTTGAGAGAGTGAGTAGAGTTAGTTCATCCAACAATGGAGTGTATGACAAATATTCAATTGCTAAAGATCATCTTTCAAGATTAATTGATTTAAGTGAAGTAGAAGAATATATAAAAAGCTTAAATGTATCAACATTGACAGATGAAGAAAATCTTTTGTTGAGCTATTGGAATAATAATGATAGATGGTAAGAAAATATGACCAACATACAAAGTAAAAATGAGCGAAGATGACTAAAACGATTATATTAGCCCAAGGTAACGGTGGTAAAGAGAACAATAAACGCCCTCTATCCAAACTCATCAAAGACATCTCTATAGAATTAGAGCTGATATAAATGAGAAAAGATAGATCCCGTATCAAGTACGGGATGACGAGTCACCTCTCAAAAATCACCAACCCTCTCCCAAACGGCACTTTTGCTTTTCGTGACAATGCCCACAGTACTTCGTAGTTTGGCGGTATACGCGGAAATGAACCTTCTCCGTCCGTAAAATACAACAACATTGTCGTCATAGGTAGATTCGCTTCGACGTAATCGAACATCGGGCGATAATCGGTTCCCCCTCCTCCTTTAAGTGCAAAATCCATCCGTTCTCCCCCTTGGAAGGTATGATGGGCATGTACTTTTGCATCAGCGATGATGAGTTCGATTTTGACGGAAGGAAAGTTTTGCATGATAGTTTTAAACTCCTCCATAAATGCCCCTAAGAGCTGATCGTCGATAGAGCCGGACGTATCAACGGCTACACAAAGACTAAGAGTATCACTGGTGAGAGATGGGAGCGCAATACCTCGATGGATATGTTTTTTATTCGGTGGCATGAAGGCGTAGTTGTTGCGCATATGGCGATTAACTGCATTATAAAGTTCAAACCGCCAATCAACATCGCTGGGCTTAACCTTTTTCCCTAACCGCTCTAATCCTAATGGCATCGCCCCTTTACGCTGTGCCACTTCCTGAGCGATAGAGGCAGCATATTGCCATTGCAGTTCATCTTGCGTGTCGAGCTCATCCGCGATACCGTCAATATTAGCAAAGCCTGACGAGTCATCACCCTCTTGATCCATCGTGGAAGCTTCTGGGGCACTGTCACCACTCTCACTGAAGGCATCACCCTCGCCAATATTTAAATCATTTTTAAGAGCATCGTAAATCTCTTCAGCATACATGCCCTCATACTCTTTGTTGTAGTTTGCACCCGTGGGGATGACTAAACCACTTTTAGAGAGGAGATTGTTGATAGCGTAGTCGGTCGCTAACTGCCACAATTTTCCCCGCCGATTTAATCGTCGTTGCTGATGTGAGAGGACATGATGCATGACACAGTTGGTGAGGATAAACATCACCTCCTCGACACTTCTGCGCTCTAAAAAATCGGTGCTATAGAGAAAACGTACACCATTACTCGCATATCCTGAGAGATCATCGCTTGGTTCGTGTTTTAGGCGTGAAGCGAGCATCCCAAAATAGGGATATTTCACGGTCAAGAGGCTTTTCGCCCGTAATAGAAGTTCTTCGTGCGACATTATCGTAGCAGTGTATTAAACTGGCGCATCCATAATGGCCAGCTCTCAACGTGATCGAGTTCGATTTTGCGAGCTCGGAGGTCTTGAACGATCATCACAGCAAATTCTCCGGGAAGTTTGAGTGAATAAGTGATGAGGTTGTTAAGCTTTTTACTTCCCGTGTAATCATTAACCCGCATAGTAAGTGCCGTCGAAAGTATGTGCAATGCAGAGGGATCAGTTGGAATATCACTGCATGTCCCATCTAGTATTGCATCTAAATCAGGTAATTGTGCTGCAACTAGACGAAAACCTAAATACGATGCTGCGAGCTCTTCTCCAATTGCCCCAGAAACCATCGGCATTACCAAATCTTCCTCGGGATTGGAAGCCATGATATCATGCACATACGCCCATGTTCGAGGCGTCGCAAAGGATCGGCTCTCGGAATTAAAGACGAACAGAGCATCCGGACGGTGGGAAATATAAGCGATAATCGAAGGCTCAATACCCACACCTATAGCCCATTTTCGCCAATCCGCCACATTTGCTTCCATCTCCAAATGGACAAAACGGTTTGCTAAAGGTGCCGCCATGCGAAATACCACACCACGGTCACTTTCACGATTTCCAGCAGCAATGATCGCCCATCCATCCGGGAGTCTGTATTCCCCGATTTTACGATCTAATATTAACTGATATGCGGAGGCTTGAACCATCGGTGCAGCGGTGTTTAACTCATCGAGAAACAATATCCCTTTTTCTTCTTTTCCATCTGGTAAAAATGCAGGAGGTGCCCAAATCGCAGTGTCGTTTTTAGCGTTAAAAAAAGGGATACCGCGCAAATCAGTCGGATCAAGAAGGGAAAGACGCAGATCAATAAAGCCGATCCCAGCTTCTCTGGCAATTTGGGCAACGATAGAAGATTTACCAATCCCAGGAGGTCCCCATAAAAAGACGGGGACTTTACGCTCACATAAATGAGCGAGGGATCGTTTGGCACTCTGAGGGTTCATGCTATTCCTTCATATAGAAAATATTCTGCCTCGAATGAGGCAAGCTTCAGTGCCATAGCGGCAAGCGTAGCCAATCGGGATGTATTCCGATGGCGTTCACAATCAAAGTGATGCAATTATTGTACGAAAAGATAGAACAAGAATTGTATTGACTTGATTATACAAACCCAAAGGACCCCCATGTCAATTCAAGACTATATCGCCGAAAACAAACTAGAGTGGATGATCGTATTCAACGGTAAAACTGAATCGTACAACTACGCTTATCGCGGATGCCTCATCGTGACAGAGGGTAAAGTGATCTCATCCGAAAACACACTTCCTCCAAAAGAGATTGTTAAACAAGTCTTGCTCGCTACCAACAGCGATACGATCGATTTTTTAGCATGTGAACTCCCTACAATTAACCTGTTCGAAGGATTTGTTGCAAAATACAAAGAATATTTGACTCCAGAGGGAAAATACCTTCTCTTTATCTCTGATATTAACGGAAAAGGTAAAATTGTCTACGAAGGAATCACTTTCTACATGTATGCGCTTGATGAAAGCTCTGTTTGGAATGAAGTCATCGACTACGCTGATCTTTCCAAAGGGGATTTGAAAAAATTGTCAGATAAAGAAAAGATCGATACCGTCTGTAATGAGCTCAAACGAACAAATCTTCGTCTTGCCGATAAAACCTATGAAGAAATTAAAGCATCTCAAACCGCTCAAGGCAAACTTGCTTTCGGAGCCGTATAAACCTCTCGTCCTCTCTTTGAGGATCGCTTTCTCAATGAACTACTTTTATCTTAAACTAATTCTCCACTAACACTTCTCTCGTAAACTTTTACTATCTTAAAAGATAAAGGATAGTCAATGAGAAAAGTAACAGCTTTATTGCTAATTGTTGGAGCTTTAGCTTCTAATGCGTTTGCTCACCACCCTTCACCATCTGATAATGCAGGTGGAAATATGAGTTCAGTTTCAGGACATTTAACCAATAGTTATCCTGCTGAATTATACGGAGATGAGTACCTATGAAAAAGGCACTACTAGTATTCGTAATGATTGCAGCAATGGCATCAAGTGCATTTGCACATCATATGGCACAGTCAGATACAGCAGGTGTTAATATCGTAGAGTGGTCTCCTCATTTATTGATGGAGTTTTAATTCAACTGCGTTTAGCAAACTAAAAGATGCAGTACAAAAATTTGCATCTTTTTATCCAGGAATCAATCGATTACGTCCGTTATTTTTTGCATCGTAGAGTGCAGTATCTACGCGCTTTACAATCTCTTTAAACGTTTCTTCTTTTCTATACTGTGCCACACCCAAACTAATCGTTATTTTGCCAATATTGTCAAAAGTATATTCTTGTACACTGACCCGCAATCTTTCTCCTATATCAATAGAAGACTCGAGCGTTGTTTGAGGTAATATTATCATAAATTCTTCACCGCCGATACGGGCAAAAATGTCACTTCCTCTTAGACATGAAGCGGCTATATCGACAATCTTTATGAGCACCTGATCACCTACATCATGACCGTACACATCATTAACCTGTTTAAAATGATCAATATCAAACATCAGAAGAGAAAAAAAGCTGTTATATCGATTTGCTCTGTTTATTTCATTTTGAAGGGCATCATTAAAAAAATATCGATTATAAATATGAGTAAGTGCATCAGTAACTGCTATCTTTTCCATCTTTTCATAGGCTTCATGAAGTTCCGCTGTCCGCTCATCGATGATATTTTCTAATCCTAAATTTAATGTACTCAACTCATTATTTTTGACTTCTATCATTTCTGCATATTTGATAAATCTTTTTTGTATCATTTTGGACATAAAATAAGAAATTATAAATGAAAAGAACAATATTATGCTCGATAACAAAAGCATATTTCCCAATTGTTTTTGATTTGCTTTTTCCAACTCAGCTTTTTTTAGCGCAATTTTTTTATTATATTGCTCCATATAAAATCCACTTCCGATTAGCCAGTTACTATTGGGTACTTTTTTTACGTATGAATGCTTTATGTCAATCTTTTGACTGATCGGGTTATTCCATTTATACGTGATCCAGTGAGGATGATTAGAATTTACACTATTCATCAACTCTTTGACAAATTCTTTCCCGTCAACATCTTTTAGCGACAAAATATTTTTGCCTAGTAAATTAGAATTCTTTTCAGGAGCTATAACCTTTCCAGCTTTGTCTATTATAAAAAAATACTCACTATCGCTGGATATACTATTGTTTAAAACATCTAATGTACTTTTTTCCATCTCTTGCGTTGTTGTATCTAAATACTCTGCTGAACCGATATACCAGTTATAATCACCAAATTTCTTGATATACGCCAATTGTTTAAACTGTATTTTCGGATCATGTGCTGGTCGGGTGAAGGTGTCCCACATGTACCCTTCCCCCGATATTTTGGCAAGTGCTATCTCTTCACGAATCACATATCTACCAGTAGCATCTTGAAAATTGATAACACTGTGACCTTCCAAATGTCTTAAATACCTCGGTGCTAACGAGAATATACCATCATAATTCAAAATAAAAATAAAACTTTCACCACCATTCCACACAAGCGGTCTAAGTGAATCGATTATCATTTTTTGAATCTCTTGTGGACTTCGAATATTTATATTTTGTTCAGTGATATTTTTAGCGACTAAGTAAGCACTATCAACACGTGACTTTACCTTCTCTTTTAACATTTTTTCCGTGATTGATTGCTGGTAATTTATGAGTTTTATGGAGCTATCTAACTTAGAAAGAACGACATTTTTTTGTGTCTCAATATAGGATGATTCTAAATCCTGTATAGCATCATTATACCTTTGCAGATTTTGATTAATGACCAATAAGGAGATGATAACAACAAATAGTGGTATAAATACAAAAGGACCGTAAGCAATCATCCGAACTAAATTTTTTTCAATCAGGAGATTCAATTCCAACCTTTTTAAGAAAGTATTTTAACTTTATCTTAATCATACAACTATATTATATAAATGAGGTAAAATATCATTTTATTTTATATAACTTTTTTCCAAACACCCTTTTTCCATGCAGTTTATCTTTGGCATCTCTTCAACGGTTCTATCTAATATCTCTGCTACTTTTACCGCATCAAATCCACATAGTTTTTCAGTACCAATAATCATGAGAGGACGGCGAATCAAGATGGGATCACTCATCAATAATTTCATTGCCTCTTCTTCATCTAAATCGTTTGGAAAAATTTTGCCGTTTTTAATCGCGGGGGCAGCAGGATTAAACCACTCAGAGACACTCATATCCCCCATAAAACTACGAAGTCCCTCCGAATCCAAGCCATGTTCGAGAAGATTGCGTTCAATCAATGTGCAGTCACTTGATCGCAATATCTGCTTTTGTTTAGCATTAGCAGCACAGAAAGGCTTCTCATAAAACACGACGAGCTTCCTCATTACTCTATCCCGATGACTGCACGTCCGCGACGGTTGAGATAAAACGTGTCGTATCCATCATCTCCTGCACTCATACACTCACCCAAATATCCCTCATCATAAAGTTCTGACATGATATTTTTAACCTCTGTTTTATCCATTTGCGCGTATTCCGCGATATCATCGGATTCGTAAATATTGTATTCCCATTCATCGCTAAGGTTAAAGATCGTTTTCATCACTTTGAGTTTCGTTTCAGTCATGGGGTTCCTTTAATAGAGCGATTTGTTTTGTCAGTACGATGACTTGAAGCGGGTGTAGTTTCTCGCTCTTCATCCATATTTCAAACTCTTTAACGTAATGTACTTTGATCTCTGAATGCAACTTTTGTACTTGACTTACTAACTCAGACAATAGCCCTTTTACTTCATCAAATGTTTGATGTTTAAGCGGTCGCAGACGGCGAATCACTCCCTCTGCAAGTTTCTCATTGATATGCTCATGAGCAAAGTCTAAAAACTGTGATGCACGTAAGGGTGAGGCATAATGCTCATTCCAGATACGGCCGTTGATCATCTGATCGCAGGCTTGATCGAGAAAAACAGGGGCAAAATCAAGCGTCATCAACAGTTCTGTAAAATCATTATCCACCAAGGCACGAAAAAGCATACGACTACGGTTACGGATATGATTTCGTAGCTCGGGATCAGCAATCACAGCAGGATTAAGACGTGTAAAGCGTTCATACGCTCCCATTCTCGAATGATTGAATGCCATAATCGCTACATCGGTATTTGAATCTGCTACTTGAACGGGATGCGAACCGCTGGGGCGGTGAAATGCCCACAGCAGTCGGGCTTCATCATCCTCATGATACAAGTAAATAGCATCCCCCTGCTCTTCAAAATCCAAATCATCTTTGAGATTTTCAATATGTTCACGATAAGTCAAAGTAGACGGCGTCTCCATAGCGTTCAAACCTTTTCAAATTTTTTTTCTCACTGAGTAAAAAGAGAGTCTGCATTGCAGGAGCTTTTTCGACCGTGAAATAGCCGTCGCTTAAGATTATGGCAAGATTTTTCTCCCCTGCATGGGTATTCAAATACTCTAATACAGGGGCAAATTGCGTACCGCCATTCCCTTTTTTAAATCTAATATTAGGCAATATTGATTGTGCGTCGTAGCTCTTTATCTCTTCACTGTAAACCCGTTCATCGAAAGGGATCACACTCACCTCGTAATCATGGCTAATGCGAACAATAGAGTCAATAATCCCCAAAAAGCGTGAAAACACTTCACCCGTAATACTCATCGACCGATCCAAAAAGATAAAAAAACTCAAACGGTTGCGGTCATAACGGTATCCGGGGAGATAGAGCCCCTGATGGATAAAACGGCGGTTTGGGTGCGAAAAATCAGACTCTTTGTCAAAAAAGCTCTCCGACATATACGCGTGCAGCAGCGTATGCAAATCGATGGAAGGTTTCGTGATCTCATCGAACATCTCTAACAGCGACGCGGGAATATTACCCTGCTTGCGTGCTGCACCCATCGCTTGGATGATCAGTGCATCGATCTCTTCTTCTGCAACCTTCGTATCCCCCTCGTGCTCGACGATGTCCATTTTTTGCTGTGTCGGATTCTCTTCGCTTTGCTCTCCTTCTCCTTCATCACTCTCACGATACAGGGCATAGTAGACTTCTTCGACACTTTTGTCGCGAAACGACTCGATGATCATAGCTTCATCATCGGCAGAGCCTACCCGTTTAAAATCACTCAAGAGTAATCCAATGACAATATCACAACTGCGGTTCCATGTCGGCTTGTCCCGTCCGCGCATACGAAAAGGGTGTTTTAGAAGGATATGCAGTAGTACATGGGCATAAAGGTATTTGAGACGCCCATCATCGTAGCCGATCCCTTTGGTCTCATCGATACGGATACTCACCCCATCCGTCTCAAAAAGGAGGTGAAGATTGCTCTGGTATTTGTGGGGGATCGAGAGAGCCAGTACGCTTAAAAATGGATGGTCAAAAAGAAACTGAACCCGTATTTTTTCAAGTTGATCATTAAAGGATATAGTCGCCATAGCGCTCGATCCACTCGTCGAATTCAGAACACATTGCAATATTTTCATCTTTAACAATAGTATCTTTGATCAGCATTACCCCAAATTCGGTGGGCAATTTTTGAGAAAAACCAAATAAATGTGTCGTTTGCTCTGCACTTCCGCGGTACAGTTCCACCATCGCCGAAACGAGAGCATACAGCAGTGCCGGTTCACTTTTATCAACACTCGGGTACTCACCTCGATAAATTGCCCCGACATCGGGGAGTTTTTCGTACACTTTGACATATGATAAAAACTCGATACCCGCACCGTAACCGATGAGTCCGTAAATGATAGGAGCAATGTTCGCCGTATTCTCATTGTGTTTGAGGATAGAGGAGAGCATATGGTAGCTTCGAGGAGTTGCAAATGCAGGATTGCTGTCATCGTCACTAATAGGTTCTGAGGTAAGTAAATCCGGACGAAAGCCCAAAAATCCAATCACAAAAGAGTGCAATCCCTCACGAATCGCAAAAAGTTTAAAATCCTCAAATCGTGCCTCAACGCTCAGATGCACCATGCGGTTTGCCAGTGGAGTCGGGAGACGAAATACGACACCCCGATCACTGATACGGTTGCCTGCACAGATGATGCGCCATCCTTGTGGTAATGTATACTCTCCCATCTTACGATCCAATACTAGCTGATAAATTGCCGCCTGTACTGAGGGAGGTGCAGAGTTTAGTTCATCGAGGAAGAGTATCCCACTTGAATTTGGATCTTTCGGGAAAAAGACAGGCGCCATCCATACGGTCTGCTCATCACGTATCGCAGGGACACCGCGCAAATCGACAGGATCCATCTGCGAAAGACGTACATCCACCAGCTCCAACCCATGTTTTACCGCAATGTCGGCAACGATATACGATTTACCAATTCCAGGAGAACCGTGGATGAAAACAGGGATATCAGTTGTAATGAGTGTATCAAGATGGCGGTAAAGTTCCGTGGTCGTTATCGAGGGTGTTTTCACGCACTGGCCTCAGCAATTAAGCACGTAAAGCAATGTTCTTGGTCATTACACGTCGCACAAGCAGGTGCTACTTTTCCGATGGCATCATAGAGAAATTTTTTCCAGAGTTTATCTTTGGGTTTAAGCTCGGCTAAGTGAGGGAAATGCTCTGCCATATACATACCCATTTGAACACGGCTTTTGAAACCTAAATCCTGATAGAGGTGATTCATTTCCAGTGATTTTTTAGCAATCAAGGGAGCAATCACATATCGTGCTTCCTCGTTAATGGCATATTTTTTCAAATAGCTTTCAACTTCATGACGCAAGATGTCGAGTTCGCTCATTTCATTCCCCTTGAACGGTTTCAAAAGTAAATGCAATTTTTATACTAACACCATCTCGATCATTTTACCCATCGCAATCTCAGCAATCTCACGACCAAATAAGACACATTCATCCAGTTCTTCATCCGTTGGAATCAGCTTGATTTTTAACGGTTTCAGCGGTACTCGAAATTTCAACCCGCGTAACCGTTCGTGAAGCATTTCAGGAGCTTCTCCCGTCCATCCATAAGAACCAAACGTCGCACCAATTTTACCGATACTCTCCAGATACGCCATACACGACAATAAATCCCACGCAGGTCTAACAGCATCCCCGTTAATAGTAGGAGAACCGATCATAATGGCATCGGACTCTTCGAGCAGTGTGATCATATTGTGTTCATCCAATGATGCCAAATCATACATACTTGCCCGTATTCCTGCAACACTATCCGCACCTTCAGTTACTTTTTCCGCCATTTTATGCGTATTGTCATAGCTGGAGATATAAAACACCGAGAGCATTTTCATCCCAAGTTCATTTTTACGAAATTTGGACTGAGAACTCCACAAAGCATATTTTTCTATGTAACTCATCGGATTTGTACGCAAGATAGGTCCATGCAAAGGTGCGATAATATCAATGTCAAATTGTCGGTACAACTCCAAAGCATTAAGAACATGCTGTTTAAAAGGGCGCATAATGTGGTCGTAATAGTATTGGAAAGCGTACATGAAATCGCCCACTTCATCGTCAAAAAGACGCTCGTCATAATAATGACTTCCGAATACATCACCACTAAAAAGAAGCTTCTCTTCGTGTAAATAGCTGCTCATCGTGTCAGGCCAGTGTAAAAATGGCGTCATTAAAAACTCAATAGTTTTATCGCCCAGTGAAATAATTTTTCCCGTTGTAGCAATCTCGTAGGGTATATCCGTTTTAATAATTCCCTTGAGCATCATCACCGCTCGTCCTGAGATAATGAGCTGAGCTTCAGGAGCACGCTTCATCAGCTCGATCAGTGCGCCTGAGTGATCAGGCTCGAGATGGTGCAAGACGATGTAGCGAATTTCATCGTAATCGCATACCCGTTCAAGTCGAGCAAAAAAATCATCTGAAAACTCTTTTTTCACGGTATCCATAACTGCCACACCTTCGCTTCCACGAACAACATAACTGTTATAGGAACTTCCATTGGCAGTTTTCATAATGATGTCAAAAGTACGGATTTTAGGGTCAAAGACACCGGTGAAATAGACACCGTCTCTGATTTCAACGATATCGGGGAGCATTAGCATCCTTATAGAGTCTTTCAAATTCTAATGCATAATGTGTTCGAGTTAACCTACTCGCAACTTCGTCCGCCCTGTAAACAGCTTCAAAAAGTCATAAATATCACTGAGAAAAAAAGCCCTAGTATCTTGATGCTCAAACCGCTGCAACCATGCTCTCTCTTGATTCAGGATTCCACGACAAGGGACAACAAATTCTTCTCGAGGGAGAAGCGGTTTGAGCATACCGCAATCATTGATGGCATGGACAACTGCATCAAACAGTTCATCGAGGCGATCATCTTCGTCGTAGTGATACAACTTACCGTCCATTTTGTAAAAACGGTAAATCGCTAATATTTCGTGTGCTTTATCGGTTTCATTCATAGTGCATTCCATGGGCGATTGCAACTGCTTCATTCGTTACTTTACCATTATAGGTGTTTAGAGCATCCTTCATGGAGGGATCTTCAAACAATTTCTCCAACGGTGTCGAAGCAATTTTTAATGCATACGGAAGTGTCGCATTCGTCAGGGCAATTGTCGACGTGCGCGGATACATTCCCGGCATATTGGCGACGCAGTAGTGGACGATTCCCTCCACTTCAAACGTCGGATGAGAGTGCGTAGTGGCATGAGAGGTCTCGAAACATCCACCCTGATCGATGGAAACATCGACTAAAACTGACCCTTTTTTCATGATACTTAGCATATCTCGTGTAATGAGCTTAGGAGCTTTTGCACCGGGAAGCAATACCGTACCGATAACCAAATCAGCGTCTTTGATACTATTTAATATAGACTCATGCGTTGAGTACATCATCGAGACTCTTGGGCTCATTACATCACGCAAGTAGGTTAAGCGTTCGATATTGATATCAAACATGGTCACTTCCGCACCTAAACCTGCCGCTGCATCCGCTGCAGATTTACCAGCGACTCCCGCACCCAAAACTACAACTCGATTTGTCTCTACTCCAACGGCACCGCCAAGAAGTCGTCCGCTTCCGCCATTGTAACGTCCCAGATGAACTGCTCCAAAGAGCGTAGCCATTCGTCCTGCAATTTCACTCATCGGTTCCAACAAAGGAAGCCGTCGCCCTACCCGCAGTGTCTCATATGCCAATGCAGTAATCTTTTTTTCACATAACACTTCAGTAAGCCGTTTGTCGGCTGCAAGGTGGAGATAGGTAAAAAGGATTTGCCCCTCACGTAAGCGCGCGTATTCAACTTCAATAGGTTCTTTGACCTTTAGTATCATCTCGCTGCGTCCATACAGCTCATCGGCATTATCGACGATCGTTCCACCTGCTTGCACGTATTGGGTATCTTCAAAGCCGCTTCCTAATCCTGCACCCGTCTCAATGAGAACACAATTCCCTGGCTTTACCAGTTCTCTCACTCCAGAGGGAGTGATCCCAACACGAAACTCGTCGGTTTTAATCTCTTTTGGAACTCCGATTATCATGATTTTCCTCCTATTGCCACTGCGTAAAGTAGTGGATTGTTCGACCATTTAGAGCCTTCATTGTCATAAAATGCCCCTATTCCACTGCATCCGACTCCAAGATGCTCACACGCCAAATAAATCTCCTGCGCATACATCCCCGCTTCTATATGGGAATACGCACTAAAATTCTCCGAATAGATTAATAGTACCATATTTGATCCTGAAATAAAACGCTGATCTAAAAGCAAATGAACTACTTCAGAATTAAAATTTCCACTCACGGTACATTCTCCGTTACGATACAAACCTAATTGCATACCATGTGCTTGCAAGAGGATGGGTATGACTTCGAGTGACCCATGAGCTTTTATACTCATCAATGCCAAAATGTCTGTATCCTTCATCGCATGGGCATCAAATCCCCGCGCACTTCTGCGAGTACGGTTAAGAGCTAGAAAATCATTCCGCTTCATACTGTTGGGAATTTCACTGTAGAGAGGCTCTACTTTAATGGTGTGTACTAATAAAGTCTCACGCATGGTGTAATCCGTCGGTTGTACACTCATCAAAGGTTCCTCTAGCCGTTTTGCGAATCGCGTTGACTTTTCACCGACTCCATAGACCGCCATGATTCGTTCATCCTCACCCATTCCCATAACACGATTGAGCGCATCTGTATCGGGTGTGAACATTTTTGTAAGATTCAGCCCAAAATGTCGTACCGATGAAGAAAACGCACCGATTTGATGTCCGAGATCGAGATAGAGATACCGCCAGCTGCGTAATCCATACTTCCAGGATGAGCGAAAAGGTACAACTGTCAGCATCACAATACAGCCACTAAAACGATGATCCAGTTCTAAGTAGGGTTCAATTCCTGCTGCACCTATCTCAGTGATTAAAACGAGTTCTTGGGTCAATACATCCAGATGATAAAGTCCGCTCAGCAAACCCGAGATGTTTCGAATCTGCACATAGATTTCAATCGGCTGTAGATTTCCTGCCGAGGGGACATTAAGACGATAATAGGGTTTATGTTCAACCATCTGCTGGGACGTTATGCATCTTGATTCCATCAGCCATTTAAGTGATGGGTGATTGCTTAAAGGAGTACGATAACAAAAATCTGGATAGTGTTTAAAAAGTGAGGGTTGAGAATCCCAATCTAAAAAGGTCGTCTTTTTCTCGACCCATTCGGGCGTGAGAAGGGTTTGTTCACGCACTTCGAAGTTGTCGAAAAATATCACGATTGCTCGTAAGTTCGATGGCACTGAATCCGTCTTCATTGTGGAGTTGCGTATTAGCACCCAATGCCAGTAACATGCTCACGCAATCAACGCGTGACGCGGATGCTGCATACATTAATGCAGTCGTCCCCTCTTCATTGGTATCATCAATATCAGCACCGGCATCAATCAAAATTCGGATGACTTCTGGACAATTTGAATAACAAGCATTGAATAATACCCCGTTAAAATCACCATTAATAGCATACAAATTGGCACCTGCTTCAATAAAACGAGATACCATCATGGCATTTCCTTCCAAGGCTGCTAAGAGTAAAGGGGTATTACCATTAAATCCTTTTTCTTCCAAATCTTCACCTGAAAACTCATGATTATTTAACCACATCAAATATTGTTCTACCATGGTACGCTCCTTAGTTAGACACCCATCCAGTTTTCGTGTTCGTGCCCTTTTTTCTTGAAGTTAGCCGCTTTATCCACTGCCTCAATGCATTTATCGTAATCTACTTCATCAGTAATTTCAGGAACGACTTCTTTATAACTAATCATTCCCTCTTGATCGATGACAAACACAGCACGTGCAAGGCGGTCCTTTAGCTTACCTTCTGTAATGAGTAATCCATAACGTTTAGCAAAATCACGATTGGTATCGATGACGATATCTGCAGCATCAATTCCCTCCCGTGTAACAAAATCGTTCACAAATTCAACATCATCGGTCGTAATCATTACGGTTTTGAGTTTTTTGAACTGTTTAACGAGATCATTAAACTTTTTAGCTCCCAATGAACACACTTCGGTTTTAAGCGAAGGGATAGCAATAAGCAACTGTGCAGTCGGGGCAATCATCCCAATGACGTTTTGGCTTCCATCTAACGATGTGACACGAGCTGCCGGAGCTTCACGCCAGATGGTCATCTCTTTACCCTCTAATAATGTTGTTTCTCCATGGACAGTAATGTTCATTTGTTCTCCTTGTCGGAATTTTATTGGATAGAATGCAAATAATGTTCTATTTAACTGCTTATTTTTTAAACATACCACTGAATACTAATTCACATTATTTACACTACAATTAGAAATAACTTATAAAAAAGATTACAAAATGATGACTTACAGCCCCAATATCCCTAACAGAGAAGAATGCCAGACCTGTGCGCTTACCTTCGCGTACAAAGAGATTAATTTACTGTATGAAATCGCTGTTATTCTTACGAGTACCGTCGATATTAATGAAAGTATCGAAAAAGCGATGCGAAAGCTCAAACAGCATGGCTATGTCGAACGGTGTGCCCTTTTTAAAAAGAAAGAAGATGCCAATGAGCTTGAACTGCTTATCTCCATTGATCTGGAATCTCATCAAAAGAAAATGGCAACCTATCGCTTTGGTGAGG
The DNA here is from genome assembly GCA_030696775.1 of Sulfuricurvum sp. GTDB lineage: Bacteria > Campylobacterota > Campylobacteria > Campylobacterales > Sulfurimonadaceae > Sulfuricurvum. Next base: position 170,406 of record JAUYRN010000012.1, read on the forward strand.
GAGCTACAGGATTAGCGGCGAAAAGTCGTGAGCCTATCGTCATCGAAAATATCCATAATAACATCAATTATCTCAATAAAATGGGGCATATTTCGACCCAAATGGTCTCTTACGTCGCTGTACCCCTCATCCAAGATGAGGAGGCAATAGGTGTTATTTCTGCGAATATTGGTAAAAACAGCCCTTTAGATTTCGATGAAATCGTTCGTATGCTGACCATAGTTGGAACCCTATTCGTAGGTTCGATGAAAGTTCAACAAACCATTATAAAAGAAAAAGAGTCTCTCACTGAACTCAAAACGTACTACAAAGAAGAGATGCAAAAAGATTACAAATTTGAAAACATTGTCGGAAAAAGCACCAAAATGCAACAGGTATTTGGGATGATCAATACCGTCGCCCCGACCGATGCCACTATTCTTATCCGTGGCGAGACCGGCACGGGAAAAGAGCTTATCGCCACAGCAATTCATAATCTCAGCCGTCGTCAAAACGGCCCATTTATCAAACTAAATTGTGCAGCTATCAGTGAGACACTCCTCGAATCGGAGCTTTTTGGACATGAAAAAGGGGCATTTACGGATGCGCGAGAACTGAGAAAAGGACGATTTGAACTCGCCGATGGCGGGACATTGTTTCTCGATGAGATTGGAGACATCACCCCCTCTCTCCAAGTCAAACTGCTTCGTATCTTGCAAGAGCAAGAGTTTGAGCGTGTAGGTGGTAATAAAACTATAAAAACCAACGTCAGACTCGTTGCAGCGACCAACCGCAATCTTGAAGATATGGTACGCAAGGGTGAATTTAGAGAAGATTTATTTTATCGCCTCAACGTTATCCCGCTCAATCTTCCACCACTACGTGAGCGGTATGAAGATGTTAAACTACTCGTGGAACATTATCTCCACCGCTTCATGAAAGAGCATCGTAAAAACATGCATTTTACCAAAGGTGCAATGGAAGTATTACTGGAGTATCCATGGCCTGGAAATATTCGTGAACTTCAAAACACCATGGAGCGAATCGTTCTCATCTGTCCTGATGGAGAACTTCAACCGGAAATGCTCAATCATGTATTGCCGTTTAACTATCAAAAGCTCTATATGCAGCCAGAAATACCAGTGGTAGCACCACCCGTATATATCACAACTCCTGCACCGCAACCCTCTCAGGAAAATGGTGCACCAATGACCAAAAAAAGCCTTTTGGAATTGGAAAGAGAGGCGATTGTTCAGGCATTAATGGATTCACATGGTATTCAGACCAAAGCAGCACGATTACTGGGGATGACAGCTCGTCAAATCGGGTATAAGATCAAGCAGTATGGAATAGAGCTCTAAGGCAGTTCCATACGTACGACATTCTTACCGTCTGATTTTGCTCGATAAAGTGCCTTGTCGGCACGTTCAAATATACTTTCAAGAGGTTCATGAGGTAAAATAGATGTTAAACCAAAACTGCACGTTACATGAACAATCGTTTTAAAACTATTTTTATCAATCCGACTACGAATTTGATCAGCAATTTTCATTACCGTCATAGGTTCCGAATATCGGAGTAGAATCGCAAATTCTTCTCCACCCCAACGAATAAAAATATCTGATTTACGAATCGATTTACCTACCAGCACAACTAATTCTTTTAGAACAGAATCTCCAACATTATGACCAAAGGTATCATTGATACTTTTAAAATTATCGATATCAAATAAGAGTAAAAACAATGGTACATCGTATTTATTACCTAATGATTGATGTGCTTGCATAATCTCTTCAAACAACCGTCGATTTCCGATGCCAGTCAGTACATCCGTAGTTGCCATTTTTAACAATCCGCGCTCACCCTCACCAACTAAGCCCATCAATGAGTGAATCATGTTGTACTCGTGTTTGACTAGCGGGTTCAGTTGAGCATAACATAGTGAGTGAAGCTCACGCTTATCAATTACACCTATGATATGTTTATCTTTTTTGACAATAATTTTATTATATACAGTATCGTCAATATCGTCCAAAACATCTGAAATGCTCATTGAAGCATCATAGGTATGCAGAGGTGAAGTCATAAAATCTTTAGCAGGAAGGCCAGTATTATCAAAATTACAAAGCGCTCTTAGTATATCTTTTTGTGTCAGAATACCTATAGCAGAAGACTTTTTTGTAATAATAACTGCATCCGAAGTATTGGATGCAATATATTCTAAGACTTTTTGTAAAATCACGTCGCCATCAAAAAAACCGCAAACATAATTTTCATCAAACAGTGTACCGACTTGTGTGGCATGGGTAATAGGAGTTATCTCTGTAATCATTTTTCCTCATACTATTAGAAAACAATAAAAGTATAATTACATTAATATAAATTTATTTAAGATATTGTATCATAAAAAAACGCATAGTGTTAATTAAAGTATCAATAAATTAAATGTCAAAATAAATCCTTATAAAATACTTTAATAGGCGGCAATATTAATTTACAAGGAAATAAATTTCTAATAAAATTCCGCCGATTATGAAAAAGATTCCTAAATAATTTTTTATTAATCACCTAAACGTTTAGCCACCATTTCAGAAGGGAATTTCTTTGCTGCTGGTTCAATAAACCATCTTTCACCATTGCCAAGTTCTACTTCACCACCCCATCTTTCATCCGTATCAAACTCTACTTTTACAATCGTCTCTTCCATATCTTTTTTAGCGAAATAAAAAGAGATCTCTTTTTTTGAATCAACTCGCAACATTACTTTTGCCATAACCATATCCTTTTTTATTTTTGTTTGAGCCTTCGGCAGGAAGCCCGAATACATAAACGCCTATTGAACTCATCGTCACATGACGTGAAAAAACTTCCGAATCCGATATAACCAATCCGAGGCAAGATGCCCCTCAAAACTGATTCGTAAAAACGTCCCGCTTAGACGGCGTATAATCGTATCGACTTTGTAATCAACATCATTCGTATCGGGAAAATCTTCGCGAAAATGTACACCTCTGCTCTCTTCACGAGCCAGTGCAGACATCACCATGGCTTCGGCAACAGTGAGTGCATTTCGAAATTCGATAATCGACAACAGTTCCACGTTATCACTTCGTTCTTTGTTGACACAAGACAAACCTGAAGACATCTTCATCAAATAGTGGATATATTCCAATGCATTAGCAAGAGAGTCGTGATTACGAAATACTCCTGCGTTTTTATAGAGAATATTTCCGAGGTTTCGGCGCATCGTATTGATATTAAAACGGCTTTCTCCCTCTATAATAGTGTCAATATATCGCAATTCTTTTGCTACTTGAGCATAATCAATCGGCTGAAATTTCCCTTTTTTTGCCGCTTTTGCTGCATTGATTCCGGCAATTTTCCCAAAATAAGCGCCCTCTAGTAAACTATTTCCACCTAAACGGTTCGCACCATGGACACCGCTATACGCACATTCACCACAGACAAAAATGTTATCTATGTCGCTGGAAGTATCATCTCGAGACCAAATCCCTCCCATCGTGTAGTGGGCAGAGGGAGTTATAGGAAGAAGTTCGGTGACGATATCAATACCTGCTCCATTGAGAGCATTTTTACGAGCTGATGGGAGTTTTTTGTCGATTAACGCTTCACCTAAATGTCGAAAATCAAGAAAGACTTTATGACCCGCTAGCTGATGACGAACAATATCTCGCGAGAGCTTGTCTCTGGTTTGGAGCTCATCGGTAAATCGATGACCCATTTCATCGACGATAGTGGCACCCTCACCCCGTGCCGCTTCACTGATGAGTGTACCGCTGTTGAGCAGTGTGGTCGGATGAAACTGAACAAACTCCATATTTACCAAACGCATTTTAGCGCGCAATGCAAGTGCCAGCATATCACCGCTGGACTCCTGAGAGTTTGTCGAATGTCCTCGATAAATCCCCGCATATCCACCGCCTGCAAGGACGAGTGATTTACACGCAAAAGCAATAACCTGTGAATCACGGCGACGAAGCATCGTAATGCCGGACAGCTTCTCATTAAATGTTGCGATACTGAGCATTAGGTGATTTGAAAACATCTTCACCCCCTCTTTACGACATTGTGTCAAAAGAGTTTGGGTAATAGACGCTCCGGTTTTATCGGCGATGTAGCATGTACGCTTTGCTTTTGTTCCGCCAAATGGGCGTTGCGCAATCGAGCCATTTTCATCAGTATCGAAAATAACACCCATTTTTTGCAACTCATTAATAATCTCTTCAGCACCCACAACCATTCCGCTAATTGCAGAAAAACGTCCAAGATTATCGGCTCCGTTTAGCGTATCAGCAATATGATCACGGCAACTGTCATGACGAGTTGTTTTTAGCACTGCATTTATTCCTCCCGATGCAACAGCGGAGTTTGAACGTAGTGGTGTACTTTTTGAAATCAGTGCGACCTTTAAACCTTCACGACGAGCATAGAGTGCCGCATACAAGCCCGATATTCCACTTCCTACTACAACTACATCATACAGCATAGGATTCTCGTATCAGATTCGACATGGCCTCATTTGATGCATTGGGTACATACGCCAAAATTGTATTATCAACGACATGGGCAGGAGTAACCGCACCAAAAATTGCCGTAATGGCTCCCGCACTTCGGGCAAACTGCAATGCACTTGCTACATCCGTAAGCTCTACTGTATTCATAAGTTCCCCAATCTTAGGGCTAAACGGGCGTTTGAAGAGATTTTTCTGTAACAGTGGAGATGAGCCTAAATAACTTAAACCATATCCTGCACAGGCATCCATAAGAGAATAATACAGCCCGTCTTCACCCTGCTGATTAGCGTAACTGTACGCATGGGGTTTCGCCATATTAAACGGACTTTGGAGGTATTTAAAACCATGATTCACACCTCCGACGCGTCGTGCGATGGTCATCACTTTGCTAAGAGAAATGTATTCCATATGCTCCTCTTCGTACAAAAATCCATTCCATGCAGCGATTCCGTAAGCAACAATTTTTCCCTCTGCACGTAGCAGTTCAAACAGTTCAAATGCCGCTTCAATCCGATTATAGAACTCTTCCTGTTCCACATATCCGAGTTGAGTTTCGGGATTGTGAAGGAAAAAAATATCGATGGTATCAAGTGAAAGATTTTTCAACGATTGCTCACAGCTCCAACGCAAATATGCTGGGGTCATGCAGTGCTGATCGATGATAATATCTTCTTTCGTTGCCAATTTTGGTTCAATCATATTTTCTTGAATCCAACCATACGGATTGTCAGGAAAGGGGAAATCTAGTGGTATAAATCCCCCTTTTGAGGCAATAATCACCTCTTCACGCTTTATCTCACCTGCATCCATCATCTCCTGCAGCGCTTCACCGATTTCTCGCTCCGACATCTGATAGCGGTAATTAATCGCCGTATCGATGAAATGGACACCATTACGAAGTGCTGTTTTAATCGCGTCACTATAGTTAATAATGTAATTTTCTTCTTTGTATGGCTCCGGTTTATAGGTGCCGATTCCAAGAGAGGGGAAAAAGAGTTCTCCGTTAAAGCGGTAAAAATCTTTTGAATATGACCCAAATTTTTTGAGATACCCAAATGTCCCTTGTTTAGTTGCATGTTTCATGCAGAACACCCCATGAGCAAAGCCCATAGGGCTACGCTAGCCGCTATGGCACTAAAGCTTGCCCCATCCGGGGCAGAGGTCATTAGTATCATCTTAGACGACCATCACGCGCAAGTTGGATTTGAGTTTAAAGTTCAACATATCCTGCATTCCAGCAAGTGTCGTCGTCGTGTTCATTGAACAGCTCATACACTCACCCTTGTACTGGATGTAAAGCTCATGACCGTCCTCAACTTCTTTAAGATCGATAACTTCGACATCTCCATTATCCGCTTTGAGCGTTGGACGAATGTACTCTTCGAGTATCGATTCGATGCTTCGGAGTTTTTGAACCAAACTCATCGCATTGAAATTACCGTCCCCTTTTGCTTCTTTGATCTTCTTGCTGATTGCTTCTTTGGTAAGCTCACCTTGAATTTCTGCAAGCATATCTACAAGATAGACATCTTTTTTCTCATGACCGCCCGGCTTAATACATGATTTGCAAAAACCGCCCGCTTTGGTATAGTCGGTAATTGCTTCGATGGAGTCAAGTTTGTTGAGTTTAATCACTTCTTTGAGGGTATCGAGACTAACACGTGCGCATTCGCAAACGATAAACTCCGTCTCGAACTCTGACATATCCACCCCTTTATAGATGGATGCCGCTTTTTTGATAACGTCGTATGCCATAACCGAGCAGTGCATTTTTTGTCCAGGTACCGCCGGAATATCTTCCTCATCACGAAGTGCTTTTTCTACGTCGATGTTGGTAATCTTCAATGCCTCATCTACTGTTTTATCCATACACAGTTCAGCCATCATATCGGAGCTTGCGATCGCAGTTCCACATCCGAAGCTTTTAAAACGGCTTTTGATAATAACATCGTTTTTAGGATCAATCATCCAGTACAACCGTACGGCATCTCCACAGCTCTCCGCACCGAAATCAGCGATAATAAGTTGCTTTTGAGCTGCATCTGCCTCTTCTTGAGTGATCTCTCCCATATTGATAGGATCGTTCATTCGTCGTTGAACCTCGAGTGAATACTCTTCCCATAATGCTCCGCCGATTAATGTGTCTCGTGCCATTGATTGCTCCTTGATGGATGATATTATCCGAGACATTGCAAATGACGTTCTAGTTATAAATAGACATTTTTGTCATTCATGTAGTTAGGAATAAAATATGCAGTAGTAGATTTGTTAGAATAATATTCTGCCCCCCATGGGGCTAGCTTCAGTGCCCTAGTGGCTAGCGTAGCTTATCGGGACGCGTTCCGATTGGCGTTTTAATTAAATAAAAAGGATTTACAATGTTTCAAATTACCGCTGTATTTAACCGTCACTGCCTTAACGATGTTTTACGAGAACTTTTCGACAACGAAATCGAAGGGGTCACGGTTATGGACGTCATCGGAAAAGGATCATTAGGAATTGCAGAAAAAAATAACGCACCCGACTTATTCCCAAAAGTAATGCTTCTGATCGTTGTTTCAGATGAGGCACATAAAGCAACTGCGATGGAATGCATTCGAGCACACACACAAGACTTAGGACACGGTGCCGGTAAAATGTGGGTAACACCTGTTATAGAAGTTGAACGTATCCGGACGGGAGAAAAAGACGAGACAGCACTCGCACAACCAGCACCTCGCGCTACTGCTAAAACCAATACATTCTATACGGCTGTTGATACACCATCAAGCTAAGATTAACTATCCAATGGAAAAGTGATTTTAAAACAGGCTCCACGTTCTGTATTGTAAACGCTTAATGTTCCATTTCCATGTTTTTCTACAATCGATTTTGACATATAAAGCCCAATACCTGTTCCATTTTTTTCCATTTTTGTACTGAAATAAGGTTCAAAAATGTGGTTTAGAATCTCTTCAGGTATTCCACCGCCATTATCTTCAATTTCCAAGTATCTCATCGTTCCTTCGCGCATTGTTCGAATCCATATTGTTGGTTCAGATGTTGCATTATCCATCAATACATCTTCTGCATTTTTGATTAAATTGAGAATAACCTGTCGTATTTCACGCGGGTATGTTTTAAAGGAATCATTTGCCTGGAAATCTGTCTCCACCTTAATCAATTTACTAATCAATACCGGCTTGATCATGGCAAGACTCCCTTCAACCAGTTCTCTCCAAGTTGTTGATTCTTTTACTTTATCTTCTTTAAAAAAATTCCTAAAATCGTTTATAGTATTGGAAAGTTCCAAAGAGAGCTCACTAATAAGATCAAGCTTTTGAGTAAAATGCTCCTTCTCGTACTGATCCATCATTACTTCAAGACTTAACAATCCTGAAATAGCGGAAATGGAAGCTAGAGGCTGTCGCCACTGATGGGCAATCATATTGATCATTTCCCCCATAGCTGCATGTCGAGACTGCATCATCATCAAATCATCTTTATTTTTAAGCTCCGTCACATCCATGGCAGAGGAAACAACAGCCTTTTTGCCATCAATTAAACCAAAAGGAGCTGAACTAAACTGCCACGTTACTTTTGATCCAGATTTACTGTAAAATGAAAATTCTCCTTCATCGATTTTTTCGGTAATTGTAAACAAAGAACGGATATGTTCTTTTACTTTTTCAGGATTTTCTTTATGCGATTTATCAACCCAAATATCCGTTGTGGGTGTTTCTTCCAGAGTATATCCACAGCTGTCTTTCCATGCTTTGTTAATTTTTACAATCGTACCGTCTTGAGTATGCAAAATTATGGGATTAGGTGCTGTATCTATGATGGTTTCAAGTTCATTATTGAGAGCTCTGATTTCAGAAGTCATTTTACGCGCCATAGTTTGCGCTTGTTCTACTGTTTGCGAAAAAGAGAGTCCCGTAAGTAACAAAAGTAATGATATGGGCAAACCAGCCAGTATTATCAATCGATAATGATCGCTATTAATCGTTTCTTTAAAGGACGCTTGTGTCTGAAAAACTACTGTCCAAGTTTGTCCATACATCTCAATTGGAATCGTTGACGTAAAGAGCGGTTTATTCTTGGTAAAATTATCACTCTTATAAAGAAGATTTTCCTCGTTAACCAATATCCCAGAATAAAGTTTCACCGCTATATTAGGATCTTGCTTAGCTAGAATTTCACTCATCAGATCTTCAGCACGAAAAGGAGCATACACAAAACCTTCAAAATATTTATTTCTTTGCGCTTGTGTTAGAGATGCCTCTGAAGTATGATAAAACGGTACGTACATTAAAAAACCAGCTTGAATATTGGTCTTATTTTCTTGCACCAGTGTCACTTTGCTCGACAGAGTAATCTCTCCTGTATCACGCGCATGGATCATGGCCTTTTTACGAATGGGGTTGGTAAACATATCGTAACCGATAGCCCGTTTATTCCTCTCGTCTAGTGGTTCAAGATAGATAATCGAATAATATTCTTCCCTTTTTACAGATGGCTTAATTTCATATTCTGGAAATCCGTCCTTACGCATTTGAGAAATATGCGCTGAAAGTTGATCAGAAGGGATGAGTTTTGAAAATCCAATTCCCTGGAGTCCAGGATAATGCTCTGCCATTTCTAGGCTTGAAAAATAAAGATTCCATTTTTGACGATTCATTTTTTCAACTGTATTTAATAATGCCGTACCGCTTTGCAGTGTATTTGCATAAGTCTCCATCCTATGATTGATTTTATTAATTGTTTCAATGGTTGATCTGTCAAAACGGATTTTGGCCTCATCCATCGCATCATTTCGTGCATTCAACCAGAACAAAAATGTTATGGCAAGAGCAATAATAAAACCGATCCACGCAATCATGGTAGATCGAAATAATTCTATAACAGTGCGAGACGATAACATATCAAAGTGCTTTAAATTCACGAATAAGTTCCAGTTGGCGTTTAGCAATATAATCGAGTAATTTATCGTGATATACCGATGAAAGTTCAAAAAGAAATACAATATGAAAAGTTTTAGAAAGAGTATCAATCCGATAAACACTGCCGCTAATTGAGAGGCTTAAAGGCTGTTTATAGCTCTCCAATACCACCGCCAGTTTAGCCATGTCCCCTACAGCAAAACCGGCTGGCATCGCATCTAATTCGACTTTAAGCGAGCAAATAGAAATATCAATGATCCGTGTTTTACCCAGAAATTTTATCTCATTACGAAACAACGTAGCACTGTGGCGTTCTTCGTCAAGTTCTAGACGAATATTAACACGTTGATCCGCGCTTTCATGAACAAACTGCATATCCGAAAAAGTCACGGTTTGTTGATCAAAATCAATTAAATTAGTTACTTTACACAAAACACTGTAGGGGAAAAGCTCCGATGTAACCGTAATATTTTTTGCCAATTTAATCGCTTTTAGTTGAGAATAAGCTGTTTTTAATACAATTTTTTTCTCTTCCATTTTAAGGAGTACCGCACTGTTAACAATCGTCAAACCGCGATAAAAATTATGAAGCTTGACCTCTGAACCATTCTCTTTTATAACATTCATCAGCTTCATAACAGCCGAACAATCTTGAAATTTTTGATCCTTTTTGGCTGTATTCCCATCGAAGATCATCATTAAATTCAGATCAGAAATATCATCAAACGAAAGTATGATAAACCCTTCTTTGTAAGGGATTGTCCTAAGCTTCATTATCAAATGCCGAGCTTCACTATCGTAATTGAGCACTTTAGTATGAAAGAGTTTCCCTGGATTTTGAAGTGCAGCTTCAAACCAGCCAGTTTCCGAAGTCGAATATAAAAATCCTTGATGCTCTAAAAGTAATTCTGTAAGTCCACCATGTAGCTGCATAAATTCATCAAGAGTTTTTACTCCAAAAAAATCAAGAAACTGCCGATTAACAAGAATAGGCTTTTCCTGATCTAACATCATAATAAGATTATTTTGATAATTAAAGATATCGCTCATCTGCTTTTCAAAAATCCGCTTGTGTCGTTCATTGTTAATTACGACAACGACGGCATGAAGTGCTGCAATAAGAACTGGAACTTTTGTAGGTTTGGAAAGGTAGCGAAAGGCTCCGATTTCAATAGCTTCGTGCAAATACTCTTTTTCATCAAAAGCAGAGAGAAAAAGTATCCGAACATCACTGTTATCTGCTTTAATCATTTTTGCCAAATCAAACCCGCTCATTCCTGGCATCTTAATATCCGTTAAGAGGATATCAGGGATATTTTTACAGTATTGTTCATACCCTTTCTCAGCATTTTCAGCATAATCCAAATGAGGGAAAAATTTTGTCAATAAATTGACTATACTCTCACGAAGACCTTTATTATCTTCAATATAAAGGATCTTTACGTCCCGACCCAATGTTATTAATTCTTCAACAATAGTATTCATTTCAATAATCTCAATCTTTATATTCATGTGCGACAGCTATAAAACTATCGATATTGTTCATCAGCAGATCAACCAATATTGGATCAAAATGCTTGCCACGCTCACTTAGAATAAACTCAATTATCTTTTCTATGCTCCATGCTGGCTTATAGACCCGCTCACAGCTCAATGCATCAAAAACATCAGCAAGAGCAGTAATACGCCCATAAATATGAATATTTTCTCCTGCAAGAGATCGCGGATAACCAGAACCATCCCATTTTTCATGGTGTTCGTGCGCTATCACTGCTGCAGCTTGAAGCAATGGGCGTTTTGAATGTTTAAGAATCTCATAACCGACTTTAGCATGTGTTTTCATAATCGTGTACTCGTCTGCTTCTAGCTTTCCAGGTTTAAGTAAAATCCGATCAGGAATCCCGATTTTACCAATATCATGCATAGGAGAAGCACTGTAAATAAGTTTGCTTTCTTCTTCGTTAAGACCATATAATCGACCCAATAATCGTGAGTACTTAGCAACTCTGCGTACATGGTTTCCTGTCTCTTCCGAACGTGTCTCCCCAACTTCACCTAACAAAGAGAGCATTTCATGCTGCGTTTGCCAAATTTCTTCATTGAGGTCAAACAGTTCGGTCACATCATAACTTATACTAATAAAATCGATAATCTCATTAAACTCATCCAAAATCGGTTTAATAGTCGTATCCGTAATATAATAATTACCATCTTTTTTTAGATTTTTTATCGTTCCATGCCATATTTGTTTAGAAAGAATGGTTTTCCAAAGATCTTCGTAAAATTCAACTGTCATATCCGGATGCCGCAAAACATTATGACCTTTAGATTTTATTTCATCACAATCATAGCCGCACGTTTTACAAAATGCTTCGTTACTGTAAATAATCTCCCCTTGTAAATTCGTTTTGGTAACGATCATCGATATATCCACGATCTCTTTATACTGTTCCAATAGCGTTGTTTGATGAATCAGTTCTTGTTTGAGATTTGCCGTAAATTCTTCCACTTTTCGGGCATTGTAAATATTCCGAATAACTTCATGAAGAATTTTGATAATTTGATCTGTTTTCATGGGCTTCAATAAAAACTGAGCCACGCCCAAATTAATCAAATCCAATAAATAATTACTCTCTTCACAAGCGGAGGTAACAATAAAAGGCTGAGAGGGGGTCAACTCTTTTATTTTTTGAATCATACTGACCCCATTCATTTCCGGCATCAAAATGTCAGTAATAACCAAATCAAATTCACCATTTTGGTAAAGTGCTAACCCTTGATTTCCATTAGCAGCGGTTTGAACATCAGAAAAAATTTTACTAAGAAGTAACTGGGTGTTTTCACGAATTTGGATCTCATCTTCCACATACAATACCTTCATGCCTTTAGCATAGTGTGTAAGCTGATTCAATATCTCTTTGAGGCTCATACTAAATCCTTTTCAAATGGTAATTTAATCGTGAAAATAGATTCAGTATTTTCACTTTCTACTTCTAAAAATCCATTACAATGGTCTTGAATAATCATCTTGCTCATATAAAGACCAAGACCTGTACCATTGTTTTTTGTCTTGGTTGTAAAATATGGGATGAAAAGCTTATTGATCACTTCAGGAGCAATTCCGCCAGCGTTGTCACGAATTCTGAGAATACAGTAATCAGCATCACGATCGAGAATGATTAAAATTTTTCCATTTATAATCTCATTTTCTACAAACGCATCCAACGAATTTTTTAATAATGCAATTAAAACTTGAAGAATCTCATTGCGGTACGTTAAAAGATTCGAATCATGTCTCAATACTGTTTCAATCATAATTCCATGATTTTTTAACGTATGATCAATCAAATTCATCGCATTATGAATGAGAACAGAAATATCAAAATACTCTTTAGGTTTATCGGGACGGAAAAAATCCCTGTAAGCAGAAATGGTTTGTGAAAGATGGGTGCTTTGCTCCTCAATCTTGATCAAATTATCACTAAAGGCGCCTTCTTCTTCTCCCAATAACATCACCTCTAATCGCATTCGCGAAATAATGGCGTTAATAATTGCCAGCGGTTGACGCCATTGATGAGCAATCATAGAAATCATCTCTCCCATCTGCGCTTGACGCATCTGCATCCTGTATGTTCTTTCTTCTTCCACTCGTGCAGTTATATCTCGTGCAATCATCACTAATTTGTTTTTATCTTCTTCCTCAAATCCTGAAAGGGTAAATTCGACGATTTTAATCTCATCAGGTAAGTTCTTTAGATGCAATGAGCACTGAATACAGACGTATTCACCCTGATATGCTAAATCAAGATAGTGATGAAAATTCTCTTCTTTACATTCGATCTCATACGACAAACTAAGAATATTACTACCTATCAGTTTCGCTTTGCCTATATCAAAAATGGATAGTGCCAAATCATTACAGTCCACAACAATATAATTTTCCAAAATCAAGATTGCTTCATGAACCGAGGCAAAAACGGTTCGATAAAATTTTTCGCTCTCTTTGAGCTTCATTTGTGTTTGCCGATTATCGGTAATGTCAATATAAGCACCAACAACCCCGATAATAGACCCATTAATTTTATCTCGAAGGGGTACTTTAGACGTGCTTAACCAATTTGCATCTTCATCACCTCTCTCCTGAGGCTCTTCATAATTAATTTTTACGATACCGTTTTGAATAACTTGCTGATCATCCAAAATATACAATTCAGCCTGAGCTTTCCATGGCAAGTCGCTATCACGCTTTCCTACAATTTGTGATGAATCTTTCATTCCGGCGTCTTGCGCGAATAAGTTATTGCACCCCATATAAACCGAATCGTTATCTTTCCAAAATAATCGTACGGGAGCGGTATTAATAATTGTATTTATTAAAGTCCCTTTTTGAATGATTGTATGCTCAGCTTGTCGCTGTTTTGTTATATCGATACAAATTTGGAGTGTTCCCGTAATAACCCCTTGCGTTTTGATAGGACTAATTGTGTATTGTTTGTACTGACCACTAAACTCTACTTCAAAAGTACCAAAATCTCCTTTCGAGATTGCCTGACAGACAGAACATTCATCAGGAGAAATTCCTGGTGGATGCAATAATAAGTGATTATTCTGACCGATTAATTCACTGCTGTCTCGTGAAGAACATTGACTGGTTGCACGATTCGTTTGACGAATTATTCCTTCGCTATCAACAACGATAACAGGAACAGGAATCGCATCATAAGCACTAGATTCCCTTGATAATAAAGAAAAAGGCTCTTTAAACGCTGTTATCACCACTCCACTAAAAATCATCCAATAAGAAAGAAATTTAAAAATATGACCTAAAAAATTCATAAAACCGTAAAGATCGATATAAAGTGTAAAACACACTTCTGCTGCGATAAAAAACAATAACGATAATCGAAGCATCGAATACATAAACGGATGATATTCCCCACGATTAGAGCGGTATACGATCAGTGCTATCAATGCGATAATCATTATGATATATTCACTGGCTATTTTTGCTGCTGTCAAGCCCTCTGTGGCTGAATACATTACAGGAAAAGCTCCCATAAATGCTCCCACGTACGCACCTAACGCTATCAGACCGACCACTACAAAACCAGTCCGAGAAGAAATTGTATTAAAATGGACAAAAGGGGCCAACAATAGTGTCCCGACCTGAAGTAAGCGTGCACAAATCCATAATGTAGTGGACGGATTTTGAGTTGCAAGATCCGTATAAATATTCATTCCATTGTAACTGAGCATATGAAATAAATCCAGTAGAGCCATCCAAAAAAAGCCGATTCCTAAAAAGAGTATAAAATCGTTACGATTAAACCTATACATAAAATAAGCAATGATCGCTATCACAATTCCAACAAGTACTGCAAACAATTCTACTAGGACATGAAAAAATAAATATCCCTGACTTAGCCAGACCCCTATTAAAACCATCATTAAGATTATCGGAGTTATTGTTCCAAGAGGATCAAAGTAATTATTTCTTTTTAAAAACTCCATGCATTTACACTCCTATTTTCTCTATTTGAAATCGACTGATATTTTTATTTAAAATCTTATTCATAATAAGTCACAAAAGAGTTAGAAGGGTAAATCATCTGAGTATTCAGATGATTATTTTGTATTTTGGCCCTCAAACAAAGGAATATCCAATCTTGGATATTCCTTTGTTTGAATCTCTTTTTTTAATTACACCTCTCTTTTAAACTCATACTGCATTCTTTTACAATGGTAATTTAATCGTAAAAATGGCTTCATTATTTTTACTTTCTACTTCTAAATATCCATTACAATGGTCTTGAATAATCATCTTGCTCATATAAAGACCAAGACCTGTACCATTATTTTTTGTCTTGGTTGTAAAATAAGGGATGAAAAGCTTATTGATCACTTCAGGAGCAATGCCGCCGGCGTTGTCACTAATCCTGATAATACAGTAATCATTATCACGATCAAGCGTGATGATGATCTCTCCATTTATAATCTCTTTATCTACAAACGCATCTAAAGCATTTTTCAATAATACAATTAAAACTTGAAGAATCTCATTGCGGTACGTTAAAAGATTTGAATTATGTTTTAATACTGTTTCAATCATGATTCCATTGTTTTTTAACATATAATCCATCAAACTTATTGCATTATAAACGAGGATAGATATATCAAAATATTCTTTAGGCTTATCAGGACGGAAAAAATCCCTATAAGCAGAAATGGTTTGTGAAAGATGGGTGCTTTGCTCCTCAATCTTGATCAAATTATCACTAAAGGCGTCTTCTTCTCCCGATAACATCACCTCTAATCGCATTCGTGAAGTAATTGCGTTTATAATTGCCAGAGGTTGGCGCCATTGATGAGCAATCATAGAAATCATCTCTCCCATCTGTGCTTGACGCATCTGCATCCGATATATTCTTTCTTCTTCTACTTGTGAAGTAATATCTCGGGCAACCATCACTAAATTATTTTCATCATTTTGCATAAATCCAGATAGGGTAAATTCAACAATTTTAATCTCTTCAGGTGAGTTTTTTAGATGCAGAGAAGACTCAATAGTTATGTATTCGCCTTTATACGCTAAATCAATAGAATCATGAAAATTCTGTTCTCTAGATTCAATCGCATACGGCAAACTAAAAATATCTTTGCCCATCAGCTCCTCTCTACTTATATTAAATAACGATAATGCCAAATCATTACAATCCACAACTGTATGATGTTCCAAAATCAATATTGCTTCATGAACTGAAGAGAAGATCGTTCGATAAAACTTTTCGCTCTCTTTAACTTCTTCTGACTTAATTTGAAGCATTTTACGGCTACGTACTAGTTCCAAAATAATATATAAAAGGAAAAAATAAAGGATGAGACCACTTATGGCTATCAAGAGAGGATAGTCACTACTATTTACAGCATCAAATTCTGGTGAACTGGCATAATAAATATGCCAGTTCCGCCCACCAATACTGATCGTCCGATGGCTTTCATGATTCGAAATGTAACTAGAAGGTTTAAAGGAATCGTAAAGAAGATTATTTTCTGAACGCTTTTCACCATCGTAAATTTCATAACGTAGTGAATCATCATTCGAACCGATTCTTTTCATCAAATCATTCATACGAAACGGGCTATACACAAAACCTACTAGTGATTTCCTACGTTCCTCGATAGTATCAATTTTTTTATCCGCCTTATAATAGGGTAAATACATTAAAAATCCAGCTTGTACATCCGAATCAATCTCTTGAATCAATTTTACTTTTCCAGAAATTGTGGCTAACCCTGTATCCCTAGCTCTTTCCATCGCTTCTTTCCGTAAAGGTTCTGAAAACATATCGTATCCAATGGCACTGCGATTTCGCCTATCGAGTGGTTCCAAATAAAGAATAGCACTGTATTGTTTTCTTTCCCCTTTGGGTTTAAGAACAAAAGATTGATCCCCATTAGAATGCATTTGGTCCTCAATTTTTCCTACTTCATCCGGAAGAAGCATCATCGAAAATCCAATTCCCTGAATTCCTGGATAGTACTTCTCCGGATCAAGAGTCTGGATAAAATGATACCATTCATCACGGCTCACATAATCACTACCTTGTAAAAATCCAACACCGCTGCGCAATGCATTTTCATACTTTTGGATACGTAATTCGATGCTATTCAGACTTTCATTCACATGATTTTCAAACACTTTTTGGCTACGATCATTAAAATATGCTTTTGAGAATGCCCAAACAACAAAAACGATGATAATAGCAAAAGATATCCCAAAATATTTAGCATATTTACATTGAAGTATACGCTCAAACGTTACAAGATACTTCTCATTTTTATGAACTTCTTTATATTTTTTCACCTTAAACAAATGAATATCCAATCTTGGATAAATTAATGAGATTACTGTCGTCGCCCATTTTTTTACGCAGTCTAAGAATAATATTCTTTAATGCACCGTCTGTCATTACGTCATTTAACTCTTCCGAAAATGTTTCATAGGGGATAATTTGTCCGCGATTAGAAAGAAGCAATTCCATTGTATGAATCTCTTTTTTTGTTAAAGTAATTTTTTCACCTTTTGAATTGATAAAGGCTTTTGCAAAATAATCATACGATAGGCTATCGTTGATTTTTGCGAGAAGAAGTCCGTGAGATTGAAGACGATCTACGGCTGAATACAGTACTTTTACCAAGGCATTGAACTCGATGGGCTTATGAATGTAGTCAACCAAATTAAGTTTGCACGCGGCCAGTAAATCTTCGGTTGCGATGGATCCTGATACGATAACGATGGGAACTTTATCGTTTTCTTCACGGATTTTTTTTGCAACCTCAATACCACTGAAACTGCCCATATGTATGTCGAGAATGACAATATCAATGGGGTTATTTTTATAGATATTTAACGCTTGCACCCCATCAGCTACGGAATAAACTTTCCCAACCACCAACTGTAGTGTTTTTTCCGTTATCTCTCGTAGAGCGGTGTTGTCTTCAGCATACAATACGGATAAATTTTTAAATTCGTTAAATTTTGCCACTCTCGCCCTTTCTAATCTTTGTATTTAAATGCTATTTCCGTAAATTTTTCTATATTATCCATGAACAGATCCACCAGTGTCGGGTCAAAATGATATCCTCGCTCAGAGACGATCAATTCGATAATCTTTTCAATTGGCCATGCTTTTTTATAAACACGTTCACAGCTTAGAGCATCAAATACATCAGCCAGCGCAATGATACGTCCATAAATATGTATTTTGTCGCCACTCACCGCATTTGGGTATCCGGAGCCATCCCATTTTTCATGGTGTTCGAGGGCGATAATCGCCGCAGCTTGAAGCAAAGGACGGGTTGAGTGTTTTAAAATATCATACCCGATACTGCTGTGCGTTTTCATCACTTCGTATTCATCAAAATCCAATTTCCCTGGTTTTAACAAAATAGCATCCGCAATTCCGATTTTGCCAATATCGTGCATAGGCGCAGCGCTATAAACTAACCGTATCTGTTCCTCATCAAGCCCGTATAGTTCACCAAAAAGCTTGGCATATCTTGCCACGCGACGTACATGATTGCCTGTTTCCTGCGACCGTGTCTCCCCTACTTCACCCAACAACGAGAGCATCTCATGCTGTGTCTGCCATATCTCATCGTTAATCTCATACAATTCTGTAACATCATGGCTGATACTGATAAATTCGAGAATAGCTCCAAACTCATCCAAGATGGGTTTGATTGTAGTTTCGGTAGTGTAATTCTCACCATTTTTTTTGATATTTTTAATAGTACCGTTCCATATTTTTTTGTCTAAAATCGTTGTCCAAAGATGTTCATAAAATTCACTGTTCATGTCGGGATTACGAATAACCCTGTGACTTTTAGAAAGAATCTCATCCGACCTGTAACCCGTTTTCTGACAAAATAAATCATTCGCATAAATTATTTTTCCATAAACGTTGGTTTTTGTCACGATACTGGATGCGTCTACAACTTCTTTATATTGTTCCAAGAGGGTGGTTTGATGGAGAAGTTCTTGCTTGAGATGGATAGTTAGCTCATCCACTTTGCGCTGATTGTAGATATTGGTCACCACTTCATTTAGAATCAAAATGATTTGTTCGGTCTTGATCGGTTTGAGCAGGAACTGGGCTACTCCGAGATTAATGAGTTCTAATAAATGGGCACTCTCTTCAGATGCAGAGGTAATAATAATAGGCTGTTTTGGATTTAACTCTTTTATTTTTCGAACCATATTCACACCGTTCATCTCAGGCATGATAATATCAGTTATAACGAGATCAAAGACCTTTTTTTCATAAAGATCAAGACCTTCGACTCCATTTGAAGCAGTTTGAACATCTGAAAAAATAGTATCAAAGAACAATTTATTGTTGTCTCGTATCAATGCTTCATCTTCAACGTACAAAACAGACATCCCTTTCGCATATTCTACAATTTGATCTAACTTGTTTTTAAACATCATGCGATTCCTTTTTGTAGGGTAGTTTTATGGTAAATTCGGTTTCATTGTTTTGACTATGAACATCTAGTTCTCCTTGACAATGATCCTGAATAATCATCTTGCTCATATACAAACCTAAACCTGTTCCATCATTTTTATTTTTTGTCGTAAAATAAGGGATAAAAAGTTTATTTATATTCTCAGGTGTAATACCTCCTGCATTATCATGAATTCTTAAAATGCAGTAGGCATCATCACTGCTTAAGGTAATGGTTATTTTCCCATATTCCAGCTCATTGCCTTCAAAGGCATCCAGTGAATTTTTCAACAAAGCAATTAAGACCTGCAAAATCTCGTTTCGATAACTGAAAAGTTTAGGATCACCCTGAATCACTTCTTCAATATCTATCCCCTGGTTTTTGAAAGTATGCTCGATCAGATTGAGAGCATGCTTTAAAAGTAAAGAGAGTTCAAAATATTCTTTTGGCTTATCGGGTCGGAAAAAGTCTCTGTATTCAGAGATAGTCTGCGAGAGGTGAGTACACTGTTCCTCTATTTTTATAAGATTGTTTTGTTCGATCGAATTTTCATTCCCATTCATGTACTCTTTAAAACGCATTTGAGTAGTAATCGCGTTTATAATGGCGAGAGGTTGCCGCCATTGATGAGCAATCATCGATATCATCTCTCCCATCTGCGCTTGTCGTGTTTGGAGATTAAATAATTTTTCAGATTCAATCTTTTTAGTCATATCTCGCGCGATCATAACTAGTTTGTCTCCAGTTACTGTTCCTAATCCTGAGAGGGTAAACTCAACAACTTTTGTAACCTTCGTATGCAATGTCAGCGAACACTCTGCAACAGTGTCCCTGCCTAGATAGGCTGCATCTAAGTAAAAATCCATACTCTTATCACGGCACTCAATCTTATCTGCCGCATCGAAAATATCCATCCCGATCAACTCTACTTTTTCTTTTTCAAAAAGTTCCAAGGCCAGCTCATTACAGTCAGTGATGACATTATCGTGTAAAATTAAGATGGCTTCATTGACGGAGGAAAAAATACTTCGATAAAATTCCTCACTCTCTTTGATTTTTTGTTGCGTTTTACGTCTCTCGGTAACGTCATCACCTGAACATAAAATGCCAATAAAATGGTTCTCTTGGTCAAACATAGGCGTATTCCGCCATGCGATGAGTCTCTCTTCTCCATTTTTTGTTAAAATAGAATTTTCATGATAACTTGTCACTTTATTCGATTGATTGAATGCATCAATGACTTCTATTACTTCTTGTTGAAATCGTTCTGGTAAAAAATTCTCAACCCAATTTTTACCAACCACTTCATGAAAATCGTAACCGATGATTTCACACCCTCTGCGATTGAACAATTGAACTTTTTTATCTTTATCGATGACAAGCATCATGACATCCACTATGTCCAGATAGTTTTGTGCTGTCTCTTTTTCATACAAAAGAGCATTTTCAAAATTTTTACGCTCGGTCATATCCGTACAGATTTGAAGCGTTCCTGTTACTTTTCCCTCTATTTCTATCGGGCTTACCGTGTATTGCTTGTGCTGCTTTCCAAAAGCAACTTCCACCGTTGTTTGTTTTTTAAGTGCTATGGCCTGACATACGGCGCAGTCTGATTTATCAATATCGTGAGGATGCAAAATATCATGATTATCCTGTCCCACCAGTTCCCCAGACGTTTTACCAAAACATCTGGTTGTTGCTTGATTAACCTGACGCACTATCCCCTCAGCATCTGCAACCACAACAGAAACAGGTATCGTATCGTAAGTATTAGATGCCTTTGCCATCATCGAAAAAGGCTCTTTAAGTGCGGCAACGATAATCCCTTGAAATATCATCCAATAAGAAAGAAACTTAAAGATATGTCCTATAACGTGCGTAGTTCCATAAATATCTGCAGCATACATAGTGAAACAAATCTCTGCCGCAATTCCAAATGTCAAGGATAACTGTATCAGGCCATACATTGTTGGATTAAACGTATTTTTCTTTCTATAATAGATCCACATACCAAGCAGTGAAAACACTATAACAGCATACTCGAGTCCGATTTTTATCGGAGTCAACCCTTTTGAAGAATACATTAGTGGAACAACATCCATAAAGATACCTAGATAAATGCAGATTGATAGTGCACCAACAACACTAAAAACTAAACCCGAGGAGACTCTCTTAAAAAGGATAAATGGAGCCAATAAAATTGTTATGATCCACAGTAAACGCGCAAAAATCCATAATGTTGTTGCAGTATTTGGTGTTAAAATATCCGAATACAAATTCATACCGTGATAACTAAGCATGTGAAAAAGATCTAAAAAAGCAACCCAGAAAAAGCCAATCCCCAACATAAGGAGAAAATTGTTTCTGGTAAATGTATGCATATAATAGGCGATCACGGCAATGATGATCCCCACAATAACTGCAAATAATTCAACGATTACATGAAAAAGCAAATAGCCTTCATTGAGTCGAATAAAAACCAATACACCGATTAAAACGATAGGTAATAGGAAACTAATGGGATCATATTTTTTAAAAAAATTCAATATCACCATCCTCGTCATCATTCTCATCGGGATGAATGAGTGAGATAATTTGCTGAATGCTCAACGTAGTAGGCTGATGAATATGATGAATATTTTTCATCGCCATGCTTTCGGTGGCAAAGCGTTTTACATAAATGCTTAAATCGATACAAATAGCATCAAAAAGTTTGAGTATATGATCCGGTTTGCTATCGAGCATTACAATAAAATCTTTTTCATCTGCGATAAGACGGGAAAGTCTTTCCAAACTTTCTGCTAAGGGATCTAAAAATGGGCTGTAACGAAACAAAATATTGGATATTTTGGAAATAGCATCACGTACTCTATAAATATGATTTATCTGAGAATCTTGGGTATAAAGAGAAAGTTCATCTGGAATTTCACTCAATAAATCTCCCATCTCCTCACAATCATCCCAAATAAAAACAACTTTTTCATGACCTTGATCTTCATCATTGGCAAAATATTCTTCTAAAAGCTGTGATTTATCCTCCGCATGTGCTTGCGTAGAGAGTTCACCCAATTGGTCGTTTTTGATGTCGACTGTATGCAAATACGAGGTCAAGACTCCCACCATTTGTTTGAGTTTTTTTCGTTCTGCCTGAAGTGCATCGAAAAGCTCGATATTCGTATTTTGTGCATCTGCATCTCGACAAACAGGATAGAGTACCGTCAGCATGTCATCAAGATTGATAGGTTTAATGATAAAACTGCTCACACCTTTTCGAATGAGATTAAGCAGTATCGTCGTTTCATCGTGCGCTGAAATTGCTATGATTTTTTGCTCAGGATTTATTTCCCGTATACGTTCTATCATATCTATGCCATTCATGACAGGCATATTGATGTCGGTTATAACGACGTCATAAAGAGTATTATTGTATTTTTCCAACCCTTCTTTGCCGTTTGATGCTAAATCAACACGTTCAAAAAGTGGCTCAAATACCTTAGCCGTTTCTTCTCTTAAAGAATCATTATCTTCTACATACAACATTTTTAATCGAAGTGAAAACTTCTGCAAATTTTTAATCGTAATCATTGTCCTATACCTGTCCTAAAAAATCTTAATTTACTGCTTTTTTGGTGCATTTTGTCAAATATATTAATAACATTTAGTCATTATTTTCACTCATATCATAGATATAAAAAATCACAAAACAGTCTCAGTATACTACAATACAGCAAGAATTGCATTGGCTATTTTAGAGAGAGGAAGTTGATTTTCGACTGCTCCCAGTTCATACGCGACTTTGGGCATACCGTATACGACACAACTCGCCTCATCTTGACCGATGGTTCGTGCTCCTGCATTGCGCATTGCCAAAAGACCTTTCGCACCATCACCGCCCATACCGGTTAGGATAACGCCGATGGCATTAGCTCCAGCGATTTTAGCGACTGAGTTTAGCAGTACATCAGCAGATGGTCGATGACCTGATACTTTTTCACCGCTTCCGATCTCGACGTAATAACGAGCACCTGAACGACGTACTACCATGTGATAATCACCGGGAGCTATCAATACTAACCCGGGCGTAATCGAATCACCATTACGAGCTTCGCGAACTTCCATCGCACACAGTGAGTTGAGACGCTCGGCAAACGGTCCCGTAAAGTTAGCGGGCATGTGCTGAACAACAATCGTGCCCGGTGCATTGCGGGGAAGTCCCATCAGGACATCTTTTAGCGCTTCAGTACCTCCTGTAGAAGCCCCAATTGCCAAGATTTTATTGGTTGTTTCTGCAAGCGATGTGGTATTAGCTTGTGCCGTGTTGCGAAGAAGATGCTGTTTTACTTTTACACGGGAAGCAATTTTTATTTTAGCAATCAGCTCATCACGCATCTCATCTTTGCCGTCATAAATATGAGAATGAGGTTTAGGGACAAAATCCACGGCTCCTGATTCGAGCGCTTCTAACGTCGTCTTTGCTCCCGCTTGGGTCAACGATGAGACCATAATCACCGGAATGGGCATATAGTGCATCAGTCGTTTTAAAAACGTTATCCCGTCCATACGAGGCATCTCGACATCCAAACAAATAACATCCGGACGCAGCTCAACAATTTTATCGCGTGCGATATAGGCATCGGACGCCGTGCCTACCACTTCAATCATCGGGTCACCACTGAGAATATCTGTTAAAACTGCCCGAGCCGTAGCACTGTCATCGACGATTAATACTCGTATTGCCACTGCCTTATCCCCCTATTACACAATCACTGCGAGAAGTGTACTTTAACAGCACTTTTCCCCGTTCCAGATCAAATTGGATCTTTCGACCATTTTGACCACCCACATCTTCTGCCACAATGGCGATTTTGTACTCATCTAAAATTTCTTTAGCTACCAAAATATTTTTTTGGCCAATCATCATCGCTTCCGTAGCCATGGTATTCATCGAGGCTCCGCCAAATATTTTTGCCTGAATCGTTCTATGCGTCGATCCGTGTGCAAACATCGATTCGATCAGTTTTGGAATCGATATATTTCCAAATTTCGGTGATTGGAGACCATTACCATTCCAAAAAGGGAGCAAATAATGATTCATCCCCCCGATACCTAGTTTCGAATCGTACAAACATACTGCAACACACGACCCTAAAACAGTAGAAATCGCAGCGGGTGAGCTGTCCACATGGATCTGCCCGACATGTATAAAGGTAGAGGTTCCTTGAATCATTAGAGTTCTATTGCATCATCAAAGGATTCGAATAAAAATTCATTTGAACCGCAGGCTTGAGAATCGGGAAGTGCTGATTGGAGAGGAAATGTCATGGTAAATGTTACCGTTGAGTCCTGTGAATCATAATCGATAGTTCCATCCAATCGTTCACATAGCTCACGTGCAATGCTTAGTCCAAGACCCAGACCATGATCACCTTGCGGTCCGTTGGCAAAACGGGTAAAGATTTGTGGTTTATACTCTACGTGAGGGAGTGTGCCTTGATTTTTAATTGCAACAATAAGGTTGGAATCATTTTGTGTAATATCAACATTCACAATTCCCCCGACATCTCCATAATGGCATGCGTTGGCTAAAACATTTTTGAGAATGAGATAAAGTTTTCTAGGATCGGAGACGATTTTTACTTCCAAATCACTCTCAACTTTAACGGTAATATTTTTATTTTTTATGCGATATTTAAACGATTCCAGCGCTTCTTTAATCAAAACTTTTGGGTCAACCAGCGCATAGGTACTGTCCATATTTCCACTCTCTATTTCAGAGGCAGCTACAAGATTTTGGATTCGAGAATCCAACAGCAGAGCTTCTTCGTGCGCTAAATCAAAAATAGCTTCCCGAACATCGCCCACAGGCGGTGCTAAATGAGGTATCATCCCTAAAAGCGCTGTCATCGGATTGTTAAGCTCATTGGCAATCAGGGATAAAAACCGTGACTTTGCTTTTTCACTTTCGATGAGTTGTTTGTTCAAATCTAAAATTTTACGGCTTAAAAAAGTTATTTCATCCATGTTATTGTTTCCTTCTTTGCAGGATTAAAATCTCTTCTTTTAACAATTTTGATACTTTTTCAATACCGGCTGATTTTTCCATCAAAAGTCGATTTTCAGAATAAAAACTTCCTCCCATTTTTTGCATTGTTTCAATCTCATGCGAGGTTTGCTGTACCAACGTTTTGAGCTGTGAGAAGATAACTTGAAACCGTGCGGACTCATCTTGACTTGCAGCAGCTTCGATAATGCCATAAATTTGAACGTAGCCCAAATACATCATTTGCTGTTCGAGCTGATTTAGATTAGTCAGTGTCTCTTGAATTTTTATCTCAAGCTGTGCTTGAACCGCATTTAACTTATCCGTATAGTTTATGACCAAAACGACTAAATCGTTCATATTATTCACTATCTCATCCATCCCAGATTTATCGCATTTGTGCAATACTTCTTCTAAAAAAAAGAGCACCATCTCAATTTGCAGTCGTATGGCGGAAACAGAAAAAATTACCTCGTTAAGTAAAAGCGTTATCATCTCAACATTACTATGAATCTGATCGATTAGTGCATCATTTTCTTTTGCATTAATCCGAATATCGCGAGCAAGGACACCAAATGTTTCGCCACCATTTTCGATTTTATAGGACGATACCGAGGCATTGAGTGACAAAAAGACGATCTCACGGGCAAGTAAACGCAAGACCAGACCTTTTTCTTCAAACATCGACTTTACTTGGCTAAACATCTCTATTTTATCAAACCAGCTGTCGTACTCTTTCATGAGCGTCTTACTGTGACTGTAAGCCAAGGTCAAAGGAGATTCACTCTGCGATTCATCTTTTGAAGGAGAAATGACCTTTTGTCGCTCTTGCAACTCCTGGAGTAAAACCTCACTCATAAAGTGATCATACGATGTGTATCCTAGCTCACTTAATAGTTGTGGAAAGAGTGTAGCACTGGCTTCAACATTCTCTTTTGTTTCTGCCATCAATAATTTAAAATAGAGCTCTTTTGCTGCTGCGAAGAGCGTGCTGTTGGGTTTAATTCGAATCGAAACATAGCGGTCATCGAGAGGAAAAACGACCGCTAAAACCCAATAGTATCCCCCCTCTTTTGTTTTGTTTTTCACATACGCCACAATCGGTTTACCCGCTTGCAAATACTCCCAAAATGTTTTAAAAATAATTTTAGGCATATCTGGATGGCGGATAATGTTATGAAAACTTCCGATTAATTCGTCTTTTCTATAGCCGCTTATTCGAATAAATACTTCATTTCCGGAACGAATCGTACTGTCTTGATTGGTAATCGAAAAAAAGAGCTCATTGATGTCGAATTTGGCCTCTTTAAGTGTCATAGCAGTTTGTAGTTTCTCCATAGGAGCCCTTTTATAAACGTTGATAGATCGACGAGCCTAAAAGCTTTAGTGTCTCGCGATGGGTGGTCAAAGATTCGGAACTCCCTAAAAAAAGAGGAGCTCCTTTTGGCAATACCGTAGTAAAACGGCCGATTAGTTCATGACGAGTCGTATCATCAAAGTAAATCATCACATTACGGCAAAAAACCATATCAAATTTATTTTTGAAAAAAAATGGATCGGTTACCAGATTATAAAGACGAAATAGTACTTTCTCACGTAAATGTGGTGCTATCTGATACGTCAATCCTTCTTGCGTTTTTACTTTATCAAATGCACGGTGGAGAATCTCTTTGGAAAGTGATTCTACTTGCTTGGCATCATAGTTTCCGGCTATTGCCTTTGAGAGGACTTTAGCAGAGATATCGGTTGCCAAAATCTTGATATCCCATTGCTCAAAATCGCTCAAATGATGCTGTAAAAACATCAAAATAGTATACGGCTCTTCCCCGCTCGAACACCCAGCTGACCAGATACGAATTTTTTTCTCCCGCTTTGACGCAATCAGTGCCGGTAAATACGTTTCCAGCCATTTCCATTGCGCCCCTTCACGGAAAAAGGAGGTAACGTTGGTGGATATGGCATTGATAAACAATGCTAATTCTTCGCCCGATTCTTCCACGATCAAATAATCATAATACGCACGGAATGAGTTTAAACCCAACTGATTGAGCCGTTTGTTCAGCCGTCCTTTTACCAATGTACTTTTTTGTTCAGACAATGCGATTCCGACTTTGTCATAAATATAACGACGGAAAAGGGCAAATTCTTCCGGTTTTAACTCAATTTCCACCATGAGGAGCCTCGATTAGAGGACGCAGTTCATCGACATTGAGAATAAGTGCAATGTCACCGCTTCCTAAAATTGCACCGCCTGTGATCTCTTTGAGTTTAGCCAATGCCTTGCCCAATGGTTTAATCACCACCTGCTGGCGCCCTACGAGCTCATCCACCATAATAGCAATACGTCCGGCTTCCGTTTCAACGCAGACTAAAATTCCCTCCCACGGCTCAATGCGCTTGGTGGGGAGTTCAAATATATCACTGAGACGGATAACCGGTATATGCTGTCCTCGCAGAGAGACAAATTCCCCTTTTTCTTTGAGCGCATGGACGATTTCACGTTCGGGTCGGAAGGATTCCACCACACTAAGAGTAGGAATAATATAAATCTCACCGGCAGCTTGCACCAGCATCCCATCTATAATTGCCAACGTCAGAGGAAGAACCATAGAGAATGTTGTCCCTACTCCCTCTTTGGATTCAATTTCGATCTTCCCACGCAGTTTTTCAATCGATGTCTTAACCACATCCAAACCAACCCCGCGTCCAGAGAGATCGCTGATAGCATCCGCTGTTGAAAACCCCGGTTGCATGATGAGTGCGAAAATTTGAGAATCAGTCAGATGTTCATCCCCTGCTATTATCCCTCGCTCAATCGCTTTTTTCAATACTTTTTCTTTGTTGATTCCTCGTCCGTCGTCACTGACACTGATAACGATACTACCACTTTTATGATAGGCACGCAGTGTTATCATCCCTTCTACTTTTTTACCGACACTCAGTCTCTCAGCGGCATCTGCTTCAAGCCCGTGATCGATGGCATTTCGGATAATATGGATCAATGGATCAGAAAGACTGTCAATCATCGTCTTGTCGATTTCAGTTTCTTCACCTTGAACGTTTAGGTGAAGCTCTTTTCCCGTCTTTTTAGACGTGTCCCGAACCACTCGTTTCATCTTGTCAAAAGTATCACGTATTGCGACCATTCGCAGACTCATAACCCGGTCTTGAATCCGTTTGGTAATTTTAGACAGCGTTTCGATGGCTCGACTGATCGATTCATCTTCAATGGCACGTATTTTTTCATTTTGAGCGATAAAATTTTGGGCGATTACCAGTTCACCAACCGAATCAAAAAGCTCATCGAGTTTGAACGTATCAATACGGATAGTCGATTTTGGTGCATTCGCAGTGGATGTTTTTATCGCCTCTATATCGGGACTTTTTTCAACAACAACCGCTTTTACTTTTTCTACAGCCACAACGATAGGGTCAATGAGCACGATGCTGTATTCATGCTCGGATAAATATTCAAAATTTTCTGCCACATCGTTTGGTGTTTGAGCACTCAAAAGAATTGCGCTTACTCTGGTGATCGCATTTTCATCACTGGTAAAGGTATCCAAAGAAGGAACATTATCAAGCTCAAAGAAACTTTCCAATGCAGTTGCGTTTTCAGCCAACAACTTCAAAAACAAAAGATGATCGAATCCTCGTTTATAGCAATCAACATCAAGTGTTAACTCAATTTGATAAAGATTTAAACCCTCAGTACGCATAGCTTGATGGATTTCAATACTTCGTTCTATCGCTGTGTCATCAAGCTGAAAATCACAAAAAGCAAATTCTGTGGCTAAATCATTAAATACTTGAGAATTTACTTCTATACTCGGTTCTACAGGTTTGTTTTTTTTCGACGCAATGAGATGTTTGATCTTCTCTAAACATCCTGCATAATCTGCCGGTAAATCAGGAAGTGCATCGAGTTCACATATCATGACCTCTTTTATAATGTCCACACTACCGACAAAGAGTTCCAGATGATGCTCTTCAACGTCCTCTTTGGTACTGCGATAATGGTCGAGGACATCTTCGAAATGGTGTACAAATTCTCCCAAACGGGTAAATCCAAACGCATTGGCATTTCCCTTTAGGGTATGAACTCCTCTGAAAATCTCATTCAGTAGATCAAAATCAGCCGAGTTCTCTTCAAATCTGAGAATATCGACATCCAATTTTTCGATGATCTCACCCGCTTCTTCGATAAAAATCGCTTTGACTTGTTCTTGTTTAGTCATGACACATCCAATGCAACGTTCCGTAGGCAGCCGATACGGCTTCACCACGTTCGATAAAAGGTATTTTCAGCTCTTTTTTTGTTCGTTTTAAACTCATCAACAGTGCTAACAATGCACTGTTTCGCAGCTGTGTGCCATCTTCGGCTTCAATGGTTTCTATGTATTCCAAACGAGGTCGGACAAACGCTTCAAACTCTCGAATCTCTTCCATCGACATATCCAATCCTATCGTGAGGACATCTCCGTCGAATTGCATCTTAGAACTCTTTCAAATCATCTTCATGGAGAGGAAAAATATCATCCGCTTTAGTGGAAGAGCCTCTGCTTTGAGGAATATTCATAGTTCTACGTTGAGCTACTGGAGCTTTCATCTCTAAATGACGGAGCGGTTTTGCTTTTGCTACTGGAGCATCCGTTGTCATTCCTACCATTTGAGCAAGTACTCGTACGGTTTCCATCATCGAGGTAGCTTGAGCGTTGAGCTCTTCAGCAGCCGCAGCGGCTTCTTCCGAGTTGGCAGCAACTTGCTGTGTCACTTGATCGACCTGTCCCATAGCTTGGTTGATTTGAGTCATACCCTCAGCTTGTTCTTTACCGGCAATGGCAATTTCACCAATAAGATTAGAGACTTTTTTCGACTGTTCGACAATTTCTTGGAATGACGTATGGGTTGCGAGGGCGATTTGATTTCCCTCTTTGATCTGAGAGACAACCTCTTCGATAATCACAGAGGTCTCTTTTGCAGCAGATGCCGCACGTTGTGCAAGATTTCGCACTTCATCCGCTACGACCGCAAAGCCCAAACCATGTTCACCTGCACGAGCGGCTTCGACAGCTGCATTGAGCGCCAAAAGATTGGTTTGGAATGCGATTTGATCGATAGTTTTTATGATTCCTGATATTTTTGCCGCTGAATCGGTAATAGCGTGCATGGAACGAGAAAGCTGTTCCCCTTTTTCAAATCCTGCACGTGCAGAATCATTGGCATTTTTAGCCAAAATATCCGCTTGACGTGCGTTATCGGTGTTTTGTGTATTGATCGCCGTACTCTCTTCTAAGGTTGCACTTACCTCTTCAACGCTCGACGCTTGTTCACTGGCTCCTTGTGCAAGAGATGAAGACGATGCGGCTACTTGATCGGAAGCCGACGTGATTTGCATCGCGCCATCACGGATAGAGGTCACGCTGGATGTAATAGAACGAGTAATGGAACGAATGATTGCCCATGCCAAAAGTATTGCAAAAAGAATCGAACCAAATGCGATAAACATAAACATCTGTTTATACGAAGTTGATTCTTCTTTTGCTTCTTTATTCGTATCATCGACAAGTTGTTTATTAATATCGTATACATTCTGTAAATGCGTTCCCGAAGCTTTACGTTTTGCACGTATCGATTCGAGCTGGTCGGTCATCTGTACGAAAAGAGCATCAATCTGGAGAGGATCATTTGTTTTAGCCAAAGCATCAACCACTTCACGCTGAAATTTATCACTCTGTTCTCTCCATGGCCCATAAAAAACTTTAAATTGTTTCCATTCTTCGGCTTCTTCTTTAGATTGAGGAAGTGGTTCGTAGACCTTTATTCCATTGTCAATTCGTTCAAATCCTTTGCTCATTTCTTCTGAAGCATTGACCATTTTTTCCTGTAATTTTGGATCACCCTTAAGCCCGCGAACACGATTCATCTGAATCGCTACTAACTGCGTTCCATTACGAATACTTCCTGAACTAATCAATGAAGGGACACGGACATCTCCAATTTCAATAATATCTGCCTGCCATCCAACTGTCGCTTTATAGCCCATAATCCCCAAAACGATCATGGCAAGAACCATCATTCCGGTCAATAACATTAACTTGCTTTGCAATACCATATTTTCTAACCAATTCATCTCATTCTCCCTCACGCATTTGTATTTGCTGTATTTGTTCTAAACTCACCAACTCATCGGCTTCAAAAAGCTTGAGCACATCCAAAATCATCACAACATTTTCTTCGATCTGAGCCATAGCGCAAATGAAATCAGTATCGATATGACTGCCAAATTTAGGTGGCTCACTCAAACGCGCCGTATCGATAGAGGCAACCTCTTCGACACGATCAACGATAAATCCAATATTAACTTTTTCCACTTCAACAATAATAATTGCTGTGTGCATCGTTTCCTCTTGTGGCTCCATCCCAAAACGAAGACGGGTATCAACGACGGGGATAATCGATCCTCTTAAATTGATCACGCCGCGCATATAGTGAGGAGTTTTAGGTACTTGAGTCACTTTCATCATCGCAATGATCTCTTTGATCCGATCGATTGAGATTCCGTATTGTTCTTCTCCTAGGAAAAAAGTGAGGTAGCGTTCCTTTCGTGACTGGACGATATTGGACTCCATTGCTATACCCCCAATACCATTTTGAGGGATTTCACCAGTTTCTCTTCGCTAAACGGTTTGACCATCCAGCCAGTGACTCCGATCTCTTTTCCGACCATTTTCATCTGTTCTGAACTTTCGGTAGTCAAGATAATAATGGGTTTTGTTTTGTATCGATCATCAGCTTTAATCAATCGTGCCAAATCCAAACCATTCATCTCAGGCATATTGACATCACTGATAAGCAGATCGAAATTCTCGCTTCCCGATTGTAATGCTCCCAATAAATCCAATGGATTTAAATACGATTTAAACTCGATCACCCCACTGGTGATCAAACCGTCCAATGCTAATTCTGCCGTCGCAACTACTGCTCGCGAATCATCAACGATTATTACTCTTTTCGCCATTTTTACTACCTCCATGCATTATGTGTCATTTCAGAGACTTTCTATTTTCAGCAATCTTATTGTTAAACTGTCACAAAAGAATCACAATAGTGATATAGCTTTATTTAATAGAAGTCTATGTTACAAGATGATTACAAAAGGGCATAAAAGCTACTCTTCTTTTTGATAAACAATATTGCGCTGATATTTAAAAATATTATTCATAAAATTTTATGCAAAAAGTACAACAGCTAGTTGTGCTGTTGTTAAAAGAAGAAAAGGAAGGAGTTGTGTACGTTTAAAGCAGCTCTAACTTATACAAAAATAATCGTTCTTTGTACGATGGAACATCAAGTTCTTGACGGTATTTAGCGATCAAACGACGCACCATTTTTACACCAAACCGCTCTTCAATCATCTCATGCAGTGTCTTATCGCTAAAGGGATCGTCTTTGTTTTCACTCAAAACAAGCCGTTTCAAAAAGTGTTTAATCTCTGAAGTCGATACTTCTCCGATGCAATTCGAGAAAAAATCTTTAAAGGGATACAACCCTCGCTCAGTTTGCATATATTTATCCGAAATTGCTCTGGAAATCGTCGATTCATTAAAGCCTAA
Source organism: Sulfuricurvum sp. (assembly GCA_030696775.1). Classification (GTDB taxonomy): domain Bacteria; phylum Campylobacterota; class Campylobacteria; order Campylobacterales; family Sulfurimonadaceae; genus Sulfuricurvum. The sequence continues at coordinate 203,506 of JAUYRN010000012.1, forward strand.
CTCATCAGCGACATCTTGGAGACGAAGCGGTTTGAGATCTCCTCCCATAAAAAAGCTGTACTGTTTCTCGATTAACACCAATGCGACATTATAAAGGGTTGCTTTACGCAAATCGAGAAGTTTGACGAGTTCACGTGCCTCTTTGAATTTTTGTTTGGCAAAATTGTCGTACTTATCAATCATATTGACTTTCAAATCGGGATAAAAAGTATGATTAATCCGAATATTCAACTCCGACCCCGAGAACTCGACAAACAAATCAGGAACAATTTGCGTTTCTGGCTCCATATACTCTAATGCCGGAGGATTTTTGAGATGCTGCAGCACATGCTTGGCATCTCCAAAACGAGGATTCTTGATAAATTTTTCCATCTTATCGAACTGCAAAATCATAGCAGAGAGCAAAATGCTCAAATCGTCATCGAGTTCATAATCATTGAGCTGAAACAAAAAGGATTCTTTGTAATCACATGCTCCAACCCCTGATGGTTCCAAGTGCGCGAACCGCTGACGTACACGCTCAACCGTATGAGAATCCGTATCGCATTGCTGGGCAATCTCTTCCACACTTCCCTCGAAGTATCCTTCATCACTGATGTAATAAATAATTTGTCGAGCAATTTTTTGAGATATTGGTGTTGGAAAAAGCGGTGCAACGATCTGTTCATCCAGTTTTTCATACAAAGAAGTCGAAGAGATACTAAGCCATTCGATTTGATCACTCGAAGCATTCGAAACATAGTTTTGAAAAGCACCATACGCCGATGCCCCTCCTGCTTGTGCATTCGATTCTTCAAAGCCCGATTTCATCTCAATACAAGGATTTTCATTGGTAATGACTTGTAAATGTTTTTCTAAATCATTCAAGGAACATTGCAACAATGGAAGCCATGTCTGCATCGAAAGTCGTGGAAGTTGTTTTTGTTTATAAGAGAGAGTTGTTTGCATCATAATCCACCTAAAATCTATAAATCTGTCCTAGATACTGCATATTTTGTTCTTGATAAATATTATAGGAGTTTATGGAAGATATAAGTGATTAAAATTGAGGCAATTTGCCTCCTAAGAGGCAAGTTTTTAGTATTTAATACGTACCAGTCCGTTAGGCTGTACCACTTTCATTTGGCAAGCAAGACGTGCTTTTGCACTGGTTTCACCCACTGTTTTAAGTACCGCTTTTTCTTTATCATTGATAGGACTCATAAACTCCATACCTGATTCAATCATTACGACACAAGTACCACATTCACCATCACGGCAACCGAATGGTAGAGCACTTCCTGATGCTTCTACGATGTCTTGGATCGTTTTGCCCGGATGGACATTGATCGCCAAAAAGTCATTTATAATTTCTACGCGTGTTGTCATCTCAACCCCTTGTTTTATTATTTTAAACGCTCAAGGAACACGTCCCTAGAGCTACGTTAACACTGGGTTTACTTCGGCAGTAAGCCCATATGTATTGGCACACCTTGACAGATCTTTTAGTTAAACGGCTTCACTAAGATTGAGGCATTTTTGATAGCACATTGACATGCCAAACGTACCGGTGTCGGACGATTGTACTGTTGAGCTACTTCTGCTTCTTTTTTAGTGATTGCACCCATACTTATCAACGTTTCAAGCTCTTTATCGTCCATATAGACAGCTTGTCCCTTTGATGAATAGTCTTCAGTTGTTGAATCCATTTTCTCATCATTTGAAATCTCTTCAACTCTAACAGCACAGCTTCCGCACATACCGTCTTTACATTCTGATGGAATTTTTATTCCATTACTTTCAGCAACACGTAATAATACATCGCCTGTTTTAGCAAAAACACGCTTGTCTACCTTTTCACCGAAACCACAAAAAATGACGTTTACCATTTTATACCCCCTACCGATTTTTCTTTATCAATACGCTCATGGCTTTTCGTATTTTTTAAAGAGTGCACATATCCCAAAAAGTGAATTACTCCTCCTCTTTTTGAGATTGCGCCAACTTCTGGGCGGCACGTTGCGCACGATGTTCTTTGAGCCATTGTAACTCTTCTGCAACCTCATCGTATCCATCATCTTCAAGAGCACTTTCAAGTTCCGCTTCACGACAACCGAACGTCAGACCTTCTTCGATAAAGTTGACTTCATAAACTCGTATCGTTTGAAGAAAATCTCCAATTTTACGGACATACCCTTCCGAACCTGCCTCAACAAGAGTATCCCCTGTGCGTGCATGCGGATAGGTTCCGTCATTACGTATAGTTTTAGTCAGTCGAACACGCTCACCAACTCTAAATACAGAAAGAATCTCATCTTTGGTCGACATCTTGTAGAGGTTTGTTTTTCGTGCTTCATTATTAATCGGCATTGCTTCACTATCATGCTCACATGATTCCAATGCAGCTTGTGCTGCATCAGCCGTTTGTGTCAAAAAATCAGAAGCTGAGGCTTGGTTGGCTGACACAGGCATGGACTCCATGACTCACCTCCTCTACATCATTACAACTGGTGGACGTTGCACATGTACCGCATCCGCTAGGCTTATCAAACATATCCCAGACATCGGCAGCTGATGGACTGTAACCATTTTCGAAATTTTTATACACACTGATGAGGGCAAATTTATAAAACTCAAGCAGTTTTTCATCGCCACCCATATCATATCCTTTGGATTTTTCGACCATTTCACCAAATTTTTTCATGATATGAAAACGTTTTGAGTTCACAAGACGCTCATCGTATGCCAAATCGAAAAACTCGAAAAACTCTTCAGTATCCGTAATAAGTTGAAATTCCGCTAACGTTCCCATCATAATCTCCTTATAGTCCCATCTCAATTTTGAGCTGGTTTGCCCAGCTTACAACGCGTTCTTCCGTTAAATCCTCTTGGTTCACATCATCGATTCCAAGCCCACAAAACTTCCCATCTCGCTCGGCTAAAGAAAATTTATAGTCATATCCATCGGTAGAGGTAAATCCATACGCTTCTGCTCCCAAAGATACAAATAAATCATGCATTTTTCCAAGTGCACTGAGGAAATGTTCCCCATGCTTATCTTGATCTCCTGCACCAAAAAATGCCACTTTTTTACCACTTAGATCAGGGCTATCATTGGTAAGATCAAACAATGGATCGACCCAATCACGTTGAGGATCACCCTGCCCCCAGGTAGAGGAACCGATAAGAAGAACATCAAACTCCTCAAACTGCTCTATCCCGTCAAAATCTTCTTCCATATCGATAAGTTCTGAACCTGATAACTGTTCACAGAGCAATTCTGCTGCCCCACGAGTCACACCGCTACTGCTACCGAAAAAAATACCTATTGTTGCCATAATTACACACCTATCATGCACGGTTTGTATTGTTCATACACTTTCAATGCACGTTCCAAATTTTTATCCCCTTCTTCAAAGAGAGCTTCAAGACTGCGAAAACTGAAACGATGCGCATCTTTAAAATACTTATCTATAATACAAATCCGATCGCTTAGAATCGCACAGCGTCCAAACCCTTCATGACTCATCTCCATGATGACATTACAAACAATCCCCGTTTTACGTTCAAACGAAAGAGCAATCGCTTTGTAGATCATTTTGATGTCATTGATCATCATCTCATCTATATCTGCAATGACAGGAACTGCCTTGAGCTCTTCTTTAGTCTTGACGTATTTCTTGATCAGTAATTCATCATCAGTGATACGTGACCAATTTCCAAACTGATCAAGTGCACGGATTTGGCGGATTAGCTCCACACCAAAAGGACTCATTGTTTTTTCTGCTTCCATCTTATTACCTTTAATTTTTATACGCCAAAGGAGCAAAGCCCCTCTTGACTACGCTAACGCTGAGTTTCCTTCGGCAGGAAGCCCATTGCTCATTTATCATTCGCCCACTGCCCATCGGTCTTGTCGAACATCGTGTTCGGTTTTCATTTGGATTATCTGTTTTATCCACGGTGGCGGATTCCCATTAATCATCTCTACTAAACTTTTGAGTACATCTTCGATCAATGTCGACTCATTTACTTTCATCGGATGGATTCCAGCACGGATAACTTTTGCCGCTGCCGTACCGCCAATGCTCTCGCTGTACATAATATTCACACCTTTAAGTGCACGAACACGAAAATCCGTTTTATCATCATCTTCGATGTCATTGGTATCGGTTTTAATCACTTCAGAGACTTCATACCCCTCTTTAGAGACGTTATAAACCACAAACTCTTTTGCCCCTCCGAAGTGGGCATTGATCTCTTCCATATCTTTGGTTGCAAAAGCAACTCGCAAAGCGCTATCCATCATTCCATTCCCCTCTACTGTGATTTTAGTGTTCATGTTTGACCTTTCTCAGATGGTTTGCAATTTCAAATAAAAAGTACGTACTTCCCTCATACAGCTGATCGTTTTTAAGCTGATTCCCTAACTCTTCATAATTGGGGAAACCTCGAATTACCAATGCCGTATCGTGATAACTATGCAAGATTCGTTCTGCATGAAAATTGCTGATGACCATATCCGCTTTATCAAAGAATCGTTGTGCATCTTCCAAATCCCCCACGAAAACATTCTCCGCTTCAATAGTGTGCAGGACGTCACTAAACGTCGTAGATACAGCAGCTTCGATGGTTCCGCCGACACTTCGAATCAGCGCGCACATTCCCACCAGCATATCCGGTTCACCCGTGATGACAAAATGAGAGCTTCCGATGAGAAAATGAGAATCCAGCATTGCATCTTGTAAACGTGCCCGCCATCGTTTAATCAGTGGCTTGGGTTGGGTATGTCGGATTTTCATCAATTGGTCGACAAAATTGTCGTTCGAGTCCAATCCCATCAAATGATCGAAATGGAGATGTTCGATAGAGGGGTTCTTTTTTTGCAAAGCAAGTGCCGATTTTTTCATCGACTGACCGATACTAATCACAGTCGCGCAGGTAGCGAGAGAGCGTATCTCCTCAACCGTAATACCACCATTGGAAAGTTTCCCCTGAGCCTCTTCCCAATATCCATCCAAAGACGTAGAGAGATCGGGAAGTGCATAGGTCTCAAAGCCAAAATCTTCGCACAGTGCTTTTATTTTTTCAACCTCGATGGGTTGCATACTCAAATGAGGTAAAAGGACGAGCTTATTGGGTTTTACTTCTGTGGCAGAAAAGGTTAACTGTTCGATCATAGCTGTAACCGTCAGCGCCCAACCACTCTCCATGCCCCCCTCATAATCAGGAGTATTGACAAAAACGTACGGGATTTCGATGTGCATCCCCACGCCCCTTACATCATCCCCTTTCGTTTCGGTGAGCCCCGTTGTGTGTAAACCGATCATTGAGGGCTTGATATTTTTCTCTTTGCTCTGGATATTTTCGATCGCCATCAAAATCGAGTAGTCACCACCATCCAAAACGGCAGTAATATCACTCACCGAAGTATTACGCACCGCAATGGGTTCATTAAAATGGCGGGTAAAAAAGACCTTGGTATACGATGCACACCCTTGCGCACCATGCATGAGTGGCATACAATCTTTAACTCCTAAAAAAGCAAGCGTTGCCCCCATAGGCTGAGAATGCTTAATCGGGTTTACTTGAAGCGGTTTGTGTTCTTTATGTGTGAGGGAGAATTCCATAACGACTCTTTCAGCCTCAAAGAGGCAAGCTTTAGTGCCATAGCGGCCAGCATAGCCAATCGGGCTTAGCTCCGATGGCGTTTAAAAGAAATCGTATTGCAAGATTTGTACGAGGGGAATGACTAGTTGTAAAATTCCAATGTGTCAAAGTTGACTATATTACTTGGTTCCACAGCCATAACATCATGCGAAAAAGATAAGTTCTTTTGATTGGTAATACCACTGACATATTGAATCATATAATTCAAATTTTCCAAATTGAAATACCCTGTTTTATTATCTCTGTAAATTTCATCCAATCTCGGATTTTTGATATTGCTATAGATCACAAAAGGCACCATAAATTCATCTTTAAATGCTGGTAAAAAACCATGCCCATTGTTTTCCATATTGATATTTTCTCCATGATCCGATACATAGATTAGCAACAATTTTTCGTTCTTAAATCGCTCGTATATTTGACTTAAAATGATGTCAGTATAGTGGATGGTGTTATCATACTGTTCAACGATATTGGTGGTATTTTTGAACAAAGCAGTTTCATTTTTATATCGGTTTATATAATCAGAATGAGACCCCATAATATGCAAAAGATACATCTCTTTTTTCGAATTTTTTTGAAGCTTGTCTAAATGATCCAATATGACATCATCCGTTTTAGCCTCTAAATAATTTAGATTTGCAAACAATGTCGTATTGGCTTCATACGCCATCGATGAAATTGAAGAATCATTTTTTCCTACTCGCCCTTGGTTTGAAATCCAAAACGTTTCATATTGGTTGGCTTTGAAGTTCGTCAGTATGGAACACGAGTGTAAATATCGAGACTCATAATAATGCACATTCGCCTCACTCAAATCGATGGGAAGTGAGTATCGGGTCTGATTCGTGGGTGCTATCGCATTAAAGACATACAGATGATTTGATTTTTGGAGAGACGTAAAAAAAGGAGTTGTTGGAAGAGAATAACCATAGATTGACATATGATTTTTATTGACACTTTCGCCCATGACAACGATTATCTTGTCATAAATCTGATTTTTTTGTTTTGCTTTCATAATTTTCATTTGATCGATGTATTTTGCTCTCTCAATCATGATTTGATCAATTTTATTTTTATCATCCATCACGGTACAAATTTTACAAGGGACGCTAAAAGGTTCGAATTCTCTGATGGGATTAATGTAAAAAGTGACTGCTAAAAGTATCGATATAAAAACGCCTAATCCTATAATCCTGAAGGTTTTGTAAGAGTGCGTGAAATGTTTAAGAAACTTGAATAACAAAAATAAAACGAAAAATGAAAAAAGTATTAATCCGTAATCTCTATAGTCAATATAGCTGGAAATATATTCTTTGGATTCATACAGCGGTGATAAAAAAGCAACTTCGATACGAGGAGTAATATCCGGTAAAGCATATCCCCAATGCAGAGCAATATGCCCGATAAGAATATTACTTAGATTGATAAATACGATAAATACAGAAAATAATATTTTACTAAACTTGGGAATGGTAATCAATAATATCAAGGTAATGATTAAAAATAGAGAATGAGTGAAATTTGGAGAAAATATCAACTGTGGTAATAGCGTTAATAGAGATATCAATATACCAAAATAAAAATAGGATTTATTATTATGAAATTCTAGTTGGATTTTATTTTTCAATTTTCACTTTCAAATACTTGCCCTCGTAGCAAACTTTACGCTAGTAGAGGATTGTAAATTAAGCGAATTATAACAAACTTTCTGACGTACTTCTCACACTTCCCATGGAGCAGGTTTTCCGACATTAGCAAACACAGGATTTTTAAACGCATATTTCAGATCTTCTGCAAGATTGAGCAATCCGCCGTATCCGCCGTAGCTTGTCTTTTTTTCCTGATTGACATCGATAAAGGAGATTTTTTTCTTGATCGCCGTGTAGAGGCTTCGACCTCCCGCGAGGAGGATATGCGCACCCGTTGAATCGATGATCTTTCCTTGTTCAGAAGCTGGTTTGGTCATAAGAACACCGTTTTCACCCAAATACTCTCGTGCTTTGTCGATGTCGTCTTGCGTTGATTTAGCCACACTCGTCGCAACTACTTCGATTCCCAAATCCTGCAAGCCTGACGCAATCGACCATGCTTTATTTCCGCCCGTGTTGAGTACTGCTTTTTTGCCTGCGAACATTTGGCGATAAGGGATAAGTGCCGTTTCAAGCTCGGCTTCAGCTTCGGCAATCACTGCTTCAGCACGTGCCGTTAGTTCGGGGCATCCTAGAGCCGTGACGATTTCTCGGATGGCAAAAGAAGTATCGCGTTTGCCGTAAAATGAAACGGATATCCAGGGAATTGCATACTGCTCTTGCATCTTACGTGTAAGAGTAATGAGAGATTTGGCACACACAATAACATTGAGTTTCGCCCGATGTGCGGTGCGTATATCCCCTACTCGTCCATCCCCGCTCATGGAACTTAGAACTCGTATTCCAATTTTTTCAAAGAGAGGAAGATACTGCCACATATCTCCCGTGACATTGTAATCACCGATAAGATTGATGTCGTATGGTGTAGTAAACTCAGGTTCTTTGGTACCGATTAGATGTTCCAGTACCGCTTCACCCGCCAGTCGTGATCCTAGATTTTTACTTCCAATAAATCCTGCGGCATGGACAGGGACAATAGGTACACCGTACTTTTCACTTCCAAGTTTGCACGTCATATCCATGTCATCCCCGACAAGTGCCGTTACGCAGGTAGAATATACGAAAATTGCTTCGGGTTTATAATTTTCCATCACGTAATCAATGGAACTGGCAAGCCTTTTGTCCCCGCCAAAAATGACATCATTCGTCGTAATACCGGTCGTAAATCCCATTTGTGTATGATCACGCCCAGTGTACGACGTTTTTGTCTCACGAGTCTCCCATGACGCACCTAAACATGTTTGAGGGCCATGCACGAGATGTACCGCATCAGCATAGGGAAAAAGGGAGATTTGAGCACCATCAAAAGCACAACCCCCTGCTGCAAGTCCGGGCTTTGGCTTGTCACATCCCTCTCCCGGTTTTTTGTCTTTGCTGTGAGAGCAAGCGCTCTCATTCATAAGTTCTTTTATTTTTGCGCGGCTGACCATGGAAAACTCCTAGGGAGTGAATTATCGAGGTATATGCAAGATTCGTGCTTAATAGCGATATGTCAGCGTTAAACGTGCTGATCGAGGTTCGCCCGGATGAACCATATGATCCGTCATGGATGTAGTTTCACTCGCTAATTTTGACTCATAATAATACTCGATGTCATACGTTTTGCGGTCAAAGAGGTTGTAAACATCAACACTCACATCAATATTCTTCGTCAAATGTCGCCCTGCTTTTAGATTAACCAAAGTAGAGGGTTTAGAGCGTACCAAATTATCCTCTATTAAGGCACGACTCCCGAAATAACGAAGTCTCAATCCTCCAAAATAATCGTCATAATCGGTAACAGCGGCTCCGATTGAAACCGTTTTCTCGATTGCTTCGGGAACATATTCTCCCCCTGCTGATGAGGGATCTTTATAGCGTGCACGTGAGATGGCGACATCAGCATCGAGGATAAACCACGGTGTCGGTGTCCAGTAATTTGCCCACTCTATTCCCATACGGCGTGATGGACCCGTAGGTTCCGTCCCTCCCGTATCGCCCGCAAAAACAAGCTCTGAATCACTGTCCATCATCCACAAAGCTACGGAGGATTCCAAATGATCCACAGCCCGTGTTCTTACCCCAAACTCACCCCCTTTGGTTCGCACCAATGGTGTTGCAGGATCAACGGCATGGGTTACACCACGTGCATCATTGCTGTGAAAGCCATATCCACCATTAAGAAAGAGTTCCGTATCTGCCCAAGGAGTGAAGATAAAACTTAGTTTCGGACTGGCGATGCTAGCGGTTTTAACTGCCGTATCTACTGGATTGACATCACTCGTCACATCAAAACGGACCAAATCACCTCGAATGCCTGCAATCATACGGACATTATCGCTGAAAGTCAGCTCATTTTGATAGTAAAGTGCGGTATTGGTCTCATTGACCTTATCGGAAGTAATGGTGTTAAATCGAACACGATTTTGGGTGTTATAAAGTCCAACACCACGGATAGCATCGTGACGCAGTTGGAATCCGTACGACTGAACCGAGTTTAGACCGAACATCGAACCAAACGATATACGTCCAATATTCCCGCCAATAATCGTACGGGCATCTTTTTGTTCAAACTGATCTCCTTCTACTGGATGATCTAAATAGTAGGTGAAATTAGAAAACAAATCAAGCCCATAATCAATGATATACGCATTTGCACTCGTGACTCCGTTATTATCACGGTGGGTATATTCTCCTGATAAACTGTATCGATGGGTATCTCCTCCATCACTGGGATCGAGTGAACCGTATGTCCCGATGGTTCCGCTATCGATTGCACGAAGCGGAACATGGTTGGTTGCGTCCCAATCTCCTTTGTATGCCATTGCTGTAATCTTGTAGCTGTCTTTTCCCTCTTCTTTGGCATAGCTCACAACGCCGTTTAATCGTTTATACCCCTCTGGATGATCCCAAGGACCGTCATTGTAAAAATATTCCAGTGCATACAAAAGCTTTCCGCCATTCACATCGAAAGCATTGGCATTGAGGAGACGTTTTTGATTAAAACTTCCTACGGTTACACTCGCAATCCCTTCTTCTAGTGTGTCTACATAATGAATGTGGGCACTTCCTGTTGAAGCAAAATCCCCCTCGGTCGCATAATACGGCCCTTTTTTGTACATCACACTCGAAATCAATTCAGGTATGAGAAAATTAAGATCATTATACCCTTGACCATGCGCATGTGTAGGAAGATTGGTCGGCATACCCTCAATGGTTGTGAAGAAATCGGTACCGTGGTCGAGACTGAAGCCACGTAAAAAATACTGATTCGCTTTACCGTCACCACTGTGCTGCGTAACGATGAGTCCGGGGACACTCTCTAGTACCTCAGCAGGACGGAGAATCGGTCGGTTGGCTAACTGCCGTGTGCTCACTGTTCCCTCTGTTGCTGCATCAGTATTATACGAAGATTCAGCCTCACCTTTTACACTGATCGGCTGGAGTGTCACATCTTTAAGCGTCTGTTCTCCTCCTGCGTATAATGAAGAGGACAAAATCACTCCAATCATTACACCGCTTAACATCGGATATTTCATTTTAGCTCCCTGAAAACTTTCAGTATTATTTTTATAACTTTAGTATTATTGCTATATAATTTAAATAATGGCTTAAGTTGAATGGATATTCATTTATTATTTTGAATTACTCGTATTGCACATGTAATTTTGGATAAAATTGTAAAAATAGTATGATAGGAATTTTCAATGGCCAGCGACGCAATCATCCGCTTTAGTATCTCTCTTCCCGAAGATCTTCTAATATCTTTGGACAATCAAATTGTTAATCAGGGATATGTCTCACGGTCTGAATTTATGAGAGATCTCATTCGTGAACAATTGGTAGAAGATCGCTGGAACAGCAGTGAAGAAATGGTAATCGGTGTTCTAACTCTAATCTATGATCATCATCAGCGCGATCTTTTACAGAAAATGACCGATTTACAACACGATAATGATGCTCAGATACTTTGTAATACCCATGTCCACATTGACCATCACAACTGTCTTGAAACAATTATGATAAAAGGAACTCCTGAACAAGTAGAAGGAGTCGCGAGTAAAATCAGCGGGCTAAAAGGGATTAACTTCTCTAAGCTAACCAAAACTGCCTCTTTTTAATGATAACTTTTAAAACTCCTATTACCAACACTCATCGCGGTATCTTGCTTATGCTTGCCGCTTCTTTTTTGTTTGCGCTTACCATGCTCTTTGCTAAACTCCTCTCAGCTCACATGGGCTCCGTTGAAGTAACATTTTGGCGTAATGCCATAGGTCTGCTTGTAATAGTGGTTTTTATTGTGCGCAAACCTATCCAAAACGTTGGCGGTCGACCCTATACACTCATTTTTAGAGGGATTATCGGAACAATTGCGCTGCTGACATTTTTCTACACCATCAGTGCTACATCCCTCTCAAATGCCATCGTATATGCCAAAACTGAACCCATTTTTACCGCTATTTTGGCATTTTTTCTGTTAAAAGAAAAACTCAAATCTCACGCTGTATTTGCCATTATCATAGGCTTTTCAGGGGTAGCGATTCTCAGTGGATTTCATATAGACTATTTGCATATTATGGGACTATTAACCGGTTTTTTATCCGCACTTGCCTATACCAGTGTAAGAAGTCTAAAAGCCTATTATGATGAACGCACTGTTGTACTGTCATTTATGTTTTTTGGTGTCTTAATCCCGCTTATCTTAATGATAATCACGGAATTTACTGCTTCAGAATTTTTTGCTTTTGCTCTCAATGCGTTTGTTATGCCCGTTGGCATCGACTGGTTATGGATTGTGTTGATGGGAGGTGCAGCGGCATTTGGACAGCTGTACATGACAAGAGCTTATTTTTATGCGAAAGCAGGATTGGTGAGCACTATCAGTTACAGCGTCGTACTGTTTGCCTCACTTTTTGGGATGGTATTAGGTGATGTGTTACCGACACCGATGGTTATTATCGGAGCCGTGTTGATTGTTGCAAGCGGTATACTGCTCTCACGCAACAAATAATTTACAACTTATCCTTAAACTTATCCGCGATTTTATCACCCAACTGATCGATGGGTCGTCCACTTTTATCTGCCCACGAAGAAGGATTGGCATTTTCTTTGGCATTATTATGTTCTGCTTCATGAATGACAGCATCAGGTACAGTGACCACTTGTTCCACGGTAGTATTGACTTCATTATCAGGCTCAGAGGGTAACGAATCGAGATAAAAAGCCTTAAATAAAATAAAAGCAAAAAGTACAATAATGATATACATAAAAGGTCGCATCGGTACTCCTATCGGTTATTAAAAGAGTATGATAGCATTTAAACCATTTTTTGTTCGTAAATGCGTACTTCTCGCTGAGGATAGGGGATGGTCAGCTTCGCCTCACCCAGCGCTTTATAAACAGCCAAATTGACTGCATACTGTACTTTAAAAAAACTCCTAGTAGGAATCCAATAGCGCATACCAATTTCAACTGCATTGTCCCCAAATTTTTCTATCCCGATGATGGACTTATTCTCTTTGGAAACATTTTCAAAATTATCGATAACATTTCGGATAATCTCTATCGCTTTTTCTATATCATCGTCATAAGAAATACCAACATTCGCTTCAACAATACGATATTTAAACGAATTTATGAGAACCTCTCCAATCATATTTTTATTGGGTACGGTTATAAGTTCTTCATCCTCAGTACGAAGCGTTGTATAGGCAAGCTTGATCTCTTCAACTTCCCCATAGATTTTATTCACCAAAATCGTATCGCCTATCTTAAAGGGACGACTGATAATCAGAGAAATGCCCGCTGCAAAGTTAGCAACACTTCCCTGAATTGCCAAACCTGCCGTCAAGAAAACGGCACCAACTGCAGCAATAAAAGGTGCAATTGAGATACCAAGCTTACCGATAGCAACGATAATCATAGCACCAAAAATTAATCCCCGTACCCCATTGGCAGCAAATCTCCCCAACGTCACATCAAAATCATGCTTATTAAAAAATTTCAACAATAGATTAAAAATATACTTCGAGAGAAACCATCCGATGACAACAATGATGAGGGCACCAATAATCTGAAAACTGTAATTGGCTAAAAAATCAAATGCCTGATTATAAAATTGTTGTACGTAATGCAGTTCTTGATTCATAATGGGACTTCCTTTATGCTGGATTTACAGAACATCCACACCCTCTAATGCATTCAATTCTTCAATTACCTTGTTATCAACCCGTATCGCCGAATTGATTACAACATCGGCAAGTTTCGAGACAATGGTGAGCTTGATCTCACGGCGTCCCGGATGACGGCGGATGAGAGTATAAAGTTTTTCGAGCGTTTCAAGATTGTCGCTGAGGCGTATGCGTATCTGCAACGGCTCCTGTGGCGGAAGATTTTCGACGATCTTCGTCTCCACTTTTTTTGCCTCTTTTTTTGCTTCAGAAAGAGTCATTATCTTCGTCACACCGATGCGGGTAAACATCTCAGTATGCGTAACTTTGACCTTAAATGCAATCGGTTCGTCCAAATCCATTTTTTCGAGTTGTTCAAGTTTATCGGAGAAAAGCATCATCTCGATATTGCCATGAAAGTCCATGAGACTTACAAGCCCGAATGCTGACCCTTTTTTCGACATTTTTTTCGTGATTTCTTCTACTTTTCCGATAAAGATGGCCGTGGACCCATCCGCGATATTTTCAACTTCTGAGGATAATGTATAACTTATCGCATCGATTTGCTCACGGAAATTGTCGAGAGGATGCCCGGATACATAAAAGCCAAGCGTATCTTTTTCAAAATCCAAAAGTGTTTTGAGATCGTATTCCTCAAAATTCTTGAGATTCAGCTCGACACTCATAACCTCTTCATCATCTCCAAAAAGACTAAATTGTGCATCTTTTTGCAGTGAAGAACTTTTTTTAGCCGCTTCTACCATTATTTCTACTTGCTCGATCAAGGCACGTCGGGAATAGCCAAAAGCGTCAAAACCCCCTGCTTTGATGATACACTCAATCACCCGCTTATTCACTTTTTGTGGTTCAATACGGTTGATGAAATCTTGAATGTCTTTAAATTCACTCTTGGATCTGGCATCGAGAATAGACTCTACAGCCGCTTCTCCGACCCCTTTAATCGCACCAAGCCCGAAAAGAATCTGATCTTGACCATCTTTATTGATAGCAGAAAATTCCAGTTGAGAATGGTTAATGTTGGGAGCACCGAGGAAGATTTTCATCCGCTTCGCTTCTTCAATATATTTGACTACTTTGTCCGTATTGTCTTTTTCCGAGGTAAGTAGTGCTGCCATAAACTCTTGCGGATAATAGGTTTTGAGCCATGCTGTCTGGAACGTGACCATCGCATACGCCGCTGAGTGCGATTTATTAAATCCGTATCCCGCAAATTTTTCGATCAGATCAAACAGTTCGGAGGCTTTTTTATAGTCCAAATTTTGTTTTGCCGCACCTTGACTAAACTCATCATTGTAGGCGGAGAGGTCTTTTTTCTTACCCATTGCACGACGGATAATATCTGAATACCCCAGACTAAAGCCCCCAATCGTTTGAACGATTTGCATGACCTGCTCTTGATAGACGATGACCCCATAGGTTGGTTTTAGGATTGTCTCCATCGCAGGGAATGTATAAGCAATTGCCTGTCGCCCGTGTTTACGCTCGATAAAATCGTCCAACATTCCCGATTCCATCGGTCCCGGTCGATAAAGTGCCAATACCGCAATCAAATCCTCAAAAACGCTGGGTTTAAGACGACGATTAAGATCTTGCATCCCCGTGGATTCGATTTGGAACATCCCTACCGTATCACCGCCTTGAATGACCTCATAGACTTTAGGATCATTTTCATCGATAGCGTGCCAATCGATCTCTTTGGCATAACGATGGCGGATAAGCTTGATCGCGCTGTCGATAACGTCGAGCGTTTTGAGTCCCAAAAAGTCAAACTTAATGAGGTCAATATCTTCGAGAAAGTTAAGTGAATACTGAGTGATGTAGTTTTCTTCACCAGAGGGCTTGTAAATCGGTGTCTTTTTCCACAACGGCTCGTTGGAGATAACAACTCCTGCTGCGTGCATGCCTGCGTTACGTTTTAGACCTTCGAGTTTTTTCGCGAATTCCCAGACACGGGCAGCATTTGTATCACTTTCGACAAGTTCTTTGATCTTCGGTTCTTTTTGGAATGCACCATCCTCGGTTTTACCGCCTTTGGTTTTACCGTTGAGGGTAATCCCTAACTCATCAGGAATCAGTTTTGCCAGCATATCAGCTTGAGAGAGAGGCATTTCCAATACGCGCGCAACGTCACGAATAACCCCTTTGGCTAACAGTGAACCGAAGGTAATGATCTGTGCGACTTGCTCGCGACCGTACTTTTGAACCACGTAATCGATAACTTCCCCACGACGTGCTTGCATAAAGTCCATATCGATATCGGGCATCGATACCCGCTCAGGATTGAGAAAACGCTCGAAAAGTAAATCGTACTTCATCGGATCGATGTCGGTAATTTCTAGGCTGTAGGCGACCAAACTCCCTGCTGCCGATCCACGCCCAGGTCCCACGGCAATTCCCATCCGTTTGGCTTCACGAACGAAATCCCAAACGATGAGCATGTAGCCGGGAAATTTCATCTGATTGATGACCCCTATCTCAAATTCCAGGCGCGCTTTGTATTCCTCATGTTTTGCTGCGGGAACGTGTACCAGTCTCTCATCCAAACCGATGCGGCAACGATGGATAAAATACTCAGAATCTTCCTCCATTACCAGTCCCTCTTGGAGGGCATATTCAGTAGTAAATTTAAAGTTAGGTGGAGTCGGATCGCCAAGTTTGAGCTCTAAATTACATTTATCGACAATCTCTTGCGTGTTGTACAAGGCTTCAGGAATGTCCGCAAAAAGTCGCGCCATCTGTTCGGGTGATTTGATGTAAAACTCATGCACCGAGTGACGCATACGTTTTGGATCATCGTAAAGTTTATTCATCCCGATACACATAAATGCCTCATGATATTGGGCATCACCGGCATACGTGTAGTGCGTATCATTAGTTGCAACAAGCTTAATACCAGTTTCATTCGAAATCTGTATAACCTGTTCATCGATAAAAAGCTGATCACTAATCCCGTGACGCATGATTTCCATGTAAAAATCATCTCCGAAGATCTCTTTATACTCTAGCGCTACTTTTTTGGCTTCCTCATATCCCCCTGCCCCGTTTTTAATATTACGTTCATTGACGGTATTGAGATGCCAGTTCACTTCTCCCTGCAAACACGCAGAGGTACAAATAATCCCCTCGAAATTCTCACGCAGAAGATTTTTATTGATACGCGGATAGTAATAAAATCCATTGATATAGGCTTGCGAGGAGAGATACATCAGATTTTTATACCCGATCTCATTTTTAGCAAACAGACAGACGTGAAAGCGCTGTCGAACGCTTTTATCCCCTAATTCTTCACCATTGTGAATGTACGCTTCCATCCCGATAATCGGTTTAAGACCTGCACCCCTCATCTGTTGATAAAAATCAATAGCACCAAACATATTGCCATGATCACTCATCGCAACCGACGTCATCCCAAGCTCTTTTACACGGCTTGCAAGAGCAGAAATCTTATTAGCCCCATCGAGGAGAGAGTATTCAGTATGTAAATGCAGATGGGTAAATGGGGGAATCGTACTCATAAAAAACCTTGGGAAAATATGAAGAGATTATAGTACGATGACAGTAAGGAAGAGCTTTTAAACTACAAATTTTTTCATTACTTTGATAAAAATTAATCCATGAATAAACTATTCTCTTTGTGGAATTTTAAAAGTTTGGAAAGGTACAATGTCCCTATTAAATACAAAAATAACATAAGGGAATCATATGCCAACAATTAACAAATACGTTGATATTGACACTGTAGAGCGAGAAGCTAAAAAAGATCTTATCGATCGTCACTCACCGTTTATCACGGTTGCAGGTGATGCTAAAAAAGGTGAAATGCTCGCAGTAAATGTAAGAATGGGTCAAGAATATACTCATCCGGATGATTTTGATCACTACATCGAAAGTATCACTCTTTTCAATGGTGAAACAAAATTGGCAATGGCTACATTCGTACCAGGAACACTTGGAAATGAAAAATCTCATGCTGAAGTAACATTCAATATTCGCCCAATGGGTAAAAAATTGACACTTGTTGCTCATGGTTACTGTACAAAACACGGTGTATGGGAATCAACCCCTGTAATCGTAGAAGTTGAAGAAGCTTCTCAATGCTGCGGTGGCGGACACTGTTCATAAGTAGCTTACTTGGCCTCTAAGGGGTCGAGTACTTATTTCATCTATATCTTCCTCAAATCTTACCATCATTCTAAAATTATTTATTTTGTCTCGAAAGATAGTTATAAACTCCCGTTCCGACGATGAGCAATGTGACTCCTATAATAAGATAAAACGCATTGATTATCTTACTGTAATCATCCAATACAATTTTAAATACTGCCATCAAAGATTCGATGGAAAGGGCAATGATAATAGAGGTAAGAAATTTACCGAGGGTTTTACTCTGCATCTCGACACCATAATCAAGACTTTTAAACAACACCTCATTTTCAATCATCGTTTTCGCTAAATCATAAATAGCAAGTCCTATCGTAATCGAAATAATCGACGTAAATATTTTATGCATCACTTCATTTTGATTATGATGCATAAAAAGAATACCTCCGAAAATATAGGCACCATAAAGAATTAAAAATACAGACACTATTCCCAGTAACAATCCGCCAAGACCCATTACTATTTTATTAACCTTCTCTAGTCCACTATTGTGCTCAATCAAACGAAGTTCTTCGAGCAGTTTAAGCATATCAAAATCTGCAACCAGATAAATATCATTTTCCTGTTTGACTACGGTAAGAGTTGGTCGCCCGCTCATGTGATGCAAGTAAGGATTGCTAACATGAATAGGCTCATCCACAAAACTGACCCACTTAAAATAAAAAGATTTATCGGCGCCAACACGACCTTCATCATTCTCTTTTCGGCCATAACTAGGTGTAGATTGAGTAAAAGAAGATGAAACAGCATAAATAACTTCTGCCGCTTTTTCAAATTCAAAGAACCGCTTCATATCTTGTGGATTTAGTGAAATAGGATGAAAATTTTCCAAAATATTACGAAGATAAAATTGAGTACTATTTTTGTGTTCAGTATAGATACTTATAATCCGTTTCATTAGAAAACTCCTTAGAACAAGTATTCGGTTTATGTTTTACACCCCTTTGAATTAAGATTGATATTAATATCTAAAATAATTAATTATTTTTTGGTAAACTTTAGAGATATAAGATTATGATCTTCTACAATTTAAAGGAGTATGAAATGAAATTTGAATTGATGGATCTGCCTTATGCGCAGTCAGCACTCGAACCTTACCTCTCGTCCGAAACCCTTTCATATCATTATGGCAAACACCATGCGGGATATGTGAACAAGCTTAATGCCCTTATCGAAGGGACAGAGTTTATCGATAAATCGCTTGAAGATATCGTGAAAAATGCTAATGGTGCTATTTTTAACAATGCAGCACAAGTTTTTAATCATGACTTTTACTGGCACGGACTATCGCCTGTTCCCACCAATATTTCACCCAATATTTCTGAGCAAATAACACAAGATTTTGGATCGTTAGAGCTCTTTAAAGAGAAATTTTTAACCATTGCTTCAGGATTTTTCGGTTCGGGTTGGATTTGGCTTATTGTCACACAAGATAAACATCTCGTCATCGAAACGACTTCTAATGCAGACACTCCGATACGTCATGGACAAATACCGCTACTTGTGTGTGATGTATGGGAGCATGCTTATTATATCGACTACCGCAATGGACGTCCAGACTATCTGGAAAATTGGTGGAAATTGATTAACTGGGAATTCGTAGCGGATAACTTTGAAGGCATAAAGAACTCTTAATTGAGTTCTTTATCTCTTTTTAACGCCCTTTTTCTTATACTATCTTTTATGAATTCTTATCAAAATCTTGCTTTACTCGAAAATCTTTATCGGCTCAAATCACTGGGATTCAACTATGTCGATCCCATAAATCCGAACAAAACTCAAGCTCAGACGTCATCACTCCCAAATTCGTATGAAATGCTCAATACAACGATAAAAGGATGTCATCTCTGTGATTTGAGTAAGTCACGCACCCAGAGTATGAACGGATTTGGCAGCACTCATCCTAAAATTCTTTTTTTAGATGCTTTTGTCTCCAGTGCAGAGGATGATTCCAACACGTATTATGCAGGTCGTTCAGGTTCAATGCTTCGTGATATGATCGAAAAAGTACTTGATCTCACCATCAATGATGTGTATATAACCCACGCTGTAAAATGCAAGCCATTTGGTTTTCAGCAACCCTCGTCCAGTGAATGCAGCAGCTGTTCTCCATTCCTACACAAACAGCTCGAAATTCTTGCTCCGAAACTTATTGTCACCCTGGGAGAAGATGCATACCGTCTTTTAACGCATGATGAAAGTGATTATGAACGTATACGCGGACAACTCATCCCATTTGGAAACATCCCGATCATTCCGATACACCATCCCACTTTTTTAGTTCGTAACCCTTCGTTTAAAAAAGAGACCATGCGTGATTTACAAACCATCAAAGAGGCTCTTCGATGAAACTGTTTATTCTGTTTTTTGGGCTTTTGTTCTCTTTATGGGCTCAAGATCCCTATTCCAGTCAAAAACTTAAAATCGCTCTTCTTGTTGCCCCCTCGGTAGTCGGGCAGTACAGTCAATCTACCTACAATGTGGCACTATCAACGCTTATGGCTTCTAAAGTTCCTTTTGAACTGGTGTCTTATGAAATGAAGGATGAATCGGTAACATCCATCGAGCAGGCATTAGAAAAAATCAGCAACGACTCCATGCAAGCTGTACTCGCACCACTAACCCTCAATGGTGTAAAAAATTTGCTAACACTCAATCCGGATAAACCGATTTTTATTCCCACAGTACATAAGCGTGATGCTGGTGTGTGTAACAACAATATCATTTTTGGAGCCATTGATTATCAAGCTCAAATCGAAGCGCTTGTTCCTTATATGGGGCACTCATTAGCCATATTTTATGGTGATTCAGCGGTTGGTAATAATCTGGCTAAAATGACCCAAACTATAGCGTCTGATGCCAGAAAAGGTTCCATTCCATCAAATCTCTATTCCGTCGATACTCAGGGAGCTAATATCGTCAAATATTTGGCCAGACCTGCCGCTTTTTCGAAAAAAAGTATCGTTATCCATCTCCCGGTTGTTAAAGCATCCATGCTTGCCTCGCATTTAACTTTTACCGGTGCACATGAACATAATATTCTTTCAACTCAAATCAATTTTGATCCGACACTCATCACTTTAACACAGTACAATGATCGGCGCAATATGATCGTTGCCAACTCTATCGTAGAGCAAGTACCGTCGATTTATGAAATTAATTCATTGATGAATAATGATCTCACATTTGATTGGATCAACTATACCACCAGTGTTGGAATCGATTATCTAATCTCTTATCTGAATTCCACGGAACGCTTGTACAGCATGCGTCTTATAGATTCACAGGTCATTTATCCTGTTGAACTGATGAAGCCCAAAGAGTTTGGCTTTGAGCCCATGATGAGTAAATGATTCACTATGATACAATCCATTGAAATATTTAGTCATCTGTCCCCTGCACAACTCCAAAAGCTTGAAAATATTTCAATTATCCGCCACTATGAATCCAATGAAATAATTTTTTATCAAGGAGATGCAAGTGAATATTTTCATTTTTTACTCCAAGGTGACGTTTCGGTTTATAAATCCAATGCTACTGAAACACTGGAGGTCCATCGTTTTCGTGCCCCGTCCATGATTGCAGAAGTAGCTACTCTCAAATCGCTCCCTTTTCCTGCCAGCGCCGAAACATTGACTGCCTGTACGATTTTAAAAATAGCAAAAGTACCCTTCGTAGACATCCTTCACAACGATGCTGGGCTTAGTATCGCCATGATGACTTCCCTTATGAATAAAATCGGAACTCTTGAGCGAGCGATAGAGAATCTTAGCGCACCCGATACAATGTCTAAAATAGTACGTTTGATGATGGAACAGCCGCACCTTTTTAGTGAATTAAAAGGGACACAAATCGCTAAAAAACTCTCCATTACCCCCGAAACACTTTCCCGAAATCTCACAAAACTCAGAAAAGAGCAACTTATTTCCCATCAACCTCACAAGCATTTTGAAATTCTTAATAAAATGGAACTTGAAAAATACATTTGAGGATAATAATTATTATTTAAGACTCCGAGGGCTATACTCTTTTTCATCACTTCAAAGGAGTTTCAAATGGCAAAACGCGGAATATCAATCCTAAAAGGGATAGAAGCAAAAACCGTTATTGATGTTCTAAATAAAGCATATTGTGATGAATGGTTGGCATATTATCAATACTTTATCGAATCTAAAGTGGTCAAAGGGATTATGAAAGATGCCGTAATTGCGGAGCTTACATTGCATGCCGCAGATGAACTTCGTCATGCAACAATGATTTGTGGCCGTATTATTCAGCTGGGCGGGACTCCGATACTGCATCCGGGAGAGTGGCTTACGCATTCAAACTGCAGCTATGATGCTCCGACCAATCCTGATGTTCGCGCGATCTTGGATCAGGCTATTTCAGGGGAACAATGCGCTATTACTACCTATTCTAATCTTTTAGAACTCACCCGAGAAAAAGACATCGTTACCTATGATCTAATATCACAGATTTTGGCGGATGAAGTCGAGCACGAAGAGGATTTACAATCACTATTTGATGATATAGAAGAATTTGTTACACAATTTAAACAATGAAAAAAATAGTCTTTTTCCTCCTATTATCTGCCACTCTTTTGAGTGGTGCGGATATATTCAAACTGGTACAAACCATTGACCGAAACGATACAGTAGAGTTTAAACGATTAGTCCAAACCATAGAAGATGCCAATACCGCCCGTTCAGATAACAACAAAACTATTCTGATGTATGTGTCATGGGTAGGTAATATCGATGCAGTCAAACATTTAGTGGATTTAGGGGCAAATGTCAATGCCCAAGACAGTTCCAACGCTACTGCATTGCATTTAGCCATTTGGAAAGATCACACCGATATAGTTCTGTATTTAATAGAACATGGAGCATCGGTATCAGCTATGAGCGTGGATGGTATGACCCCCAGTGATATTGCCCTTCTTCGGTCCAACACCAAAGTAATCGAAGCAATCAATCAGGCTAAACCAAAACTTAAAAGCCTTCTATGAGAGACTTAGTAAAAAAGTTCTCTCTTCTTCTGGAATAAGAGCAATATTCCCTTCATGTGTCAAATGCACTAGTTGTATTTCCATCACAAAGAGTTTTTCTTCGTCACGATAAACGCTCTGAAGCAGAGTAAACGAAGCATTTTTAATACTTTTTAAAGCCGTCTTAACCTCTAATAGATCACCAAATTTCGCACTTTTCAAATAATCGGCTTCAATATGTTTCGCCACGAAATGTCCACCCTCCAAGATCGGTGAACGTCCCGCATCAAAAAAAAGTTGACTACGTGCCCGCTCGCAAAAGTTTAAATAATTGGAGTGATAAACAACACCGCCAACGTCTGTATCTTCATAATATACTCGAATATTCATCCTGCTATCCCCTGTGTATCGGCATTTGAGCCGGTATTTTCTTTTGGTGTGACAAAAAGTGTGACAAACTGGCTAAGAAACAGTTCTCTTTCGTTTTCATCTTTTGGAACGAACTTCGCATATTTTTGAAGCGTAATTTGAATATTAGAATGCCCCATTGTTTTTGAAATCCATCCTATATCAATTTTTTTTGCAAGCATTTGAGATGCAAACGTGTGTCTTGTATTATAAATATTACGCTGAGCAACACCTATGTTTTTCAAAAGCAATTTAAACCGAGTATTCAAAAAGTCTGGGCTATGCCATGCTTTTCCCCATCGATTCAAAAAAACCTTTCCATTTTTTAAACCAGTTTCCAAAAATTGAGACCGCAAAGCTTCTTCAACTTGTGGAAGCATGTCAGCTGATCTGTTGGATGCAATAGTTTTAGGTTTTCCTATAATATAACCACCGCTACCACTTCGTTTAGTGGTTTTTGATACCTTGATTTTTTTAGTATCGAAACAAATATCCGACCAATCCAAAGCAACCGCTTCACCGGGCCTAATCCCTGAAAAAATTGAAAACTGCAAGAAGCATTTAAATTGCCCTTTTGCATTTTTTAAAATCAGAGAAATTTCATTTTCAGAGAATGGAAGCATCTCTGTACGGAATACTTTCGCATTTGTATTTTTAGGAAGCTTGACCTTTGAGACGGGATTCTCAGATATAAGCCCATCTCGCCAAGCATCATCCAAAATGTGATTTAGCACACCTCGATATTTTTTAATTGTTCCGAGACTTAAACGTTCAGCAAGTCTGTTTTGCCATTCTCTGATTTCACTCGGCTGAAGTGAATTGATTTTTCTCGAACCAAAATATGGCAAGATGTCACGCTCTAGAATTTGCTGTTTTGCTTCCAAAACATGCCCTTCGACATCGTATTTTTGTAAAGCGATACTTCGTTCCGCATAGTCAGCAAAAATTGGTGTTTTTGGTGCTTGAATTTTTAGAGCAATAGGATCAATTTTTCGACCTGTAAGCTCCAAATAAAGCTTCGGTAAAATCTCACTTTTGATTGATTCCAAATTCTCAGACGTGGCTTTCATTTCCATTGAGGGTCGCTGTCGCTGACCATCGTAAAGAAAATCAAGTTTCCAAATTCCCTTTATATTGCGAATTGTAAAAACTAGATCTCCAAATTGACATTTGTAATTATTTTTCAAAGAACTTCTCCTTTCGGAGTCTCTTCACGCGAAGAAATTCTACCTATTTTTTGCAAAATTTTTTGAGTGTGCGGGTTATTAGCTGGTACAACATCCTCTGTAAGAATTTCTTTTTTGCTTTCACGGCGATTTTTATACCCACCGTAGCGCTTCAAAGCAATGATAAAAGTAGGCACAAATTCAATATCACCACGACCATTAATACAGTAATGAATGCCCTGCTCTATTGGTGAATCAGCGTCCTTGAGCCAGTTATTAATCGACTGCTCTGTAATTCCGAGAAATGTTGCCACGTGTCGTTTTTTACGAAGATCAGGAATGAAAAGTTCCAACAGTTCCTGAGTCTCTTCAAGTTTGGTAAGAACAAGGTCAAGTTTTTCCTCAAAAAACATTACGCGACTTTCGTTGAAAAATTATTTTTTTTGCCTCATAAAAAGCAATATCAAATATAAAGTGATGTATTTCAGCACCAATTTCTTGCTCAAACATCTCTTTTATTTCCCTACAAAGTTTTCGATCTAGATTACCAAAATTAGTAAATTCACCAATCATGCGTTCTAATTGATACGATGATTCAAGTTTGATTTGCTTCCACTCTGAAAAATCTTTATACTCCCTACTCTCTTGATTTTCCAAATCTCTTAAAATACTTATTTTAAGTCCTTTCGGATTATTTACACTATGGTCAGATAGACGAAATTCAATGTATGAATGTACTTCATCACCACCAATATAATTTAACTCTAAATTCTTATCTATAGTAAAAGCGTTTGGCATCCCTTTATCTCCTGATTTGATGCTGTTCGCTGCACTATATTGAATCTGTTCATCTTCAGTATCTTCAATGATTTCAGGTGTTTGGTAAGCTTTTGCTTTCTGTTTGACAGCTGTTTGGCTAATTTTAGGCTTTTTTTGGTTTGATTTCTCATTTATTTTATTAGAAAAATCAATACGAGCACGACGATAATCTCCAATTGCACTCCTAAAATCTTGACACCAATCTCTAGAACTTGCTGAGGACTTTAAATCCCATTTGCGACCATATTCACGATCAGATACAGGATTATCAGTCATATAGTCAACTGTGAATTCCAGAAAAGCTATCGCTTTTCGTCTATTTTTAAATTTAAGCTGTGTATAATAAGCTATAGGGAGTTGTGAAAATTGATGTTCGGCACTCATAAAACACCTTCAAAAAGTAAAATAATACTTTTTTTGCTATAATTATTTTCAAGCATCTGCATAATAACCCGGCTAGGTAAATTTTGTCGGTGCTTATACATTGTTTCCTCCTGATGGTGAATAGTAAACCTTTGGTAACTTTTTATTGCGTACCGCAGACCCAAGTGCGCTCCAATATTTGTCTAGAGCAAGTACTAGAAATTTCTCTGTATCCCCTCTAATGCTTTCAATATAATCGAGTGTTTTTTTCTGAGGGTTATAATATTTTGAA
The DNA here is from genome assembly GCA_030696775.1 of Sulfuricurvum sp. Classification (GTDB taxonomy): domain Bacteria; phylum Campylobacterota; class Campylobacteria; order Campylobacterales; family Sulfurimonadaceae; genus Sulfuricurvum. The sequence continues at coordinate 229,173 of JAUYRN010000012.1, forward strand.
GCTTCAGGGTGCCTTACCCAGTGAGACCACAAACCAAACAAAACTCTGTGAGCTTCTTGCAAAGCTGCAAGGTTTAATTCCATTTTATGAAAACAATTTGCATATTGTGAAGCTTCAATTATGGCTTCAAAATACAATTTTACATTTTTTTCATCCGCCAACATAAGGTCATTAGCAAATATTTCAGATACCTCGGATTTTCGAATAATCCTATTTTGAAACTGCTTTTTCACAGCTTGACTTTTTGACATATACTTTCCTTTTCTAAAAAGATAATGCATATTAACGCTTTAAGCATGTTGTTTATATTGGACAAACAATCAAAAAATAATATTCCACAAAAAGGTAATTTTTTTTTGATTATGCCTGGAAAAACAAATCTTTTACCCTTATTTTATAAACTCAAAAATACCCGATAGGTGGCTATTTATGCATTTTTTCCTCGTCTATTAAAAAGACATTATCCATTGATTTTGCCATACTTTTATTTCCTTTTTTTAAAATTTATCAGCCCAATTAAAGGGCGAACATTTTGCTCTTAACAATCTCACTAACGATTGAACCATCACCTTCTTTAAAAATCAAACTGAGTGCGTGGCCTCCTTGCTGTTGAGGGTGTTGATGGAATCCTGTAAATCGTTCAAGACTTTCATTAGCCTGCTTAAAAACTCTTCCAGATCCATCAAGGGCGAGCTCCCACCCGACCCGCTGGAGATGTCTTTTAGCATTGTGTAAATCGCATCCGTCGTTGATTGGAGATTTTCCAGCGACGTGGTGTTGCTTTGTATTTGCTGCTCCATTGGCACGATCGCTTGGGCGATTATGTTTATTGATTGCATGATTTGATTCATCTGCAGTGACTGCTCTCGCGTTGTTGGGTCTTCTTTCATTTTGGATCCCTTGTATTGTTTTTCGAAGAGTTGAGTGCTTAGATTTCTCATCCTCTACACATATACGAAATTTGACTGCATCATTTACAAAAAACTGTAAATTTTTCTTTGCCCTTGTGATCTGAACATAGAAAGATTCGCGTGATGATCGTTGAGAATGGGCTGCAACAATTACATTTTTGGAGGTTTTTCCTTGCGCTTTGACGTCGCTGATGCAATATGAATAATCCAAATAAGGGTATTCATTCATATCGATAGTGATAGACTTTCCCTGCTTCTTAATAGTGAGAACATCTCCGTTAATCGCTGTAATAATTCCAGTTTGACCATTTTTAACGTTCAATTGCTTATTGTTTCGTCCAAACAAAATTCGCTCACCGATAGCAATCTTCTTTTTATGCTGATTAAACACAGAAATCATGGCTGCTGATTGGGAGAGTGCAATGGTATGAATTGAAGTATCTTCTTTTTGGACGGTGATGGTGTTGGCTTTTTTGTCGGTACTTACGATGACCCCCTGTTCTCCATTTTTACCAATAATCCCTTGCCTATTAGCAATAATCATTTGTCCCAGTGCGTAGTTTTGAGCAAAAAGTTTATCGACATCGTTTATGTCAACTGAGCTGAGGATATTGAGTAGTCGTTCATCCTTAATTGCACCGGTTTCAAGCATCTTATGACGCACCAAGTGATTGAGTGCGTTACGTTCCTTGTTTGTGCTGGCAATCATCAAAGTCTCATTTTGATTGCTTTTCAAATACGCTGCTGCAATTGCATTGAGTCGCATTTCATCATCTTCAATGGATTGAACCATATTGTATTTGTTAATTATGTCAAACGCTTTGGTATAGTCAAGATGCATATTGATGGACGCTACGGCATTAATTAATGATTCTTCTGTTTGGCGCATTACTTCAGGCATATGGGAAAATTCCATAGCTTGTAGCTGCTTCAGATCAGTAAAGATTGTGCCTGCACTTATTGATTGATACTGTTTAATATCACCGACCAAGACGATTTGAGCGTTTTCAGACAGTGCTCGATCGATGACTTGATTTAGGAGTTTGCTACCAACCATTGAGGCTTCGTCGATTATCCAAATTTTCTTTTTATTGCTAATGTTTGGTGTGGAGTTGGAGGCTAAAAAACCGTGGATTGTTGTGGATTTTATTCCGCTTTCTTTCTCAAGTTCATCAGCTGCTGCGCCTGTGAATGCAACTCCTTGAAACTCTATTTCATCAGATGCAATCTTTTTTGCCCACTTGAGCATAAAAGTTTTACCACTACCTGCATTGCCCTGTATTCCTATGTATTGATCAGATGTTGTGAGGATATGAGTTAATGCTTCTTGCTGACCGATTGTTAGGCCTTTGTCACTGATAGCTATAGTGATTTCATCCTCGGTATAAATAGGTTCAAAAGTATTTTTACCTTGCATTATTTTTTGAATGATGTCGTTTTCAAGCTTGTAGAATGCATTGGTGGTGATAGAAGTATCAGTGAATCGGATTAGGTCCTGATGTTTATCTATTGCAGTTTCAATCTCGGCAATCTGTATGGTTTTATTATTGCCATGTGTGAGGCTCAATACTGCTTTGAGGAGATCTTCGTAGGAAAAACACGCTTGCTTCTCATTGAGCGCACCGGCTGCCTCTGTAACAATGGCGTTTAGCTCGTTTTTTGTAATAAAAACTGTACGCGCAGAAGGGTTTAAATAGCTTTCTAATTGATCGGTATCAAAGCCAAATCGCTCTTCAACGTCTGCTACAAATTCTGTGAGTATCTCATCAATGTTTCGCTTGCTTTTTTGAGGGCGATGTAAGCGCTTTATGGGCTCTTTCTCAGCATAGGTTAACTCACGTCCCAGTTTCTCTTCATGGAGCTTGTAGGCCTTTTCAATGCTCTTGGTTCGTGAGCTATAGTACTCAGTGATGATAGGGTTGAAACCTTTGATGCCAAAGGTTCCTTTTTTATAATCGGTGATTTGCGTTTGAAGTCCGATTTTATGAAGCTCAAGAGCTAAATTAGTATGCCAAATTTGATGAAAGAGGTCTTGGTTTTTAAAGATGCGGAAGTTTTCTAAAGCGCGATGTTCTCCATTTTTATCAATAACCATATTATAGATGAAATTGTGAGTGTGAAAATGCATTTCATCCAACCTGTTAATTTGATGATCGAACGCAGCAGCGATAAGATTGCCAGATTTAGTGAACTTTGTTTGCTTGTTTTTAGTGATTCGGCAACCAGCGTACCTCTCGATAAAAGCCAAAGTATTGGCAACTGCTGTGTCGTGAGCGGTTTGGAGTTTTTGGGCTAGAGGATGATTTTTACTTTGTGCATAACCGCGCATAATTGAGACGTCTTTAGGATCTGCCATGGTGATGTCGAACCCTGCAACGTGTTTCTCGCCAGCTCCTTGAGCGACCAGTTGCTCTGAGCCATATTGACCATTACAGAGCATTGTGTGCAGTTGATAGCTGTCTGGCGTGATAGGTGTTTTATTGAGTCCCATAATGAGGGCAGCCTTCCCATGAAAGTAACCCAATGTTTGAGAACTACCAAGATAATAATTCATGTCTTTTTGAAAATACTGATCAGCTTGATCTGCAACTTGTGGTTCTGACATTGTGAGCATATTAATCTCCTGTGTTGCTTTGAGGAATTACTCCCCTTACCTCTATACGAAAAAAGGATGCACGATTTGAAGGTTTTGGCTCTTTCTCTTAAAAAAACAGCACAGTCCGCAGGACTTGCGTGGGGTCTGGGGTCTTAAAGAGTTGAAAAATACGAGCAATACTTGCCAATGCTTTGTGAATGTATTGAAAGCAGGTGAAAAAGCATTGAGGCAGATTGAATATACTTGAATCTAATTGAAAGACATTGAAATACGGTAGAAATGGATTGCGGGATCAGCTCCCCCGCATTCCCTGCTTCAATTCAGAAAATCCGCTTTTAAATGGAGCTTTCGACGTATCAGTCTCATTTTTTTGCATTTTAGCAGTGCTATCAGCATTTTTTTTCAGATATCTGGATAAGTTTTGATGTGATGTTTTACATCCTAATGCCGAGAGTAGCTCTGTAATGGCTTGCTGAGTATAGCCCTCATTGATTTTTTGACGTATCTGTGCGTCATAATTGCCAAGCCGGCTGCGTGAGCGGCTTGGAGTGTGGGTTTGTTCCCACTCACGTATAATTGCTTCTTGATCGTCATTTAAAACATTGGCTTTCATGATTAGTTCCTACAGACCAAGAATGTTTTGAGAAGCAATGTTTTGATAAAACTCATAAGCCTTACGCAATTCATCCCATATTTTCCAATTTCTGGAATAAATTGTTTTTCCGAATTCACCGGTCTCCTTTGCTTTTTCCATTGCTAATTTGGACAATATCAATTTCATCTCATCTCTGTGGATGGACCCTTCTTTTATGAAATCACCTAGCAACATATTATCGCGCTGGGCGTGGTCAAAGTATGGATTGTCCATAATAAAATATATGTTATCAACTCTTTCGAGAATCGATTCGTCTCCTTTTATTTTCAATGCTTTATCGCCAAATATATCATTAGCACCACAATCATCTTTAGTCCAACCCTTAGTTCGATTGACAATAAGATTTGCCCTTCCGCCAGCAGCTTCGATCATATCAATTGTTCCCATCGCATTTGTGATTTGAGCCTCTTTGCCCTCAACAGGCACGTAGTAGCGGACAATTTCACCCGAATTGGCCAAGGCATGTAATACTTCATCCGTATCACGACCTCCTCCGATATCGACGATCACTTCTTTATTTTCAACAATCGATTCATATATCACTTCTCCGATCGCTGCAACTGTGTAATCCAATGTAAGGGTTTGTCCCCTTCCATCTAATATCTCTGAATTGTGAAAAACTTCTGTGGTCAAATTTTTCTCATCGAGTTCGTACATAGCAAAATCACGTCCTAAACGTGCTGCTTCGCTGCATAATACGTGGAAGGCGATAGTTGACTTTCCGGTTCCTCCCTTGGTATTGGTTACTGCGTGAATCATTGGTTTTCTCCTGTTTTGGTATTTGTGTTATTTGAAGTATGATAGAGAGCGTTGTAGTCGACACGGACTTTAAGTGTATCGATAGAGCTTGATTCGATACGAAGTGCTTGATCTTGAACCATCTGTAGCAATACAGACTGTTCTGATGTCGCGAAGTACGGTGTTGGTAGCCAAGTGACGAAGCTAAGCAAATACAAGGTTACTGCGCCTGCAACAAATCCTCCTCCAGCAACCGCCGCGACAAGCTTCCTATTAATACTGGGGATCTCTTCCGCATCTCTAGCCAATGCATCAATCCGAGAATGGACTTCATCTAAAAGATCATTTGTTTTTTCAATAGCAAGATCCGACTTTTTGTGCGCATCATTGGCTGATTGTATATATTTACCAATTCGCTCCATCGAATTCACTACTGCAGTCATTTTTCTAAAAAGAATTTCCTCAAAGCTTTTATCCATACTTGAATAATCAAATCCAAGCATCGCTCCTTCAATCTTATACATTCCATGTTTCATGGAGTCATCAAAACGTTTTGACGCGTTTTCAAGACGTCCTATTAAACGTTCCGAATCCGGAAAACGTTCATGTAATTGCCTAAGAGCAATAATCAGATACTCTACTTGATTGGTGAGATCTTGAATGTCTCCAACAGTCATCTTTTCTAAGCTCATAGTTACTCCTCGTATAAATGTTTGGAATGGTTTTAATCACTCCTTACCTGTATACGAAATTTGTTTGCATGAAATTGGAAAATGGGTTGAATTTTTGTGATTTGGTTGGGGAATTAGTGAAATTTGTTTGAATGATTTGAAAAAGAAGCTAAAAATATCAATCTACTCTTAGTTACAATATGAGAATATTTTAGATGGAGCCGTCGATACCATCCACCCTTTACCCCTTCAAAGTAATCCAAAAATGCTTCGTCTTCTTCGGTTATCGTCCAGATACACTCGAAGCTGTATCAGGAACGATTGAGGCAACACCACGGGTATTGATAATAAAATGATATCCTTTAAGCTCCCCTACTTCGATGAATTTGGCACGAGGACAGCGCTCAAACATTTTATCTAAATCCATATTCGCACCATAGTAAAAATAATGCTTCACTCATTGTCCTTTTTAATCCTTGGCTCAGATGATAGGATATTTTTAACAATATCTCCTCCAGTGTCTCGCAGGATATTAGCCGCCGCATAGTCAATTGCTTCTTGTCTTGTCATCGGGGTTGGCAGTATGGTAATTGAGATGGCATTATCGATCAAAGCATTTCCCATGATCTGACAGTAATAGGCAATGCAAGGAGTACTGTTTAATAGATCTTGATGTTGAATTAATGCTTTAGGCGCTCGGGTAAAGAGAAACACATCAAACTCTCCCTGAAGGATTTCAAACACATAAGTTGAATTGAGCGTATACAGTGTCAACCTCTTCCCATCAAGCGCATAGTCTTTCAACATACTGGTGCGAAACGTCTCATCACGATCTCTTCCATACCAGTAGGCTTGGGTATTCACATACAACGATCCCGTGATACCCTGATAATGAGACATACCATGGTTAGTGGTGGAGCGTAAAACAGCACGGAGTTCTCCCTCGCGAAGCTGTGAATCAAGCGTTTTATTGGTGTATTTCGTTGGTTTATTCATTGGTAGTTCCTGCTGATATTTTTTTAGCAATCTCTATTCTCTTGTCTTTCACATTCCTATTTTCCCCAGGGTAGCCAAGAGGATTGACGATCATCTGAACACCATACCATTCATAATCATTCGCGGTATGGGTATGACCGTAGATCCATACTTTTGCTGTGGTAGTGCTGACGTATTTCTCACCATCATAGGTGAAGAATGACGTTGAATCATCCTTTCGATAATGTTGATCCGGAATGTGTTCAGGCTTGATTGAGGGGCTTATATGAGTGATCATCACATCGCACTCTTGATACGTTGCCTCGATCTTTGGTTTCTCTATTTCCCACAGTTCATCGAAGTGTTTTAGATTGGGCATATAGGCTGCGTCGTTCATCACATACTTCCATGATCTGCGAACATCATCGATACTGCTCTTAAAATGGGGGTTAAGATTATGCAGCTTATATTGGCCGTCATACCACGAATCACACCCGCCAAATCGAACTCCCTCGATCTCTACAACAGTACCATTCAAACAATGAACCCCATCGATTGAATTGAGCATCTCCCTCATCTCTTGGGCACGGTTATAGCTGTTCATATCATAATCATCCAAGGCTATTCGATTGATAAGATAGTAATCGTGATTGCCCAACACGCAGACAATATTTTTAAAATACAGTTCCCGCAAAAATCCGATGATCTTTGCGCTCTCTGCGTTGTAATGCCCCAAGTCTCCCGCGATAACCAAGACATCAGAAGGCTCAACCTTTACACCCTCCACTATTGGAGTGAATATTGGATCAAAAAACTTTTGTACTTCTTCTTTGGTTTGTTTAAACGACTTGAAATAAAAATCCAAATGAAGATCAGATAGAATCGATACGGTTAACATGGTGTGTCCTTTTTATGTTGTGTAATTTCCGGTGGCGTGTATTCAAACACTTTGATCGTTGTCTCCCCTATTCCTTTATTCTTCTTATCGGGATAGCCCATACTGTTGCAAAGGATTTGTACTTCATTTTTATCTTCACGGATAAACTTGCGCTCAAAGCTTCGATGGGTATGTCCAAACAGCCAATACTTCATGCTACCGTTTTCTAAAAGTTGTTTACCATCAAAGCAGTAGAAGGCACGATAATCTTGTAACGCTTCGTGGGTGGAGTTGTAGCTTTTGTAAAAACCTGCCAGTGGTTTTTGATAGTTGTACATCTGGGCGAACTGATTCCATTCACTTAAGGGTGATACATGCGTCATCATGATGTCACAGTGCTGATACACGTTTTCCATATGATGCTTTTGCTCTTGAAACAGGGTATCAAACTTTGCTCCGTTGTTAGCGTTGGGATAGATCATGTTGGCATCGTTCATTTGCAATCTCCACTCCCAGTTGACATCATCATAACTCTTACCGGCATTTAGCAACAGTGAGCCATCGTACCAGCCGCTTGCTCCTCCTATACGAACACCCTCGATATCCACGATATTGCCATCAACGTAATCAATTCCCTCTTCTTTCGCTATAAGAAGTTTCATTTCAGCAATACGTTCACGGCTTCCGCCAAGGCGATTGGTTCCATATTGATAGTTGCTTACCATACTCTTTGAGATGAGATAATAGTCGTGATTGCCGAAGGTCACGACGATACGGCTATAGTATCGTTTCAGGTGACGCAAGCATTGGATGTTTTGCGCATTATAGTGCCCGATGTCGCCGGGGATTAATAGGACGTCCGCTGGTGCATTGTCCAGTAAGGTTTTAAACTTGGCGTCAAACGCTCGTGCGCTTACGACACTATTAGGATTAAAGTAAAAGTCGAAGTGTGTATCTCCGAGGATGGCGAATTTCATGGTGTTCCTTTCTAAATGCGTTTAGTCCTAGGCGTACTTCACCTTGAACTTAATGTCTCTGTCTTCCTCTTTTTGCTGATCATAATCGTTGAGTGCAAAAAGTGCTTTAAAATAGTTATTCAGTCGTTCCTCTTGATTAGGGATTTCAAACTGGTAATGGACATGTCTTTCTTCTTTTGTATTGATATTACGAAAGATTAGCATTCTTGAAATATCATAGAACAGATGATCATAAACCATAAGTTCTGCTTTACTGGTTTGATAAGCAGCATAGTGACCGTGCATCTCTTGGTAGAGAATCTCTGTTACATCAAGCTCCTTCTCCTCAAAGAATATGGCGTTCCTTTGCATATTGGAACAACTAATCTCATCGTAGGCTTTAAAAACACCAGCTTTTTCGGACTGACCGTTAAAGCAAATTTGAGTTTTAAAGTTTTGTTTCATGGAGCTCCAGGTAATCTCACCCATTTTACGAATCATCTGCTCATCATTTTGGATAGACATGACGACTTCTACTTTGCTTTCACGCAAGATATCAGTACGGATGTCATTGCCATTGCCTAGGACTCGGTTGGCTTCGTCGATGACGATTGCAACAGGGAGCGGATCTTTATGCTTGGCACGTAAGGATAAAAAGTCCAGTGTCTTGTCTAGTATTACAGAGAGGACCGGAGCCGTAAATGACTCGCTATTGATAACAACAATCTTCCCCTCATTGAGTAATCCTGCAATGTCGTGTGAGTTTGGCTCATTACAGTAAGGGTTTTTCATAAAGCCTGAGATGGAGGCTTGGATCATGAAAAGCATTCCGTTAAATCCTGACGCCTCTGTCGTATCTTGTTTTACTTTGGAACCTTTAATCGTCTCTACAATTTCTTCAAGCTCATAGACTAAAGCATCAAAGTCGGTGAGCTTTTTACGCGCAAGAAGTGTTGTTAAACCCATTTCATGAAGACACACAACAACTTGTTTTTTAATGTCATCTACGTATTTTTGTGCGGTGCCGATAAGCATGATGTAATTTTTCAGCTTTTTTACATAGCGTCCAAACTCCCGCATGGTTAGAGGCTCAAGCGGGATATCAAGATGATACGTTACATCTTTGTCGGGTGCTGTCTGAGACATAACGGTAGTGGTAATACCAAACTCTTCGCGTGCGTATTTATGAAGGGCTTTAAGACGCATTAAGAATGTCGAAAGATCCACAAACAATGCAACCCCGCCATCACTCCAAAAGGGATCACTTGCATCTTTGATAATGGAGCGGGCAAACTTTTCAACTTGTTTCTCGGACATATTGGAAAAGAGATTGATCTTAGCTCCATGAGGTTTACCGATTTCTACCACATCAGCTAATCTTTCATGTTTATGCGCAAGGTTTTTAACCACACGGTGCTCTTTGGCTTTTTCATCAAAGATCAACATTCCATATCCCGCTTTAATACGACTCTCTAAAACAGGGTTGATTCCACAGGTGGTTTTACCATCACCCGTTTTTCCACTAAAAAGAGTATGTTCGAAACGACCAAATGAGTCTGAAACGGTAGTATTGGACGATTGAGTGGCTAAAAATCCCATTGTTTTCATAATAAGTCCTTTTTGGTAATAACTAAATAGTTATAGTTTTATGGTCGGCATGTACCCTTTTTTCATTTTCATCCCAAGTAAACGCTCAAATGCGGCTTGAGCATAATCGATCTTCTCAAACACTTCAGCTTTCATGCGCGGTCGGCTCTTTATGGAACCGTACGATCGAACCAACAACCATTCTCCAAACAAATTTTGGAGAATCTCTATTTTGTAGTAGCGTTTAGTCTCATTTATCACTCGTGACATAGCAACTTTCATCGTTTCCACCTTATTTTTTGACCATTTATCCTATTTTTTTTCATAAAGATTAGAAATAGTAAACAAATGATTATTTATATTGTAATTATATACCTATTTGATAGTTATGTCAAGTAAATTCTATTTAATTAAGTATTTTAATTAAATTTAGATACTTATTTGTGAATATATTTATACTTTAAAGTGAAAAAACCGCTTAAAAGTGGATATTTTGAACAAAAGCGTGAGAATTCATCTAGTATTATTTGATTTTAGTAAACATTTGACGTTCATTATGTACAATGACATAAACAAATGAGTAGTGAGTAAGCATGGACAAAGATATTTTTAACGCCCTTCTTAAAAAAGCTGAGCTTTCTAAAAAAGAGTTTGGTGAGATTTTGGGAACCACCGGCGGTACTATCAGTAATTGGGGCAATGAAGATCGTGAGATACCTTACTGGGTAGAATCATGGTTAATTCTCTATATTGAAAACTTGCAGTGCAAAAAAATCATAGAGGCAATCAAAGATAGCGGTGTATGTACTGTTATCCGCAATACCTCAAAATGATGACTGGGTTAGGGTACTAAACAAATATGGACTTTTTAACATTTGAGTCTTTTATTTCTATTAAAGTACTGATAGTACTCTATTACGCAGGTGCTCTTTTTATTCCGATCATCTTCTGGTATAAACGACAATTTATATCAAAGATCATAGACGTTTTAATACACTCCGCTCCTATTAGAGCAACACGATTGATCCTTGGGTCTATAATCTTTTTTATTCTGCTTGAACTTGGTTGGCGGATGATGTTTGAAATGCTGATTGGATTTTTTCAGATGAGAGATTATTTACAGCAGTTGGTTGGCTAATTACTAAAAAATTCATCTCAATTACGTTTTAGTCGATAAAACTTTCTACAATACTAGCAATATTCATACGTTGGTTAACCTAACATAAATTATATTGAGAAAAATAAGAAACTTTATTGCGAGTCTCGCAATTCTCTTATAGAAGCTTTACAATCATTAGTAAATTACTAATGAGATCTTTGAAAGATATACTTTCAAAATATCTCTTGCTCACTCTAAAGTTTATAATCAAGTAAAAGCCAAAATTTATTGGTATCCAATGTTAATCTGGCAATTTCACATACTTGATACTATGCAGCTTTAAAAGTTGTAATTTGCGATAACGCGGTATTCATCCCAACTGGTACCACCGTCTGCGGCTGTCTCTTTAAAATCTCTTGGGAAATTTCCACGAAGACGCAATTGAAGATTTTTGACTGCTTCAGGAGAGTAGATAACATCAAACCCTGCTTCAGTAGCTGTCCAAGCATGATTAGCTGAATAACCGTTTAATGTATCCATATCAAAAGAGGTGTAGTATACACCTGTGTTTAGGTTAGCACCCATATCTTTCCAGTTATAACTCCCCGCTACTTTCCAAGCATCAGTCCCAGCCATAAATTGATGTCGAGTTACCATCCCCTGCGTATATGCCGGCATACCACCCCAAGGTGTGATTGTCCCACCGTTGATTGCGGCAGATGAATCTTTACTGTTGTGTGAAACCGCTACATAAATGTCGAAATTTGCAACTTTCACCCCTGCTTTTGCTGCCATAAAATCACTGTTGACTTTAGTAGCATAGCTACTTCCGACATCATCTTCTTTAATGTATTGCGCCGCTAGGTAAGGTGCTACACTCCCTATAGACCAGCCATAATTGGCTTCAGCATACACTGCATTGAGGATATCATACGCATAATAATCCCATAGTTGAAGCTTCAATCCTGGAATACCCGAGTAAATTGCCGCCGCAACACTTACGCCCTTAGTATCATGCCCGATTGCATAGGTTCCCATATCGGTAAATTGCCCAACGTATTTCGTAGCACCTGCTCCGCCACTATATCCGGCAGTCAATGCTAAAACGTTTCCGGTTCCCGTTGTATAGTTATAACCATTTGCAAAGGTTCCTGCCGCAAATTTCGTCACATGTGCTGCGATCAAAGTCGTATCTTTGATATCAGTATTACTTAGGACGTAGGCTTCGAACAGACTGGGAAGCATGCGTGCATCATCTAATCCTGCGAGAGGAGTATCGAGTTTTTGGCGTCCTGTTTTAAATGCCGTATTGCCGTATTTATATTGTAAATACGCTTCTCCTAAATACGTTTCATTCTCTCCGTTTGATCCAAAAAGAGTCAAGTCATTTTCAGTTGCAGTTGAACTTTTACTGTCCAATTTATTAGTGGTGTAGAATGCTGCTCCGACACTAAAACCATACAAAGAATCGGTTTCGTATTTCAAATAACCTCCAAGTGTTACCCCGTCACGTTGCACGGTACTTGCCCCTGAATAATCACGGTTGATATAAAAAGCACGGATTTGTCCGCTTACTTTTCCTTCTTTAAATGCTCCTGCCAAATCATCGGACGCTGTTGCACTCAATACTAAGACTGATGCTAAAAGTGAAAGACGTATTGGTGCTGTTACAGCAGATAACAATATTTTTTTCATATTACTTCCTATTTAAATTTAAATGTACAAGATATCCATCGTTTGCTAAGATTTCGTTATCAAAATAAGCAATCGATTTAATCAACTAAGATTGCATGCAACTGTCTATATTTATAGATTACTTTCCCTCCAATATTTTTAACGTCTTCACACGTCAAATTGCCAAATGAAAAACTTATAGCTATCCGTATCTCTTCATCTGAATATCCTATAGTCTTTAAGATACGTGAGGGTTGGGACAAACCTAGAGAACATAGTTCTCCATTGGTTAGATAGATTCCTTCCAATGCCATCGTACGGATCATATCTCGGGCATAAACTCCATCAAAACTGATATAACAGCTGTTGGGTAAAATCAATTGCGGATTGATTAGGATTTTTACTTTATTCCCCAGAGCATCTACAATCTGTTTTAAAAATTGGTCGCGTATCACTCCAATATTTCCATATTTTTCATGTGAAAATTTTATGTATGCATGATAAAAATGGTCATAAACCGTTAAGTCTATTGAGGGGATCATGTCAGAAGAATTGCATTTACTGCACATAAAAACACCCGAATGTTTGAATGAACCGACTTTATAACCCCAAATAAAGGCAGCAAATGCGTTTGGAATATTCTCAAGCTTAAGGGCATTACTTACATCTACCAGGAGATGTTTCATGTCAAAATATCGGTTAATTTTTTCCATATCTTCGATGTAAAACGTATCTTCATCAACAGCACTGCATACTAAATAATGTGCTCCGTGCTCTTTTGCCGATGCCAAGGATTTTTCACATAATCCTCCCTGTAAATCTGCATCAATCCATATAATTTGACGTCCGCATTTTTCTAATAATTGACCCGCATGATAAAGATGGTAAGGAAGTTTTGAAGAGAGGGCAATAATCTCATTGTCAGGAACAGACTGATCAATGAAAAAGCTCAAAGAAGCAGGTGAAAAATCGCAAAAAATTGATTCAGAGTATCCAAATGCTGATGAAAAAGATTGATTTAATGTTTTCAAAAGTTCAAGACTCGTTCCGTCTCCACTTCGTAAACGTAAACCTATCGGTAAAGAATCAAAGGGCTGAAAGTTCGGGGCATGATTGACATCTAAATAAAACAACTGCTTAGGATGCAACACACACCTCTTCAATAGTATGAACGGATGAATCCGTATTGATCAGAGTATGTGCTGTATCAACTCGTGAAGAATGGGTATAAAGATTCATTTTTCCTTCGCGCGCGAATCCGATAAGAGTAATACCGTGCAACTGTGCGGTTTTAATTCCTAATCGTGTCGGAGCTGCTTTAGATATAACCATAGTGATACCGTGCATAACGCATTTAACGACCATTTCCATGGACAAGCGACCGCTTACGATTAAGAATGCATCTTTGGTATCAACACGGGAGAGTCTGGCTTTTCCGATTACTTTGTCAATGGCGTTATGACGACCGACATCTTCTGCTTCGATCGCTTCACTGCCTTTTAGAACCAAACGCGCCTTATGGACACATCCGCTTTGACGGAACAAAGCACTGCTTCCATAAAATCGATCTACTTCATCAAACAACAATTCAAGGCTATAGGTAACCGTAGAGCGATTAAACTCTTTAACGATTTTATCTTCAACATTTCCTGTTACACCAACACAGCATCCTGTAGTAAGCGTCTTCTCTTTAAAAAGGTTTTGAATATTTTCATCGCTTACCGTAGCATCAATATACACGGATAAACCGTTATCGGAAATTCTTAAAGAATGGATATTATCTACATTTGTAATGACTCCTTCGCTCATCAAAAATCCAACGATATGGGCATCTTGATCCTGCGCTATGCCCATTACAGAGAGTAGTTTCATTCCGTTTAGATAAAAGTCGATACGCTCTTCGGCTATGATCTCATCTTCCTCAATCATTACTGAGCCGTTGCGATATACTTTTTCTATAATCAATTTTTTAAGAATTTCTTGTGACATTTCGATACCTCATAGTCAAAATTGCGGAGGATAATTCCTCCGCGTGGAACACTATTGTCGTCCCGCTTTTTTCAAATCTTCTAACACATCCGGAGCAACCTGTTCTAGGTATTCTCTCGGATAGCTACCAGTCCATAGTCCTTTTAAATATCCTTTGACCGAAATAGCCGAAGCGTATACAAAATCAAGAATAAAGAACATGATCAAAACACTGGCACCAAAGTGCAAATAGAGCAATACGCGTCTAAATTGGATCACGTCGGCATGGGTTAATGAACTCGGATGCAATGTAATAATCATCGCACCACTGAAACAAAGACCTGCCCCCATAGCTGCATAGAAAAACCAAATAACACGTTTTGAAGGTTTAAAACTTCCCGGCAAAATATGTCGGAATAAAGTATTTTTTCTCCAGCCTTTTAAATCTTTAGCTGCAATAACGGTAAAAACAAGCCAAACACCAATCCATGCCAAACCGGTCAGTTCATGAAACTCTCTCAAAAGACGAGGAAGATCTCCCCCATCAGAGCGTAAACTCCATGTAATATTGAATCCGGTAAGTACCAGCATCAAAATCATCCCGATATTAAGCCAAATAACCGTACGTTGGAACGGGGTCAAAACTTGAACCATGTCATCTGGACGTGTTATAGTAGGAGTGAGCCGACCATTTTTAACGTACAAAAAGACAAAAATCATAATTTCGGCAAAAAAGACATACCAGATGTATTCTTGTCGCTCATTGCTCGCACGAATAATTTCAGGAGCAACACTGTTGTATGCCGGACCGAAAGCAGCGTTCACCATCTGTTCCAACTCCGAAGCTGGTGCAGTAAGCACTCCGCTTGTATCACCAATCATCATATGCATCGTATATTGGATCAGGTAACCCCAATCCATAATCATCATGAATCCGACAAATACGAATCCAACTACACCAAGTCCAAGAGCCGTTAGAATATAGGCTTTATTACACTCCCAAAAAGTTTTACTTTCCATTGTTGTATGCCTCCCATCCGTATGGTTTTAACGATGTATTACCACCGCGTTTAGCCGTACGATACTCGTAGATCTTATCGACTTCGGAAGCATCACCGGCGATGAGTGCTTTGGTTGAACACATTGATGCACACATCGGAATTTTTCCCTCGGCAATACGATTTTGACCATAATGTTCAAACTCTGTTTCGCTGAGTGTATCATCCGGACCGCCCGCGCAAAAGGTACATTTATCCATAACACCTTTGACACCGAAGATACCTTCATGACCAAACTGCGGAGCACCGAACGGACATGCGTAAAGACAATATCCGCATCCGATACATTTATCTTTATCATGCAATACGATACCATCCGTTCGGATATAAAAACAATCCGTCGGACATACTTTTTGACACGGTGCATCCGAACAATGCATGCATGCCACAGAGAGAGATTTTTGTTTGCCTTCAATCCCCTCGTTGATAGTGATAACCCGTCGGCGATTCACGCCAACAGGAATTTCATGTGCCTCTTTGCACGCGACGACACATCCGTTACAATCGATGCATCGGTAATCGTCACAATAAAATTTCATACGTGTCATCTATTGCCTCCCCCTACGCTTTTTCAATACGCGCAAGCGTACATTTGGTTTCAGGGCAAGATGTGACAATGTCATACCCGTAACTTGTAATCTGATTCGAGTTTTCACCCAGTGCATACGGTGCAGTCCCCTTCGGATATTTATCTATGAGGCTTTTACCGCTCCATAGTCCCGAAAAGTTCTGCGGTAAAAAGATATCAGTTTCAGCTACCGAATAACTGTAGCGAGCCTTCACTTTTATCTTACCTTCACCTGTCCCGTATATCCAGATCATATCACCGTCATCAATCCCCATTTTTTTAGCGAGTATTGGATGGATCTGTGCGTACATCTCCCCTGACAATTCGGCCAAATATTTAGAGGCCCGAGTCTCAGTTCCCGTACCCATATGTTCGACAATACGTCCTGTAACAACATTCACTGGGAAATCTGCAACCCAATTTTGCTTTTTCTGTTCACTCGCATAGCGAATATTCGCTCTATAGTGATCTTTTTTATCTTCAAACGTCGGATACTTGGCCACCAAATCCTGACGGAAACTGTGAAGCGGTTCACGGTGTTTTGGAAGTTGGTCAACCCAATCCCATGCACGCGCTCTCGCTTTTCCATTTCCATATGGGCAGAGTCCTGCTTCCAACGCTTTATTGACCAGAATATACGTATTATCGTTTTTCCAGTTTTTCCCTTTGACTTTCTCTTTTTCTTCAGCCGTTAGAGTGATACCGAATGATTCAATATTGTCTGCGGTAATCTCAAGATGCCCGCCTTTAAATTGTGAACCGACGAGCTCCTTGAGCGCAAGCAACGTTTGCCCATTTTTCTCAGCGATGACAACCGGTTTACCATCAGGTCCTTTGTCTGTCCATCCAGCACGGAATCCCATACCACCTTCCATAACCGATACATCGGTTCGGTACATGATCGGAGTCCCAGGATGTTTATCACTCCAACAAGGCCACGGCAATCCGTAATATTCGCCCTCAACTACACCGCTACCTTTTAGGGTAATCGGATCAAATAGCGCCCAATTCTCTTGTTGACGCTTCATGCGTTCTGGAGTTACCCCTTGCAGACCAATCGTTTTAACCGCACGGTTAAACTCTCTCGTTGCATCTTCAGGCCACTCATAACTCGATTTGCCATTTTTCAATGAACGGGTGAACTCTTCAAGAAAGCCCATACGTTTAGCAAATTCAAATAAAATCTCATGGTCTTCTTTTGCTTCATACAGAGGCTTTACAACCTGTGAACGCCATTGATAACTGCGATTTGTCGCGGCTACTGAGCCTGAGCTTTCAACTTGACTGGCTGCCGGAAGCAAGAACATATTATCGGTACGATCGGTAATTACTGCCGCATCATTGACATACGGATCGATAAAGACGACCAAATCGAGTTTATCCAGAGCTTCTTTCGTTTTATGGGTCATTGTAATAGTCGAAATACCATTCCCGATACAAATCAGCGCTTTAAGCGGAGATCCCGCATTGTTTACGGCATTCTCGTCATCAATAACACCCCAAGGCCATGTGGAAAGTGAAAACCCTTTTTTCTCCATCATATCTTTGGTTTTAAAACGTCCTTTCAGCCATTCATAGTCTACTTGCCATTGTCCGGCATAGTATTTCCATGATCCCTCATTTAAAGGATAATATCCTGGAAGACTGTCGGCTAAGTTAGCCATATCGCTTGCCCCTTGGACGTTGTCATGTCCGCGAAGAATGTTACATCCGCCACCAACTTTTCCAATGTTTCCTAGAAACATCTGCATAATCGGACCTAAACGGGTATTACTGGTTCCGATCGTATGCTGCGTCCATCCCTGATTCCAGATTAGACAGCCTGGAGAGTTCTCAGTAAAGAGTTTTACCACTTCAAGAAACTTTTCTGCTGTACATCCACATACATTTGCAACGACTTCCGGCGTATACTGTTCTGCTTCTTCTACAATCGATTCCCAGTCAAATACACGCTCATCCAAATACTGTTTATCATGTAGATCATTTTTAACGATATAACGAATCATTCCGTACAAGAATACGATATCGGTTCCAGTTCGGATACGTGCAAATAAATCTGCATGCGCAGACGTTTTGGTATATCGAGGATCAATCGAAATAATTTTCGCACCGTTCTCTTTCCCTTTTAGAATGTGTTGCATCCCAACGGGGTGATTGACAGCAGGATTTGCTCCCATAATCAAAATAACTTTCGAATTCTGCATATCTCCCAAATGGTTTGTCATACCGCCAAACCCAAGTGTATTCGCCACACCGGCGACTGTAGGGCTATGTCAGATACGAGCCTGATGGTCAATATTATTCGTTCCCATAAACGCAGAAAATTTGCGGATATAGTACGATTGTTCATTCGAAACTTTTGCTGACCCAAGCAGCATAATACTGTCAGGTCCATATTTTTTTTGAAGCGCTAGTATTTGGCTGCTGACAGAATCAAGGGCCTCATTCCATCCGATACGTTCCCATACACCATTTTTTTTGACCGTTGGGTAGCGTAAACGATTGGTTGAACGCACTTTGTCGATCAAGTCGGCACCTTTACAGCAATGACCTCCGAGACTTACGGGATGCTCTTGAGCAACCTCTTGTCTCACCCACACGCCATCTTTTACTTCCGCAATAATTCCGCATCCGACCGAGCAGTGAGTACAAATCGTTTTCACTTTTTTCGAACCAGGATAGGCTTCTTTTAGCTGTTTTGGCGTTGCTTTTACTATTGGTTCACTTGCTGAGCAAACAGCAACCGCACCGACCGAAGTCAGAGCGCCCATTTTTAAAAATGCGCGGCGCCCAATCTTCGAATTCAACAATTCCGTTGAGTTTCTTGGACTCATTCGTTCTCCTTTGTTTAAATTTAGAGGGCAGATTTATAAAATTTGTCCCAATATTCCGTTTTTGAGTAGAGTGTTTCATCTTTGCGCGAATTCCCTACAGCTACACCATCACCTTCGGTGTGTTCACCCCGATCGCGAGTGGGATGCGTAGCAGTGATCACGCCTAAGCTCCCCGCCGCAACAACCCCTCCGATTCCTAACCGTTTGAGAAAATCTCTTCGTCCGTTAGTGTCCATTGTTACCTCCTTTCTTAAGATAAATAAAATTCAAAATATGATTTTTCAAATGCAATAAAGAGCGCTAAAAACGAAGCACAATCTTTGTAAAAATCTGCTCTTCCGCTGTTAAACTGCGCATCGATAAATCCTTTGATATAGGGTTCAACAACCTCATAAAAAAGTTTCTTTTGCAACTCAGTATGTCCATCGTGGAGCAAACGAGCCGAGAGTCCGAATAATATTCCCGCCTCATCTTCCCCGACACTCACAAAATCAGCTTTAATGTATCCTGCTTCGCACATAATCTCTTTAGTGTTTATCGTAGGCATTCCCAGTTCACGTTCATCATGATAATAGGACATGGATGAGTTAATAAAATCTCCAAACGGCAGATTAAACAAAACATGCGCTTCACGTGCGACCTCGTCTTTATTCTCTCGTAATGCATGTAGCATCCGATTAGTGTATTCTTCGATTCCCTCCGCAAACGGCGATTCATTTACGACACTTAAAACCGTAAGAATCAGTTCGTAGTCATTCTCTACCCCTTCGTTTCGGTATAACGAACCTAATACGGTATAGATTGCAGCTCTTGCTTCTACAAGCGATTCCATTTAGTATCCCTCCTTAGAAGTGACTTTATCAAAGTGCTCTTTGAGCATCAATTTTGGTTTGCAGTCTGCACAACAATAAAGAGTACGTGTTTTGACATCATCCCACATCAACGAAGCAAACATACCGGCGACTTTGGCTATAGCCTTTTTTGTTGCAAACGGCTTACCGCATTCGACACAGCAATACACTTCATCTTTTGCAACTGCCGAAAATGTGACATAGGTCTCCTCTTCTCGAAAACGTCCAGGAGTCAGTGTGATAGAGTGCTCAGGACATACTTTCTCACAATGACCGCATCCGGTGCATAAAGCAGGATTAAGTGTGAGTGCTTTGTTCTCCGGTTGAGCCTGAAACGCACCGCTTTTACAAACATAGGCACACCCCATACACAAAGTACATTTATCATCAACATGCAAATCACTAAAAAGTGAGTTTTGCAAGGTGTACGTGTTGTTGCTGTATGCTTTTAAGGACCCAAGCCCTTCACTCACGGCCATACGAAGGGGTAAATTATCCAATCGTCGAGCAATTGGTGTAAAACATTTACTATGTCGTGATTCTGAAACGATGTCTCCGATTGCATTCGCACCGAAGCGTTCAAAAATACGGTTCACGTTGCAGATTGCTACTTGAGTAGATACCGGTAATGTTGTCATATCAGGGAAGTAAACTTCTCCTCCTGATTTGAGAACCAATAATGAAAGATAAAGTTCATTAAAAAGAGAATAATTCGGAACGCTGAGTATTACCATTTCATGATAAAGAGGTGAGGTCAGTTTCATCAAATCTGCATCGGTTGCGATGAGAACACCATAGCCTTCTGCGTTTTCCAATGCTGAAATCAAGCCTGAAACACTGAGACGAGAATTTTGGATTGCACCGGATGGGCACACAGAAACACAAGCACCGCACTCTGTACAGTCACTCATGCGCAAATGGATTGTTTTTGCTGTTATATCTTCTACAAGTGCGAAATATTCACAACTGTCCAGACATGCACGGCAAGCAGGTGAATCTTTTGATGCATAATCGCATTGACCTTCATTAAAGAGGAGAGTTTTTACAAAGGTATCTTTTGTGGTTCTTGCGCTTAATTGTGGAGCGATACGAGATAAATTTCCGTGAACCTCAATCGCATCGTATTTCAACCATGTATTGTTGTTGCCGCAATAAACAAGCGATGATGCAGGATATTTAATAATCTCATTATCATGGCGCACGTGGACATGATAATCTCCTGCACGTCCTTCGATACGAACTACTTTAGCGGTATCAACAACTTTTACATTGAACGCTTCTCCTAAAGAACCGATTAAACTATACGTACCGTCATTCAAAACGACAATATCATGTTTACTTTTCAAAGGATAAGAAAAATCTAAAGCATTATCAAATAAAGCATCATCCATCGATTGTTGTATACGGATCAATTTTTCTTTATTGGTATCGGGAGAGTTTTCGAGCAAATACATACAAGCGTATGTCATAGCACTATAATCGGTCATAAAAATCCTTTGTCGTCTATTACGATTAGATTTTTGCCAATGTGTAGTGATACAGCCTGTATCTTTTGGGGCAATAAGTAAACTTTTTTTTTACGTTTTGTAATTATTCTTTATTAACGCTTAAAATAATATTAAAATTACTTATTTTAGAATAAGGTCAAATCAAGTGAAACATAAGTTAATTAGGTTAAAATATTTTTAACCTTTTATGATTTTATGGAGTAAGTTGTAGAGAAAAGAGGATTTGGCGAGAAGGTGAAGGAATTGAACCTTCCTTCGAACAGCCACCTGCCCGAACAATGGGTTTGAAGTCCATGGTGCCCACCAGGGTCACATACCTCCCATCTCGCAGCACCATTCTAACCAAACAAAGGTTAAAATTTTTTTAACCTATATCGGAGCACTACGATGAAGACTAAAAACAGACCTTCCATCCCTCAGTTGGGAAGATTTTTGGATAGAGTTGAATTTGTTGAACTTAATCGACAAACATTAACCTTTTTGACACGAGAACTCTTTGAAGAAATTCGAACTGGTAAAATCAATATTCCCACGGATGAAGATGAATCCGAATTGGTTAAACTTGTCTTATCCAGACTGGATACACTGTGTGCAGATTCATTGGTTCCGCTGATCAATGCTACAGGAATCGTTTTACATACAAATCTTGGGCGAAGCCCCATCGAAAAATCAATACTCGATGAAATGCAGGAGAGTATCGGTAGCTACTGCAATCTTGAGTTTGATATTGATAGCGGAAAACGCGGGGAACGCTACGGTCATCTAACAAAAAAACTCTCCTTTTTACTGGGATGCGAAGATGCTATTGTCGTCAACAACAATGCAGCTGCTGTCTTTTTGATCCTTAATACCTTTGCTACGGGAAAAGAGACAATCGTCTCGCGAGGCGAATTAGTAGAAATCGGAGGCTCCTTTAGAATTCCCGATGTTATGAGTGCCAGCGGTACGGTATTAAAAGAAATAGGAACAACGAACAAAACAAAAGCATCAGACTATACGGCAGCGATCACCCCTCAAACCGCTATCATGATGAAAGTACACCGATCCAATTTTTCCGTTGTCGGCTTTACTCATGAAGTGGAATTTGAGGAGCTGATACCGCTAGCTCAGTCAAACAATCTTATCGATTATTATGATGCCGGAAGTTTGAATCTTTTCGACGCTCCTTATCTGGGCAATGAGACATGTGCAAAATCACTTTTTGAGCACTCACCTTCTTTGGTCAGTTTTAGCGGAGATAAACTCCTCGGTTCCGTTCAAGCGGGAATAATCGCAGGTAAAAAAGAGTTTATTGATAAAATCAAAAAAAATCAACTCTTACGTATGCTTCGAGTGGATAAACTCACTATGGCTGTATTGGAAAAAACTTTGACCCGCTACATTCAAAAAGGGCCTCAAGCGATTAAAACCCATAAGCTGCTGAGTAAAACAATCATCGATATGCAAGTACAAGCGGATACTATCCTTTCACATATGGACCATTCGCAGAAACTTTCAATCGGCAAGACTTCAACGTATGCCGGCGGCGGATCACTTCCCCAACACCTCCTGGAAAGTCTAGCCTTGATTATCCAAGATCACCCTAAAAATGCAGAACGTCTAATCAAAGCACTTCGTGCTAATGGGCTCATCGCAAGAATCGAGAAAGATCGGGTTATTCTTGACTTACGCAGTATCGATGATGATGAGCTAACACATGTCACCGCAATTTTAAATACCGTTTTGGAGGAGCGTCCATGAAAACCACGATTGTCGGTCTCGCCGGACATGTCGATCACGGAAAAACATCACTTATACGTGCGCTCAACGGATTTGACGGAGATCAAACCAGAGAAGAAAAACGCCGTGGGTTAACGATGGATCTAAGTTTTACGTTGATGGATCATGAAGAAAAACGAATATTTTTAGTCGATGTTCCCGGACATGAAAAATTTGTAAAACATTATTTGGCAGGAGTTTTTGGTTTTGACGTTCTTCTTTTGATTGTTGCGGCAAATGAAGGGATTTGTAAACAAAGTATCGAGCACCTCGAACTCGCGCATCTTGCTGGAGTCAAAAATGTTATTTTGGTTCTTACTAAATGTGATTTGGTAGAACCTCATGAAGCTTCAGTGGTTGAAAAAGACATTATTGGCCTTCTCGAGAGAATCGGTTTGGAGAGTCTGTTTTCTGCTCATGTCGGACGACATGATCCATCATCTTATGAAAGATTAAAACATAAACTCTTCTCATCTGATTTGCCTCAACGTCCTGAAGAGCCTTATTTTCGCTACTACATCGATCGGAGTTTTTCTAAAGACGGGTATGGAACCGTTGTCACTGGAACTGTTTTAGGCGGATCATTAAAAACAAAAGACAAAATCTACATTCCACAACTGAAGACTTCAGCCGCTATTAGAACCATTCACTCTGGATTGCAGCAAGTATCCACCGCTCAATCGAATGAACGCATTGCCCTCAATCTCTCCGGAGTAAAAGCGCATGATCTCAAACGCGGAGACATTTTGTGTTCCCCCAATTTTTTACGCGGTTTTTTACACGTTGACGTCATGATCACTCCCCTCAAAGGTGTAATACTAAAACATCAGACTGAAGCTACACTGTACATAGGTTCAGCACGCCACAATGTTGTCCTTAAAATTGTTTCAGAACATGAGGGATACGCCATTGCCATTTTCGAAAGTACTACCGCGATTTATGCTATGTATCGAGAAAAATTTATTCTGCGTGATGCACAAGGTACCATTGGAGGAGGAGAGATTTTAAACCCTATCGCCGATCCTATGAAACGAAAACAAAAAAATGACTTTCTATTGTTACTGCAGCAAAAACAACTTTCTGAAGCATTTACTATGCTGATGAATATTCATAAAAAAGGGTTTGGTTTGATTGGGGCCTATCAGCGTTTCGGGATGGATCATTCTGCAGCGCTTGAATTAGCATCTGTTATCCCTGATTCCTATCTTGATCATGATGAAAAAGTTCTCTACCCTTCAAGCACATTAGAGATGCTAAAAGAGTACATACGAGCGATTTATAAGAAGAACAGACGCGCTCTGCTCTCGAAAAATTCGCTTCATCTACGATTTACATGGGCTTCAATAAATCTTTGTCAAGAAATACTCATTCAACTGGAATTCAAAAATGAGGTTGTTTTCACTGACGGTTTATACCGAAGTATTGATTGTGATATTGAGGACATACAGCAATATGTGGAGGACTCACTCTATGCTATTTTAGAGATACAAGGGTGGGAGCCTCAGGCACCGTATGTGATCTATGAAAGTCTCGATCTTGACCGTATTCATGGAGACAACTCTATGAAACGGCTATGCAGCGCCGGCAAAGTAATACGCTTAGCTCATAATCTTTTTATCAGCGCACCTCATTTATCTCTAACCATCTTGTACTTACGCGGAATAATTGCCAAATATGGATTTGTTGATATAGAGCTTGCTAAAGTTCAAACAGGACTAAGCCGAAAGTATTTAATAGCCTATTTGGAACATCTTGACCGATTTGAAGACATACGCAGTGAGGGTACTCGCCGATCTTTGAAGACAGTATGATTAAAAATATTTATTTTATACGCATGATCGCACCTGTTTTAAAACAAATTTATCCATTATAAAGTAAACTATTTCTTTATTTTTATTTATTAAAGTATGATGATGCAAAAAAAAATCAATTCTATCTCTCTCTTGTTGCTTTTCATTATTCTTATCACAATATTTTTTCTATTTAATTTTGAACATGAAAATAAAAAAGATATTGTATTTGGCTGTAGTGCCGCTCTTACAGGTCCATTAAAAGACAACGGAATTGACTACACAAATGGAATATTGTGCGGATTTAAAGCGTTTAACGATGCCGGAGGAGTACAAAAACGCCATGTCAAACTTAGGGTATTGGATGATCAATATGAGCCCTTCATCACAGGTAAAAATATAGAATCCTTAATGCTTGATACAAAGTTATTCGGTATTTTAGGTGTTGTTGGAACACCTACGTCCGAAGAAGCATTAAAGATTACGGCCAGAACACAAATCCCATTTTTGATGCCTCTAAGCGGTGCTGAGTTTTTATATAATTACCCCTATACCCATCTTTATACTCTCCGTCCTAGCTACGCTGATGAAGCGCGTGAAATGGTCAAACATATGCAAAAACAAAATATCCATAAAATTGCCATCTTCTATCAAAATGACAGCTATGGACTCGCTTCGTTATACGCACTCCAACAAGCAGTACGGTCAACACCCATTAAAATTGCTGCCGAAGGTGTTTATAATCGCAATACTCTTTCTATCCATTATGCGTTTAATGAGATCACTAAAGCCAATCCTGAAGCAGTCATCATCGGTGGAGCATTAAAACCGACCATCGAATTCATCCGTAAAACAGCACAGTTTAAACCCAAACTTACCTTTTACACTTTCTCATTTGTCGGCTATGAGCCTCTACGTAATGCATTGCTCGCAGAAAATTTAAAACATGTGCCGATGTACATGACACAAACTGTTCCGCCTCTAAGTAAAAACTTGCCCGAAATCACTCATTTTAAAGATCTTTACAAACACTATTATCCATTGAAAGAACCGACATCTATCGCCTTCGAAGGATATCTTGCTTCACTGGTCGTACTCAAAGCACTCACTGCCAATAAAAATCTTTCCCGTACTTCATTTGAAGATTCCCTTTCCAGACTAGAGTTTCCACTCGTTGATCAACAAATGATTCGATACAGTAACTCACGCCACAATGGACTTCACAATGTCTATCTTTTGCCATTGAACTCCAAACTTGTTAGAGATATTAATGAGTAATCAGTACCGTTTTTTGAATATATTCTATCAACTTTCATTAGGGATGAAGACTAGGATATTGATCACTGTTACAGCTTTAGGTATTCTTACCATAGGATTCATCGCGACATTAACGCTTTATGGAATGAAAAATAGCTTTGATAACTCTTTTCACCTGCGTACCCTCTCAATCGCACGTCTACAAACGATCAAAGATGTCCATACCCTCAATATTCTCAATACCTACCGCGATATCATCGATAATCATACGGATGTCGAAAAAACGTATGAAGTCCTCGATATTCTCAAAAAAAATCTCGATTTACGCTGGAAAGAATACTCCGTATCACGACACGATCTTCAAAGCAATTTTTTTGACACGATGAATGAAACAATACTCTCGACATTCATTTCACCGATTCCAAACACTGTCATGATCGGTGAAGATGAAATCTATACAAAAGCAAACCTAAATATCCATCGTCTCTTTGAAACTGTCGACATGATAACAGCACTCTATAAAAACCACAAGCGTGCTCAAGCCGATACCATGGTCAAAAATGATCTATACCCGATTTTAGATACTACTAATATTTATTTAGAACAATTAACCTCTTATCATTTGCAATGCTCCCTTTATGAAAAAGAAAAAACAGATCGACTATTTGGTGCCACTTCGTGGGTTATATTTGTTATGATCTTCGTAGTGCTCGGCTTTTCTGTCTTTTTGGCATATTTTATATTAGAACATATTAAAACGCTTCATCAATTATTAGAAGACCGAGTGCGTGAAAAAACGAAAGAACTCGTTGATCTAAACACCTCTCTCGAACTTCGTATTACCCATGAAATCCGTCAAAGCAGACTTAAAGATGAAATGCTTCATCAGCAAGCTAAACTTGCCTCTATGGGTGAGATGATTTCAAACATTGCACACCAATGGCGACAGCCTCTAAATACTCTTGCAATCCTCATCCAAACCTTTCGGCTCAAAAGTCGTAGTAACAAATTGACCCCTGAATTTATCGATGCTCAAGTTACGGAAGGGCTTCAAATTGCAACCGCTATGTCTGATACCATCGAAAGTTTTCAAAACTACTTTAAGCCGAATAAAACCAAGACAATATTTCCACTACTTGAGACCATTCGCCATGCGGTTAATTTAATTGAGGGAATTTTGCATCATGCCAATATTGATGTAGAGATCAATATAAAAAAAGAAATTATGATTTCAGGCTATCCAAATGATTTTGCCCAAATTATTATCAATCTTCTTAATAATGCAAAAGACGCTCTGTTAAGCTCACCGAATGAATATAAAATCATCCGTATCCATATCACTCATAAAGTGAAAAAATCACTCTTAATTATCCGTATAATAGATAATGGTGGAGGTATCCAAGCCTCCGTACTTAAAAAGATATTTGAGCCATATTTCACGACAAAACATCAATCATCAGGTACAGGAATCGGTTTGTACATGACGCAAAAAATCATTGCTGATCAATTCCACGGAACAATCAGAGCACAAAACATCAGATTGCTTTTTAATGAAATCCATTATAATTGTGCTTCTTTTAAAATAACAATACCCCTATTTGAAGTTGAGAGCAAACTATGAACCATAAATTAACTAAATACAGTGTTCTGATCGTCGACGATGAATTACCGATTTTAAAACAAATGTCTTTTATTTTAGAGGACTTTGTGGCGAAAGTATATACTGCTTTAGATGGTTTAGAAGCTTTGGATATCCTCTCAAAACATAAGATTGATATCGTTGTTACCGATCTTCTTATGCCGAATATGCATGGTATTACTTTGATTTCCGAAATAAAGAAACGTAATATTCCTTTAGCAGCCATTATCATTACAACAGCCCATTCTGAAACAAACTATCTTCTTGATGCCATCAAACTGCGTGTTGATGGCTATCTTCTCAAACCTATCATTGCCGATGAGCTCTTAGAACTTATTGAAAAATCAATTGCCCTAAAAGCAAAAGAAGATGAATTATGGCTAAAAGACCGTATGCTTGAGGGAATCAGTAGCTTTGTAGGTGGGAAAAAAATAGAAATCATTCGATATCTTTTCGAACACGTTGACGCTGAAAGCGTCTTTTATGGCTCGTATGAAGATATTATGGGAGTACTAAACGTCAGTAAACCAACGGTCGTTTCAACATTTAAACAGTTGATCGACGTTGGTATCGTCACTAAGCTCAAAAATAAAATCTATCGCGTTAATGCCTCATCAAACAAAGAAAAAAGCATGGTTGAATCTTAAACTAGATTCAATTTTAAGATTTTTAGAATCAATTTCTACGTTTTAATTTTCTTAATCGAACACACAGTGTCATTCCAAGCCTGCATTCCGACTAATGGTGAGGGATTAATCGGTATGACACTATTGGGATTTACTCCATTTCCTGTACCGCCAAGTCGTTTGTCCCACCATATATTCCGCTTGAAATCGACATTATCGTTTGAATTAAAAGCAGGTATGTTTTGTTTCTTTCCATTTCTAGCACAGGGAATTCTACCTCCGAAATTCATTCCAAGCGAATTGCTGACAGCGATCACTCTAGGATGAATTCCCTGCGTCACAAATGCGTGAACAGACATTTTTCCTACAACTATTTTCTTCTGTGAGGCTTTGAACCCTGATTGAGGACGATAGGTTGTAATCTCGATCATATCACCGTTTTTAATCCCGTATTTTCTTGCCGTCTGTGTATTTATCCATACTGGATTGTCATGAACAATTTCACTTAAATATTTTTGTGGAGCGGTTCGTGCCTGAGTGTGAACATTCCATTTAAATGTTGTAAGTACCAGGTCATCAGATGATATTTCTTTGAGCGATTTTGGCATCACAAAATGGGGAAATCCGTCATCTTCCAATCCCATTTTGTGTGCGGCATCTCGAACATCAGCTGAATAAATCTCAAATTTTCGAGAGGGTGTCTTAAAGCCTCGTAACAAGATGCCGTTCACCAGCTTCCCTATAGCCTCTTTTCTTCCATCTTTATAAATAAACGCAGTCTCATTTTCAATGACAATATTTTCAAAATCTTTTAGAGAGAGTTTTTTACTATAAGGCTCATAATTTTTTGCCTTCTCATCAATCCATACTCCGTACTTTTTCATGTAATTCCATCCACTTAAACCTTCACGTTCAGGAAGAGAAGATAACCGTCCTTTTATAAACGCTTCATAGGAATCAAATGCAAAATATTGACTTACCTTACCGCCTATTTTTTGTGCGATCTGAATCAATGAATCTCCAAAATTCAGGCAATCATGAGTTAGTGCGACAACTGGTTGACGCAATACAAAATAGGGGATCAGCTCATTTGCATTTCGCCCTTCGATCGTATAACGTTCGAAATATGTCGCATCCGGTAAAATCAGATCTGCATAATGAGCCATTTCCGAATAGACAACATCCGAGCAGACATGAAAGGGGATAACCGTTTCATCTTTTAGTGCACTGACTGCTACCGTCGGACCCTCTGGCCATGTTTGAGGAGCAGAAATCGTATACGACATATAAACTTCTACCGGCTGCGTTTTATTTTTTATTTTCTCAAATACCAGCTCGCTGACTTTCATTTTTTGCCATTTGTTGGCCAGTGGATAATCTTTCGGATCCTCCAAATCGGTCGAAAATTTTACTTTTGGCGGAATCGGTTGAAGCATCGGAAAAGAAGCATTGCCCAAACTTTTTGATCCTCCGAATGCATATCCACCTTTACGCCCGATACTTCCGACTATTGCATTCAGCATAATAACGGCTCTATCATTGTTCAGTCCGTTTTGATGCGCCTGTGATCCGCGATTGGTAAAGGCAGCACAAGCAGGAGCATGTGATGCAAATTCTAGAGCAATACGTTCGATATCTTTTGCTTCTAAGCCGCTTGCTTCAGCCGCAAATTTTGGAGTATACGGTGCTAAAAACAACTTAAGTTCTTCAACAGATACATTACACCATTCACGTATAAAGGCTTCATCATAAGCTCCTTTATTCATGATAGTGTGTGCCATAGCTAATGCGATTGCCCCCTCAGATGAAGGAAAAGGGGCCAACCATTCATCACTCTTTCCAGCTGTATTAGAAAGACGGGTATCGAATGTCACCATTTTCGCCCCATTTGCTTTTGCTTTCACAAAACGCCGTGCCATGGGAAAGCCTCCTTGATGTGCTTCCAAAAAATTGGCACCAAAATTCAAAAAATATCTACAGTACTCTGCATCCACTGTTTCCCAATCCGTATCACCGATTGAAATATAATTTGCTGCCCGTTTATTCGATGAACAAAGGGCTCGATGGTTTAATACAACAGGAGATCCTATAGCATCCATAAAACGATTTGTAATATCATCGATACGGTTACGTCCAGCATGAAATACAACCCTTTCTGGATGCCCGCTGTCCATAGTTAGTTTAATTCTATCGGCAACCATCTGATGAGCTTCATCCATTGTAATTCTCTGCCACAAGCCATCCCCTCGTTTTCCGACACGCTTGAGGGGATAAAGAAGACGTTCAGGATAATTGATCGCGCTAACACCACCATGTGCTTTTGCGCATAATTTTCCATTCGTATTCGGATCCAACGGATTGCCGCTTACACCAAGTACTACCCCGTTTTTGACAAGGGCAATCATTCCGCAAACCGTAGAACAGTTCAAACATACTGTTGGGATTTGTTCAATACTCTCTATATTATCCGCCAACGAGATTTGATCACATACAGGAGGTACAGATGAAGCATAAGTATCAGAAGATAATGAAATTATGCCGCCAAGCTTTAATGCCGCCATCGATACTGCTGTTGTTTTTACAAACGTGCGTCTATTCATCATGATCTCACCGCCCAAGTAAATATTTCATAATTTCTCGGAGAAAATGGGTGTCCTTTACGCAGTTTTTGCCTCATAATACTATTGGCACCAATATGCAGCGTTCTTGGTTTGTCTGTAGAAATATTTTTAAATCCTTTCGCATTTTGAAAGCGATTCAACTCTTTCTCTTCTATGATTTGAAGCGCATCAGATACACATGTTTCCACACATGCCGGCTTCATACCAATCTCTAAACGATGGGCACATAAATTACATTTTTCCGCAATATGAGAGAGTGGATTTACGTAAATAGCTCCTATGGAACAAGCTTTTATGCATTCTCCACAGCCATTACAACGTGCAGAATCCACCATAACTATTCCGCTACGATCCACAATTGCATTTTGTGGACACGCAAGGATACATGCAGCATCTTCACATTGACGGCACATAATCGGTAAAAATTCGCGTTTAACTTTGGGATAATTTCCGGTATCCATATAAAGAGTCATCGTTCGAAAGAAGCCTAAAGGAGCATCAAATTCTTGCTTACAGGCAACCTCACACGCATGACAACCGATACATCTTTCGACATCAATAATCATTCTGTATTTTTTAATAATATCACTCATTTACTACCTTATCATACTCGTTCATAAAGCTTTTAAAATCTAAAAAAGATTTAACCACTCCATCGCTTTTTCCAGTTCATCATACCCGTTTAATTCCTCATTCCCCGTTTTTACCCACGTTGAAAGTGCTTCCATCTCCATCATTTTAGTGATATCACTGCGCTTAGTGTCCATCCCAATCATAAACTCAACAAATTCATTGACGTAAGATGCGTTAGGGGTAACATTCGTAAAATTGCAATGTGAATAACCGCTACTTTTATAAAACGGTCTAAAAGACGAACCTGCCAGCCCAAGTTCAATCATACGCATCCATGTCGATGTTGCCAATGCTATTGCATCGTATTCTTTATTTTTTAATTTTTCAAGAATTTCATATTCACTGCGCCCGGTATCGCCGTGTTTTCCTAAGTCACTGTCTACGCGGTTCATCGTGTAATCACGATTTGGTTCAAGCCCTTCTTTTTTTAGATAGTAAGCTGGAAGTATAAATGCCTGTGCCGAATCAAAGCTCCCAAAACCGATACGCTTATTTTTTATATCTTCAAGTGTATGAATATTTGAATCCTCATGCGCTATAAACATCGACGTAAAATTAATATCGGTATCACGCATCAAAAGTGCCTCGGCAAAAGGAGCACTTTTTTTTGTTCGAATCCATGCCACATTCGTATTCCAGGCTAAATCTACTTTTTTATTCAACAGCGCTTGTACCTGTGTCTCATAATTTGAGAACAATACATAATCAAGATCAAATTTTTTCTCTTTAGCATAATCACGAATGATTTCCCAAATGAGAACAACTTTTGGGTCATACGCGACCACACCTACCATTAATGATGCCATGTGAATTCCTTTATATTAGGGTATTTGTTGTCCGGTTAACGCTTTACCTAGCCATATGCTCAAAACATCCGTTGAGGGAGCCATGATCCCTGCAGCATAGGCATCTCTCAAATAGCGTTCAAGTGGAAGACGTTTACTATATGCATGCCCTCCTCCGATTTTCATCGCTCGACTACACACATCAATTACATTCGTACTTGACTCTAATCGCGCTGATATTATCAGAGCTAAAGCATCACTTCGCCCCTCCAATGCTGCATGAGCTGCCATTAATGTTAAGGCTTTGGATGCACATGACGAGGTATACAGTTCTGCAATATGAAGTTGAACAGTTTCGATTTGTGAAAGGTTCGATCCATCAGTATAAGCGCGTGACACTGCATGTTCAATCACACATGTGCTTGCGGCAAGAGATAGCCCAGAATAGACCGATGCAAGACCCAAAATAAAGAAAGGTGCAACTACACTAAAGACTATTCCGACACCATCACCATGAGCGCCTATAAGATGTTCGTTGGAGACTGAAACATTCTCATAATAAACAGGGACACTGGCATTCCCTCTCATCCCTAAACCATCCCATGCCACATCATCATGGCGCAGACCTTCCATATTTTTGGGTGTTGAAAAAACACTCAGCCCTTCTCCTTCCGGATTGGCTGCTAATACGAGATAATAATCAGCGTGATGTGCCGAGGTCACAAAACTTTTTTTTCCATTTAAACGATATCCCTCAGCCATTTTTTCCGCTTTGATCTCAGGATTGTAAAAATGGGTTCCCGTACCGGTCTCACTAAATGCAAGAGCTAACGCAATCTCACCCGCAGCTATTTTTGGTAAATAAAATGCTTTTTGTTCCTGTGTTCCAAAAGCAACGATCGACATTGTTGCAACATTGTGCATCATATAGCATAATGCAGTAGTAGCACATACACTACCTAACGCCATGCAAGTTTCAACATGATCAACGATACTTCCCTCACGTCCTCCATATTCTTTAGGTACGAGTAAACTAGTATGCCCCTCTTTTTTGAGTGCATCATAAGCTTCTTTAGGAAAGACTCCATCACGATCCGCTTGTACCGTATAGGGTGCGACATGACATTGTGCAAACGCCCTCACTTCTTCAAATAAACTCATTACTGTGATCCTTACATAAAATTTGCTGTGTGAGACATGGAAATCTCTTTAGCCGTTTCTTCATCAAAACCGCACTCAATCATTCGACGTATTCGATTTTCTCCCATCCTTTTTTTAAGTTGTTGTACCCTTTCATATCCGAGTTCATATCCTTCTTCATCACTTCCTCCTGCGAGAATCGCCAAGGATGAAAGTAACAGTTCATTTTCTTGATTCATCTCATCCAAATAAGCTTTTCGACTCTCAACCGCATCTTTGAGATAATCCATTCTTTTGGGATTGGCTTGGATTAATGCTTTAACGTGAACCAGCCCATAATTAACATGACGTTGTTCATCTTTCTTGGCAAGGGTGACTATTTTTTTTGTAACCGGATCAGGGGCATATTTGATTAAAAAGTCTAGTAAGTCTAAAAAAGTTCCCTCTCCTAGTACATGAAGCAAAAAAGAAGTTTTAAAATAGTCTTTTTCAATAAAGAGTGAATAAAGTGATCGTTGTGTTGCGGTTGTAGAATATTGTAATCCAATTTTTTTTGCATTGGCACGGCGAGAGAAGACTTCAATATGACGTGTTTCATCATAGATTATTGTCCCTAAGAACATTACAAGTTCCATATAATAGGGAGATATTTTTGATAAAAACTTACCAGGTATATACAAAGCTGAAAACTCATTTTCAGCCAAATATGTCATTACTTGAGCAATTGCAGTTTCAATGTCAGGTGGCAAATCAGGAATAGCATCCCACTCGATATCAGTATCGGCACTCCATTGATTCTGTTTGGCCTCTTCATAAAGACGTGTAACATTTTTAGCCCAGAGAGACTCTTTTTCAGTTAGTTCAAAAGGGTATAGAGGAGAAGATTGTTCGATATGTACACCGCGAGGCATTAACCCGAAAAGTTTCGGTGCAGTATCTAAAAGTGGTTCAGTTTTGTTTAAACCGTCGTACCCTTGTTCTTCTGAAAGAATATGCGATTCATAATCTTTTTGTACTAGATAAGAATATCCATTTAAATCTGATGAAGTTGCAACCGGAGAGCATCGGTTTACTTGAATCCAACCTTCAAATTCAAAAGAAACTGAACGATGAACAACAGTAACCTTAAAGGTATCGCCCTTGCGAAGAGTGGGTAAAAGTGCATTTAGGCGTAATAGCCAGGCCTGTGTAAGAGTGGCTGAACGAATCATAAAACTAGCTACAGAATCGTTTAGTAAAAAGAGGTCGTGTCGTTCCATATGAGTCTCCGGGTGAGGCAGGAACATCAGCATAATCAAAGAAACGGCTGTTGTTTGTCTAACCCGTAGACCTTAGATCGCCTTATTAAAGTAAAAAATATTTTAACCTTTTAAATTTAAATTTTAGCTTAATTTGAATAATCTACAACAATATCGTATCCTTCGTACTCTATCACATCACCAATAATTGACGCAGTCAAACCAGCATCTATACACTTACCTATCATCTGCTGTGCACTGCTTTGCGGAATACTTACAAGAAGCCCTCCTGATGTTTGTGCATCAAACAGAATCATTTCCTGTTCAAATTCGATTGATGACGCTAAATAGACGTAGGGTTTATTGTACTCATGATTAGCACGTGTTCCTCCTGGGATCATCCCTTTAGACGCCATTTCAATCGCTTCAATAAAATACGGAACCTTTGCAAAATCTATTTTCATTGTCACATTTCCGGCACTCATCTCTCTCATGTGCCCCATTAAACCAAATCCCGTTACATCGGTACACGCCGATACATTAGATTCTCTTGCGATCAATGATGCTTTATAATTGAGGGTACGAAGGTTTTCAGCAACCTTCATTGCCAGAACTGGATCAAGTAAATCATTTTTTATAGCTGTAATCAAGATGCCCATCCCAAGCGGTTTTGTCAGAATAAGCACATCCCCAATTTTAGGAGTATTGTTACGTAGAACTTTATTCGGATGAATGAATCCTGTACAAGAGAGTCCATAAATCATTTCCGGTGTTTGAATTGTATGCCCTCCAACAATAACGGCTCCACATTCAGCTACTTTATTCTGTCCTCCACGCATGATCTCTGAAAGAATCTCTGCTGTATGGTTTTTTGAATCAAAACCTACTAGATTCAATGCAGTCTTAGCATCTGCGCCCATTGCAAATACATCACTTAGTGAATTGGCAGCAGCTATTTGGCCATAAACATACGGGTCATCCACTACAGGTGTAATAAAATCGACCGTCTGTACGATAGCAATTTCATCATTTATTTTATAAACTCCGGCATCTTCATTTCCCTCGAAACCAACAATCAAATCTTTATGAAATGACTCAATATGGCATGTGGAATCAGCCAAAGAACCTGGGGCAAGTTTTGCTGCACATCCTGCTGCACGAACAAATTTTGTAAGTTTTGCATCTGTATTCATCATATTATTTTTACCTTTTCACTAACTTTAAAAGAAAACTTTTTTTGCATTTAAACAAAAGTATTGTAATAGTAAAAATTGAATATATTCTTAATAAGTAAAATATTATTTTACTTATTAACCTTACAAGTTCGCAAAATCACATCAATATATAAAACAACCTGTTAAAAATATATTATCTTTACATAAATTTATCTTTGATATACAACGAAAAACAAATGTTTTCCGACACTTTTACGATCTGTAAAAATCAACTCAAAAATCTGCTTATTAGCATACGAAAAATACTATCGGAAAATAGATGCATACGGAAACTAAAAAATTAGGTTTTCCGACATAATATTGAAATAACCCCAGGTATTAGACAGTTTATCTATCCGCCAATATTTCTTGATTCAAAAATCTAGTACATCAAATACTATAAACGGTGCGGAATTCTGTCGCCCAGCGCCTTGGCAATATATTTACTAATCTCTTTATCAAATGCATAACTATGCGATATGCCCCACACTTGTATGGTTGCAGTTCCTCTAATATACAGTGGCTGCTTGGATGTAAGTATTTTGTCGATTCGTCCAATAGAGATTTTGGAAGGTTCTATAAGCAGAGTGATCGGAATGTTTTGTTCGCTATTACTTGCAATCACCATAGGCTTCTTACCATCTAGGATCACTTCTCCGTGTGCAAACTCTTCCTGACTATCCACAAGGGTATAACTAAGAGAACGCAGAGTAATGTCATTCATCCAATGATTGATAATCTTTACATCACTTCCCAGACGTATGCCGTTGCTTGAAGTGCGCAGCCCTATCACAGAAAGTAGTTCTAATGCAATATCTGCTTTTGAACTCTCAAGTCGTATATTTCCTTGAGGTTCGATGATAATGTCTTCACCCATTTTGGGTGCACATCCGACAAGAATAAAGATAAGAGGGATCAAAAAATATATGTTTTTCATGCTGCATTCACTTTAATAATTTTAACGTTAAGTAATTTTAACAGAAGTCTGTACGCGACATGATTAAATAGATGAATGTTCATATTCTATTCGTTGAGCATAACCATAGTTGACAATGAGACACTCAATGTTGTATAATTACATTAACAAAAGGTATTACTTAATACTCTTGCATTTTTGTCCGCAATTATATTGTTCTAGTAGATACATTCATTGAGATATTATTTTCTAAAAAAGATTTATTGTGTTGTTCGTAGGGGTATGCTGCTTTTTTTCTGTGAACGTGACAGGATATAGGCAGATTGCG
Organism: Sulfuricurvum sp.; assembly: GCA_030696775.1. Taxonomy (GTDB): domain Bacteria; phylum Campylobacterota; class Campylobacteria; order Campylobacterales; family Sulfurimonadaceae; genus Sulfuricurvum. The sequence continues at coordinate 266,644 of JAUYRN010000012.1, forward strand.
CCCTAATAAATTCTTGACTGTTTACATCTCCCCTCCGCCACGTACAATATCCATCCCATATTTCTCTCTCATCTTTGTGACGGCATCGGTTAAATTACGCATTTTCGTATCATCTTGATATTCAAGCATGTCAAATGTTTTAAGATCAGTATAATAAAAGATGATATTTCAGCCTCCGATTTTTTTCATTACACCAAAAACCGACAATCATCAAGCAAAGATCAACCGTAAATAAATGTATTTGCAGAAGTATTTGAGGAGTCCGTACGCTTTAATTACGACAACGTGCTCACGACAAAACAGGAACAGCGTTTGCTGGAAAGATACACATGATACGACTACTAAAAAAACTATTTAGAATCCGCACAAAAAGATATAAGGAATACCATATTACAAATATGGCATTTGGGTGTGTTGAGTAAAATTTAAAGATTTTCTACATGCACTATATGCTGCGGTTTTTTTAAACGAGATATTTAAATTTCTTACAAAGCGTCATCGGCAGTTGTTACATGCTATGCTTTGATATCTTAACAATAGGTTCAAAGCCCAGTGCCCAATCACAGCAAACCCAAATGTCTTATCATTATAGGAGCCGGACTCAGTGGTCTTTATGCCGCATACTTGCTTCAAGATCATTTTGAGATAGTGATTCTTGAAGCGAATGATCATATCGGTGGACGAATTTTAGGAACACCAAACGGCGGTGACTTGGGACCTACTTGGGTATGGTCACATCACAAAGCCACCCTTGCACTTTCCCAAGAACTGGGTCTCACCTTATTTGCGCAATATACTAAAGGGGATGCACTCTACGATGATCCAAAAGGGGTTCAACGCTTTAACCCTGCCCCATTTGCGCCCTCAGCGCGATTTGCCGGAGGGGTCAGTACCCTCACAGATGCTTTGTACAATAAGCTGCATCGAGTAAAGTTTCATTTCAATACCCCTGTAGATACAATCCTGGATCAAGATGATGAAATAATTGTCCAAAGCGGGATAAACCGCTACCAGGGTGACAAAGTAATCTCGACCCTTCCGCCAAGACTGATTGCCCAAAATATCCGTTTTTCACCCCCTCTGTCTTCGCAAATCGTGTCTGAGTTAAATCAAACCCCCACTTGGATGGCTCAATCGGCTAAAGCGTTGATTTCGTATGAGAGTGCGTTTTGGAGAGAGGATGGCTTGAGTGGGTTTGCGATAAGCCATCAAGGTATACTGGGAGAAATCCATGATGCTTCGCAAGCCGATCATCCGGCACTTTTTGGTTTTTTTCATGCCAACCGATCGGTTGAAGATTCCAAGAGTGCTATTATCGATCAGCTTACACGTCTTTTTGGACCTTATGCGGCTCACCCACTGTGTATTGATCTCAAAGATTGGAAAATCGATCCCTGCTGTTCAACCCCTTTGGATCAAATACCCTTGCGTGACCATCCCGACTATGGATTGGATATCAGTGCGTTTGATGGTCGATTTAGTTGTATCGGCACAGAGACCTCGTACATTGAAGGGGGCTATTTAGAGGGGGCTTTGCAGAGTGCTTTAAAGATTTCCAAACAGCTCCTTGGCATTTGATACAGTAGTAACCAGATCAATCTCCTGATGGCTGCTTGCGCCTAGAATATGAAAAATGGATGAATAGTTTCATCCAAGCTCTATTTTTTATAGCCAATTACTGGCTGTTGGTATTAATGACTAATCATCTTATCGAGCAGTGGAGGCTTTCGATTAAATTCCCAGTTTACAATACCAAAAGTTATTCTATGAACTAACTAAAAGTTAGTTTTTAAGGGCTGACTCACTATTGAACTAATATTTATTTCGCATCAGTAATGGTGCTAACACTAATAAACATCGGGAGAATATTTGTTATCGGATCAGGATTTTTGATTCCAACAAACCCTCTCTTGCGGTAAAAGTCATGTTTACCATCCTCAGCATCCAAATAAAGCCCTGCAACCCCAGCTTCGAATGATAACTTGAGGGTTAATTCAAGACTATGTTTTAAAAGTTTACTGCCAAGTCCTTGACCTGAATAAGAGAGATTAACTCCAAGCATTACCAACCGCAAAACAGGTATCTGCTTTGTTGATCCGCTTGGTGAAGTATTAAATTCTTCTTTTGCTATTGAAAATGCCATGATATTATAATAACCGATAAATTTATCACCTAGTGAGGTATCAAGTAGTACATAGGCTTGGCACATGCTATTTTTGACATTTTGCTTTAAGGAATTAGTCGCAAATCGATTGATCATCTCATGACCACAATCAAATTTTTTGATCCCATTGTAGCTTTTTGTAATATTAAAGCGTTCTAATACAATTGTATTAGCGCTCATTCAAACTCTCCATAGACATCAATTCTTTCAATTGTGGAGTAGCTTTAGGAGGATTCATTAAAATCTCCATAAATCTCTTGTGATCATTTTCATTCAAAGTTATCATCTCAGCTTCAGCAACTACTGCTCTTGCTTTTTCAGCTGCTGCTGAAAGAATAAATGCGGTTAAATCACACCCCTGCAACCCTGCGGCTAATTGGATGAAATCTTTGAGCTTAGAATTGAGCTTCGCCTCAAATCTTGCATCTTTAGTATTGTCTAACATCCCATTGTAAAAAGAGATTGCTTGCATTGTTGACTCCTGTACGGATAATGTACGGATATTATAACATATTTATGACTAACTAAATAAAAAGGATTGAGGTGTGACAAGTGTGACAGAAGGATGACATTATTTAAGAATTTTGTGTAAATTAGAGAGTTTTGTGCGTGAAGAAACTCCCTGTTTCGTGTATTGTTAGAAAATTAGAGCATATACGGTATTTTCATAATATACTCGTATATTCATCCTGCTATCCCCTGTGTATCGGCATTTTAGCCGTTATTTTTTTGTTATACAAGATCATCCAAACTCCAAAGTTTATAAATGATTTTATAATCTGCATATTGCTTGATAATATTTTTGGCTTTTTCTCTAAGCACACTTTCACTTAAGCGATCAGGATTAAGTTTTACTTCGGCAATCAGAATTTCTTTATTGAAGTCATCTACAGCGACTATATCGATTTCATTTTGGTTATTTCGCTCCCAATACGATCCAATTTTTGTATATTTTTTTTCCTCTTTTAAGAGTTCGATAAATAGTTTCTCTAAAAATCTTCCACTGAACGTATCAAAATCACGTGTCACAATATCTTTAAGCCTATCATAGTTTTCCGCCTCAATCAACGATTGATACTTATAGATAAATCGGAACCAAAAGCTGAGAAAGTTATCGATGATTTCGTATTTTTGAACCTTAGAATTCGGTTTAGCGTTAAATGGTTTTATGCTTCGGATGATGTTGTAATCATGTTCAAGGCGATAAAGATATCCCGAGACATTTTTATCCAAAACACTTTCGATCTCGCTTTTAGCTGTTTTAGAATTTGCGATCAATGAGAGTATGGAGAAATAGACACCATACTCCTTTCCGAACTCTTCAATAAGCCGATTACGCCCCTCATCTAAAAAGAGTGAATAAGGTTTTATAATCTCATCGATCATAGAGGTTTTATCGAATGCACCATACAGAGCAAATAACTCAATGTATTTCGCTACCCCACCGGTGAGAATAAAAAATTCTAGTAAACTCCGGCTTGAATAGGCATTATTATCCCGAAGGATTTCTTTGAGTGTTGATATCGCAAAAGGCTGAAGATGTATTTTAAAATCTGCACGACCGAAGAGTGGCTCATGAGCATCTTCGAATATTTTTTTCATCAAAGAATAAACTGAACCGCTAAAAATCAGATGAATTTTTGAATCGTCTTTATTCAGATCCCATATTTTTTGGATAGACGAATAAATAGAAGGATTAATCCGAATAAACTCCTGAAATTCATCAATAATCAAGGTGAAAGGATTAGTTTTTCCCCACTCCATCAACAAAGAAAAAAGATCTTCGAATTTTGTAATGCTTCCAAAAATCGGTATGGCTAACCGTTCTTTGATCTCACCGATAAACTCTTCACACAAAAGCGATTCTTCTTTTTTAGAGATGAAAAAATAAAGTTTCTTTCCTTGGGTATAAGGCTGCAGCGCAAGTGTTGTTTTTCCAATACGACGACGACCAATCAAAATAGTCATCACAGATCGACGACTTTTAAGTTCATCCGCTTTTTTTAAAAGTGCAAGTTCATTTTCACGATTGTAAAATTTCATTATAGTAACCTATGTTGTAATAACTGGCAGTATTATAATCGAAAAATAAAAAAAGAATGATTAATGCTAACGCATAATGAAAAAAAGTGTAATAACCATATCTAAAAATACTAAATTAGCGGTGTGACAAGTGTGACAGAAGTATGACTTGATTTAAGAATTTTGTGTAAATTAGAGAGTTTTGTGCGTGAAGAAACTCCCTATTTTGTGTATTATTAGAAAATTAGAGCATATACGGCATTTTCGTAATATACGCGCAAAGTCATTAAAACCCCTATTTAGAAGTATTTTATCGTGTCACACCTGTGTTTTATGAGTAATATATATAAAACTGGAATGATTCCAGTCCTTTAAAAGCTCCATCCTAATTGGATAAGACCTCTTGTCATATATTTTGATTCACTTGTTACGTATGATCCGCCTATGCTTCTAGCCAGTTGTGCTTTTGCGAAGAAGGATTGGTAGGAACCGTAATATCCGAGACCTATATCTTGAAGGGTTCTACTTTGAAAAGTAGTATCGTTGGAGGTGTCTTCCATAGAAGCTATTCCAATATCATAAAAAGCACCTATTTTATTACTTATATTATTATAGACGCCAAGGTCTTTAAACAGCTCCACATTAAATACCACTCCGTTTTCAGCACTAAGTTCACTGTCTGGAAAGAGTTTAACCCCGTTTATGCCACCTACGCTTATATCTTGACTACCATCTAGATTTTTATGTCCTAGAGCTTTTTGTACTTGTATACCTGTTTGCAAAGAAAACTCTTTTGGCAGGAAGGTCATTGCTCGTGCGTATCCATTTATTTTTGAAAAATTCCCTGCTGTTTTTGCCCCTTGTTCGTCAATGATTTTTGAGGTGTCATCTAAAAACTTCAGATTACCCATTGTTACTGTTACCCCTGAAAATATTTGTGAAGGGTATCCAAGTATAGAGTTACTTTTTACATCAGAGAGAGCAAGGTTTATCGTATCTGCTCTCTTATTGCTTATTGTCTGCTCTTGTTGGTAATCTTTTAGACGTTTAAACGAGGCTGTAGAAGAGATTTTCAGAGTATGATCTCTTGTTCTTATGATTGGATAGGACAAGGTAGCATCAACTGCGTTTGAAGTACCGGTAGCTCCTAATGAAGTATATTCTTGAGCTAGTACGTAGGTAGTTTTTGAGTAACCGATCTGTGCTGTCAATCCATTTGGCATAAGAGGAACAGTATAGGTGATGGAACAGTTTTTAAGGTTGCTTCCATTACTGATAAGCCCAGTTAAGCTGAATTTGTCTCCTATGCCTGCTAGTGAGTTAAGATCCAGTCCTGCCATGATTCTGTTGTACCCGGTATATCTGCTTCCGTAGTTATCTCCTATAATATATCCATTGTAACGGTTGGATGCATTGACATCAATATCAAAATCACTTGTACCGACATCTTTTCCTGGTTTAATATCTGCTTTGGTGACGACAATACCTGGAGTATCATTGATAATAAGCAAAGATCGCTCTAGAGTGTTGGTGTTGATAACATCCTCTTTTTTTGCTTCTTCCAGCATCGCTTGGACTATACTGTCTTTGACATAAGAGCTGTTCTTAAGATGGAACTCGCCGTAATTTCCTTCAATAATCGCTATTTCCAAAACTCCGTTACTCATACTCTGAACCGGTATATAGGCGCGTGCTACGAAGTACCCCTCTTTACGGTATTCGTTTGTGATAATGGATGCTATCTCTTGTAGCTGACCGAAGGTAAGGTCTTTATCTTTATACGATGCAATAAGAGTCAAGAGTTTTTGTTCATCGATATGGATAGCTCCCGTTATCTTAAAACTTGTTACATGGAGAGTTTTTCCGCTTTTATCATCGATCATAGCTGGAGCGTATTTTTGAACTCCACCTATTTCAACTAAAGGAATCGTGCTTTTAGGAATATCTTTTGGAGGCTGTACTTCTCTTAGGATATTACTGCTGTTTGGAACATTGACGGAGGCTGCAAATAGAAGCGTCGTACTTATTAGTGATAATGTAATTAGTTTTTTCATTAGTTTTTGTCTCCATTGTTGGTTGCGTTAATGTTTTGAACCAATGGGAGATCTTGAGTTAAACCAGCAGGTAGACGTACTCCTCCGTTGCTAATAGTGAATACTTGATTATTATTCAGTGAAATAACCGGTATATTTGTATTTACTGCAGAAATATTTGTCTGTTGTATACCTAAACCTATGGCAGCAGTGTCAATAGTTGCTGTAATAGGTGGTTCGACATCTATAGAGTGATTGTTTACTATGGTAGTGATATAGTTTTGGATATCCGATCTTACAGTAAACACACCTTTTGTAAATGCAATAACATAGTTTGGATTTATAAGTGTGCCCTCTAATATCTCATAATCACCTGATGTTTCGCCTAATACTCTTCTAAGTGTGCCACCTAACGTGTCATCTGACGCAAGTCCTGTTTCTCGATATGTCAATACTGGATCTAATGTTGCATATACCTTAGAAAGCGAATCTGCAATGACCGTGATATCTTTTGGAGTGATAGTTCCCATTCCAATTGCTGTTGTAGGCAGAACATAATTGCTTGCCAAAGTGGAACCGTTAACTGTAAAATCACCTGAAGTTAATGATACCATTACGCTGTTTGCACTCAGCACATCTTTAGAGTTATAAGTTCCTGTTGTCTGATTAATAGTAAAGTTTTCTCCACTTATACCTGTATCTATTCTATAACTGTTTGAAGTAAGAATTGCGCCATTAGTTCCATCATATGTTTTTGAAGGATCTGAACTTATAGCAGCTGTGAGCGATTTTCGAATAATCGTTGCGCTGAGTCCTGTTTGTTCGACGATGTTGTAGTTGTCGGCATCGGTCCCGGCAAGGGTCAGTCCGCTGACCGTTACGTTTTGCAATCCTGCGTTTTTACTGGCAAAGGTCCCTGCAGCCGTTCCGCTT
>JAUYRN010000014.1 GCA_030696775.1 Sulfuricurvum sp.
ACCATTAAACGGTAATGAAACGAATATTTTCGCAACAGGTACATTGATGCTAAACGGTGAAAAAACACCTTGCCTTCCTGCTAAACTCACCATAATCGATGAAACACACGTGACACTGGAAATCACCGAAGGACGATACCACCAAGTACGTCGGATGTTTGCGGCGGTGGGCAATCATGTCACCGCATTGCACCGCTCCCGTATTGGAGATTTAACGCTTGGGGATTTAAAAGAGGGGGAGTATCAGATACTTGATATAAAAATAGTCTAATTTAATAACAGCGCATTAAATTATCTTCAGCTTTAACAAAATCCCTCTTCTCAAAACTCCAATAATACCTTTGGTTTTTAATTTCAATATCTGCATGAGTGCATCCAAGAAAAGAATCACCAAAAATATTAAAATCTGTCCACTTACCTAAATTAATCTGTAACCATTTCGGTGTAGTTTGATATTTATCTTCTGCAACCTTTTTTATATAAAGAGTAGCTTCAAAGTATGCTGAATATCCTAAAAAGATGATTCCAGACACTATTAATGAAGCTATCGATATGCGATCTAAGCGATAGTATTTTTTCAAAATATAAAACTAACAATCATAAAAACAAAAAATGCAATGATCGACAAATAGACAATATCAGCGTAAACGATTATCCAATAAAACGGATAGATAATCAATTGTGAAAAACATCCTATAAAAAACAATACAACAAATAGAATGAGAGTAATTTGTGTCTTATTTATTTTTCCTTACCCATGCGCCCTCAAACCATCCGCAATCAACATCTTTAGATACGACTGATAGGGAATATCGTTTTTATTCGCTTGAATCTTGAGGGTTTCAATCATATCGACAGGCATACGGATTGAAATCGTTTTCGCACTCTTTTGTAGATTTGCCAAACGCATCGGTTTGGCTTTGTCCCAGTCAATATACTCCGTCGAATCATGTTCGTCCCAAAATGTCGCAATCTCATCTTCGGTTTTCAGTTCAGGTATTTTTTTCATAATAGCTTCTCTCCTTTTTGCTCATCGGACGTGCCGAAATCACTCTAATTCTTTGCCCCCGCACGGTAAAAGCGACAAAGAGCAATTGCCCATCATCGGTTTTTCCCAATGCGTAGCATCGGCACTCTTGTTCTGAGTGGGCATTATCTTCGTAGATGAGTAACGGTTCGTTGAAAAAAACCTCTTCGATCAGCCAAAAATCGAGCCCATGTTTGAGCTTATTTTTCTGAATATTGCCCTCATCCCAATCAAACCCGCGTAATCGTTCGATATCGAGGCAATCAAACATCACTCACCTTTTTGTAAAACGTATGTAATGATTATATACATTATGGCGAATCTTGACAAGATATT
>JAUYRN010000030.1 GCA_030696775.1 Sulfuricurvum sp.
GCAAAAATCTCTTCCGTGCCCCATACCTTACTAGGCCCAGAAACCGATGCAGAACTTATCGTAGAATTCGTCGCCATTTTGCTTCTCCTTTTTGGATTAAAATTTCTATAATAGGGAGGGCCTTCGCGCTTTTAAGGTAACGATTATTCATCGAAAAATCATTTGATCCCTGAAACCCCAAAAACTCCGGTTTTACGCACGCTCTGGATTATTTCATAATCGAATTTTCTTTAGTAAACCGGCTCATCACGCCAATGAGTACCTGCCTGAGGATAAACATCTAGTTCGGATTAGTTGAAAAAAGTGAAGTAGACATTTATTAATTCTCTTGGATTAAAAGGAGACTTAATAGGCCTGCTTCAAACCTATACCATACCAATCAAATCGAGAATGTTCAAGTCAAAACTGAAGTATATAGTATTTTAAGTTGACATTGATAAAACCACTAAGTCAATAGCTGCGGATAAGGTGGCTACAGTAGGTAATATCTCTCGTATCTTAGCTTTCATATTTGCCCAGTATTTTTCGATAGGATTTAGATCAGGTGAATAAGGCGGCAGATAAAGAATTTCGCATCCGTAAGACTCTACCAATTTCCTAATCTCGATTGATTTGTGAAAGCTTGCATTGTCAAGAATCAGTACTTGTCCTGGATTTAAATTTGGGAGTAGTTCCTGCTTTAACCAAATTTTGAATAAATCGGTATCACAAGTGCCTTCAAAGCACATTGGGGCCAGAAATTTCTTGTCTTTTAGGGCTGAAATTACACTTTGCCTGCCAAAACGCTTTCCTGACACCTCCCCTAATACCTGGATTCCTCTCAAGCTTCGTGCATGTTGTCTATGCAAATATTGATTAATCCCACTTTCGTCCAAATATATTCTATTTTCTACAGGGATCGATGTGAGTTTTTGTATAAATTCTGCCCTGACTTCAATCTTCCTCTCCTTATAGACAGTAGTCTTTTTTTTCTCGTAATTTTGAGTCGTTTTAAAGCATAAAAAATAGCCTGCAACGTCGTTCCGAAATGATTCGCTATCTCTGATAGGAAATGATCAGGATTTTGAGTCACATATGCAACTAGCTTCTCGTCGTCAATCTTCTTCTTATAAGACTTTTTAAGAGAAGGGTAACGCTTCCTGTTTGTGTTTTCCGAGCTATCCACCGATAAATTGTAGCAATTCCTACTTTGAAAACTTGACTCGCTTTTACTTTGTCTTTGGTTTCTTCAATGTATTCAAGAACCCGTTTACGTAGATCTGTTGAATAAGGTTTACCCATTTTCTCCCACAATTTTGTTGAAATTCGAG
>JAUYRN010000026.1 GCA_030696775.1 Sulfuricurvum sp.
GTACAACATCCGGAGAATACTCTATCAGTGAATGTTCCAGATTCTTCACTGTCCCTGAAATAAAAGAAAGCTGATAACCATAGCAATCAAGAGACTGCTGGAACGATGAAATCTCTGTTTCGTCGTTCCCTAGTATAAGAATGTTCGTGATGCTCAATATGTCCATACTTCTATAACCTTGAAAAATTAATATGGAATTATAATAAAGGTAAATAGCGATGAAATAGCAAGATAACACAAAGCAAGAGGCTAAGCCTCACACGCTAGCTTCTTTTTGGAGTATTTATTACGGTTATTGATCTACTTGAGTTGAAATACGATACTCATTTGCATCACTGTCTTTTAATTCGATAGTGTAAGTTCCATCACCGCCCATTGTCTCAAAGGTCATCGTTGGGTTTTGACTGATTGCAGAAGTGAGCTCCATGCTTGCCAGGCGTTCTTTTTTACTATACAGTTCGAGGTGTTTGATGTAAAAAGGATTCGTTCCAAACATCAAACCCGTTTCCATAGGATGAAAAATAGAAAATTTGATGCTATAGGCTTTGTTCTTTCGTACTGTTTGGCTTTTATGCTTACCTAAAAGAAGCGCGAATTTTTTACTTTCTTCTGGGGAGTTTGTTGAACATCCACCGCCAAAACTTTTTATGTTAGCACTGCCGATGTGCCACAAGCCGTTTGCATCTTCTACGAGCACTCTAATCGGTGTTTCTTGTGCAACACGAATACTAAAAGAAAAAATGGCTTTAAGATTTAACAGTTTGATGTCCATAATCTCAGGAATAAGGTTTAAATCAGCAAATGCAATTACTCTTTTCACATCTTTTATTTTTGTTGCATCGATATATATGGGTACTTGTGCAGGGTTGTCTGCAAATTTTGGGACATTAATCGTAATGTTTGCATCGTCGAAACAATAGGGTGCACCATGGAGCGTATTTTGAAGTAGATCGTCGAAAGTCGGTGAATAAATCGGATTTTTTGCTTGAGAATTGACACTCAACAGTAGAATAAAGAGCAAGGATTTGTATAGGATCGAGGACATAGGTTCTCCTTTAAGGGCCATAGGAAATAGGTTTAGTATAGGTAACATGATAGGTGTCGAATATTTTTTGTAATGTGTTCTCTTTATGCAGTTTTGTAATCAGTCCATCGATATGATAGCTTAACTCACGAGCATCTGTTCGAACAGCAATACCAATATCCCAGATGGATTTTATTCCCTGAACGTCATTGGTCATGTAGTATTGAACCTGATTCTTTTTGTAATCAAGTAAAAATTCCAGTTGAGATTTTAATCCGGCGAGAGCATCGAGTTTACCAGCTTTAAAATCTTTTACGGCATCTTCAAATTTAGCGTAGCGCTTGACATTTTTTCGTAATAACCCTCTGTTTTGCATTGAGAGATGTTTGTCGGGTAGCGTGTCTAATTCCACACCAATGGTTTTGTAGGCAAATATACCCAGAGTATTAACTGTCGGTATAGAATCTTTGTGGGTTACTATAACCCATTTTTCTGCATGGTACGGTGATTTTATTATCACCATGTCCGTTTGGAGTGCTCCGGTGGTAGCGTCTGTCTGTCTCATATAGTCGTAATCGTAAGGGACTCTGAGCATGACATCAGCTCGCGTTTTATGGACGGGATTACCCTTCCATATCACATTTCTAAGATCATCATCAAGATTCTCGTCTGAGTCGGTAAAGTACCATTTTGGTTTAACGTTGAGTGATTTAGCAATTTTCTTACCAATATCCACATCAATCCCTTTGGCTTCACCATTCTCGATATACGAGTAGGGTGGAAAGTCATTGTACACAGCAATGACGATTTCCCCGCTCGTTTGTATGTCTTCAATACTCCTTGCATGCGAGCAAGTGTAAAGGAATAGACTGATGACGATCGTTAGAAATTTCATGTTAATATTGAACTCTAACGGAATGTAAATAAGAACGAATTGCCCACATGCCCTCTTGATTCATAATACCTTCGAATTTAGGCATGTAGACATTGCCATTACGTACGGCACCTCCACGGATTCTCTCCATAAACCATTGGTCACCTTCTGTGCCTCCATCAAGGTAGCGTAGATCCGGTGCAACACCGCCTGATACTGCATCCAATCCATGACAACGAGCACAGTTTTCTGCATAAGCATGGTTACCGATTTCAATGGCTTTTGCATTTCCGACATAGGGATTCGCATCTAACCAAGCTTTTCCTATCGGGGCTAAACCTTTAGTATCTACTGGTTGTGGGGTTACGTTTCCGTGACTCAATAATAGTGTTGCTGATAGCACTGCTATCGCTCCAAGTGTATGTGATTTTTTCATACTCAGTCCTTTTAATGTTTTGTGATTTGGAAATTATAAAGTATAAAAATAGCCTGATAATAGCGTTTACTAAGAAATTATTATCGCTATATTCAAGCTATAAATCTGTACTAGAATAACAACTGACTCGATTTGAAATCAGGAGAATTATTCTTATGAAAATCTTTATTTTGTTTGTACTCTCTTTAACACTGTTATATGGAAGCAATCCGAAACTTCATGTCGGAGTTTTGGCATATGGAACGGTCAACTGGGAATTGATGACCATTAAATCACGCGGGCTGGATACGAAATACGGGTTTGATCTTGAGATTAAAGAATTAGCCTCCAAAGATGGTGTGGCAGTCGCTTTTCAAGCGAATAGCGTGGATATGATCGTTAATGACTGGGTTTGGGTGAATCGACAAAATTCCTCTAAACTTTCACTTTATTTTTATCCTTATTCCAAAGCATCTGGAGGGATTTATACTAATGACCCTCGTTACCGTACTCTTAGTGATTTAAAGGGCAAAAAACTGGGGGTTGCCGGAGGAGCGATGGATAAAAGCTGGTTGCTCTACCGAGCGTATGCCATGCAAAAACTAGGGATTGATTTAACCACCTATTGTGAAATCGTCTTTGCGGCTCCTCCCATTTTGAATGCGAAATTATTGGATGGAAGTTTGGATGCTGTACTCAATTTTTGGCATTACAATGTCCTGTTGGATGAAAAAGGGATGACCCCGATTTCATCAGTTCAAGCAGTGTTAGCCAGCTTTGGAATTGATAACCGTGATATCCCCTTTACGGGATGGGTATTTAAGCGTCCATTTGCAACGGACAATAAGAATGTCATCAACGGTTTTTTACAAGCTTCACAAGAGGCCAATAAAATACTGAAAGAAGATGAGGCAGCATGGAATGCTTTACGACCCTTTATGCATGTTAAAGACGATGCGGCTTTTGAAGCGTTAAAAAAAGGATATCGCAATGGAATTCCTAAAAAGTTTACTCAAAATGAAATAAATGGAATTGAAAAAATATATACACTTTTGGAAAAAACGGCCGGTAAAAGTTTAGTCGGTGACGCCAAGTCTTTCGATAAAAAGATGTTTTGGCCGTTTCCACTAAATTCTATACGGAAATAGTGATGTCTAATACTCTCACCTGGCGCATAGGATCTTTTTTCTTGCTTATTGCGCTTTGGCAAGGAATTGCATTTCTTGCTGATTCTTCTGTATTTCCGCCGCCGACAAATGTGTTATCAAGTTTGATAGAACACATCTCAAACGGAGAACTTCTCCATCATCTGGGTATTACTTTGTACCGTGTTTCTATGATTTTTCTCTTTGCAATGCCTATTGGCATCGCTTTTGGTCTACTGATGGGTAACTTCAAAAAAGTTGATGCAGCGCTTGATACACTTCTTGTGTTAGGCCTCAATATGCCGGCATTAGTGGTCATTATGCTTTGCTATATCTGGCTGGGCTTGAGTGATTTTTCAGCGATTGTAGCTGTTATCATCAATAAAGTACCAATGGTCATCGTCAACATACGAGAAGGGGTAAAAGCTCTGGATAAAAGACTGATAGAAGTTGCTTATGTCTACAAAGTATCGCGCTACAAACTGCTATTTACGTTTTATATTCCGCAACTCTATCCCTACATCATCGCCAGTGCTAGAAACGGTCTCTCGCTGATCTGGAAGATTGTCCTTGTTGTAGAACTTTTGGGAAGAAGTGATGGAATAGGATTTCAGCTCAGCATGTTTTTCCAGTTTTTTGATATCACTTCGATACTCGCATATTCCTTTTCTTTCATTATTATCATCATTTTGATTGAGAATTTTATTTTCAGACCTATTGACGCACAACTGTCGAAGTGGAGATGATATGTTAAACATAGATATCAAAAATAAAAAATATGCGGATAAAAATATACTTCAAAATATAGGTTTTAATCTCAAAGCAGGGGACTTTCTCTCCATTATTGGTCCTTCCGGATGCGGTAAAACGACCTTGCTTAGACTCATCACTTCGTTGGACAAAGATTTTGAGGGAACCATTGACATTGATTCTAATTCAATTGGGATGATGTTTCAAGAACCACGACTCTTGCCATGGCTTACGGTTCGAGAAAACATTGCTATTGTTGACAAAACCGGCGATCTCGAGGATATGCTTAAGCTTTTACGCATGGTGGGAATGGAGAATACTCTGGATATGTATCCAAAAAACCTCTCAGGCGGGATGGCTCGACGAGTATCTCTGGTAAGAGCTTTTATCAACAGACCCAAACTTATTTTATTGGATGAACCGTTTGTTTCTTTGGACAGACCTACGGCTCTATCCCTGCAAAATGATCTTATGCTCTTTTGTAAAAGTTTCAATCCTGCTGTGATACTGGTCACACATGATTTTGACGAGGCAATTTCTCTCTCGCAAAAAATACTCTTTTTAGGCGGTGAAGTTACCGGAGAAATAATGACACATGTCAACGAGAATAACAGCTTTGAGACACTTCATCCAACATACGTACAAGAGATAAAAGAAAATATTTTATCCCTTCATCCCCATATTTTAGAAGGAAAATTATGAAAAAAACAACACTGATCCTATTGATGCTTTCAATCGCTAATGCGGAAGAGCTCAAAATGCAGATTTACAAGCCGGTAACCGGTTCATGTCCTGCATCATGGATCACAGAGATAGAAACGACCATTGCAAAACCTGAGATTATGACACTTGTTGATGTTAAAGGTCTCAAAAATAATCTAGGAGTTCCTAAAGAACTTTATTCTTGTAATACTTCTATTCTCGGTGATTATGTTTTTGAAGGCAATGTCCCCACTGAGGCTATTAAAAAATTTATGAATGAGAAACCTACAGGGGCAATCGGTCTTAGTCTTCCTGCCAGTCAAAATGATGAAGCGGTAAAAAAAGTCTATATTATCTATGCCGATAAAACCTATAAACTTTACGGAACGTATTAATCCAAACCGGATGTGATGATGTTTTCTATCGTCTCGTCCAGTTTTTTTGGATCGATTTGCTCGTTGAGCTGCGGTGCTTTTAAAAATGAGATGCTAATACTTGGACTATCTTTGGCTTGAAAAATGAGCAGCTTTAAAGGGCAGTACAGAAGAGCGTCTATGTTTTTCTCCAGCATTTTATAACTGACAGACGGTTTACAAAATCCAATGTTTATTGCTTTTTCTATAAGAGGTGGTTTATCTAAACTCTTGGATACCGCTTCTAGGGATTTCGCTATGTTGATCTCGTGTACGATGTTAAAGGCATTGACTTGCAATTCATTGCTAATACGCAATTGTACCTCTTCAAACGACATGTTACTGACGCTATAGGAGATAGTATTGGGTGTCTCGGTGCGAATCTCGGCGTAGAGAACTTCAGCAAAGAAAAGAAAGAGAAAATAGACTATTTGCATTTCATCTCAGATTCAGTGATGCCTAATGTGTCTAAATCGGTTATAGGATGCAAAAATCCTACTTGCGGAGAGGTAGATATAAGTGCGTTTGGCTGAACAAGAGAAATCGGCATTCTCAGTTGTCCATTGTAACTTCGAAAGGAGAGTTTCCGTCCCATGTAGGCGGCTAGTTCAAATTCATTTGAGCGAATATACGTCAAATTTGTTTTGAAATCACTTGTGTTCGTCTTCATGACGGACGTTACAATCGTTCGAACTGCGACCCAAGCTGCAAAGTCTTCAGTCTCCATACCGCGTGATGCAAATTTTTCAAAGCGTTCTTGCATCTGTGCTGCGCCCCACTGCTCGATACTTTTATGCCACTCTACGGGTGTCAAGCCTTGGGTTCCGGCAACAGGACGGGGCAACCATGAGTTGAAATAGACAAATTCTCCAAAATCTCCATAATAATCTGCTGTGAGAATGACATCATAGTCTCCACCTTGGGTAAAGACAGGTAACTCATCTTCTGCTTTTCTCCGAATATCTGTGTTTTTATTCCAAACTTTCTCTTGTACTATTGTGGTACCGAATTTTTTTGCCGCTCTTTTAATCGCCATGGCTATTTTTTTATCTTTAAGTGTTTTGCCTTGGATTAAAAAGATTTTTTTAAAATTCCTTTTGACCAAGAACTGCATTAATCCATCATAGAGCATTGCATCGCTTGCTATCGTGTGTAACAGATTCGGATTACAGTGGAACATTCGAATATTAGTATCACTCAATGCGGCGTTAATTAAAAGAACATTCTTGCTTTTAGGGTGATTTATAAGTTTTAAGAAGAGGGGAACTTGAACATTTAAGATAGCATAATGCCCGCCTTTGTCTACATAACGCTCATACGCTTTTAAGAGGTTTTTTTCATCATACGATACTTCGGTCTGCATGGCGTAATGCTGATTCATAAATTTAGCACTTTTTTCGCTATCTTCCACCGCCAGCTTTGCACCTTCTAAACCTAAATCATCTGGCTTTTCTATGACATTTGACAAGACAGGCGGATGTTTTACCTTTTGATTCAAATACAATATGTTGACAGTAATCTCCGAAGCGTTAAGCGCCATGGTGAATAGAAGTGCTGTAATCAGTAAACGCAGTAAAGTATGCATATTTTACCCCTCTAAATGGTGTTGAGACAATTATAGGAAAAGTAAATAGCGTGTATATAGCTATTTTCGAGCTATTTATATTTTGTATAATTTTTCAACTTAGCGTTTTAGGGATGTTCATGAAAAAAATAGCACTGTCAACCATTTTATTACTCGCTAGTTTAGGACAAGCGGATACTGTCTTTATCTCAAATGAAAAAGACAATACGGTTTCCGTCATCGATTCAAAAACGCAGAAAGTAACCGATACGATACGAGTAGGACAGAGACCGCGCGGTATCCTTCTGGATAAGTCTAAGACTCAACTGTATGTTTGTGCCAGTGATGATGATACGGTACAAATACTTGACATAAAAAGTAAGAGAGTGATCGCAAATTTACCTTCGGGAGAAGACCCGGAACAGTTTGCTTTGCATCCTAATGGAAGAGAACTGTACATTGCCAATGAGAATGATGCTTTAGTCACGGTAGTGGATACCGTAAAGAGAAGTGTCTTGAAGCAAATCGAAGTCGGAATAGAGCCCGAAGGGATGGCGGTAAGCCCTGATGGAAGCCTCGCGATCGTCACAACGGAGACATCCAATTTTCTCCACTGGATTGATACTAAAACAAAAAAAATCGTTCATACGACTCTTGTCGACCAAAGACCAAGACACATAGAGTTTAGTAAAAGCGGTGATAAAGTGTGGGCTTCATCTGAGATAGGCGGTACGGTTATGGTAGTCGATACCCAGACGAAGAAGGGAATCGCAAGAATAAACTTTAAAATACCGGGAATCTTTAAAGATCAAATCCAACCCGTCGGTATCAAACTCACCAGTGATGGCAAATATGCTTTTGTAGCACTTGGACCTGCTAACCATGTTGCGGTTGTTGATGTAAAAACCTATAAAGTCATTAAATATTTATTGGTAGGCAAACGCGTTTGGCAGATGGCCTTTGTGGATAATGAGTATCAGCTTTATACGACTAACGGCGTTAGCGGTGATGTTTCTATTATCGATGTTAATGAACTTAAAGTACTCAAAAGTATCAAAGTGGGTCGTTATCCTTGGGGCGTAGCGGTTATACCGACTAACTAAGATGAAAAACACTATCTTAGAACTCGAAAACGTATCCCACAAATACGATAAGGAATTAGTCCTTAATGATATTTCATTTTCCATCGAAGAAGCTTCGTTTTTTGTCCTTTTAGGACTAAACGGCGCAGGTAAATCGACGATATTTTCTCTACTAACTCGACTTTTGAGCCTTCAATCCGGATCGATCAAGATCAATGGATACACCATCCAAAACTATACCAAAGCGCTCAAAGATATTGGTATTGTTTTTCAAGAACCGACACTCGATTTGGATTTGACCGTTCGACAAAACCTTTATTACTACGGTGCATTAAAAGGATTGAGTTTTAAAGAGACTTTAGCTTCCATCAAAGATGAGCTCACCAATCTTGATCTCAACGAAAAACTGGATACGAAGGTACAAAAACTAAATGGAGGTCACAGACGACGTGTTGAAATCGTACGCTCCCTCATCAATAAGCCGAAACTCCTTTTATTGGACGAAGCAACGGTTGGATTGGATTTAAAAAGCCGCTTTGATATTCTGGATTATTTACGTCATAAAGTTCAAAAGGGAGAAATCTCTGTTTTATGGATTACCCATCTTTTTGATGAGGTTCAAGAGAGCGACAGTCTCGCGATTATCCACAAAGGTGAGATTCTCGCAACAGGGACAGCCGAAGAGATTATTGCCAAACACAAACAAGCAGATTTAACCGAAACCTTTAAATATTTGACAATGGAGAATCCTGATGCGTAAATATTTTTATTGTGCCAAAGGAATCATTTATAAAGAGCTATTACGTTTTTTAAAAGAAAAAAGCCGATTTTTTTCGGCACTTGTACGACCGTTACTGTGGCTTTTTATCTTTTCGGCTGGCTTTACATCCGCTCTTGGTTTGGCAATCATTCCTCCTTATGAGTCTTATATAACCTATGAAACCTATATCGTTCCAGGCTTGGTAGGGATGATTTTGCTTTTTAACGGTATGCAAAGCTCTTTAACCATGATTATTGATAAAGAGATGGGCAGTATGAAAATATTGTTGACGTCGTATATCAATAGAAATTTTTTGCTGTTTTGTAAAATGTTTGCTACTGCCATCGTCTCTACGATACAAGCCATAACCTTTTTAGTCGTAGCTTACTTGTACGGTGTCGAGCTGAGTATTATTGGTATTCTTTTGACTATACCGGTCATTTTGTTTACGTCGATCATTCTTAATGCATTTGCACTTTTTATATCCTCTGTTATCAAGCAGTTGGAAAATTTTGCGGCTATTATGAACTTTGTTATTTTCCCGATGTTCTTTTTGAGCTCGGCTCTTTACCCATTATGGAAGATAAAAGACTCTTCCATCTTCTTATACACCGTATGTTCCTTCAACCCATTTACCTATATTGTTGAATCAATCCGCTTTACGCTCTATTTAAAGTTCGATCCGTTCAACTTTTATATTATATTTTTCTATTTTATTGTGGCTCTTAGTCTCGCGTTTATGGGGTATAAAGCAAAAAAGGTTTTGAAAAAGAGTTGAAATTTAGCACCGCTAATTTCAGGCTATTTTTCTTATGTATACTTTTGGAATGACAGATTTACCAAAGTTTGTTGCTAAACAGAAATTGAAGGAGAGAGAATGATAAAGAGTAAAATCCTGACTGGTACGATTGCAGTAACACTTGCTGCATTTCTTACGGGTTGTGCTTCTCATAGTACAGGTCTTACTAATAATGTAAAAAAAGATGCAGTGAAAGCTTCGTTTGCACCCGTAACGTATAACGACATCGCTAATGATGCAGTAACTGAAGGGGATGTTGTAACGTATGGTTTAGGTCAAAAAGGACAACGTTACTCTACATTGAAAGAAATCAATAAAGAGTCAATTAAAGATCTCGTTCCTGTATGGAATTTCAGCTTCGGCGGTGAAAAACAAAGAGGACAAGAAACACAGCCGTTGGTCAAAGACGGTGTTATGTATGTGACTGCATCGTATTCACGTATCTATGCTCTTGATGTTGCTACAGGACGAGAAATATGGAGTTATGAAGCAAAACTTCCAGACGGGATCTTGCCTTGTTGTGATGTTATTAACAGAGGTGCAGCACTTTTTGATGACCTCGTAATCTTCGGAACATTGGACGCTAAACTTGTAGCACTTGACCGAGCAACGGGAAAAGTAAAATGGAAGAAAACTATTGCAGAATATAAAGACGGCTATTCATTTACGGCAGCACCTCTTATCGTTAAAGGTTTACTTGTAACAGGTTTATCAGGTGGAGAATTCGGTGTTGTCGGTAAAGTTGAAGCCCGTGACCCAAAAACCGGAGAGATTGTGTGGAGCAGACCAACGGTTGAGGGGCATATGGGTTACCTTAACGGTAAAGAAAATGGTATCAGCGGTACCTTAAATGCAACTTGGGAAGGCGATCAGTGGGAACACGGTGGAGCAGCTCCATGGAATGGTGTCACTTTTGACGCAGATACCAATCTCATTTATGTACCAACTGGAAATCCATCTCCGTGGAACTCACATGAGCGCGCAGGAAACAATTTCTACTCGGCATCCAGAGTCGCTATCGATGCTGATACCGGAAAAATTGTTTGGCATTACCAAACAACTCCAAATGACGGATGGGATTTTGACGGTGCTTCTGAGTTAGTATTGTTTGACTATAAAGATGCTTCAGGTAAAACGGTCAAAGCCGGTGCAACTGCCGATAAAAATGGTTTCTTCTATGTACTAAACCGTGAAGATGGTAAATTTATTAGCGGTGTGCCGTTTGTTGACAATATTACATGGGCAAAAGGTATCGATAAAGATGGTAAACCTATCATCAATGAAGAGAACCGCCCGGGAGTACCGGTCAATGGTGAAAAAGGTAAAACTGTTTTCTCTGTTCCGTCATTCTTAGGTGGTAAAAACTGGAATCCAATGGCGTACTCTCAAAATACAGGTCTGTTTTACATTCCTTCAAATGAATGGGGTATGGATATCTGGAATCAACCGGTAACGTATAAAAAAGGCGCTGCGTACATGGGAGCTGGATTTACCATCAAACCTGTACATGAAGATCACATCGGTGCTCTTAAAGCGATCGATCCTGTAACGGGCAAGATTAAATGGGTGCATGAGAACAAAGCACCTTTATGGGGCGGAGTTCTTGCAACTGCGGGCGGTATCGTATTTACAGGTACACCTGAGGGTGAACTACTCGGTTTAGATGACGAAACAGGAAAAGTATTGTATTCGTTCCAAGTAGGTTCTGGAATCGTTGGATCACCGATTACTTGGGAACAAGACGGTGAACAATATGTTTCAGTCGTATCAGGCTGGGGCGGAGCTGTACCATTGTGGGGTGGAGAAGTTGCGAAATCAATTAAACACATTTCACAAGGCGGTACGGTACACGTATTCAAATTACATAAATAAATAAAAAAAAGGAGTCTACAATGAAATGGGAAAAACCAGTATTTACTGATAACCGCTTTGGGTTTGAAGTAACAATGTACATCTGCCACGAATAATCGTAGCAAGAATGATAAGAGCGTGCAACGTTAATTCGTTGCACGTTTCTATTATTAATTGAGTCTATATCCTATAAGTTTAGTTAAGAATAGAAAAGGATGAAAAGTGAAAATAGAGGTTTTAGGTTCAAGTGCTGGCGGAGGACTTCCTCAGTTTAACTGCAATTGTGATAACTGTAAGGGATACCGAGCGGGCAAACCATCCATTAAACGCAGAACCCAATCTTCGATAACCATCAGTGAAGATGGAGAGAACTGGGTTTTGTTTAATACCTCTCCCGATATTTTAGAACAAATTCATAATTCACCGTTTTTACAGCCGACGCAGAGAAGAGAAACAAAGATAAAAGCAATTGTCTTTATTGATGGGCAGATTGATCATACGACGGGTCTTTTAATGCTCAGAGAAGGGTGCCCTCATGAAATATATTGCACCAAAGAAGTCCACGAAGAACTCAATACTTCTTTCCCCCTTTTAACGATGCTTAAGCATTGGGACGGTGGCGGAACGCATTACCATGAGGTAGCAACAGATGGGACAACCTTTGAGATTCCGGTAATGCCCAGCTATACCTTCAAAGCCGTACCCTTGATTTCAAATGCTCCACCGTATTCCAAATACCGTGACAAACCCAGAGCAGGGGACAATATCGGGATGGTGGTTATCAATAAACAAAGCGGAAAACGCCTCTTTTATCTTCCAGGATTGGGTGTATTGCAACCGGCGATTATAGAAGAGATGCTCATAGCAGATGTTCTTTTGATCGACGGGACGCTTTGGACGAATGATGAAATGATTCAAAACGGTTTCTCGACTAAACTTGGAACCGATATGGGGCATGTTCCGCTAAGCGGGGAGGGCGGACTTATTGAAACGCTGGATACTCTCGATAAACCGAGAAAGATATTAATTCATATCAATAATACCAATCCGATATTGGATGAAACAACAAAAGAGTACGAAGAGCTTATGCGCCACGACATCGAGATATCTTACGATGGTATGCATATCGAGATTTAACGTCAAAACAAACTCAATTTAAAGGACAACAATGAAAAATCTACTCAGCAAAAAAGAATTCGAAGAAAAACTAAGAGCGATGGGGAGTATGTACCATATACACCATCCTTTTCATGTGCGTATGTATGAGGGAAAATGCACCAAAGAAGAGATACAAGGATGGGTAGCAAATCGATTCTATTACCAGACCATGATACCGATCAAAGATGCGGCGATTATGTCGAACAACCCACCTATCGAAGATAGACGAAAATGGATCGATAGAATTACTGATCATGACAGTGTCGGGGGCGGTATTGAAGCATGGCTGGATTTGGGAACTGCTGTAGGGCTCAACAAAGAAGATCTTCTGAGTCACAAATACGTTTTACCGGCAGTACGATTTGCGGTTGATGCGTATGTAAATTTTGCTAAACATGCACCTTGGAAGGAAGCTGCAATGTCTTCGTTAACCGAGATGTTTGCACCTGAAATACATCAGCAGCGTCTTGATACGTGGCCAAAAAATTACCCATGGATCGATCAAAACGGTCTACGCTATTTTCAAAAAAGGCTCACAGAAGCACGACGTGATGTACAACACGGCTTGGCACTGACATTAGAGGAATTCAATACCGTAGAACTACAAGAAAAAGCTTTTTCTATTCTGCAGTTCAAATTAGATATCTTGTGGACCATGGTAGACGCACTTTATTTAGCGTATGAATTGAAAAGACCACCGTATTTTAATATAAAGGATTGTCATGCAACGCGAAAAATTTCTTGTAGTGAATAATCACTTCCAGCTGCAATATGAAGAGAAGCAAAGCTGTTATGTATTGCTCTATCCTGAGGGTATGGTACAGCTAAGCTTTTCAGCCGGTGAGATTATGAATCTATGTGACGGGACAAAATCCTGCGATGATATCATTATGGCATTGACTGAGAAGTTTTCGGATGAATCCATTGAAAATGATATAGTGGAATTTCTTGATGAAGCGATGAATCGTGACTGGATAATTTATCATGAAGCTTGAAAAAAAAATCATTAAGCCCCCATTATGGATATTGCTGGAGTTGACACATAAATGTCCTTTGGAATGTACCTATTGCTACAATCAGCTTGATTTTGCCAATACAAAAGATATGATGTCCAAAGAAGACTGGTTTAAAGTTATGGAGGAAGCCCGAGCTATGGGAGCTGTCCAGCTTGGTATTTCTGGTGGTGAACCTCTACTTAATAAGGATCTCCTCGAGATCGTCAAAAAAGCCAATGATCTGAAATTTTATACAAACCTGATTACCTCCGGTGTCGGCGCAGATATTTCCATCGTTCCCAAGCTAAAAGAGGCAGGACTTAAGACGGTACAGTTAGGTATTCAGTCACCCGATGAGCATACCACGACACTTATTACCAACAATAAAACTGCTTTTAATGACAAAATGGCTTTTGCAAAATCCTGCAAAGACAATGGTCTCCAGTTGATCATCAATACCTGTATAACACGCCAAAACATTCATCAAATCGGTGAGATCATTGAGATGGCAGAAAAGTTAGGGGCAAACTATCTGGAAATCGCCAATATCCAGTATTACGGATGGGCACTTGAAAACATCAATGCACTGCTTCCCACTAGAGCGCAGTTGGATGAGGCTAAGGCGATTACCAACCACTACAGAGAACATCGAAAAGACATGAAAGTATTTTTTGTCGTACCGGATTATTTCGCAACACGCCCCAAAGCATGTATGAACGGATGGGGTTCGACATTTTTAACCATTAATCCTGACGGAGTAGCACTACCATGTAACACCGCAAATACTCTGCCGCTCACCTTTCCCAATGTTAAAGAGCATTCTGTTGAAGCGATATGGAATGATTCGGAAGCATTTAACTATTTTCGCGGGGATTCATGGATGAGGGAACCGTGTAGAACCTGCGATGAGAAAGAAAAAGATTTCGGAGGATGCCGATGTCAGGCTTATGCATTAACCAAAGATATGCATGTAGCGGATCCGGTCTGTGATAAATCCAGTTTCCATCATGTAGTAACGGATAAAGTAGAGGAGAGCCTCTCCTCCAGTCAGGAACCCATCTACCGAAATAAAATCAACTCGATGAATATCATAGCCGGGCGATTGGCTAAGTCATGCAAATAGCATTTTCAAACAAACAGCCAAATGAGAGTCTTGAGCTTTGTTTTGTAACGAGTTTACCCGTAAAATCGGAGCAGACTAAGATGTTGGCAAAAGCGGGCTTCACTCTTAAAGAGGGAACGACGTATTTGGATATTCATCATAATGTTTTGTATGTGGCTAGCCGTTCACTCCAAGGCGAAGATTTAAAAATCAGTGCGGCAAAAGCGATTCAATCTCTACAAAAGAGCAGTTTTACAACACTGTTTATAGCTCTCAAGCACTATCATGATAAACTGGATGTAAAGGCCTTGGCAGAAGGGCTAATTCTGGGTGATTACTATTTTCATCAATACAAACATGAAGCAAAAAAACATCAGGAACGAAAAATATTTATTGCTTATAGCGGCAGTTTATATACACAAAAGAAACTCGAAGAGATACTCCATGATGTTGAAATAATCAGTCGAAATGTCAATCTTGTCAGAGACATCGTTAATACTCCTCCGCAAGACTATTACCCGTTTATCATGGCATTGGATGCTAAATATTTTGCTAAAAGAGATGGATTAGAGTGCACGATATTTGGCGAACATCTGATGCAGGAAATGGGGATGCATGCAATGCTAAGCGTAGGGAGGGCATCGGTTCATGAATCACAACTCATTCACCTAACTTACCGTCCCGAAAATCCAAAGGGCAAAATTGTACTGCTGGGCAAAGGGCTTACTTATGACAGTGGAGGATTGAGTCTTAAATCGGCTGATTCGATGGTCTCCATGAAGTGTGATAAAGCAGGGGGGAGTGCAGTATTGGGTGTTATGTGTTCATTGAAGGCATTAAATATCGAATGTGAAGTGCATGGAATTATTGGTGCAGTAGAAAATATGATAGGCGGTAATGCTTATAAACCCGATGATGTACTTCGGGCTAAAAACGGAATGACCATCGAAGTTAAAAATACGGATGCCGAAGGTCGGCTAGTTTTAGCTGACTGTCTTTGTTATGCTCAGGATGAGGTTAAAACTTTTGATTATATTTTTGATTTTGCCACGCTTACAGGGGCATCAATTGTCGCATTTGGTAATCATACGATGGCAGTGATGGGTCACAATGAGAGTCTCAAGAAAAAAATAAATGCAGCAGCCATAGAAAGTGGCGAGTTGGTGGGATTTTTACCTTACAACCGATACTTTGAAAATGAACTCGACAGTGAGATTGCCGATATGGTGAACACTGCGTCCACAAGACAAGGCGGTGCGATAACAGCAAGTCTCTTTTTGGATCGGTTTATCAAAGAAGAAAACAAGAAAAAATGGTTGCATTTCGATATAGCAGGACCCGCTTACGCCCACAAACCTTGGGGGTATAACCCTTATGGTGCAAGCGGTGCAGGTGTCCGATTGATCTTACAGTTTTTAAAAAATATTACAAAATAAGTCCAACCATGAGTTATAAATAATTTAGATAAATATAAAATATTTATTATATTAATTTCTTATATCAAAAAAATGAGAAAATAATATAACTTTATAATCTTTTTTGATATAATAATTGAATGAAAACATACACCTTCGAGTATAAAGATTTAGACCGACAAGATTGGTTAAATGAGATTAAAAATCATACTCAAACTTTAGTACAAATTTTTTGCGGAAATGGTCAAGAGCCCTTACGCGAGGCATCCGCTCAGATCAAAAAAAGACTTCCTCTCAGTGTCATTATCGGCACAACTACAGATGGAGAAATCAACAACAGCAATATTCTTACCAACTCCACGATTATCGCCATTTCTACCTTTGCCATGTCCGAAGTGACCAGTGCTTATGTTGATAGTGCAGACTGTTTTCAAAACGGTGTTGAGCTTGCAAAAAAGCTTGTTAAACGCGATACTAAATTACTGATACTTTTTACAGACGGTTCTACCAGCAACGGCGAAGCATTTTTAAAGGGTATTGAATCTGTTGACAATCAGGTCATTGTGTGTGGCGGGATGGCTGGTGATAACGGTCAATTTGTGCAAACATACATCTGTGAAAACGATAATATTTTAGAGCATGGTGCTGTGGGTGTTGCCCTGAATTCAAAGATGCTCAGTGTGTACAATAATTATAAATTTGACTGGTCTCCGATTGGTATCGAACACACTATCGATGAGATTACAAATAACAGAGTTTATAAGATATCCGGAATGCCGGCTGTCGAATTTTACGAAAAATATTTAGGAACAGAAGTAGCAAAAGCTCTTCCTAAAACGGGGATAGAATTTCCATTGATTATGGATAAAAATGGTTTTAAAGTTGCACGTGCAGTCATTGCCAAACATGATGATGGCAGTATGAGTTTTGCCGGGAATCTAAAGGTTGGCGATAAGGTCCGTTTGGGCTTCGGAAATGCAGAAATGATCATAAAGCAATCGTTTGACTCCTCTTATCAAGCACCTTGTAAAAATATGCAAAGCTTTTTTGTCTATTCCTGTATGGCAAGAAGACGGTATATGCCAAGTCTGATCAACATAGAAATAGATCCTTTCGTAAAAAGTGCGCCGACGGTAGGATTTTTTTCTTATGCGGAATTTTATCATCATAAAGGGCATAATGAACTTCTTAATCAGACGTTCACCGTCATCGGACTGTGTGAAGCTGAGTGCGTAGAGTGCCTTTCACTTGAGAATAAGACAAAAGAAAATCCCTTAGAAAAGGATGAATATGCGATTACCATCGGCGCACTTGCGCATCTTATTGAACAGTCAGCAAACGATTATGAAGAGCAGAAAAAGAGGCTCGAAGAAGAACAGCGATATTCCCAAAGTTTATTAAAATCGCAAGATCTTTTTATTAAATATGCCGTACATGAAACCAATACTCCTTTGAGTATTATGATGTGTAATATCGAACTTTATGAGGTGGAATTTGGTAAAAATCTCTACCTTTCCAATATCGAAGCTGCGATGAAAAATGTGTGTACTATTTATGATGATCTATCGTATTTGCTCATTAATAAGACGATTGAATACACGAAGCATACCATCGATTTAGTGGACTATGTGCGAAGCCGGATAGATTTTTTTAATATTGTGGCTAAAAAAAGGAATGTCAGTTTTATTTTTAGAAGTCCAGAAAAAGAATTTATAATCTATTTTAATGAAGCACAACTACAACGGATAATTGACAACAATCTTACCAATGCCATAAAATATACCAAAGAAAATGAACCAATCTATATTGTGATCGAACATAATCAGATCACCTGTAAAGTTATCTTTAAAAGTAAGTCTTCCGAGATAGAAAATCCACAAAAGATATTTGATCAATTTTACAGAGAGAGTTCCCAACAAGAAGGTTTTGGGCTGGGGCTAAATCTTGTAAAAGAGATATGTAACAATGAGAATGTCGCTTTTGAATTGCACTCTACGAAACAAGAGACTTCTTTTACCTATGAATTCAAGGAGGCTTACCTTTGAAAATATTATTAGTCGAAGACGATGTTATGCTGGGAGAAGCTATATCGAAATATATAGAGGCTACCGGTCATGTTGTTGAGTTGGTTAAAGACGGAACACGAGCATTGCAGATGATTCATGATTGCAATTTTGATCTTCTGCTTCTGGATATTAATATTCCAGGTTTAGATGGTTTGACTTTATTAGAGACAACTCATAATGAAAAAATACAAATTCCTACTATTTTTATCTCTGCGCTTATCGATATAGAAGATATTTCAAGAGCCTTCAATCTAGGTTGTTATGATTATTTGAAAAAGCCTTTTCATCTAAAAGAGTTAAGCCTAAGAATCGATAAGATACTGCAATCCAGACAAGTCCCCCAATCCCACAAAAGACTGTCAAAATCGTACAGTTTTGACAGTGAAACGATGACACTGCTGTTCAATAATGAACCGCATATTTTACCAAAAAGACAACTTCAAATCATAGAACTTTTGTCCCAGAATAGAAGCAGAATCGTCACGTATGACATGTTCAGAGACTATGTATGGAACGATGATATGATCGATAATGCTACCATCAGGGCAGAATTGAACCGAATTAAAAATGTGTTAAAAGAAGACATGATCATTAATATTCGATCGATTGGCTACATGGTCGAACGACCAAAATAATTAAGATGAATAGTAGATATTATTCATCTTAATCATTCATCCATTTAATATATCCAATGTTTTTTCATATACGTGAAGTTTATTAAGCTCATTATTGAGTTCTTGGGTTAAAAGAGATTGAGAGCGAAGTTCACCGGAAATGCTTTGGCTCTCATGCGCAAGCTCTTCCATCTCATTAGAGAGTTGCAAACTTTTTGATGACATTGTTGTAAGACCTGCGCTCACATTGTTCATCGTTTCACTGATTCCTTCCACTGCTTGAATAATCGTATTAACGGATACATTCGTTTCTGAGAGACTCTTTTGGGTTCGCTCTGCCAGTTTACGGACTTCATCAGCAACCACAGCAAATCCACGGCCGTGTTCTCCCGCACGTGCCGCTTCGATTGCTGCATTTAGCGCAAGAAGATTGGTCTGATTGGCGATATCGGAAATAACGCTTAGTACCGTACGTATTTCACGAACATTGTCCGTAAGATTGTCTATATCCGACGAAAGATTGGTATTATCATCACTGCTTTTTTCCATGAGGGTTGAAAAAATGGAAAACTGATCTTTTACAGAGGTGAGTTGACTGCCTATTGTATCGATAGAGTCAACAGCGTTATGGATGGAATTTCCTATACTGTCGATGACGGGCATACTCTCTTTCATCTGACTCAACATCGCTTTATTGATGTTGTCGATCATTCTTTGACGATTAATTTTACGCAAGAGAAAATAGCTTTTAAATCCGGCGTATTTTTGTACAAAACGGTCGATGTATTCATCATTGAACGAGTCGTTATCGATTCGGTAAAAAAAGATAGCGGTCAACGTTTGGTTGATATTAACACCCAAAAGTTCACCGAATGTTGAAAAGCCTGCTACGGGAATATCTTGAAATGTACGAAGGCTATTGAGCTCATTGGAATTAAATAATCGTCGTAAAATACAGTCGTTTAAGATGGCTCCGATTGCTTTAGGTTTGTTGCGGCTGAATTCAGCATAATTATCAGAAGTTGTTTGGACGAAGTTCGTTTTTTCTAGCAGAATAAGTTCTTCACCGGCTTCTATATCGCAGTAAAAATGGATTGCACCGGCAGTCGTATCGATCGAAGCAATGGAACGAACATAGATTTCGTCGTCGATTTCTATTCCAAACGTATAATTTACAAGCTTTCGATCAAGCTGTTGAGGCGAGCATGAAAAATGAGTCGTTAATGCTTCGATAATATTGATACGAGAGTTTGTTTTGGTGTCCATAAAAGCGGTAATAACCCTTTTGATCGGGTCAGCGGCCAAAACGGTAAATTTTGTAGCAGTTTTTCGGAAGTTTTGACTTTTGAAAATTCCGAATCGATAGGACGGTGTAAATTTGATAAAGGTGATGAGGGCATGATGTCGTAATGCGCGAGTTCCATCAAAAATATAGGTATCTTTAAAGTCAAGTTTACCGCCAGCGCTCCCACCGACGAGTAAGCAGGGGAAGCTTCCAACATTATAAACGGCTTCCATAAAGAAACTTTCACTGCCCGAAAGCCCATCGATAAGTGTGTAGCCAAGGGTATCTTCATGGTTCATTTTAAACGGTACACGGATTTTTTTAAGCTCATCAGAAATAGCCGAAACTCTGGCTGCTGCATTTTTGGAGCTTAATCCTATATCTTCGCTTTTAAGAGGGATAGAAGCAACATAAACATCACTAATCATCTCTTTTGAAAACAGCATCAAAATGATATTATCGCCTGTGCCTGCATCGGTTTGTGAGTAGAGATTGGAAATTTTGGTCGACTTGTCAAAGCTGCAAAGCTCTCCTGCGGTAGTTGAGAGAATAAGAGTGACATCATTTGGTAAAGCTTGTTTGAGCCGTGAAGATACTAAAGCAAAATCAAGGGCAGGAGAGACAAAACCGATAACTACTTTAGGCGTAATATGGAGACGTTCTAATTTACCGTTACTAATGTCACTCTCTTTTAATCGTATTGAGATCATAGGCATTTCGACTTGTTCACTCATTTCGCGTCGCATCGCAGCTGATTTAAAAAATTCAAACATACTATTCCTTTGGTGACTTTTCTTGAACACATAACAGGTTCATCTATAACTTCAAGTATATAAAATTAATATAGCATCAAAATAGCCTCATCTTAAAGAATGATGAGCAAATATCCTAGACATAATGAACCCTTTTATAAAATTATTTCGCTATTTTCAAGCTATAGACATAGTATAGAGTTGTGTCAGAGAAAATAATTGCTGGAAAAGACTCCATCAACTTTCTTCACGAAAATTGAATAAAGGAATATAAATGACATACGTAAAACCAACGTACAAACCTCAATATGAAAATTTCATTGGTGGCGAGTGGGTAGCTCCAATAAGTGGAGAATATTTTGATAATATTTCTCCTGTTGATGGTGAAGTTCTAACAAGAATTCCAAGATCAAATGAAGCAGATGTTGAGCTGGCTATTCAAGCAGCAAATAAAGCTTTTCAATCCTACAAACATACTTCTGTTGTTGAGAGAAGTTTGATGCTCAACAAAGTAGCAGATGCAATTGAGGCAAATTTAGAAGCTTTGGCGATTGCAGAGACGTTAGATAACGGCAAAACGATCAGAGAAACCTTATATGCGGATGTTCCTTTAGTGGTTGATCACTTTAGATATTTTGCTTCTGTCATCAGAGCTGAGTCCGGTACTGTTGCGGATATCGATGAAAATACGATTTCACAAGAAATTTTTGAGCCTTATGGTGTTGTTGCTCAGATTATTCCTTGGAATTTTCCATTGTTGATGGCTGCATGGAAATTAGCACCAGCATTAGCAGCAGGTAACTGTATCGTGATGAAACCGGCATCTGCTACTCCTATGTCGATTTTACTCTTAATGGAAACTATCCAAGATGTTCTTCCAAAAGGTACTATCAATATTATCAATGGAGCAGGCGGAAAAATCGGTAAATACATCTCAACGCATCCGGATGTTAAAAAAGTCGGATTTACCGGTGAGACGACAACAGGTCAGTTGATCATGCAATATGCAACAGAGAATATCATTCCTACGACATTGGAACTTGGCGGTAAATCTCCAAATATCTTCTTTGAATCGATTATGGCTGCTGATGATGAATTCTTTGACAAAGCGATTGAAGGGTTGATCCTGTTCGCATTTAACTCAGGAGAAGTCTGTACGTGTCCTTCACGCGCATTAATCCAAGAATCAATCTATGAGCCGTTTATGAAACGTGTTTTAGAGCGAATGGAAGCGATCAAATTAGGCAATCCTTTGGATGTAGCCAACATGATGGGTGCACAATGTTCACTTAATCAAAAAGAAAAGATTCTTGAATACATCAACATCGGTAAAGAAGAGGGTGCAGAGTGCCTAATCGGTGGAGAAGTGTATGAATCTGAGACGTATCCAAACGGATTTTATATCAAACCGACCGTATTCAAAGGTCATAATAAAATGAGAATCTTCCAAGAAGAGATTTTTGGACCTGTTCTTGCCGTTACAACTTTCAAAGATGAAGATGAAGCGTTAGCAATAGCAAATGACTCGATCTATGGATTAGGTTCTGGGGTATGGTCAAGAGATGCTCATCAATTGCATAAAATCAGCCGTGGAATCGAAGCAGGCCGTGTTTGGGTTAACTGTTATCATGCATACCCATCTCATGCGTCATTTGGCGGATATAAAAAATCTGGTCTCGGTAGAGAGACGCACATGATGATGCTAAATTCTTACAGACACACGAAAAATATTCTAACTTCTTACAACAAAAGTGCTATGGGATTTTTTTAATCGATAGTTAAAAAAACCAGTGGAATCAAAATGATTTTGATTCCACTCATAGTGTATCTTAGGAGTATACGATGAACGTAGAAAGATTGACGGTTACACCCAATGCGGTAGAAGTGATTGAAAGATTAAAAAAAGAAAACGGTGAGTTAGTCTTTAATCAAAGTGGCGGCTGCTGTGACGGAACAGCTCCGATGTGCTATGAAAAAAGTGATTTTTATGTCCCCAGCAGAAATGTAAAAATGGGTGAGATATGCGGTTGCGAGTTTTTTATCGATAAAGACCAATATGAATATTTTAGACATTCTCAAATTATTATTGATGTAAGAGAAGAAGCAAGTGCGTTTGGAAACTCATTTTCATTAGAGATCGATATAGGGTATCAATTTATAACCCGGTCAAGAATCTTTACCGATGAAGAATATACGTATATAAACGAACACTCGCAAGAGTAAAGAATCCTAGAATAATTTAGCTGCTATTTCTTCCCAATCTTCTTGTGTATCAATATCTCTTGAGTCATTGTTACTCAGAAGAATATATTGATAAATATTGGTATCAAGCAAGGCTTTGGCTCCTTTATCTCCTTTTAATTCTCGGAGTGCAGGTAGATACTGCTTTGGAAATACTGCGGGTACACCTGATTTTTTATCATAGTGCGATGCAATGATCAATTCAGGAAATTCCTTCGATGTCTTTATCAATGACGCATAGTGCGTTCGTGGAATCAATGGCTGATCACAGAGCATAATCAAAACTGAATCAGAGTCCTTTAATGACGAAACCCCATAAGAAATGGAGCTTCCAAGACCCTCTTTATAATCGGAATTCACCACTATTTTGACAGGTAGATCTTTAATAGAATCACGGCATTGCTGATGTTCATGACCTAAAACAACGGTGACATGAGGCGTAAACTCAAGTGCTCGAGTCGCTGCATGCCATAAAAGTGAATGATCATTTAATTCTAAAAGCTGCTTAGGCTGACCTAAGCGACTCGATGTTCCTGCTGCCATAACAAGTATGTCAAGTTTATGGTTTGTTGGCATGAATTATTACCCTTTTTTTCTCTCTAAGTGACATGGGAGTTGCACGATTTCGATTGGCTTCAATTTCGGCACAGATAGACAGTGCTATAGATTCAGGGGACTCTCCTCCCAAATCTAATCCTATTGGATTATGTAACCGCTTATCCATTAAAACAGTTTCGCTGTCTTGACTAAAAGAATCTATAATATTTCTCGTTCTTTTTTGAGGCCCCATAATACCGATATAGGAGACATCAGAAGCAAGCAACGCTTCTAAATAGATGGCATCACTCGTAAAGTTATGACTCATGACAACTGCCGCATCAAAATGTTGTTCTAAAATTTGATGAACTTCTTCATGGTTGTTTAACAAGTGTGTCTCATCTGCAGATCGTACGTGATTTAAATTCGATGTTCTTGAGTCACAAATTGAGGTTTGCCATCCAAGTGTATTGGCCATCGTAAGTAACGCTTCACTCCCCGGTCCTGCCCCTAAAATCAGTAACCGATATGGGGCGTTGATTTTTTGATAAATGAGACTGGAAACTTCATCGAAAATTATCTCACCTTGTTGTTCTTCGGATGAAAACCCATAAAATCCTTCTGTCTCTGTTGAGCGGATCAGTGTTTTTTTGATACCGTTTAACGCATGATCAAGTGCGATACCTATTGAGCCATAGTTTTCGCTGCAATAAAATGGTTCCATCCAAAGTTTGATCAGTCCGTTGCATCCTACTCCTTTCCCCCAGCTGTCTAATGTGTTATCTTTCATCCGTAAATCATGGACGACATATTTGCCTTTATGTTTTGAGAGGAGATCCTTTGCACAATGGACGATGTCTTCTTCAAAACACCCTCCGCTGACGACACCGATAAATTCGCCATCCGAGTTTACCATCATGGTCGCACCGCTTTTACGGTACGCTGAACCTTCTGTATCCAAAACATTGATACAGACGATATCTTTTTTATCGACTTTAGATTGTTGTAGAAAATTGATAAAATCTTTATGCGCAAACATGATAAGCCTAACTTATTTTAATTGGCAGTGAGTGGTATCGTTTTCCGGTTGCATCAAATATGGCATTCGCAACTGCTGGAAAAATAGGAGGAACCGCTGTTTCTCCGATACCGCCGATTTTATCTCCAGAATTGACGATGCTTACTTGGATATCAGGAGCATCGGAAATTCGTGTCACTAAATAATCATAAAAGTTGTTTTGTTCTGCTTCACCATTTTTGATCGTTATTTCGCTGTATTTCGTTGGTGCAAGACCGAAATTGATTCCACTGATCATTTGATTTTCAATGTTAAGAGGATTAATAGCAAATCCGCAATCAACACTGCACCATACTTTTAGTACTTTAAAGTCATTTTTTGAGACTTTTACTTTTGCAACTTGCGCCACAATACTGCCAAATGATTTGACGAGTGCAACACCATAACCGATATTTTTTTCTTTTTTACGATTTTTCCAATCGGAAATTTTTGCGACATCCTCAAGCAATTTTATGCATCGTAAGTCTTCTAGCATACTGATTCTATAAGCGATAGGGTCAACACCCGCTTTATATGCCGCTTCATCTACGATCCCCTCCACGAGAGGTGCTGTTTGCGTATGTCCTACCGAACGCCACCATAATACGGGAATAGGGGAGCTGGGTGAATGTGCTTGCATATCATGATTGGCAATCGAATAAGGATGATCGGTAAGTCCATCCCATTGCGCCCAATCGACACCATCTTTAAATAAAAATCCAAGAATCGTATCTTTTACAACAGGCTGTCCGACGACTTTCGCTTCAAATGCGGTAATGTCACCATGTTTGTTAAGAGCAACACGGGCTTTATTTTTGTACATCGGACGATAGTTACCCATACGGATGTCATCTTCTCTTGTCCAAAGGGTCATAATTGGCCACGCTTCATTTTTTGCGTTATACACTGCATCATTGATATAATCGGCGTTTGCTGCAGCTCTGCGTCCAAATCCTCCACCTAAAAAGGTATTGTTATATTCAACCGCCTCAGGTTTCAGACCCAATATGTCTGCACAAACTTTTTGATAGACCGTTTGTACTTGTCCACCGGTCCACATTTTTGCGCTGTCACCTGTATGATGAACCGTACAATTGAGAGGTTCCATCGGTGCATGAGCTAAAAATGGGAATTCATAATCTGCGGAAATGATGCTGTGAGCTTCTTTAAAGGCTTTAGCCGTATCCCCATCACGACGCATCGAAGCGCCTGGTGTATGTAAAAGAGCATCGTATTCTTTACGTATATCTTTCGTACTGATTTTGGCAAATTCTCCCTTGTCCCATACAACGTCAATATAATTAAGCGCCTCTTTTGCCTGGAACCAGTGCTCTGCAATGACAGATATACCGTTAGGGATTTGTTTGATTTTTATAATCCCATTTCGTTTGAGGGCTTTGGAAGCGTCAAAACTTACGATTTTTGCACCGAAAACGGCAGGGTGTAAAACTGCTGCATATTTGAGATTTTCCATTCTCACATCAACACCGTATTCTGCTTGTCCCGTCACTTTTGCCCATGCTTCGCTAGGATGTCTTTTCGTAGGTTTTCCTATGAGTGAACAATCTTTAAGTGCTTTCAGCTCAGGATCTTGAGGAATACTCATGGTCTTGATATCAGATACCAGATCACCGTAGGTAAATTTATCTCCTGTTTTTAGGTTCATTACCTCGGCATTATGGGTTTTGATATTGGATAGATCGGTGTTCCATCTAGCTGCTGCGGCTTTTTTGAGCATTAGGTTTACTGCAGCACCGACTTGACGCATTTCAAGCTGTTTGGTACTGATCGAGGTAGAACCTGCTGTCAGCATCCACGGTCCAAAAACCGAGTTATAGACAGGGTCAATACCCGATGCTTTAAAATGAACTGCTTCCCAATGCGCATCCAACTCATCCGCTATACACATGGCTAGTGCGGTATAGGTTCCCTGACCCATTTCTGCTTGTCCCATAAAAAATGTGATAGTGTTATCAGCATCAATCTTGATAAAGGCATTCGGCTTTAAACGGTTTGTCTCTTTTGTATCTTCAGCTGCACTTGCTTTTACCGGTAAATAAAATCCAACAATAAATGCACTCGTAACAAGTGCAGTGTTTTTAAGAAAAGTTCTTCGAGAGAGTTCCATGATTAAGCTCCTGCATTTATTTTTTTAATAGCGTTTTTGATACGGTTATACGTACCGCATCGGCATATATTGCCATTCATTCCAGCGACGATCTCTTTTTCGCTAGGATTATGATTGGCTTTTAGTAAACCTGTCGCATTCATGATTTGCCCTGACTGACAGTAGCCGCATTGAGGAACATCCTCTTCAACCCAAGCTTCTTGCACTTTTTTCAGCAGAGGATCCGTTTTATTCGCGATGGTCATTATCTCTTTATCGCCGATTTCTTTTAAATTTGTTGCACAGCTTCTTACCGCTTTTCCGTCTAATAAAACGGTACAGGCACCGCATTGAGCAACACCGCATCCATATTTGGTTCCGGTTAAATTTAGGTACTCTCTAAGTACCCACAATAAAGGTGTTTCTTCATCAACAGTAACATCATAGGTAGTACCGTCAATTTTTAATTTAGTGGTCATGGATATCCTTTTTAATCTTATCTTTTAGGAAGTATATAAAATGTAAATAGCGGTGATATAGCGATAAATTTGAAACTTTTAGGATGAATAGTAAATTTACAGATAAACCTTTAACTATAATTAATTGATATGTAATAAAAATTCCTTTCATTAATATATATTATAAGCATATTGGCAGTTAAATTTGAGTTATATCGCTATATCACCGCTATTTATATTCTATATACTTATCCCAAGGTTTTGAATTGTATTAATAATACCTATATATATTAGGTCTTATTTATAATGAAAATCAATAGGATTGAAGGAAATGAAATGAAAAAAGTAGTAGGAATGAGTCTAGTGACAGCAGTATTGCTGGGAGCAAGTGCATTCGCAGTTGACAATGTAAAGGTAAGCGGTGATGCTAAGCTTTACTACTATACGGATGATAAAAATACAGGTGATCTTTTTAGTAAAACAACAAGTGTAGCAGATACTGCTCTTCGTCTTGGCGTCACTGGAAATCTTGTTAACCATGTCTCTTTTGGTGTAACCGGATATGCGGTCAGTACCCTTGGTCTTGAAAATAATCTTGTCAGTAATACGTGGTCAAGCGCTCACACTTCTACTAATCCAGGTGATGTTTCTGATGAAGCATGGATTGGTGAATTATGGATTGCTGCAACGTATGGTAAAACTACGGTTAAAGCAGGACGTATGCTACTCGATTCACCACTATCATTTAGTGAAACATGGTCGGTTACTCCAAACAGCTATGAAGCTTTTGTTCTGATCAATCAAGATATTCCTGATACAACTTTGGTTGGTGTTTATGCAGGCCATAGCAATGGTGTAAATGCTGTTGGTTATACGGATGGTCCAGGCGGAGTAGCTGATAATACTTCTGGTCTTGGACTTGATGGTATTGTAGGTGCAGGTGGAAAATTCGGAACCCATGGCGCAAAAGGTGCTAATGTAGCTGGTATTATTAATAACTCCTACAAACCATTGACTGCACAAGCTTGGTATTACAATGTTGTGAATGCTGCGGATGCTTTTTGGTTGCAAGGTGATGTTAATTGCCAATTGCTAAAAGGTCTAAAATTGGGTGCTCAATATACCGAAATTAGTCCAAAAGGCATTTATGCAGGTGTTCATGACTCTAAAGGTTATGCATTTAAAGTTGGATATGAAGGTATCGAGAATCTTAAAGTATCTGCTGCGTATTCTGATGTAGATAAAGACAGTGTCTTTAAAGTTTCTAACCTTGCAACCAATAACACTGTAAAATCTCAATCAAAATTGTATACGGAAGCATTTTGGAACTATGGATATGTAGGTGCTCCAGATGCGAAAACTGTTAATTTAACTGCTGAATATAAGCTGGATATTGCTAAATTTGGTGCTTATTATACAAATGTAAATAATGGCATTTTTGCTACGCTCGCAGCACCGAGAGTCGGGGTTGATATGCAAGAACTTGCATTGACTGCAACAAAATCTTATGGTGCATTAGATACGACTTTGGCATACGTTTCCACAGATGCTGATGACCAAAACAACGGATCACAATCCAATTCTATCCAAGCACGTTTGACTCTTAATTTTTAAGAATCATTGTGTTAGTCTCATCCCTTCGGGGTTGAGTTCTCCTTTTATAAAATTTTTGAACCTGTAGTGGAGTTTCGTCGACGTCAGTAAGGTGATGAAAAGTAAAAAAAAAAGACTGTTACCGTAATTTTTTACGGTAATTTCGATCAGGACTTGAATTTCCACTAGGTTCTCTTTCTTTCGTAACACTCTTAAAATTAAAATTACACTTCTCCTACAATCACTAGATTTTTTCATTAACTTTAACTGTTTTGGTAGCTATTTTAGCGCTATTTGAATTCTATATAATTTTCTTATAATCAGAAAATGACAAGGAATGATATGAAAAAAATAGTAGTAATAAGCTTCGCAGCTATAGTGGCATTGAATGCAGCAAGCATTGATGAAGCGTTTGTTGATGGGAAAGTAAGCGGACAGATTCGAGCCGCATATGTAAGTCAAAATAACAAAGTTGATACCGATACGTATGGAACCTCAATTGGGGGTATTTTGAAATACGAAACAGACTCTTGGAATGACATTAAACTGGGTGTCGGAGCCTATCTATCACAAAAATTAAACTTTGCAACCGGTGATTTTGATGAGGGCAAAGCAAATTCTGATTTATTTGGAGATGATACAAAATCGTACGCGTATATTGGTGAAGGCTATATCGATTACAGTGCTAACGATATTGCTGTACGAATAGGGCGTCAACTGATCGATATCCCTTTTGCGGATGCTGATGATATTCGTATGCACCCGAATACTTTTGAAGCAGCGATAGCTACGTATAAGGGAATAGATGAGACGACTCTCGTCGGTGGATACATTACACGATGGGCAGGATACGATTCAGGCAATGATATCTCTAAGTTTAAAAAACTTGCTCCCGAAAGTAATGGTGCAACTGTAGCAGGTATCATGAATGAAAGTATTGAAAACCTTGAACTGCAAGGGTGGTATTACGGTATCGATAAACTCGCTAATATTTTTTATGCGGATGCAAGTTATACAATAGCTTTCGATGAAACCAATGAGTTGGAATTTGTAGGACAATTCGCACGCTTCAGCGAAAAAAACTACAGCAACGTAGACGGTAATATTTATGGTATTGGAGTAAATCTTAATATCGGCATGCTCACCCTAGGCACAGCGTATAACGAGGCTTTTAACTCATCAGGGAAGCATATAAGCAGCGGCTTTGGAAACGGACCATATGTGGTTGATACGGATGAGGTAAATCTTGATGATTTCGAAGATGTAAAAGCCTATCAACTCAATGCACAACTGGATATGGAAGATGTAGGTTTAAAAGATGTGACACTAATAGCCAGCTATACAAATTTTAAAAGTGCTCCTACAAATATGAAAGTAGACGAGATTGATTTAATTGCGATGTATAGAATAACTGAAGCACTCAATGCAGAAGTGAACTATGTGATTGTGAATGATAAAAACAGCAATACATCAGAAGATGGACTTTATAACGGTGGATATGATCGTTTCCTCGTTCGTATGAACTATAACTTTTAAAGATTCATTTAAATCTTTCCTATCGTGGTGAACGATCAATGATTTCATTTTTGATATTAATGCTGTTAATATTGGGTTAAATGATCTGCTTCTCTTGAGTGATATACTGCTTGTATAAGAGAAAAGGAGAATATATGAAATCAAAAATTCTTAGCGCTGTATATATCAGCGTATTGGCAGTGAGTCCAATGGTATGGGGTATGGATATGGGTGAAAATCATTCACATCCTAAAAATACGGTGATATCTGAGCAAACCATCCATGCCAGCGGAACAGTAAAGCAGCTTGCCAATAACCACGAAAGTTTACGCATTTTTCATGATCCGATTCCTGCACTAAATTGGCCTTCTATGAATATGCCGTTTGATGTAATTGATCATGAGTTGACTCATCCTTTGAACGTGGGAGACAGAGTTGATTTTGAATTTATACAAAAAGACGGAAAAAATGTAATCGTTCGGATGAAAAAGCAATGAAGCGTTCGGCTTTTCTCCTTATCGTAATCATGACCTCCCTTGGTGCTGATGAAGGGATGAAGTCACCTGTATCCGTACATGTAAGGGAAGGGAAAAGCGTCTACATTCCGATACAACCTCCAATAGATGTCCGTGCAGAGATCCGTATTCAAGAAAGCGATCAAAACGTAACGCGTAACGGACGACAAAAATGAAAATAAAGATACTATCCTCATTTTTTGTAATATTGGCATTATCGGGCTGTTCGACTATGTCTCAAAAGGATGTATTTGATTCTATGAATCAGATGACAAAAGAGAGAGGAACGGGCGAACTGACGTGGATTAAAACACTGCAAGAAGAAGATGAAGTCCAAATGCGTGTTAATACGTTATTGAAAGAACCTCTGAGTGAAGAGAATGCCGTTCGTATCACCCTCATTAACAATCGCGCGTTACAGCAAACATATGAAAAGATAGGAATCGCCCAAAGCGATCTTGTGCAGTCAGGATTGATGAATAATCCATTACTTGGCTATTCAGTCGGACATGGTGGTGGTGTAAGCACATCGGGTGTGACATTGGAATTGGCATTTTTGGATTTGCTCTGGATTCCGCTACGTAAAGAACTCAGCGGATTGGCTCTTGAAGAGACAAAATTGAGTGTCGGTGATGAAGTTCTACGCAGTGTTCGGGATGCGAGAAAGTGCTATATCGATGCACATGTTGCACAAGAGGCAGTTCGTTTAAATGCTGAGGTGCTCAAATCGTATGAAGTGTCTTTGCAACTGGCCATTCGGCAACATACGGCAGGTAATCTTTCCAAACGGGATTATTTGAAAATTCAGGATGAATACGCCCATGCACGGCTTGAATCGATTCGCCTTCGCAGAGATGATGCCACAGCACGCGAAACTCTCAATAAAATGATGGGAGTGTACGCAGAACAAACCGCGTATATATTGAGCAATGAGCCATTACGTCTATCTGCAACATTTCCAAAAAGTGACGGGTTAGAACAGTTGGCTATGGCCAATCGCCTCGATGTTGCTGCAGCAATGAAAAGTGTTGAATATGCGGCAAAAGAGGCAGGATATACCCAAAATACACGATTGCTTTCTGAGGTCACCTTGGAAGGCGGCAGTGAAAAAAGCAGTGATGCTGCACGTTTTAATACAATCGGACTCAAAATCCCCATTCCTATTTTTGATATGGGACAGGGACGACTAAGCCGTACTCAAGCCTACTATAATCAAAATGTGCAACGGCTCTATGAAACGGCAGTGAACGTCAGAAGCCAAACACGTGAAGCTTATGCTCTCTCGCATTATGCGTATGATACTGCACAAGAATATCAAACAAATATTGTAAAAATAAATCAAAATATTATGGAAGAAACACAGCGATACTATAATGGCATGCTGGACGGTATCTATGAGCTTCTTACAGATCAGCGCCGCTACAGTGAGGTCAAGATACAAGAAGTAATGGCGATAGGGGAATACCGGAAATCACAGGCGGATTTGGTTTATACGATTGGTGGCAAGAATATTAAGGACATACAATGAAACATGACAGAAGAGATTTTTTAGGATTGGGTGCAGCATTGATTGCATCTGCGGCAGTTGCTTCGACCTCTCATGCAGGGGAAAAAAATCATTGTGAAACACCGTCTAAAAATCGTCAACTCACTCTGGTCAAAGATCCGAAACGTGTCCTCTCGCCTGCTACGCTTATCACGCCGCAAGAAGGTAAAAATTATAATCCCATCGTAACACTGAACGGATGGAGCCTTCCCTATGAGATGAAAGAGGGAGTAAAAGAGTTTCGCATCATTGCTGAACCCGTTGTACGAGAGTTTGCTCCCGGTATGGTGGTGAATTGCTGGGGATACAACGGTACCTCTCCTGGACCGACGATCGAGGCAGTTGAGGGAGACCGTGTACGCCTAATCGTCACCAACAAATTACCGGAACACACGACAATCCATTGGCACGGTCTTATCCTCCCCAACGGTATGGACGGTGTCGGCGGTTTGACGCAGAGTGCTATCGCTCCGGGTGAAACCTATGTCTATGAGTTTATCCTTCGCCAAAGTGGAACATTCATGTATCATCCTCACGCCGATGAGATGGTTCAAATGGCATTAGGGATGATGGGGATGTTTATAATCCATCCGAAAAAACCGCAAGAGTATCGTGTAGATCGTGATTTTTGTTTTCTACTTGCCAGCTATGACGTTGCACCCGGAACCTATACCCCAAATCCCTCAACAATGACTGAGTTTAATCTGTGGAGCTTTAACAGTCGTGTCTTTCCGGGGATTGATTCTATGAATGTGCGAGTAGGGGATCGTGTCCGTATCCGCGTGGGAAATCTCACTATGACCAACCATCCGATCCACATGCACGGACATCCATTTGAGGTAACCTGCACCGATGGAGGCTGGGTTCCGAAAAGTGCAAGATGGCCAGAGGTAACAGCAGATATACCTGTCGGGGCGGTAAGGGCTATCGAGTTTATAGCAACACAAGAGGGAGACTGGTCCTTTCACTGTCATAAATCGCATCATACAATGGGACCTATGGGGCACGCCGTACCCAATATGATCGGAGTAAAACAAGATGATCTTACCGAAAAGATTAGTGATCTGATGCCTGATTA
This sequence comes from Sulfuricurvum sp., assembly GCA_030696775.1. Lineage (GTDB taxonomy): Bacteria > Campylobacterota > Campylobacteria > Campylobacterales > Sulfurimonadaceae > Sulfuricurvum. The sequence goes on from JAUYRN010000026.1 coordinate 33,414, forward strand.
TATGTATATGCCTATGGGAAAAAATGGGATGGCAGAGATGCAGGACATGGCCAATATGGGGATGACACTACCGGAAAATACCCTTCCGATGATGACAGGACAAGGACCTTTTGGACCCATTGAAATGGGCGGAATGTTTACGTTAGTCAAAGTACGTAGAGATCAACCAAAAGGCGATTATACTGATCCAGGATGGTACAAACATCCAGAGGGGACAGTTGCAAAAAAAATTATACGGTAAAAAAGTCTAGCTGATTGATCCAGTTTTACCCTATGAAGTCATTGCGATTGCCGTGCGTGATGAGATGGCGGTATATCGTGAAGCATCGCGAAGGTTAAAGTAGCTATAACACAAAATTACATTCTATGCGTGTTCAGCTCGGATGAGACTGTAAAACGAGAGATGCTTAACATTTAACGCCTGACCCATAGCTAAATCTTACTACTTGACTTTAATTGAAGCTTGATGTTTGGTTGAGAACCATCTATAGTTGCTATCTTAGATGTTTCGTCTATTCCATCACGCAAGATTAAATATGTGTTTTCATCCATAAAGTTTTATATTTCCCTTAATTTATTAACACTCTGATCATCGCCAGTGTATCAACATGTTTTGTGAAAAAGTAAAGATTAAATACTCGTTCCATGATTTGTTTAAAATGAGGTGTATTTTATTTAAAATTTCAATTCTATTTTTTGCTTTTTATAAAGAGTCTAATCTGATCTTTTTTCTCTGGCTTGTCAGATGTTATAAACTTCCGTGAATGTAATAGTTTGATAATTTTTTTATTATAATCTTTATCAGAGATTACTGTCTGCGTTCCATCAAGTTTAGCGATTTGACTATACTTATCAGGCATTAACTTTAACATCTCAATTAATTCTTCATTATTTAACACACTTTCCTGTTCTACCAACAAATTAACTTTTGATTCTGTAGATTCAAGTTGTGAAATCATATTTTTTATATATGAATAAGATCTAATAATAGTTTTGTCAATATTTGAATAAATTAATTTTGCAATTTTTGGAGTACTGATTAAATCGTAATCTATGAGTTCAATAATCTCTTTTTTATATTTATCAGAGATATTTTTTGATTCTAATAACTTTGTAATATCATCGCTATCAATACTAAAATCAGAGTGATTTTTAATGAATTCTTCAATGTATTTCTCTAAAAATACAATATGTTGTGAAGGGAAATATTCTTTTAAAGAATTAAAATTATTTTGATTAAATTTAAATTTGTCAAACTTAATCATTAAGTCAATTTTCTGAGAATTTAGATTTTGAATATTGAGTGTTAGATAATTAATAAACCAAATACTTTTTATTAGATAATTATAGGCATCATTGTTTATTCCTGCACAAAGCATTAGCTCTTTATTAAAACTTTCTAAAGTTGTATCTTTATCAAAATCTTTTACATTATTGATCTTTGACGTAGATAATGCTGTGTAATGTTTCTCTACATTTAAATAATCAATTAAAACTGAATCTATATTATTTTCTCTATAAATATAGTAGTGAAGTACATTATTCCAAGTAGGTAATAAAAAATTGTATTTAAACAAAAGAGACCACAATTCTTGAGAGCTTATAAAATTTATATCTGATATCTTATTTTCTTGCTTTTGGATAATTTTTTCTTTTAACTCATCTTCAATTCTATTATTGTTAAGTAGATCGACAATTGTTTTTTCTGTTTCTTCAACATTTGTATCAATATTCAAATTTACATTTTCAATATATTCATTAATGTTGTTTGCAATATACTGCTTTAGTTTTTTAGCTTTTGAATTCATTATTACTGTATAGTGCGCATTTTTTAGTCTGTTATATACTGTATTGTCATAATCGCTTTCAACATACAAAATATAATCTATCATCTGCTGGTTAAGCTCGTAAAAGTTATTTTCATAAATAAATTTGTATGGTGTTATTTTGTCTTGATCTTCTTGGAAAAATTTGAAGCTAATATTTAAATCTTTAATTAGACTTGTAAGCCTATTATTAAAAATTTCATTTGGACTCTCAAACTTTTCGAAAGAGCCAATATAGGTTTTTAGGGAGTTGTTTACATTTAAATCGACAATATCTTTGTATTCCAAGTTATGTAGGAACATATAAAAATATTTACTTTTTTCTTCATCTGTTTTGTTCATTGCAATGTATTGCCAAACTGATGGATAATGTCTAACTAAGCCTTGGATAAAGGCTTTTTTCTTTTTTTGTGTATTTAGATACTCAAAAATGAACTCCATTGAAACTTCACTTTCATTTGATAACTGTTTCAATATTTGAATATACTGCCTAATGTATTTCTTTTGATTATCAATAATATAGTCAAACAATTTAAAGTTTAAAATAGCCTCTTTTTTATATTCCCCAATCTCAAGTCTTTCTTTTTTAAGAATCTCTTCTAAGTTTTTTAGATCATAATTAAAATCAAAATGTGTACCATTGTTTTTAATATTTAATAAAAAGTCATTATCATTTTTTGAAATGCTAATCCCAAAGAAATTTGACATATAGATATCGTAATCTTTATTTATATGTCCATAACTAATTAAATATTTTAAAAGTGGTTTCTTTTTAAATTTGTCATCAAATATCTTAATATCTTGATATGTATTTATAATCTTTTGAACAGAGTAATTCTCTATTTCATTGATTTCATCTTTTAGCTTATTAATTTGCTTTAGTAATTCATTTTTTGTATTGTTTGTTTTATCTAAAATAAATTGCTCTCTTTGCTTGTATGAATATTTTTGATTAACTTCTTTTTCGATATTCTTAAAAACTAATTTTCCATTGCGACTATCATAAGTTATTTCTTGACTCTCTTTCACCAATTCAAAGTTTTCATCTTCCAATGCTGTTGTTAAATTAAAAGCTACTCTTGAAACATAGATATTACCATTAAAATTAGCAGAAAATTTTTCAACTATTTTAAAAAGGTAAACTTTTCGTAGCTCAATTATTGCTTCTTGTGGTTCTTTATCTATCTCTTGAATTTTGTCTTCAATTTCTTCAATTTTACTTTTTAACTCATCAATCGCAGTTTTTATATATTCAGGTTTTTTATTAAATACATCATAGACCAATCCTTCATATTTATGTAATTTTTCAAAATCTTGTGGCTCAAAATTTTTATAGATAATCATTGCCAACAATGCGGTTTTATCCAGCCTCTCATCAAGACTTATGCTATATATTTTATATTCGTTGTAAATATTCTTTAAAAGTCTCATATCCGAAATATATAGTGAAACATCATATAAAAAACTAGACTTAACTTCATCTTGAAAAAATTCTAATAATTTCTCTTTTGAATTTGTTGCGTTGATATAAGGGATAATAGGGATAACGAAATCAAAAAATTTCGTCCTCTCATGTGAATCACAAAACATTTCATCTTTTACTGCATATATAAACTTTATGTTTCTGTCAATTTGCTCTGAATTGTTTATAAAATTATTGAGTTCTCTTAATTTTGTAAAAATATCTAAGTTATCGAACCTATCTAAATCTTGAAAAACAAGCACATTAAAAGAAGTTTTTTCAAAAAAATATAAAATTTCATCCAAATGTTTGTTTAGTAAAGATTCATTGTTTTTGTCATTAGAAACTAATTCTAAATCTTTTAAATTGAGTTTATCAATCCTTGTATTACTGATTATGAACAAAAACTTTTGTACAAAAAAATAAGCGCCTATCAATAAAATTAAAGCAGGTATATATTTAATATAGTCCAATTGAAATAATGCGAGAATATCTTTAAAAAAGATTACCTTTGATAAAAGTTCTGCTTTAAAGACTATAAAAAAAGATAAAACAACAGATAAAATGGAAATAATTTTTATAGGTAAAAATCTCAATCTATTGATTTTATTTAACCGTGATTGAGGGATTTTTTTACTTTTGACCTTATAAAACATTTGCTCTAAAATACTTTTTTCGATAAGCGATGGATCGATAGCGCTTGTTCCATTATTTTTATTAAATCTTGCTAACGATATATCTAAAAATTCATATACACTATTTTCATTATTTTTTTCAAATGTTTTTATAAAACTACTTTTGCCCGAGCCATAAGAACCTGATACAGCAATATTTCTTACTTTTTTTTCGTTTAGTGCATTTTCTAAAGCTATTGAATACTCTCCAATGTGTTCAGCTTCATCATTAGGAGTTAAAAATTGATATTTGCTTTTCGTTTTGTTATATTTACTCTTTATGTAATGGTGGTAAACATTTAAATTTTTTAATAAAAAGACAACTATATTATCTATAATTTTTTCCAGTTTTAAATTCATTTGAACCTCAAGTTTTGATTTTCTTTCATAATTCCACCATTCTCTCAAACATCTCTTTAATCTCCGTTTCATGAGAGATCAAAAATATCTGCCGATACGATTCGCTGATGGTATTGATGAAATAGTTTGAGACTAGAAAAGAAATCGCTAACATCAAGATGGATATCGGAAAAATGGAGTATCCTCAATGAATGCCTTTTAGATAAAAAATATTATTTTACGTACAGTAGTTGTTTTTTACTTAAAAGATGGAATTGGTAGTATATATTTAATTACAATAGATATTTTATTTTCAAATCATCAAGTATGGAAAATTCTTATGACAGAACTCGCACACTTTACTTTAGGTCATACCAGCGACAGCGAAACAACAAAAGACGTCAAAGAGCAAGAAGCTGAAACGCTAACAGCTCTAATATGTGCAGAATTTGGGATTGATCGTAAAAGCGAATTCTATTTAAAAGGGTGGGGCACTAAAAATATTCTCGCGGCTATGTCAAAAATGTCCAAAGCTTACGCCGAAATCAAAAAGGTTTTGGCGGCTTGAAGGAGGGTGGAAAAGTTGGAATTTTTTTCTAGGGTGGAATCCTATTTTGGACTCAAACCTTAAACGGGCACTATTTAGAGCATGAAAAATTCAAAAAATGTAAGATTAAGGGAAATATTTTTAAAAGAGTTTGTAAAGGGCTTGAAAGTGAATATTTAAGGGGATTTTGTTGGTTGCGGAAGCAGGATTTGAACCTACGACCTTCGGGTTATGAGTAGTGAAATAACGTTATATAACATATATTGTAAAAGTGGTGTTTTTGACTTGAAAAGCCAGTCATTAGTGTGTTTACAGAAGATTTAATTGAACATTTTTTTTGAATTTTTGGTTAGCCATTATCTAGAATAATCGAACTTTATCTACATATATCGAATGCATTGCTATAAAAATGCTATAAATTTTATAGCACGAATTTAACTATAAAACTATTCGTTCAATCATTTTTTAAAGAGTTGATTTTTTTTGTTTTTTTGCTATTTTCCTCATTTACTTGTTTACTACATGGCAAATGAGGAAAATCTTGTTTTTCGTTTTTTTTCTTTACAGTGAGCGCATAAGGGTTTGGTAACGATTGAGAAAAATCATATTCCTTTCTCATTGTATTCCAGCTTCCTTAACTGCTATTGCAAATTCTTCTAGTGTTGTTTTGTCAGTAGACGAAACGAGTTTATTGTGCTCTTCTATAAGCTTAGACCGATATTGTGTATCAGTATTTTTATACACTTGATCAAAGCATTGAGTATATTGATTGAATTCTTCTAAAATTTTATTAAGCTTACGATGATAATCAATTCCACCCATCGACTTGATTTCAATATGATTGGATTCAAGTTTTTCAAGATTCCAAATTGTCCCTTTTTTAGTTTTGATAACTCTTGCTTTGGATTTGGTATTTGATAATAAGATATCCATCACATTCTGACTATACTCTAGCCGTGGTTCCCATGATGAGAGTAGGTTCTTGTCATGACACATGAGCATAAAAACGTAAAATGGAAAATTCACTCCATCATTTTTGATCGTCGAAATATGAAAGTGTAATCCGGTATCTTCATTCGTATAACCGAATTCTTCTATGAGGGGCAATATATGGCAAATGTAGTGATTTACACCCGCTTGTGAAGTAATTGGTATTGAAATTTCGATACCATTACTTTTCAACGATTGATCTGGTTTGATTTGAATACAATGATTCTTATCATCTTCGATGGGTAGATTTGACAAATCAACCAAAATATCGGCATTGGTAAATGCTTGTAGCTTATTTTTGATTCTCTCTATGGCATCTTTAAAATCGTATTTTTCAATATCAATATAAAATTCGAATTCACAACCAAATTGGTACTCATCGGTTTCTGTAACATTATAACTATCAACCGTACTATTGGATATAGCCTTGTATCTTTGTGTTGTACTTGACATTTTTTAATGCAACTTTTCTAAAAAACTTTTCAACTGTTCCACTTTGTAATCGGTATTGTTTTCCCAAGATTTTAACGGTGTTTGATCTTCAGGTGTTTCAACGCCTTCTCGAATATATGCATATGCAAACTGGACACCATGATGTGTTTTTACTTTGATTTTTTTTCTTTGATAATAATCCGGTGCACCTTCAAACTCATCGATTTGGTCTAAAAGTTCTTTACGTTGAATTTCATATAGTTCCCCGATTATACGGTTGATTGGTTTTTTGATCAAATAAGGGTAGTTGCCAAAACTATCCTCAAACATACCAAACTTACCAACCGTTAAAGCTTTACCTAGTCTTCTCGTAGATTTTTCTAAAAGCTTATCGTTATCAAAACCTTTTTTTAGTGATCCATAGACAAATAAAAATTCATGGAAGGGTTCAATTCTTTTAAAATAGCCTCTTTTTACAATCGAGATCATTCCACGTTCATGGAGTCTATGTAAATATTTTCGGATAGTATCCTTTGAAATACCATCCATGTCTACAAACGAGAAAGGAACAATTTGATCTATCGCTAAAGTATTAATTTTACGTTCAAGTTTATCAATAGTTTGCATTTATTCCTCCTTTTATAACGTGACTTAATTATACAATATTTTATATAAAACTGTCACGTTTATAAGTAAAGGATTTGATAGGATAGTTGGGCTTAAGTTGGAAATATAAAATTTTAACGAATGACAAAAACTTTTATCGTGGTAATATTGAATTACATTCTTTAAAATGGGATTTATATTTCATTTATTATCAGTGATAGTAATGATTTTCTTAACATCGTGGATCTTCGATGCTATAGTCTCATTGTAAAAATTATTAAATTTTTTTAAATTTGTCAATGTTTTATCAATTTGAATTCCAGGATGTTCTTGATTCCATATTTCTATACACTTTTTGTCAATGTTATGCAATTCAGCACGTACTTGATTGGCAAAATTTAATATTGATACTTCTTCTTTTTGATCAGTATAGATTTTCTTCCCTGTATTCAAATATTCGGCCAATGATGAAAATAACTGCATAATTGCTTGAAAATTTTCGAATGAAAGATAAGTAAAGCTATCAGTCCATATCCCAAATTTTTTAGCTTCAAATGCTACTTTATTAAGTTGTTGCAATATTTCTTTATGAACGTTTTTAATTTTTGCATTTTTTGTTTCTGACTCAATAATGTGTTCAATTTCTTCAAATATCATTTTAAAATTGTCAATATGGTCAGATTCATATGCTTCAATAGCTAAATTAATAAATTTCATTGTAACTTCAGGATTTTTAATAAATCTACCTTCAGTATAAACTATTTCTGATATTTTTGGATAACTAGACTCAAATATTCTTTGTTCAACTATTTTTGTATTAGTATCAGCAATTGTTGAAAGTTGCGTTGTATTTTCTAAATCAGGTTGCAGTATTGAATAAACTATAATTTCAAATAAATCATCTATATCATCGTCGGCTATTTTTAAAATTTTTGCAATTTTTCTTATTGTTTTTTCAATCTCTTCATTAAAATTAAATATCAGATTTATATCATTTTTTATTTTTTGTGAAATGATTTTATTTGTTTTATTAGTAGTAATTGTAAGAACAGTTAAATGTAAATTTTTAAGACTGGTCTCTATTAATTCATGAAAATTTTTTAAGATTCGTTTTTCTTGTATCTTTTCTTGTTCGAAAAATGAATTTTCTACATAATCAAGTATTTTAGTCATTCGTGCAACAGCTAATAAGTTTTCAATTGATAAAAAAATAAATCCATCTTGCCATAACTTATCGATAAATAATTCTAATATTGCATCATTGCCTTTGCGCAGAGGATTCATCATATTTGACTTATGTGTATCATCAAAAGTGAATTCGTTTTTAATTCCTAAATGGGTTGATTTTAAATCATCTGATTCTTTATATTTTTGACTTATAAATTTCAAGGTATTTATAGTTGATAAAGTCAATTTATCTGATGATTCACCTATTTCATTTATATTCAAAGAAATTTTTATTTTAATATTTTCATTTTCATTCATAAAAATTTTGTCAAAACCAAAAAACTTATTTTCTGATGAAATGAATTTTTCTAAATCAATGCTATAAAATCGCTCTGGATTCTGTTTAATTGCATATCTAAGTTCTTTAATATGAGTTTGTATTTTTGTATTTTTTAATTCTTCAATACCAAAATATTTGACAATAAGGGATTCGTATTGATTAATAAATCTTTTTGTAACTAACTCAATACGTTTTGGATCAAATACTTGCGTCAAGACTTCATTACATTGTGGAGTAGATATAACGGTATGGTGTCCACATTCGCAAATAAGAGTTAATGCTTGATCATCTAAATGTAGTTTTGCATTATGTCCATAATTTTTTTTGCAAGCTTCACATCGATATAAACGAGCTTCTTTAGCTTCTTTTTTATACCCACAAACTGAGCATATCCAAAAGATTTTTTCACCATCTTTTTTTGGATAAAGTTTATTGCTTCCACAAGACGAACATAAATGTTTTCCATTTACTTCATTTGACTTTATCCTCTCTTTAATAGGATCAGTTGGATTACCAAGATTTCCTATTACATTTCCACAATCCAGTAATGTACCATGCGTTTTTCCTGGAGATAACCGCATGATTCTACCAACCATTTGTTTATACAAATTTTGACTTTTTGTAGGTCTTGCGATTACTGCGGTATCCGTATCGGGGACATCAAATCCTGTCGTTAGCATCAAGACGGAAACTAGGATTTTCAAATGTCCTTTTTTAAAATGCTCGATAATATTTTTTTGTTCTTGCTTGTCTTGCTCAGAATGTAAAACATTAGTCATTAAACCAGCTTGTTTATAAGCTTCTGTAAGTAATTTAGCGTGATTTATATCTACGGCAAATACAATTGTTTTCTTTGATTTTGCAATTTGTTCTTTCGTCGCATTTACAACTTCTAAAACGGCATTACGGTTACCCATCAATTTTCCAAGTTCGGCTTTATCGTAGTCACCTGCAACAATTCTAATGTTGCTTAAATTTTGACGAACAGATGTAAATGCTTCTATATGTACTAAATACCCATACTCAATCATGTAATCAACATCATAATCATCTAATACAATATCAAACCCTTTGAGTAATACACCATCTTTATCGTATGGAGTTGCTGATAATCCAATGATACGGCTATTTGGATGGGCGAGTTTGAGTTCTTCTAGATTTTTACCTGAATAACCATGATGGACTTCATCTACTATGATTACATCAGGATTTAAATCTTTTCGATTTACAGCTGTTTGTATTGTGCTAATCAAAATATGATGATTCGGATCATATTTATTATTTCCATGGACAATATGAGGTTTCATACCCTTAAAAACGTCTGCGGTTTGATCCATAAGAATAATTTTTGGAGCTATAAAAAGTACGTGTTGATCTCTTGCCGTTAGCGTCAATGCAATTTCTTTAGCAATTACAGTTTTTCCACCACCTGTAGGTACTTGAATTAATGTTGAAGCATTAGTTTGAATTGTTTGATTGATAATATCTATCTGATAAGGTCGTAATTCCAAAATATCACCATCAATTTATATATGTTAAATGATAATAGTATTCTGAGGCTTTAAAGGTGATAAAGCAAAATTAAATTATTTCGCCACATTATTTTATTTTCACTAATATGCTCATAGTCTTTGTTTGTAAAGAAATGAGATAGATGTGATTACTTTTATCACATTCAAAATTTGACTATACCTTATTGCCCACCAATCCATTTCAATACCAAGTCCCATTTTAACTACCTAAACCTGTACCCCTTTTACCTAGTGTGATTTAATTTGACCTAACAAATATTTATAAGATATAGACTTACCGACGTTTATGTTGATTGAGCTTTATGTCTTTGTACATTTATTTAAAAGGAAAATCGATGGAAGAGTTTAATGGAATTTTACAAATGTTAAAAGATTTATTTCCTAACCAAATGACTCTTGATAAAAAAGAGGTTTCTGGCGTTATGGGTATTAGTTTATCAACGCTAGATAACTATATAGCTAGAGGCTATAAGTTACCGAAATACATAAAAATGGGCAATTCAAAGAATTCGGTAGTCCGATTCAATATAGTTGATGTCGCTAAATTTTTAGCTAATGCCCAAGTTAAAGTGTATGAATAGTCTTTGTTATTCATATGTGATGGAATGAAACTTATAATCAATAATGCAATAGAGGAGGGGAGGAAATGAGCAAATTCAAGATTTCTAAAAAATTTAGTGGTGTGTATAGTTACGAGCTGAAAAATAAAGATACAGCCTATTACATTGGTGTGAATACGTCTGATAAAAAATATATCAAAATCAAAGTTGGTAAAAAGTCGGAAGGTATTACCGAGCAATATTGCCATATGAAACGAATTGAATATCTCAATAAACAAAGGCTTGGTGAAAATCCTATATTGGGAGCAAACAAGAAACGAGAGATTGTACTGTTCGATACGTTTGCACAAGAATATTTGAGTTATCTGGATGCTGAAAAGCGTACGGGATACTGTGAACGTAATAAATATAATGTTCATTTAAAAGATCGTTTTGGATCGATGGATGTACGTAAAATTACTCCTGAACATATTAATGAGTTAAAAAAAGAACTCAAAGAGGGTGGAAAAGCGGATGCTACAATTAGACATATTATGTCGTTTATATCGTTTGTCTATAACTATATGATCAAGAATGAATTATATGATGGGTTGAATCCAATGAAATCACCCAAAGTCAAATTACCAAAAATAAATAATGCAAGAAATAGATTTCTAACTCTTAGTGATATTGAGATACTACTAGCAACAATCAAAGATGAAAAGCTTTTGGATACATTTGTACGCTTTGCCCTTTCTACTGGTGCAAGGGTAAGTGCATTACTAGCGATTCAAAAAAAAGATATTGATAGAGATAATAGAGTTGTCGTATTAAACGATTACAAAAGCTCATCAACCTATTTTGGTCACTTGAATTCAAAACTATTTCCAAGTTTAGATTTTTTAAATGAACTAAAGCCTAATGACTATGTGATCGGGATAGATGGTAAAAAAATAAATCCAACAACCATTCAATTACCATTACGATTTATCTTTAATAAACTATTCAATCAAGGTCTTGATCGTAAAGATATAAAAAATCGGGTTGTAGTGCATACGCTTAGACATACTTTTGCTTCGCTATTAGCTATCAATGGTACACCTATTTACAGTGTACAACAACTCATGAATCATAAAGAAATCAAAATGACCATGAGATATGCGAAGCTATCTCCAGACTCTTGTAAAACCTATGTCGATAATTTATTTTGAAAAAAAGTAAAAATTGACAATTACCTCATTTCCCCTGTAACTATTAAATAGATAGTTCAATAAGGAAATGAGGTAAATAGGTATTTTTCAAAAAAAACAATAATGAAATCAATAATAGTAAATTAATATTAAGGGGTTTCAATGAAACTAGAAAAATTTGTCCATCATGGAAATTATAATTGTTCCATGATTTATAAGGACGGTCAAATCAGATCGTGTAATTTTAAGAAAGTATTTAAAGATAGGTATCGCTTTAGTACACAGGATGTAGATAGATGTGAAGTAGATGAATATGGGTGTAGTTTAATATGTCCCAGTCATTTTATTTTACTAGATATAGGTTTATTTCAAGAATGTTGTGAACCAATTGAAGTTGTAGAAAATGAAAAAGTAGAAGAAATACCCGTTTCCCCATTTATTCTTTTATATAGGATAATGAGAAGAATCCTAAAAATTTAAATTTTTCATTATGGATTTATACTCGTTATTTCTATCCTAGCAAAAATAATTATTCCCCTGTCCCATAGAAATAAAAATATTGAACTACAACCTATACAAGGAGTTTTCAATATGAAATTGATGACAGAAGAACTACAACAACAAATACCGTTGCTCTATGCAACGGAAGATATACCATTAGAAAAGAAGATGGTTTATGCCAAATTCTTTACACCTAATGCTAACTGGACATGGTACATAACCGAATATGATCCAAATGAGAGATTATGTTTTGGTTATGTCATTGGACACGAAAGTGAATGGGGCTATTTTAGCCTCGATGAACTAGAAAGCGTTCATGGTCCGTTAGGACTATCTATAGAACGTGATATACACTTTGAACCGATAACGTTCAAGGAATTAAAGAAAGAGCTATGAAGATCATTAAAGAGGTCAAAAATGGAACGTCATATACACGGTTTGTCGAACACAATAAAAATATGTTCAGACTGACCTATGATAACCGTAATGGAGTACCGTTAGGATTTGACTACCGATTTCAAGCACAAATTAAAGATGCTGAAAATCTATGGCAAGTCATAGCAGGTAAAAACGATATCGGGTTTAACCCGATCATCTATGTATCCTCGCAAGAACAGAGAGAAAGAGATGCAATGGCATTTTTCAAGCTAATGCAGGATCATATAGAACTGATTTACTAAATCACATTGAGCCACAGGCTCTTTGTGTCTTAAATAAGTGTTTTTTTTCTAAACCATATAAAATATAGTAATTTCTCCGCTTCCGTGAGGGTTATGTGAGTTTAAAGCCCATAAAATATACTCATTAGAGATATTTTAAGCGCGGGGGGAATATAACGATGGAAAAAGCACCAAAAAAGAAGCCAATCAAGCAAATCAAAGAGTACATTACAGAGATCGAGTACCAAAAGTTGATGACATATCTAAAAGGTAAGGAAAATTTGCATTCGTGTACAAAATCGAATCTTGCTAGAACATTTACGTTGCTTTACTTTACAGGATGCAGACTCAACGAGATCAAGCAACTAAAAGTTAGAAATATTAAGACAATTATCGAAATGACCGAGTTTATCATCGTTACCTATAAGACTCATAAAGAGCGCAAACTCTTTTTTTCCAAAAATGCGATTAAAGAGATTCGAAAACATTTTGACTTGGGTAAAGAGAAGAACGATAGCTATATTATTGGTGTTAAAGGGGATTACTCAAAAACTCCTTCAGTCTCTACATTTATTGGTATCGTGAATCAATTTATTCAAGAGGTACTAGGTAAACGATATAGTTCACACTCTTTTCGAAGTGGTTTGATAACTGAAATGAGCAAATCGGTCAATCCAAAGTTTATACAAAAATTTATTGGACATGCTGACATAAATACAACGATGCGCTATATTAAGCCAACGGACGAGGATTTACGGGAATGTATGGTGCGATAGACATAGTTAGTAAAAAAACAAAAAAACTCAATTTATCTCATTTTATAAAATGTTGCGTAGTAAAGTACAATATTTTAAGCTTCCTTTTATTTATTTTCAGACTAAATTAAGCAAATATATAATATAATTCCCTCAATAGTTATTTCTTCGTTTAATATTTCTTTAATAATTTCCCCAGTATAATGCCGTCATATTATTGTTATGCAGCCGCAATAGCAGTATGTTTTTTGAATTCCCATTGTTAAAGATTGCAATACATTGTCCATATGTAATATGTGATTCTGTCCTGATGTTGTTTCAAACTAAACAATTTTAATCAAGGATACAAAATGGATTACAGTTATATTAAAATGGATACCAAAGATGCTTTCGAGCAAGTTGTAGAAATTACGAATCATGATGAAGCTAGTATTTATAATGCTCAACCTGTTATAGCTCAGTTCTCGAAACAAGATTTCGAGCCAAAATATATGCTTATAAAAGATTTGGTTGATGGTCGACCACGTCTCCTAAGTCACAGTGAATTTCCTAATGGATACCAATATCATTTCAATAAGCCTCCGCATAATGAATTCCCAGAACATGATGATTTCTATAAGCACAATGATTATATAAATTACTATTTCAAGGAAAATGTTGGTAATAACCATTTTATTATTGATTTGAAAGATGATAATTTTGAATCAGCTATTGAAAGTATTAAACATTGTCTCCCGAGTGAGTTATTTACTGAAGTGGAGCACTACGTGATTACACAGGTAGGTGTAGGCACTACTATAGTTCTTAAGCCGTACCTTTATGGGAATAATACTTTATACAATAATATGTATGGACTTATTCTGGACAGTTTGGTGAAAAGTGGTGAAGCCGCTCTTTCTCTTGATCTTCATGGTAATATCAAGATCGAGCATGATCAAATTAGTTGGATGACTAGTTTAGATTACATTCTCCCTATTTCGTTGAGCTACGATCCAGAGAAAATAGACATATATTCTTATGATTTTCAAAACCAACATGGATTACATGCACCATACCCTTGGCCTGACAACACTCTCTATATTGATTTAATGGAGACTTTTCGCAATGAGCATGTGGATGAAATAGTTAAACTCAAACACAAGCATAAATCTGAAATGATCGTTAACAGTTTTGGATATAGCAAGCAAGCCGATATTGAAAGTGCAATTGCACTTTTCGATATGTATTCTGCTAAAGGCATGATTATGCCAGGGCTCAAACTTAAATCTCCCGACAAGGTATTTACTTATCGGGACGTTTTGAATGACCCTGAAGCTTTTGATAATGTGGCTATTGAAAACCCCTTCAACCCAGTTGATGGGGTTTATGATACATTTATCTTTAGTAGTAATTTGAACACTATTCACTGTGTCAGATACACTAACTTTATCACTAAGCGGTTTGAATTTGTTTTGGACTCCAAAACCTTTCTAGCACAGCTTAAGATTGATAATGGTGATAGATTTAACAGTCATCAAGAGTTCGATCGTGTATTCGCTCAAGTCGAAGGGAAAATGGATTTTGAAGATTATAAAGCTGTACAAGCACTTTATGCTAGAAATCCATCTGCTCCAAATCTTAAGAAGCTCACAAGTAGATTTTATGAAGACAATGGGCTTGAACATGAAGGATCTACTTTGGTTCAGTCCAAAGCTAACTTTGAAAAAGTTCTGTCTATGCGTGGTTGTCGTATTTTCTTTGATCGAGTCAAAAAAGTGAGTGGAATAGTTAATTTCAATCACTTAGAGAAGGAATCAAGACATCTCTGGAATATGCTTGATGTGGATTTATCCGATATTGGATTTACGGATAAAAAGCTAATAAAGCGATATATTGATGAAGTAGTAAATGAGGTTGTTGATAGTGGTTTCTTTTTAAGACGTAGCAACCATATCCCAAAAACAGATGGCTATGAACAGTTTGAGCAGTTCATTAGTGCTTTTGAGATTGACCACAAGTTTGGTAAAGAATATTTTGCGCAGTTGATTGAGTTGACATTGATTGCCATGGTAGCCGCTTCAGATGGTGCTACGCGAAGTCCAAGGGCGGATAAATTAAACTGCTATGAGAATATATTAGTGTTTTATGGTGAAGGTGACTTGTATAAGTCGAAGATGTGGAGAAGAATGTTTAATGGTCTCAAAGAAAGTGACCACTTTTTAGGTGAGACTAGTCCAGATATTAAGCCTGAATCGAAAAATAAGGCTTCATTCTTGACCTATCTTGTTTATGAAATATCTGAAATTAATAAGATAACCACTAACCCAAAACTCGAAGATGCTTTCAAAAGCTTCTTTTCATCTACAGAAGATGTTCTTTATACTACTGGTCCCAATAAGGGGAGAAGTTATGAACGAGCAAGCATTGCAGTTGGTTCAACCAATAAATCTGTTTACCTGCAAGACGACAACACAAGGCGTGTTAACAATATTGATCTTATCAGTATTGATGATGCAATAATAAGAGAGGTTGATTATGAAAGTCTCTTTAAATACATTGCAGATAAGTATCTGGCTGGAGCGAAATGGTGGTTAACCAAAGAAGATTCGAGCTTGAAAAAAGCTCTTCATGATTCAAATCTGAAGCATCATAAGAATGGCAAGTTCAAGCTATTGGCAAATGAGTTATTGAATATTATCTCTCAAAACAGAGATGGTCGCGTGAGTATGAATACTAAGAAAATATATATCGCTCTGACAGGAGTAGAACCTGATACATTCGAAAATAGTCGCTTTGCTGATGCTCTTAAAGATAAAGAGGTATTGGCGTACAACGAAAAAGGTTGTATGTTTAAAGTATCTAATATCATTCAATCGATGTACGATGAGAATATTGTCAAACTAGTTAAATCTGCATAATTATAGGGTGTCGTGAGGCACGATACCAAGAGCGGAAGCTCTCAACCTTCCTCCAATATCGAGGATGGAATCGCAATAATATGGATAGGTCTTGCAATCTTTAACAATGGGAATCTAAAAACGATCACGCTATAACTATTACTTCATTGTAGTGGATATAGCATTTTTCCTGCGTTGAATAAAATCTTTTCGTATAAACTTATTACCTTCTAAATTCAATTTTTATAAAAACTCGAATTATCCCACTAGCTTATATGATTGAGCGAATGGGATAATTGGCTATTTTGGTTTTTTTATAATTCAGCGACAGGAAATGCGGGGCGTTGCTTTGTTTATATGTAAAGTGAGCCAAAATCTAGTTTCGGACTCCTTACTGATCAAAAGAAAATAGTATCCAGTAGCCTGTACTTGTAACGGCAACCATCAAAGTGGTTCTACGTATCGTGGAATAATTTTCTCTTTTGTAATAATTTGTTGGCCTAAGTAGTTAAGATCGATTAATATTGAGATTAATTAATAAGTACGGTTTTAAATGAAATTATATTTAGTCTGCTCCAAACTATTGACAAGTATTTTAAAAACTGTTATACTGCCAACAAGAAAAAGGTTTGGAGCAAACAGAAAGGATTTTAAATGGTAACTACACAACATAGTTTGGCTAGAATGTCTCAACGAGGTTTACCAAAAAGATTAATTGATTTGGTATGTGAATTTGGAAAAGAACAGGGTGATAAATTTATATTAAATAAAAAATCTACCCAAAAGATGATAAATGAGCTTGACAGTATGAGAAAAGAGTTACTAAAGATAATGGATAAGGGTGGGATAACTGTAGTGGTTAATGATGATACGTTGATTACTGCCTATAACACCAATAGCTATAAAAGAAACTAGGAGGATATCGTGAACGAAAAACAGATCATGGCAATTTTGCAAGAAGTACACAGTAGTCTTAGAGTTGAACATACCGCTAAATTTCTATATTTGCTAAAAGCATGGAAAATATTATCAGATGCTAATGCTATTAATCCAATAGATGTAACCTTTGAAGAATTTTACAATCAAAAGATAGATGCAAAAAAACTTCAATTAGTAATCGAAAAACTATCAAAAAGTATAAAAATTTTTGAATTATTTTTAAATCAATCTATCAATATTTCAAAAATCAATGATGATAGCTTGATAAAACTATTCACAGTTATAAATGATGGTCAAGATCTCTTGCAAGTGAATGACATGTTTTATTCTTTACTTGAAGGACAGTCCGATTTTTCAGTTGCAAATCAAATAGCCGAGCTTGGAGTTAAGTTACTCGACAGTGAGTGTAAAGAGTTGTATGTTCCTTTTAGTAATGGTTTTAATTTTGCATACTACACAGATAAGGTGATCTTTGCAGAATCCTTATCTGATGAATATATTCTTGAATTAATGCGTGTCATAGAATCTGTAAATATAAACTTTAAACGTATTGACCCTTTAGAACAACCATCATTCAAAAATGATAATGCCCCACATTTATTGAAGCAGTTTGATTGTGTTTTATCTTTTCCACCTATGGGAATGACTACAAGTAATAGGTTTCTTGATGCGGATAAGTTTAACAGGTTCAAATTTCATAAAGCTAAATCAAGTAGAGATATTGCTCATTTTGAGCATATTTTAGCCCAGACTAAAGGCAAGGCTGTTGTGTTGATGTCTGTAGGTTTTACTTACAGAGCTATGCACGAAGAAGCTTTTAGAAAAAGTATCGTAGATGAAAATATTTTAGAAGCTATTGTTCAATTACCACCAAATCTACATAATGCAACATCGATAGAAACGACATTTTTTATTATTAATAAAAATAAAAAAAGTGACAAAGTGCTCTTTATAAATTTAAAAGATGAGCAATTCATTAAAAGAGATGGTAGAAAATTAGTTCTAAAAGATATAAATGACATTGTAAATATTTACAACAATCAAGAAGAAATAGAAAACATATCTGCCCTTGTTTCAAATGAAGAGATAGCGAACGGTAATTACTCTTTGGCAATTGATAGATATGTTTTATCAAAAGAAGCAGCTAGGCTGAAAAAGCTTTTATCAAATTATGATTTAGTGCAATTAGATAGCTTGGCTGAGATAAGACGATCTCAATCTTTTAAAGATGAAGAAGAGGGAAAAGAAGTCTATGAGCTTTCACCATCAGATTTAGCAGAAGCAGGTTTTACCGTAGAGTCGGGAAAATTAAAGCAGATAGGGACACAATACAAAAAGCTTGAAACCTATAAAGTTCAACCTTATGATGTATTGCTAAGTACAAAAGGTACTATAGGTAAAGTAGGAATCGTTGGTGAAATAAGTGATTCAATTATAACCTCTCAAGCACTGCAAGTAATAAGGGTAAATGGTGACAATAAAAAAGAAACAGCAATCGAACTGTATATGTTTTTTAAGTCTAATCTAGGACAATCACTACTGAAACAACTCGTTGCAGGTGTAGCAATGCCTTTGATTTCTACGGCTGAGATCAAACAACTACAAATTCCAGTTTTGACAGAAATTGAGCAAAAAGAAACTATTTTAAACTTTCATAATGAAGTTAAAATGTATAATGAAATCAATAAAATCTATGCAGATATAGAAAAAATTCACAATAACTTTTTAGGGACAAAATAGATGAATAATCAACAGATAAAAGATTTAGAAACACAATTATGGGATGCGGCAGATAATTTGAGAGCTAACTCTAAACTTACCGCTGCGGAATATAAAGATCCTGTTCTAGGTTTGATCTTACTTCGTTTTGCCCAAAATCGTTTTGAAGATGCTAAAAAGAAGATTGAAGAGAGTCTTCCTATTAATCCTCGTACAAATGCAAAAAGAGAGATGGCAAAAGAGGACTTTATCGGTGCAGGAGCGATCTATCTTCAAGAAGAATCTAAATATGATCACCTCGCTAATTTACCTGAAGGTGAAGATATTAGTGAAGCATTGAATAATGCAATGCGTTTGGTAGAGGAAGATTATGCTGATCTGGCTGGGATTCTTCCTAAAAACTATCAAGAGCTTGATGGTGATCTATTAAAAGGCTTGATTCGTGTTTTTAATACGGAAGCTGTACGAACTATCAAAGGTGATGCTTTTGGACGTATCTATGAGTACTTTTTGATGAAATTTTCTATGAGTGGAGCAGGTGCTCAAGAGGGTGGGGAATTCTTTACGCCACCATCTTTGGTGCAGCTTATCGTTAATTTTATAGAGCCAGATCATGGTATCGTACATGATCCTGCTTGTGGTTCGGGTGGTATGTTTGTTCAGACAGGGCACTTTGTAGAGGAGCATACAAACAAGTCTGTCAATGAAGCAATCACCGTTTATGGAACAGAGCTTAAAACCAACAATGCAAGACTGGCTAAAATGAACCTTGCTATTCACGGTATAGAAGGTAAGATCATAGAAAATAATAGTTTCTATTCTAACCCTCACAATCTCACGGGTAAGTGTGATTTTGTTATGGCAAATCCTCCTTTTAATGTAAGTAAGATTGATAAAGATAAAGACTTTGTTAAAAATGATCCACGATTACCTTTTGGATTGCCAAGCACTGACAATGGAAATTATTTATGGATACAGTATTTTCACTCTTTTTTAAATGAAAATGGACGTGCAGGTTTTGTTATGGCTTCCTCTGCAACTGATGCGGGCAATAGTGAAAAGCTAATTCGACAGAAGCTTATAGAAACAGGTAATGTAGAAGCCATTGTCGGTGTAAGCAATAACTTTTTTTATACACGAAGCCTTCCGTGTCATGTTTGGTTTTTTAATAAAGGTAAAAAAGATAAAAATACAATTTTGATGATCGATGCAAAAAATACATTTAGAAAAGTCAATCAAACTATTAATGATTTTTCTCCTGATCAGTTAGAGGGGATGACAGCTATAATCAAAAACTATCGAGGTGAAGCAGTTGACTTTAGTGCTAATGAGTGGCTAATAAAAACTTTTACAAATAATAAGTATGAAGATAAAGAGGCATTATGTAAAATTGTCACTCTTGAAGAAATTAAAGAAAATGATTATAGTCTTACTCCTGGACGGTATGTAGGATATAGTCTAAAGATTGATGACAATTTTGATTATCAAAAACGAATGCAAGAGATTCATGATGAGTTAGTAAAATTAACCGCTGAGAGTCTTGAAATAATGGATGCTATACAAAAGAATAGGTGTTAATTATGGAATATTTATTAGGTGATGTCTGTGATTTTATAAATGGTGGTGCATGGAGTGAATCGGAATATGTGGAAGATGGTATTCCTGTAGTCAAAGTTTCCAATTTGAAGGGCGAGAGGATAGGATCTGAAAATTTGAATTATATTTCAGTGGAGAGTTTAGAAAAATATAGTAAAAATTTATTAGTAGAAGGTGATTTAATTATTGCGACTGTTGGATCTCACCCTTCTTTAGAAAGTTCTGCAGCAGGAAGATCAGTAATCACTTCTAAAGAAAATGAAGGCTTTTTACTTAATCAAAATGCAGTATGCATTAGAACAAAAGATAATAATTTATTAGATCAAAAATATCTAGGGTATGTTGCTAAAACTCAGCTGTTCAAAAATTTCATTCAAAATAGAGGTGCAGGAGCTGCGAATCAAATGAGGATACCCATAGGTGCCATAAAATCTTTTAAAATTAACATTCCTGTGGAACAAAAGAAAATAGCTAAGACCCTATCAAATTATGATGACCTCATAGAAAATAACCTCAAACGAATAAAGCTTCTCGAAGAGACAATGCGACTCATCTATGAAGAGTGGTTTTTTTCCTTTAGAATTGAAGGTGAAGAGTTGGAATTGGATAGTGAAACTTGTTTGCCTTTTGGATGGAGGAAAGAGACAGTCGAAAGTCTTGTTGATTTTAAGAGCGGATATTCTTTTAAAAGTGCATTGTACGAGGTTAATAAACGATATAAAATTGTTACTATTAAAAATGTTCAAGATGGCTTATTTATTCCTAAAACTACTGACAGTATATCCATGCTTCCTACTAATCTTCAAGAGCATCAGATACTTAAATCTGGAGATATTATTATGTCTTTAACAGGAAATGTTGGTCGTGTATGCTTAGTCTATGGGGATAGCTATTTATTAAATCAGCGCGTAGTTAATCTAATTCCCAAAAATAAGTTAGATTATGGATATTTGTACTCATTATTTAGACATGCTGGTATGACAAGACAATTGGAAAATATATCTAATGGTGCAGCACAACAGAATTTAAGCCCAGTGAACGCTTCAAAGATTAAATTAACAATACCTACTAGAGAGACTCGAGATAAATTCCATTACATTGTAAAACCAATGATTGATTTAATTATCAAATTAAATTTACAAAATCAACTCCTTAAAGAAGCCAGAGATATTTTACTTCCTCGACTTATGACTAGTGCACTCGATATAGAAAATCTAAAGGTTGCTGTATGAGCTTTGAATACAATGAAGACAACTTAGTTGAACAAGCCACAATTGATGTTTTAGAATCTTTAGGTTGGGCAATCAAAACAGCATGGAAAAATGAAAGTTTCGGAAAAGATGGACTTTTAGGTCGCGAAAATAAAAGTGAAGTGATCTTACAAAAATATCTATTACCAAAACTAAAAAAATTCAACCCTGATCTTCCAGAATCTGCCTACCGTGATGCCTATCTCCAGATAGCCCAAAAAGTGGCAGACAAAACACTTGACCGTATCAACAAAGAGAAGTATGAACTGATCAAAAATGGTGTAGAGGTTAGTTTTACGAATGAGAAAGGAGAGCTAACTAAAAAGCGTCTAAAAGTTTTTGATTTTAAAAATCCTACAGAGAATGATTTTTTAGCAGTGCGTCAATTTGAAGTGGTTGGAGACCTTTATAGTCGCAGACCGGATGTAGTTGGTTTTGTGAATGGGATACCCTTGGTGTTTCTTGAGCTAAAAGCACACCATAGAGACCTGCAACATGCTTATGATGACAATCTAAAAGACTATAAAGATACGATTCCACATTTATTTCACACCAATGCGCTAATCATCCTTTCTAATGGATTAGATAAAGAAAATAATAGTGGCACAAAGATAGGCACAATAACCAGTCCTTTTAAGTTTTTTAATGAGTGGAAACGTATAGAAGAGGGTGAAGAGGGGATGGTTAGTTTAGATACGACTATCCGTGGAACTTGTGCAAAAGATAAGCTGCTAGATATTTTTGAAAACTTTTTACTGTTTGATGATGCTGGTGGTGAAGTAGTCAAAATTATGGCAAAAAATCACCAATATATCGGTGTAAATAAAGCATTAGAGAATGCTAAGAATATAAAGGATCTAAAGGGAAAACTTGGAGTATTCTGGCACACTCAAGGAAGTGGTAAAAGTTACTCTATGGTCTTTTTATCACAGAAGGTACATCGTAAGTTTGAAGGAAGCTATACTATTCTAATCGTAGTAGATCGTGGCGAACTGGAAAATCAGATATATGACACATTTACAGCAGTGGGAGCGGTACGAGAACAGGGTGTGGTTGCAGAGAGCAGAGAACATCTCAGAAAACTGTTAAAAGAAAATCATCGTTATATCTTTACCCTAATTCACAAATTTTCTATTAATCCTAAAATAGAGAATGAGTATCCCGAGTTGAGTGATCGTAACGACATTATCGTCATATCGGATGAAGCTCATAGAACCCAAGGTGGAGTGTTTGCAAGAAACATGAGATTTAATGCATTACCGAATGCCTCTTATCTTGGATTTACGGGAACACCTATTTTTAAAGGCGAAGAAGAATTAACAAAAAATATTTTCGGTGAGTATGTATCGGTATATGATTTTAAATCAGCTATTAGTGATGGGGCTACTTTACCTCTTCTTTATATCAATAAGGGAGAAAAGCTAAAGCTTGAAAATCCAAAACTCAATGAAGAGATGGCAGCTATAGTTGAAGATGAAAATATGGATGAAGATCAGAGAAAAAAGCTAGAGAGAGCTTTTGGTACGAACTATCCTATACTTACTTCTACGGATAGACTAAGGGCTATTGCAAAAGATCTCGTTTGGCATTTTAATGAACGAGGGTATCAGGGCAAGGGAATGTTTGTTGCCTTGGATAAACCAACTGCCGTTCGAATGTATGACTATATCATGGAGTTTTGGCAAGAATATTTAGTAGACTTAAAACAAAAAATGGCTGCAATCGAAGACGAACAAGAACTATTACAATATCAACTTAGATACAAAAAAATTGAAGAGACGGAAGTTTGTGTAGTTGTAAGTAGTGAACAAAATGAAGTTGATAAATTTAGAAAGTATGGACTAGATATATCAAAACATCGTAAAAAAATGGTAGATAGAGACTTAGAAAAAGAGTTTAAAGACTCCAATAATCCTTTTAGATTAGCTATTGTTTGTGCTATGTGGATTACGGGTTTTGATGCACCATGTGTTTCTACTGTCTATCTTGATAAGCCAATCAGAGGTCATACCCTAATGCAGACTATAGCGAGGGCTAACCGAGTTTATGATGATGAAAAAGAGAATGGTCTAATAGTTGATTACGGCAATGTGTATGAACAATTAAAAAATGCATATGGTGTATATGGAGAAAGTGGAAAAGGAAAAGGCTCCACTGGTGGAGGAGATGACACACCGACCAAAACAATGGACGAATTAGCTAGAGAGCTTGAAGTTTCTATTGATGAAATCACAATATATTTAAAAGAACTAAAATTTGATGTTTTAAAATTACTGGAAGCCACGCCACTTGAAAAACTAGCATTTATTACAGAAGCTATCAATGCAGTTTGTTTAAATGAAATCTCAAGAGCTAAATTTGAGGTTTTGGCTAGAGATATGTTTAGAAAATACAAAGCTCTATTTCCAGAAGATGAAGTAAAACCATTTATAAAAAGTTTCAATGCAATAGAAGCCATATATAACGGTTTAAATCAAAAGGTAAAGCAAGCAGATATCATAGAACTAATTGTGAAATTACAAAACGTAGTAGATAAAAATATAGCAATTGATGTTGATGATGAAAAAGAAGATGTATATGTGGATCTTAGTAATTTAGATTTTGACAAGCTCAAAAAAGCGTACGAAAAAGTAAATAATAAAAATAAAGTCGTTTTTGATTTACAAAAATCTATAGATAAAAAACTCAAAATGATGCTGTCAAATAATCCCACCAGAATAGAATTTTATGAGAAGTATCAAAAGATAATAGATGCCTATAATAGTGGTAAAGATGCAGAAACTACAAAGAAAGCATTTGAAGATCTTGTGAAGTTTTTATCTGACTTAAATGAAGAAGATACTCGAGCAGTAAGAGAAGGATTAGATGAGGAGACTTTAGCGATTTACGATCTTCTCGTAAAAGATACTTTAACTACAAATGAGTCTGATGCAGTTAAAAAAGTTGCAAAAGATACACTGGCAAAACTAAAGGCAGAAAAACTAAAAGTTGAAAGATGGAGAGAGAGCACACAAATAACTGCTCAAGTCCAGACAACCATACATGACACATTACTTTATCTACCGCAGGAGAACTATACAGATAATGAAGTTGATGATAGGTCTGTTGCCGTCTATCAGCATATTTATAGTAACTATTACGGCGGTGGCATGAGTAGTTATAATAGTTTTTCAGCATAGTGAATAATACAATGTTGAAGAATGGATAGGATTCATATTTCAAAATATTAACCATGCCAAACAAAAAAATTGAATTTCTCGAATTACCTCATTTTCTTATCGGTTTGGATAGATGAGAAAATGAGATAAAAGGGATTTTTAGATTTTTTTACTAATAATAGCAATGGGAAATATTCTAAAGCTATAAGAACGGTCTTAGCATCACATAACACATGCTATAGACCAAAGTTTATAAGTATCAATATCTTTTAATGGCAAAATGAAATTTTCGTTTATAGAGCTTTTATAGTTACTTTTAGATAGTTGATCAATTCTAGAAATATTAAAAATTTTAATTTTCATAGATTACCTCATTTCCTGATAAGATTAAGCAATATGAGTAAATGAGGAAAAGCTTATTTTTATAAAAAAATATTTGCTAACTCCTATTATATATTTACAATTGAACTTAAGGCTATTCTAATATGCATATTATTTGTATTGATGTAAAATAAAACATTAAATATTGTTAAGAATAATCATCAAAATGTGAATGAGATAGAGCTATAGTGCATAGTGATAAGTTGAGGTTCTTTATAGATAAAGTACTTGTCGATCTAAAGTATTAAGACTTGTGC
Source organism: Sulfuricurvum sp. (assembly GCA_030696775.1). Lineage (GTDB taxonomy): Bacteria > Campylobacterota > Campylobacteria > Campylobacterales > Sulfurimonadaceae > Sulfuricurvum. The sequence continues at coordinate 59,149 of JAUYRN010000026.1, forward strand.
TAATGATACATTAAAGGAAAAGTATGACCAATGCAGTTGATCATTTAAAAATATTGAGTTTTGATAATATTAAATGGATAACAGATTTAAAAAATAAAATATGTTTAAATGGTATATATACTGACGAAGACATTAAGAATGCAGTTAGTAATTTTTTATCTATAGAAATACCAGAAACAATAACTTCACAAATCACTTCAACACCAAGAGAAGACAAAAAAAAGCTAATTTATAAATTATATGAAAATAAAAATATTGGAGGACTAATTAATGATCAAGTAATTGAATTTAGCCCTTTTTTTACATTGATTTATGGAAAGAATGGAAGCGGAAAGAGCTCATATTACAAAATACTTAAGAATATATTTCTAGAAGCACAAAACTTAAAGTCAAATATCTATTCAAGTGCGGATACTATGATGACGGCTAAAATAGATTTAATTACGGAAAATCAGTTCAAAAAATATCAAAGAAAAGGACATAATGATTTTCCTCAATCTGTACAAGAAATATCATGGAGCCCTAATGAACATATTCCAAGTAAAGTAAAATTTTGTGATTCCATTATACTTAATGAATCGTTATCCAAAAAAGAAACTGGATGGTCTGTAGATAGGTATAAATTAGATTATTATGAAATATTTAGAGAAGCTATTGATGCAGTAGAAAAAGAAATATCACTTGAAATTAACAAACTTAATGCAGAAGCAACTAGTTTATTATCAATATTAAATAGGAATTTGAAATCTAGAGAAGATACGTCAATCTATATCAAATTAAATAATACGCAATCAATAAATAGTGAATTAAATAGATTAATAGAACATGAAATCATACCTTCTAAAATTGAAGAAAAAAAAGAAGAGTTAAATGTATTAGTCAATCAAAATGCTAAAGATATAAGTGATAGTATTACTATCAATAATACAAAAATTGATTTATATACTAGTTATGTTCAATACCTTAATGAAAAAATATCAATTTATGAAGAATTAAATAATGTAGAAAAGGTTGTTGTACAACTTATAGAGTTAAAGAATAAAAGAGATTATTCACTATTTGATAAATATGATTTATTATTTAGCCTAGAGAATGAGTATAAAGATATTTATATTGAATTACTAAAAAGTGTAGTAAAAACTGCTCAAAAATATGAGATTGATAATTATCCAATAGGTATAGAAAAATGTTTTTATTGTAATCAAGATTTACCAGATGAGAATAAAAATTTAATACAAAAGATACATCAAACTATAGATGATGAAATTGAAGTAAACATTCAAAGTATTCAAAAAACGATTGACCATTTGATACTTAAAATTGAAAAATTTATTGAAAAGACAATAGGAGTATATTCTACAATTACCGTATTAGAATCATCATCATTAGAATTCAAAAAATTAAATAATTTCAATAGTATATTGGATAATAATATTCTCAGGTCTTTTATTCTGTATCTTAAAAGTTTGGGCTTAGCAAATACAGTATCTTATAAAAATGAAATATATCAATTAAAAAATCATAAAGAGCTAGTTGAGTCTAATATAAAAATTTTCAAATTAGAGGTAATAACGTATCAGACTCAACTATCCAATTTAGAAATAATAAAGAGTCAAGCTAAGAGGGAGTTGGCTTCTGTACTTGACGAAGAATATTGCTTTGTTAATAAGGAAAGCATAATTAAATTGCGGGATATAACATCTGGAATATCTCAATATACTTTGCAAAGTAGTAATTTTACATCTTATAAAAGTAAATTATCAAAAGATAAATCAAAAGTCGAAGAAGAGTTATTAAGGAGAAACTATATAGATAGATTTAATGCACACTTAGTAGATTTTAAATTACCAAATAGAGAGAAAATAAATAGGAAATTTTCTGTATCTTCAGGACAGACAAAAATAGAAGGTAATATTACAGGTAATAGCACTGAATACAAAATTGATGATATATTAAGTGAAGGGGAAGCTAAAGTATATTCATTGTGTGATTGGTTTACAGAATTAGAATTTGACGATATCAATACTATTGTATTTGATGATCCTATTACAAGTTTAGATCATAATAATATTGCGAAACTTGCAAAAAAAATATGTAGTTTAGCAAATACATATCAAGTAATTATTTTTACCCACAATATGGAATTTTATAAATATTTGGTTGATTATTCTTTAGGAAATAATGCTTTAGAAAATAAAACATGTAAAATTTGTAAAGATTTAGAAGGACAATTTCAATGCGAAGGATTTAAGAGTAATGAAAATAAAGTCTATAAATGTGGAAATTATTTAAAAGTGGAATACTTTGTTCAGCCTGGGAGTGTTGAAAAAGGAATAAACTACAATACACTTAACTACATCAATAAATTATTGTCAATAAAAACTCGTATAGAAATTCGTGATATGAGCAATGTTGTTGTAAACTTGAGAAGTGTAATAAATGATTTTATTGAGCAGTACCGATTTAACAATATTAAAAGAAATATATATAAAGGAGAAGATTTAATTCATTTTGAAATTAGAGATATTTCTAATGATTCATTATCTTCCTTACAACAATTGCATCACACATTATCAAGTTCTTCTGGACTACTACATTCACAAGATGATGAAATTACGACAGAGCTAGATGCCTCAGATTATATACACATATATAATCAAATAATTGATATTGTTAATATTGAAGCTAGACAAAATTTACAAAAAATTTAAATTTCAACTATTTGCTCATTTCATTATTGATTAGTCTTGATAAGCAAATGAGGAAAAGCTTGATATTCAAAAAAAATTAGAAAATCAATGACATGGTCTTTAAAGCGATATAGTATGATCGTTATGAAGAGATCGATACAAAGGGTAGGGGATATAAGGTTGCGTGCTGTTCACGATAGCTATATCAATCAAGAAGAGATAGAAAAAATTGTATTGCTATAAATAGGCTATAAAACGAAAAATTTAGGTACTGTAAAAAGTGTTAAAGATAGAAAATTATAGAGGAGTTTTCGAAGTAATTTTGATAGAAATGGTTTTGTAAATTTGAAGTAATTTATTGAGATCAAAGTTAAAATATTTATGTTATGCTTGATAGATTCGTAGAGGTATTAAAATAGACAAAGTAGTGATAAAGTGGCTATTTAAGGGGGTTGATTGGTTGCGGAAGCAGGATTTGAACCTACGACCTACGGGTTATGAGCCCGTCGAGCTACCGGGCTGCTCTATTCCGCGACGCTTAAATTGTTGTTAAAAAAAGTATTTTAAATATTAGAAGAAATAATATCTAGGGGTTGGTTGCGGAAGCAGGATTTGAACCTACGACCTTCGGGTTATGAGCCCGACGAGCTACCGGACTGCTCTATTCCGCGGTATAAAATGGATGGGGTGGAAGGACTCGAACCTTCAATCTACAGTACCAAAAACTGTTGGCATACCATTTGCCTACACCCCAACGTTCTCGTTGTGAGGCCGAAATTATAGACTCTTTTTCTGAATTTGTCAAGAGTTTTTCAAAGCTTTTAAAAAATAAATCGTTTCATTTAGAATGTGATGCTTTTTTAATCCTTTTTGATTATAATCTCTACTAATATATTAATTAAAAGAGATATTCATGTCAGCAATACTTCGCGTACAAGCAGCAATAGAAGAGTTTAAAAAAGGACGCATGGTCATCATGGTCGATGACGAAGATCGTGAAAATGAGGGTGACTTGGTTTATGCGTCTGTTTTTTCGACTCCGGATCATGTAAATTTCATGGCTACACATGCTAAAGGGCTTATTTGTGTTGCTATCAATCCAAGCATCGCTAAACGTCTAAATTTGGAGCCTATGGTAAAAACCAATTCATCTATGCATGAGACAGCCTTTACGGTCTCTGTGGATGCTACAGCGGCTACTACAGGTATTTCTACACATGAACGAGACATGACGATCAAAATTTTGGCAAATCCGGTAAGTCATGCGACTGAGCTTGTGATGCCGGGGCATATTTTCCCTTTGATTGCAAAAGAGGGTGGAACGTTGGTTCGTATCGGTCATACGGAGGGATCAGTTGATTTGTGTCGTTTGTCCGGTTTGGCAGAATCTGCGGTTATTTGTGAGATTATGAAAGAAGACGGCTCAATGGCGCGACGGGATGATCTGGATGTTTTTGCCCAAAAGCATTCACTTAAAACGGTTTATATTTCAGATATTGTTGAGTATCGTCTCGCCAATGAAATATTGGTCAAAGCAATTTCAGAAGAAGAGATTGAGTTTTTTGGTGTTCATGTCAAAAAATATTGCTTTGAAGATCATCAAGGCGATCAGCATACGGCGATTGTTTTTTATAAAGCAGGGGAAACCGCTAACGTGAGAGTTCATAATGTCATCCCTGATATTGATCTTTTACTCAATCAAAATCGTTATTCTCAACTTATTGATTCGATACACTACTTGAAACAAAACAGCGGGGTCTTATTGTTTATTAACAAACCACAGCATCATTCAGCAAATATGAAAGAATACGGCATTGGAGCACAAATACTCAAAATTTTAGGTGTTCGTCATATGCGACTTATCGCCGATTCAAAAAATGTTGAGTTTGCTGCGTTAAGCGGATTTGGTTTGGATGTTGTTGAAGTGATCAACCCTAGCGAGGGGATATAGTAGGCTTACCAGCCTACTGAAGATTTAGAAGTAACTTTGCGTATTTCTTTTTCATCTGCCCAGACTATCTCTCCCGTTTGCGGATTAACCAATTCAAGTGAAACATTGTAATAGACATCTTTTACACTGTCATTTGCCTTTTTAATAGAACGCACATTCCCGGTTACAATATAATTAGCCTCTTCAATATTTTTACTGTTTTCTTTTACTGCCGTGGACGCGGTTAACTGCTGTTCATCGTAAACTTCATCAAGATTGGTTTTGTCTGCTAAAAAGCGTACTTGTCCAGATTTGAGTAATTTAATACGAATTTTGTCTGTAATCGCTTTGGTGTCAATATGCTCATATGTTAGATTATTAACCGTACGAAGGCGTACTTTTGGCGGTTGTGTTGCTTTTGAGATATAACGAGATTCAAGAAGTGACTGAGTAAGTGCTTCAGCCGTACTTTGCAAATCAGTTGACCCAAAATCAGCGGTTACTGTTTCTACCGCTTTGGCATCGCCGTATTTGACATTGGAATCATAGCCGACCATGCCAGCTCCACCAGAAGTAGAGCACCCACTTAAAAAGAGTGCAGCTGTCGTAATTGAAAGAATAAGAGTTGTTTTAGTCATTGTGATTCCTTATTAAAGTTTTTCGGGTACTGAGACCACGATTTTATAGGTGGTAACGTCAGGGAGATTGGACATCTCAACAATTTGTATTTTTTGATTTTTATGAATAACTATCGGCTTCCATGCTGTTGCTTCTTTGAGGATTCCATCTTTATCAAACCACTCTATGCGATACACAAAACCTTCTACATTGTCATAATCATTGTTTTCAAGATCAATAACAGCTTTAATAAAGTTTCCCTCTTTAAACGTTCTGTGATCAATAATATCAACTCGTTTGTCTCCTATAATTGTCACATCTTTAGAAGCGCACCCCGTAAAAAAAGCTACTAGAAGTGTAGTGGCAGCAAATGTGATTATGAAGTTTTTAGTACGATACATGATCTATCCTTATGTTGTTTTGGGTTAAGTATGATACGAGTATTATAACCCCTTTTTTGTTACTAGGAAGCATTATTGATTCTTGATGGTTATTGAGCGTAATGGTAACGGTTTCACCTTTTTTTGCTTCGAGTTGTGCTAGATAGCCAGAATTTGGCAGCATTTCCCAGTTTCTAAATCCAGAATCCGAGTAAGAACTCCCTATATCCATGAGCAAAGAAGCTATAAGCCCTCCCATGTCACCAAAATGATCATTGGCCTGTTTTGCAACTACACCTTTGGTCGTAGCACGTACAATTGATTTCGCGAGTTCTGCAGGAAGTTCATCTTTGAGCGTTTTATACGCCATGAGATCACTTTTTAAAAGTCTTGGTGGCTGAATACTTAATTGAGATGTCGATATGGAAGGGGGATAAATATCATTAACAGGTATTGAATAAGAGGGCAGATCGATACTGGTATAACTGGCACCTTGAAAAATCGGAAAACGTATTTTTTCAACTTTTAGGGAAGGGGCAAGACCGGATAAAACAATGACAGTGATTTTCATTTTTTCTTTTGAAGGAAGAGAATACGGTAATTTTACAAAAACTTTTTCACTCTCAGGATTGAGAGCAATAGAGCGTTTTAAGCTAATTTCTGATGAGTTCCCAAGTAGTGGTGAAAGCCCAGAAATATCATGAATAATACTGCTTAAAGTATAGGAAAAAGGGTCTTGATAATTGTTTGCCATAGCTCTGACATCAGCATCTTCGAGTAGAACTCCCATCGAATATCCTGATGGAATAGAAGAAATGTCGCTTCCTTGCTCTCTTGCTTTTATTTTTTCATCGGAAGCATCTTTGATCTTTTCTTCACTTTCTCGTAACCAAAATTCTTGGCGTAATTCCATTCGGCGCAGTTCAACGGCAGACCCCTCAAGGTCACCTAACATAGCGTAGTTGAGAGCATTAAGGGTGTGCATAAGAGTTCGCTCATATCCTTTGCCGTAGTACGTCTGAGACCCTTTTGAAAGAAAGGATGAGCCTAAAAAAGAACCAACATTACGGATACTTATCGTTGCTCTGTTCTCAAAATCATCCAAAATAGCATACGCTTTTTCAAAAGAGAGGATGGAAGCTCTAAACTCACCATTCGCTTGTTGAAGTCGTGCAAGATCAAGCCAATACCACAGTTGATCTTCATCAGATGTATGAGTGCTTAGATAGGAAAGAGTTGTTGTGAAATCATTTTTTGAGAGGCCAGAACGGAGCTGCTGAGAACTAAGAACGGTTGCTTGGAGTGAGTGGAAAGAAAAAAAAGTGAAAAGAAAAATAATTTTTAAAAGAACTCTGTTCACTTCTCACTGCCTAAGATTAATTTTTCATTGCCTTGATGAACGATTCATAAATATTTTCGAGTTGAAGATCTTGCTCAAGAATTTCGGTGTTGTCTTGAACCATGTAGTGTTCTAAAACCGCAACACGTTTGAGAAGGTATTCAAACATCTCTTTATTAATATCGGGAAGTTTATTATGGCTAAAGGGATCTTTGTCTCGTCCTTTTTGGATTACATGAGCTGGAATCCCGATAGCAGTACTGTTTTCAGGAACATTACGTACAACAACGGAGTTGGCTCCTACTTTGGAGTTCTCTCCGATGGTAATGTTGCCCAAAATTTTGGCTCCTGCACCGATGACCACACCACGTTTGATTGTAGGATGGCGTTTACCTGCTGTCAAACTGACTCCGCCTAGTGTGACACCTTGATAGATGAGGACATCATCTTCGATAACTGCTGTTTGTCCAATAACAACACCTGTTCCATGGTCGATGAAAACACGTCGTCCTATTGTAGCTCCCGGGTGTATGTCTATATGCGTAATAATCTGATTGATTCCCATAATAAGACGAGAGAAAGCTTTAAAATTATTTCGATAAAGTCGATTGGCAATGCGATACCAAAAAATCGCCCATACTCCCGGATAGTTAAATAATAACTCTAACCGTGAGCTGATTGCAGGGTCGTTTTTGTAAACATTTGAAAAATCTTCGCTAATTTCAGAAAAAAGTCCCAAAAAAAATCCTTATCTTGTTGTGCGTAAATAACCATTTTGGTAAAGGTACATTTCGAGTTTTTGAAGTGTATCAGTTTTTTCTTCTTCTGCCATAAATTCACTGGTTGCCAGTTTATTTTTAAGGTTGGTTAGAAGTTTTGAGCTGTCATACCCAATATCTTCGAGAATATTGAGGACATTATCCGATTCGGTGAAGTTTTCAATCTCATATCCTGTGTCATTGATGAGAATAGTACATTCACTAGGGTGAGTAAAGAGGTTATGATTCATACCCAATGTCTCTTGGTAGGCTCCAACGTTGAAAAAGGCGAGGAAATATTCCTCTTCGTCCAAATCAATATCGTGGAGATACAAAGGAGTCTCGGGTTTGAATTTTATCTCCCCATCGCTATCGCAGGTAATATCCCAAAGACTCGCTGCACGAATGGCAGGGATGTCGAGACGATCAAGCGGCATGATAGGGAAGGGCTGTTGTAATCCCCAGTAATCGGGAATACTTTGGAAAATAGAGCTGTTAATGAGATAACGCTCTTGCAGTTTGACTTGAAGACGCTCGATTTCGGGTACGAGGTTGTCTTGGGAGAGGTAGAGTGATTTTTTGATAATCTGATGAACCAAAATTTCAGCATTAGAGCGATCCAAAAGATCAATGTGTCCTAGGTTGAAAAGAGTAAGTAATGATTCCATGTGGTCGAGTGCATCGTGCATGTATTCGATGCAGGTACGTGGGGAAAGAAGAGCGTTTAATTCGCGTAATTCTTCGATTAATGGTGGATTTTTTTCTTTGAGTTTGAGAGATTTTTCTTGATAATCGTGTGAAAAAAGCTCCAGAACAGGGGTAATCAAAACGGAGTGTGACGCTACGATAAATCGCCCTGATTCGGTATAAATATCGGGATGGTCAACGCCTTTTGCATTCATTATTTCACGAAGCAAAAATACGACACTGTTTGAAAACTCTTCTAGGGTGTAGTTGCGAAGTCGTGTGGAAGTATGCTGAGAATATTCAACTGCCAATCCTCCGCCTATATTGATCGCTCCCAGTGCCGTGGCTCCCATTTTTTTGAGTTCAGCATAGATATTTCCCGATTCACGTAAGACACGTTTGAGTGTTGAGATATCTTGCATTTGTGAGCCGACATGGAAATGAATCATCGTAAAATGTTCCACCATATTATGTTCTTGCAGCATACTCATCGCTTCAATAAGCTCAGTAGAGGTAAGACCAAATTTAGCACTTAAACCGCTGCTTTTTGCCCAGATTCCACTGCCTTCGCTTTGGAGACGAATACGAATACCGATATTGGGAACTTTGAGATTGCACGACTGCGCTACATCAATAATCCATTCAAGTTCACCAATCCCCTCGATAGTGATGGTAATGTCATGACCCATTTGTGCGGCAATGAAGCTTAAGGTAACCATCTCTTCATCTTTGAAACCATTGACGGTGATAGGAGAACCTAAAGGGGTTTTTGCCATTGCGAGGGCGAGTTCTGCTTTGGAACCTGCTTCCAATCCATAACCAAATTTTTCACCATGCTCAACAATAGCATCAACAGCTTCTGGAAATTGATTTACTTTTAGAGGAAATACGGCACGAAATTTTCCAGTGTAATCGTTTTCAAAAATGGCACGTTGAAAGTTTGAGTAAAGTAAATCGATTTGTTTTCCAATAAGATGCGGAAAACGTAAAATCAAGGGACCGCTAAGATTCGTTTTACGAATTTTATGGGCAATTTCAATCAATGAGGGAGAACTTTTGTAGTTAACTTTTATCATCCCCTGATCGATCATAAAATTGTTTTCACCCCAAATATCAATACCGTAATTATTCATTAGTTCCCTCTTTAAGTGAAATAGTAGACTCTTTTTGTTCAACCAAATCTTTTATCCAAATCGTATTATTCAGCCGTTCATTTTCACCGATTACTGCACAATAGCGAGCATTGATACGATCGGCCCCTTTGAGGTGATTTTTAAGACTTTTTGCATCATATTCAACGACAGCTTTATCCGTTTTACGAAAATTTTCAGCAGCTTTGAGAATGAGCGGTAATGACTCCGCTTCCATTGCTCCAAGATAATAACCTTCACGAACGGGTTCCGGCATTACTATGAGCTCCATGAGTCTCTCAATCCCTAGAGCAAATCCTACCGCAGGGGTTGGCTTCCCGTCTAAAAATTCGATAAGACGGTCATAACGTCCCCCTCCGGCAATAGCGCTTTGAGAGCCGATTTCATCACTGACAAATTCAAAGGCAGTTTTAGAATAATAATCCAGTCCGCGTACGAGATTGGTATCAAGTTCATAATTAATATTATGCTGATCTAAAATAGATTTAAGGGTTTCAAAATCACTTTCGCACCCCGTACAGAGATGATTGAGGAGTTTTGGTGCTTGGGTATAAAGATTTTGGCATGCTTGATTTTTACAGTCCAATACACGGATGGGATTGGTTGATTTACGGCGTTGGCAGTCTTCGCAAATAGCATCTCCGCAGGTATCAATAAAAGCAATGAGTTTCTCACGATAAGCAGGCATGCAGTTTTGATCACCCAGAGAGTTAAGTTTTAGGCTGTAACCGATCCCCAAAGCTTTTAGAATATCAGCAACCATCATAATCATCAATGCATCTTCATAGACGGAATCCACACCAAAACTCTCTACTCCAAACTGGTGAAACTGACGTAACCGACCTTTTTGGGGACGTTCGTAGCGAAACATTGATCCATGATAGTAAAAGCGGTGAATTCCCCCTTTTTTATCCAGCTTGTTTTGGACAAAGGCTCGAACTACTCCTGCTGTTCCCTCGGGGCGTAAGCATACGTCGTTGCCACCCTTGTCAGTGAACTGATACATCTCTTTACCTACGATATCACTGCTTTCACCCACGGAGCGCTTGAAGAGAGCTGTTTCTTCCAGAAGCGGGGTTTCGATGTAATGAAAACCGTAACGTTTAGTGATAGTGGAAGCAGTAGAAATAAAATACTCAAAACGTTCATAGTCGTTTGAGAGAATATCATTCATTCCGCGTAAAGATTGGATCATTCGTTTCCTTTTATGAGATCGGCGATCTCGTTTGTAATAGTATCAATAGATTGTGACGCATCGATTACAAAGGTTTGTATCCCCAGTTCTTGGGATGCTTTTATAAGAGCTTCTTGAATATTAAGCAAGTAGTCAATTCCTCGAGATTCTATAACATCATGCTCTTTTTGAGAGAGTCGATTTGCTAGTTCTTGTGGAGAAAGTTTTAGGATAAAAACTTTCTCAGGGAACTTTCCGCCAGTAGCAAGTGTGTTAAGAGATACAAGTGTCTTAATATCACAAATATCTTGTACTAAAGCATATGCAACCCCAGAAACAGCGGAACGATCACTGATGATCAGAGAATTAATATTAGGAAATATGATGCTCTCAGTATGCTCAGCACGATCGGCTAAGAAGAGGAGCAATTCTGCCATTTTACTTTTAAGTTCTCCGTGCAGCACCATAGAGCGTATTTCTACACCGACAGGAGTTCCTCCCGGTTCTTTGGTATAAACAGCTTCCGGAAAAAGCGATTTTAGGCACTCAATCTGGGTGCTTTTACCCGCGGTATCAATCCCCTCTATTGCAATGTACATGATTTCATACTCCCAATAACATTTTGAACCGATGCGGGGAGAAGGTGATCGGTCTTACCGTTGAATTTCAGTAGATTCCGGACGATGGAAGAACTGATAAATGCGTGTTTGAGGCGAGGCATCAAATAAACGGTTTCAATATCCGGATCGAGGGAGTGGTTTAAGTAGCCAAGTTGCAGCTCAAACTCGAAATCACTCACCGCACGAAGACCACGAATAAGGACGGTTGCACCTAATGTTTTAGCAAGCTCTACTGTTAGATTATCGAAGCCGACTACCCGCACGCGATCTAAATCTTTGACAGTAAGTTTCGTCATCTCTACTCGCTCTTCTAGGCTAAACATAGGACGCTTGTCTCTCGAATCTGCCACAGCAATAATCACTTCGTCGAACAGTTTTAAGCCTCGCTCAATAATGTCAAAATGACCATTGGTAACAGGATCAAAGGTCCCTGGATAAAGGGCTATTGTGTTGCATTTCATTCGCCGCTCCACCGTTTATAAAGATTATTGTCAATTTTCATCAAATCCATCCATTTGCCTATCATAAAATTTTCCATATCTTCCAAAGTCGTTTGTTCTCCATAATACGCCAAAGCCGGGGGTGCGATGATGACTCCCATCATGGACAGTTTATGCATATTTTCCAGTGCAATTGATGAAAACGGTATTTCTCGCGGCGCTAAAATTAATGTTTTACGCTCTTTTATCATTACACTTGCCGCACGTGTTATAAGATTATCAGCGATTCCGCAGGAGATTTTAGCGAGGGTATTCATACTGCACGGTGTGATAATCATCGCATCTGCACCGTATGAGCCTGATGCTACAGAAGCCCATATTTCAGTATTTTGATGAAGATTGGTATTTTCTTCTTTTTCCAAAACGATATTTGCATGTTCAGATACAATTAAATGCTTGATGATATCAGCAGGAAGCGCATGCAAAAATTTAAGTCCCAAAGAAGCACCGCTGGCTCCGCTTATACCTACGACGATTTTCATTGAAGCTCCACTGCATTTTCTCCGATTATTTTGGCACGAACCCTTTTATTGTCGGCTTTTTCGATTGTAATAATATCATACAGTGCACCCTCTTGCATGGCTGTTGCGATAAACTCAACAATTACTGTGTCATTTTTGACTTGGACACTCACTTTTGAACCGCGTAAAACGAGAGGGATAGATTCGATTTGGCGTTCAATTATAGGTGTATCATCTCTCAGTGAAACTTTAAATCGACTCATTGTCTCAGGAAGAGAAATGAGAGGTTTACTTCTAAACGTGCTAAAAGGAATTGTTTTTATTGCACTGTTGTTCAGTGAAACGACCTCTTTTCGAGATACTTTTTGGGTTGTATGCAGGACGCTTAAGCTGGCATCAATCGTAAAATCAAAATACCGACGAATACCACTGTTGTCGGCGACATAAAAAGTACCTTTATTTTTGGTCGCCATATCTTTATCGAAAACAGCATGGGCGTTATTGGGAAGTGATTGAATATAGCCATGAGGAAAAACCTGGATGGATTGGATGATAATGGTAGGATATTGCTCAGTATAAAAAGCGGTCAGCTGATTTTGAAGCAAGGTATAGTCGGTATCACTTCGCTTCAAAAAGGTCACAAACCGAACTTTACCGCTATTAAGAGCGCATCCGTTGAGTTCAAAAGTTTTGAGAAGTATTTGTGAATTTATGCGATAAGAGGTTTTGCCATCAGGAACAAGGAAAATTTCAAACGGCTTTGGACAGCTCACATTCAAATCCGATGATGTAATTGTTGGATTAGTAAAGGTATAGCTTTCTTGCAGGGCATTAGCATAAAGCTGAGACAGAAAGAAACTGATAATAAAAATAAATTTGACCATAAGAGTGCAATTGTAACACAGTGACATTTGTTTTTCATACGGATTTCGTTATTCTACGAAAAAAAAACATTATAAGGGTTAGGGTGCTTTTTTTTAAAAAAAATCGACAACAAGAGAATGCAGCGTCTTTAACTATTGCAGAAGTGCTCGAAACTGAACAGGTTGCTATCGCGTATCGCCACATGCGGTTCTCATCACTGGCGGTTATTGTTAATATGTTTATTCTCACATGGGCACTGTGGGATATTGTAAATACGACGATTTTAGAGGCATGGTGCATTGCTCACATTATGGTTATTGTTTGGCGATGGTTAAAGTGTCGTGAGTATCGGCTTGATAATAAAAGTCGAACCGTAAGTGAGTGGAAAAATAGTTTTTTAATCGGAATGAGCTTTTCTGCTGTTATTTGGGGAGTGACACCCATTGTATTATTTCCAATAAGTGTTCTTCACCAAACTTTTTTGGTCATTATACTAGCTGGAATGTCTGCTGGAGCTGTGAGTACACTCACTTCAATCCGTTATGCCACTCAGATTTATTTAACGATTATTACTTTCCCTCTCGTTGCGGCTATGCTGATGCAGGAAAATTCCTTGTATGATGTTTTGGCATTTGTAATACTGTTTTATTGGATATTACTGCTGGTACTTGCCGGTCGTATTTACAATAATATTACGAGTGCTTTGCAATCTCGCATTTTACATGAACGCGCTTTGTCGGAACTTGAGCTGAGCGAAGAGCGTTTTGAAACGATTTTTAAAGAGGCTCCGACAGGAATATTTTATTATGACAATGATTTGATCGTGTTGGATTCAAATTCTGAGATGCTCAACATTCTTCAAATTACGCGTGAACGGATGATTGGATTGGATTTGAGTAAACTTCCTGATCCATGCTTAGATGAGGCAATGAGTGCTCCTAAAAGAGGAGAAAAAGGATATTACGAAGGTCCATATACGACAATGATAAATAAAATTAATTTGTGGATTACTCTTAAAACATCTCCGATTTATGATGCCCATCGCACCATTATCGGAGGTGTTGCCATTGTCAATGATATTACTGAACGAAGGATAGCCCAAGAGAAGATGCAGCATCAAGCCTATTTTGATGCGCTCACAGATATACCTAACCGGCTATTACTGACCGATCGTATTGCGCAATCTTTAGCACAGTATCGACGTCATGGGACTATATTGGCAATATTGTTTTTAGATTTGGATCATTTTAAAAGCGTGAATGATTCATTAGGGCATCACATCGGGGATGTATTACTCATTGAGACGGCTAAACGGCTTGTAAGTGTTTGCCGTGAAGGGGATACAGTTGCGCGTTTAGGTGGAGATGAATTTGTTGTTTTGCTCAACGAATTGGGAAATGAATCTCATCTTGCCGCAGCAAGAGCAGAAAGTGTAGCTGAAAAAATACATGAAATCCTCTCGAGAGGTTTTGAGATAGGTCTTAATGAACTTATTTCTACTAGTTCCAGTATTGGAATTTCTTTAGTAAGTTCTCGCGATCATACCGCTGGTGATTTACTTAAATTTGCCGATACGGCAATGTACCAAGCAAAAAAAGAGGGAAGAAATACCACTCGTTTTTACCAAGATCAAATGGATCAATGGATCAAAAAACGTCTTTTTATGGAAAATGCTCTTCGTCATGCGATTAAAAATGATGAACTTGAGCTTTACTATCAGCCTCTTGTTGAAGTGAAGTCTAAAAATATTATCGGAGCAGAAGCGTTGTTGCGTTGGAATCATCCGACGATGGGGTTGGTTATGCCCGATGATATGATTAGCCTTGCCGAAGAGAGCGGATTAATAATCCCTATAGGTGATTGGGTACTTAAAGAGGCGTGTACTCAGTTTGTAAGCTGGCAAACCAACCACACACGAGGGAGAGAACTAACGCGACTTGCTGTTAATGTGAGTGTTATCCAATTTCGACAAAATGATTTTGTAGCCAAGGTTATGGATATCATTACCCAAACGGGTATGGACCCTTCTATGCTTGAGATCGAGCTGACTGAATCGGTGATTATTGAAAAAATGGATATGATTATTGAAAAAATGAAGCAGTTGAAAATTTTTGGTATAGGAATGTCTATGGATGATTTTGGTACGGGTTATTCCTCCTTAAGCTCTTTAAAACAACTTCCAATTTCGACGTTGAAAATTGATCGCAGTTTCATCCGCGATATTATGATTGATGGAGATGATGCTGCTTTAGTTGAAACGATTATAGCGATGGCATCAATTTTTAAACTGGATATTATCGCAGAGGGAGTGGAGACAATGGATCAATTACTCTTTTTAGAATCATACAAATGCCGTTATTTCCAAGGTTATTTGTGCAGTAAACCAGTAGCTGTTGAGGAGTTTATTGAGTTATTGGCAACCAATTTTATATGCAGCCGATTGGGCGTCTAAACGTTTTTATAAAATAGACTTCTTGTTTAAATATCCTTCTTTATTAAGAGACTCTGCTATAGACTTACGCAATTAAATATCTACAGGATGATAAAATGACAAAAAGCTTATACAAGCTTTTAGAGCCAAAACTTATTACCTATATTAAAAAAAATGGCTATTCTAAAAAAGATTTTTTTAAAGATACTCTCTCTGGACTCTCGGTCGCTATTGTTGCGTTACCACTTGCTATGGCGATTGCGATTGCTTCGAATCTTCCCCCTGAACGAGGTCTTTTTACCGCGATAGTAGCAGGATTTTTGATCTCAGCACTGGGAGGCAGCCGTTATCAAGTGGGTGGTCCAACTGCTGCTTTTATCGTTACCGTTGCTCTTGTAGCAATGAAGCACGGTTATGAAGGGTTAGTCTTAGCAACAATTATGGCAGGATTTTTGCTAATAATTATGGCCTTTGTCCGTGCAGGGGAACTCATTAAATTTATCCCTTATCCTGTTATCACTGGATTTACTTCCGGTATTGCACTTTTGATCGTCTTTTCTCAATTACGTGATTTTTTCGGTTTGTCCATTACCACGATGCCTCCTGATTTTATTGACAAGCTCATTCTTTATATCACCCATCTGCATGAAACCAATTTTTATGCCGTCATCGTTGCCTTAATCTCCATCGGTATTATCCTTTTGATGACCAAGAAATATCCGAAGATTCCAGGACCAATTGTGGTGGTTACTCTTTCAGCGTTAGCCGTATGGCTTTTAAATATACCTATTGATACCATCGAGAGCCGTTTTGGTGCTATTCCCTCCATGCTTCCAACTCCTACCTTTCCTGCCATTACGTTTGAAAAAATTCGCTTGCTGTTTCCCGATGCGATTACGATTGCCGTTTTAGCGGCCATTGAATCACTTCTCTCTGCTGTTGTGGCGGATGGAATGGCGGGGACGAAGCATAAACCCAATACCGAACTTTTAGCGCAAGGAGTTGCTAATATCGCATCGTCTGTGTTTGGAGGACTCCCTGCTACTGGAGCCATTGCGCGAACGGCGACGAATATTAAAGCGGGTGCAGTATCTCCGGTATCGGGAATCATGCACGCTTTTTGGCTTTTGCTCTTTATGATTCTTTTGGCTCCTATGATTGTTAAAGTTCCGCTGGCCGCTCTAAGCGCTATTTTGATAGTGGTGGCGTGGAATATGGCGGAGATCAAACATATCCGTTCTATCATGAAAGCTCCTCG
The DNA here is from genome assembly GCA_030696775.1 of Sulfuricurvum sp. Lineage (GTDB taxonomy): Bacteria > Campylobacterota > Campylobacteria > Campylobacterales > Sulfurimonadaceae > Sulfuricurvum. Next base: position 76,010 of record JAUYRN010000026.1, read on the forward strand.
CTCGGATCGTGTTGTTCTTTTTGTCACTTTTGCGTTGACGGTTCTGGTTGATTTGAACTTCGCGATACAAGCGGGCATATCTCTTGCTGCGATCTTATTTATCCATTCGATGATGCAGGCTGTGGAGATTAAGTCGTATAACGAAGATGATGAAGAAAATGATGATCCGGATGCGACATCTAAAAAAATCATCCCTGTCGGTGTTGAAGTGTATGAAATCAACGGACCGCTCTTTTTTGGGATTGCTGAAAAACTGCTGGATACTCTTGCCCTTTTTGAAGCTCCTCCAAAGGCATTTATTTTACGCCTTCGTCATGTACCGATGATTGATGCGGCTGGGCTTCATGCTTTGGAAGTGTTAAACCAAAGACTTCAAGAACAACATTCCGTCTTGATATTATCGGGAGTCAATAAAACGGTACGGATGTATATCCATAACTCAAAATTGGATAAAAAAATTGGGGAAGCCAATATCGTGGATCACATCGACAAAGCGATTCACCGAGCAAAAGAGTGTTGTTAGCTAGAAGGCAAAATTTATTCTTTTGGTTTTATGAGTGCTGGGAGCTCTTTTGGAGCTTTAATCCGAAGCTGTTTGTTAACATTCATACGTCCATAGACCACCTCAAAGTCTGATGGTGAAACTTTAAATTCTTTTGCCAAAAAACGGACCATATGATCGGTTGCTTTACCGGAGACAGGTGCGGCTGTAACGCTTATCTTGAGCTGATTTCCTTTGGCTTTTCCTATGGCATCTCGTTTGGAACTTGGGGTTCCTAAAACATTGAGAACAAGAATATCACCTTCCCATTGATAAAAAATATTAGTAAGATTTTTTGTTTTCACTTATGAGGCCTTTACGATTTATAAAATGCAACTGTGCAATCATTGTCGTAATATCCCCGACGAAAAATGATTCGTGCTCCTAATTTTTGACCCAGTTTTTCAATTTTATTGGCTTGGAGATAATTGTAAGTCTTGGACTCTTTTTTCCCTTCCAAAAAGTTAAAAATCAATCCTCTTGTAGATGCTTCATAGCAACGTTGGATAAATAAGTAGCCTCCTTCACGTGTGAGGATATTAAGCGCACCGCTGCATATATAAAATTCCCCTTCGATTAGAGGATCATGTAAAATATCACATTGAAGAATCGGTTTTCCGGTTCGTTGCTGTGCTTCTTTGACCATAGTCTCAAGAGCATCCAGTCCGACATAATCAACACCATTTTTACCTTTTGAAAGCAAATAGAGATATAAATCTCCAAATCCGCATCCTGCATCGACGATAGATGCAGTGTTGAAGGGTAGAAGGGAAAGAATCTCATGAAAACGGATTTCTTGTGATTGTTTGGAATGCCATCTCAGACCTTCTGAGGTTAATCCATGCTCATAAATGGCATCATCATAAAATGCTTGTTTGTCTACTCTATCCATATAGGTTATACCTTTTAAAATTATTTATTTATTCGCTGATAAATCGTTTGCGCATTCCAAAAAGAAATCCGGCTAATAGGATGGCAGATAGTGATGCAATCATAAAGGGAAGGGTACTGCCAACATTATCCCATAACCAGCCAGCGACTACTAGGGATATGAGGGTAGATACTCCAATAGAAGTATAGTAGACTCCATAAGCAGTTGCCTTAAGTTCAGTGGGAGCTGTATTTGAGATAATGGCTTTTGCCAAAGAGTTAAATCCTCCGGCAAAAAAACCATAAATGGCAAATCCTAGCCATGCTCCCAAAATGCTACCCGATGTCATAGCCAATGCTCCTAAACCAAATGCCATATAGATAATGGATAAAAGAGTTGCTTTACCAAAACGATCTGCCATCTTACCGATTGGTATAGCAAAGAGTGAGAGTATAAGATTGTAGAGGGTATATGCCAGAGGAATCATTGCCAAAGCCATACCGTTATCTCCAGCCTTGAGAATCATAAAGGAATAATTCATCGCAAAGAGGCTAAAAAGGCTTTGAAATGCGACCAGCCAATAAAATGGTGCACTAAGTGCTCCAGGACGAAATCGTCGTATGGGTGCCGGAGTAAAAGGGGCATCCACAACAAAAAAGACGAGAATGGCCATGGCAATAATTCCAGGTATGAGGCTTAGAGCAAAAATGGTACGAAAAGTAGCTTCGCTCTCTCCTAAAAACCACAGTAATCCAAACGCACTCAAACTTCCGACAACCGCTCCCGCGCTGTCCATCATCTTATGAAAACCAAAAATAAAACCACTTGATTCTCTAGGGGTAGAGTGGCTGATGAGGGCATCACGAGGGGCAGAGCGAATCCCTTTTCCTACGCGATCGGCGATACGGATGGTTGCAATCATTGTAGCGCTTTGGGCAAAAAAGGCGAAGGGTTTGATGAGGTTTGAGAGGCCATACCCGATAACTGTGAGTATTTTTCGCTTTCCTAGCCGATCCGAGTAAAAACCGGAAAGTGCAATCAATAATGCAACCCCAAGCTCTGCTGTTCCTTCAATAAGACCAATCTCTCCTTTGGTCGCATGTAAAAAATGGTCCAAAAAAATGGGTAACAGTGGTAAAATCATTTCGGTTGAAAAATCGGTAAAAAAGCTATTGGCGCCTAAAGCGACGATATTTTTGTTTATTTTATTCATGATGATGATGGTGATGTTTTATATGTCCATTGCAATGCGTGTCATTATCTTGTGCATACTTTTTTGTTTCAGGCTGAAGAAGGACATGGGTTGCCCCTGCATGTGAGAGATCATGACGCAACTCTTCGATGATGGATTCAACTTCTTTAAGCGAGAGCGTTTCATCCAGTACGATGTGAGCCGAAAAATAGTGCTCTTTACTGGAAGGGTGGATAAGGTGAACATCATGTGCTTGGATTACCATAGGGTTATTGATGAGAAGATCTTTCAGTTTAACTAACATTGCAGGTTTAGTACTATCCATAAGGCTGGAAAACGATTGCGCGAGAAGTTTACCGCTGGCGACTAAAATTACCGTTGCAAACATGAGAGATAAAACCGAATCAATCCATGGAATTCCCCATAAAATCATCGCTCCTCCACCTAATACAACTGCCAATGATAAAACAGCATCACTTGCCATATGCCAAAAAGCGGCTCGAACATTGAGATCATGGTGGTGTTCGTCATGGTCATGAGTGTGTGCATGAGCATGTCCGCCTAAAATTATGGCACTGGCGGTATTGACAATCAGCGCAATACCAGCAGTAATCATCGTCAGCCATCCATCAACTGGTATAGGGTGAAGAAGACGATTGACAGCTTCTACTGCCACCCATATCATCAAAAGAGATAAAAAACCTGCATTGATAAACGTTGCCATCATCTCCGAGCGTACATATCCATACGTCATCGTTGATGAGGCAGCACGGGCACCAAGACCTAACGCAATTACTGTTACCACTAGGGCTAGAACATCACTTAGGTTATGCCATGCGTCGGAGAGAAGGGCGAGTGAGCCACTGATGACCCCAACAGTGCTTTCGATGATAACAATAATAATATTAAGTAGTATGACCAGTGCAACGCGTCGTTGATCACCTGAGAGATTTTTGAAAAATGAGTTAATTTGCATGAAGTCTCGTTTGTAAAATATTTCTTATTATAGCGGAGTTATTTTTTCTTTGTTTCCTCGATAAACTCTTTGGCTTCATCACCCCGTAGATAACCAGCAAGCCCTATTAATCCGTCGGTAAGATAGCGGCTTTTATAGCCTTTTAGGGTCAAATAGATTCGAGCCATTTCGGCACGGTCATAGTGAGGGCACACGGTTACAATGGTTTTATTTTTATCCAATTCATCTAATCGATTTGGAAGTTCATTCAAGGGGATTTTTTTCATAAAAGGAAAGCTCCACACAGCCTGTTCCTCTTTGAAGCGGATATCAACAAATTCAACTTCACCCATTTTGTATAGCTCGACCGCTTCGAGGCTTTTAATCTTCATTTCGGTTCGCTCATTGTAGTCGAAGCGTTTGAGGTAGTTGTCGAAACTCTCTCCTTGCAAAGAAAGCGCAAGTAATAGGGATAATAAAATCTGTTTCATCGTTTTGCCTAAATCTTATGTTTCGCGAGAAACCGTTTGAGACCATCCGTGGTGAATCCACCGATATGACGGTCGATCTCATGCCCTTGTGCGTCATAGACGATTTGCGTCGGGATCATTTGGATTTTCATCGCACGGGCGGCATCGCGCTCTTCACCGAGGTTGACGAAAAAGATTTTACGTTTAGGGTTGATTTCCATCTCACGGTAGAGGAGTTCTCCCATCTCTTGGCAAGCTTGGCACATTGTTGAACCTGCTTCGACCATGACAACTTGACCTTTTCCGATCTCTTGTTTGACCAGAGCATACGGGCGCGGCTGCAATTCGGTAGAGTAGAGTGACGCACAGAGTGCGAATAACGAAAACAATTTAATCATGATGTCATCCTTTTAGAGTTGTTGATACGCTAAGGTAAAGAAATATAGCCCGATAGCGATAAGGGCAAATGAGAAAATCTTGGTCATCCATCCGGTGATAAATGCTATTTTTGAGCTACTTGCAACCCCTTGGGCAAATCCGACCGATACCCCTGCCGCGAGAAGCAAAAGTGAATGTCCTAATGCAAAGGTGAGGACAAGAGCGTAAGCATACCAATCGGGTGCATTAGCGGCAACGGTGATGATAGCAACCAGCGGAGCAGAGGCACACGGTGTCGAGACGAGACCGAACAGCATCCCGATCAAAAATGCCCCAACATAGCGTAGTGTGATGAGTCGGCTCATCCAGCGCGATTTGTCGATCACTTCGGGCAAAACCCCCAGAGAATATAAACCTATAGCAATGGCTACCAAACCTCCGCCGATGTACGCTTCGAGTGGCGCGATAGAGAAAAAATACCCCATCTTGGCGACCATATAAGCGAGAATTGAGAAGCTCACCGCCACACCCAGCGCAAACAGCGATGCGAAGATATAGGTAAAATATACCCGCTCACGAGGGCTTAGATGGGAACTCATCCCCAAAGCACTCCCTACGAGCAATGGTACTGAGACAATAGAACAGGGGGCAAGAGAGGTAAGGGCGCCGATGCTAAACGCTCCTGCAAAAACGAGTGCGCCGTGCGATTCGAGTAGTTCTAAAAGAAAGCTTTCCATCAGTGTGCTTGGATCAAGTCTTTGATCTCATTGATCGTGAGAAGTTTTCCGGTACTGACAACCTTCCCATCGATGACGAGTCCGGGGGTGCTCATCACACCGTATTCCATGATTTTCATAATATCTTCAACTTTTTCGATTTGAGCGAACATTCCGCTTTGCGCTACCGCTTGTTTTGTTGCCGCTTCGAGGGCTTTGCATTTCGCACATCCCGTTCCTAAAATTTCGATTTTCATTGTTTTTCTCCTATTAGACACTCTTGCATCATCGGTGCGAGGGTTTGGGCATCCACATCTCCTGTAATGGTGATCGTTGATCCTCCATCGACACTTTCGAGATCAATTGATTCGATCTTTTGCATCATTGCAGGATCACAGTTACATGAACATTCTCCAGTTTTACATGCCTCTATTTTAGCACTTAACTCTTCAGTGCTAAAGCCTGAAAGAAAAGCTTTTACACCATTTTTTTGATTACTAATTTCGATTTTCATATTAACTCCTATAAAATTGCGTTAAACAGATACCCGACACCCATAATTCCGAGTGTAACGGTACCGAAAAAGATAGCGATGAGTTTGAGGCTCATCACCCGTTTTAGGATCATCGCTTCAGGGAGCGAGAGCGCCGTGATCGCCATCATAAATGAGAGAGCCGTCCCCAAAAGCATCCCTTTAGAAGTAAGCACTTCGATGAGAGGCATCACCCCTGCGGCGTTGGAGTACATCGGAATCCCTATCAATGTTGCCAGTGGTACGGCAAACGGATTGTTTCCTCCCGCTATAGAGGTAATAAACTCGGTCGGAACATAACCGTGGATAAACGCTCCCACACCAACACCGATCAAAACATAGAGCCAGATTTTACGAAGAATATCCAACGTGTATTCTTTTGCATAAATCAGACGTGTTTTGAATGCTATCACCTGATTTTCGGCGTGAATTTCCCCCTCTATCGGTTTGACCTCGATGAGAACTTCTTTCTCTAATCCAAGTCTTCCGATGATAATACCGCCGACAATCGCCACCAGTAAACCAAACCCGATATACAGTGCCGTCACTTTCCAGCCAAATATCCCAAAGAGCATAGCAATGGCAATTTCGTTGTTCAGCGGTGCGGAAATGAGAAAGCTAAACGTTACCCCAAGCGGAATCCGTGCTTGCAAAAAGCCTAAAAAGAGAGGAATTGCCGAACACGAACAAAATGGGGTGATAATCCCGAACAACGCGGCAAGGACATTCCCCGTATATTCGTGCTTTTTGCTTAAGTAAACTCGCACCTTTTCGGTCGAGAAATAAGAACGGAGTAAGGTTACGATAAAAATAATAACAATGAGTAAAAAGAGGATTTTGACCGTATCATAGATAAAAAAGTTGAGAGCTTCAGAGAGTTTCTCCCCCTGAGGCATTTTTAGCCAATCATACACGATGATGTTAACGCTCTCCTGCCACATGATCAGTCACACAACTCGGATTTGATAATTGGCATGAGGGTCTCTTCGATTAGAGCAAGCGTTTTCGCGTATTCTTCCACTTCTTTACCGCTTGGGTCTTCGAAACTGACATGAATCGTTTTCACCGCTTTTGGAAACATCGGGCAGGTCTCATGCGCATGGTCACAGACGGTGACGACGAGATCGAACGGAGTTTCGATGACGGTATCGATCACTTTGGAGTGGTACTCTTCTCTCCAGTACCCCTTTTCTTCGAGAAGCGCTTGCGCATTCGGATTTACTTTACCGCTGGCTTTAACGCCTGAGCTTTGTGCAAATACACAATCTCCCATTTTGGCATTGATGAGGGCTTCACCCATGATCGAGCGGCAGCTGTTTCCGGTGCAGAGGATAAGGACATTTTTCATATTTTACAGTCTCCAGTTTCAGATATTTTTATAAGCGGGGGAAGTTCAATTCCCAAACAACGGATTTCCGCCAACGCTTCACTACGAAAACGATCCAGTGGGGTACGTATGGAATAATATGCCCACGTACCGCACCGATCAACCCGTAAAAATCCCCCATCTTTGAGGATTTTTAGGTGACGTGAAAGACGTGACTGAATCATACCGAGTGAAGATTGCAAATCGCATACACACAGCGGGCCGTGTTGATCTAAAAATGCGAGCAACTTTACGCGAGTTTCATCGTTCAGTGCGGATACTGTCTCTAAAAATATTTCCATAGATCACCTCCGATTATCGACATTGTAACACAAATGAAACAATATATCAAGATATGTTGATTTAATAGAATCTTTTTTGCTATAGTGTTGTTATCCAAAACAACCAAAGGGGATTTCATGTTGAAAGTATTATTCGTTTGTGTCCATAACAGTGCACGTAGCCAGATGGCGGAAGCGTTTTTCAACCAGTACGCACAAGGTAGCGATTGTGCCGAAAGTGCCGGGATTGAACCGGGCAAGATGAACCCTTATGTTGTCCGTGCGATGGCGGAAAAAGGGTTCGATTTTTCTGAAAATCAAACCAAAGGGGTGTTTGCGCTTTACAAAGAGGGTCGAACCTACAGTCACGTGATTACCGTTTGTGATGCTCAAGCGGCACAGAGATGTCCTATTTTTCCCGGTATCAGCCGTATTATTATGTGGAGCTTTCCCGATCCCTCAACCTTTGTTGGGGCTGATGATGAAATCATGGAACAAGTTCGCGTTGTTCGTGATACAATCGAATCAAAAGTAAAAGCATTTATTGCTAATCCAGCTAAAGAGAATATTTCATGATAATAGCTAGTGCAATTTTTTTAGTGACACTGATTTTCGTCATTTGGCAACCGCGCGGATTGCAGATCGGCACAACGGCGGTAGTCGGTGCTGCTGCTGCTGTGATCCTCGGAGTCGTGAGCCTTACGGATGTATGGACGGTTACTTCCATCGTTTGGGATGCAACACTTGCCTTTATCGGTATTATCATCCTATCGATGGTGCTCGATGAGATCGGCTTTTTTGAGTGGGCGGCACTAAAAATGGCACGACTCTCTGGCGGTAACGGTCACTTGATGTTTGTTTATATCCTGATTCTCGGAGCATTGGTAGCGGCTTTTTTCGCCAACGACGGTGCGGCATTGATCCTAACTCCGATTGTATTAGCGAAAATGAAATATCTAAAGATGAAACCTCTCGCCATGTTCGCATTTTTGATGGCGGGCGGATTTATCGGTGACAGTGCTTCCAATCCGCTCGTAATCTCAAACCTTACCAACATCGTAACAGCGGGTTATTTTCACATAGGATTTTGGGAATATGCTAAAACGATGTTTCTCCCCAATCTTCTCAGTATACTCGCGTCGATTGCCGTATTATGGATTTATTTTCGCAAAGATATTCCGACCCACATCGACATTACGCAACTGGCATCTCCTGAGTCAGCGATTAAAAACATGACGATGTTCCGCCTCAGTTGGTGGTTCTTGGGTCTCTTGATGATAGGTTATTTCATCGGTGATGCGTATCATCTCCCTATCTCGGTATTTGCTTTGGGCGGTGCATTGGTCTTTTTAGCCATCGCAACTTACTTTAAAGCAACAAAACCCATTATGACTATCAAAGCGGCACCGTGGCAGGTCGTGTGGTTTAGCATCGGACTTTATGTTGTTGTTTATGGTCTTAAAAATGGCGGATTAACAACCTATCTTGCTGGATTGATTATAGAGTTACAAAGTATGGGAAATGTCTATGCCATAATCGGAACAGGCTTTTTATCTGCAATCTTAAGCTCAATAATGAACAATATGCCTACTATTATGATTATGGACATCGCGATTTCCGAAGCGGGGAATAGTGCATTGGCGTATGCCAATATTATTGGATGTAACCTCGGACCTAAAATGACCCCGATCGGATCACTCGCGACACTTCTTTGGCTCCATGTTTTGGCGCAAAAAGGGGTCAAGATCGGATGGGGTGAATACATGAAGGTAGGGTTGGTCATTACACCACCGGTGTTGTTGGTGGCGTTGATAGGGCTATTATAAAAAGTAATTATTCAGTAAAATAGCACTTTTTACAGTTAGAGGATCACAATGGCTTCATCTCAATGCGCACTACAAGGTATCATCACTCTCTACAGTGATCTTGCCCAAAACCCCGATAAAGATTTCGGATGGGACAAAGGGATAATAAATGCCCGAAGCCACGCTTATAAAGAGGAGTGGATTGCCAAGCTTCCCACGGCGATGTGGGACTATTGTGCTGCTGTCGGTAATCCGTTTGATCTTGGAGAGTTTCCCAAGGGGGCGAGTGTTTTAGATCTGGGATGCGGAGCGGGTGTCGATTTGTGTGTTGCAGCATTGCTCGTGGGCGAGGGAGGTAAGGTTATCGGTGTAGATATTACGCCGTTGATGGTTGCAACCGCAAGCCGTCACGCCAAAGAAGCGGGCTTGAACAATGTTGAAGTAATGGAGGGGAATCTCGAACATCTCCCCCTTGAAAACGAAAGTATTGACATCGTCATCTCCAACGGTGCGATAAACCTTGCATCCTCCAAGTCAAAAGTATTTGAAGAAATTTATCGTGTTCTAAAGGCTGAAGGTAAACTATATTTTGCCGATATGATCGATATATCGGAGGGAAGCTGTGCAACGTCATGTTGTTCCTCTTCGCAAGGCGACTGGGCCAACTGTGTAGAGGGGACACTCACCAAGGAGGCTTTAATAGAATTGATGGGTGAATCGGGATTTGTGAATGTTGAGTGTATGGGAACTAACCACTACACGACAGCACCTACTACCGCTGGGGCAACCTTTAGAGCGACCAAGGGCTATGGGAACGTTAAACAGCGCCATTGGGAAAACGTCTATACAACTAAAGATATGAGTAAAGTCGGCTGGTATCAAAGAGAGCCTTCGATCTCCCTCTCATTATTGCAAAAAATCGGCTCAACTTCCAAAGATCTATTTATCGATGTGGGATGCGGTGTTTCTACGCTGGCGGATACGCTGATACATTTAGGATATAGAGATATTACACTCCTCGATATTTCTCAAAGTGCATTGGAGATTGTCAAAAAACGGCTTGGGGCATCTGCGGATATTCCCCTCTACCGTGTCGGTGATGTATGTGCATTTTCATCGGACAACCTTTTTGATGTATGGCATGACCGTGCGGTATTTCATTTTCTTCAAAAAGAGGAGGAACAACTTGCCTATATAGAGACTCTCTATCGTTCACTTGCTCCTAAAGGGCATGCAATCATTGGGACGTTTGCGATAGATGGTCCTGATAGTTGCAGCGCATTGCCGGTTCGACAATACGATGAAGAGCGGATAAAAAATATCATTCGAGACCGTTTTGATCTTATCAATGTTATCGATGATACACATATTACACCGAGTGGAAGTGAGCAAAAGTATTCCTTTTTCGTGCTACGACCAAAGCAATAAATATGTTAAAAGTTCATTTCGGGTTGATTTAACCCGAAATAACCCGATTTCTCCCTTGTTCTTTTGCCTCATATAGATACTTGTCGCCTTGATTAACGAGCGTCGCAAATTTATCGATATTTTCGCTGTTTTCGATCAGACCAATACTTACCGTCACATGGATAACGTGATCATCATAGATGATCGGTGTCGATTCAATGGTGTGGCGTATACGCTCGGCAATCGTTTTGGCTTCACGCAGATCAGTTTGCGGAAGTACAATCCCGAACTCCTCACCGCCAAGCCGTCCGACAATATCGTAATCGCGAGTTTGCTCCAAAAGAATATTGGCAACCGTTTCAATGACACGGTCACCGCATTCATGTCCGTAGGTGTCGTTAACCCGTTTAAAATGGTCAATATCGAGCATCATAAATGATATCCCTTTGCTGTTTTCCCAATGACGATCTGATTCTTCGTACCAAGTACGACGGTTGAGGAGATTGGATAAGGAATCCAATGACATAAGTAGATGGTTCTCATAGGCGTTGACGTAGGCTTCTACACTCATTCGATGGTTTAAAACAACGAGAATAAAGACATAGCCTGCCAGCGGAATCGCGAAAAAGAGATAGATAAACAACGCATCGGCTGTAGAACCGATCCATGACATCATAAAGGCAACAAATACTATTTGGTACGTTTCCATAATGAGATAAATTTTTTTACTCAATAAAGGTGCGAGCATGATCGTCGGGACGAGATAAAACATCCAAGCCAGTGCCGCAAAAAAATAACTGTTGCCATAGAGCAGGTAGGTTAATACTGTTGCGCTAAATCCCATCGTACCGAAGATCGTGATTGCTTCCACTCGATGGTTACGGAAATAGGAGTATGCCACGGCAACCACCACCATCACCGCAAAAAATGCAGTTGTGAGCCGTCCGCCCAAAACATAAAAAAATTCACCTTTAGGGGCATGGATTTGATAATCAAACGGGATGTAGATCAGTGAAAGAACGACACCGATATAACTAAACAATAAAAAGTTTTTGTAGATTCGTTGAGCGTAGTACTCTTCGTACGACTCGAAACGGATAAGTCGGTTTAACGGGACAAGGGGTTTGTGCATTACTACTCCATGAAAAGGTCTCTTCTCATAGAGTACGACAAGTTATGTTATCAAACTCTTAAGACAGCACAATTTTAAAGCAGTTCATCCCAGATTGATGGGTATAGTAGAAATTAAATCCATGCTTTTGGAGTATTGAGTGGGTGAGATACAGACCTAATCCCAATCCTGCTGAGGAACTCTCATATTCACGGTTGAACGGTTTGGAAAAATCACGTTTTTCTTCCGGAATCGGATTGCCGACATTACATATTTCGATAGTGTGGCTTAAAATCATCAGTGTTGGTTTTGTTGTAGAATATTTCAGCGCATTATCGAGAAGATTTTTAAGTGCAATAGCAAAAAGTTCAAAATCTACTTTCACAATCAGCTGATATTCTTCCCCTTTAATCGTAAGGCTTTTTTTATCACAGAGGAGTATGTCGCAGGCATGATCGACCAAATCGACAAAACGGTACTCTTGAAAATTAAGCTGCCACTCATTACTGCTAAATCGCTCCATCTGTGTAAACTCATTTAAAAGATAATCCATGCGAGTAAAGATTTGCTTTAAGCGCTCTTGATCTACAGAGGCTTCCAAGCAATCGGTCGTGAGAGCACCTTTCATAATCGGTGTTTTAAGCTCATGTAAGATGTTACGCAGAAAGAGGGAACGTGCCTCACGCATTGACGCTATTTTTTCTAATGTATGGTTAAATTCCTGGGTAATTTGGGAAATTTCATCTTCACTTGTAATGGGGATATTTAAAGAAGTATCACCCTCTTTAAATGCAATAATGGCATTTTTAAGACGATGCAGCGGGAGAAGTTTAGCCAGTAAATAAGCATAAAAAAGTAATATTAACGTATCTACCCCTGCCAATACTATCCAAAACATTACCAATGAATGGGGCTGAATGTCTTCAAAAACCATGGAATGAAAATGATTCATCTCAGCTGGTGGCGGTGGTCTGAACTCAAATTTATTGAAAGGATGGGGAGGTGGTGGCGGTCGTAATTTTACAAAGAATGTATGACCGTTCATCTCTATCATTTTTCCAAACGGCAAAGTAATGATAGTAGAGCCTTGCGACAATAGTTTTTTACTTGAAAGTGTTGAGGGTTGAATCATTAATTGTGCTAATTCAGGAGATAAATCGCGCTGATTATGCTCAAAAAAGAATAAGCGATCGGCGAGGAGAAATCGACGTATTTGTTCTACCTCTTGCTGTTTAGAGAAGTGTTCATGCGCTATCCAAAAAAGTCCATTAATAAGGATAAAAATTAGGATAAAAAATAGCGTGATAAGCCGAATGATGGAGTGTTTATTTGTTAACAAATTTGTATCCTACTCCTCGTACTGAGACAATATAGCGGGGATTTTTAGTATCATCCCCGATTTTTTGGCGTATACGACCTATGATTACATCGATACTTTTGAGACTGCTTTCATACCGGATAGAGCCGATGTTAAGTAATAATTCTTCGCGTGAAATGACATAACGATCTTTTTTAATCATATAGGCAACAATATCGTATTCGGCTTGTGTGAGCCGAAGAAGTGAACTGTTTTTAGAAATTTCGTGTCTTTCTTCATCGATTTCAAACGGTGTAAGCTTCTTAGGCATGGTGGGATGAATACGGCGCATGATGGCATCAATTCGAAAAATCAATTCCTGCGGATCATACGGTTTTGGGAGATAATCATCCGCACCCCGCGAAAATCCCATCATTTTGTCTCGTATATCTGAACGTGCAGAGGAGATGATGATAGGGATGTCACTTTCTTGACGAATAAGACGGCAAATCTCCATCCCATCCATCTGTGGCAATGAAAGGTCCAGTACCAGCAAATCAAAAGTATGTGCTTGAAAAAGGCTTAATCCTTCCAGCGGAGTCGAAGCAATCGTAACATTAATATCATCTTTGTGCAGACGCACTTTCAATAACTGTGCCAGCTCAATATCATCTTCAATCATTAAAACATTAATCATAAATCGATTATATCGGGGAGAGAGTAAATAAAAAGTAACATACCCGTAAGGGCATGCCCGCTTAAGCGCTGATGCTTAAAAGAGAAGTAGAACTTGCTGTGGAGCTATTGTTCCCATAATAGGAGAGTATGTTTTTGAGCATAACGTCGCTGAACTTCTGAGAGGCATTTTCTGTTTTAGAGGTTGTGGATGCAGTAGAGGAATCAGTTGTTGATGCCGTATCATTGTTTTTATTGGACGAATCAGTTTTTGAATTTCCTAAAGCTGCCAACAATTCATCGATACTGACTGTTCCGTCTTGATTGGTATCCATTGCATCAATAATATCACTGCTGCTTGAACTCTCAGACGTTGAGGATGAATCACTTGAAGAAGGGGGAGGCATTCCACCGGGAGGTGGTGGCATATCTCCTTTGCCCTCAGGCGGTTTCATATTTTTAAGAGATGCAACCAGTTCTTCGGTACTCATACTTCCGTTACTGTCGGTATCGAGAGTAGAAAAAATATCAGTTACATCAGTTGCAGACGAACTGTCCGTCGTGCTACTGCTTGAACTGGATGCGAGTGCTTGCGCCGCCGCACTAAATTCGGCTTTATCGATTGAACCGCTTTTATCCGTATCCAACGAACTCAGTAGTTCCTGAGCCATCTTTTCAAAATCGGGTTTTCCTTTTTGTGAAGCAGATGAGACGCCGGAGGAACTATTAGACGAATACGCACTGTAGTTAGAACTAACTGTCATGGTAAACTCCTTATCAGGTGTAGCAAGAAAATTTCTTACTCAACTGCAAGCATAAAATAGATCGGGTAACTAATGGGTAACACTGTTTTATTTAATAATGTCAAACCCTTGAGGAATAACAGCCTTAAAGCGTGATGCTTCAATAGGTTTATTGGTTGATGGGGTTAAAAATTTAATGATGACTTGATTTTCATAACCATCCGTATAGCTGATGGAAGAGAGCGTGTCATTGGAAAAATCGATAAAATAGGTTTGATTATTCACCGTCGCACTGTAGCGTGAGGCATCAATAGGTTTAGCTTTTTTAATGATTTCCAGAAAATCTATGTCGCCATTGAGTGTTCGGACGGTAGCTTGCTCGATAGCAGGCTCTATGAGGGTAAGACGTGCTCCGTTTATATAAACACTTTTTTGAATCGGCTTTTGATACGTCCATAAAGCGTTTTGAGGTTTAGATGCCCATAGTTCTCCGGTATAGACCAGCTTTTTTTTGTGCTCATCTATAATGGTTTGAGTAAAGGTGGAGTGAAATGAGCTAATATCTTTTGGAGCTGCCAAGAGAGAAAGAGCTGATAAAAGTGTGAAGATGAAAATGCGCATATTTTTCCTTTTTTTTTGAGTGAGACATTGTATCCAATCGCCATTAACCAAAACAATAGTTTCTATATGATAAAATCGTCAACTTTTTAAATACAGTCCATACTATACAGAAGGCAATCAATGCTCCAATCGTTCGTAGGAAAATTATTCGGAACTCAAAATGACCGTGAAATAAAAAAATACACCAAACGTGTTGAGCTGATAAATGCTCGCGAAGCGTATTTTACTGATATGAGTGATGAGGCTTTACAAGAAGCGTTTAATGAGCTCAAAGAATCCGTTCTCTCAGGTGATAAATCACTCAATGATGTTTTGGTAGATTCCTTCGCCATTACACGTGAGGCAAGCAAGCGCGTTCTTGGGATGCGTCATTTTGACGTTCAGCTTATCGGCGGGATGGTTTTGCACGAGGGTAGAATCGCGGAGATGAAAACAGGGGAGGGAAAAACTCTTGTAGCTACTCTCGCAGTTATCCTTAATGCAATGAGCAAACATGGTGTCCACGTTGTCACAGTCAATGATTATCTTGCGTCTCGAGACAGTTCAGAAATGGCTCCGCTTTATTCTTTTTTAGGGTATGAAACAGGCGTTATTTTAGAAGGTGATTATAATCCTGCTGCTAAACGTGTTCAGTATGCTGCAGATATCACTTATGGTACGAACAATGAATTCGGATTTGATTATCTACGTGACAATATGACCTACACGAAAGAACATATGGTTCAGCGTGGGCACTCATTTGTTATTGTCGATGAGGTGGATTCTATTCTTATTGATGAAGCACGTACTCCGCTTATCATCTCAGGACCCACGAATCGTACGCTTGAGAACTACACTCGTGCAGATGCGGTGGCAAAAGCGTTAGTAAAAGATGAACATTTTACCGTTGATGAGAAAGATCGTCTTATTCTTATCACCGAAGAGGGGATTATCAAAGCTGAAGAGCTTTTCGCTGTTGGCAATATTTACAGTGTTGAAAATGCTTCACTTTCTCATCATCTCGATCAAGCGCTTAAAGCCAACTACATTTTTGAAGTGGATGTTGACTATGTTTTGCGTGATAATCAAGTAGTAATCGTTGATGAGTTTACTGGGCGTCTCTCTGAAGGACGACGTTATTCTGAAGGCTTACATCAAGCGCTAGAAGCCAAAGAAGGTGTGATTATCAAAGAAGAGACTCAAACTCTTGCCGACATTACCTTCCAAAACTATTTTAGAATGTATAAAAAAATCGCTGGGATGACAGGTACAGCACAAACAGAGGCGACCGAGTTTGCCCAAATATACAATCTGGATGTTGTTTCTATTCCTACGAATGTACCCGTTATTCGTCAAGATCTTAATGATTTGATTTATAAAACTGAAGCTGAAAAATTTGCCGCTGTTATTGCAAAAGTCAAAGAGTTAAGTGCAAAAGGACAACCTGTTCTGATTGGTACAGCTTCTATCGAAAAATCCGAAAAATTGCATCAGATTATTAAAGCAGAAAAAATTCCTCATACCGTTTTGAATGCAAAAAACCATACACAAGAATCTGAAATCATCAAGAGCGCCGGTGCGAAAGGTGCAGTGACAATTGCAACCAATATGGCGGGGCGTGGAGTTGATATTAAAGTAAGTGATGAGATCAAAGCGCTTGGCGGTTTATACATCATCGGAACTGAACGCCATGAAAATCGCCGTATCGACAATCAGCTTCGTGGACGTTCAGGTCGTCAAGGTGATCCTGGAATCAGTCAATTTTATTTGAGTTTGGATGACAGTCTTCTTCGTATTTTCGGTTCTGACAAGATCAAATCGATCATGGAGCGCTTAGGTGTTGAAGATGGCGAATATATCGAATCGGCCATGGTCACACGTGCCGTTGAAAAAGCTCAGAAAAAAGTCGAAAACATGCATTTTGAAGGGCGAAAACACATTGTTGAATATGACGATGTTGCCAATGAACAACGTAAAATCGTTTATAAATTTCGTGGTGAATTGCTTGACCCCGATTATGATATTTCAACTAAAGTCGACACTATTCGCGAAGAATACGTTGTACGTCTTTTAGCCGAATGTTCAATTTATGACGGTATGCAAGGCGATGAGATGGATTTAGATCATCTCAAAAAACGAATTTTAGAAGATGTAAATATTGAAGTCGACTTTGATTTTATCAATGAGGTTACCTACTCGATTTTATTAAGCCGAGTTTCTGAACAGCTCAAAGAAAATTACGATGAAAAAATGTCTCAAATTGATCCTAAAACACGTTCGGCAATCGAGAAAGAGATTTATTTGAAAACACTTGATACTGCATGGCGTGAGCATTTATATCAAATGGACAGCATGAAAACCGGTATTCGACTTCGTGCCTACAATCAAAAAGATCCATTGGTTGAGTATAAAAAAGAGAGTTATAATCTCTTTACTGAGTTGGTCAGTGCGATTAAATACGATACGATCAAAACTCTTCATGTGATTCGATTTAGAGTTGAAAATGCAGAAGAGGAAGCCGAAGCATTAGCTCACCAGATGGAGATTGAAAAGCGTCAAGAAGAGCTTCAAATGTCACTAATGGGTGCACCATCTGAGTTGGAAAATTCTAAAATTGCACGAAATGATGATTGTCCGTGCGGCAGTGGATTAAAATACAAAAACTGCTGTGGAAAATCAGGACCTAAAAAAGGGGTTTTTGCTTCTTGAGTATCGTCAGCTATCTCGTCAAACGCTTCTTACGCTTTGATAAAGAGCAACCTTTTATCTTTCTCTCTGCTCTTTTAGCCTTTTCAGGTATTGCTCTTGGCGTCATGGTACTTATCATCGCCATGGCTCTTATGAACGGTTTTGATAATGAGTTTAAGAAAAAACTCACCGTCATGAACTATCCTCTCACAATACAACCCAAATTTTTTGGTTCGGTTGATCAAACATTGTTGCTTCAATTAGAAAAAAAATTTCCTGAACTCTCTTTTAGTCCTTATTTAACTTCGTCTGTTTTGTGTCGTCATGATTCGATGCTAGAGGGTGGTTATCTCTTTGGGGTTGATTTTAAACGTGAATCGGCTGTAAATGATATCGTAGCACTTGGTTTAAAACAGCATGTCCCAACTGGATTCGAAGTGATGACAGGTAAAGGGCTTGTCGAAGAGTATGCGATTAAAACAAATGACAGACTGACCTATATTTTCACGCAACTTGAGCCAGGTGGCATTGCAATGACCCCTAAAATGAAACGTTTTAAGGTAACCGCTACGTTTGATTCAGGTTTAAGTGCTTATGATAAAGGCTATTCCTATACTACCATTGCATCTATGCAAAAAATATTAGGAGTTCCTGAAGGACTTTATGACGGAATACATGTCCATTCTTTTAACCCTGAAGCCGACATTGCGAGAGTTTCTGCTGCATTACCTGACTCTGTCTCCATTCGCGGATGGTGGGAAGATAACGGTAACTTTTTTGCTGCGCTAAAAATGGAAAAAATGTCACTTTTCATTGTTTTGATGCTCATAATACTTATAGCTGCAATCAACATTATCTCCTCGCTTCTAATGACCGTCATGAACCGTCGCAGTGAAATCGCTCTATTAATTTCACTTGGTGCATCCAAGCAAGAGGTCAAAAAAGTATTTTTGATTTTAGGAGTAGTAATTGGTGCTTTGGGGATTATCACAGGTTCTATACTTGGATTTTTTGGTATATGGGTTTTAGGTACGTTTGATATTATTTCTTTGCCTGCAGATGTTTATCCTACCTCAACGCTTCCTCTTGATTTGACAGTAGGTGATTTTTTCTCTATTATAATCGGCGCATTTGTGATCGTTCTAGCCTCTGCCTGGTATCCTGCTAAAAAAGCCGCCGATGTGGATGTCTTGACAGTTTTACGAAACGAATAAGTTATTATTTTCTCCCGTATCCGAAAGATACAAGTAGCTTCAGGGGGTTGCAAGGGACGTATTTCCCTGCCACTAAAATGGACGAGTTCGTTTTAGTGTGTAATATCAATACATAAACTACTTTTTCTTCTCATCCGTCATCATCCATAAAAACGGATAAGTAATCGTTCGTTTTAGGATATTAAACGGAGCAGTAACAATCTCTTTAGCAATGGCGGTTTCGACGATTGGATCACTGAGTTTTCCTTTTAGATTGACGGTTGTGCTAATCGATCCATCATCTCCAAGTAAAATATATCCTACCATAGGAACTTTACCAAGGGCAGAGCCTAAATCACTTTTAAGCGTCAGTGTACCTGCTATGCTGTCATTAACCATATTAACACTTGCAAATCCAGCAATTTTTAATTCAGGAGAATTGAGCGTGTAGCTATCCATGTCAAAGAGATGATTTTTATAAGTAAAATGACTGTATGTATCTTTTACAAAGAGTCCTTTTGTATTGTAATTAGGAAGAGAAAAAGTTGTTAGTGAAGGAATGGTATTGATAAAAGATAATATATTGTTCAACACTATGTATTCTTTTAGTGTTGTGTTTTCTATACGCATAATTCCTTCAAATTGATCCAGCTTTCCTTCTATCGTGAAGGATAGGTTACCTCCATTAAAATCACTGAATGCAAAAAGATTTTCCATAAATCTATCACTAAAATGTATGCCTTGTAGATAAAAGATATCTTCTTTCATTGTCAAATCTGCTGAACCGTCTCCATAAGTTAATCGTGCATCTAGTCCATCTATAGAAAGTCTTGCCGTAAGACTATCGGCTAATATTTTTCTATTTTGCATAAGATATAGATTAATATTCGTAGCATTAATATTTATGGTTTGAGTATCGGTTGAAGTAGATTGCTCATCGTTATTTTTCTGAAAAGAAGCCAACCATCGTAGTAATTCAGGCGCATTAACGCCCATGTTGTTAGCACGTATAGTAATGGATTCGTTTTGCGTGATATTCAACCGATCATTTACCCGTATAAAAGTTTTTCCCTTGAAATGAGAACCATTAAAATGATACGTTGAGAGTGCTTTACCATTTACCATCATGAGGCGATAGGAGTAATCGATTAGTCCACTGAACGTTATATGCTCGTCTTCAGGAGAATAGAGTAGCGTTATGTTTCCATGATTAATCTTATAACGAGTGAGCAGAGGAGAGTTGTTACTAAGCAACGCAATGTCTTTAATCTCCATTTTCCATCTTTGATCGATTGGGGTTAGAAGGATACCAAGGGATTGAGAATGAAATACTGGTTCACCATGAGAGGCATCAAGGGACAGTGTTTGATTTCGATTCATATCAATATAGTTGGCAATTTTTGGGTTTATGGCACTTGTGTCTTTTAAAATTAGAGTACCTTGTCGGCTTTCCCATATAAATTTACCAGAAAGTGTTGTTTTTATTTGATCTTGAACTTCCATTTTAATATCATTAAATCCTAACGATGAGCTGGTATTTATAAGAGAAAAAGGTGAAAAGGTGATGGGCTGATTACTTAATTTCCAATTGGATAGGGTATCGGAAGAGAAAATAATATTAGACTCTTTTGGAGATATATGCAGAAGAAAAGGGTTCTTCTGCAATTCAAGGCCAAGCATATTAAATTCATCTAATCGAAGGTCAAGTTTCCAATCTTTTGATGAAATATCCCCTGTAACGCTACCGTATACTTTTTTATCGATGCTAAATTTTAGTTTTGGAATATGAATCTGCTGTTCTTTAAAATTAAACGGAAGTGTAAAGCTCTCTAAATGAAGCGTTTCACCGTAAAAATTCCATGTTGTTGGGGTGAGGGAAATGCTGTCATGACGAGGATCGATATAATAAATAACGTGAGATGCTAAAGGTGACTGATTTATAAGTGATATATCCTTGGAATTACCTGTAGGAACACAAACATAAGGGAAGATATGAACATCACCAACCTCTTTAGTCGCATCAAAATTTCCTTTTAATTTAGCTTTTGTATGTGTGTCATAGGTAACATCAAATCCATTAAATTCTACTTTTGAATTTATGAGAGATACCGTACCTCCTGATGTTTTAAAGACAAAATCTTCCAACTGAATTTCTGAGGGAGCAGGTGTGAATTTTCCATGTGCCGTAGTATTAAGAGTATGCAAATTAACGTCTAAATGAAGATCAACATTCGTATAACCACTATTTTGTCGTAGAGGTATGTTGATCTTATAATATTTTAATAAGGAAAGAATATCGTCATTAAGCTGCCCATGTGAAGTTAGGATGTGTGCCTTGAGAATAGCATGAGGCGTTTTAAAATCAATAAACAAGCGGCTTTGTTCTGTCGGAAGCGTATAAAAAGTCCCTTCATGCGGAAGAATATGAAGTTTTCCTTTTTGAAAATAAATATCAACATTTTTTGCTTTGATTGGGGCAATATCTTTTGCAAATGTGTATTCACCCTCTACAGCTGTAGCGTGAATATTTAGACTGTTTAGAAGATCATCGGGATGGTCATAGAGAAAATTCCCCTCGCATAATTGAAGCGTTGCTGTTTTAAAAACGGCATACTCAACAATCCAAGGTCGAATAATGGAATCAACACCGATAAAATCAATCACATTATCAATACGAGTAAAAGGTTCATCTGCAGTTACTTTCAGATAAAGCTTTTTTTGATCGCCCATCGCATATTCTCGGATAGTAGGAGTGTGCGGTATCTTTAGTTCAGATGTAAGAATAAACTTTTGTTTTAGGATGTCTAGAGAAAGTTTTCCATTGATTTGAATAGTACTGTTAGTAGGTGTGACTAGATTTACGGTAAGTAATTTGGGAGTTAATGTAAATTTTCCATATAGATGAGTAGCGCCATTATGGACACTGATTTGACCTAGTGAATTTTTACGATAGGTCAATGAAAGAGATGTTTTTTTATAGAGTAAGTTTTTTATATCAATGGAACCAATCCATTGTTGTGCGTATTTTATGACTTGCGGGAAGTGTTGAAGAGGCTTAAGCGTAATGGGTTCATTGTCGCTTTTAAGTGCACTTAAATCAATTAAAGATGCTTGAATATGGAGTCTATTATCCCATTTTAGGTATACTTTCTCAAGTATAATATCCCCTAATTTGAGATGAGAAATGGTGAAACCTTCAATTAAGACAACAAAACCGAAAAAAGTAATTAAAAAAAGAAAACCGAAAAAAGTTAGTAGTTTTAAGTGGATTTTTTTAATTATTTTGATAATAATTTTATCGTTCATCGCATACCTATTTACATCAGTAACATCACCGAAAATCGTTTATATACCACAAGGATCAGTCTTTAAGAGTATAGCACATCTACAGGCTGAAGGAGTAGATGTTTATAAAGCAGATGCCATTATTCTTCGTCTTTTAGGTAAGCCACAACAGGGATGGATTGATCTAAAAAAAGAAAAACATACTCGTATTGAATTTCTTTATCGACTTACTACTGCAAAAGCGGCAACTCATGAGGTAACATTAATTCCAGGTGAGACGACGACGGTATTTTTGGATCAACTTTCCCAACAGCTCTCCTTAGATAGCAAAAAGCTGCATACAGTTTACAAAGAGTCGGAAAAGATTTCAGAGGGAATGTTTGTTCCTGATACCTACAGTATTCCCAAAGAAATTGATGAAGAACAAATCATAAAATTTTTGTTAGAACGATCCAGTCAAAAACAAAAAGAGCTTTCTATTGAGCTTACCGGAAGCTATGATGAAGAAAAATGGTTACATATTGTAACACTTGCTTCGGTTATTCAAAAAGAAGCAGCTTCTGTAGCCGATATGCCGATGGTGAGTTCAGTGATTCAAAATAGACTGGCAAAAAACATGCGATTGCAGATGGATGGAACATTAAATTACGGTAAATACTCTCACCAAAAGGTAACTGCGGCACGAATTCGTAGTGATGAAACATCCTATAATACCTACAAACACCGAGGTTTGCCGGAGTTTCCAATTTGTAATGTCAGCAAAGAAGCGTTGTTGGCAGCCTTGCATCCAAAACAGACAGATTTCCTCTATTTTGTACGTGGTAAAGATGGAGAGCATATTTACAGTAGTTACTTTTCTACACACCATAAAAACATAGTAAATGCTACAAAATGAAACATATTGAGTGATTTCTCCTTCAGGTTAAGGTACAAATAGAAAAAAAGGTTTAAGTAAGTGTTATGATTCTTTCATAAAAAAAAATGACAGGAGAACCTGATGGCAAAAATCATTTGGTCAGTAATTGATGAAGCTCCGGCATTAGCGACATATTCGCTACTTCCAATCGTAAATGCATTCACACAAGCCGCAGGTGTTGAAGTTGTAACAAGTGATATTTCACTTGCAGGTCGCGTTATCGCTACATTCCCAGAACGTATGACAGATGCTCAGCGCATCCCCGATAATCTTGCCGAACTCGGTAAGATTGCATTACAACCTGATGGTAACATCATCAAACTCCCTAATATTTCTGCTTCAATTCCACAGCTTAAAGCGTGTATTGAAGAGCTTCAAGGTCAAGGTTACGATCTTCCTAATTATCCGGAAGAACCAAAAACTGATGAAGAAAAAGAGATTTTTGCTCGCTATGCAACCTGTCTTGGTTCTGCGGTTAATCCGGTGCTTCGTGAAGGTAATTCAGATCGTCGTGCAGCCGTTGCGGTTAAAAATTTTGCTAAGAAAAATCCACATAAACTTCGTGCATGGGATGAGGGTTCAAAAACTCGCGTTGCTCACATGAACAGTGGGGATTTCTATGCAAATGAGCAGTCAGTTATCAAAAATGGTGATGGCAAAGTAACAATCTCTCTTAATGGCAATGTTCTTAAAGAGATCAATGCATTTGACAAAGAAGTTCTAGACGCTACATTCATGAGCGTAAAAGCATTTCGTTCATTTATTGCTGATTCGATTGCTGAAGCTAAAGAAAAAAATATTCTTTGGTCTATTCATCTCAAAGCAACCATGATGAAAGTTTCTGACCCAATCATGTTTGGTCATGCAGTTGAAGTATTTTTTAAAGATGTATTTGCAAAATACGGTGCAGAGTTCAAAGAAATTGGTGTTAGTGCTAATCTTGGTTTGGGCGATCTTTACAAAAAATTGGCGAAGTTACCTGCTGATAAAAAAGCGGAAATTGAAGCAGCTATTATGGCAGTTTACCCAACACAGCCTGCAATGGCAATGGTTGATTCGGATAAAGGAATCACAAACCTTCATGCGTCAAACGATGTTATTATCGATGCATCACTTCCGGTTGTTGTACGTGACGGTGGTAAAATGTGGAATCCAGCCGGTAAAGTAGAACAATGTATTGTTACGATTCCAGATCGTTGTTATGCAACCATGTACGCTGAGTGTATTGAAGATTGTAAGAAAAACGGGCAATTTGATGTAACTACTATGGGTTCTGTCTCTAATGTCGGTTTGATGGCTCAAAAAGCAGAAGAATACGGCTCACACCCAACTACATTCGAACTTACCGAAGGTGGAGTTGTTACCGTTACTGATGAAAGCGGCGTATTGATGACTTTCAACGTAGAGAAAGGTGATATCTGGCGTATGTCGAGAGCAAAAGATATCCCGATCAAAGACTGGGTTCGTCTTGCGGTTGAGCGTGCAGAAATCGAAAACATTCCGGTTGTGTTCTGGCTAGATGAAAACCGTGCTCATGATGCTCAGATTATTAAAAAAGTAAATGAGTATCTTCCTGAGTTTAATAAATCAGGAATCGAGTACCATATTATGGCACCAGAAAAAGCGATGGCGTTCTCTCTGAAGCGTGTACGTGCAGGACAAAATACTATCTCAGCAACGGGTAACGTTCTTCGTGACTATTTGACTGACTTGTTCCCAATCCTTGAGCTTGGAACATCGGCTAAAATGCTTTCAATCGTTCCTCTTCTTGCAGGCGGAGGATTATTCGAAACAGGTGCAGGCGGTTCTGCTCCTAAGCACGTTGAACAATTTGTTAACGAGGGTCACCTTCGTTGGGATTCATTGGGCGAATTCTTGGCATTGGCTGAGTCACTTCGTCACATCAACAAAACAAAAAAAGATAATAAGTTGACGGCACTTACAGCAGCATTGGATGAAGCTAACGCGGCATACCTTGATAATAATAAAGAGCCATCACGTAAAGCAGGTGAGCCGGATAATAAAGCAAGTCACTTTTTCCTTGCACAATATTGGGCAAAAGCGTTGGCTGAACAAACAATAGATACAGAACTTGCAGAAAAATTTGCAGGGGTAGCTGCATCATTGAGTTCAAATGAAGCTAAAATAATGGAAGAACTTCTCAGCGTAGAAGGAAAACCTCAAGATATCGGTGGTTATTACCATCCTGATCTTTCAAAAGTAACAGCGGCAATGCGTCCAAGTGCGACATTGAACGTAATTATTGCTTCAATCTAACTAACTTCCAGCTTCGGCTGGATCGTTTTTTATCTGTAGAGTTGATCTCTATAGATAAAAGACGATAGGTTATCGTCTACGGTGTATCTCTCTGATCCTATGCTTAGGAGTGTTTTCGTTGCTGAAAGCAGTTTTGAGTATATTGAAGAGAGTGAGCTATTTTGACACTAGGAGTTTAAACATGGGAAAAGGTAAACGTGTCGGAATTATAGGAGCTGGTAATGTTGGCTCCACAATCGCGTATTCTCTTGCGATGTTAGGCAGTTGTCATGAAATTATCTTACGTGATAATAAAATGGAAATTGCAAAAGGGAAAGCGCTTGATATGTCACAAGCTGCTGCTGCTGTTCGTTCTCATACTGTAGTAAGTGTTGCAGAAAAAATGTCGGATTTGACGGATTGTGATATCGTGGTTATTACCGCTGGAAGTCCACGTCTACCAGGAATGAGTCGCGATGACTTATTGATGATAAATGCTAAAATTACTCGTGAAGTAGTTGCGGGTATCGCGCAATACTCACCTAATGCCATTATTATTATGGTTTCTAATCCTCTTGATGTAATGACGTATGTGGCACTTCGTGAAAGTGGATTTGAACGCAGTCGAGTCATCGGCATGGCTGGAATTTTGG
This sequence comes from Sulfuricurvum sp., assembly GCA_030696775.1. Taxonomy (GTDB): domain Bacteria; phylum Campylobacterota; class Campylobacteria; order Campylobacterales; family Sulfurimonadaceae; genus Sulfuricurvum. The sequence continues at coordinate 101,941 of JAUYRN010000026.1, forward strand.
ACAGCGCACGAATGGCTGCCTTTATCCAAGAAAAATTGGGTTACGGCGGTGGGCAAATCCGTGCTTCCGTTATGGGTGGTCATGGTGATGATATGGTTCCATTGCCTCGTTATTCAACGGTTGCAGGTGTTCCTCTTTCCGATTTATTGACGCAAGATGAGATTGACGGTATCGTTCAGCGTACACGAAAGGGCGGAGCTGAGATTGTTGCATTATTACAAACTGGATCAGCGTATTATGCACCTGCAAAATCAACAGCGATCATGATTGAAGCGATCTTAAAAGATACGAAACAAATCCATGCATGCGCTGTGTATTTAGACGGTGAGTATGGTTATCACGATGTCGTCAGTGGTGTTCCTGTTATGTTGGGGGCAAATGGAGTAGAAAAAATTATTCAAATCACTTTGGATGATGCGGAAAAAAAGATGTTTGCTGATTCTTGCCAATCCGTACAAACGTTGATCGATACTCTTAATACTAACAATTTTTTTCAAGGAGCATAAACATGGGTTTTCGCATAGAAAAAGACACAATGGGGGAAGTTCGGGTTCCGAATGATACTTACTGGGGAGCGCAGACACAGCGTTCATTGGAAAACTTTCAAATTGGTGAAGAAAAAATGCCATACGAAATAACTCGTGCATTTTCCCTTTTGAAAAAAGCGGTTGCTCTGGTCAACTGTGATCTTGGAATGTTAAGTAAAGAAAAAGCTGATGCTATAGCGCAAGCGGCTGATGAGATGCTTGAGGGAAAACTTGATGCCCATTATCCGCTTGTTGTTTGGCAAACGGGTTCAGGTACACAATCCAATATGAATAACAATGAAGTATTGGCGGCTCGTGCGACTGAAATTTTGGGCGGTGATTTTAGAACTCAAAAATTGGTTCACCCTAATGATGATGTTAATAAATCACAAAGTTCAAATGATACATATCCTACAGCATTGCACGTTGCAGCAATTATTGCAGTAGAAACACGTCTTCTTCCTGCGATTGAACTTTTACGTTCAACGCTTGATGCAAAAGCCAAAGAGTTTAATGATATCGTTAAAATTGGACGTACTCATTTACAAGACGCCACTCCGTTAACTCTTGGTCAAGAGATTAGTGGTTGGGTTGAGATGCTCAATAAATGCGAAAAAATGGCGAAAACTTCACTCGAATCCGTTCGTGAGCTTGCTCTTGGCGGAACAGCTGTTGGGACAGGGCTTAATGCTCATCCCGAACTTGGAGAGCGTGTAGCAGCAAAACTTTCAGAGCTTACAGGACATCAGTTCGTTACTGCACCGAATAAGTTTCATGCTCTAACCTCTCATGATGCGCTTGTGTTTGCGCATGGTGCGCTTAAAGCACTGGCAGCGGATATGATGAAAATCGCCAATGACGTCCGTTGGTTAGCATCAGGACCTCGTTGCGGTATCGGTGAAATTACCATTCCGGAAAATGAACCAGGCTCATCGATTATGCCGGGTAAAGTCAATCCGACTCAAAGCGAAGCGGTAACGATGGTAGCATGTCAAGTTATGGGCAACGATACGTGTATCGGTTTCGCTGCAAGCCAAGGAAACTTTGAGCTCAATGTATTCAAACCGGTAATTGCCTATAACTTCTTACAATCCGTACGCTTATTGGCGGATTCTATGAATTCGTTTAACGATAACTGTGCAGTAGGAATTGAACCGGTACGTGAGCAAATTGACCATTATCTCAACAACTCACTGATGTTGGTAACTGCATTGAATCCGTACATCGGATATGAAAATGCAGCGAAAATTGCTAAAACGGCGCACAAAGACAATTCTACACTCCGGGCAACAGCGATTAAGCTTGAGCTTATGAGTGGTGAAGATTTCGATAAATATGTCATCCCAGAAGAGATGACAAGACCAATCGCGTAAACTTAAACAGGAGGAATTAAATGAATATTCATGAATATCAAGCAAAAGAGTTGTTCAAAAAGTACAATGTACCGACAGTACGTGGTCATATTGTGTTTACACCCGATGAGGCTGTAAAAGCAGCACAAGAGTTAGGTGGCAGTATCTGGGTTGTTAAAGCTCAAATTCATGCTGGTGGACGCGGACTTGGCGGAGGTGTTAAGTTAGCACGTTCAACGTCAGAAGTACGTGCCTTGGCAGCTGAGATTTTGGGAATGACACTTGTTACTCACCAAACAGGACCTGAAGGCAAATTGGTACAAAAAGTTTACATCGAAGAAGGTGCAGATATCAAAAAAGAGTACTATCTTGGTCTTCTTCTTGATCGCGCACTTGAAATGCCTATTATGATGGCATCGACAGAGGGCGGTATGGCAATCGAAGATGTTGCCCATAATACACCTGAAAAGATTATCAAAGTTGCTATCGATCCATTAACTGGTTTCCAACCATTTCATGGTCGTAAATTGGCATTTGGTTTGGGTCTTCCTGTTGAAGAGATCAATACCTTTATCAAATTCGCATCTGCACTTTATAAAGTTTACATGGATCACGATGCTGAGATGATTGAAATCAATCCATTGGTTAAAACCGGTGATGGTAAATTTTTGGCACTTGATGCAAAAATGGGCTTTGATAACAATGCATTGTACCGTCAAGACCAAGTTCGTGAAATGCGCGATTTAAGTGAAGAAGAGCCAACAGAAATCGAAGCGGACAAATACGGTTTGAGTTATATCAAACTCGATGGTAACGTTGGATGTATGGTTAACGGAGCAGGGCTTGCAATGGGAACTATGGATACCATTAATTATGAAGGTGGAAAGCCTGCTAACTTCCTTGATGTCGGCGGTTCAGCTAGTGCAGAAACGGTTGCAAAAGGGTTTGATATTATTCTTAAAGATCCTAACGTAAAAGTAATTTTTGTTAATATTTTTGGTGGAATAGTCCGTTGTGACCGCGTTGCAAATGGTATTATTGAAGCAACAAAGATTACAAATGTCAATGTACCCATTATTGTTCGTCTCGATGGTACAAATGCTATTGAAGCGGCAGATATTTTGAATAATGCTGGGATTGCAAATATCGTAGCAGCAACTGATCTTGCAGACGGTGCACGCAAAGCCGTTGCAGCAGCGAAAGGAGAATAATAAATGTCAATTTTGGTAAACAAAGATACAAAAGTTATCGTTCAAGGTTTCACAGGTAAAGAGGGCACTTTCCATGCAGAGCAATGTATGGCATATGGTACTAAAATCGTTGGTGGTGTAACACCGGGTAAAGGTGGTCAAGAGCATTTAGGACAGCCGGTTTTTAATACTGTTTCTGAAGCAGTAGCAGCTACTGGGGCAACTGTTTCTATGATTTTTGTTCCACCTGCGTTTGTTTCGGATGCAGTGATGGAAGCAGCAGACGCAGGTATTACTCTCGCAGTCATCATTACGGAGGGTGCACCGGTTAAAGATATGATGTTTGCAAAAGCATACGCAGTGAAAAAAGACATGATGACAATCGGGCCAAACTGTCCGGGAATAATTACGGCTGATGAATGTAAAATCGGGATTATGCCGGGCTTCATCTTTAAAAAGGGAAATGTAGGCTTGATCTCTAAATCAGGTACATTGACTTATGAATCAGCGAACCAAGTCGTTAAAGAAGGCTATGGAATTACGACGGCTGTCGGTATCGGTGGCGATCCGATTATCGGTTTGAGTTACAAGCAATTGTTGCCAATGTTCGAAGCTGACCCTGAGACTCATGCTATCGTTATGATTGGTGAAATCGGTGGTGATTTGGAAATCCAAGCAGCAGCGTACATCAAAGAACATATTACAAAGCCGGTTGTTGCTTTTATCGCGGGTCAAACAGCCCCGGCTGGTAAACGCATGGGACATGCAGGCGCTATTATCTCTGGAAGTGCGGGTACAGCACAGGAAAAAATGGCAGCTCTTGAAGCAGCAGGCGTTACGGTAGTCGTTTCTCCGGCAGATATCGGAAAAGCTATTGCTAAGGTAATGGCAGCATTATGATTCATACTTTTGAGGTAGCTAATGTACGTTGTGGCGGTTGTGCTAATACGATTACAAAAGCACTTCAAGAAGCAGGTTTTCAAGGGATCAATGTTGATCTTTCGTGCGAGCCACGTAAAGTAACAGTGGAAGCTGTGAACGAGGCGCATTTAGCACAATTTACTACTATATTAAGAAAATTGGGTTATCCTTTAACTGATATAGATAATGGATTAATTGAAGGCACAGTTCTCAAAGCAAAAAGCTTTGTTTCATGTGCAGTAGGAAAATTTGGTAGTGAAAATTAATTTTAAGGAGAATGTATGATAACTAGTGGAATGATTGAATTCGCAGGAGCACCTGTTTGGATCAACAGAAACACCTGTAAGGCGTGTGATATATGTGTATCAGTATGTCCATCAGGTGTTCTAGGAATGAGATATGACTCTACATCAACGTTGGGAGCGATGATCTCTGTTGATAATCCAGATGCATGTATCGGTTGTAATGACTGTGAATTAAACTGTCCTGACTTTGCTATTTATGTAGCAAGTAAGGAAGATCTAGCTTCAGTCGGGAAAAAGTTTGCAAAGCTTACTGATGATGCAAAAGAACGTCAAGAAAAAATTGTCAAAAACAATTACATGTCTTTAGACTTGCAAGGAGTTAAATAATGGCTGATACAAGAGAAGTAATATCAAGTGGTAACCACTTAGCAGCACTAGCGGGAGCAGATGCTGGATGTAGATTTATGGCGGGTTATCCAATTACACCTTCATCCGAAGTAATCGAACAAATGTCTGATTTACTGCCAAAGCGTGGTGGTTCTTGTATTCAGATGGAAGACGAGATTGCTGCTGTTGCTGCTGCAATTGGTGCTGGTATGGCTGGTCATAGAACAATGACAGCGACATCAGGTCCTGGTATTTCATTAAAAGCAGAAAACCTTGGTCTTGCACAAATGTGTGAAGTTCCTTTGGTTGTTGTAAACGTTATGCGTGGTGGCCCATCAACAGGTCTTCCAACTCGTGTATCTCAAGGTGATGTTCGTCAAGCGAAAAATCCATCTCACGGGGATTACCGTTCAATTACTTTATGTGCTGGTAATTTAGCTGAGTGTTATACTGAAACAGTACGTGCATTCAACTTGGCAGACCGTTTCATGCAGCCTGTATTTGTTTTACTCGATGAAACAATTGGTCACATGCACGGTAAGGCAATTATTCCTACCCCAGAAGCAGTTGCAGCTGGCGTTGTTCCACGTAAACAATTTTCGGGTGCCCCTGAAGATTATCATCCTTACGAGTGTGAGTCAGATCAACCAGCAGTTCTTAACAAGATGTTTGAAGGTTACCGTTACCATTTCACAGGTCTTCACCATGATAAAAATGGTTTCCCAACAGAGGAAATTGAAACATGTCGTAAACTTATCCAACGTCTTGAAGACAAGGTTATGCTGCACACAGATGAACTTGAATTAAATGAAGAGTTTATGCTTGATGATATGACTGGTGAAGAAGGCGAAGTATTAATCATTGCTTATGGTTCTGTTTCTCTTTCAGCTAAAGAAGCAATTCGTCACTTACGTGCTGCAGGTATTAAAGCGGGTCTTTTCCGTCCACTTACACTATGGCCTTCTCCAGAGAAATCTATCAAAAAATATACTGATTTGATCAAAAACGTACTTTGTGTTGAGTTAAATATCAGACAATATACTGAAGAAGTAGAACGTGTTTCATCTAGACTTGATATCGAAGGTCTATTTAAAGTTAATGGTCGTCCAATTTCTCCTTATGAAATTGTTAGCAAAGTAAAAGAGGTATTCTAATGGCATTCAATTATGACCAATATTTAAGACTTGAAAAAATGCCAACACTTTGGTGTTGGGGTTGTGGTGATGGTGTTATTCTTAAGGCATTTATACGTGCTATAGAAAAAATGGGTGTTAAGCAAGATGATGTTTGTGTTGTTTCTGGTATCGGTTGTTCAGGACGTTTTTCATCCTATGTTGACTTTAATACTGTGCACACAACTCATGGACGTACTGTTGCATTTGCAACGGGTATTAAAATGATGCATCCAGATAAAATTGTTGTATGTGTTGCCGGTGATGGTGATGCGCTTGCTATTGGCGGTAACCATACTATCCATGGTGCACGTAGAAATATTGATATGACTTTGATCATTATTAACAACTTTATCTATGGTTTGACAAATTCACAAACTTCTCCAACTACTCCTCAGGGTATGTGGACCGTTACACAAAAAGTAGGTAATATTGATCCTACTTTTGATGCTTGTGCTCTTGGTATCGCATCAGGTGCTTCTTTTGTTGCCCGTGAGACGATGCTTGATCCTAAGAAGCTTGAAAAAATCTTTGTTAAGGCTATGGAACATAGAGGTTTCTCATTCCTTGATATCCTTTCTAACTGTCACATTAATCTTGGTCGTAAGAACAAAATGGTTTCTGCAATGGATAACCTTAACTGGATCGATAGTATCACTATGCCTGTTAAGAAATACAATGAGCTTCCAGAAGAGGAAAAACTTAACATCTTGCCAACCGGTATTCTAAAAGAAGATACGAAGGTTAGAGAATATTGCGATATGTATCAAGATATTATTGATGCACACCAAGGTAAACGTTCTAATATAACGCAAGATGACTTTGAGAAAAAAATATAAGGAGAGCTGATGAGTAAAACATTAATGAGATTTACGGGTGTTGGTGGTCAAGGTGTTCTTCTTGCCGGCGAGATTTTTGCTGCGGCAAAAATTGCAACGGGTGGAGAAGGCCTAAAGACAGCAACATATACATCACAAGTTCGTGGTGGACCCACCGTTGTTGACATTCAACTAGATGATCAAGAAATTTATTATCCATATGCAAATGATGGTGAAATTGGTTTTATGCTTTCAGTTGCAAATGTTTCTTATAACTCATTCAAAGATGGTGTTCAACCTGGTGGAATCATTGTTGTTGATCCTAATCTTGTTCACCCAACGGATGAAGATCGTAAAATGTGGAAGATCTTCGAGATTCCAATTATTACTATCGCTAAAGAAGAAGTAGGAAACGTTATTACTCAATCCGTTGTTGCACTTGCTATTGCAAACACGATGATGAATGCAGTTGATAAGAAAACTCTTGTTGATACCATGCTTTCAAAAGTACCTGCAAAAGTTCACGCTGCTAACTTAAAAGCTTATGACCTAGGCGAAAAATACGCTAAAGAAGCTATGGCAAAAGCGGTATAACTATTTTCCGCTTTTGCGGAAAATTCTTCTTCAATTTTCTTCTTTATAAAACTGTTTTACTGACAATCTTAATCTAATTATTAATGTTTGATTAGATACTCTTTCGTAAATAATATCAAGGAATAAATATGAATAAATTCGATGCTTTATTTGAGGATGAAGATGATATTTTTGGGGGTTCTCCAAAGTCAAAATATTGGGATATTTCAAATCAAATCAGTAAAGATTTGATGCAAGCTGAATTTGATGATGTCATTATGCGTCTCGCTGTTATGGAAAAAATGCTTATGAAAATTCACGACGAAGAGATGCTTGATAATATTATTAAAAATTACTACTATGAAAATATGGATGAGATTGATGTGCTAAAAAAGAGCATGTACATGGAACTGGCAGGAAAGCTTATATATCGACTTGCTGACTAATTAGTATATCTTTCTTTTATACTTCTTATGTTAGAATGATAATATTAAATGATAACACTGGTATTGAATGATAAAAATAATATTTTTACTATTGTTGTTTTTTCTTTCTTTTCTCTACTCTCAGGAAAATAAAAAACATATCTTAATTCTTCACTCTTACTCGCAAGAGTACAAATGGACAAAACTTCAACATACAGGTTTTGTCTCAACTTTAGAAAAATCATTTTCATCTCCTGTAGATATATCTGTTGAATATTTGGATACCAAACGTTTGATGTTCACGGATAATTATCAATTATTTTTCTTTCACTATCTTCAAGGAAAATACAATGGAACTAAGCTTGATGCAGTTTATGTAACAGATGATAATGCATTAGATTTTATTATAAATTTTAAAAATAAATTATTCCAAAATATTCCTATCTTTTTTTCTGGTATTAATAATTTAGAATTAATAAATACTCTAGATTTAACAAAATTCACAGGTGTCTATGAGACTAAGGATATTGAACCAAATATAAAGTTAATTCATGAATTTTCTCCTCAAAGTCATGATATTTGGTTTATAGGAGATACTTCTAACACCTATAAATCGATTGAACAAGACATTAAAACGTCAATGTCTAAATTCACAAATTACACATTTCATTTTATTTCTTTTAACAATATTGATGATATTATAAATCATCTTCCTAGTAAACCAAAATCTTTTGTTGTTTTGACAACCATAGGTGGCTTTACTGATGGTAAAGGTGAAAGTTTATTGCCAAAAGAGTCTATAAAGCGATTAAAACAAAATAAAAATATTATTGTGTGCAGCATGGAAGATTCATATATGGTTGGTGATGTTGTTGGCGGGTATGTAACTAGTGGAAAGCAGCATGGCTCTAAGAGTGCAGAACTTATGATACGTTATTTTAATGGTGAATCACTTCAAAGAATCAAGTCAATTACTAAAAGTCCAAATATTTACATGTTTGATCGTAAAGCATTGACTGAATCAAGGTTAATACTCTCTGAGTATATTAGACGAAATGCAGTAATTTTACATGAAAATAAAACTTTTTTTGAGCGCTATGAACATGTTATTTTAAATACTTTTTTTATATTATTTGTCTTCTTTTTACTTTTTCTTTTAGTTGTATTTCTCATTGCTTTACAAAAAAATGCTTTATTAAAAACATTAAAAATCAATCTTGAAAATTGTACTGGTGAATTAGCTAGGATGAAAGAAAAATTTTCTTTGTTTAAAAATAAAAATGAATAAAAAAATCACGCTAGCAGTAGTTTTTTTTATTTTTTTAGGCATTCTACTTCCTCTGTTGTTTTCTTTGTTATTTTCTAATCAACGCAGTAGTACAATAGTCATAGATCAAAGGATACAGGCACCATACCTTCGTCATACAAGTAAAGATTGGATATTAGTTTATTTTGGATATGTAGGTTGTGTTAAAGTTTGTACCCCAATACTTCAAAATTTAGATAATTTTTACGATTCTCAATCTTTTGAATCTTTGAAAGAATCTGTAGGATTTGTTTTTATAAATTTAATGCCTGAGGTTGAGCGAAGCCAGCCTGATGCATTTGCAAAATCATTTAATCCAAAGTTTGAAGGTTTTTATTTAACCCAAAAAGAGTTGATGTCTATTGATCGAGAGTTCAATGTCTTTTTTTCAAAGAGTTTACGTGATGTTACTGAAATTAACCACAGTGATTATGTTTATTTGGTGCAACGTAAACAAAATGGGGATTTAATTTTGAAAAATATTTATGCTACGCACCCCTTGAATCGTGAATTGATTATTACCGATATAGATAGACTGCAAAAGGAAACTAAATAATGGCCATTGATATGAATAATTTATTCACAGTTCCTACTGTTCCTGAATTTGCACAAGATAATTTTGATATGCATTTTATACAAGCTGACAGAGTTATGTTGGTTCTTCTTAGTATTCAGTGGCTTGTAGCAACGTTTATTACATCGATCAGTTATTCGACGTATAGTTATGGATTTATTAGTGGAGGACTTATTACAATGTCTTTATTTGTTGCCTATCGCTACTTTAAAGGAACACAAGTGATGCGGTCTCTTGTAGCGGTTGGTATGATGCTCTTTTCTTTAGTTTTCATACAGCAGCATTTAGGGCGTATTGAAATGCACTTCCATATTTTTATAGCAATGGCTATACTAACCCTTTATAAAGATATTGTACCAGTCTTTGTGGCTGCAGTAACAACTATTGTGCATCATGTCGTTTTTAACTTTCTTCAGTTATATGAAGTATCCTTATTTGATATGCCTGTTATGATTTTCAATTATGGATGCGGTTTTGATATTGTTTTCTTGCATGCAGCATTTGTTATTGTAGAAGCTTTTGTTTTGGGTTATATCATTAAATTGCAAATCGAATATGGTGTTGGATTGAATAAGTCTGAAAAAGAGATATCAGGATTAAATCAAGAACTGAGCTATACATCGCTTCATGATGCACTGACGGGTCTTTCAAATCGGTATAGCTTGCACTCTCAGCTTGGTCTTATGGTGGCCAATGCAAATCGATATAAGAGGAAGTTCGCCGTTTTATTTTTAGATTTAGATCATTTTAAAAATGTTAATGACACACTAGGTCATGGTATTGGAGATATACTTCTTGTGAAGGTTGCTAATAAATTAAAATTATTAGTACGAGAAAATGACCTTATTGCCCGCATAGGTGGAGATGAGTTTGTCATTATTCTAAATGATATTGAGAATAATCAATTTCTAGAACAGATTATTGTAAAAATATTAGATGAGTTTCGTAATGAATGGGTCATTGATAATCATTTTTTAAGACTTTCAGTCAGTATAGGGGTGTCAATTTATCCAGACGATTCAAAAGATATTGATGAGTTAATGAAATTTGCTGATATTGCAATGTATAAAGCAAAAGCTGAGGGGAGAGATCAGTTTAGTTTCTTTACCAGTAACTTGAATCATAAAGTTCATGAAGAAGTTGCGATTGCTAATGATTTGCATCGGGCATTGGATGACAATGAATTTGTACTCTATTATCAGCCAAAAATTGAAATAATGAGCGGTAAAATAATTGGAGCAGAAGCCTTAATTCGCTGGATACATCATGAAAAAGGTCTTATTCCACCAATAAGTTTCATCCATATTGCTGAAAATACCGGTTTTATATTAAAACTTGGTACATGGATTATTAATGAAACTGCCAAGATGATTAGTCGTTTAAATCATTTGGGGTACAACGATATTCATGTTTCTTGTAATGTGTCAACACGACAGTTTCAAAATTTGCATTTGTATTCGGATATTAAAAATTCTCTTTTACAAAATAAGATAGATCCAGCTTTATTCGCTATTGAAATTACCGAAAGTGTTATGATGGAGTATTTGGATGTTACATTGGAAACAGTCAAAAAAATCAAATCACTGGGTGTTCATATTTGTATGGATGATTTTGGTACTGGATACTCATCATTATCGTACTTACGCCAATTCCCGATTGATTCATTAAAAATTGATAAAAGTTTTGTTGATGATATAGTACAGGGTGGTAATAATGATCATATCCTTCTCAATACAATTATTGCCATGGGACAAACATTAAATCTTCATGTAATAGCAGAGGGTGTGGAAGAAGCATATCAAAGGGACTATTTATATGAAAAAGGATGCCATTATTATCAGGGATATTATTTTTCAAAGCCTGTTCCTGAAGACATATTTTTTACATTAGTTAAAAATAATCGCTGATTTTAGTATTTTAGAAGCCTCTTCTAATGCACTTTTCTCTATAATTATAATAGGTACACAGGTGATAGCTTGAATCACAATTCAAGAGGAAAGTCCGGGCTGCTGTAGGACACGGTTCCATCTAACTGATGGCCATGGTAACATGAGGGACAGTGCAACAGAGAGTAGACCGCCTTGTCAAAGAGGTGAGGGTGAAACGGCGGGGTAAGAGCCCACCAGTCTCATAGGTAACTATGAGAGCTATGTAAACCCAACCGTGCAGCAAGAAACAGATGGTTAGCGTCCTACATTGCTATTGTTTCGCTAGAGGCTCAGAGTAATTTGGGCAGTAGATTAATTATCACTTTATCCAGAACCCGGCTTATGTGTACCTACTTCCCCTGTAAGCGCCTGTACGACGGGGTTTCAGAGCTTCCTAATCTTCGACTGTGACCGTATTGTGTCAAATAAATCGAAATTTTTTCCCAAATCAATCGTTTTAGAATCAATCACACTTGCATAATATGATAATGTAATCTTCGGTGTCGAGTGACCCAACAATCCTGCAAGCTCATTTATACTCACTATGCTATCTTGTAGCATGATCGTTGCAAACGTATGACGAGTTGAATACAACTTTCGTCTTTCCATGTCACACCGTTTTAGAAGATTCCACCATCTACTATGCAATCGTGAAACGTCGTTATTATTTCCAAACAAAAAAATGTGATCTTTTTGCATTGCATTCAATTCATCAATGACAAACTGAGGGCAGGGTATACGACGTATTGAGTTACGCGTTTTTGGATGATCTATCCGTCCACACGTTCGTACACGCTTAATATCAATCCAACCATCACCTATATCTCCTAATTGCAATCCTAGAATCTCTTCTGGACGCATACCTGTATTAAATGCAAGCATCAAATAAGGACGCATAATAGAAGTTGCGTTTGAGATCAAGAGATTGACTTCTTCTTTTGTGAAATAATCAACTTTCTTCGTTCCGTCAGCGGGTAGCTTGATGTTAACCGCAGGGTTAGTTTTGATTGTTTCATCATCTAACGCTAATTCGAAAATCTCTTTGAGAGCGTGTTTATACGCTCCTTTGGAAACTGATTTGATAGGTAGATCAAGAATGTATCGTTTTACATCAAGACGTGTGATCCGATTAATATCAACGTCTTTAAATCTCTCATTAACTTTATTCCATTGGTGTATCTTTTTAAAATACGCTTTGTTTCCGTCTTTGAGTTTTAAAAATATATCAAAATAGTATCCAAACGTTTTGGGCTTATTTTGATGTATTTCACCAGTTGCGATCATGGTCATTAGCTTTGGAATAATTGTTTTTTTAACGAGAGTCCGATTCTCTTTCGTATCGTCGAGCCCCGTTGCTTTACGCTGACGAATTCCGTCAACATAATAATCAATCCATAACTTATTACCACGTACAAAACTATTTGCCATTTTTCTATCCTCTCGGACAGAAACGCTATGCTGTGGAATTATAGCACTCATTTTACGCACAACCGTTTTAGTACATCTTGGGTTCGCTGATCAATGTCATCATGAATAATCAAAGAGTGCATCTTTTCAACGTTAAAACGGACAGCTTTTCCAATCAGAACGAAATGTTCATCTTTTATAATATTAATTCTTCTAAACATGCGACGAAGCGTGTCAGGATGGACATCATAGTACTTTGCTAAGTGAGGAAGAGATAGATACTTTATCATGATCTTTCCTTACTTGATGAGTATTTATGAGAGGTACGATTTTCTAATTCATTCCTCGCCATTTCAATCTGTTCAGTTAATAGCAGATATTTATCTGAGGTCTTATCTAACTTGTACCGCTCTAAAGAAAGATCAATTAATAATCTACGCAAGCCGTGTATTGATTCGTACCTAATAGATTGGTAATGCTTATGTGCATACGCTTTTATATCAATTTGATTCATAATCTTGACCTCACGCAAACGGATTTTCGTAATCAATGCTACGAATATCAATTTCACGGCATACAATCATGTACCGTTCGTATAAATCTAAATGAAGCGGATCACTTAGAGGAATACTGTGCATTTCCCTAGACAAACTTGCTTCAAGGTTTTGCAACCCTTCGTCACTGTACGTTTGAAGTTCATCTTCAAAGCTAGGTTTTTCAATATGTGCTTCATGCAAATTTTTGAGATTTTGTTTCAGATCAAAGTCATCCCGTGCTTTTTGGAGTACATCAAGCATAAAATAAGCTGTTGGATCACTTTGATGAATGAACAGACGAGTAATAATTTTCTTCATAGACTTTTCCGCATCTTCAAGAGAGTATCGGAAGGTGATTTTTTCAATCTTCTCTAATGGCGTATCAATCTGCATAAACTCTTTGATGCTGTACGAATCTTTGACATGTTGCCAAATTGGCAATGTCTCTGCTCTTCGACGGTTAGGCGTATTTATATCTTTATCGCTTATGGTTGTCAGATCAAGTAAGCGAATCGCATCACAAGCATGTTTAAACAGTGTCTCAGCACGTAAGAGAACATCATCAACCGTATTGATTCCAAAAGGCTTTAAATACTCTCTGTGCATCTCAAATTCAACATTAAATATCGGTTGTTCAATATCCAAACCATTAACACCAAAATGATTGTGCATAAGATCACGTTTGATCTGTGTTGCTGTTTTTAATTCTCTGCGTTTGTTATAAATACGGAGCAAAAACGGTTTCTTACCCACGTAATAGGTTTCAAGTTCGTATGCTCCCATATGTTCGGCTATATTGGCATGCTGATCTTTTTTCTTTGAGAGGATCATTTCCTTACGTAGATAGCTAAAGTCATGTTGTACGAACATATTGAGATCAATACGAGTTATTAAAAATACATTCATGGTGAGTTCATGCAAGAATACTTTATTGATGTACTCAATAAGAGATTTTAAACCGAGAGTGTAAATTCCTACTGCATTAACTTGGACACGGATGTTTTGAATATTGGGAGATTTTTCGGAGTCTTTGAAGGCTATACGAAAGAAGTCATGATAAAACCAGTGAAAGCCGTCACGACCCATACCACTGTATAAAACATCAATGTTATTTATTTTTACGATGATGTCATTATCTGCATAGGCGTAATTAATGCTTTTAAAATAAGCTTTTTTATCTTCGATCTGATCCATGAGTTCTTCAAAGAATCGTTCGTAAAAAGCACCGCTTTGGGCGAAGTATTGGAGAGCGTCGATACCGCTCACAACTGGGGTTGAATTAATTAGGTTTGGCGTTATCATTTCCATGATGGTTAAACCTTTTCATAAACGTACTATTTTTCATTGTTGATCCTTTTAATTTTAGATGTATTTGATTTATGTCTGGGGATGTTATTAGAATCCCCAGACGCTAACGCGCGAAGCGAAAGGCAGAACCACATGGGGGCAAAGCCCCAAGCTGGCTCAGACCTACGCATACGCTACGGCCTCTTTTTATATACCGTAGAAGATTGTTTTACCAATCGTGGCAACGTCTACTTCTACAACTTCGTTCTCTTTGCCCTTATAGAGCTTTACTTTCTCGGAAGGGATCGAGAGATCCATTAGCTCTTTACGTGAACCACCGTTTTTAAGAGGCGTTTCTAAGAGCAACTGCAATTTATTTTTACCTTTGATGATCTCACCCGTTTCTTTATTGGTAAAATCATTTCCTATATAGACGTTTAAAAGCGTCGCTGAGATTTTGATCATTGTCAAAACCCTCCTTATTTAAAGTTTGGATTTTGACTAAGCGCTTAGTCGATTGTTATAACGGTGAAAGTATGCAGGATGAAGAAGTGAAAGTGTATGTAAAAATTATCGGCTTATAACCGAAAAGAAGGGTTATTTGGAGAGGTAGGAGGAGAAATTTTTCGGTAAAAAACCGAAATATTTTATTTTTAGCCTTGAAAGTCTGTAAAATAGGGGATTTGTAGCTATTAAATCAAAGTAAGGTGAAAATTGAGGATCGTTCATCATGGGATGAGCTTTCTTCATATTTTTAACAAATATTTTTCCGACTCGGTTTTTTTGCTTTTTTGTCTGATTATTATCAATGTCAAAAACAGCAAACTCACCGATAACATTTTTCAAATAAGCATCTTGCTTATTAAAGTCTGTAAAATTTTTATAATCTTTATCAAACGAAAAATAGATCAAGCGATTGATTATGACTTTTAAATCAGATACTTCGAGATTATTTTTAAATAATTCAAAAATTTGCATTGCCATGCTTTTGAAAATCATATCTGGCGTTGCGTGACCAACTTCAAAAAAATCTAAAATATCATTAATGACTTCATTGATTTTCCCTTCTTTAAGTTCTTCTTGAAAAAAATCATCATTGCGATATTCTATAAAGTGTAGTAAAAAGAAATTGATATGTTCAGGGTGCTTTTTCTTCATTATGGCTAACATGCGTCTTACTTCAATCTCACGACGTGCTTGTGGATGAGAGAGTTTATTCTCATTTTCACCTTCAAGTTTTTTTGTCCAATGTTCGATTAAATTATCTAGCTTCCCATTCTTACCAGCTTCATAATACGCTATACGTTTATTGTCTTTATCGACTTCTTGTGTTAAATCAAGTGCTCTACGACCTTGTGACACAATTAAAGCGACAAAAAATGTTAGAGGAAATACACGAAGTGTATTTTCCGTAAGCAGATATTCATTTTCAAATGAGGAAAGCTTTTTTAAGAGTGCTTCGATTTCACTAAGTGGGTTAAATTTATGTTCATGATCTGCAAGTATGTCAGATTCTAAAAGGATTTGATGTTGTGTCATTAATTCGAGGGTTTCATTAAAAAGATCATCACGAGATTCGTATTTGATTTGTTTTCGAGATCGGCGTTGAGCTTTGACAACTCGACGCATCATCCACCAAAATTTTATAATTTTAAAAAATCTCATGGTCGTTTCAGTGGTAAAAGCTCTTGAATCAAATCAGAACTATATTTTGTTTTCAAATTTTGAATGTATTCTGGCTCAATAGAGTATATATAAGATAGATATCCTTTTAAATAATTCAATTGTTTAAAATCAAGTTTCTGTTTTGAATATTTGAATATTAAACTTTTAATATATCTTTTTTTATCTCTTCCTATCGAAAGTTTTCTATCTGTAGTTAGCCTTAAGCCTGTAACTTGTTGACTTGTTTTACGTGAAGTATTAATCGTTTTTTTATTATTAATTCTTAGTCGAATAAAAAAAGTCTTTAAATATTCACTCAATGATGGAAGAATATACTTTAAAATATCAGGTTTAGATGTAGAAAAATACAAATCATCAGCATATCTTGTGTAAGTAATATCCCTTTGTGAGCAATATAAAGTTAAAAATTCATCCAAATCATATAGAATTATATTGCTAATAATAGGTGATGATGGAGCCCCAATAGTTAATCTACCACCCTTGCAGACAAGTAAATTAATTAATGTGATATCATGCTCTTTCAATGTAACTGGTAATACTGTTTTGCTTTTTGAACGTAAAAATTCACGAATATGCTCACTTTGAATAGAAGAAAAAAAATCAATAAAATCAATACGAAGTAAAAAATTAGACTTTAAATGTTCCAAGGCCATTTGTTTTATATTCTTATCTCGTTGATACGAATAAACAGAAGCATGTATGGGAAAATGACTAAATATGTTTGAAATTATGTATCGTTGATATTCTTTTAATTCGGCAGATGGCTGAGCAATTTTCCGCAAACCACCTGTTCTCTTTGGAATCTCGTAAACTTTGTAACGTCTTGATGCATAAAAAGAAAATCGAAAAACTTCTGCAAACGTTTTTGAAAATTTTTGACATATTTCATTATTAAAATCTGTCACTGTCTAAGCCTTTTTTTATCTTCAGAATATTCAATTTCTAAAGCCATAAGGTGAACTCGATCACGCTCTGATAAACTAAAACTAATAAATTCATAATTTTCATCAACAGGAAGAAAATAAATATTTTCCTCAACTTCTTGACGAATAATTAATCCTGATACAACTAACATAGATATATTAACTGTAAAATCTTTTGTATCATATCTAATATCAGAAAAAGTATCCAAAATCATTTCTGTTGCAATTTGTAATTGTGTATATGTTAAAAATGGTAAAAGCCTAATCAGTTCATAAGTAATTGCGAGAGGAAATAATAGACTATTAACAAACTTATGAACTTGTCGATTGGCTTCATAGTCTTTTGCCAAATTTTCAATAAGTCTGTCAAAACGATCTTCAGGAATCCCAACATGATTGAAATCAAGAAATAAAGGGCGCAATGTTCTTGTATTATGAATAACATCTATTAAATGGTTTAAATAAGACTCTTGATCGGAATAAGCATAATCATTAGCTATATACATCTTCTGTTTTGTTTCTTCAATAGCAGTAAAGTAGCCAAGTTCTGCATAGGAACCAGCACTTTCAGGAAAAATTATTAGTGAATGGGCCTGTTTGATGGCACGCAATTCTAAATCAACCAATGCTATTCGTTGTGCAGTGACGCCTTTTTTATTGGAACTGTAAGCTTTCAAATCATTGTATAAAGCTTCAATTGTTATAAAATTAAAAGGAGTCCTATGAGCATTTATATATGTTAAAAATTTTGCACGATTCGATTTTAATGTATCATCACTTGCCATACCAAAAACAAATACAACTTCTAAATGTTCCCTAATAGACTTGACGGTAGTAAAGACAAATTTAAGATTATTAACACGTTTTTTTAATTCAGTAAAAGAAATGATAGACATAAATGAGGTTCATGAATAGGGATGTTACTCCTCATTCACTTTTCTTTCCTACTTTTAAGATACGAAGTTCTTCTTATAGAGCTTTGGAACGAATGTTACAAAGGGCTAGAAGAAAAACTTCGTAGACCAATGTAACACAATAGAAGTCGACCCGGCTATACACCAGGCACAAGCTTAAAAAAATAATGTTTTAAGCCAAGCTAGGAAAGATAGATGATAGCACAATAAAACCAAAAATATGAACTAGATATGCAATATTATCTGTTCAATTATTTATTATTGACGATCTTATGTAGATCATCTAGAGTTTCATCAACATTTATATCCCTATCATCCATAAAAGTAAGTTTAGCTTTGCCTATAAAAACTTTATCTAAAACGGGAATAATAGACTTGATCTAGTTACTTTTACCATATGCCATCTAGTATTATTTATTTTGATATTATATATACATAGCTTAAGAAGAAGGACATTTATCAGAGACTATGTAGAAAATAGGGGTCTTAGTATTTTAATTCATGATATTCACTAGGAATAAATATTTAGCTTTTCTGTGATTGAAACTATAATAGCTTACAGTAATTTTACGTTGATTAAAGTGCCTATTTTAATATTTTATAGTCAACTGACACTAGTGTACGAGTTTTTTATATGAAGTTATGATGAGATTTATTCAAAAAGTGTGCCAAAGAAACATATAAAAGCATAGCGTTTCAGTCACAGTAGTGCCTCTAGCCCCCTGAAATAGGGGGTAAAAGTAACACGGCTTATGTGTACCTACTTTTTCTGCTCATCTACATAATGTTCAATGGCACTTTTTATATTGACTAGTTTATTGGGATTGCCCTGAAGATTTTTAAAATACACCGACATGTCGTTTTCTTCACCCAACTGTAACGATGCGATTTTTGCACAAACTTGCAAAAACACTTCATAAGGTACATCATCTCCACGTTTTAAAAAGTAGATTGCCCGCTGGAGAGAAACAAAGGGATTAATACTAACTTTGGATAAACGGTTGACTCGTGTATTGATATAGTTAACAAATTCGATTCTCATGTCGCATCTGACGATAGTAAAGAGCCTTTTAAGTGTATCGTAATGGCACTCAAAAGCAATTTTTGTAGAATCAAAATCAAAGCCCTCTACTAGTTCTTCTAGCGTTGCATCCCTAAACCTCTCCCGATAGACAAGCTGGTAAATGTCATTTTTGTATTTGTAAGTATAAGAGTTGTTCTCGTACTCGAAATAATCCTTATTCATTGCATTGTTGATCAGTTCCTGATCTTCTTTCGACGGAAAAAACAGATCAAGATCTCTGAATGCATCTGCCTTTATGCATGAGCCTGCCAAATAAAAGTGAATATCCCGTTTATCGATATGGTCGATAATCAGTCTTTGGAAGAAGATATTAAGTTTGATGGCTATGCTATCGAGCCTATAATCGAGCAACGATGCTTGATCATACGAAAGCAACTGATCGTAGTCTTTCCAAAAATCGTAAATCATTTTTTCTCCTCATACGGATATGATTGTTTTCGCTATTATATTTAAAAATAAGGTAAACTACTCAATCTTAACTTTTATGTTTTCAAATATATGAGTCAGACGTTAAATGTTTAAATATAAATATGTGATAAAAACAATGATAGTTTGTGGCAACCTTCGTGGCAACACTTGCCATATTGGTATGTTTTCAGTTTCTCAGTGACCGACTTTGTAGTTGTTTTAGGTTGTTTGAAGTGTCTATTTTAGGCATTTTACAATTTTTTAGTTTTTATAGTCAACTATCACTAATGTAAAAATTGACGGGATGTTTTGAGCCAAAATACTGCCATTAAAGCATAGAAAAGCATAGTGTTTCTGTCACATCATTGCGGTATTTACGAGGTTTTTACAATTCGGCTTATGTGTACCTAGCTTTTTTATCTGCTAAGTAACAATCAAAGTATATATTAAAATATAAATCAAAATAAATTTATGCTAAATACCCCAAACGGGGAAAGAGAAGAAGTTAAATAAAATTAACTTTGGTAACGTGGTGATTGAGTCCTAATTCGGCTGGAGTACATCCTAGTGCAAGACCGATCATCTGCTGCATATGAAGGACGGGAAGAGAGACATCACGTCCAATAGCAATTGAAGCATGGTGAGTTTGGGTATCGAGCTTAAGGTGACAAAGAGGACATGGCGTAACCATCCAATCCGCATTGGCATCCATAGCACCTGCTACTGCATTTCCGGTTAGAACAGCAGCCGTATGAGGTGCTTGAAGCTCAGCATGGAAACCGCAACATTTGTTTTTCTCAACATAATCAACATTTTTACCGCCGCATGCGATGATAAGATCATCGAGCGATGTTGGGGCATAAGGATTTTCATGACCTTTATGAGTCTCATTTTGAAGCTCTGATGGACGAATGTTATGACAACCGTAAAACGGTGCAATGTTGAATTGGCTCAAAGGTTTTACAACCATTTCTTTAATCTTATCTAAACCAAAATCATCGATGATAGCATACAAGAAGTGAGTAATCAGTGAAGTACCTTTATACTCCAAACCAACTTCTGCAAGTTTTTCATTGACTTTCGCTTTTAGTGCTGCATTTTGGTCAAGTCTATGTTTTGTCATTGCTGTGTTGAGCTGACATGTATTACAGATAGTAACCATTGTAAGACCATGCATTTCAGCATAAGCAATATTCCGTGCATTTAAAACTAACGATAAAAAGTCATCATAATCTTGCAAATGTGAAGCACCACAACATGAAGCTTCAGTCAGTTCTATGAGTTCTATTCCAAGTTTCTTTGCAACTGCCAGTGTAGACATCATCTGCTCAGGAGTACTCTCTTTAGCAGTACAACCTGTAAAAAGTGCGTATTTTAATTCTTTCATTGCGTATAACTCCCTAAAACTTTACTGTTGATGACGACTTGATAAGCTTTTGGATCTCGTCTAACTTATCTGATTTTGGCATATTCCATGGTAGAATAATTTTACCTTTAGTAAACATTTTGAGTGCAACTGGAACGTGTTTAAGAACACCGATATTCCCTTCAGAGTAACGTACAAGCTCTCCTTCATCCAAAAGACCATGTTTGGCGATAGAGTGCGCAAAACCAACAGCGTGACGTGTTGCAACATTGTTCTTAGCGATATTGGCTTCAAAAATCATGTTGTGAAGTTTCGTTATTTTTTCAATTGGATTGACATCTTTAGGACAAGCCTCCGCACATTCCATACATTTGACACAATCCCAAACACCGCTTGCTTCTTCATTCACAATATGAAGACGCTCAAGTGCTGACTCATCACGAACATCTGCAGAGAAACGATACGCTGCAGCAAATGCTGCAGGCCCTATAAATTGTTCATTGATGGCAAGAGCAGGGCAAGAGTAATGACAGGCTCCACATTGGATACAATAATCTGCTTCCAATAGCTTTTCAGCATCATGCGGGCTAACAAGGTGTTCTGACTGAGGAGTTTCTTCAATTTCACCGGTCAAAAATGGTTTTACTTCAGCGTGTTTGTCCCAAAAATCTTTTTTATCTATAATTAAATCTTTGATAGCACGTTTAGTGCTGAGCGGTTCAATGACAAGCTCAGCCCCAAATACATTAACAAGATCAAATAGACGTGATTTACAAGCCAAAATGGCTTTTCCGTTAACCTTGATTGAACAAACGCCACAAATACCATGACGGCAGCTTCGACGGTAGGACAAACTGCCATCGTGATCCCACTTGATACGATTTAAAATGTCTAAGACGACCTCTTCGTGAGTAACGTCTAGGGTATAGGTATTATAATAAGGGAGGTAATCAGTCTCTTCGTTAAAACGAAAGACTTTAAACGTTACCTTTTGTGATGTTAATGCATCCATAGTCATATCCTTAGTAAGATCTAGCTTTGAGTTCATGACGACCGAGGGTAACGTCCATGTAATCAAGAGTAAGTGCGCCGTTTTCATCCATGTATGCCATGGTGTGTTTTAAGAATTTTTCGTCATCACGAGTTGGGAAATCTTCACGGAAGTGTGCTCCGCGACTCTCTTGACGTGCTAGACCGCTAGCAACGATAAAGAGTGAATAATCTAGCATATGTCCAAATTCGATTGCTTCTTGGAGTTCGGTATTGAAAATTTTTGATTTATCTTTGATACTGATATTTTTATAGCGTTTACGTAATTCTTCGAGTATTCCCATTTGAGCGGTTAATGTTTCAGCGGTACGGAAAACACCTGCATTATCGGTCATTGAGCTTTGAAGTTCATCGCGCAATACAGCGACGGATTCTTGACCATGATTGGTAAGCACCCAGTTGAGCTCATCATTCATACGTGCTGCATCGTCTGAAGTTGCTTCATGCAGTTTAATACCATCGACTTCATCTACCATTGTTTTACCGACAAAACGACCAAACAACAATGCTTCAAGAACTGAGTTTGCACCCAAACGATTGGCACCATGAACACTTGAACATGAACATTCACCTGCAGCATAAAAACCTTCTACAAATTCGGTATTGTTTTTACGAACGTGTCCGAGTTTATCCATAGGTATTCCACCCATAGAGTAGTGAGCGGTAGCAGAAATCAAAATAGGTTCTTTGATCATATCAAGACCTAGGAAAGTAATCGCAAGGTCACGAAGTTCTGGAAGACGTTCCATGATTTTTTCTTTTCCTAAATGGACAAGATCAATGAAAACCGCATCTTTACGTGGTCCTACTCCGCGTCCTTCCCGGATCTCTTGGATAATTGCACGTGCGACAACGTCACGAGATGCGAGTTCCATTGCATTGGGAGCATATTTTTCCATAAAGCGTTCGCCCAGTGAGTTGAGTAGTTTTCCACCCTCACCACGAGCAGCTTCAGAAATCAATACACCGTTTCCGGATAATCCCGATGGATGAAACTGAACGAACTCCATGTCTTCAAGAGGAAGACCATGACGAGCGACCAATGATAAGCCATCTCCGGTATTGGCATGAGCATTTGAATTGATTTTGAAGGCACGTGCGTAACCGCCTGTTGCAAACATAACGGCTTTTGCATTGAAAATAGCTTTTTCACTGTTCCGGATATTGTAAGCACTTACTCCGTATACCTTCCCATCGGTATAAAGAAGATCTGCAACGTACCACTCATCCCAAAAGTCTACACCCTCACGGAATGCTTGCTCATAAATGGTTTGAAGAAGAGTGAGACCAGTACGGTCTTTTGCAAAACAAGCACGCGGCGAAGATTGTCCGCCAAAAGGACGCTGAGCAATCGTACCGTCTTCATTACGGCTAAATGCTGCACCCATTCTCTCAACCCATCGGATTGTTTCTGGAGCTCTTTGACACATAAATTCAACAACATCCTGATCCGCTAAGTAGTCCGAACCTTTTACAGTATCAAATTCATGTAATTCAACACTGTCTGCATCGCTAAAAGCAGCATTGATTCCACCTTGTGCAGCACCTGAGTGAGAACGTAGTGGGTGGAGTTTTGTTATAACGGCTACTTTTTTACCAGCCTTTTGCAATTCGCGAGCTGCAGCACATCCGGCTAAACCAGCTCCGACTATAATCGCATCATACGTATGAACGGGAATACTCATACACCATCCTTATATAGAATATTTTCGAATACCAAATTGGCATAAGTTGATATGATTATAGCGTTCTAACTCTTGCGTATAATTAAATGGCGAAAGAGTAACACTTTGAAAAAATATGAGAGATTAAGTGTCCAAAAATGTAACAAAAAGATAAAGCTAACGGAACATATCCGCTTTTTCTCGTAGTTGTGCGATACGATTTCCGCCGGACTCTTTTGCTTTTACGACCAATTTTGCAACATCCGGCAGTGATTCTTCAAGAGTTTTAGAAGGGAGTTTTAGAATTATTCCACCACTGAGTGTAATTTTTTCTATACCTTGTTGGGTTGTAAAACTAGAGTCTTTAACCGATTCAACAATATTTTCTGCTTCTGACAATGCCAAATCCTTGGAATTACGTGCCATTATAAAGGCAAAACAATTATCATCGAGATGACCAATGACATCTAATGGTTGTTCATACATTGTTAAGATATCTGCTAATTTTTTATAAATACTTCCCATGTCTTCTTTCGATAATTTTGCCTCGAGCTCTTTTAGTTGATCAATTTCAAGCAAAACAATAAAGAGTGATCCTACCGCTTTTGTATTACGTTTGATATTAAAAATAGAAAACATACCTTTTTGATTATTAAGTCCGCTTTGGGGATGTAAAAGTGTTGGATTCGTATTAACCAAAGGTACTTTACGAGCAAGGCGTTTGATAATAAAATCAATTTCTTCAGTAACAACTTCATGTTGTGTCCCGTCTGTATCAACGGAATATGCTTTTTTAATATCACGATAGATTTGATTTAAGCGCCATTGGTAGAAGAAAAAAGTAATTAGACCTAGTAGGGCTATAACCAAAGCAATGATTTTAGCCATGAATACAGATTGATTTATTAGGCGTATTTGATAGTCAATCACACTGTCAATATCAATAAGATAAAGATTTCGTGCTGAAATCATACGGTCATACATAGCATTTTTGGAAACAGGCATGGCCTCTAGCCAAAACAATGCAGACTCTTGAAATCCAGATGATGTAGAAAGAAGGGATTGACTTAAAGATTTTTCTTCTTCGGTGGACGTAAAAATTGGATCTAATAATGTTTCTTTATTGGAGAATTTGGTATATAAAGCCAATTCGGCAATATCACCATTGATGGTGATATTCGCCATATCCGAATCATGAAGATCAGTGGATATGATTTTTTTAATAAGTATATGTTGATTTTTTAGTGCACCTAGACGATCAGAAAATTGAGAAATATTAACTAGAATTACAGTTAATAAAATTATTCCGGTTATTAGAATTAAAAGGACCATTTTAAGATTAAAAAAGATTTGTCGAATAGAAAGTTTCATGAAAAGCCTTACGTCATAATTTATCACATTATGTGAGTATTTTATCATACATTTATATTATTTTGCAGTGCAAGCTCTTGGTTTAACCAATGCATAACATCAAATAGTTTATAATACTTTTTACATTCAAACGCATACATTGGGTCTCTCGTGAATATTGAAAACCACTTTATTACTCTTATGAGTCAAAAAAAATCTCGTATAGGTGACGATGGTGCAGTAGTAGGAGAGTGGATTTTTAGTAAAGATATTTTTTTTGAAAATGTCCACTTTAAACGCCAATGGCTTACATGTTACCAAATAGGTTACAAAGCGATGATTATTAATATCTCTGACGCCATTGCAATGAATGCGCAAGCAAAATATGCATTAGTGGGCGCAGCAATGCCGAAGTATTTGAGCTTGTTCGATATGGGTGAGCTTGCACGAGGGATGAGAGAGTGCGCGTCGGAATTTGGAGTAGAAATTATTGGGGGAGATACGATTAGCAATAGCAAGTTGGATCTTTCGATTACAATCATTTCAAAAAGTACAAATCCTCTTACCCGACGGGGTTTAAAAGTAGGGGATATTTTCGCACATACAGGGAATATCGGTTCATCGCTGCGTCATTTGCGTTATTTAATGGCAGGTGGGATTGTTAATACCAAGAGCCGTTTTATTCATCCCCATTTGCGTGGTCCATTTATCCAAAAAGGACGTCCTTTTTTGCGTTGCGGAATGGATATTTCGGATGGACTGTTTAGCGATTTAGAAAAATTGTGTTCTGTAAATCGTCTTGGAATACGATGGAATAAGCGTCCGGATAAAAGCCATGGATGCAGCGGGGAAGAGTATGAAATGTTGTTTGCCTTTAATCCAAGACACACACAGAAATTAAAAAGAATTTCAAAATTAACACGAACACCGATACAGATCATTGGAACCGCTAAGCGGGGAAAGATGATTAATCGTTGCAAATCACATCATTTTTAGGAAGTATTTCATGGAACGCCAATATTATCTCCCTCATAGTGTCATCGAATTTCATTTTCGTCAATCGGCTCGTGATTTCGTTGTCGACGAAATACCTCTCTATCCTTTCAGCGGTGAAGGCGAGCATTTAGTTTTGCATGTTCGAAAGAAAAATCTTTCTACATGGCAGATGGTCGATATTTTCAGTAACCATTTAGGGATTAAAAGTCGAGATATCGGCTATGCCGGTTTAAAAGATAAGAATGCTCAAACAAAGCAATACATTTCTATCCCAAAAAAATACGAGCCCATGTTGGAAAATTTCGAGCATGAGGGAATTAAAATTCTTGAAAAGCAGTATCACAACAATAAAATTCGGATTGGGCATCTCAAGGGAAACCGATTTTTTGTCCGTCTTAAAAAAGTTAATCCTACGTCAGCTATGAAAATCCAAGAAGCCCTTAAAGCCATTAAGAAAAATGGAATGCCTAACTATTTTGGATTTCAGCGTTTTGGTTTGGATGGTGAAAATTATAAAAAAGGGCAAGCAATTTTAGACGGAACATTGAAAGAGAAAAATAGAAAATTAAATCAATTTTATATTAACTCATATCAAAGCTATCTTTTTAATGCTTGGCTTGCTCGTCGTATTGAAATTTCGAAACTGGTTGAGAGTTTTAAAGTAGAGGAATTAGCCAATGTTTTAACTCTTCCAAAAGAAGAAATGGTCTTAATGAAAGCCCAAAAACATCCTTTTAAACTCATACATGGTGATGTGTTGATGCATTATCCTTACGGAAAACTGTTTCATTATGAGAGTGAAGATGAAATAGAACGCTTTAATAAACATGATATTTCGGTGAGTGGACTTCTTAGCGGTAAGCGGGCAACACGGGCCATTGGTTTAGCACAAGAAATTGAGCAAGAGTTTGACACGATTACAAGCGGTATTGATGGTGCTCGTCGTTATGGATGGGTTTATCCTGAAGAAGTTGAGGGTCAATATAAAGAAAATGAAGCATGGTTTGAACTGCATTTTACCCTTCCTAAGGGATGCTATGCGACGGTATTAATCGAAGAAATTGCTAAGAGAGAGATTAATAGCGATGAAAGTCAGGAAGAAGAATGAAGCAACATGTAACCTCGTCTTTATCTAGAGTTTTTGGAAAATTTGCCTCTAAGAAACATTCAAAGTCAGTCCAGAATTTAATTAATCGTACTTATGTATCGATGATGGGATTGGATATGAGTGATTTTAAAGCTCCAGAATCGTATGAGACGCTTAATGCTCTTTTTACGCGCCATCTCAATACTCCGAGACCTTTTTCGAATAATTCAAGCGATATAATCAGCCCATGTGACTCACACGTTACTGAAGCGGGCATCATGAATATCGATCAAGCATTGCAGATCAAAGGTATGAGTTATAGCGTGGACGCTTTTTTAGGAGAGAATATTGTAAACGAGCATAAAAAGCGTATTCATGGTGGAGATTATATAAATTTTTATCTCTCACCGCGTGATTATCATCGTTATCATGTTCCTTTAGATATGCAAGTGACAAAGGCCGTTCATATCGCAGGTAAGCTATATCCGGTCAATATTCCGACATTAAAGCGTAAAGTTGATTTATTTATTGAAAATGAGCGTGTCGTACTTGAATGTATCACGACAAATGGAAAGCTTTTCTATCTGGTGCTAGTAGGGGCTTTAAATGTAGGCAAAATGGAAGTAAACTTTGAACCTCGTATTCAAACAAACACACTTTCCAATGGCGGTGTCTATACGTACAAAAATCTGCACCTTAAAAAAGGTGATGACTTTGGATGTTTTCAAATGGGTTCAACTATTATTTTCTTGGCAGAAACTGGGATGATGGAATCAGACGTAACGGTAGGCGAAAGCGTTAGATTTGCACAAACAATCGGAAAACTGCTTTAATGTAATATTTTGAGCTCAACTATCAAGTGCTCTTTTTTTTCAAAAATATCAATTTCTGAATCAATAGGGGGCTGCAGGTGACGTAAAGCACCTTGTATTGAGTGGAAAATGTGAAGTAATTTCGGTTCCATAGTTGTACTGACATGGTCAATATGGTGTTGTTTAATAATTGAGGCTAAAATATCGGCTCCTACATAGTAAACACTCTTATTGATACTTCGCTGAATCTGATAGGCGCGCATGATTTCAATATTATTCAATAATGCTTCTCGCTCTTCAGTGTTGATAAGAAGATTATTGCGAGCACGGGCAAGATCATTTTCAATATCTTCAGTCGTTTCTCTGATTCTATTTTCAATCTTTTCATCAAGATTTGGAATGTAATTACGGATTAAATCAAAAATACTTTTATCATCAAAATATTTTTGACTGATTTGAACATTATGCTTTTCACTGCCTTGATATTCGCAGTCAAGTGCATCAATAAGCTCACAAAGCGGACCAAGATAAATAAATTTATCCTCTTTTGTCGCATGATAATCAATTCCAGTAGCTGAACATATTGGTTTTGGACCTGTGTAGCACAATGTGTATGGCATTGGTTTTCCTGTTTTAAACGTTAAATCTAAAATGCATTATATCACCATCGGCAACAATATACTCTTTTCCCTCTAAACGCATTTTCCCTGCTTCTTTTGATTTATTCTCTCCACCGCATGCTATATAGTCTTCATATGCGATGACTTCAGCACGGATAAATCCTTTTTCAAAATCATTGTGGATAACAGCTGCAGCTTTTGGTGCAGTAGAATTTTTATGTATGGTCCATGAACGTACTTCTTTGACTCCAGCTGTAAAATAGCTCATGTAGCCCAGTTTGTCAAAACCTTTACGGATGATTTGCTCTAGACCTGATTCTTCAACACCCATTTCGCGTAAAAACTCATCACGTTCATCGTCTTCAAGTCCGATAAGTTCTTCTTCGATTTTTGCACACAATTTGATGACTTCACATCCTGTTTTAGTCGCATGTTCTTTGAGTGCAATGACAAAAGCATTGTCTTCTGTTAGTCCGTCTTCATCTACATTGGCACCGTACATAATTTCTTTGGCACTTAGAAAGCGAACTTCACGGTTGAGCTGTTCAAACATTTCAGTATTGGCTTTTGGAAAATTACGGGCAAGATTGCCATCACCTAAAAATTCTAATAGCTCTTCAGCAAAAAGGAGTAATGCAGCAGCATCTTTTTCATTTTTAGCTTGTTTTTTTAGGCGTTCGATACGGTTGCTAAGAACCTCAAGGTCTGCAAAAATAAGTTCATTTTCAATAATTTCAACGTCTTGAAGAGGATCAATACGACCTTCAGTATGGACAATGTTTTCATCTTCAAAACAACGGACGATTTGCAAGATAACTTCGGTTTCACGGATATTGGAGAGAAATTTATTTCCCAAACCTTCACCTTTACTCGCACCTTTGACAAGACCTGCAATGTCAACAAAATCAAGAGTTGAATACTGAACGCGTTCTGGTTTAACGATTTTTACCAATTCATCAATACGAGCATCCGGAACCGGAACGGTTGCTTTATTCGGTTCGATCGTACAGAAAGGATAGTTAGCCGCTTCGGCATTTTGTGCTTTGGTTAGTGCGTTAAAGGTAGTTGATTTTCCGACGTTTGGTAATCCTACGAGTCCGATTGATAATCCCATTATTGTAATCCTTGTTGTAATTTTAGTAGCCATTCAAGTGTCATACGAACACCTGCACCTGTTCCACCATAGGTGTGTACATCCCAAGCGCTCTCAGTATAGGCAGAACCTGCGATATCGAAATGAACCCATTTGTCTTTCATGTTTTCATCAATAAAATTATCCAAAAAGAGTGCAGCAGTTATTGCTCCGCCATAAGGTTTTGATGAAACATTACAGATATCAGCAATCTCACTTTTAATGAGCTTTTTAAGATGTCGATTAAAAGGGAGGTTTCCACAATATTCTCCACTATCTTCGGCAGCTGCAAGCCATGATTGTTTAAGCTCTTCATTGTGTCCCATTACCCCTGTAGTATAGGGTCCAAGAGCAACCATGCATGCACCGGTAAGTGTTGCATAGTCGAATATATAGTCACTTTTTATTTTTTCTTGAGCATATCCAAGAACATCGGCGAGAACCAATCTTCCCTCCGCATCAGTGTTGCGTACTTCGATGGTTTTACCGTTTTTCGCGCGTAAAATGTCATCAGGTTTGTAAGCATTTCCACCAATCATGTTTTCAACTGCACCTACAAAAGCGTGTACTTCTATATCGAGACCCAGTTCACTCACTGCTTTGATAATCCCCATTACGGCACATCCGCCAGCTTTATCCATTTTCATCGTTACCATAGATGCAGCAGCTTTTAGACTCAATCCGCCACTATCGTAAGTGAGCCCTTTACCAACGAGGGTAATGACTTTTTTTGGATTTTTTGGTTTATAGGAGAGATGGATAAGACGAGGAGGATTAATGGATGCTCGGCCTACCGCCATCATAGCTTCCATTTTTTCGTCCATTAAGCCATTGACATCTAGAATAGTACATTCTAAATGGTTGCTATTGGCTATATCTTCTGCCGTGATAGCCATGCCTTGAGGAGTCATATCATAAGGAGTCTGATTTACTAAATCACGTACAAAGTTCGTTGCTTTAGAAATTATGAGTGTTTGAGTTAGAGTTTTTTCAAGTTTAGTTGTATCTAAATCTAAGCCATTGATTTCCTCATTGGAAAAAATAACTTCTGTAAGCTGAGATGGTTTAGGTTCAGATTTGTATGCGTTTAAACGATGAGATCCAAGTATTACCCCTTCTATTAGGGCTTTAAAATGGTTGTCACCATATTGGAGAAGCTTTAATGAGTTATAGCTGTACTCCATAACTAATTTAATGGCTTTAGCTATGGTAGTTCTAAAAAGTTCATCACTTAGATTATTAATACCGCACACTAAAAGACGCTGTTCATGCAAGGCACAAATTTGTTCTTCTTCGGCTTTAAATCCTGCCATAAGTAATATTTCTTTTTGCGGATGACGCAAGAGCTGTTGAGGAGTAATAAATTCAAGGGTTAAATCTGCATCAATGGATGCTAAGGGTTGATTAACGAGTCTGACGTTCACGGCGTTTCTCCAAAAGGTTTTTTTCGATTCTATTAAACATAAAACTAATACTTCCAACAATAGTGATTACGAGCGGTATTGCAAAA
This sequence comes from Sulfuricurvum sp., assembly GCA_030696775.1. Classification (GTDB taxonomy): domain Bacteria; phylum Campylobacterota; class Campylobacteria; order Campylobacterales; family Sulfurimonadaceae; genus Sulfuricurvum. The sequence goes on from JAUYRN010000026.1 coordinate 133,191, forward strand.
TACCAGTGACTTTTAATCCAAGCAAGAAGTTTAAGTAACTCGTCCCCGAAATAAAAAGCTGGAATAATGGTCAATGCTGCCCAGAAAACTGCACTTACAAAGTTAATGATGGCAAAATCTCGAGATGAATATTTAGTTAATCCTATTGCCATCGGTATTACTGTACGCATTCCATACATATAGCGTTGAACAAAAATAAGCGGCCATCCATATTTTTTGAGTAAGAGATGGGCGATGGCAAATTTACGTCGTTGTGATCGAAGTTTATTGTGGATATATTTTTTATTAAAGCGTCCAATGTAAAAATAAATTTGGTCCCCTACGAATCCGCCAAAAGCTCCTACCATTAAAGCAATTGGAAGAATCATGTCTCCAGTATGCGACATAATACCGGCCATTACAAGACCAAGTTCACCTTCTAGGATACTCCAAGCAAAAAGGACAATATAGCCGTATTCTTTAAGCCATTCAATAAATAAGTGTTCCACTTTGCTCCCTTAATTATCGAAATTTAATAACTGTTTTGCCTGAATCATATCTTTATCGCCACGCCCTGATATATTGACGATAATCAGCTTATCTTTGATGTTGTCCATTTTTTTCAAATAAGCGATCGCATGAGCTGTTTCAAAAGCAGGAATGATTCCCTCTGCACGACTAAGCCAGACAAAAGCATCCAATGCTTCATCGTCGGTAATGTTGTCATAGCTAACGGTTCCGTTGTCTTTATGAAAAGCGTGTTCGGGTCCAATCCCTGGATAGTCAAGTCCAGCTGAGATAGAATGTGCTTCAAGTATTTGACCATCTTCATCTTGGAGAAGATAGCTCATCTGACCGTGCAATACTCCCGGACGACCTTTGAGAAGAGAGCAACCATGTTTATCCGTATCGACTCCATGTCCACCCGCTTCGATACCAATACAGCGCACCTCTTTGTCTTCCAAAAAGTGCTGAAACGTTCCGATCGCATTACTTCCTCCCCCGATACAGGCAATAACATAATCGGGAAGACGATTTTCTTTTTCTAAAATTTGAGCACGTGCTTCACATCCGATGATGGCTTGAAAATCACGTACCATCATAGGGTAGGGGTGAGGACCTGCAACCGTGCCGATGATGTAAAATGTATCACGGGCATGGGTTACCCAGTGACGGATCGCATCATTCATAGCATCTTTAAGAGTTTTAGAGCCACTCTCAACGGCATGAACTTTTGCACCCAAAAGTTTCATACGAAAGACATTGAGTTCTTGACGTTCTACATCTTTCGCACCCATGAAGACTTCACATTCTAATCCTAAGAGTGCAGCGATGGTTGCTGTTGCCACGCCATGCTGTCCCGCTCCTGTTTCGGCGATAACCTTTTTCTTACCTAAACGCTTTGCCATAAGTCCCTGAGCAATAACATTATTGATCTTATGTGCTCCGGTATGATTGAGATCTTCCCGTTTTAGATAGATCTTTGCGCCTAACTCTTCTGAAAGATTGGCCGCATAATACAAGGGGCTAGGGCGACCGACATAATCGGTAAGATAGCTGTCTACCTCTTTCCAAAAGGTTTCATCAAAACGAATTTCATTGTAGGTTTGTTCAAGCTCCAAAAGTGCAGGCATAAGCGTTTCAGGGACATAGCGTCCGCCAAAAATTCCAAAATGTCCATCAACGGGGTCAAAGGGGGAAGGTTTAGGTATGTACATTATTCTACTCCAATTACAGTATAAACAGGGGTTAAAGTTTTCAGTTTAGATTGCCCATCAAGAAAATCAAGACCCAAAATAAAACAAGCTTCTATGCATTGGGCACCCACTTTATTGATAAGATTGGTAGCCGCATACGCTGTTCCACCCGTTGCGATCAAATCATCAATCAATAAAACTTTAGGTTTTTCAACAGATGAGAAAGCATCAATATGAATTTCGACTTCATCAAAACCGTATTCTAGTGAGTACTTTTCTGACACAGTCGTGTAGGGAAGTTTTCCTTTTTTACGAATCGGAATGAAGCCTATTCCCAGCATTTGCGCAAGTGCAGCACCAAATATAAATCCACGAGCATCAATACCCGCAACATGGGTTAATCCATAGCTGCTATATCGTTCATGAAGATGTTTCATAAGAAGTGAATAGGCTTCTTTATTTGACAAGAGGGTGGTAATATCTTTGAATACAATACCTGGTTTTGGAAAATCAGGAATGTCACGGATAGAATGGTTTAAAAAAGTTTTTTCTTCTAATGTAAGTATCATAAAATTCCCCTTTAAATTTTCTGCCTCAAAAGAGGCAAGCTTTAGTGCCTTAGCGGCGAGCGTAGCCAAAGGGATGAATTCCTTTGGCGTTTAAATTAATGCATCAATCCGACCTTCCAATTCTCGTATTTTGTTTTGAAGGCGATCGGTATCGATTCGGTGTTTTGAGTTACGCTGCTTAAGCATTTTGACTTCATTCCGCAAATTATTAAGTTCTTCACTAAGAATATCTACATTTCCTAATGCTCGCTGAAGTTGTATTTGGTATTTTCGAATCAAAATCTCTGCTTCTTTGAGTGTCAGTTTCATCATTTCACTGGTACGCTGTTCTTTAACGGTAATGCTTCGAAAATAAAACATTTTGACTAAGAAAACAAGAGCTCCCAGAGAAACGATTGTAAGAAGTGACCACTCTAAAAACATCATTTATCCCTTAATGGCTTCGATTTTATCTATGCGACCACAATGGCGACCACCTTCAAATGTCCCAGCAATCCATGCATCTAATATGGATTCTGCAACACCCTGACCAACGATACGTTCACCAAAACACAGTACATTAGCATCATTGTGCCCACGTGCAACTTTGGCAGTATAAGCATCATGGCAGAGTGCCGCACGAATACCGTGAAAACGATTAGCAGCCATTGACATACCGATACCTGAACCACAGATCAAAATCCCTTGAGACACAGTATCGGATAAAACATGTTCACATACTTTTACTGCATAGTCAGGATAATCAACACGTTCTTTATCAAATGGGCCAAGATCAATGACTTCATGCCCTTTTTGACGAAGGAGTTCAACCGTAAAGTTTTTAAGTTCAATCCCAGCATGGTCTGTTGCGATGTAAAATTTCATTTTTTCCCTTAACTTAGTAATAGTTGTAATAATGTTTGAGTTGGCCATACCAAAAGAGGTATTTTTAATGGCGTCATTAATATGATGATGATAACAATCATTCCATAAGGTTCGGCTTTAGAAAAGAATTCTGCCACCTTATAAATTTTAAATTTTAATGCGACATAGCTAACAAAATGAGATCCGTCAAATCCAGGAATTGGCAATAGATTCAATACAGCAAGGACAACATTGATTTGAACCAATGACCATGCAAGTAAGATAAAGAAACTGTCTTTTGTCTCCGGTGTATACATGGTGGTTAAAATAACTGAAAAGAGTGTTGCCATAAAAAGATTATAAGCAATTCCAGCCAAACTAACTTGCATCGCAGCAGTATAGCCGCCATTACGAATAACGGTTTGCATATTAACCGGAACGGGCTTTGCCCACCCAAATAAAAATCCGGCAGTACCAAATAAAAGTACAGGCAAATAATACGTCATAAGTGGGACAAAAATAGAGCCCATTGGATCAATATGAACCAGGGGGTTAATACTAAGACGTCCAGCACTTTTTGCTGTGTGATCGCCATATTTATACGCAACCCAACCATGCATGATCTCATGACCAATAATAGCGATTAATAACGCTATTATTGAAGCTAGAATAGGTAAAAAATCAGTAGAGTTCATTATCGTTTGCGTCTTCAATGACTCGTTGGTCTTGTGCCCGTTTTAAAATATTACCTTGTTCCAAATCATGAGGTGTTTTACCGATACGGTCCCATCTTACTTTATAATTATCATCGATACTAAAATAGACGAACCACGGTGTTCCTTCAATAAGACCATACGGAACTGCTCCCCAAAAACGGCTATCATTGGAGTGATCACGGTTATCACCCATCATAAAGTATTGTCCATCAGGAACAACGATATGGGTTGTATTAAATATTTCTGCAGGATATATACCATTATCGATGACATGATCATCATGATGAATTCCTTCATGCTCTAATGTATAAGGATCTTTTACCCAAAGTTTGCCATCTATATCAACAAGCTCATAATTGGCAAACATTTTTCGTGCGTATTCATTACCTTCATGCGGATGCAGATAAAGAATTTTATCTACCAAAAATAGTTCATCACCCGGTAATCCAACACATCTCTTAACGTAGTGCATTTTTGTATCATTAGGATAGCGAAAAATAACAATATCACCACGAGAAGGAGTATCACCATCCAAAATATGTCCATCTGTTCCCGGAATAAGAGGGATTTCGAGAAAAGGGATGTGCGGAGTAGAAATACCATAAGCAAACTTTTTTGCAAACAGATGATCACCGATCAGAAGTGAATCTTTCATTGAACCGCTTGGAATTTTAAATGCTTGTGCAATAAAAAAGATAACAAACAATACGATAATAATCGTTCCTGTCCATGAGTTAGAAAATTTATAGGCACTGTGAAGACCGTTCATTACTTTTGTTTTCATTTAAACTTCTTCTCCGTGATTTTGAGCTGCTTTAAGAGTATTAGAGAGGAGCATTGCGATAGTCATAGGTCCAACTCCGCCTGGAACTGGAGTGATATACGATGTTTTTGGAGCAACCGTATCGAAGTTGACATCACCGACTAATCGACCGTCCTCTGTTCGATTGATCCCAATATCAACAACAACACACCCTTCGCTTACCATATCTTCACCTATAAGATTGATCACACCTGCACCCACAAAAAGCATATCTGCTCCAAGGGTGTGAGCACGTAAGTCTTTGGTATGGATATGCGTGATGGTGACGGTTGCATTGGCGTTGAGCAGTAGTGCAGCCATCGGCTTGCCTACGATATTGGATGCACCGACGATTACTGCATTTTTTCCCTTAGGATCAATGCTGTACTCACTTAGAAGTTCCATAACACCCAATGGAGTACAAGGGACGAATCCATCGAGTCCCGTAGCTAAACGTCCGACATTAAAAGGGTGGAAACCATCAACATCTTTAGACGGTGCAACAACCTCAAGAATCTTAGTGGTATCTATATGAGCTGGAAGAGGAAGCTGGATTAAAATACCATCAATATTGGGATTTAGGTTCATCATTTCAATGGTTTTAATGATGGCTTCTTGGGAAATATCATCGGGCATTTCATGGGTTACCGAATAAAAACCTGCACGATCGCACGCTTTTTTCTTCATGCCGACATAAGCTTGGCTTGCTGGATCATGACCGACGAGAATTACCGCTAAACCAGGTACACGTCCAGTCGTTTTCTTGAACTCTTTGGCTTCGAATGAAACCTTTTCTTCGATTTTTTTGGCGAGGGTTTTACCATCAAGTAGTTGCATTTAATCACCGTAAAATAGTTTTTGGGTATGATACCGATAAATAACTAACAGTTGGTTAAAGGGGCAGTGTGAAAGTATTATTGACGTTATTCATAGCCCTGCAAGTCTACGGTACTACCTCGTTTATCACTAAAGAAGAGTATGCCTCAGGTCTTTATCACAACCCTAGAGGCATTGGATGCCAAATGTGTCACGGTGAACTAGGTGAAGGTCGAAAAATTGCTGCTTATAAAGAAAAAGGTGAACAAAAAGTATTTCAAGGTACTCCAATCAACCATATCCCGTTTTCAGAATTTTATCATCATGTAAACAGTAAAATTGTGGGGATGCCTCGTTATTATCTTACCGATACTGAAATTCAGATTCTTTATTATTATCTCCATCGTGAAGAATTTCGCCGTGCTGCTTCAAAACATATTAACACTAAATAATCTCGTCGAAAAAAGAGATTTAGAAGCACTAAAACAACTTGTATTTCCCGTTTATCGGCATCAAAATAATACATTGACGTTTCGAAGTGCATTAATGGTTTCGACCCATAATGTAAAACATTTGATGAAAATACCCACATTAAACGCTGAGTGCCTGATATTAAACCTCGAAGACGGAGTAAGTCCTGAGGAGAAACCGTATGCCTTGGTTTTATGTGCTTTTGCCCTTGCCTCGAATCCCGTGATTGATAAAAAGATAGTCGTTCGAGTCAATGCTTTGGATGAAGGTGGTGTTGAAGAAATTATATACCTCAATGCTTTTATGCCAGATGCTATTCGCATTCCAAAAATTCGAAGTGTTGAAGATGTCAAGCGTGCCTTGGAGGTTATCGACGAGGGAATTGAAGTCCATCTCTCTATTGAGACCAAAGAAGCATGGTTACATTTAGGAGAATTGGCGATTAGTCCACGTATCAAAGCCTATTATCTTGGAATTTTAGACCTTTTTGCTGATTTGGGGCTTTCACAAGGTTTATTTACACCCGATAATCCAACGACTCATTATATTCTTTCCCATTTTTTGATTACCACTCGTGCCTGTGGTGTGAAGCCTGTTTCTTTTGTTTATCAAGAGTATAAAAATAGCGATGGATTACGTCATTGGCTAGAGTTGGAGAAAATCATGGGATTTAATGCCAAAGGTTGTATATCACCGTCTCAAGTGGAACTAATAGATGAAACTTTTGACAGCAGTGAAGATGAGCTTGCTCGGGCATGCGAGATTATTCGACTGTTTGAAGAGTATGCTTCCCGTGGGATTACAGGCTTTGTGGATGAGCGATATGGATTTATTGACGAGCCGATTTACAAGGGTGCGTTGGCGGTGATTAATAACCGCTAAGATTATACCAAACACGATAACGAATGTACGTTTTTTGTGCAGGTCTTGGATATTTTGAGTAAGCCAGCTCGATGGTCTCTTTTGTTGTGTCATCTAAAATCGCGAAACGGCTATTTTTCAAATAGCGAATATCAGAAATACTTCCATCGGGATAAAGATAAAACTCGATGGTATTGGTCTCATCAACACGAAGATTATCAGGAATACGTGAACGCCCATATCGATCCAATACAGCTTGTGTTATCCGCCGCATTGTCTCTTGATTATCCAAAATATATTTTTGTTCACCCTCAGACAGCTCACCAAATTTGTCTCCATAGAGTTTTTTAACACTATCATTAATTTTGATACTGGATTTTGAAGAAGATTTGACTTCAGGATCAGCTTGAGAGAGAATGTCATAGAGTCCTTTTGGCTGTGGCTTACGCTCTATAGCGGCTACTTCTTTAGCAACATGACGCTCGAACGCTTTTTTAGGTTCGATAGGGGCTGCTTCTTGCACAGGAGGTGTTGGCTGTACGGCTGTTGTAGTTTGTTTAGGAACCATTTTTTGCTGCTTCGGGGTTGGCTTTTTGAGCTGTTCCCCTTTTGGCATTGGACGAGCTTTGGTAATTTTTGGAATTTTATTTTTTACTAACGCCTCTTTAGCTGCCGTGGGCTGTTCTTTGAGTGAGAGTTTAAATCGTGATTCGCTAGCCTTTTCATCTTTCGGCGGAAGTGGAGGGACAGGGGATATTTTTTCTATAAATGCGAGCAAGAGAACAACGATGATATGCACCATTACAGCGATAAGTAATGCATAAAAAGAAAAAGAGGGACGCTGCTGCAATGAAATATCCAAACATAGTGTGTAAATTGTTGGAATTATAGCTAAATCATTGTAAACGACCTTATATCGGGTTAATAGAGGTGTGGTTATAATATGAATCATTCAAATAAGGATAGATATTTATGACTATTAATCATTCGCAAGAAGCATTTATAAAGGCTCAAGAACTTATTCCTGGAGGTGTAAATTCACCTGTTCGTGCATTCAAAAGCGTTGGAGGTATTCCTCGTTTCATTGCCAGTGGTGAGGGTGCATATCTCATTGATATTGATGGAAATCGTTACGTCGATTATGTTCAAAGCTGGGGTCCATTAATTTTTGGACACCGTGATGAGAGCATCGAAAACGCCGTCATCGAAGCGGTAAAACACGGACTGAGTTTTGGTGCCCCAACCGAAGCGGAGAGTGATTTAGCTGAATTGATCATTTCAATTTATGATTCAATTGAAAAAATTCGTTTTGTGAGCAGCGGAACGGAAGCAGTTATGAGTGCTATTCGTTTGGCTCGCGGGTTTACACTTCGTGATGATATTGTTAAATTTACCGGATGTTATCATGGTCACAGTGATGCTTTGCTTGTTCAGGCAGGTTCAGGAGCAGCGACATTTGGAACACCAAGCTCACCTGGTGTTCCGGCCGATTTTACGAAACATACACTTTTGGCAGAATACAATAATATTGAAAGCGTGCGTCAATGCTTTATGGATAGTCCTGGTATTGCATGTGTAATCATCGAACCCATCGCCGGCAATATGGGACTCGTACCTGCGGATAAAGATTTCCTCGCCCAACTGCGTGCGGTGTGTGACGAGTCCGGTGCATTGCTAATTTTTGATGAAGTTATGAGCGGATTTCGTGCTTGCTTGCATGGTGCAGAGAGTATCACAGGGACTAAGCCGGATTTAGTAACACTGGGCAAGGTTATCGGTGGCGGAATGCCTGTTGGGGCTTTTGGCGGTCGTCGTGATATTATGGCGCACCTCTCACCTGAGGGTGGCGTGTACCAAGCTGGAACGCTTAGTGGTAATCCAGTAGCTATGGCAGCAGGATTGGCATCGATTCGTAAGATCAAACAAAACGCTCGTTTATACGGAATCCTTGAAACGAGAGCAAAGCGTCTGATGCAAGGATTTAATGATGCAGCGCTGAAGCACAATATCGGATTACAAACTGATGTTCGCGGATCGATGTTTGGGTTTTTCTTTTCGGATGAGCCTGTCCATAATTTTGCCGATGCACTCCAAAGTGATACGTCACGATTTGCTCATTTTCATTCTGCTATGCTGGATTCAGGATTTTATTTTGCGTGTTCACAGTTTGAAACTGGGTTTATTTGTACGGCGATTACGGATACAATGATTGAAGAGACGATTGCTGCAGCAGAGTCGATATTTGGAGAATTATAATATGGAAACTGAAGAACATAAACCACGAATAAAACCAATCATTGAAGGAGCGGAGAGTTTATCGCTTGGAATTTCAATGGTGGTTGCTGTCTTAATCGGTGTGGGAATAGGGCTGGGGTTGAAAAAGCTTACGGGTATCACATGGCTCTTATGGGTTGGGGTTGTAATCGGTATTGGCGCAGCATTTTTAAATGTCTATAAAGCTTATAGTAAACAATACAAAGAGTTTGAAAAAATGGCAAAAGACCCTCGTTACAATATGGGTAAATCTCAAAAAGATGATGACGATGACGACGAAGATTAAAAGAACGGTTATTTTTTTAATAGTTTTACAAACTGCAATAGCTCTTTTACTCTTTATGTCGAAATCAGTTTTTGCAAGCTTTGAGGTTGCGCTGCTTTCAGGAGCGGTGATTATCATGGGATCGTTGTACGCATATCGAAATATGATTCGTACCCGAACGCTTGGTGTAGAGATTGAGGATAACAAAGACATCATCGATATGATGGATGATCCTTACGATTTATACGAAGAAGAACGACAAGACGAAGTACAAGATATTAAAGAGCTAATTAAAGAAGAAAAAGCGAAACAGAAGCAAAATATTATTGAAAATACCACTAAAAATTCAGCTGCATGGGTTTCAGTGTATCGATTGCTGCCGTATGCTTTTTTAGTATTAGGCTTTCTCGGACTTCAGAATAATCATTCATTAACACTTCTCCCCTATATGACAGGCTTAGGTGTTGGGATGATTACTGGATATCTCTTGGCAAAAGAGTGGTTTTAGCAATTAAAAGCTAAAACCTACTTTGTAATCATTGGGATATTGATGGTTATTTTCGTCTCTTTTATATCGATAGAAAGATGATTTTCTTCAGCGAGATGGGTGAGGTCAGCGATGTATTTACGGTTCATAACAGGGGCTGAGAGTTCAATGGCGAAAAGTGAGTATTTAACATTTTCAAATTTAACGTGTTCCCCAACCCTAAAATAAAGTCGTGTCAATATGCTCATATTATCAGTAAATGATTGATAGATTTTATTGAGTAATTTGATAAAATATTCTGCATGCAGACGTATTTCAGGCAAAGTAGGGTCAAGTTCTTTGGGATAGCGAATCGTACTGCCTATCGAGTTGGAACTGATACACAAATCAATCAATGTATAGATGTTGATTAACTGACCTTCAGGTTTTTGTTTGGCAAAATTAAAAGAGGGGAGTTGATAGAGTCGTATACCTATTTGTTCTTCATCTTCGTATCCTATGGTAATACCGAAAAATTTAAAACGTCCAAATTCAAGATCTAAAAAGGTTGTTTTGAATCCAAAAGATGAGCTTGCATAGGTGGTTGCTATTTCATAAAGAACGGAAGCTTCAACCGCACCAAGTACGTATTGAGCTTCCGTATTGAGAGAGAGTATTTTACCATTCGAACTAAAAAGAACAAAGGGGTTGAAGTCAAATTCAATCCACTGTTGATCGAATGTCATCAGTCCTCGA
>JAUYRN010000018.1 GCA_030696775.1 Sulfuricurvum sp.
TTAAAAATCAGTTTTCGGATAAAAAAGAAAAGAGAAATCGATGCGAGAAGTCCGCTGATAATCGCATGTGGAAGCAGTCCTTGGGTGAAAAATGAAAGGGTTGCGACGATAAAAGCGAAGGTTAAAATGAGACACATGGGCAATCCTTAGGTAAAAATATTTTAACAGTATAGCTATTGCAATGGAAGTGCGTCAGTAACAAAAGTTACAGAGACACCCATGGGCATTGTACTTTTGATTATCGACCCATCATTGTGGATTAAAACATATCCAATGCTTAAAGAATCCAAAAGGGCTATGGCTTTTTTGGATTCCATTACGGAAACAGCGGTTGCCAGTGCATCAATACGGGTATTGTCTCCTATATCGATGAGGGTAATGGAAGCATATTGTTGTTCGGAGCGTCCTGTTTTTGGATTGATTAAGTGGTTATGGGTTTTGTTTTTAATGTACCGTTCATAATTACCGCTGGTACTGATGGCAAGGTGTGGTAACGAAGAGCGGATGAGGGCAATAGAGCCATCGAGATGAAACGGATCTTGAATTTGAACATCACACGAGCTTAAACAGCCAATATCACCCGATGCAGCGACAACCGCTTTTTTAACACGGTGACGCTCTAATAATTCCAAGGATAAATCAACGGCGTATCCTTTGGCTATTCCTCCCAAATCAATCATTGTTTCGGGAAGAATTTTTACCTTGTTTTCCTCTAATACTATTCGTTTTGATCCTACACGCTTTCCTGATTTTTGAAGCTCTGAGTGGGAGGGAAGGTGTTCATCATCGTACCCAAAACGGTAGGCTCCATGGGTCAGAGAGCCTACCGTAACGTCAAATGCTCCATCGCTTATTCGAGACATTTCCAAAGATCGTTCCAAAATATTTTGGGTAGCTATGGATGCGTTAATCTCATAATTACGATTAAGACGTGAAATTTCAGAATCACTTTTGTACGTCGAGAGGCGATTGTCTAAATCTTTAAATAAGGCAAAAACATCATCACTCAGATTTTGCTCGTCTACTTCAACGCGGATAAGGGTTCCCATGTGTACTTGGGTACGTTGGGAAGCATGCAATAAGCCGATTAATAAACAAAATAAGAATAGCTTTTTCATACTACGAAGTTTAGCATGATTTAGAGAGATATTTTTATAAATGATAATTGTTTGCATTATTAATATTATTTTCAGCTTATTGTTCTATACTTTCGCTATTAATAATCACTATCATAAAAGGATACCAAGTGAAAAACCTCCTCTTAAGTGCCGTTACTGCAATGGCGATCACGACTACACTGGGAGCTGATGAACTCAGCGATCTAAAAATGCAGCTTAAAATTCTTAGCGAACGTCTCTCAACGCTGGAAACAAATGACAAAAAACAAGCCGAACAAACAAACACGCTTACCTCAGAGCTTATCAATGTTCAAAACCAAACTTCGTTTACGGCGATTGATCCTGAAAAAGCGATTCAAGGAATGAGCCCGGCGGCTTCCAAGATCTATTACTCTAAAAATCCTCTTTCAATTGGTGGATATGGCGAAGTGTATTATTCACAATACAATGACAGCGTTGGGGTGGGAAATACTAAAGATGCGTATGGTGACACCTACCGCTTTATCCCCTATATCGGTTATAAATTCAGTGATGATATTATCCTAAACTCTGAAATTGAGTTTGAACACGGTAATGAAGTGGCGATCGAGCAGCTTTATGTGGATTTTATCCTCGATCCGTTGGCAACCGTTCGTGTGGGTCATCAGCTCGTTCCGATGGGTTATGTCAATCTTTATCATGAGCCGACATTGTTTAATACGGTCATCCGCCCTGATGTTGAACGACAACTTATCCCTTCAACTTGGCATGAGCTTGGTCTTAGTGTGTACGGCAAAACCGACACTTTTGAGTATCAAATCGGAGCATTTAGTGCATTGGACATGAATAATGCTACATTAACAACGCCTTTATCCGATAAAGATTGGATTCGTAAAGCGCGTGTCGGAAATGAAAGCGATAGAGGGATGGACAACATGGCGGTTGTCGCACGCTTGGATTACAACGGTATTAACGGCTTACAAGTGGGAGTCAGTGGTTATACCGGCAAAGCAGGTAATGCTAAAGTAGCAGGAAAATCGCAAGAGGGACAAATGAACATGTTAGATGTGCATGCTGTCTATCAGAATGAAGGATTTAAAGCACGAGCCCTTTATACTGAGAGTCATTTGAGCAATGCCGATTCATACAGAACCGATATGCCAGAGAGCGCACGTGGCGGTTATCTCAATTTGGAGTATAATGTCCTACCATTTTTTGCCTCATCGAGTCAAAGAATACCTCTCTTTTTCCAATATGAAAACTACAATCTGGCTACTGCAATGGCAGATGGAAAATCGTTTGGAAATACGGAAAGTTATACGTATGGTTTGAATTACTTCCCGCATGATCAGGTAGTATTAAAAGCAGAGTATATGTTGCGTCACAATGAAAATACTGCTGACACAACCAAGTATGTTAATGAGGGGATTTACTCACTTGGACTAGGATTTATCTTTTAATGAAAATTATTGTACTTTCACTTCTTGCATCTGCATATCTATTCGCCCAAGTATTGGGCGATCCTGTCGCACTGACTCAGCGAACCTTTAACGCTAAATCGGTGCAAATTCAAAACATTATTCTTAGTGATGCACAAGTTACTGAGCTTTCCAAAGCCTCCATGCAAAAAATTGATTCCAAGCTGTATCGACTTTACCTCGCACAAAACGGTGACAAAACGGTAGGTTACGGTGTTTTGATGAATAAAAAGGTACGTACTAAAACGGCTATTTCCCTCTATCTTATCGGAGTAGACGGTAAAATTAA
>JAUYRN010000019.1 GCA_030696775.1 Sulfuricurvum sp.
AGCAAATTTATGGAAAGGAAATGATTATGCAAAGTGGCATTATAAGACATGCTTGCAATCAGATTGTTAATCCTTTTACTTTACAGTACCACTTTGCATAAATTCATGATTATTTTTCTAGACTTTTCAGCCAATCCAATAGATTGTTGTTCTTTTCCCAGGATTTTGTATTAGTGCCAGCCGGATTAATGTCAACATAGGCCTTTTCAAAAGCTTCCCGTTTCTGTCTGGAATCAGCACGAGCATACACATCTGTAGTCTGAACTGAAACGTGGCCTAAAAGATCTCGGATGTAAACCAGATTTACACCGGCCTGAAGAAGATGCATAGCCTTAGAATGACGCAAGGAGTGACAACTAATCGTCTCAGGTATAATTGCCGGATTGATTTTCCTTGCAAGGTCTGCATAAGTCTTCAAGATGTAGGTCACACCTGCCCGGGTAAGTTTTTCTTTTCTGCTATTTGAGAACAATGGATATTGATTGGCATGGGTCTCCAATAAATGATTTTTCTGCATATATTCTTTCAGGAACACGGTCTGCTCTTGCTGCAATGGCACAATTCTGGCCTTACGTCCCTTGCCAAATAGTTTTATTATGCCTGGGTTGTCAAGTCTGATAGAGGAAGGAGTAAGATCTATTATTTCCTGTACCCTTGCTCCGCTATCATACATAAGTGCAAGCATTGTGAGATTACGGTAACCACCTCTGGTACTTAGATCCGGCTGTTCAAGAAGTAGCTTTATGCCATCAGTTGTCAGGTAGTTGATACTCTTTTTTTCGTGTTTCTTAACTTTTATGGTCAGTATCTTTTGCCACTCATACATCCTTTCGGGATTTTCGTATTGCAAGAAGCTGAAGAACGAACGCAAAGCGGCAAGACGATAATTCCGTGTGGCATTACTGCAATGCCTGTTCTCCTGAATCCAGTCAAGAAAGTTGATGACAATTTCCCTGGTAATACATTCAAGAGTCAGCTTTTGTACTTCAGTGTTTTTCTGTTCTTTCATGAAAGTTATAAACTGAACGAAAGTATCCTTGTAAGCCAAAATGGTATTTTGACTGTAGTTGCGCTCACCCGCAAGATACTTGGTAAGGAAAGTGCTGAGATATTTTGCAAAATCAGTCGTTTCCATTGTACAAAAGATTATTGTATTTTGGGAAAACATAGGCGCATACACCCTTTTCGTCTTTAAGCAGATCAGGATACATCTCCGCAGTTAGCCTGACGTAATGATCGGTCGCACCTATTGATTTATGACCAAGAAATGTCGAAATCAAAGGCAGTGAGTAGTAAAGATCGAGTCCGGATTTAGCCATCTGAGCCAGAGCGTGAACCGCGAACGTATGCCGCAAATCATGAACACGAGGACCCTGATGATCTCCAATAAACGGGATTCCTGATATGGCAAGTGCCTTCCTGAACCAGGTATATACACTGCCTTGACAACAGTTTGTTCCGTTGGGAGACACAAAGAAGTAGCCGTTGATATCCTTGATGCGTGGTATGGGCATCCGATCCCGATAATGCAGATACTGTTTCAGCACTTCTTCTAAGCCGCCAGACATGGGAGCAATACGTTCCTCCCCATTCTTGCTTTTTCTGATAAGTAAGCATTGCTGGTTAAAGTCCACATCCTTGTTCTTCAAGGCCAATGCTTCGCTTACCCTAAGACCGGTTGCATACAGCAGACGAATGATGATTGGTATAACAAACAGGATGGTGCTCATGTGCTTGTCATGCAAACGCATATGATCACAGGCTTGGAAGATGTCTTCCATTTCTCGGTTAGAGTAGATGTGGGGTTTAAAGCTGTTTCTGGGAGGATAAACAGGGCTTCTCGGGATATAACAGTCATAACCAACCTTGCACATATACTTACAGAATTGTGAAAGGATAATGTATTTTGTGCAAATTGTTGACAATGCATCGTTTATCCTTGTAGCACGCCACTGTTCAACTTGTTGCCTGGTTATTCCAATGGTTGTTATGTTGTTGGTAATGAAAAATTTGTCAAACTCAAGAAAGACCCATTCAGTACGCAAAGACACATAACCGAGCCCTTTCTTCATGACAATAAACTGCTTGAAATAAGGGGCATAGATGCTGCCGTAATTGAACTCATTCATAGAAGGTACCTCCTTCCTGCTCATAAAATGATGGTTCCACAAGCGGAACGTTCAATGCACATTGCCGTAACGATTCCACATCTATTCTAAGATAAGACATCGTGTTTGTGATACTTTGGTGCCCCAAAGCCTCGGAGATAACAGGTAATGATACCTGGTTTTCCAAAAATCGACTGGTCAGACTGTGGCGCATGGCATGCGGTCCGTGCCTTCTCGCGGTTGTATCAACCCCGGATGAACCCACTATAAGACCAAGAGCACATGAAATGGAACCATTTGTCATGGCGGTGAATGGAGCACTGGCATAAAGGAAAATATATGGTGACGCTGATTTTTTGCGGCCATATTTGAGATAGTCGATAATTGCTTCCCCTACATCTGCAAGCAATGGAAGGTCAATCACTTTGCCAGTTTTAAATTGGGATAATTTAATTGTGCTATTCTCCCAGTCGATGTTGCGGAAAGTCAGGCGAGCAATATCTGATGCTCTTAGCCCCAGCCGTGAGGCCAACAGAGTCATGGCATAGTTTCTTTTACCGGTAGCATTGTCTCTGTTTATGGATGACTCTATTTGGAATACCTCCTTTGCGGTATAAACCGAAGGTAATTTTTCTCTACTGACCCACTTGTAATGTTGGATAACTGTGGTTAAATCAAGCTTTATGATGCGTTCCTCAAATAGAAATCTAAAAAATAATCTGATGGCAGATACAACGCCTATCTGATTTTTAGTCTGAGTAGAAACAAAAGACGAAATATGGCCTTCTATAATTTCTTCAATATTAGATATTTGATTATTTTTCAGATAGAAAAGAAATCTGGAAAGAAATAGTCGGTGAGCTGAAATTGTTATTTTACTGCGACGTAAGCACTCCAAATGCAAAAGGTATCTATTCATTAAACAACCTATCTCTCCAGATAATTCTCGAGTAATTGGCTTGCGGTAGGCTCTGCGGATTGTTCCTTTTTCTTGGAACTCATTCAATACTTTTATACTTCTGATAATGTCCCGTTCAATAGGTAAAATGCTACCGCCTATATTATAGCGAATATACTCTTCTCCAACCGAAGGATCATAATACAAAAATGATTTTTGAAACATAAATGGAATCAGCTTATTTTTCCACAGAAACCTGTAGTGTTCAATTCGTTTGGGAGAATAGAATTCTTGCTCAAAAAAATGAACGCAACCATCCATCAGTTCTTGTACTGTTTGTAATTGTTTCATATTATTGCTTTTTATGTTGGCACCATTGCCGGAATAAAAGAAAGCAAAATATTTATGTGAAGTATTTATGTGAAGTTAGATAGTGTTTCGTGCTAATTCAAGAAGCTATCAGTAGGTTACTTTGCATAATCATTTCCTTTCCATAAATTTGCTTATGCAAAGCTTTCCATAAGCAAATTAACCTTTAACCAAGAGTGGGGCTTACGCCCCATTTTTTTGTTCGCTCAGGTTTGACAAAGATTTATAAATGGAACTTCGGTGCCTGTCGAAGGCAACCATTCAAAACTGTCCTTTCCCATCACCTCACCCAATCTTACTTTTACTCAAAATTCGTGTAATTTGTATAAATCCGTGAAATATGTCTATAAAAATAGAATCAATACGCCGAAACCTTGTTCTCAAAGAGCTCGAGATCAGGGAAACTCCACAAGGAAAACAAATTGTCTTTTCCATCAAGTTTGTAAAAAAAGATGGGGAACTTGTTTTTATGCCCCATGCAGTGGCTACCGGATTAAAAATGAACATGAAAGAAAACCGTATGCGCGGTGTTCTTCCGGTGGATGAAAATGGAAACGCCTGTGGACATGTCACTCCCGTAAGTATTGATTCATTGATTGAGTATAATGGTATTAAGGTAAGAATGTAATATGGCAGATATTATTTTTAATGCAAAAGGTGTGCCTTTATTGGCTTCCGGAAGAAGCTATATGGGCGCCACAACCGGGGTTCCATCTGATAAGCCAAACTCAGCGAATCCCAAACCTTCAAAGATCGATTTGGATCGCACCACAATCGGCAAATACGAAATTGCCAGCTGGGGATCAAACAACGATTGGCCCTCAAAAGCGGAGGAGATCATAAACAAAGTCGGAACACTGAACACTGGACTTCGCTTTACCCGAAACTTTACTTTGGGGCAGGGTATTTACCCGTGCATCGTTACCGGCTATGATGATAAAGGCAATGAACTGCTGAAGGCTCCAAAAGATCCTTCACTAACCATTTTTGCCAACAGCCGTGTGATGCGGCGGTATATGGAAAAAGCAATCCGTGATTATCTGAAGCTTGGGGTGGCTTTCGTGGAGTTCCTTTTTAATGCTGATGGAAGTCAGATTGTTGGGGTAAATGCCATCAATTCAAAATACTGCCGGTTGACAGTTGCCAATAAGGACGGAGTAGTTGAAAATTGCATCGTTTCCGGAAGATTCCCTGATACTCCAGGCGAAGGTGAATACACCGTTTATGAAGTTTTGGATGAATATGATCCTTTTACAGACCTTGAGCGTCGCCGGTGGGCTGGCCAAACTAATGGAAAATCCTTTGTCATGTGTATCCGCGATTCATGGAGCAATAACGAGTATTATTCGGCACCCCTTTGGTTTGCTGCCTACCTGGCTGGATGGATCGATATTGCAAGTATGGTCCCTGCTTTCCTAAAAAAAGCTTACACCAATCAAATCACATGGAAATGGCATATACAGATTCCTTATGCATTCTGGGACCGCCAATTCCCTGCCAATGAGTTTGCAACCATTGACCTTCGGAAAAAAGCCATTGAGGATTATATGGATGATGTGGAAACTAACCTTTGCGGAGTGGATAACGCCGATAAACCAATCTTTACTTTCTTCGAAATCAACCCAATGAATGGCAAAGCAGAAGAAAAATGGATTATTGAGCCGTTGAACAACAAACTCAACAGCGAACAGAACCTGGTTACTTCAGCTGCAGCGAATTCTGAAATCATGTTTGCCATCATGGTTAATCCTAATGTTATGGGTGCAGGTATGCCCGGAGGAGCTTATGCCGGAAATTCAGGAGGAAGCAATATCCGCGAAGCTTATCTGATCAACGTAGCAAATGCCTGGCTTGACCGTCAGACCATGCTTGACCCTATTGAGATTGTCCATCGATACAATGGTGGAGATGAAAATGTAGAATGGAGATTCAGAAATACGGTTCTCACAACACTCGACACTGGCGCTGGAACTACCAAAACCCTGTCGTAAGGGCCGCCCTAAGTAGCCACCCCTGAAATAGTAAATCGTAAATCGTCAAATTGTAAATCTTTCAATCATGTTATTCAAATCAATCGAAGAAGTAAAACAATTCCTTGCCGTTGGTGCTGGAACCGATTTCAACAGGCTGAAATCCCATATCCAGAATGCAGAAACTGCCTATTTGCGCCCCTTGTTGGGGCCGATATTATTCAATGAATTACAGGATTTTTACAACAATCCGGATGCTGATCCACCGGCAGAAAATAAAATTCTTTTACCTGAGCTATTGACTCTGGCTCAGAGATCACTTATACACCTGACTTATTGGTCAGGCTTCCAGGTGCTGAATGCGACCATCTCCGACGGAGGGTTCAAACGAACTGAAAATGAAAAGGTTAAAAGCCTTTTCAAGTACCAGGAAGTTGAATTGAAAGAGTATTTCAAAACAACCGGCTTTAACGGGTTGGATGAAATCCTTTTTTACCTTGAAATGGAGATTAAGAAGTCAGAAGGTGAAACTGTCAATTTTATATCCTTTGCCGATTCAGGTGCCTGGACTATCCTGAAATCATCCTTCATTCCGGATACATATACTTTCAACTCTATTGTTTTCATTAATCATAGCCGCCTGACTTTCCTTCGTCTAAAGTCTTCCATGCAATTGGTGGAAGATCTGGACATCAAACCTCTTCTTGGTGAAGCTATTTTTGATGAAATTAAACTCGAAATGGTGAAGAAAACGCCATCAGCAAAGGTAAATGCAATCCTTCCCTATATCCAGAAAGCCACTGCCTATCTGTCAACGGCGCTATTAATGGAAGAAAGCGGAGCGGATCTTACGGACAAGGGTTTGTACTTCGAAAGTACTTCATCCGAGAATAACTTAATAACCAACGATCAGCCTTCAGAAAGTGAACGAATTAACTTTTTGGCCCAACGGAACAAAGCGATTGGTCAAAATTATTTGGAACGACTAAAAAGCTATCTCATTGCCAATGCAGCAGACTGGCCATCTTATTCCGGACAGACAGGTAATGCGCTTCGCCGGAACAATACCGACAAAAAATCATTCTGGGTATGATAAAAATTAAAGTCAAATATAGACCAGTCAGTTTGATTCCGTTCATCCGAAAGATTGAAAGTAACGTACCTCAAAATTGGAGTGATGTAACTCAAAAGCAACTGATTGCAATTGCCTGCCTTTACAAATCGGCAATTTCAGACATCGTTTTTCTTAAAGCAATGTCAGGGCTGAAAAAAAGGATCCTTAATAGAATGACGGATTTTGAACATTACAAACTCATGGAAATCTTTGAGTTTATTGGAGATCAGAAACCTTATCATGAATTTATAATTCGTCGATTAGAACTACGGTGGCTGCGGTCACTGAGTTCGTCGAAGTGGTCGAAGCCTGTGATTAAACTGTACGCTGCGGAAGGCAAATTAAAAGGAATAACTTTCGGTCAGTTCATTTTTGCGGATACTTATTTTGCCAATTATCAGCAGTCAAATGACGAAACCGATTTGAATAAATTCATTGCTTCGCTTTATTTAGGTAAAAATGAAAAATTTGAAGACTGTTTAATTCAGGAAAGATTTGAATCTATTGGAAAGCTGGAACTAAATATTCGTCAGGCCATTGTTCTGAACTACCAATTGATTCATGAATGGCTAGCACTGGCTTATCCGCTCATTTTTCAAAAGTGTGAAGAAATGACCAACGATGATAGTACAGACAGTGCACGCCCTGTCTCTGACGGTTCCCCATGGATCAAAGTTTTTCAGAATTTTGTTGGCGATGATATCATTCACGATGAAGTTTGGGCAGCAAAGCCTGTCAATACGATATTTGCTTACATGACCCGTAAATACAAGGAGAACGCCCGAAGAAAAAAATGACAATTAGACTATTTACAATTAACCATCTGTCGCCTCAAAAGGGATTCTCCGAAATTGTTAATCGTAAATAATTAAATCGTAAATAAATACAATGGCTGCAAAATTTTCTCAGCTCGTGTCCTATTTCGAAAATCTTGCACGCTTGCATAAAGATATCGGTCACACTGACAGCGAAAAACATTTCTTCCGGATGGAAGTTGACGAAGTTTTAGGCGGTATCAATCGGACAGATGTAAAACATCCTTTCCTCATTCTCGAAGGTTATGGATATGACTTCACCGATGATAAAAGCGATAATCTGCTTAAAAACCGCCGGGGGGCTTTTATGCTGATCGATCATGTTTCTGACCAGACCGACTTTGATGCTATTCAATCCACCTGGGAAAACATGGAAGAGATCGGCGATGAACTCCTGGTCCGAATAAAAGCTGATAAACGCAATCCCCTGGCACCAGTTATCCGTGATTTTGATTTCTCAACTGTTGAAGCTTCGCTCCTGGCCAATGAACCGGATGGTAATTACGGAATCCGTTTTACTTACGTTCTTACTTCACAGAGAAGCAATGAAGTTAACCCGGACAAATGGTTAATCCCAGCAATCGAATAAAATGGGATTCTTAAAAAATAATTACGGAAGCAATGGGAACGTAAAGGGAAGAACATCTAAATACGTTTCCAGAATAACCGGCAGTCAGCCTGATCCCCAAACCGTCCAGCAACAAAATGCACTGGTCCTAAAATGGGCCCCCATGGTTCGCAGTTCACTTCGTGGAAGTGCCCGATGGTTCTCCGATGGAAAAACAGAATCATTTGTTATCCGAGATGGTGGCAAACAGACTGAAAAGAAATTGGCAGCGAGCATCATGAGCAAAGTCGGAAAAGAATTTGGTTTGGCTAATTACGTTGGTTTCTCCTTTGAACGTCATGGAGTGTTTGTTCATAAAGGCGTTGGACGTGGATATCAGTCCAATGGGAATGGATTGGTCATCCGAACAGCCAAATACCCCGCCAGAGTTAGGGAACGAGTAGCCGTCGAATGGTTTAATCCCGTACTGGATAGAAATGTTCCCATATTGGCCAATGAATTAGCAAATATCAATGCTGATGCTGCGGTGAATGCCACCCGAATGAGAATAAAATAACCAGTATAAATTTTACCGTTTAATATTGTCCTTTCGCTTCCTGTTTACACACTCCATATTTGAAGCATTAACAATCGCAACCATTCTTAAAGCCTTCCCTTATGGGGAGGGTTTGGGTAGGGCTTTAATCTTCAATCATGGCAACCTCCTACAACAGGCGAATCAACCTTTACATCAACGGCCAGCAGGTCACCAACGACATTGCAAGCATCCGTGCCGAAATGAACAAAACGATCAACACCCAGGCCCGAATGACCTTGGGTTCAAAAGAGTATTATGCTGAAGCCTCCAAAATCAAGCACCTGAAAGGTATTCTTGACCAGCACCGGCAGGACATTGGCCAAATCGAGAACAAATGGTCCATGCGCAACATCGGTAGGCTGTTTAATGATTACTTCTCTATGGTAACCGCTTTTCTGGCTTCGACCGTTGCTATGGTGATGGGCATCAAACAGATCATTCAAACCTACAATGACTTTGAAGAACGTCTGGATAATCTTTCTGCTTTAACCGGGCTGGCAGGGAAAGACCTTGAATGGTTGGGTGAGACAGCAAAGAAAATGTCAATAGATACCCTTGAAGATGGAATACGGGTAACCCAAAGTGCCCTTCAGATCGTTGATGCTTTCACCAAAGTTGGTTCAGCCCGGCCTGAACTGCTCAAAAACAAAGAGGCCCTGGTAGCGGTCACCAAAGAAGCCATCATACTGGCCGATGCTGCAAAAATTGACCTTCAGCCAGCCATTGAAGGGCTGACCATGGTGATGAACCAATACAATGTGTCAGCGGACCAGGCCCGCCGGATCATTAATATTCTGGGTGCTGGTTCAAAGGCTGGTGCCGGTGAAATACCTTACCTGACCGTCGGTTTCGAGAAAGCAGGAACTACAGCTTCGCTTGCCGGATTGTCCATTGAAACCCTGGCAGCTACCCTTGAAACCCTTGCTCCCCGTTTCTCCCAACCTGAAATTGCCGGTCGTGGCCTGCGTGGAATGTTGCTTCGTCTGCAAACCGGAGCTGATGATACAAACCCGGCTGTTGTAGGTATGACCATAGCGGTAGAGAACCTGGGCAAAAAGATGCTTACCCCTCAGGAAAAACTGAAAATGTTCGGCCTGGAAAACATCAATGTGGCCAACACATTGATCACCAATGTTGAAGAACTTAAACGTTATGAAAAAGCATTAACCGGAACGAATGTGGCCATTGAACAGGCAACCATTAATACGGATAACAACAATGCCCGGCTTGCCCAGGCCAGAAACCGTCTCAATGTGATGAGTATTGAACTGGGTGAAAAACTGGCACCAGCCCTGACCATCAGTACAAGCGGACTCTCTTATTTTGTCAAAGCGTTAAGTATCACAACCGACTTTATCAGCCGGAATAAAGTATTACTACTGACACTCATTTATTCGTTTACAGCTTATTCTATTGCGGTAAAGCTCGCAGCAATGTGGGAAGCAAGATTAAACAAGGAAAAACTCGGCAGTATTATTATCGGCAAATTGCAGGCTTTGGCTTATCAGGCTCAATTCGCTGCAATCGCGTTGTATAATGTCGGGGTGGCTTTGCTTCGGGGAAACCTTGCCGCGGCAACTATTCAGTTCCGTGCTTTTTCGGCTGCCATGATGGCGAACCCAATTGGCCTTTTCGTCGGATTAATCGTGGCAGCCGGTACAGCCATGTATTTTTATAGCCAGAAATTAACTGCAGCCCAAAAAGCGCAGTTGATGATGAACGATCTGAATGTGGAAGCAAAAAAAAGGATCGTGGAAGAAAAACTTGCCATAGAAGACTTACTGGCCACTGCCCGTAACCGGAAGCTATCCGATGATATCCGTAACCAGGCCATTTCAGAAATGCACAAACTGGCTCCCAAAACCCTGGGAAATATCCAG
>JAUYRN010000021.1 GCA_030696775.1 Sulfuricurvum sp.
CCCTGAGCGATCCACACGAATTTACTCATAGATCCCTTTCTCCAACTGAGTTTCTATAACCATCTGTAACAAGAGGTTGATGGCATTAAAGAACTGCGACTCATCAATGACAAGTTGTTTTTTAATAGCCTCACGACCTAAATACACCATAGATAAAGAACGAGTAAATTTTGCGGAGTGGGCTTGAAAATCAGCAGCTTTACCAGTAAATGAGGTAATAAGTCCGGTGAGCCATGCAGCAAATGTGGCAATGGCCGCAATGAGTAATAAAACGCTCATTCGCTCAGGAGTTCGAGTAAGGCTATTTTTGAGTCCCAGCCCATAGTGTGAGTCTTTGCTGTCCCTGAAATTTTCCTCAATTCTCATTCTTTGACGGTAGATATTGACAATGTGGTTTGGGTTATCTTGTGCCTGAGAAAGTGATGTCACAAGCAACCATGGCTCTTTACCAGCTTTTGAATGCCGTTTGCTTTTACCAGAAGAACTGACTTTTTGATTGAGGTTACGCTTATGTCTATTTTTGCTTTTGCCTTTATAAAGCGCTATATGCACAGGGACCTGTTCCTTTTCAGTTAAACGAGCATACCCCAGATGAGTCGGCTTTCCCGTTGCTTGTTTAAAAAAGTCTGAGCTCAATTGCCACCCAGATGCACCCTCCATAAGCACAAGATTTTTGTTACGCAATCGCCCCACAAAATGCCACCCCATCTGGCGAACTGCAATAAACCATGGAGCTCGAAAACCTGCATCGGTAACAATAATGGGTGTATCACAAGGAGGTAAAATGTTTTTAAGATTCTTTAAAAACTGCTTGTGAACAGCATGATTATTCTCTTTTTTCTTAGGGTGACATTCCTCCCAAAGAACAATAGAGCGCCCACTTACAGAAATGCTTGCCCTTAATAAATAAAGATTCGTTGTTGCATTGATACAACTCCAATCAATGTGTATCCAAGGATTCATCCATTTTGGAATTAATCGGGAAGCTATTGTCTGATAGAAGGCGTAACGCTCGAGATGTAGATGCTTATTACCTAATAGCCTGTTAGCTTTCTCAATATTGCTGCTTGTTTTTGTGTTTGATGGATCCTTTCTTCCAAGCCCAGTTAAATAAAGTGTATTGTTGTTCGCTGCTGTATTACAGGCATTCATAAGACAATTTAATCGTGTTTTATGAACAAAGGGTAATTCTTTTTGGAACTCTTTATGTAATAATCTCATCTGTTGCATGGTGTCGATCTTATATTGTTGGGAAACGCTATTTGATCATAATCACCATGCACATTCAATTTTTTTATCTTATTTTTTTCAATACCTTAAGCTAACTATTCGTGTGGAACTCTCAGGG
>JAUYRN010000033.1 GCA_030696775.1 Sulfuricurvum sp.
GGTAGGAAGTATTGTGAACTTTGATCAGATTATCCGTTTTGTGTGGGGAAGTGCGCATCAGTCGCACAATGATGTGCGGACACTGATGTGGAGACTTAATAAAAAACTGCCGGTTGCCATGGTTAAGAATGCCATGGGGCTGGGTTATTACATCGAGTCATAGGCCGTTTGCATAGGATGGTAAACGTCCCTGAAGATGAACAACATCTCCAAAGACGATTACCGCAGGGCTTAGTGCCCCACTCGCAGCTTCATCGAGATTTTTCAGAGTCGTCACTATCGTTGTTTGGTTGGGACGCGATGCATTCGAAACAATAGCGGCGGGTAAATCGCCATTGGCTCCCAGAGCCAAAGCAGCTTCTTTGATCTCTCTTGCAACACTCAGCCCCATGAGGATAACGGTCGTATGATTGGGCAGTAACAAGAGCGGAAGCCAGTCATTGTTAAACTTCGAATCTTTCAGATGTGCCGATACCACCGAAAAACTTGCTGCATATCCTCGCGCGGTCGGTGGGATACCTGCACAGGCACTCCCTGCTACCGAAGAAGATATTCCGGGAATCACATCGACTTCATACCCTCGTTCAATCAGATAAAGAGCCTCTTCCGTACCGCGTCCGAAGATATAGGGATCGCCGCTTTTGAGTCGGGCAACATCCAATCCTTGGTTCGCATAGGTAACAATCAACGCATTGATCTCTTCTTGGGAAATACTGTGACAGCTTTTTTCTTTCCCTACGTAAATTTTTTGACTCTCTTTTGGTATCAATACTAAAATCTCAGCACTGATAAGATGATCATACAAAATCACCGGTGCTTCCGTAATAATCCGCGCAGCTTTGAGTGTCAGCAGCTCGACATCGCCTAGTCCGCAGCCGACAAGGTATACTTTGCCTTTTTTATGACTAACATCATCAGAAGACTCGTCTACTAACGTTTTGTCATTTGTTTTCATTCGAGCCTCCTTATTGATTTTTTGATCGCATCGATCAGAGCATCTACATCCTCAATCGTCTGCGAATAATGGATAGTGATACGAAGCCAACCCGGTTTAAAAGCCAACAGTTCATCATCCCCCAATCCTAATAGATCATGTCCATAAGGACCTGCACACGAGCATCCCGCACGTGTTTGAAATCCCTCTTCATCCGATAAAAATGCACACAGTGCGTAAGGGTCAATATTATGAATATTAAACGATACAATACCGATATTTTCCGCATTTCGACATCCATAACACTCTGCTCCCGGAATCGTTCGAAGCTCTTTTACGAGATGCGAATGCAATTTTTTCTTCGACGATGCAATCCACTCAAATCCCAATTCATTACGCAGCTGATACGCCAATGCAGCACGAATGAGCTGTAAAATCCCTGGGGTTCCTGCATCCTCACGATCTTCGATTTTATCGACAAACGTGTGGCTCTTACGGCTCACATAGCTCACCGTTCCGCCCCCTGCAAACGTAGGAGAATGGTCACCATCAAACAGATTTTTCCGAATAGCTAGCAATCCGCATGATCCAGGACCGCCGAGAAGTTTATGCGGTGAAAATACCATCGCATCATACAGTTCGCACGGAATATTTCGATACGGTGACGATGCGGCGGCGTCAAAACAAACTGTTGCACCGTAACGGCGTAACAATACCGAAATCTCAGCATACGGTGTAATCGTCCCCGTCACATTGGAGGCGATGCAAAACGTACCGATGATTTCACGATCTTTATTGGCTCGTAATATCCATTCTAACTCTTCTAAATCCACCAATCCATTCTCGTTCAGACCAATCCGTACTGTTTCACACAAGGCTTCGCGATAACTGATTTCATTGGAATGATGTTCATACGGTCCTACGATGACTAGCGGTAACTTTGCCGTATCTAACCCAAGATAACGCGCCCGTGTTGCAGGAGGAATATACAATCCCAAAATCTCTTGCAACCGCTTCACTGCTGCCGTCGCACCGCAACCACTAGGAATAATAGCGAATCCGTCATCCAATTCTAACAGCGTTTTCAAATGTTCGCGTGCCTGACGGTAATAACTGTCCGTCTTGGCCGCCATTGACGCCTCTTTGGAATGGGTGTTTGCATACGTTTCAAGGACTTCGCGAATGCGCTCTTCGATAGGCTCGTATGCTAGACCCGATGCCGTATAATCAAAATAATGTTTTTTATGTGTCCCAATCGTCTTGCCGATTATCTGGGAATATTTGTCGCCGGCCTCAAGAAGCGGTCGGAATAGTTGGCTCATGACGATACTTCTCCAATAAAAAATTTCCAAAATCACGGCTTTGACTCGACTCATACTCCTGAATCAAGGATTCAATCAGAGGTGCGACTTCATCCGAAGTGACCTTGACACCGGTTTTCACTGCAAAACGGCTTTGTTCTCCTTCTAGATGCCCTCCGACGATCAAATCAAACCCTTTGAATTTTTCTTCATCACGTTTGACTATCGACCCGACAAATCCAAGATCGACGATGTGCGGATGGGCACAGGCATTGGGACATCCGTTAATACTAATACTGACAGGCTCGCTAAAACCTTTAAATCGACTTTTCAAATGCGCCACAACCTCAATTGCAAGATTTTTGGTTTCACTCACCGCAAACTTACAAAAATTCAGTCCCGTACAGGCCAGAGTCCGTGCTTCAAAAACCGACGGATTTGCTTCCAGTCCTAATGACGCTTCCAGTGTTTCCGTAAATGCTTTGGTCGCCTCGGAGGGAACTCCTTGAACAACAATGTTTTGCGTCGTCGTCAGTGAAATTCCCTCTGCACCGTAAAATTCGAGAATATTTCCCAATGAGAGCAATCGCTCACCGCCGATGCGTCCACTGGTAATCGCATATCCGATGGTGTTGTATCCCTCTTTTGTACTCTCAAATATTCCAAAATGACTCCGACGAGGATACGGAGTAAACGCTGCATGATCATACGGATCAAACGTCACGCCCGAATCTTTTTCAAGCTCGTTCACAAAACGCTCAACTCCCCAATCCTCTATCAGATGTCCTAATCGTGCTTTTAATCGGTTATCACGTCGTCCATAATCACGGTAAATTTTAGCCACCGACTGGGCGATTGCAACCACATCTTTACGCTGAATATATCCGATATGATCTGCGATACGACGATTGCTCGCCTGACCTCCTCCAACGCTGACACTGAATTCTATCCCACCATTTTGACGTTGAACCGCTGTAAAGGTCAAATCCTGAACTTCATGCGAAAGACAATGCTTGCTGCACCCGCTCACCCCAACCTTGAACTTTCGAGGAAGATTGGAAAACGCCCTATTCTCTCGGTACAAATCATTCAATGCATCGACCAGATCACGGACATCATCGACTTGATCTTTATCAATACCGTTTACCGGACAGCAGACAATATTACGCGGACAATCTCCTGCGGCTTCGATGGTACTAAGTCCAACGGCAGCCAATCGGGCGAAAATTTGCGGAAGATCCGTCACTTTGATCCAGTGAAATTGTATGTCCTGGCGTGTTGTCAAATCCGCCGTATCCCGTGCCAACTCTTTGGATATTTTCCCGATCTCTGCTAACTGCTCGCGATTGAGATAGCCCCCCTCTACTTTAATACGAAGCATAAAATAGAGAGTCTCATCTTCAGGACCTTGAAGATTTTTATTCTGCGTATACAAACCATACCATTTAAAACGGTCGATATCTTCGGGGTCGATTTCTTCCCCGCTTATCGCATAGCGGGCAATATCGTCTAAAACATCCAATCCGTCTTTTTCGCTTTTGATTCGCTCAACACGCTGGGCTTTTGTTTCTGAAGCCATTCGTTACTCCTTATGTAACTATCTCGGCATTCCAATGAGGGAAATGACGTCGAACAAGGGCGTTGAATTCTACCTCGAACTCGGACGCTCCACCTACTTTTTTAGCCTCTTTTTCTGTACTGCCGGTAATCATTCCCGCAGCAACCGTATTGTTGGTAATTTTGTCAATCAGTATAAATCCTCCCGTTTGACGATTTTCTTCATACGTATCAAATACCAAAGGTGAGCCCAACACTAAACGAACCGAACCAATATCATTGAGTCCCAATTCATGAGCTTCATGATGGACCTGAGTATTGACATCGACACGATAATCAATCCCCTCTACTACAGCAGAGGTAACCGTTGACGCTCTTTTAAATAAATAGCTTTTCCCTAAACGAAAGGGCTCTTCATCCATCCAAACGAGATTTGCCGTAATTGCATCCGAGACACTGATGGATTCACCTGTTTTAATGATTATATTTCCACGGCTGATATCGATCTCTTCATTCAGGGTCAACGTTATCGCTTGCGCGGTAGATGCTGATTCTAAATCTCCATCATACGTCACAATCGCTTTGACCGTAGCATTTTTCCCCGATGGCAATACCGTTATACTCTCACCGACACCGATACTTCCCGAAGCAATCGTCCCCGCAAATCCTCGAAAATCGAGATTAGGACGGTTGACATACTGGATTGCCATTCGAAACGGTGCATCCGGTGATGGCGCAGACAGAGGTACCTCTTCGAGATGCTCTATTAATGTCTTACCCTCATACCAAGGGGTATGGATACTGCGTGTAACAACGTTATCCCCCTCCAGTGCAGACATCGGTACAGAATAAATTTTCTCTATCCCAAGTTCTTTTGCAAATGCACGATACTCCGTATCAATTTTTTCAAACACATCCCGATCATATTTCAAGAGATCCATTTTGTTAATCGCGACAACGACATTGCGAATCCCTAAAAGACGGACAATAAACGAGTGGCGGCGCGTCTGCGTCACAATCCCGTATCGAGCATCAATCAAGATAATCGCCAAATCCGCCGTCGATGCACCCGTAGCCATGTTGCGCGTATACTGCTCATGCCCAGGGGTATCCGCAATAATAAATTTGCGTTTATCGGTAGAAAAATAACGATACGCTACGTCGATCGTAATCCCTTGTTCCCGCTCACTTTGAAGACCATCCACAAGGAGTGCCAGATCGATTCTATCCCCTGTCGTCCCCGATTTTTTACTGTCATTTTTAATACTTTCGAGCTGATCCTCAAAAATCATTTTGGAATCGTGCAAAAGTCTTCCGATTAACGTACTTTTGCCGTCATCGACACTGCCGCACGTTATAAAACGCAACAGCTCTTTATGTTCTTGTTCATGCAGATAGCTTTGAATATTTGAAGCTATCAAATCCGATTGATGTGCCATTAAAAATATCCTTCAATTTTTTTCTTCTCCATAGAGCCTGCTTGATCGGCATCGATCAAACGACCTTGTCTCTCGCTCGTTTTCGTCAGCAGCATTTCCTGAATAATATCAGGAAGCGTCACCGCATCACTTGCAACCGCGCCCGTCAACGGATAACAACCCAGCGTTCGAAAACGGACATTCTCGATAACAGGGATTTCTCCCTCTTCCAGAGGAAACCGTTCGTCATCGACCATTATTTTAACCCCGTCACGTTCGACCACAGGTCTCGGCGCAGCAAAATAAAGAGGAACGAGAGGGATCCCTTCGAGATAAATGTATTGCCAAATATCAAGCTCTGTCCAGTTGGACAACGGAAACACCCGTATACTCTCCCCCTTATGAATTCGCCCATTGTAAATATTCCACAATTCAGGACGCTGCTTCTTAGGATCCCAACGATGGTTTTTATCCCGGAACGAGTAAATCCGCTCTTTAGCACGGCTTTTTTCTTCATCCCGTC
This sequence comes from Sulfuricurvum sp., assembly GCA_030696775.1. Lineage (GTDB taxonomy): Bacteria > Campylobacterota > Campylobacteria > Campylobacterales > Sulfurimonadaceae > Sulfuricurvum. Next base: position 5,734 of record JAUYRN010000033.1, read on the forward strand.
GCGCTCCACCGAAAACAGCATCAAATTTATGCTCATTCAACGCCTGCTTCAACCCTTCCGTTTTCATGATATCCGTGTAAACAGAACTCCCGTGTGTAAACGGTGTAACCCCTTTGGCAACTCCTTCAGGATTCACGTGAGTCAACAGTGTCAACCCGAGTTCTTCGATACGGCGGTCACGAAATTCGATCATCTCTTTAAATTTCCACGTCGTATCCACATGCAAAAGTGGAAACGGCAACTTTGAAGGATAAAATGCCTTCAATGCCAAATGAAGCATCACAGAGGAATCTTTCCCGATAGAATAAAGCATCGCCGGATTTTCAAATTCAGCAATGACTTCACGCATAATATGGATCGATTCCGCTTCCAATACTTTAAGATGGGTCAGTTGTTCTTCAGTCATATTACATCCTTTACAATTTCATTAAAATTCATACAAATAAGGCCCAGTCGGCCAAGTCCTCGCGTTGCGACGCACAGTCGTCTCCGCATATTTGACGCAAAATCGCCAATAAAACAGTCATAATCAGCCTCCGTTTAGGTGCAATCCGCACTCTTTATGTTCAGGGTTTTCCCACCACCATCGCCCGGCACGTATATCTTCACCCTCTTTTACTGCGCGCGTACACGGAGCACATCCGATACTCGGATACCCAAGATCATGCAATGCGTTATAAGGGAGCTTATTTTCTTTGATACAGTTCCAAACGTCTTCTTCACTCCACTCGATCAATAAATTAAGTTTAATCAATCCGTTTGCTTTGTCCCATTCGACCAGTCGCATCGTATCTCGCGTCGGTGATTGAGCGCGTCGCAGTCCGGTTATCCAGACATCCAATCCTTTTAATGCCCTTTGCAGCGGAGCGATTTTACGGACATGGCAGCACATTTTTCGATTTTCGATACTCTCACGAAATCCGTTGATCCCTTGACGCTGATAAAGAACTTCAATATCCGCAGTATTGGGAAAATAGACATCAATCTTGATGCCGTATTTTTTATTTGTCTGATCCATAACGGTATACGTCTCTTCTGCCAATCGCCCCGTATCAAGGGTAAAAATTTTAGCCTTTGGATTTTGTCGCAGCAGCAAATCGGTCAGGACCTGATCTTCCGCTCCAAAGCTCGTAGCTAAGGCAATCTTCTCTGTATAGGTTTGAGTAAAATATTCCAATATTTTTTCAATCGGTTCATTTTCAAACTTTTTATTCAATAAATCAATCGTATTTTTCATCGTCACTCCTAAATTTGATAGTCGTTTTTGACCACCTTTATTCGTCCAAAATTTGTTGCGTCCCAAGCTCGTTCATGAAAATAATATAAGACCATTTTCGTAAGAACTTCAATCGATCCGATTGAAATAGCCCAGATTAAATTTCCGGTTACAAAATAGGAAATAACCATCGTATCAATCGTTCCAACTGTTCGCCAGGAGACTGCTTTAATGACGCTTCGATAATGTTTGTCTCTCATTTCAACTGTTCTCCACTGGAAACTCGTAAAGCTCCGTACTCAAGTACCGTTCACCGGTATCGCACAAAATCGTTACGATTATTTTCCCTTTATTCTCAGGGCGGGCCGCAATTTTACGTGCTGCGGCAACATTGGCTCCGGCAGAAATTCCTACCAGCAACCCCTCTTTTTTTGCAATTTCTCTCGAAGCCTCAAAGGCTTCCTCGTTCGTGATCCGAACAATTTCATCATAAACTTTCGTATTGAGCACTTGTGGAATAAACCCGGCACCAATACCTTGAATTTTATGCGCTCCTGCTGGTTCTCCTGATAAGACCGGAGATGTATCCGGTTCCACAGCAATCACCTGAATATTTGGGTTATAGCGTTTTAACACTTCCCCAACACCCGTAATCGTTCCTCCGGTACCGACAGCAGCGACAAAAATATCTACTTTACCGTCTGTATCACTCCATATCTCTTCTGCCGTTGTCACTCTATGAATCTCGGAATTATCCGGATTGTTAAACTGCTGCAGCAAAACAGCATTTGGCAAGGTTTGAGAAAGTTCCAATGCTTTTGAAACTGCTCCCCCCATTCCCTTTGCAGGTTCAGTAAGAACGATTTGAGCTCCCAACGCAACTAAAATACGTCTGCGTTCAAGGCTCATTGAACTTGGCATTGTAAGAATCAGTTTCAATCCAAGATTTGCAGCAACAGAGGCAAGCGCAATCCCGGTATTTCCACTCGTAGGTTCTACGATGACACTCTCATGTGTAATTTCCCCCCGCTTTATTGCTTGAAGAATCATGTTGCTTCCGATTCGATCTTTTACCGATCCGGACGGGTTCATAAATTCACATTTACCTAACAGTACGGTTTCATTTTCTTCAAACTTCAGTTTCACCAATGGTGTATTACCAATCAACTCAGTAATGTTGGCAGCTATTTTCATTGTTCCCTCCTTCTTGGGGTTTAGTAAAGACTCCTCGTGATGTAACTCACACCTAAAATCGCTTGATTAAAACAACAGCACTGAACGTTCATTCAGTAACATTTGACGGTATTTTAACAGAAGTATTTTTTATTGTCTAGTAAACATAGTGTTTTAGTAAGGTATAATTTATTTGAATAATGATTCCAGTCATTCAAAAGTAAAATACGCTACAATTCTTGTATCTATTAGTTATAAAGTGTTTAAATGAACAATACCCTTAGCCTTGCTCGTCAGCCTATTATGAATTGCGACGAGCAAATAGTCGGATATGAATTTTTTTATCGCGATGAAGAAGGGCAATGCAGCATCGATGACGCAAGACACGCTACAAGCTCCGTCTTGGTCAATCTTCTGAATCAAATCGGTACAGCTGCAGGCTTTGGGGACTCTCTAGCATTTATTAATACCGATGGTCCGCTCATGTTAACGGACATTATTCGCACCTTACCAAAAGAAAAATTTGTTTTTGAACTATCCGAAACCATGCGGCATACCGCTCAAATTCATGATGCGATCCGATATTATCACTCTGTTGGGTATCAATTTGCACTTGATAATGCTTCCTTTCATCCCCAATATATCGAAGATTTCGGTCCTATTTTTTCCTGTATCTCTTTTGCAAAATTTGATGTCAACCAAACCGACATTGAGCAGTTGCACTCCTTTCCAAACCCTTTTGGACAGATAAAGCTCATTGCACAAAGAATCGAATTTTATGAACTTTTTGAAGCCTATCGATTACTGGGATTTGAGTATTTTCAAGGCTTTTATTTTGCCAAATCACACCTTATCACCCATCCTCGCATCGATCCAAAAAATGTAGACGTGCTCTCTTTATTTTCACTATTACAAACGGATGCCTCACTGGAGGAAATTTACACCTCATTCAAGCGTCAAAGCGCCCTGTCTCTTCAACTCATCCAGTTTTTAACCTCAACCCAGCCTGAGCATACCTATCAAGCCACCTCTATCAAAGAAATGATAGACAGAATGGGGAAAAATGCTCTGACACAATGGCTTTTACTCATCATTTATTCCAAATCAGGAACAAGCTCAGCAAAAACAATCAACAATTACACCTTTTTTACTCAAAAACGGGTTGATTTAATGTTAAAACTACTCGACTATGCTTCTCCAAACCCTTCAGAAGAACGAATCGAGAGTGCACGACTGATTGCCTTATATTCTTTATTGCAAGAACTCATGAATCTTCCCATAGAGCAAATCGTCCGTACTCTTAACCCAAACGACGAAATCAAAGATGCCCTTCTCGTCCACTCAGGTCTACTGGGAAGACTTTACATCGCGGTATTAAAACTTGAAAACAATGAAGTATCTACCGCTGCATTACTGCTTAAATCATACGGTGTCAGCCAAGAACTTTTAGAAACATATCTCTAAAAAAACACCCTTAAACTCTCTTCTCTTTGCATACTCATTATCTTGTAAAGTGAAGTGCTGCAAACATTCATAAAAAGTCATTATTATAAGTTAAACTATTTTTATTTGATTCAGACAATCATTACTTAGATTGACTGAGAGTATTTGCATGCTGATTATAATAATAGGGAAGAGAGAAGAAGCAAATGAGCTTTAACACTATTTTAGATCTGATATTAAGATCAAACTTTTCTTCAGACTCTTCCGATGAGGGCTTACAAACCGATAAATTACAATTTATTGATTATATGATCAATCACATCAGCAATCTCATTTTTGTAGCAGATCGAAATAATCGTTTTGTTTATGTCAATGATTCCTTTGTCCGTAAATACAATTATACGAGGGGATGATGCTTTAATTAGCATAGCAAATACCATTCAAAAACATTTTAATCGTGCAAGTGATTTTTGCTTTCGCTTAGGCGGTGAAGAATTTGGTATTATTTGTACTGTAAACACAGTTAACGAAATTTATCATCAAGCTGAACAATTACGTATTGATATTGAAAACTTACATATTGAGCATCTGCATAATAATGTTTCTAATTACATAACAGCATCCATCGGTATTGCTGTATGCGATGGTTCAATTACGGCAGAAATACTTTATTCTCAAGCAGACGTAGAACTCTATAAAGCCAAAGAAAGCGGACGAAATAAAGTTTGCATGAACTGCCCTGCAAAGAAATAATATTTACTAAAATTTATACATCCAAGTAGTTATAATTTTTTTTAGCAAAATAATTTCAGTCTAAAATCGTACAATATTGTATAATTGTATCCATGTCAAAGTCACAAAAATTGAAATAACATTCATAAATATTTCATAACATATGAGAGATATCTCTTGTGTTTACTATGCAAGCAGAAATGCGGACCATCCAATGAAATTTATATCAAGGTAATTACACATGAAACGATCTGCTTTTACGATGCTAGAATTAGTCTTTGTTATCATAGTTATAGGAATATTAGCTGTTCTGGCAATGCCAAACTTTAATCGTCATCCCTTACAAGAAGCGACTGAACAACTAGCAAGCCACATCCGATACACGCAGCATTTAGCCATGGTAGATGATAAATTTGACCCAGCTGATGCGAACTGGTGGAAAAGAAAATGGCAGCTTAAAATTACAGGAACCAGTTATGATGTGTTTTCAGACAGCGTGACTATAAATGGGACTGTTGATGCAGGTGAAGCCGCTATTGATCCCCTCACTAAAACTCCAATCTCTGCTATTAACTTAGCAACGGATTATGGGATTACTGCGATCACAGCCTCAACGTTTGCATTCGACAACATGGGACGACCCTATAACGCCTTTACGATAGATGTTTACACTGATATAGTTACAGCCGATACAAACATCACATTGACTCATGATGATGGCACTGCAATCATCACCATTCGCCCTGAAACTGGATATGTATCGGTAACCTACCCATAAAAATAAAATTATTATCGAGCCAAAATTAAAAAATATTAGAAGTATTTGAAAAATATAAGATGATTTATTAAAACAAAGCGGTTACAAAAAATATTACGTGGGTATCAATAGGTTGCAAAGTGCTTATTTTAGGAAATTAAAGAAGATTGTGATTGTAAAGTGGTGTCAGAGGGGGGACTCGAACCCCCGACCCCCGGCTTATGAGACCAGTGCTCTAACCAGCTGAGCTACCCTGACATTTTGTTGGAAGGGTGAAATTATAGTGACTCATTACTTATTATTAGCTAAAAGTAATAATATTTCCAAATTATATTTTTTGGCTAAATAGTATTGAGTCAACAGGACTAAAGGTGTTGACTATTAATCCAAACTCGTGTACAATCCCGTCATAAAATACAAAAGGAAAAACAATGAATTTTCAACCACTTGGAAAACGTGTATTGGTTCAACGTCTTGAAGAAGCAACTACAACCGCATCAGGCATTATTATTCCTGACAATGCAAAAGAAAAACCTTCATCAGGTACCGTTGTCGCAGTAAGTGACAAGGTAACTACTGTAGAAGTTGGTAATGTTGTTGTTTTCGGTAAATACTCAGGTACAGAATTAGTTCTTGATGGAAAAACCTACCTAGTCATCGCAACAAGCGACTTACTCGGAATCGTAAAATAATTTAATCACTTAAGGATACAAAATGGCAAAAGAAATTCACTATTCAGACGATGCACGCAACAAGTTAGCCGCAGGAGTACAAAAACTCACTGACGCAGTCAAAGTAACTATGGGACCACGTGGTCGCAATGTTCTTATTCAACGCAGCTACGGCGCACCAATGATCACCAAAGACGGCGTATCGGTAGCTAAAGAAGTAGAGCTTAAAGATCCTTTGGAAAACATGGGTGCACAACTCGTAAAAGAAGTTGCATCCAACACAGCAGATGAGGCAGGAGATGGTACAACAACAGCAACCATCCTTGCCAATGCGATTTTCAAAGAAGGTCTTCGGAATATCACTGCAGGGGCAAATCCAATCGAAGTCAAACGCGGTATGGACAAAGCAACCGAAGCGATTTTGGCAGAGCTAAAAGCGGCTTCACGTGTTATCAACGATAAAAAAGAGATCGCTCAAGTTGCTACGATTTCAGCAAACTCCGATGAGCGTATTGGTGCAATGATCGCAGAAGCTATGGACAAAGTAGGCCGTGACGGTGTTATCACTGTCGAAGAAGCAAAAGGGATCAATGATGAACTTGACGTCGTTGAGGGAATGCAGTTTGACCGTGGTTACCTCAGTCCGTATTTCATCAACAACAGCGAAAAAATGACGGTTGAGCTTGATCATCCATTTATTCTTTTGTTTGATCAAAAAATCTCTAATCTCAAAGATTTGCTTCCTGTACTAGAGCAAGTTCAAAAAAGTTCACGTCCTCTTCTCATCATCGCTGAAGACGTAGACGGGGAAGCGTTAGCAACATTGGTGGTTAACAAACTTCGCGGTGTATTGAACATCACAGCGGTAAAAGCTCCAGGATTTGGTGATCGTCGTAAAGCAATGCTTCAAGACATTGCCGTTCTTACTCGCGCACAGCTTATCTCTGAAGAAATCGGCCGTACTCTCGACAGTGCAACTGTTGCAGATTTAGGGCAAGCTTCACGTGTCGTTATTACCAAAGACAACACAACAATCGTAGACGGAGCGGGTGACAAAGATGCAGTAAACTCACGTATCAAAGAAATCCGTACTCAAATCGAAAGCACAACAAGTGAATACGATAAAGAAAAACTACAAGAGCGTCTTGCAAAACTTAGTGGCGGTGTTGCCGTTATCAAAGTAGGCGCTGCAACTGAAACCGAGATGAAAGAGAAAAAAGACCGCGTTGACGATGCACTCTCAGCAACCAAAGCGGCGGTTGAAGAAGGTATCGTTATCGGTGGCGGTGCAGCACTTATCCGTGCAGCAGCAAAAGTGAAACATGACCTTACTGGCGATCAAAAAATCGGATGGGAAATCATTCTTCGCGCCATCACAGCTCCAGTGAAACAAATCGCTGAAAATGCAGGGTATGACGCAGGTGTTGTTGTTAATACGATCGTATCTTCAACCAATGAAAACATCGGCTTCAATGCAGCAACAGGTGAATATGTTGACATGTACGAAGCAGGTATCATCGATCCTCTCAAAGTAGAACGTGTCGCATTGACCAATGCAACATCGGTTTCAAGTATGCTTCTTACAACTGAAGCAACCATTCATGAAATCAAAGACGATAAAGCTGGTGCAATGCCGGATATGGGCGGAATGGGCGGAATGCCGGGGATGATGTAAGGTTAAAGTTACAATGATGTTAGAAAACCCTATTATCGGAGATATCATCGGTATAACCGGTGTTTTCATCATTGTTGTGGCGTATATCTTGATGCAAATCGACCGGATGGATGCTAAAGGGTTTTTATTTTCCCTTTTGAATACCATAGGTGCGATTTTCATCCTTGTATCACTCCTCTATGACTGGAATCTTGCATCCTTTGTCATGGAGGTCATCTGGCTTACTCTCAGTTTTTACGGAACGATCCGTGGATATAAAAAGATAGAAAGCTAAAGATTAAATCTTATTCAGCTCTCTATTTTCCCAAAGAGAGTGAGCAAACGCAATCCCAATCAACCCAATCCCGATTGTCCCTGTCACCATCTCACTAACATGTGTAGTGATTTTAAGTAACATGATAATGGCTAAAATACCAATTGCGTAATGGGCGCCATGCTCAAGATAACGAAATTGTGACAACGTTTTATGTTCAACAAAATACAGTGTAATGCTTCGCACAAACATTGCCCCTACTCCAAGTCCAATCATAATGATAAAGATATTGCTCGTCAGTGCAAATGCTCCGATAACACCATCAAAACTGAAGCTGGCATCCAAAATTTCCAGATAAATAAATCCTGCTATTCCACTTTTAACCGTATCAGATGAGAGAAAATGATCCAGCATCCCCAGCAATGAATGTAATAGTACTCCATACATAAACGCTAATACTACACCAAAATCTTGTGTAATATGCCCCAAACCGATCCCTACCATAATCGCAGTAATAAGCTCAATGTTTGCAACACCTGAAAACTGCTTCATAGTTTTTGAACCTTCAACAAACGTCACCCATTTGACATCATGATCCCCGAAGAAAAAGTCCAAAAAGACCATGAGCAAAAAAGCTCCACCAAAGGCAAAGATGGTTGACTCGGCCGTTTTTAGCGCTTGTTCATAGACATCAGGCTGATTCATTGCAACATGCAACGTCTCAAACAATCCCATCCCAGTAACAATAGAAACGATAGCGAGAGGAAAAAGAAGACGCATTCCAAATACGGCAATCGGAATACCAAAAATAATAAAGCGCTTTTGCCAGATTGGGTCCATGGTTTCGAGGACTTTAGCGTTAACGACCGCATTATCAAACGATAATGAAACTTCCAAAACAATCAGTAAAAAAGTAATATAAATAGCAGCTAATCCGCCAAGATAGAATGCCGCGATCAGACCAAGCGCCATAATCGCGAAAGAAGAGTAAAAGTAGCGCATTGCACACCCTATGTAAAAAGATGCGCTATTATAGACGATTTACCCTATAAAGAGCTCATCGATGATAAGAAAAACGAAGGTTTTTCCCTAACTTTTCTTTTTTGGTACGTAAAAAAAGCTTTACGTGCACGTAGGATTTCAGATGTTTTCGAGATTGAACTAGGCCTTTTAATTTTTTTGCTTTTTCTTTGACTAATGGTGTGAAACTTGCGTAAATATTTTTACACTTTTCATAGGGTGATTCATTCACTGAAATGGATAAAAACATATCCTCTAAAGCCATTCTTTCCTGCTCCGTTAAACAACTCATCGCGAACCTTTTAAGCTATTGATCTTTCTTACTACACGGATGATTTCATCATCCTCTAGCATCCCTAACATCTCCAAAACGGCAACAGCAGCTTGCGGTTTTGCATTTCCCAATCGCCAGTCTTGATACGAGCGCATAGAAATACCTAGCATGTTTGCCATCTCTTTTTGCGATATTTTTTTCCCATTACGCTGCGCTTCAAGAGCATTGTGCAAGAGATTAAAAAGATCGTTTGTTTCCATTTCAATAGTATACGTTTTTTTGTATTAAATTGGTATTAAATTTGTCTTTGTATACTTAATAATAATTATTAAATGTATTATATATGTTCTAAACTACATATAAACTAATTTTATATCTAGTTTATTAGTTTATATATACTTTATTAATTGTTATTTATACGGTTTTACGTATATTATTTACAAAAAAATATTGTAAAAATAAAAATATTAAAAAAATTGTGATAAAAAGAGGAAATTACGTGAGTGCGTTATGCCATTGAACGAGAGAAAGACGAAAGCCTTTATGTACAGGAAGAACTTCGTGTGAGAAACAAGGATTACTTAAAAATACAACCATATCACCAGCTTCTGGGCGAAGGGTTATGGTATTACCGTGAATATCGCATAAATAATTAAACAACAGCTCTCCGCCACTAAAATGATCGCTGTCCGTAGGATTAGGAGTATAAGAAGTAGTAAATAAAACGGTTGTAAGTTTACGCTCTGGGGCAACAGTTCGAAAACCGATTGTTTTCCCCTGTGCATCACGCAATTCACTCGAATCATCACTGTGTCTAAGATAAAAACTTCCGCTTTCATATCCCAACACTTGAACATCAGTCGAGCTTGAGAGAGAAAGAGCAAAAAAATCTTCTATCTCTGCTTTAACAGCAGCATATCGATTGTCATAAATTGCACGGTGTTGGGGAGAAAGCGTATGAATATCCGTTTTGCGAATAGCCGTATCCAGTGAACGACCACGAAGTTCTGCACTGACTGATTCATCGTCCTCCATTGCAGCACTGGTAATGGCACGACACTCAGAAGGACTCAGTACCCCCTCGATGACCATATAGGGGAAATCGTGATAGGGATTTGGGAAACGCTTGGTAGGGATATCTAATTCCAGTAATTCATTGCGAGCATAAACGTAATTACTGATTTGAAGCACAGTTATTTTTGCTTATCAGTCACAATATAAAGTTGTTCATGCCCTAAACGCTTGAGTACATCCATAACCCCGACAAAATTTTGAAATGCTGCGTCTTTATCACTGTAGAGAACGACCGTCATCTCTTTACCGCCTTTAACAACGTTTTGCTCAAACACTTCTAATGTTATCGGTGCTTTTTCCTCACCCATTAAAAGTGTTCCGTCTTTTTGAATGGTAAGCTTGAGCTCACTTGGTTTATGCTCTGCAGCTGAGCCTTTTGCATTAGGAAGATCCACAGGGATCACTCCGGTTTTGATAAAGGTCGCAGTAGTAAGTACCATAACCAATAATACAAGCATAATATCGATAAAAGGGATAACGTTGATGGTATCCATACGTTTCATTTTCATAATTTACCCTTTATTCTTTACATCCCACATCGTGAGGAGTCTCTCCATCTTGCGAAGCAAAATATTGTAAAAAACAATAGCCGGAATAGCTACTACGAGACCCATTGCTGTAGCTTTGAGTGCCAAGGCTAACCCTGTCATGATTTTTTTAGGATCAACTGCACCTACATCTCCAAGAGAATAAAACGTAATCATAATCCCTAAAACCGTACCAAGCAATCCGACATACGGAGCATTAGAAGCGATAGTCGCAATCGTAGAAACATTATCTCCCAAATCAAGCTCAAGCTCTTCTTTGGTTGCATAATCCTCAATACGAACAGAACCATAACTCATCAACCGCTCGATAAATAACGTCAACGATGCGATACTCATCAACACCAAAATACCAATAATCCCATAATCCACTGCCATGTGCGCAAATTCCAACATGTTACTATTTTCCATTTCTACCCCTATTAAATTCTAATGTAATACACGTTCCCTCACCTAATCGGGACTGAACGCTTAATGCAATACGATATCGATCACAGTATTTTTTAACAAGCCCAAGCCCGATACCGTATCCTGGCATTGTCTTATCACTTTGATAATATCGATCAAATATACGCATAAGCGTCACCTCATCCATCCCATCACCGGTATCACAAATACGCAACGTATTTTTCGTTAACATAATGGTGATCTTTGGAACTCCGGATGAGTATTTAACCCCATTATCCACAAGATTATCAATGACTTTTGCCAAACCGATTCGATCAAGCTCAACCTCAAGCGGCTCACATTCACGTTGCCACTGAGCAGAGGGATAAAGCCCGCTTAAAAAAGAGACGCGCTCTTCAATCAATTCACAAAGATCAAAGCACTCGATAACTTCTTTCTCCATCTGTTTTTTTATCAAATAATCAAGCTCATTATACCGTTCTTTTAACATCTTAGCAGCCAACTCAATCCGCTCAAGCCGTTTTTGACTTTTTTCATCCTCATGCGTTTTTCGCAACATCGCTACATTGGCAGTGATCGTGTTGATAGGGAGGTTAAGCTCATGCAAGGTCTCTTTGGAAAAACGATCGAGATGATAAAAATGTTCTTTGAGCGGTTCAATCGCTATTTTAGAGAGAATTTTACCCAAACCGATCGAACCCACTAAACTGCCAAAAGCAATCACACCCCATTGATTGACATGGGCAATTTCATGCAAGGCATAAATAACAGCAACAATAACCGCAACCCCCATCACAAACAGGGATATAAGAGCAATCTCAACGCTACGAAACAAGTCGATACCCCATGCCACGAACATTGAGAATCCGTTCATTTCCAATTTCTTGTTTGAGTCGGTTAATATAGACGCGGATTGCCCCTTCGCTGATCGACTCGGAAGCACTCCACAACGCATCCATCATCATCTCTTTGGTCACCACTTCGCCTGCATTTTGAATCAGCAATGCCATCAACAGATACTCTTTAGGAGAAAAAACGATCTCATTTCCATCCAAAAGAATAGATTTATGATAGGTATCTAAACACAATTCACCTGCGCAATACCGATTATTGACTACTCCTCTGCGACGTAACAGTGCATGAATACGCAAAAGCAACTCATCCGTTTCAAACGGCTTTTTCAGATAATCATCCGCTCCATTCTCATACGCTTCGCGTAAAACAGTTGCATCTTTATGAGACGTTAAATAAATAGCCGGTGTTTCATCCAACGATCCCCGAAGTTCTTTAAGCAATGAAAGACCATCGATTAAAGGGACATTAATATCGAGAAGATAAAGGTCATAGCGTGATTCGAAGGTTGCATTAAGTGCTTCTTGACCATTTCGGCATAACTGCACGACAAACCCTTCTTCTTCAAGAAAATCCTGGATCGATTCACCAAAGAGAAGATCATCTTCAAGAAGGAGAAGTTTAATCGACACGCTCAATCGACCATGTTAATGTTTCTCCCGCTCTCATGGGTACAACCTCACCGTACATCTCAGGTACAACAAAATCTCTTTTAGCGAGAACAACTTCTTTGTATTCAGCACAAATCCCATATATTCTCTGCGCGTTATCACTGATAAAGGCTTGTAAATTATCCAACTTATTGTGTGCTTCAAAAATCTCACACAACAGTTGCAATGCAATCGGAGCGGTAAAGACTCCTGCCCCGCATCCGCACGATTCTTTTGCATGTTTTGGGTGCGGAGCGGAATCAGAACCGAACATCACTTTCGGATGGGCTTCAAGCGCTATTTTGAGTAATGCGGCGCGATCTTCGGGACGTTTGGCAATTGGTTTACAGAATAAATGAGGACGTAACATCCCGCCTGCAACATCATCGAGCGTAATCATCAAGTGATGTACCGTGATCGTCGCATAGAGATTTTCATAACGATCTAACATCTCTACTGCCGCGCATGTCGTGATATGTTCCATAATGATTTTGAGTTTCGGGAAATTAAGAGCAAGTTTCTCATACACACTCATAAACTCGGCTTCGCGATCCATCACAAAACCTTGTGTCTCTCCATGTACGCAAAGGACAATCCCCAAATCGCTCATTGCTTCTAATGTTTCACGCATCGGTTCGATGTCAAAACTAACGACTCCGCCCTCAGAATTCGTCGTTGCACCGCTGGGATAGATTTTGATTGCCGTAATATGATCTTTAACACTTTCCAAAAACTCACGGTTGTAATTTTTATAAAAGAGAGTCATGTATGGCTCAAAATCATCCGATTCCATCGCCACTTTGATACGATGACGATATGCTTTTACCGCTTCAAGCGTTGTCACCGGAGGAACGAGGTTAGGCATCACTAACGCACCGCTAAACGTATACGATGTGAGAGGGGCTACGATATTGAGCATATCACCATCTCGCAGGTGAACGTGCATATCCAGTGGCATTGTGAGAGTTACAGTTTGCATGACTAGACCTTGAGTTGGTTTTGTGCTTCTTGGATAAGCGCATTGAGTGCATTTTCATAGCGTACCGCTTCGGGCTCTTCGGTGGATTCAAAACGCGTTACTAGTACAGGAGTCGTATTGCTCGCGCGTACCAATCCCCATCCTTTATCAAATATAACTCGAACACCGTCTACCTCGATAATCTCACGGATAGTTGGAAAATCAGCAGGAGGATTTTTCAACAGTTCCTTGAGTTTATCGATGAGAGCAAATTTTTCGTGCTCTGTCGTTTTGACTTTGATCTCTTCCGTAGAAAACACTTTTGGAAGTTTTGCAATTTCACCGTCCAAATCAATCCCATCATAAATCAACTCCAACATCCGCAACGTTGCATAAATCGCATCGTCATATCCAAAATAACGATCCGCGAAGAAAACGTGCCCGCTTACTTCACATGCCAAATCGGCATGCAGCTCTTTCATTTTGACTTTGAGATTGGAGTGCCCGGTTTTGTACATCACCGCTGTTGCACCGCGTTCACGTAACGTGTCGTACATCACTTGAGAACATTTCACTTCACCAATAACGATCGGATTTTTCATCTTCAGCGCAAATAACAGCGCCATCATGTCGCCTTTGATATTATTTTTGTGGGTCAATACCGCGATACGATCACTGTCACCATCATACGCAAAAGCAATATCGCCGCGCTCGGCTAACACTTTCTTAATATCATGAAGATTATGCTCTTCACTAGGATCTGGGTGATGATTTGGGAATGTTCCGTCTGGATCGACATAAATACCAAAAGTATCCAATTCAAGCGCACTGAAAATATCCACCAAACCAAGTCCTGCCACACCGTTACCGCAGTCGTAAACAATCTTTTCTTTCATGCCGCGCAAATGCGAAAATGCTTTAATCATATAGGCTTTATAACGACTTAATGCATCGATTTCGACAACGTCACGAGGAGTTTTAAGAGGAAACGGAAGGATGTCAATCGTCCGCCCGAGAGCATAAATCGATTCACCGAAAAAAGGAAGTTTGTTAATGGTAATTTTAAACCCGTTGTATTCACTCGGATTGTGAGAGCCGGTAATCATTACTGAAGCGCACGCCGTTTTTCCATCAAACTCTTGATAATTGCAAAAATAATTCACCGGAGTAGGAACCATACCCATACCCAATACTTTCATTCCGCCAGCATTGAGCCCTGCAGTCAAATATTCAAACAAAATAGGAGAATGTGAACGGGCATCATACCCAACTGCAACGTATTCACCGTACGGACGCATCTCATCAGCAAGTGCATAACCCAATCGAGTAATTGTCTCTTCATTAAGCTCTTCTTCAAAAATTCCCCGAATGTCATATTCACGATAAATATTCATAGCTGCCCTTTTAAATCAATATTAACAAATTATACAACGCGGTGGTTAAAAGAGTCTTTTGCAGGGCGAAAAGCCCAATGGAAGAATAGTAAAAAAGTGTTACAACAGTGTTAAGAGAGGACTAAATTGCGCGTTTGAATTCAGGATATGCTTCAAGACCGCATTCGCTGACATCAAGACCCTGCTGCTGTTCCTCATCAGTTGCACGGAATGGAAATACTTTATTGATAAGATAGATAACAACAAACGAAACAGTGAATACAAACACGGCAATCTCTGCTACCCCTTTGAGCTGATTCAACAAGGTGATATTTTTGCTAACATCACTCGCGAAAATTCCCACGGCAAGTGTTCCCCAAATACCATTGACGAGGTGAACTGACAGCGCCCCGACCGGATCATCAATACGCACTTTATCAAACAACGGAATCGCAACAACAACCAAAATTCCGCCGATGAAACCTACGGCTAACGCGTCATAAAGGCTAAATAAATGTGCCCCCGCCGTGACAGCAACCAATCCGCCCAGCGCACCGTTGAGAATCATCGTGATATCAAAAAGTTTGTAACGGATATAAATCAAAATTCCGGCAGATATTGCCCCGGAAAGACCTGCAATATTGGTATTAAAAATTGTCAGTGCGACACTGTCTGCCAACTCTTTGGTCGAGATACCGCCAACAGAACCGCCGTTAAATCCGAACCATCCAATCCATAACAACATTGCGCCCAAAACGACGAGAGGAATGTTCGATGCAGGGATCACACGCATTTGACCATGAACGTATCGACCCTTACGTGATCCAATGACTAAAATTGCTGCAAGCAACGCCCATCCTCCCGTAGAGTGGATCACCGTAGAACCCGCCAAATCGACCATATTCAAATCAAAAATCGTCTCTTTAAGCCAATCACTTCCCCAGCTGATATTAACCGCTGTCGGATAGATGAATGCACCCATAATGATGGTGAACAACGTCAACGGCAACAGTCTTGTCCGTTCACCGACACCACCGCTCATAATATTAATCGCTTTACCGACAAACGCCATCTGAAACATAAAAAATGCCCATTTACTCATCGTCGCACTTTGCAATTCGCCAAAAGCCAATGCGTATCCGACCAAAATAAACGCCATAGAAGCCACAGCATAAATCATCACATTGACCGTAAGCACACTAGAAACGTTTTTTGTCCGAACCAAACCTGCTTCGAGCATCGCGAATCCGGGAACCATTAAAATAATAAGAGTAATAGAGAAAAGGGTAAAGAGGGTATCGATAACGTACGCAGTATCCATGCAACACCTTTGATTTTAAACTAAAGGTGTGCATTATATATCCAATTAAATGGATTTGAGAAGAAGTAGTGATTAAAATTTAATCACTATAGAAAAAAAGCACATAAATGTGCGCGGGCTCACTGCCGAAGTGAACCCAGTGTTAACGTAGTAATCGGGACGAGTTCCGATTGCGTGTTGTTATTAAATGGCTTCAATATCTGTCTCACCTGTACGGATACGGATAATTTGATTGATGTCACTTACGAAGATTTTACCATCTCCAATTTTACCTGTGCGTGCCGCTTCAACAACGGTATTAACCACTTGATCAACCATTGCATCATCAACAACCATTTCCATTTTGATTTTCGGGAGAAAATCAACTACATATTCCGCACCGCGATACAATTCGCTGTGTCCTTTTTGACGACCATAACCTTTTACTTCACTTACTGTCATACCGGTAATACCGATTTCAGCAAGAGCGTCTTTTACATCTTCAAGTTTAAATGGTTTAATAACCGCTTCAATTTTTTTCATTTTAATTCCCTTGTCATAATTTTAGAAAACTCAAGACTATGGTCAAAAAATCTGCCTCATAAGAGACAAGCTTTAGTGCCATAGCGGCTAGCGTAGCCAAAGGGATGAATTCCTTTGGCGTTCAATTATGGTTTATAAATTAAACCCACGTTCACCGTGAACTGATTCATCAAGACCCATGCTCTCTTCTTCTTCATTCACACGTGATCCACCTGTAATTGCCATAGCGATATAATACACTACAACCGTTCCAATCAAGGTAAATGCACCAACAAGTGCTACCGATTCAAGTTGAACCATGATTTGTCCCATACGATCACCTGATGCTTTAAGAGGACCATCCCAAAGTAGTGCTTTATCATTGACAGCGAAGATACCCGTTGCAATCGCACCCCAAAGACCCGCGATAAAGTGAACACCAAACGCATCCAAACTATCATCATAACCCAATTTCTTCTTCATAATCATGACACCGAAGAATGCAACGATTGCACCCGTAATCCCGATAATGAAAGCTCCTGGAACCAAAACAAATCCTGCAGCTGGTGTAATCGCAACAAGTCCAGCAATAGCACCTGTAGCCGCACCTAGCAGTGTTGCTTTTTTGAATACCATATATTCCAATAAGATCCATGTAATTGTTGCAATAGATGCAGCGATTGTTGTTGTCAAATACGCAACACCAGCGATTGCATTAGCACCAAATGCAGATCCGCCGTTAAAGCCGTACCAACCGAACCATAGTAATCCTGCACCAAGAGCTGTCAAAATAACGCTCGCAGGCTTCATTGCTGTTTTTGGATAACCGGCACGTTTGCCAACCAAAAGAGCCAATACCAAACCAGCTAAACCACCATTCATGTGAACAACTGTACCACCCGCGAAGTCAAGAGCACCTTCGTTGAAAAGGTAACCGCCGCCCCATACCATATGCGCAATAGGAGCATAAACTGCCAAAACCCAAATCGCAACAAACACCATCCATGTAGAGAACTTTATACGCTCAATAACTGAACCTGCTGCAATTGCAACGGTAATGGCTGCAAACGTACCTTGGAAAACAACAAAAACATATTTAGGGTAAAGCTGACCTAACTCAACATTTGTAAAATCTGTCCACGTAATACCGTTAAGCATAACATTGCCAAATCCGCCGATAACTTGATTTAACGGTCCTTCCATCGTTCCAAATGCGAGTGAGTATCCTGCGATAATCCACACGATAAAAGCAACCACAAATGCACCAAAAACCATTGCATAGGTATTAAGTACATTTTTTGCTCTCGTCATACCGCCGTAAAACAGCGCCAATCCAACTGGTGTCATAAGCATTACTAATGCTGTTGACATCATCATCCACGCTGTATCACCTGAATTAAGTACAGGTTCGACCACAGCAGCCGCATCTTCTGCCAATGCCAACATAGGCAAAAACAATAATGATAGAATGAATTTCTTCATCTTTACTCCTTTAAATGTGTTATCAAAAACTCAACCACCATTCTACAGACAAAACAAAGCAGTTATCTGTGAATAAGTGCTTAAAATTTAATCACCTTCCTCTCTTATGAAGATTAAGTCTCATTTAGTTATAATCGAAAACTTAATCTTCACTTTTTCGGGGACTGCATGAACGATTTGCTAGACAACAGCGAAATTCACGATATTAATATAGAAGACACACTTAAGAGTAGTTATCTCGACTATTCAATGAGTGTTATCATCGGACGGGCATTGCCTGACGTACGTGATGGACTTAAACCGGTTCATAGACGTATTTTGTATGCAATGGACAAACTTAGCCTATCTGCAGGTGCTAAATACAAAAAATCAGCCCGTATCGTCGGTGACGTAATCGGTCAATACCATCCGCACGGTGACACATCTGTTTATGATGCACTTGTCCGTATGGCGCAGCCCTTTGCGATGCGCATGCCGCTTGTAGATGGTCAAGGAAACTTTGGTTCGGTCGATGGAGACAATGCAGCAGCCATGCGTTATACCGAAGCACGCATGACCCGCTATGCAGGTGAACTTCTCAAAGATCTTGAAAAAGATACCGTCAATATGGTAGAAAACTACGATGGGACAACCGTTGAGCCTGTCGTTCTTCCTGCACGTGTTCCTAATCTTCTTATTAATGGTTCTAGCGGTATTGCAGTCGGTATGGCTACGAATATCCCTCCTCACAACCCAAAAGAAGTTCTGAGTGCATTGGTCCATCTTATGGACAATCCTAATGCTTCTCTCATTGAGATCATGCAATTTATTAAAGCTCCTGATTTTCCTACCGGCGGAACGATTTACGGTAAAAAAGGGATTTTGGACGCTTACGAAACCGGCCGTGGACGTATCCGTGTACGTGCCAAGACTCATATCGAGAAAAAAGCCAATAAAGACGTTATTGTTATTGATGAGCTTCCATACCAAGTCAATAAAGCACGTCTTATCGAAACCATCGCTGATCTAGTTAAAGATAAATATATCGAGGGAATCAGCGAAATTCGTGATGAATCGGATCGCGAAGGAATTCGTGTCGTAATCGAGCTTAAACGTGATGCGATGAGTGAAATCGTTCTCAACAATCTTTACAAATCAACCAATATGGAAACAACCTTTGGGATTATTATGCTTTCGGTTTTCAACCAAGAGCCTCGTATATTCTCACTCCTTGAAATGCTGGGCCATTTTGTTAATCACCGTAAAACTGTCATTATTCGTCGAACGATTTTTGACCTTGAAAAAGCCAAAGCCCGAGCACACATCTTAGAAGGTTTGAAAAAAGCGCTTGATCACATCGAAGCGATTATCAAACTCATCCGTGCAAGTAAAGATGGCGAAAACGCTAAAAATGGACTGATTGAAGAGTTTGGTTTCTCTCCTATTCAAGCCCAAGCGATTTTGGATATGCGTCTTCAACGTTTAACAGGATTAGAGCGTGAAAAAATCGAAAATGAACTCAAAGAAATTTTGGCACATGTCGAATATCTAGAGAGCATTCTTAGAAGCGAAGAAGTTCTCAAAGATATTATTAAAGGTGAATTTGTTGAACTCTTAGAACAGTTTAATATCGATCGCGTCACCGAAATCGAAGACAACTATGACGACATCAACATCGAAGACTTGATTCCAAATGAGCCAATGGTTGTTACCATCTCTCACCGTGGTTACATCAAGCGTGTCCCTCTTGTAGCGTACGAAAAACAAAAACGTGGTGGAAAAGGCAAAATCGCTGCAACCACCTACGATGATGACTTTATCGAAAAATTCTTTACGTGCAATACTCACGACACGTTGATGTTTGTCACGGATCGCGGACAACTCCACTGGCTCAAAGTGTACAAAATCCCTGAAGGATCTCGTACCGCAAAAGGTAAAGCGGTTGTCAATCTTATCAATCTCGAAGCCGATGAGAAAATTCGTTCAATCATCCCTACAAGCGATTTTGATGAAAACAAATCTCTCGTATTCTTTACTCAAAACGGAGTCGTCAAACGTACAGCTCTTAGTGAGTTTTCAAATGTTCGAAGCAATGGAGTTCGTGCGATTGTTCTTGATGATGACGATGCTCTGATTACAGCCTACATTGCAACAGAAGAGACAAAATACCTCTTTATCGTTACAAAATACGCACAATGTATCAAATTTGAGATTGAAAAAACCAGAGATCAAGGACGTAGTACTCGCGGTGTTCGTGGTATCAAGTTTAAAATCGAAGGTGACGTAGTAGTAGACGCTAACATTATTAAAAATGACGAGCAAGAAATTTTGATGGTGAGTGAAAAAGGGATCGGGAAACGTACAACTGCTGAAGAATACCGTCTCACTAATCGTGCAGGAACAGGCGTCATCGCAATGAAACTCAATGCTAAAACTGGAACAACGGTTGTAGGATGTCTCATGGTCGATGAAACGATGGATATGATGGCACTGACTAAAGCAGGAAAAATGATTCGTGTTGATATGCAAACCATAGCAAAATCAGGACGCAATACCAGCGGTGTTTATATCATCAAAGGTGATGATGTCAAAAGTATTTCCCGTTGTCCGAAAAAAGAAGATGATGACGAAGATGGAGAAGAAGGTGAAATCGAAGAAGGAACATTAGGTTTGGAATAGTATTTGCTTAAGTCAGATATTATTTAGCCTATTAAAGGAACCTAACCATGAAATACTCATTAGCTTTGGCATTTATCCTCAGCGCATCCTTCTTGCAAGCAGGACTTCTATCATCGAATGATGAAAAAGTTCGCTGTGTTTACAGTGGCACAGATGGCAATTGTGTAGAACCCTCTCTAACAGCAACACGTGAACTTGTCATTACTGTCTTTGGACAAGGTGTTGCACCTACGGTAACCGCTTCACCTGCACAAGCATATGCATTAGCAAAACGTGCTGCAATGGCTGATGGATACCGTCAGATTGCTGAGCGTGTTCAAGGTGTTCATGTTGAAGGTCAAGACTTTGTCAAAAATATGATGCTTCAGCGTTCAACCGTTCGTACTTCAGTTGAAGCTATGGTACGAGGTGCTAATGTGATGGATACTACTTTTAAAGACGGTTTATGCGAAATCGAACTCGAAATCGTCCTCTCCTACTCACAGCTTTCCAAATAATTATTACGTGTACACTGATAGGAGATGATTTTCTTATCGGTTACCGCGTTACAACGAAAAACTCTGCTGTTCAAACTGAAAAACTCTCTGTATCAAAATCTATGACTCCGTGCAATGGAGTAAAAAAAAATACTTTAATCCTCCCTCGCAAATTAAACGACCTTTTAGTAACAACTCTTAAAAATAATGAAGAAGAATTTTTCACATTCGTAACACAGCAAACATTCCATCTGCAAAGCCATCAAGTCATTGAAGAACAATCTCACAACTCCACAGAAACTCTCACCCTTCCAACACACTGCTATGCAGTCGAGTTTAATGATGACACTGCTACAATAACCTTATTACAATAAGGGATTTATCTACCATGAAAATTGCCATCGTTGAAGATGATATTAATATGCGTAAATCACTCGAAATTGCTATGGCAGAGTATCCGCATTTCGAGGTACATACTTTTAAAAATCCCAAAGACGCTCTAAAAAAATTGGATGAATCATTTGAACTTATCATCAGTGACATCAACATGCCCGGGATGGACGGCATTGAGTTTGCCAAAACATTAGCTGGAAAATATGAAATTATCTTTATAACGGGCAATGCAACTCTTTCAAAAGCCATCGAATCCATTCAACTTGGTGTCAAAGATTTTCTCCTTAAACCTTTCGAAATTGAAACTCTCGTAGCTGCCATCGAACGAAGCGCTACGGTGCAAAAAAAGGCAAAAAAAGCTGCCCCAAAATGTACACTGAAATCCGGCTCATTTTTAGGAACTTCTCCTGCCCTTGAAAAACTTCTCTCCTATATTAACAAAGCGGCACGAACGGATGCCAGCATACTGTTACTGGGTGAAAGTGGTGTAGGAAAAGAAGTTTTTGCGTGTCACATTCACGAAAAATCATCTCGATTTGACAAACCATTTATCGCTATAAACATGGCTGCCATTCCTGAAAATTTGATCGAAAGTGAACTTTTCGGATTTGAAAAAGGTTCTTTTACCGATGCAATAGAAACCAAAATAGGACAATTCGAGCTTGCCAGCGGAGGGACCCTCTTTTTGGATGAAATAGCAGAAATGCCCTATTCTCTCCAAGCAAAACTGTTACGAGTATTGCAAGAACGTGAAATCAGACGCCTTGGCTCCTCTAAAAGTATTAAAATTGACGTTCGTATCATTTGCGCCACCAATGCAAACCTGCAACAAAATATTCAAGATGGAAAGTTTAGAGAAGATCTTTATTACCGACTCAACACTATCCCTCTGATTATCCCTCCCTTACGTGAACGCCGTGAAGAAATACTTTCGATTGCAACTTCTGTATTAGGACAAAACTGTATCCAATATAATTTTTGCTCGAAAAGCTTTAATGATGAAGCGAAAGCTGCCTTACAGCTCTATACCTGGCCCGGAAATATCCGTGAACTTATCTCTGTAGTTGAACGTGCTGCCATACTCAGTGATGGAGATTGCATCGGTGTGAATGATCTTTTTTTAGAAGCCAGAGGGTTTGGGAGAATTTAACACTCCGTTCGGTTGAACTATGAACATACCCTTCGACAGGCTCAGGGCGAACGGGATAAAAACATTCAATCACTTAAAAGCCATCATCCGCTATAATCGCAAAATTATTATCCACTTTTAGGAAATTGTCCATGAAACTTTATAACGTTGCAATTGTAGGTGCCAGCGGTGCTGTCGGTGAAGAAATCTTGCGTGTTTTTGAGGAGATTGATTTTCCATTCGCAAAAATCGTACCTCTTGCCAGTGCACGAAGCGTTGGTAAAACTGTCACTTTTAATAATGAAGAACTACCGATTCAAGAACTGACAAAGACGATTTTTGATGAAGAAAACATTGAAATAGCTCTCTTTAGTGCCGGTGGAAATATTTCAGCAGAATTTGCACCGTATGCGGCAGCAGCTGGTGCCGTTGTCATTGACAACACAAGTCACTTTCGTATGTTTGAAGATGTTCCTCTCGTCGTCCCTGAAGTTAATCCTGAAGATATCGCTCAATGGCGTAATCGCGGAATCATTGCCAATCCGAACTGTTCCACTATCCAAATGGTTCAAGCCCTTAAGCCACTCGATGATGCCTATGACTTGCAGCGCATTGATGTCAGCACCTATCAAGCGACATCAGGTGCAGGCAAATCCGCAATGGAAGAGCTCGTTGAACAAATGCAAGCTTTTTTCGCTTTCAAACTCGATGATACCCAGCCAAAAAAATTCCCTCATCGCATCGCACTCAATGCTATTCCTCAAATCGATTCTTTTACCGATACAGGCTATACAAAAGAAGAACTAAAAATGGTGAATGAGACACAAAAAATCCTGCACAAAGATATCGAAGTCAGTGCAACATGTGTACGTATTCCGACGTTACGAGGCCATGCAGAAACGCTTACTCTTACCTTTGACGGCGCAGTCAATGCCGACGAAGCACGTGAACTTTTACGCAAAGCGCCGAACATTATTATTTTAGATACCCCTGAAGAGAGTATTTATCCAATGCCATCTTTGTGCATGGATCAAAATGAAACGTTTGTAGGGCGTATCCGTAACGATTTATATCGTGAAAATGTTCTTCACTTATGGGTTGTTGCAGACAATCTACGCGTAGGTGCTGCTACCAATGCCGTACGAATTGCCCAAAAATGGGTAGAAATGCAAGGAGAATAAGATGAATTTCATTGAAACATTATTTGAAAAGGGACTATGGAGTTCACGATTTATTATTATCTTGGCAGTCGTTTTCGGTCTTCTTGGGGCTATTGTCCTCTTTGCTATTGCCAGTTTTGATATTTATTACACTACAGCCTATGTTATCAATACCTATCTCACTCATGCACACCCTGAAGGCTTCCACGAACAAGTAGTCGGTGGTATTATCGGGGCGGTTGACTTGTACCTCATCGGCGTGGTTATGATTATTTTCTCTTTTGGTTTGTATGAACTGTTTATCTCAGACATCGATCCTGCAAAAGATGAACATGGAAAAGAAAACCAACTTTTAGCCGTTCATTCACTCGATCAGCTTAAAGACAAAATTTCTAAAGTTATTGTCATGGTTCTCGTTGTCGGTTTTTTTCAAAAAGTAGGACATACGGTATTTACTGGAGCATTAGAGTTATTGTATCTCGCCCTCTCGATCACCGCCGTTGCCGTTGGTCTTTATTTCTTAAGTAAAGTAGGACATCATGAGTAAAATTTTTGTAGATGCATGTTTTGGAAAAGAAACACCCCATACTCCAGTATGGATGATGCGCCAAGCGGGACGTTATCTCCCTGAATACATGGAAGTACGAAAACGTGCCGGAAATTTTTTAAATCTTTGCCATGCTCCCGATATGGCTGCTGAAGTTAGTATTCAGCCACTGGATATCGTAGGCGTTGATGCCGCCATTTTATTCAGCGATATTTTAGTCGTTCCTAATGAAATGGGAATGAAGCTCGATTTTATCAATGGCGAAGGACCGGTTTTTGAAAAACCGATCACGTGCGAAGAAGATCTAGATGCTCTTATCGGTGGAGATGAAGCCGCTTCAAAACTCACTTACGTGTATGATACGATCAAGCTTTTACGCACACAGCTGGATGCACGTGGTGATGATAAAGCATTAATCGGATTTACCGGTGCTCCATGGACTCTTGCTACCTACATGATCGAAGGGCATGGGACAAAAACGTACAATATTTGTAAAAAAATGATGTACTCTAATCCAGAACTTCTTCATAAAATACTCAAAAAAGTAACCGAAGTCGTCAAACTTTACATGGAAAAGCAAATTCAATCGGGTATCGATGTTGTTCAAATCTTCGACAGTTGGGCTGCTGCGATTGAGCCTAGCAAATACGACGAATTTTCATGGAGCTATATGGTTGAGATTGCAGAGTATCTTAAAACCAAATACCCGCACATCCCTGTTATTATGTTCCCCAAAGGGGTTCCTGCCTTTTTAGATCACGTCTATGGAAATTTCGATGTTTTCGGCGTCGACTGGAGCACTCCTATGGCATTGGCTAAAGAAAAATTGGGTGATCGTTATGTTCTCCAAGGTAACATGGAGCCATGCCGTTTGTACTCCAAAGAAGAAACAACTGCATCCGTCGAAGCACTCCAAGAAATCATGGGTGGAAAACGCCATATCTTTAACCTAGGTCACGGAATTCTCCCTGATGTCCCCGTTGAAAATGCAAAACACTTTGTCCGTGAGTGCCAACGAGTCAGTAAAAAATAACATGAGTACCATCTTCGGTCCCGTCCATTCACGTCGCTTTGGCGTGTCGCTTGGGATTGATCTTTCTTCTTCTACTAAGCAATGCAATTTTGATTGTCTTTACTGTGAACTTACCCCTATGCAAGCCATCAAAGTACAACATACCGTAACCAGTACAGAAACAATCCTCCATGATTTAAAAAAAGCCCTTCAAAACCACCCCAATATCGATGTCATCACCCTAACTGCTAACGGTGAACCGACCATGTATCCTTATTTAAATGAACTCATCACCGGGATTGATGCTGTCAAGGGAAATATTCAGACTCTCATCCTCTCTAACAGTGCCTCTTTGAGTGATAAAAATATTTTTAATGCACTATTACGCCTTGATCAAGTTAAACTCTCCCTCGATGCCGCCACCCCAGAAATATTTCGTAAAATTGACCGCCCTGCTGAAGGGATCGAGATTACCGATATTATTCATGCCATCCAACGCTTTTCACACACTTTTAAAGGTAAACTTTTTATCGAGATTCTTTTCGTTCGCGGACTTAACAACACACCCAAAGAAGTAATGGAACTTAATTCTGCATTGCAAAATGTCCAATGCGAACGTATCGACATCGGTACCATCGACAGACCGCCAGCCTATCCGGTACAAGGATTAGAATTCAAAGAACTCTATGAACTCTCACACTATTTTGATCCCTCTTTACCTATTCATATCGTTTCACGTACCCATGCAACCGCGACACCTTCACATTATTCATCCAATGAAATACTAACAACACTCGATAAACGTCCACTAACCGACGATGACATCAACGCTCTTTTCGACGAAGAATCCAAAAAACAGTTCCATATCCTTCTAAATGAAGGAAAAATAACCCAAATTGAACGCTCAAATATCATTTTTTACCTCCCTTTCGAAAATAGTGCAAGAAAACGACAAAAATCGCTCAAAAATCTTGACAATTAAGACAAAGCTCACTATAATTACGACCTCTTAAACATTCCGGATTAGCTCAGCGGTAGAGTAGGTGACTGTTAATCACTTGGTCACTGGTTCGAATCCAGTATCCGGAGCCACACTTTTAAACCAATCATAAAAAAACTCCCACAAACCCTTTGTTTTATTGACTGAAATGCGATATTTTCATCTCCATAAAAAGACTTTTCTTAAGCCAATTAATGGGATAATACTTTTTTATTTCATTCTTATTTTATGTGAAATATTGTTTCAATTTCTAACAAAAATTATTTAAAAATTTTGGAGATTTAATGAAAAAATCATCCCCTATCTCCGTGTGTCTTTTTCCAGCTGCTGGTTATGGAACCCGCTTTTTGCCCGTTACTAAAGCAATGCCCAAAGAGATGCTCCCCGTCTTAACCAAACCTCTCATCCAATACGGTGTCGAAGAGGCAATGGATGCTGGGATGAACACTATGGCCATCGTCACTGGTCGTGGAAAACGGGCTATTGAAGATCATTTTGATGTCAGTTATGAACTCGAACATCAGATCAAAGGAACATCAAAAGAAAAAATGCTTGCTGACATCCGTCATATCATTGACAAATGTACCTTTTCATATACCCGTCAAGTAGAGATGAAAGGGCTTGGGCATGCTATTCTCACAGGAGAAACACTGATCGGAGATCAACCTTTTGCCGTTATTTTAGCGGATGATTTATGTGTCAATGACCAGGAGGGAGTGCTCACCCAAATGGTTGAGCTTTACAAAAAATATCAATGCTCCATCGTTGCCATAGAAGAGATAGATCCCTCTCAAACGGATAAATACGGGGTGATTGCAGGGGAAGAGATTGAACCCGGAATTTACCGCGTCAGCACAATGGTAGAAAAACCCGCTCCCGCCGATGCTCCAACAAACATGGCGATCATAGGACGTTATATTCTCACTCCTGATATTTTTGACATTATCCGAACGACTCAACCGGGCAAAGGGGGAGAAATTCAAATCACCGACGCTCTCATGGAACAAGCTAAATCTGGAAATGTTATCGCCTATAAATTTCGTGGTAAACGCTATGACTGCGGAAGCATCGACGGCTACGTCCAAGCCACAATTGAACTCTATGAAAAAGGAAAGAAACAATGAAAGGGATCATCCTAGCAGGCGGCAGCGGAACGCGCCTTTACCCCATCACCAAAGGGGTGAGTAAACAGCTCGTCCCCATCTATGATAAGCCTATGGTCTATTATCCACTTTCAGTGCTCATGCTTGCAGGAATCACAGAAGTCCTTATCATTTCTACTCCTACTGATTTACCACGTTTTGAAGAGCTTCTAGGGGATGGTAGCGATATCGGGATGCGTTTTGAGTATTGTGTACAACCCTCTCCAGATGGTTTGGCTCAAGCCTTTATCTTGGGTGCGGACTTTATCGGAAACGATGATGTCTGTCTGGTACTGGGCGATAATATTTTCCACGGTCATGGTCTCACCAAATTATTAGCACAATCGGTACGCAATGTCACCGAGTATAAAAAAGCAACCGTATTTGGTTACTGGGTCAAAGATCCTGAGCGGTATGGGGTTGCCGAGTTTGATAAAGAGGGAAATGTTCTCTCTATCGAAGAAAAACCTGCCAAGCCTAAAAGTTCTTATGCCGTTATTGGGCTTTATTTTTATCCCAACAGTGTTGTTGAAATCGCTAAAAATATCAAACCTTCTGATCGTGGCGAGCTTGAAATCACTACGGTCAATCAAAAATATTTAGCTAAAAACGCTCTCAAAGTAGAACTCATGGGGCGCGGGTTTGCATGGCTCGATACAGGTACGCATGAAAGCTTGCTCGAAGCCAGCATGTTCATCCAAACCATCGAAAATCGTCAAGGGCTCAAAGTCGCCTGTCTCGAAGAAATCGCTTTTGAAATGGGATACATTTCCAAAGAAAAACTTTTAGAATTAGCAAAACCTCTCTCTAAAAACCAATACGGTCAATACCTGATCCGTAGAGCCAATGAAGGGAAAGTAGGAGAATGACTTTTACCCGTACAGCAATACCTGATGTAATACTCATCGATCCCAAAGTGCATGGCGATGCGCGAGGCTATTTCGTCGAAACCTTTCGTGCCGATAAGCTTGAGGCATTTTTAGGTTTTCATATCCCGTTTTGCCAAGACAATGAGTCTAAAAGCTCGTATGGAGTGCTACGCGGATTGCACTATCAGCTTCCTCCCTTTGCACAAACCAAACTCGTACGCGTAATAGAGGGTGAAGTTCTCGATGTTGCTGTCGATATACGTGAGGGCTCCCCTACTTTCGGTCAACACGTAGCGGTTCGTCTTTCAGGTGAGAACAAACGCCAGATGCTTATTCCTCGCGGGTTTGCTCACGGATTTGTTGTCCTCTCTGAACAATGCACCTTCGCGTACAAAGTCGATAACTACTATAGCCCAGAATGTGATCGCGGTATGGCCTTTGATGATCCTGCTTTAAATATTGACTGGATAGTCGAAAAAGCTCAACTGCAACTTTCTGCTAAAGATACAGTGCAACCAAGCTTTGCCAATGCAGATCACTTTGACTTTAGTGAAAACCTCTACACGCTAAAGGGTACAGATGTCTAAAATTCTCGTAACCGGAGCAAATGGACAGCTTGGAAACGAATTACATGCCATTCACACTCTTTATCCCCAGCACGATTTTACCTTTGCCGATCGTAACACGCTGGATCTAGCCAATCTTTGCAAACTGGAAGATTATTTTGAGGATAAAACATTTGACGCCATCATCAATTGTGCCGCTTACACTGCTGTGGATAAGGCGGAGAGTGATGAAGAGCTTGCTAACACAATCAATCATCGTGCCGTCTCATTGCTTGCAAAAATTGCTAAAAAGAAAGATATTGCACTCATTCACGTTTCAACCGACTATGTCTTTGACGGCAAAAACTACCGTCCTTACATCGAAACCGACCCCACCGATCCGCAAGGGGTTTACGGACGAACCAAACGTGATGGTGAGAACGCCATTTTAGACGTTGCACCCAAAAACACACTCATCCTTCGTACGTCTTGGGTCTATTCGTCCTTTGGAGCTAACTTTGTAAAAACCATGCTTCGATTAGGTAAAGAACGAGATTCGCTTGGGGTAATCTTCGATCAGGTCGGAACTCCAACCTACGCACGCACTTTAGCCAAAGCAATTTTAAATATTCTTCCACAAATCAACAATACAACACCTGAGATTTATCACTATAGTAACGAAGGTGCCATCAGCTGGTATGATTTTGCTCACGCCATATTCGAACTCTCAAATATCAAATGCCATCTAAATCCCATTACCACCGATCAATACCCGACACCTGCAAAACGACCTCATTACAGCCTGCTCAACAAAGCAAAAATAAAAAATGACTTTGAAATCACTATCCTTTATTGGAGAGATGCGCTCAAAGAGTGTTTAAACGAATTAGGAGAAACAATATGAAAACTATTTTAGTCACCGGATGCGCCGGATTTATCGGAAGCAACTTCGTCCCTTACTTTTTAGACAAATATCCAGAAGTTCGTCTCATTAACCTAGACCTTCTCACTTATGCCGGCGATATGGCAAATCTCTCTGATGCACCACAAAGCGATCGTCATATCTTCATCCAAGGAGACATTTGTAACCGTCCTCTTGTCGAGTCACTTTTTACCCAATACGACATTCGTGGAGTGATTCATTTTGCTGCTGAGAGTCACGTCGATAACAGCATCAAAAATCCAGGTGTATTTGTCCAAACCAACGTCAACGGAAGTTTTATCCTCATCGATGTTGCGTACAAAACATGGATGGAAAAACCATTTGTTTACAAAGCAGACTATGAGGAATGTAGATTTCACCATATCAGTACCGATGAAGTCTATGGAACGCTAGGAGAAACAGGACTCTTTACTGAGGAGACATCCTACGCACCCAACAGCCCTTACAGTGCATCCAAAGCAGGAAGCGATATGATCGTCCGCAGTTACCACCATACCTACGGCATGAACACTGTCATCACTAACTGTTCGAACAACTATGGTCCAAAACAGCATAATGAAAAACTTATTCCGACCGTTATCCGAAAAGCACTAGCAGGTGAAAATATCCCTGTCTACGGTGACGGTAAAAACATCCGTGACTGGCTCTATGTATTAGACCACTGCAAAGGGATCGATCTCGTCTATCATAACGGAAGATCCGGTGAAGTCTATAACATCGGCGGACGCAATGAGCGCAATAATAATCAAATTGTTGAACGTATTTGTAGCCTTTTAGATGAAATGGCTCCTCGTCATGACACTAAAAGCTATAAAGAGCTCATCACCTACGTAGAAGACCGTGCCGGACACGACCGTCGTTATGCTATCGATGCTACCAAGCTCGAAAATGAACTGGGATGGAAAGCTCAGGAGACGTTTGATACGGGGATTGTGAAAACTATCGAGTGGTATCTAAAAAAATATAGCCAAGATATTTAAATATGCCTATTTTAAAAGACGTTAAACGAGTACTTATTCTTCGCTGTGGAGCATTAGGAGATCTTGTCTATGCTTCCAGCGCAGTCGATGCAATAAGAGCTCAATATGGGGAAAATATCATTATCGATCTTATCACTACTCCAGGAACAGCTAAGCTCTTTGAATGTGACCCTCGCGTAAATCAAATCTTTCATCTCAAGCACAAAAAGCTACCTATTTGGCTCAGTCCTCAAAAACGTAATATTATTCGACATTCCAAAAAACATCCTTATGATTTGCTTATTTCATTAGAATTTGGCAAGCAATTTAAAAGCCTAATCAAAGGGGTTCACGCAACTCATAAGACAGGGATGGGAATATTAGAGACCAATCTCAACACAAATATGAATCGAGGTGAGGCCACTAAGCAATATTATCGTGACATCATAGATCCATCTATCCTCTTAATTTCGAAGCCGATTCTTTTTGGTTCAGCAATCAAACAACTTAAAAGTAAAACTACTTTACCAAACGACTATCTTGTTATTGCTCCAAGTAACTCTCACAATCAAAAGAAAGGGCTAAACTACCGGGCATGGCCGTTTGAACATTGGAAATCACTCATCAAAACACTCTCGGCACATACCTCTATTGTTATTGTCGGTGCACGTGGAGAAGAGGTTTTTTTCGATCACATTAAACCTTATCCCATAAATGTAATTGATTTAGTAGGATTACTTTCAATTTCTGAACTCATCACTACCGTTAAACATGCGAGTGGACTTATTTGCACAGATTCCGCTACAGGACACATCGGAGCAGCCGTCGATACTCCAACATTTGTATTAATGGGACCAAATAACCCCATCACAGATAGCCCTTATCAAAGTGATACCAATGCCGTCTATCCAATCTCTTTAAAACTCCCCTGCTCTCCGTGTTATAAAACAGAAACAATGAAACAATGCCAAGATAATATCTGCATGAGTCAAATAACACCGGCAATACTTTTAGAGTCGTTAAAATTAGCCAAAGTTTTATAAAATGTCACCAATACTTTCAGGAGAAATTTTCAATGCCTTATCCTAAAACCACTATTATTATCTCCGTTTACAAAGACACTGAAGCTCTTGGATTTATATTAGACAGTTTAAAAAACCAAACTCTACCTGTAAATCAAATTATCATCTCCGAAGATGGAGAATCACCCGAAATGCGTGATTTTATCGCTCCTCAAAAAAATCGCTTCCAAAATCTTATACATTTAACACAAGAAGATGATGGATGGCGTAAAAACATCGCTATGAACAATGCAATCAAAGCCTCCTCTAATGAATACCTTATTTTTATTGACGGTGACTGTGTCCCCTATAGTACATTTATCCAAGGACATGTAGAAAATGCACAACACGGAATCGTATTGTGCGGTAAGCGATTTGAGCTCGGACCAAAATTTACGGATAGAGTAAAAAATCATTCGCTAACAATCTCTGATATTGAAAAAAAGTTTCTTTGGTATTTACCGTCTATGATTACTGATGATGCACGCCACCCTGAAGACGGTCTTACCTTCAAATCACACTCTTTTATTAGCCGTCAGATTCATAAACGCTATGTTCGCCATATCATCGGATGCAACTGGTCATGCTATAAAGAGGATTTTCTAAAAATAAACGGTTTTGATGAAACGTACCGTTTACCGGCTGAGGGTGAAGATGTCGACCCAAGCTGGCGATTTCGTGGTATGGGTACTGAACTCAAATCGTGCCGCAATAATGCCAATGTCCTCCATCTCTACCATCCAAAACGTTTTAGTGCCATCGAAGGCGATGTGAACAAAGCGATTATGGAAAAACATCAAGCAGAAAATGCATTTATTTGTAAGAATGGAATCATCAAACTCTAAAGATCAAAATAAGTTTTGCATTTTTCAACGAAGTGCATAACCGACTCATTCGATTCACGCTCTTGTTTCTCAATATGTTGCAAAAGCAATGGACGTGTTTGAACAGCATACTCTACATCGTCAAATCCATACGCTATACCATAACGATTTTCTTCGTTCGGCTGCCATTGCTCTTTTGTAATACCTTTTTCAGGGATAACAACAGGAATACATCCGCACATAGCCGCATAAACGTTATACATCGTATAGGTATCATATGATATACAATATTCTACTTGATTAAAAACTTGTGCCGTATCTTCATGTGATAACCCATCAATTAATCGTGAGTTCGTTGTGTCATGAACAAGTTCCCTCTTATATCCTTTTCGAAGTAAATAACATGATCCCTTTCGCGTGCCATTATTCGCGATTCTATAAACATCAGATCGTTGTGAGATGATATGAAGATGATTGTCCGGATGGAAGTTATATCGACTATCATCAAACGCTTTATCATAATAAAAAAACAGATCATATGTTCCAAAATCTATTTTGCCACCATTATTGAATCCCGGTTTATGCAATAGCCAGCGAGCTACACGCTTTGCATTCAAAGGATTCCCTACAATGACTTCAGGATATACGATAATTGCATCCTCTAAATCTCGATAGGAGGCAGTAGGGGTGTAAAGTTTAGGATTTTTTTTAAATCCATATTTTATTTGCTTACGAAAATATCTAAAAAACAAATAGATTGATTTAAAAGGATTCGTAAAATCCAATGATGGCTTAAAAAATGGCCAAAGATAAGCTTTATGCCCTAGATTATTGAGTCTGTCGCACAGCTGATGAAGAACAACAATTCCACCCGCATTATCATCATACCCTGGTGCTACAATAATGAATTTCATTTGGCTATATCTTTAAAATTAATCCGTTCTGCTTCAAAAACTCGCGGACGTTTTAAAACCTGAGTATAAATAGCACCAATGTATTCGCCAATGATTCCGAGGAAAAACAGTACCATCCCAAACATAAATGCTCCACCTATGATCAAAGGAGCGATGCCCAGAGGCATACTGTCCCAATTAAATAGTTTGACTACAGTGTAGACGATCGCTGTCATAAAGCTCACAAAAGAGAGTAAAAATCCTAAAAATGTTGCAATCCGCAAAGGAACTTTAGAGTTGTTGATAATCCCTAAAATCCCAATATCATATAGGGTATAAAAGTTGTTTTTGGAAATTCCACGCGGACGAGCAGGCTGCGTATAGGGTATCTTTGCCGCTTTGAAACCAATCTCAGCGATCAGGCCGCGGAAAAATGGATACGGATCATCAAATTCATGCATAAAATCAATGATTTTCTTATCATACAGACCAAATCCCGTAAACCCTTTGAAAATCTCCACTTCAGAAAGATTATGCAGTAACCTATAATATGCTTCTCGGAGCTTAAACATCCATTGTGCTTCATAGCTTTGCTCTTTTACACCAATGACAATTTTGTACCCCTCTTCCCATTTTCGGATAAAGTCCACAATCATCTCTGGAGGATCTTGCAAATCAGCTACGATAGATATTACGGCATCTCCCGTACATTGCATCATACCGTGAAACGGCGAACGAATATGCCCGAAGTTACGTGCATTGATTATCACTTTAATATTGGTATCGCTTTGTGCAATAGCACGTAAAATTTCTACTGTCCGATCTTCTGATGCATTATCGATAAACACATGTTCATACTGGTATTCAGGCAAGTTAGCAAAAACGTCTTTGACACGAGTATATACCTCCGCAATATTTTCTTCTTCGTTGTAACATGCAGTTATAATACTAATATGCTTCATTCAAATCCTTTCTTTTATATACTGAAATAAGATACCCTTTTTCAACCAACTGATAGTCATTTGATACATCCTGAAAAACTTTATAAAGTAATTTCAAGCGTTGAATACGCCAAACTGACTCTTGATAGAGATAGCCTATTTTTGGTAATTTCGAATCAATAATCTCATTATTGATATTTCGGTCAATTCCGGTATCGACAAAAATATATTCCGGTTTATTTAATTCTAGTATCTTGATACTTTTATCAAATTCTTTTGGAGTAATCAAATACCATTTAAGATCAAAAAATGGCATCAAGCTATACTTATGGGCTAAGAATGGCAAGAAATTATCGTATTCAGAGACAATATAAATCCCGTTTTTATCCTTGCTATACTTTTTGATCAAATCAACATCATTTTGAAAATAGAGTGGATTCATTGTTGAAATAATATGAGCACGATCCATATTCCATTCATAAGTTACATGATGCTGAAAAACCTCCTCATAGTGTACTTTACTTTTAATGACATGTTTGACGCTACTGATATAAAATACTCCAATAACTACAGTAAGAGCAATTGTAAGATAATTTTTCCAGCGATCCACTATAATTTTTCGAAGTGGAAATAGCAGTAATCCAACCGTTAACACATAAATATAGGCCCTGGACCTAAATCCGTCGCCATTATAATGCCACACTACATAAAACATTAATTCTTGCACATAGATAACCAGAAATACCAAATGCATATAATTAAGTGATAGTCTATCTTTAAGTATTTTCCATAACAGTAAATATCCCACAATAAATATGATAAGAATTTTAAACATTTCATAAAATGAGATTGGAAATCCAATAACACCATCTAGATAATACTGAGCCATGTCATTAGCACTTGATAAGAAAATAAAAGCACTTCCTCCCAATATCATAGCTATAGTCGTGATAATGGCCATTCCTGAAATATGTATTCTTTCACGGTACATATAAAACAACCCTGATATGATCGTCGCCACAAAAATCATCAAACCTATTTGTGGATTTATCACTACCGAAATAACTCCAAAAATTAATGCTAAAAGATAATAGACAAAGGTCTTTTTTTCTGTATATAAAAATATTAGATAAACAATCACAATATCAAAAATATGACGCCACGGTGACTCTCCAGGAGGGAGTAATAAAAAATCATATCCCCGATTATTCACCAATGCAATTGAAAGCAAGAAAATAGCCGTCGTCCACGAAAAACTTCTTGTTATAGCAAAAAGAATAATGATAAAAAATCCAAAATAAAGGTAATAAGAGGCATAGTTAATTTTTAGCCAACCATCAAATGAAATACCACCAATCCATGAAAATAATTTTTCAAATAACCATGCACTGCCTAATCCATATTGAGCGTTAATCATACTTATGTTTTTATCAAGAGCAATATCACCGATGGGAATAAACATAAAACTATTGTGATGGATCATAAACCGGCTAAGTATTTGCCAATGTACTTCAAATCTGTTGAAGTCTATCCACTCTTCTATTTTAGGATCACTTAATTTTTGAGCCAAAAAAGGATTCTTAACATCTTCTTTATGAGCAATCTCTAGGTAATTCATTCTTTTAAGATAGTCATTATTCCCAATTATTTGACCATCATTCATAATAGTTTGCTCTGGAATAGCTAAATACTCATTAATAATCTTTGGTTGATTAACGATAGGATCGTAGAAAAGATATCCTAATTGTAGAAAGCCAATAATCAATACAACTATATAAAAAGATCTCTTATGCAGCATACTGTTTGATGAATTTAAATAATTTTGAATATAAATCACCTTCCCTTTTATACGCTCCATTGTGTCACGCTCATACCGTAAAAAATAGTTCCAAAAAGGAAAAATAATGGTCGCACACAATCCGAGTAATTGAATGATCAACTTTCCTTCAAAAGCTCCGCCAGAACGAAAAACCAATACCGGCACTGCAACGAAAAGAAATAATGCAATTAGTAACAATCTCTTATTTTTAAAATCACTGAGTGCTAAGAGTGTACGTAAAGCGTATCGCCTTGCCTTTAAGTTTAACTTGCTGTCTCCAATCAAAATTCCCATAAAAAAAAGCCCAAGGGTTATAACGGCGATCAAATATTCGGTCAATTCTACCCGTTTATGATCATTGTAATAAAGAGCAGCACTCTCAAAATAAAAATAGTCAGGTAGTGGTATTGAAAGTGAATTAGCAAAATACTGTG
Organism: Sulfuricurvum sp.; assembly: GCA_030696775.1. GTDB lineage: Bacteria > Campylobacterota > Campylobacteria > Campylobacterales > Sulfurimonadaceae > Sulfuricurvum. The sequence goes on from JAUYRN010000033.1 coordinate 42,917, forward strand.
CAATTAAAATTACTTGTATTGCAACTAAGAATATATATAAAATCCCAATATTTTTTCGGAAGAATTTCATTGGTTTTCTTTAAATGAAAAGTTTTTATGCAACATATAACTTCCTAGTATTGTAATAATCGTTACAACAGCTTGTGATACATACATATTAAGATTTAGTATCTCAACAAATAGAGGAAGAGCAGCCATATTAAAAAGAAAAGATACCCCATAGACGACATAAAACCGTAAATATTCTCTAAAAATATTACCTTTTGTTCTAAACACAAACAGTTTGTACCCGATGTATGCATTGGTAATACTAAGTATATAACTAATGGAAAGAATCACTAAATAATGAATTGAATCAGCAAACCAAAAATATAAAGCTGCGAACGCCCCGTATCCAAAAACAGTATTCCATCCTCCAATAATGAGATAGCGGATTTTTTGTTCGTGTTTGGTGAAAAATTGCTTCATGACTCTTTTAGAATGGCAATTTTTTTCGCCAATACGTCACCTCTGATCTCATTAGCATCAATCTTCGGTAATACGGCTCGATAGTAATCTATTAAGCGTGTAATCGTCTCATGGTGGGTTGATAGATGAAAGGAATGTTCGCTCATAATACGATCATTGGATGAAGTATACTCAAGATTCAGCCCTGTGTTTTTAACAATAATCTCAGATTTAAAATCACTTACATCATTGATCATTTGTGCCAGCATTACTAGATCAATTTTTTTACCTTTAGAGATATTATAGGTACGGTATTGTCCGTCATGCTCTATAAAATAAGCAATCATCGGGAGCATATCATCGATATCAATGTAATCAAAATAGACATTCTGCATAATTTCGATCGGTAATCCCAATAAATTTTTAACAATCGCATTCGAAATAAATTTAAACCGATAATTTTCATATTTTCCATAAGCTCCAAAAATACGGAGATTATAAATATTGTCGCATTTATCAATATACCGCGAACAAACCGATTTATAAAATCCATAATCATCTTGTGGTAATGCGATTAGGGCATCATCTTCTACCGCATCTATTATCGGTTTATGTTTACCATATTCGGCACCGGAACCTAGATGGATAATTTTTTGGACTTTTGAGGATTGTTTAGCTATATTAAAAAACATCCGAAGATTAGTATGAACGACATCATTCATACCCTCTGTATCTCTTCCACCACCACGGTTAGCCCCATGAATAATTACATCTATTTTATTTTGGATGATATAACCATCAACAGCATTTTCATCCAACAAATCGAGCTCACTACTTTTAGGAGTAAAAAGAGTATATTTTGTTGTTTTAGTGAGATACTCAGTCAGGTTTTGGCCGACAAAACCATGTGCTCCGGTGATAAGAATAGTCATAGAAAATTTTCACCAAACCAATTTATTGATTTTCTTAAAGTTTCATCAATATCAACCGTAATATTAAGACCTAACTCTTGCTTTACATGATCAATATTTGGAACAAATTCGGAACAACTGTCATTCATATTTAAAATATCAATATTGACACTTGAACCAACAATATCCTTAATTTTTAGAGCAACCTCTTCAAGAGAAATTCCTACATCACTGCCAAGATTATAGGCTGAGCCAACCTTTCCTTGCACTAAAATAGTTAATATCCATACAGCCATATCAGTAGGATACATATAACTTCTAATAGGCTTTCCATTTCCTAAAATCCTAATATTTTTGAACTTTAGCGCATCTCGTATAAAATTATTAACTGCCCATGGTTTATTAAGGTCCATAAAGGGACCTATAAACGAAAAAGGCCGAACTTGAATGGTTGGCAATTTATGTAAACTCCGGTATGCATTGGTTAGTGTTTCTGCATATCTTTTGGCTTCAGGGTATATTGCCGTTATACTATTACTGTTTAATTTCCCAAAATCATCTTCTTTGATATTATGGCTATTAATGGCACCATAAATTTGCCCTGAACTTAAATTAAGCACTTTTTCCAGTTTCTCTAAATGTAATGTATTTTCCAAAACATTTTTAGTTCCAGCTGCGATTATATCCATTGATTCAACAGGATTCGACATATAAATTCGATTATCCGGTGATGTTGCAGCATGAATAATATAAGAGATCTCTTTTGGGAATTCACGAATATTTCTAATATCACTTTGTATAAAAACAACGTCATTTCTATTTGCTATGATTCTCTCAAATTCAATAGTAGTATTTCGGGCAATCAAGTATAATTTAATATTAAAACTTTGTTTATCATTAAGATAAAGTAATAAATGGGTTAACCAAATTCCAATAAAACCGCTTCCCCCTGTTATTAAAATTTCTTTATTTTTCAATGTATTAAAATTTGATATTTCATTTTCCGTTAAATTAAATAAAAACAACGTCAAATCCTTTTTTGTAATTTGATTGCAATATCTATAATAGTGTCTTCTTGCCCAGCGACTATTTTCTGGCGACCTAACTCCATAAAAACATCTCTTGGGTCAACACCAAATTCTTTTGAAACTCTTTTAACATGTTTTGAAAATCCGGAAAAAACACCGGCGATTGCACTGACAATACTTAAAGAAGATATGCTGATGGGTTCTTTTAATAGGCGGCTTTCAACCATATCAGCCACATCTAATATCTTATACAGATCAATATTTGTCTGATAATCCATTTTTTCAAGTAAAGCGACCAATACTTCAAGTTGAGCATTCCCAGCTCCAGCTCCAAAGCCTTTGACTGCTCCATCTATGATTTGTGCACCTGATTCAATAGCAACCAAAGAGTTAGAAATGGCCAATCCTAAGTTATTATGGGCATGAAAGCCGACCGGTACATTCAAATTTTTAGCTAATAACGATATTCTTTCTTTTACATCATCCGGTAAATAGCTACCTGCAGAGTCTAAAATAACAATTGCTTCTGCTCCATATGTTTGCATTTTAATGGCTTCATCAAGTAAGATTTCGGGTGTTGTCATGTGGCTCATCATTAATAGTCCATATGCTTCTTTCCCTTTTTCTCTTACATAACCCAGATGTCTTTCTGTGGTGTCAGCTTCCGTACAATGGCTAGCGACTCTCACAATATCAACACCCCATGAGAGAGCATTTTTAATATCTTTATTGATGGTAGCGAACCCAGGGATTACATGAATACCTAGTTTTGTACTATGCAAATTATTTCTAGCTGTTTTGATTAACAGCTCATCACTTATTTTACTTTGTCCAACAAGTACAGAGGATGCGCCCAATCCATTACCATGCCCAACTTCTATCGCATAAATACCTGTTTTTTCTATCTCCTTAGTGTACTCATCTATCTGTATTTCATCCAATTGATGCGAAATAGCATGCGAACCATCTCTTAGTGTTACATCATAAAAATTGATTTTATTGGTCATGATAAGATCTCACTATTTTTTTTATTTTTTGCAAATTCTTCAGCTATTGCAATTGCAGCTGAATTAATAATATCCAAATTTCCTGCATATTTAGGAAGATAATCTCCTAGCCCTTGGACTTTGATAGATAAAATAACGAGACCATTGTCATAAACCGGTTCAAGTGCCAGCATATACCCAGGAACGTATGATTTAATAGTGCTTACCATTTTAGCTACTTCTGATCGTATTAAATCCATATTAGGGTTTTTGATTTTTAAATAAATGGTTGTATTCATATCTATACTGGGCTGAGCAGGATTTAAATTTAAAATTACTTTAACATTTTGACAACCGGTAAAATGGGAAAGTGCTTTTTCAGTTGTTTCTATGTACTCGTCAATATTGGCTCTTGTTCCAGGTCCTGCGCTTTTGGATGCAATGGTTGATACCAGTTCAATGTATTCGATGTTTTTTTCAACTTGACTTATTGCATGCGCTATAGGAATGGAAGCTTGTCCTCCGCACGTAATCATATTTAAGTTATCGTATTGCAATGCCTCAGACAAATTGACGGAAGGGATAGTTAAAAGTCCAATTTTAGCAGGAGTTAAATCAATAACAATTTTACCTAGTTGTTTCAAAATTGATGCATGTAATGTATGGCTTGCTGCAGAGGTTGCATCAAAGACTAAATCGCAGCATTCTGGATTTTCAACAATAGCATCAATCCCCTTATCACTTAGAGAAACACCCAAAGACATAGCTTTTAGCATTCCTTTTGAATTTAAATTTCTGCCGGAAAATAACGTGCATTGAAGATGCTCTGATCTAAAAATTTTAATCAATAGATCAGTACCAATATTTCCAGTACCTAATATAGCAACTTTAAATTTCATAAATTAAAAATCCATCTGAATATTTTTTTCATATTCATCTCTTGGTAAAAATGGAAACATATCATCAAATGGCATAGAAATGATTTTGCCATCATCTAATTTTTTGGATGCAACTCTTGGTATCAACAATTGATTTGAAGGGGTAATCACTTCAAAAATAACAGCTCCATCATACGCAATCAGTTCTTTGATTTTATCTTCCATTTCATCAAAATTGGAAACGGACATGTATTTGATATTATACAGCTCTGCCACTTTTTTCATAGGTGGAGTAGAAACTCCCGTTCCACTGCTCTCTCCAAATAATCTCCCTTCCATAAAATTATTCTGTGTGTGCCGTATCAATAAGTAGCCATTATTATTCAGGATAATAGTTTTTATCGGAAGTTTATAATGTGCAATCGTTTGAAACTCTTGTAAATTCATTTGAATAGAACCATCACCGCTGATACAATAAACATCTTTATGTGAATCTTTTGCTAATGCGGCCACACCGATAGAAGCAGGACTATACCCCATAGTGGATAATCCGCCTGTTATAATATGCCGTTGACCAAATTTGACCTTAAATGCTTGAGCATGTACATGAAAGCAAGATCCTGTATCCGTTACAATGACATCATTAGGAGTAAGATATTCAGAAAAAACACGCATAAAATGATACGAGTTGACCCCTTCTTTCTCATTTAGGTATTCAGGAATATCTACAGGATAATTTTGCTTCCATCCTTGCGCTTTCTCTAGCCATTTGAGATAGTGCTCTTTTTCAGGATGAAAGTCTTGAATTAGAAGATTCATCACTTCTTTTACATCACCCAATATTTTTATTGCCTTAGTGACGGACGGTTTTTCAAACTCATTAGGATCAATTTCTACCAGTATAATTTTTGAGTTTGGAGCGAAATTTTGATAATCATGTCCAATAAGTCCAATGCTCAACCTTGAACCCAAAACAAGCAATACATCCGAGTTTTGTACAGCAAAATTACCAGCTCTATCTCCATAAGTTCCGGGTCGTCCAATAAAATTTACATGTTCATGATCTAAGATATCCATTCCCATTCGTGTAACAACTACTGGTATCCCAAATGTATCCGCAATCGTATGCGCTTCTTGAACGGCATTAGCCTGCTGTACTCCTGCACCCATTAAAATTACAGGTCTTTTTGCTTTTTTAAGTTCTTCTATAATTTGTTGAATATTTATAGAGTCTCGTATACTAGACTGCTCTGGTGTAAAACCATCATAATCGTCCGGATCAAACATAGCACCTTGTATATCGATAGGGCACTCTATCCAAACAGGTCCAAAGGGTGCTTGTGAAGCTACAAAAATAGCTTTTTCTATATTGTATTTAACTTGACTAATATCATCCAGAATAACTGCAAATTTGGTGACTTGTTCAAAAATAGGTAAAGTATTAAATCCTTGCAATGAAAACTGCCTAGGTGTTGTTACGTGTACTTGTTCAACTTTAGATTGTCCTGAAACAATAATACAAGGAGATCGGTCAACATACGCACCTACCACACCAGTTAGTGTATTAAGAGCAGCCGGCCCAGCTGTGACATAAACAACACCTATTTTTTTAGCATAACGGGCATAAGCTTCTGCAGCCATGGCCGCTGCTTGTTCATGATGAAAAAAATACGCATCTATTGTATCTTTTTGCTTAAAGACAGCATCTGTTAAATGCATAATCATACCACCGGTAATCATAAAAAGTTTATTGCCGCTTACTTCAGCCAATTTTTGCGTTAAATAATCTGCTACCCGTATTTTCATTTTACAAACTCCCGAATTTTAGCAATCATATATCCGATAGCATCATCACCCATTCCAGGATAAAGTCCGATCCAAAAACTATCATTCATAATCTTGTCCGTATTAGACAAATTCCCGATGACACGATAATCACGCTCTCGCACCATACTGTCAAACATCGGATGACGAATCATATTCCCCGCGAAGAGATTACGGGTTTGGATGTTGGCATTTTCGAGGTGTTCTACAAGTTCATTACGACTAAATTCTACACCGTCTTTAAGCGTAATCATAAAACCAAACCAGCTCGGGTCACTGTTTGGAGTAGCAGCGTTAAGAACGAGCGCATCGACATCTTTAAGTCCTTCATAGAGCTTGATGAAATTTTCTTTGCGCTTTTCGACAAAGGTTGGAAATTTTTCGAGTTGTGCTACGCCGATAGCGGCTTGCATATCGGAGACTTTGAGATTAAATCCAAAATGGCTGTAAACGTATTTATGGTCATACCCTTTTGGCAAGGTTCCAAAACTCTGGGAGAAACGGCATCCGCAGGTATTGTCCACACCACTTTCACACCAGCAGTCTCGTCCCCAGTCACGCATCGAGAGCATAATCTTTTTGAGTAAAGGATTGTCCGTATACGTTGCTCCACCCTCACCCATGGTCATATGGTGCGGTGGGTAAAAACTCGATGTTCCGATATCCCCCCATGTCCCTGTCGGTTTTCCCTCGTAGGTAGAACCAAGGGCATCACAGTTATCTTCGATCAACCAAAGATTGTGTTTATCGCAAAACTCTTTTACAGCTCGGAGATTAAACGGGTTACCGAGGGTATGTGCGATCATGATTGCTTTTGTTTTTGGGCTGAGTGCTGCTTCAAGCTGTGTCGTATCAATATTAAAATGAGTCAGTTCCATATCAACAAAAACGGGAATCGCACCGTACTGGACAACGGGGGCAACCGTAGTCGGAAATCCTGCTGCTACGGTGATGACTTCATCTCCTCGTTTTACTTGACGATCTCCAAGCAGTGGAGAAGTAAGAGTATAAAATGCGAGCAAGTTTGCCGAACTTCCGCTATTAACTAAAAATGTCCAACGAACACCAAGATAATCAGCCAATTTTTTCTCAAATTGTTTCGAATAATCACCGTAGGTAAGCCAAAAATCAAGAGAACTATCGACTAGGTTAATCATCTCTTTTTCATCAAAGACACGTCCTGCATAGTTAACGCGGCTTTTACCTTCTACAAATACTCTTTCTTGTTGCGGTTTATGCACTAATTCATAATACTCTTTGGTTTTTGCTAAAATTTCTTGTTTTAATTGCTCTGCCGATGTCATCTTTATCCTCTTATCCATAATAATTTTTTTGCTTTTGCATCGGCTATATAATCCGACAAATCTTTTGCTGTAGAAATGGTACCATTTTCATAAAAGTTTTTGTACCATAGCACTGTCTTTTCAAAAGTTGTCTCACTATCCCACACATCTTTCCATTGTAGGCTTATGTGAGCTTTTGAGCAATCTAATTTTAATAAATTAGCTTCATGTAGCTGATGGGGGTCACGTGTGAGCTCATAATCAATTTTGTCCCAGTATTTTTTAACATGATTGACTACCTCTTCGACCGAAATGGACCCCTCATCACTGGGACCAAAATTCCACGCTTCGCCGAATTCCGCTTTCTCTTCTAAAAGCTTTTGCCCGATAGCAAGATACCCGCTAAGCGGTTCAAGAACATGTTGCCATGGGCGAGTTGCATTCGGATTACGGATATTCACTTTTTTTCCTTGTGATACGGAGAGCATGATGTCCGTCATCAGGCGATCTTTTGCCCAATCACCACCACCGATTACATTGCCTGCACGACATGATGCTAACAAGGTATTATGAGATTTTTTGTATTCGGTTGGATTGAAATATGAACTTCGGTACGAAGAGGCAAGAATGTCGGCACACCCTTTTGACGAACTGTAGGGATCATATCCACCCATCGGATCATTTTCACGGTAGCCCCATACCCATTCACGGTTTTCATACGCTTTATCGCTAGTAATATTGATAATTGCTTGTACACCGTTCGTACGGCACGCTTCAAAAACTTTGAGCGTTCCTATCACATTGGTTTCATACGTCTCTATTGGATTTTCATAAGAGAGTCGTACAAGAGGCTGTGCCGCAAGATGAAAGACAGCATCAGGTTTATAGGTTGCAAAAGCTTGATTGAGTTTATCTAAATCTCGGATATCTCCAATGATAGAGGTAATATTGAGATTTAATAATGAAATATGATTGGGTTCGCTCGGTGCTTCCAAAGAATAACCAATTACTTTTGCACCTATTTGAGAAAGCCAATATACTAACCAAGAGCCTTTAAATCCGGTATGACCGGTTACCAAAACTGTTTTGTTTTTATAGATACCACCAAAAAGTGTTTGCATTACCAAACTTTCCAAGGGGCACTTTTAGTATCCCACAGCTTATTCAAATCATTTTTATCTTTTAAAGAATCCATAGGAGACCAAAACCCTTCATGCTTATAGGTAAATAGTTCTCCATCAAGTGCAAGATTTTTAAGAGGTGCTTGTTCAAAAATAGTGCTATCACCCTCTATAATATAGTCAAATACCTTAGGCTCGCAAACAAAATAACCTGCATTAATCCATCCACCATCTCCTTTTGGTTTTTCAAGAAAATGGGTTACTTGATCGTTTGATTTAATATTTAGAGCTCCAAATCTTCCATCAGGTTGAGTTGAAGTCATCGTCATAGCTTTACCATGAGATTTGTGAAATTTAATAAGTTCATCAATATTAATATTACTCACTCCATCACCATACGTCAGCATAAACGGCTCATTTCCAATAAAATCTTGCGCCCGCTTCACACGACCACCTGTCATCGTTTCAAGCCCAGTATCGAGCAATGTAACCTTCCAAGGTTCACTAGAATTATTAAGAATTTCCATTTTTCCATTTTGCATATCAATAGTTACGTCACTCTGGTGAAGAAAATAATTAGCAAAATACTCTTTAATGTAATATCCCTTATAGCCAAGAAGAATAACAAAATCATTAAAGCCATAATGGCTGTAAATTTTCATAATATGCCATAGTATTGGTTTTCCACCAATTTCTACCATCGGTTTTGGACGTACATCCGTTTCTTCTGATAATCTAGTCCCGTACCCACCGGCTAATAATAGTATTTTCATTATTTTTTATATTCCTTATATATTGGATATAAATTATAATATAATATCACTAGTTTTCAGCTGATATTTTTTTAGTTTAAGCTCTGTTAAATTCTATTGTGTGAATTTAGTCCTTCATGACATACAAAACGATTTTCTTCTTTATTTTTGATCATCTTTTCCCAATAAAATATACCAATATCTCTCTCATTGTACTTATGCCATAAATGAAATTGATTAGCCACATTCTTACATGATTTAATTTGCAATCCGAAAGCACGAAAACGCCAATCTAAATCGGTATCATCACTAAGTGATGTTTCCCCGTATCCCTCATCAAATCCATTTAGAATAACTATATCTTTTCGAAAACACGAAAAATTACATCCCAAAATACTCGTGTTACGTTTGCGAAATTTTGATAACAACGGATAAAGCCATCCTGTCGGAGAGAGATAAACACCGTACTCGTATTTCGAATTTTTCTCAAATGCCAATCCAATATATTTATAAAGCCGTTTTTCGATATCCATGATATCAACTATTCCTGAATTTATTTTTTGAGTCAAAAATTCTGACAAATTGACACGCCGACCAGAGAGAACCGTCCTGCTTTCAGCCAAAACAACATGTGCTTCTACAAAAGTCGTATAAGGCACACAATCTCCATCGATAAAAATCAGATATTCCCCCGAACTGGCAACGATTCCGTTATTTTGGGAACGGGCTTTTCGTACTCCGATATCCTCTTGGGTCGTATGTTTCACATCCAAATCTTTAATATTCTCAATATACTCTTTCATTTGAGGATTTTCACCGTCTTCGGCGATAATTACTTCAAAATTTTTATAGGTTTGACGTTTCAAAGCGGTAATAATTAATGAAAGCGATTGAATATCTTTATATACGGCAATGATGACACTAACTCTCATAGATTCTCCAAAACTTTTTGTAATTCTAAAAACTGCTTTTGACTTTCGAATTGCTTCAATGCTTTTGTCTTTCCCGTATTGGCAAATTTCTGTCTTGTATCACTGTTTTGACACAGTAAACTCAATTTTTCTCTTAAATCTGCCACATCAAAAGTTTTAAAAAGTAGCCCATTTTCATTATCATCGATAATTTCCAACGGCCCGCCACTGTCACTGGCAATGACACACACACCACACATCATTGCCTCGATCAATACCAGTCCAAACGTCTCATTTTCGGTTGCTAAAACCATCACGTCACACAGCTGCATCAATGTTTGCACTTCACGGGTAAATCCGGTGAAAACTGCGATATCGACATAATAGTTTTGGAGCTTTTGGAGATATGCTTCATCCATAGCAGCTCCTATAACTAAAGCTTTTGCATCAATCCCATTATTAACTAACTCTTCTACCGCTTGAAGTAGAATATGCTGCCCTTTTGCTTCTTCGATCCGCCCGACGATTCCGACCGTAAACGCCTTTGCGAGTCCCATCTGTTGACGACGTTCATTTCGCTCATCCGATGAGATTACCGTTGGTTGTTCCGCACCGATGTATAGCACATCAGTTACTGGACGGATATCGTTAGGAATAAATTTCTCAATTTGCAATTTTACCTGATGGGTGACAGCCAAGATCATGTCGAGATTTTTGTACAAAAAGCGGTGGTAAAAATCGTCTTTGAAACGGGTCATAGTCATGTGCCGTGACTGTACTACACGCGGTTTACGTTTAGAAATTAATTTAGCCATAATAGCTAAGGGAAGATCTTTCGTCCAATGCAGATGAAGGACATCAATTGCTTCATCATCGATAATTTTCGCAAGATGGCGGGCACTCAACCATGACAAAAATACACTTCGACGTTTTAGTGTGAAATAAATATAAGTATTATCCTCGTAATAACTTTTCAACTTCCCTTTTTCATTAATAACACTAATACACTGCTCACCCAAATAACGCGAAGCGCGCATCATATACAGCTCTAATCCGCCAAGGTCAGGAGAAAGACAGAGTTCACAAATTTTATTTGTCACGTTTGCTCTTTTGTTCGAGATTCAATTCATACAATTTGATGTATTTATAAAAGTTCGTCGCCATATGTGAAAAGGCGATAATGAGTCCTGCATATCCGTCTAAAAATCCTCTTTTTAACACATAGGTTCGGAAAAACGAATACAAACCATTGAAAAATGCTTTGGCAGGCGAGGAAGATCTTTTACCGACATTGTCATTTGCAAAAAGAGTCGAATAACGATCCAGCTTGATGATAAAATCAGAAATGCTCATGTAGCTGTAATGCTTCATATTCCCCTCAATATCCTCTTTTTTCATCCCCTCATCCATAATATTTTCATGAACAGCATTATCATTAAAGTGGGTTACCGATTTATTGTATAAACGGCGAATTTTTTGATTGTTCCAACCGCAGTGTTTAATCTGTATCTCTTTGTAGTACGCCAAAAAGTTGACCATATAAATCGTATGAGAATCCAGAACTTTCGTCTGTAAAGTTTTTAATAAGATCTCATCCACTACTTCATCACTGTCGATAATAAGTACCCAATCGTACTTTGCGAAACTTGCTGCACGGTTTTTGGTTGTTCCGAATCCGTCGAAATTTCCTTCGATCAAATGAACATTGGGATAGTCACGAGCTATTTCCAATGTCCCGTCCGTTGAACCGTTGTCATACACGACCACATCCACAAACTCTCGCAAACTTTCCAAGGTTTTACAGATAGTCCGTGCTCCGTTTTTAACAATCATTACAGCCGATACATTCATCTTAACTCTTTATCATTTTAAGTACAGTTTTCAACCAAAAAGCCAACTGTTTTAGGGGTTTAAACAATTCACCAGGACTTTTAAGCGCGTCCCCTTTTATACGATACACTAATCCGCCGATTCCTTCCCATGAGGGATTTAAGGCATTACCGATTCGAAAGACATACCCATAATGTTCATGTGCCAGCGCAACTGCTAAATCATTGTATTTTCCATAAGGCAATACGAACGATTCGACACGGCAGCCCAGCTTCTCTTCAAGGATGACTTTGGAGCCAAAAATCTCACGTTCCAAATCCACTCCCTCATCACTGAGATTGATATGATTCATAGAGTGCGAGGCAATAAAAACGTGACCGCTTTGAACCATCTCTCGTAGCTCCGCATACGTACAAAATGGGGCAAAGGTTTGATAATTTTCGTAAATTTCATGATGCTTTAATGAGAGACGTTTTTCCGGTGTAATATCGGTATCATCAAGGATAAAAGCAGAGGGTACAGCAAGTAAAGCTTTTAAGTTGTATTTTCTGAGCAAAGGAAATACATAGTGATAAAAATCATAATACGCATCATCAAATGTAAGACAAATCGAAGAGCTTTGAAACTCCTCCCCTGGAAAAACTGTCACATAGCGTTCGCTAATCAGACGTAGATGCGCATCCATCATCGAGTCTAAATTCGAAAGGGGTAAATCATCGCTATTAATATGGTGATACATTACTACTGGAATCATAATTCCCTTTCTAAAACCTTTAGTCTCATTATACAAAATTTACACTATTTTTGAAATTACAGCTATAATACATAATAATATTTACATACAAAGGAATACAGATGTCAGCTACATTACGTAAAAATTTCGTTTTTGACAGCACTGTCGTTGCCCACCTCGAAGAAATCGCGCGTATCGAGGGACTTTCATTGACAAAAGCAATTAATAATATGATTGAGCAACGATACGAAGAGATAGCAAAGCAAAAGAGGCTTGAGGCTGCAATGAGCATCATAGGTAGTGCTTCTGGAGTATTTGGGAATCTAACGATTCAAGAAATTAAAGCCCAAATGGATGTTTAAGCGACTATTTTTGGATGCCAACATTTTGGTGGACTTTGTAGACGATATGAGACCATCTCATATTCAGAGCAAAAAAATAATCATTGATGCAATACAGAAAGATGTCCACCTTTTTACTAGCTGTGATATTGTAACAACGGTTTATTATCTTAGTGCTAAAATAGACAAAAAGCAGGCACTCAATGAAATTACAAAAATCAATTGTTTTTGTAAAATAATTGATTTTTCAAACGTCGAAGTAGAACAAACCTGTGATTTAATGGCTCAGAACAGTGATTTTAAAGATTTGGAAGACACAATCCAATATATCCTCGCTAAAAAAGCTTTATGCGATTGTATTATCTCCAATGATAAAAACTTTTTGAGTCCTGATATTCTTCTCCTTAACAGTGAACAATTTTGTGAAAGGTTAGGATTATGAAAATTTCATTGACCACTCCACTTCAATATACGTATCTCGCCAGCTCCTTTGAATCGATTCAAAAAATCTTTGCCGACGATAATCGCTCTATCCACAAAGCACGCAATGAACTGAAAATTATTGAGATAGAGGGGATCAAAACAGTCGTCAAATCGTTCAAAGTACCTCATCTGCTTAACCGTATCGTGTATACTTTTTTTCGAAAAAGCAAAGCGTACAAATCGTACCATAATGGACTTCGCTTACTGGAATTAAACATCTCTACCCCAGAACCCATTGCATTGATCGAATTTTTCGAGTCGGGTCTTTTAGGGGAGAGTTATTTTATCTCAGAATTTTTTGACTACGATTTCACCATCCGTACGCCCTTACTCGAACCACTCGAAGATCGAGAAGCTATTTTTATCGCCTTCGCTGCCTATACCTACACCTTGCACCAAAAAGGAATATGGCATCTTGATTATTCTCCCGGGAATATCCTGATTAAACGAACAGAGAGTGGATATCAATTTAGTATTGTTGACATCAATCGAATGGAGTTTAGAGAAATTAGCCCCTTACAAGGTTGTGAAAACTTTAATAAATTATGGGCAAGCGATGAAGAACTGGAAATTATGGGGCGGGAATATGCCAGATTAAGCAGTTTTAATGTGGCAGTAACCATCGCCGAGATGAAACGGCATAATAATGGTAATAAGCGGGTCAAGAATTTTAAAAAACGACTCAAAAAGCTGCTAAAAGGCGATTTTTCAACTCCTGTTTAACGCTCTCAAACATCTCTGCGCGTCCCGCAGGATTTAGAGGAATCATGAAATGGTGTTGTTTCTCTTCTTCTCCGATACTTTTCCATCGTAACGCGGACGCAAACCGTGAATCTCCAAAAAAAGTAAATGTTTCACATCCTGCTGCACTTGCCAGATGATACGTCCCTGTCGAGGTACTGACAAACAGTTTAAACCCACTAAGTAACGCTGCAAAATCAACCACACTTCCGCGAGAACGATAGAGGACAACCCTGCTCTCACCCAGCAGCTCCTTGGCTTCTTCGTAAAGTTTTTCTTCATCAGGACCAAACGTCATCACAACATCAAGGTTTTCATCCTCTTGGGCAATCCATACCAACTCGATGTATTCACGAAGCGTCCAGTTGGCATCCGATGAGCCCCCGAAACCGGGATGGAACGCGATGACGGGTTTAGTAATAGCGTATTCTTCACAAAATGCATTGAAAATATCCTCGTTGAAATGCAGGAGCGGTTTTGGGAAATCAAGATTTATATCTCTAAAAAGAGCTTTTGTAAGTTCGAGGTTGTATTCAAATTCTGCCATTTTTACTTCGCTTCGACGTTGCGGGATACGGCGATTGTAAAAAATCTGAGCGATTTTAGTCGCAGGGGCGATTCGGATGGGGATGCGGGCAATCCATTGTGCCAGTGCCACACGGGTATTGGAAAAAAGGGTGATTGAGGCATCGATACGGGCTTGTTTGATTTTAAATGCCAATGCTAAAATATCCTCACCGCCATCCACTATCACCTCATCGATAAAATCGCAGGATTCAGCGAGTTTTCGATTGAGCGGTGCAACAAGAGCAATAATACGATTAGAGGGATTATGATGTTTGAGGACATACAGTGTTGGCAGTGCCGTAATAAAATCGCCCAGTTTGTCATTACGCACTACCAATATATTCATTACTTGCCCTAATCATTTATTATCGTTGTATCGTCATTCCCGCGAAGGCGGGAATCCAGCTAGACTCCCGCCTTCGCGGGAGTGACGAATTTATACATGTCAAAGATTCGATATTCTACCCGATTAGCGGTAAAGAAAACGCTATAATACACAAATGAAAGAACCGTTTGCGTGGGATTATTATTCCGATCAACCTGCCATCATCAAAGATAAAACACTAAAACGTGCTATGCGTCGTAGTGCTCTACCCTCACTTATCAAAACATTTTGCATTGCATTGCTTACACTTCCTATCGCCTTAATACTTATGCCCTTCATGCCACGACGTGCTATTTCTGGAGAGCATTTTTTCGGTATGGGAGTCAATCTGGATAAAGAGCCCAACACTACCCCCTATCTCATCGATGAACTCGGGATCCAAAAACTCCTGATTCGTATTCCGCTGTGGGAGATGGATCGACTGGATGAATATGTTGCTTTTATCAAAACATTCAAAGATAAACATATCACCGTCGCTTTATTACAAGACCGTGAGCACATTATCTCCCCTACTTTGACAAAAGACCATTTCATCCAAATTTTTGAAACACTCGAAGGCGTTTGTACCACATACGTCATAGGCTCTACAATCAACCGTGCCAAATGGGGATTTTTTAGTGTCAACGAATATTTGACATTTTATGCTATCGCTTATGAACTCAAAAAAGAGCGATTTCCCCATCTAAAACTCATCGCCTCCAACGTCATCGATTTTGAGCTTCACTTCACTTCCCATACTCTTTTTAATTTTCAACCTGTTCACTTCGATGCACTGGGCAGTCTCCTCTATGTTGACAGACGCGGTGCTCCCGAAAACACTCAAATGGGCTTTAATCTCTTAGGTAAAATCAATCTCCTCTACTCTCTGCTGGCACTAAGTCCAAAAGCGTCCAATGAACTTATCATCACTGAAACCAATTGGCCGATCAAAAATACTGCCCCCTATGCACCTACCAGCGAGCACGAGTGTATCAGCGAAGAGGATTATGCCGCGTTTATGGTGCGCTATTATCTGGAAGCCTTTGCCTCCCAAAAAGTAAGCTGCGTCTATTGGCATCAGCTCATTGCTCCAGGATATGGGCTCATCGATAACCGCGAAGGAATCCGTAAACGAAGTGCTTTTGATGTGTATAAAATTATGTTGTCTCACATGAGCGATGCACACTTTTTACGATACCGTAAAAAAGCGGATGAGTATCTTCTCATCTGCTCTACCCCCAGAGGCAATTTGCATATTACATGGAACCTCAACTCGTTTCCCATTTATACCTATAAGGCCGTGTCATGAAAATTCTCATCATTCTCCCCAACTGGCTGGGTGATGCCATCATGGCGACCCCAGCTATTGAAGCGCTTTGCGTTATCTATCCTGATGCACAACTTACCATGGTAGGCTCGTATGTGAGCATCGAAGCACTCAAACATCACCCGCAATGTGTCCGTTCTTATGTAGATGAAACGAAAAAAGAGGGCAATCGCTTTCTCAATACCTACCGCTTTGCAAAAGAGCTTGGGGTGCACGATATGGCAATCACGTTTCGAAATCAGCTCCACTCTTCACTTTTGCTGTATTGGAGTGGTACACCCATCACCTCAGGACGAGCAAGCTGGCACTCTCGTTTTCTTTTAACGCATGCCATCAAACCTGTACATCCAAGCCATCTTGTAGAGCAATACCGTGACATTGCCCAAAGTCTAAGTGAAAAACCACTCGAAATCGGACATCTAAAACTTCATATCAAGCCTCATATCTTTGAGCGACCGACATTGGGGATTAATCCAGGAGCAACATATGGAAGTGCCAAACGATGGTATCCTGAAAAATTTGCCGAAGTAGCCCGTGCCTTTAGTGATTCCTATGAGATTGTTTTATTCGGAGGTCCCAACGAAGTAGAAATGGCAAATGACATTGAAGCACGTCTAAATGGGGTAAATGTTACGAATCTGGCAGGAAAGACATCCGTTCAAGAACTGTGTGCGAGGATTGGGGGACTTGATCTCTTTGTCACCAATGACAGTGGTCCGATGCACGCAGCGGCGGCCTATCAAGTCCCTACGGTTGCGATTTTCGGTCCGACGCGCCATTTGGAAACGTCTCAATGGATGAATGAAAAAAGTGTGATTGTCCGACATAATATGGAATGCGCACCGTGCATGAAGCGAGAATGTCCGCTGGGACATCATGAGTGCATGAAGAGTATCACTGCTCAAGAAGTTATTGAGGCGGTGAAGAGACTCTCCGTTCGTGGTGAAATTACCCTTCGACAGGCTCAGGGCGAACGGTAGCCAATTAAAAATCTAATCTAAATCCAAAATACCACGCATCATTATAAGTGACATTAGCCGTTTTTAAGTCGGTGTCAATTTTCCGGTACCCTACTTCGATTCGTCCATTATCAATAGGTTCTGCATCGACATGGATACGTGTTTCCGTATAACTGTCACCATCTTTAAACGTCAATGCCGAAGGGGCATAATACAAAGCTCCACCAACGTAGAATGGAAACGGGGTATTGAGTGGTAGTCTCAACTCTGCTTCTACACCCAATGGAATCGCAACATACGTATTTCCATCTACTTTCGTGTATTCACCCTTAACACCTAACCCAAATTTTAATCCTTGAGCCCCTCGAACATCTCTCATGACCATAAATGATACTTCCATAAGCGGATCTGGCTTACTAATCGTTTGGCTGTTATTATTATCTCCATTCAAAAAACGAGCACCTAAATAGGTATTTTCCATACTCCCCATTCGTCCCATATCCAAACGGATCTGTCCTTCTACCTCTTTATCGTTCACATTCACTTCAATTTGATGTGCTGCAAATAAGCTTGTCCCCATCAAAGTCGTTAAAATAATCTTTTTTAGCATGCTGATCCTTCATTTATTCGTGCAATGGTTGCTGTTGTACTTTTCCCATCAACAAACTGCACCAGTCTAAGCTCTCTAGCAAATTCCGCTCCAACCACCGATTTTCCCTCATAATCGCCACCTTTGACGAGAATGTCCGGAGCGATACTTTTAATCAATTCATACGGTGTATCATCGCTAAAGAGGACAACGTAATCGACCGCTTCCAATGCACCCAAAATATAGGCCCGATCTTCTTCTATGTTCACGGGACGTGTTGGACCTTTTAGCACACGCACTGATGCATCAGTATTGAGTCCAACGATTAACACATCCCCATAACTTTTTGCCTCTTGGAGGTATTTGACATGCCCGACGTGGAGAATATCAAAACATCCGTTTGTAAAGACAATCCGTTTATTTTTAGCTTTAAGACGTTGTACAATCTCCACAATCTCACTAGCAGATTTCAAATGGGCACGTGAATCGCTTTGGTGAAGTGTTGCTTCGTACTCTTCGATCTCTTCGAGTGTTACGGTAGCCGAACCAATTTTACCTACGACCACGGCAGCGGCACGATTGGAAAATTTCGCCGACTCATCGATACTCATCCCGCAACTTAGCGCAAAAGAAAGTGACGCGATAACCGTATCCCCAGCACCCGTCACATCAAAAACCTCACGAGCCACCGTTGGAAAACGGCGCATTGAACCATCATCAATAGCAATACCGTCTTCAGAGAGAGTAATCATCGAGCACTCTAAATCACACGTAGCTTTCAGCTGCAACAATGCTGCACGCAATGATGCCTCATCGTTAATCGTAATCCCCGTAGCTTCCGATGCTTCTTTTTTATTAGGCGTGAGTAAATAGGCGCCACGATATTTGGTGTAATCTTTCCCTTTGGGATCGACAAGCACTTTTTTGCCCAATTTTCGTGCGCTTTGGATAATTCCCTGCGCGAGAGAATCAGTAATGACCCCTTTGCCATAATCCGAGAGAATCACGACATCACACTCATTCATCACCCGTGAGGCATAGGTTATAACCGCTTTGGTTGACTCATCCGAAATCGATTCCTTGGACTCACGGTCATAGCGGAGAATTTGTTGATTGGAAGCCACAATACGACTTTTTTTGGAGGTTTTGCGATCGTTTTGAACAATCAACCCCTCGCACGATACGCCAAGTTTTTCCAGCATTGCTCGCAGATCTTCACCGCTCTCATCGTTTCCGATAACCCCTGCGACACAGACCTTTGAACCCAAAGCCACAAGATTATTGATAACATTCCCAGCACCCCCCAAAACTGTTGTCTCACGAGAAATGTCAACAACCTGTACCGGAGCTTCAGGAGAGATACGCTCACAGCCTCCCCACAGATAATGATCGATCATCAAATCACCGATGACTAAAATGCGTGGATGAGACTGTCGAAGATGCATCATCAAAGCTCCTCAGCAAAAAGTCGTTGGATCTCCGGAACGTATGCCGCAATCCCCTCTTCAAATTCAAAACGCGGAGCATATCCTAAAACATCACTCGTACTTTGAATATCCGCTTCGGTATGGAACTGATAGCGTCCGATATAAGGGTTAGGAACGTACTCGCATACCAATGATGTACCCAGTTCACTTTGAAGAATATCCACCATTGATTGAAACGATCGTGCTTTACCGGTACCCACATTAAAGACACCAGACTCTTTTGGAGATGCCGCTAAAATATTCGCTTGAATGATGTCTTCGATGTAAATGAAATCACGTAAAATTTTATCCGAGTCAACAAAGAGTTTTGGATTCTTAAGAGCAAGAAGCTGATGCCCAAACTGAACTACCATGGATGCCGTTTTATTTTTAAAAAACTCTCGTGGACCATAAACATTAAAATAACGCAATCCTACGATACTTATATTGGTATATTTTTGAGCGTATCGACGCGCGGTATGGTCCATCATCAGTTTTGAAAAACCGTACACGTTTTGAGGTGCTTCGCGACCAACACGCTGTGGCGACTGGGCATCCCCATACGTTGCACCCGATGAAGCATAAATCATATTTGCACCGTGAGCTACAGCAATGTCAAGCAAATCAACAAACGCATTAAGATTGGTTTGGATCATTAAATCCTGTTCCAACGCTGTCGTATCCGAAATCGCCGCTTCGTGATAAATATAATCAAATTTGTACTGAGTGTTTAACTTGGTAAGAAGTGCTTTATCATTAATATCCCCACTAATCACATCACCGCGAAAGCCAAGTAGATTTTTAAAATGACCGAAACTTTTAAGATTTCCATTCGAAAGGGTCAGATTGGAGCGAAATAAATCCAATACAACTACGTGGGATTGAGGATAATTTTCTTGAAAATAAAAAGCAAGATTGGAACCGATAAAGCCAGCTCCCCCCGTAATAAGAATGGTTTTGTTATTAAAATCAACATCACTGTAGCGCATTCGTCATCCTTGCTAATATAAGTAGCACATTGTAACAAAGCTTGCTTTAAAGGATGAAAAAGTTAGTATGATTTAAGATTGATACGATTATAATGATGACGAAATTTTTATATGGAGAAACAAATGAAAAAAATTGCTCTTGCAATGTTATTCGCTGGCGTATCAATGATGGCAGCAGACGGAAAAGCTCTTTCTGCTAAATGTGCTGCATGTCATGGTGCTAGCTTTGAAAAAGCAGCTCTTGGTAAATCAGCAATCGTAAAAGGTCAATCAGCTGCTGCTGTTGAAGCTTCTTTGAAAGCATACAAAGCAGGTACTCAAAATAAAGCTGGTATGGGCGCATTAATGAAAGGTCAAGTGGCAACTATGTCTGACGCTGACATGAAAGCTCTTGCTTCTTACGTAGCAGGAATTAAGTAATCCTACTTACTCATCGCTTACGCGATGAGATTCTCTTTTACTCTGGTTTATACACTTTCTTTTTTAATTCTTCTCGTTTTTTCTGTTGATCCGCTAAATCATTGAGCTCTTTTTCATCATCAAAATGTACTTGTGACATCATTTTTTTCTCATCGTCAAACTGACCGTTTTTAATACCCCATAAAAATGCAGCTAATGCAAGAGCTCCTAAAAATAAAGAAGCTCCTAACATCATCGCCACTACCCAACTATCCATAATTGACTCCTGCTTAATTTTAAAATCTCCGATATTTATGTCGGTAGCTTTAGGGGATTGCAAAGGACATTGTTGTCCTTGCCACTAAAATGGGCTTAGCTCATTTTAGTGTTAACATTAATGGTTGTACATCCATCGGCTTCGCATCGAGTTACCCACCACGAGAAGTGAACTAAACGACATCGAAATCGCTGCCATCAACGGTATCACATACCCCATCATCGCCAGAGGAATAGTAATCGAGTTGTAGACCAATGAAATCCCCAAATTTTGCTTAATAAGCCCATACGTACGTCTGCTGATAGCAAATGCTTCTGCCAATGAGGTCAATGAATCGTTTAAGAGCACCACATCACTCACATCGATAGCAATATCGCTTCCGCTTCCCATAGAAATACCAATGTCCGCACGCGCTAACGCCAGCAAATCATTGACACCATCACCCGCCATGACAACAACATACCCCTCATTGTGAGCATTCTCAATAAACGCTGCTTTTTGTTCAGGGCTTAAATGGGCATGCACTTCATCAATTCCTACTTCATCAGCAACTCGCTTCGCTGCACGCTCATGGTCACCCGTCAGCATAACAACACGTAAACCAAATTTTTTCAATATATTTATCGATTCAAACGCTTTTTCTTTCGGTAAATCTCGTAATTCATACGTTGCAGCTAGCACTCCATCAACAGCGTAATAAAAAAGACTTTTGTCGCTGACTGACTCAATTTTTATTTTGCTATCATTCATCAGTAGAGCATTACCACCCACGATCATTTTCCCGTCAAGACGTGCCACAATTCCTCGTGCAGGAATCTCTTTGACCTCTTCTAGCGCATTGGGTTCAAACATCCCCTCAGTTCGTTCTAAATACTCTGAAACACCTCGGCTAATCGGATGTTTGGATGCTTTGGTCAGTGAATAAAGCATCTGTGGCTCAAAAGGCATGTGTATCGTCGCATACACCACTTCCGGGCGACCTTGCGTAATCGTCCCTGTTTTATCCAGCACCACCATCGACGCTTTCGCCATTGTCTCGATTTGCGCTGCGGATTTAAAAAGTATTCCGCGTTTTGCGCCCAATGCAAGTCCAACCAAAGTGGCAACAGGTGTAGCAAGCGCCAATGCACACGGGCAAGCGATAATAATCACAGAAATCCCCACCATCAAAGAGCGGTCAAAACTGTGTGGCCAAAAGTACCAAAACCAAAATGTCCCAATTGCCAAAAATAAAATAGTCGAAGAAAAATGCTGCGACAAGCGATTCGCTAATTTCTCTATGTTGGGTTTATGGCTTAACGCATTTTCGAGTAAATTGACCAAATTAGAGAGAGTTGAGTGGGCAAAATCTTTAGTCGCTTTATAGGTTAGCAGAGCATCAATACTCGTCGTACCGCTAATAATAGTGTCGTTGGGGCGTTTAAAAATAGGCTCCGATTCTCCAGTGAGATTTGATTCATCAAAATTCCCTTCACCACTCATCACTACACCATCGATTGCACAGCGTTCTCCACTTCGAATACGGATGATATCTCCTACTTTTACCTCATTAACATTAACTTCGCGAACACTCTCACCATCAACTATCGTTACTTCAGAAGGGATATGCTTACTCATAACATCGAGAGTATCTGCTGCATTTTTACGGCTCAACACCTCTAAGAATTTTCCAAATAATACAAACGTAATAATCATCGCTACCGAATCAAAATAGGCTTCCCCTTTTTCAAATACGGTAATGTAAATGGAGTATAAATACGCCAAACTCGATCCCGTGACCACGAGTAAGTCCATCGTGACTGCGCGATTTCGTAATCCATAATACGCCCCGCGATAAAAAACCCATCCGCTGTAAAAAAGTACCGGTGTTGCCAAAAACCACTCGGCAATATTGAGAATCGTTTTAATATCTTGTGTGATTCCCGTAAAATATCCTGCATATTGTGCAACCGCAATCCACATCATGTTCATGGCAGCAAATGTCGCCACCGCCATACGCAGATAATATTCTTTGCGCTCTTTGTTCGCACGTACTTCTTGAAACGATGCGTCATAAGGAAATGCATTGTAACCGATGGCGCGAATCATATCGATAATGGCAGAGAGTTTAAGTGCATTTGCATCCCACGTAATGCGGGCTTTGTTGTTGGTATAGTTGATGTTTGCCTCGATAACACCGTCCATCTTATGAAGCGCTTTTTCATTGAGCCAAACACATGCAGCACAATGAATTCCCTCAATCACAAGAGACACTTGAGATAATCCCTCATTATCCAAAGTAACAAAACGCTCATAAAAAGCAGGTGTATCAAAGTTGGAACTTGCCTCAAACTGCTGGGTGGGTGGCGCTAAAGTAGTATCCCCCATTTTAGAATAAAAACTCTCCAGCCCTTCGTCTTTAAGGAGATGAAAAATACCTCTGCATCCATTACAGCAAAAGCGATACTCTCCATCATGAATCATCACCGAATCGCTAAATTCCAAATGGCAATGGTCGCATTTCACTTTAGACATATTCAAACTTCCCGCACTCTCGATTTTTTCGTACATAATTGTATTGTCCGCAAATCCCCTGCATCACAATATAGACTCCGCTGCACGATCGGTATGCAAACCCTATTGCCATAGCAAGATTGGCTGTTGCTTCGATGGGATTTATAGAAAAAGGGATCATTGCACCCGTAAAAACAACGGTTTTTTGTAAAGCCAATCCTGCAATAAAATCAGCACTTAAATCCATTGTATCCGTACCATGAACCACGATAATAACTTTTTCATCGCTCTTAGCTATCGTATCCGCCAATAATGAGCGATCCGTATCTTTCATTTCCAAAGAGTCTTTATAGAGTATTCCCTGAACATCAATCTCTATCACCAACGATTTGAGTATAGTTTCAACTGCGTCGTTATCACCTGGGACAAAAAGCTCACCACTTATCGGGTTATAACGCTTATTAAAAGTTCCGCCCGTGTTGAGGATAAGCATTTAAACGAGTTCCATAAGTGTCTGTATAATACGATTTGCTTTGGATTGGTTTGCATCCATCGATAAGAGAATATTCATCCCCACTCCTGCACGTTGTGCCGCTTCAATATCCCGCTCATTATCACCGATCATAACCGAGTGAGGCATATCCAAATCGTATTCTTTCTTTGCCTCTAAAAACATTCCGGGTTCAGGTTTTCGGCATTCACATACGCCATCAATACTTTCATGATGCGGGCAATGATAAATACGAGTGATTGTGATTCCAAGAGTCTTAAAATGTTCTACCATCCATTGACTGAGAGTAGCAAAATCTTCTTCGCTGTAATACCCGCGCGATATTCCCGATTGGTTGGTGACGATGATGATGAGATAACCGTTATCTTGATACGCACGGCATACTTCCACTATCCCCTCAACGAGTTCAAATTCCTCGATTTTGTGAAGATAGTTTTTTTCAACATTGACCACACCGTCGCGATCTAAAAAAAGGGCTTTAGGCAACCCCTCCTCCAAATAGCTCTTTTTCGATAATGTCACAGAGAATATGTCCAATAAGAATATGAGATTCTTGAATACGGGGAGTTGCATTAGAGGGGATAATAATTGAAAAATCTGCCATTTGTCCCATCTTTCCGCCATCACGTCCCACAAGAGCTACCGTGGTAATTCCACGTTCTTTTGCCGACTCGAAAGCGTTAATAATATTTTGAGAATTGCCCGAAGTCGAAATGCCGATAAACAAATCGCCTTCCTGTCCCATTCCTTCAAGTTGACGAGAGAATACTTTGTCATAACCGTAATCATTCCCAATAGCCGTAAGATTCGACGTATCGGTGGTCAAAGCCAATGAAGGAATAGAAGGGCGATCAAATCCATATCGCCCTACCAACTCTGCTGCAATATGCTGAGCATCTGCTGCTGATCCTCCATTGCCCGCCAACATTGTTTTTTTTCCCTTACGATACACTGCTACACATTCCTGAGCCACGGTAACGATCATATCTAAGAGTGCTTCATTTTCTAAAATAGCTTGTTTGGTTGCCGCTGAATCAGCGATTTGTTTAATAATATAATTTTTCATTTTAACTATCCTTCTTTAGTATTTTATTCCGGTAGCAGAACGTACCTTTTCAATAATCGGTTGCGCAATAGCACTGGCTTTTAATGCACCATGTTTTAAAATTTCTCTCACTTCATCTTGATTCGCTTCATAATACGACCGCTTCTCACGATAAGGACGGAAATATTCCCATAGCACTTCAGCCAGATAAAGCTTGAAATGTCCATGCCCCTCACCTCCGCGTGAATAGCGATCTTGCAAAGCGACACGCTCATTTTCATCTAAAAAGAGTTTGACAATATTATACACATTACAGTTTTCAAACTCTTTTGGTTCTTCCACTCCGATGACTTCGGTCACAATCTTTTTAACAGTTTTGAGCTGTGATTTCTCTTCACCGAAAATCGTGATGGTATTGCCATAACTCTTCGACATCTTTTGCCCATCCGTACCGGGGACAGTAGCGACGTTTTCATCGACTCGAAATTCTGGAAGAGTGAAAATATCACCGTACTGGTTGTTAAATTTTGTCGCAATATCCCGCGCGATCTCAACGTGCTGAATCTGATCTTTTCCGACAGGAACGACTTGTGAGCCAAAAAGCAAAATATCCGCCGCCATCAACACAGGATAGGAAAAAAGACTATGATTGGAGGCAATGCCGCGAGCGGTTTTATCTTTATAACTGTGCGCACGTTCGAGTAATCCCATCGGCGTAAATCCTGAAAGTACCCAATAAAGTTCTAAAACCTCTTTAACATCCGACTGTACCCAAAAGGTACTCTTATCAGGGTTCATCCCCAATGCCAAAAAGTCTGTTGCTGCTTGCAAGGTAAGGTGGCTCAAACGCCCGCCGTCACTGAGTGAGGACATCGCATGGTAATTGGCAATAAACGCAAATACCTCATGCTCGCCTTGTGATTGAATCATGGGAAGGATGGAGCCAAAATAATTTCCGATATGCAAATCGCCTGATGGCTGAATTCCTGTTAAAACGCGCACTGTAACTCCTTGAATAAGGATAATTTTACCAAATAGTGACTTAAGCTTCCTCTTAAGAAAAAGTATGCTAAATTACCATCATATCAATTGTAAAAGGATTTACCATGAATGTTCAAATTCACTCTAAAGAGATTACCCTCACTCCTCGCTTAAACGATCATATTGCCGCAGCTATCGAAAATTTTCGACGTTATCACTTGGATATTACAACCGTTAATGTTAATATTAAAAAAGAAAAACAAAGTGTTGAAGTTGAATTTGACATCCATATTGCCCATGCACAACCTGTTATTATCACTGACAGTGATGCACAAATAGATGCTGCTATTGATTTAGCCATTGATCGCGCTAACAAAGCATTAGGACGTTTACACGACAAAATGAAAGATCATCACGCCACTTCACTTCGTGATATAGAAGTACCAGAAGAAGCAGAAGCAGAATAAATGGCATACAACTGGGTTCTTTGGTTTCATGTCATCTCTATGGTGTCGTGGTTTGCGGTATTGTTTTATCTGCCACGACTTTTTGTCTATCATGTTGAAAACAATCAAAACAACGGATTTCTAGAAGTCGTTGAAGTAATGGAGATGAAGATTTATAAATACATTGGTGTTCCAGCGTTCTGGGCAACGTTGTTATCAGGTATTGCATTGATTGCAATGTCTACCGCTCATTATGGAATGAATGTATTTCAAATGGGAGGATGGATGCACGCTAAAATGACGCTTGTAGCTATTTTAATTGCCTATTTTTTCTCACTCGGACACTACCGCCTGAAACTAAAAGAAAATACTGCTTATAAAAGTGGGAAGTTTTTTAGAATGTATAACGAAGTACCGACACTTTTGCTTATCGGTATCGTTGCATTGGTCATTGTAAAACCGTTTTAATTATTCTCGTCATTCTCGCGAAGGCGGGCAAAGTGCCCTTGGGTGAATCCAGCTCTTATTTCTCCCGTTCACCCTTCGACATACCCTATAGGGCACGTGAGCTCAGGGCGAACGGGGAATTATCGAAACGAGTGGCGATTTACCACATCGCTCTTTTCTTATGCACTTGTGGTTTCTTAGACACATTTTTACTTTTTGCTTTAAAGAGTACCGGCGTCCCCTCGAAATCAAACTGCTCTCGCATCTGATTCGTCAAATAACGACGATAACTAAAGTGTAACCCTTGAGGCTTGTTCATAATCAATGCGATACGTGGCGGACGAATATCGTACTGTGTCGCAAAATACAGACGGATATTCATACCGTTGATACTTGGCAAGATATGTTTACGCATTGCTGCTTGGATTACCTCATTGAGCTTGCTCGTCGAAATACGCTGTGAATAGTTTTCATTGATTTTAAGCAACATATCGAAAATTCGGTGTACGCGCTGTTTGCTTTGCGCTGAAATCGTAATGATCGGAGCATAGCTCAAAAACTTAAAGCGGTCTCGTACTTCAAGAATAATCTTTTCATAATCTTCTTTAGGCGCCATATCCCATTTGTTGAGGACAATCAGACATGCAAGACGATTTTTATCCACAAAACCGGCGATTTTCTCATCCAAGTCCATAAACGGTTGAGATGCATCAAGAACAAGCAAAGCGATATCGGCATTTTCAAGCATCTCTTCGGTACGCATAAGAGCGTATTTTTCAATACCTAAAATTTTGCCGCGTTTACGAATTCCCGCAGTATCGATAAAGGTGATTTTTTTATCTTGATATTCTACTTCTTCATCGATAGGGTCAATTGTTGTCCCGGCAACCGAACTTACAACGGAACGCTCTTCACCCAAAAGAGCATTAAGAAGTGAACTTTTCCCGACATTAACACGACCGATAATCGCGACTTTCATTTTATCGGCATTGCCAGGTTCATACTCTTTTACAAGCCCCTTGAACGCCTCTTCCATTTCTGCAAGATCACCGCTTATCTCTCCATCGTCATCTTCGTCGTCCATATCATCGTCATCATCTGACTCTTCGTCATACGATTCGACAAACGAATCAAAACCATCCATTTGATCGTCGTCTTCTTCATCACTTGCTTCAGGCTCTGGCTGAACGATTGCGGATTCAGGAAGTACCGAAGCAACCCAATTTAACAAAGGTAAAATGGAACGGTTATGCGAAACAGAAATACCGAAAATATTATTGGTACCAAACTCATAATATTCCCAAAGCTTCTCCTGCATCTTGTCATTGTCAATTTTATTGACGACCAATGCAATTGATTTTCCCATCGCTTCAAGTTCATAAAAGAGTTTTTTATCGTCCTCTTCCGGTAAACTTTTACCATCTACCATAAAGAGAATAATATCCGCTTTATGTGCTGCTTCAAGCGATTTTTCTTTGATTCGATCGAAAAGTTCACACCCTTCGTCCAATCCACCTGTGTCGAGTATTTCGACTTGTTTATCGACGACTATAGCGACACGTTTTTTGACATCACGTGTTGTACCTGCTTGCTCGGAGGTAATAGCATCACGCTGTTTCAGTAAACGGTTGAACAAAGAACTTTTGCCAACGTTTGGTTTACCGATAATGGCTAATTTTTGCATTAATTGCCTTTTTAAATAAGTGTTTCATTATAGCGTAAATGCACTTAGGGTATGATTTTGAAATGACATACTATGACTTTAACCAATTTAAAACTGATATTCCTCGTCTTGGGTCTCTCTGTGAAACCTTTCAGCCTGATACCATTTTAGCCGTTGCGCGAGGAGGAATGACCTTAGCTCATGGTTTGTGTATGCATTTGGATGTACGCAATCTTCAAAGCATTCGATGTGAAAGTTATGATAAAGATACTCAACGCGAAACCGTAACAACTTTTGGAAAATCAGATTTTTCACTATCAACAAAAATACTTATTGTTGATGATATCGTTGATAGCGGACGAACACTCCAAGCACTTTTACCTTTCTTACAAAGTAATAACCCCCATGCTATTTTTAAGACTGCATCTCTTTTTACTAAATCAACCGCTCTTGTACAACCTGACTTTTCCTTATATGAAGCCACGGATTGGATTGATTTTTTTTGGGAAAGAGATTTCATTAAAAGTACACTTCCTAAGTGAGCAAATCCCACTAAGGAAGGCAAGGATATAAGAGTCCTTTGCAATCCCCTGAAGCTACCCACATAAATGCGGGAGATTAAAAAACTTAAAATACAATACGCTATAATCCGCGCAATTACAAAAATTTTCTATATTTTATCCACTAAGGATTGTTATGCCAAAAGAATACATCTTCACTTCTGAATCCGTAACCGAGGGTCACCCCGATAAAATGGCAGATCAAATCAGTGATGCTATTTTAGATTACATCATCGAACATGATACCAAAGCTCGCGTAGCGTGTGAAACACTTGTCTCTAATGGCTTTTGTGTCATTGCCGGTGAGCTTAAAACTACTGCGTATGCTCCAATGCAAGAAATTGCCCGCCAAGTCGTTCGTGAAATCGGATATACCGATGCAACCTATGGTTTTGATTACCGCTCATGTGCTGTCCTCAACGGGATTGGTGAGCAATCTCCCGACATTAACCAAGGCGTTGACCAAGCAGGTGGCGAAATCGGTGCAGGCGACCAAGGATTGATGTTTGGTTACGCATGCCGTGAAACCGAAGTTCTTATGCCATTACCTATCCACCTTTCACATCGTCTTGCAGAGCGTTTGGCTCAAGTACGTAAAGAGGGGATCATTCCTTACCTTCGTCCTGATGGAAAAACACAAGTCAGTATTCGATATGTGGATGACAAGCCCGTATCCGTTGAAACCGTGGTTGTCTCTACGCAACACGCTCCCGATATTTCTCAAGAAAAGTTGCATGCTGACGTTATCAAAGAAGTCATTGAGTATGTCATTCCACATGAGCTAATGAGTCCAAATATCGTTTATCACATCAATCCAACCGGTAAATTTGTTATCGGCGGTCCTCAAGGGGATGCTGGACTTACAGGACGTAAAATAATTGTTGATACCTACGGCGGAGCTTGTCCTCACGGGGGTGGAGCATTTAGCGGAAAAGATCCAACCAAAGTGGATCGTTCGGCTGCATACGCAGCTCGCCATGTTGCAAAAAATCTCGTTGCTTCAGGCGCATGTGATCGCGCTACCATTCAAGTATCGTACGCAATCGGTGTAGTAAAACCCATCTCGATCATGGTTAACACTCACGGCACCGCTGTCGTTGCCGAAGAAAAAATTGAAGCGTGCGTAAAAGAGTTATTTGACCTTACCCCTCGCGGTATTATCGAATCTCTTGATTTATTACGCCCAATCTATCGCAAGACTGCTGCATATGGGCATTTTGGACGCGAACTTCCTGAATTTACTTGGGAAAAAACCGATAAAGTAGACGCCATTCGAGCTTACCTAGGACTTTAATCTTTTCTCTTTCTCATTCCCCATTTAATCGGGGATGACAAGAGGTAACACCCTCACTTGAAAATACACTAAAACTTTTCTTTTTTTAGCTACCTTTAAAATTCTTCTGTTATAGTTACCCATATTTATAATTTAGGAGAACCTATGGCAGTAGTTATTAACGACACCTGTATTAACTGTGGCGCTTGTATCGACGAGTGTCCGGTAGAAGCAATCGTAGACGAAGATGATAACCCAACGGGTGAAGAAATTTACTACGTTTATGGCGACAAATGTGTTGAGTGTGTTGGACATCATGATGTTCCTGCATGTGCGACTGCTTGTCCGACTGAGGGTTGTATTACTTGGGATGAAGTTGGTGAAAGCCCATCTCACCGCGATGATATCAGTGCTGAAATGCGTTCAGGTAAAGCAAACATCGTAGACTAAATCATTTTTTGAAGGCTAATACCCTTCAAAAATCTTTCTAATCCCCCTTTTTTTCTTCTTTAATATTACTCAAATTATTATTTCGCTATAATCCCGCTCTATAATTTACATACAGAACAGGAGCATTGATGGAACAAACATTGTCAATCATCAAGCCTGACGCCGTAGCAAAAGGTGTCATTGGAAAAATTTTGGATCGTTTTGAGACAGATGGTCTTAAAATCGCAGCTACCAAAAAAGTTCAGCTTAGCCGTCAAGACGCCGAAGCATTCTACGCAGTACACGCTGCTCGCCCTTTTTTCAACGACCTTGTTGATTTTATGGTAAGCGGTCCTGTTGTTATTACGGTTCTTGAAGGTGAAAACGCTGTTCAACGAAATCGTGATTTGATGGGTGCAACAAATCCTAAAGAAGCAGAAGCTGGTACAATCCGTGCTGATTTTGCTGAAAATATTGATGCAAATGCTGTTCACGGTAGTGATTCAGTTGAAAACGCTAAAAACGAAATTGCGTTTTTCTTTTCAGGACGCGAGATCTCCTAAGTGAATTTAATTCCATTTAAACACTTAAACTCTATCCCCTTAGAGTTTGACGTTGTCGTGGAAAATACCTTTTTTAAAGGAACTTTGGTTCATAAAAAAGGTAAAATTGCGGAGTTAAACGGTACAATAACGGGAAGCATCTCAATGCCTTGTGATTTATGTGCTGAAAACATTGAAAGAATTCTTAATGAAGAGCTCTTTTTTTATCTTTCAGACGGTATTATAAGTGACAATGAAGATGAGCTTGATATTGTAGAGATCACTACGCCTATGATTGATATGGAAGAGCTTTTAGCTTCAGAAATTGAACTCATTAAGAGTGATTATTTTTGCTGTTCGCTCTGCGAAGGCAAAACAGTAGAACAAGAGTTTTAACACTCTTTAAAGCAAAAAGTGCACTGAGCATTCTGCTGAAGAAAACTCAGTGTTAACGTAGCTTTTGGGATGTATTCCAAAAGCGTTTAAATCAAACAGAAAGGGATCAATACTATGGCAGTACCTAAAAGAAGAGTGAGTCACACTCGCGCAGCAAAACGCAGAACTCACTATAAAGTTTCACTTGCTCGTCCAGTCAAAGACAAAGACGGCACGTATAAATTGTCTCATTACGCTAACCCCGTTACTGGTGAGTATAAATAATTGATGATCAGAATTGCTATTGATGCAATGGGTGGGGACTTCGGTCCTGAACCAATTGTAAAAGGAACCATAGAAGCTCTTAAAGAGAAAAAGTTCGAAGCAATTTTGGTTGGCAAAAAAGATGAAATTTTGTCTTTGCTACCCAAGGGCTATAAAGACAAGATTTTAATTATCGAAGCAAATGATGTTATCGATATGGGTGATGCAGCTACGGATGCACTAAAACGCCAAGACAGTTCTATATACAAAGCAGTGGAACTCGTTCGAAATGGTCAGGCTGATGGTGTTGTGAGTGCAGGACATAGCGGTGCTACAATGACACTTGCTACATTACGTCTTGGACGGCTAAAAAATGTATTACGTCCAGCGTTAGTAACATCCATGCCGACTAAAAGCGGAAAACGAAGTATCTTAATGGACGCTGGAGCAAATGTCGACTGTAAAGCCGAACACCTTTTTCAGTTTGGAATCATGGGCTATTATTACGCTCAGGATATGCTCAAAGTCTCCTCGCCTAGAGTGGGGCTTCTTGCCAATGGCGAAGAAGATTCCAAAGGTAATGAAGTGACTAAAGAAGCCTTCAAATTACTCGATGGTCAGCAAGGATTTATCGGGAATGTTGAAGGAAATAACATCTTTGATGGCTCATGCGATGTTATTGTATGTGATGGATTTATCGGTAATTTGGTTCTTAAAGCATCTGAAGGGGTAGCCTCTACAATCAGCTATTTTATCAAAGAATATATTCGTAAATCACCTATCGCTATCACCGGTGCATTGCTCATGCGCAAAGTATTTCATTTGCTCAAAAAAGAGATTGATTACGCCGAAATTGGCGGAGCACCTCTAGTTGGAATCAAAGGATGCGCTATAGTTAGTCACGGTAAAAGCAATCCAAAAGCGGTAAAAAATGCCATTTTTCAAGCAATCCGTTATGTAGATACAGGTGTAAATATACACATTGAAAATCGCCTTGAAGAACTAAAAAACTAAACCAGCCTGACACAAAGGTGCACTATGTATGCAGCGTTCCGCTCTATTGGAGCTTATGTCCCCACAAAAATTCTTTCCAATGCTGATCTTGAACGTATGGTCGATACGAGTGATGAATGGATATTTAAACGTACAGGAATAAAAGAACGCCATATTGCCGCAGAGAATGAAACTACCAGCGATATGGGTGTAGAAGCGGCCAAAATAGCAATAGAACGTGCCGGTATCGATAAAAATCAAATTGATATGGTCATTTGTGCAACTATTTCACCTGATTATTTTTGCATGCCCTCAACAGCTACAATTATTGCTGATAAACTTGGTCTCCAAAAAGTAATGGCGTACGATATTTCTGCAGCATGTACGGGATTTGTTTATGCACTCAGTGTGGCAAAAGCATTTATCGAATCTGGAATGAAAAAAAATGTTCTTATTATCGGATCTGAAAAACTTAGTGCGATAACGGATTATACTGATCGTGGAACCTGTATTCTTTTTGGAGATGGTGCAGGTGCAGCAATCATCAGTGCAACCTCTGCTCAATCTGAAGCAATCATTGACGTGCATACAGGTTCTGATGGTGCCTATGCTGATCTATTGATGACACCAAATGGAGGAAGCGGTTCAGCACACGATGAGCCTAACCGTGAAGAGGCTGGATGCTTTATGAAGATGAAAGGGAATGAAACGTTCAAAGTTGCGGTTCGTACTCTCACAAGTGATGTTGTAGCAATTCTAGAAGAAAACAATATTGCCTCATCTGCCATCAAGCATTTCATCCCTCATCAAGCCAATTATCGTATTATTAAAGCAGTTGGTGATGCCCTAAATTTAGAAGAGGAACAAGTTGTCCTTACCGTCGAAAAATACGGTAACACCTCTGGCGCATCCATTCCAATGGCAATCAATGACATCTACGAATCAGGCCGCCTTCAAGAAGGTGACTTGATGCTTCTGGACGCTTTTGGTGGTGGTTTGACATGGGGAAGCGCCCTCGTTCCTTTTGCTGGAAAAGGTAAATAAAGACTCTTTTGCTACAATAAAAGACTTATTATAAAGGTCTTTTATGCTCTATTCTAACCCCCTCGTTTATATTGAACTTCACGACAGTGAAATCCCTTGGCTTAAAATCTTTACCCATACCCCTCATAAAGAATTCTCTGAATGTTTACCTCATGAAAAAACAATGATTTGGGAATGCTTAGACATTATCGAGAAAGAGATGTTAGAATATTTCAAACCAGATAAAATCAATATAGCTTCATTTGGTAATATGTGTCCGAGAGTTCATTGGCATATAATGGCACGCTTTAATGACGATAGCTATTTTCCAGAGCCGATGTGGGGAGTTAAACAAAGAGAGGGAAGTATTAAAATAGCTCCGATGGAGCCATTTTTAGAAAGCGTACAAAAGAAATTAACTTCTTGGTCTGCTGTCTGAACGATTTTGTCCGCTGAAACTACGTGAACGATCTCCACGCTCACCGCCAGCAGAGCTACGCTCTCCACCGCCGCTAGCATTACGATCATTGTTACCACGGTATCCGCCGCCTGAAGAGCTACGCTCTCCACCGCCGCTTGCGTTACGATCGTTGTTGCCACGGTATCCACCGCCAGTGCTTCCACCACGGTTGTTATTACCACGGTATCCACCGCCGCCGCCAGGACGACGATTACCACCACCGCTTCCGCCACGACTCTCAAGATTACTCAAAATTTTATCCAAGCGCTCTGCAGCGATACCAATTTGATTTGGTCCTTGAACTGTATTACGCTCCATAAGAACTGAAATAAGTTTATAAGCAATTTGTTCTTGATCGAAATCTTCTTTAAGTGCATCTAAAACTTTATGAGCTTCATCATAAATGTGTTGTTTTTCAATCTCAGCAAGAAGACGATTAACTTGAGTATTTTTGACGTCCATTTTACTTGGAATATATGCATGCTCCATAGTAGTTCCTACTTTTGCACGGATACGCTGAAGTTCTTTGAACTCAAGTGGTGTTACCAAAGTAATCGCTACACCTTTTTTACCCGCACGTCCTGTACGACCAATACGGTGAACATAGCTCTCAGGGTCAAAAGGAATATGGTAGTTGAATACGTGAGTAATGCCATCAATGTGCAAACCACGAGCTGCTACGTCTGTTGCAATCAATACATCGAAAGCATCGGATTTAACACCTTTGATAACGCTTTCACGTTGACGCTGCTCCATATCTCCATGAAGTCCTTTAGCAGAATAACCCGCTGCTGACAATACATTTGAGAGACGATCAACTTCTTTTTTCGTACGGCAAAAAACAACCGTTTTTTTAGCATCTTCAGCATCCATCAAACGGATAATCGCATCATCACGTTCTGATTCTTCGATAACGTAATACTGCTGTGCAATATCTGTATTGGTTGTTTCAGATTTTGTGATAGACGCAAAAAATGGATTTACCAAGATACGCTCTGCAAGCTGTTTGATTGGTTGTGGCATCGTTGCAGAAAACAACAATGTTTGACGCTCAGTTGGAAGATAGCTAAAGATTTCATTAATATCATCCAAAAAGCCCATATCAAGCATTTCATCTGCTTCATCCAAAATAACCGTTGAAGGAGAAAAGCCTTTTAGCATATCACGGCTGAGCATATCCAATAAACGTCCTGGAGTTGCAATAATTACTTGCGCACCGCGGTCGATCAAATCCAATTGACGATTGTACGAGCTACCACCATAAATTGTAACGGTACGAGCACCAAGATGCTTACCATATTTGAAAATCTCATCACTTACTTGGTTGGCAAGTTCACGCGTTGGTGTGATGATAAGGATTTCGATACCACCTTTTAAATGCATTTTATTAAGTGCTGGAAGTCCAAATGCTGCCGTTTTACCCGTACCAGTATGAGCTTGACCTACTACGTCACGCCCTTCCATAATTACAGGGATTACCATTGACTGGATTGGACTTGGATTTTTGAAACCTGCATATTCGATGCTTTGCATAATCTCTTTGCGAAGACCGAAATCAGCAAATGTTGGAAGATCTTGATCGACTACTACGAGTTCTGTTTCTACGTTGTTCATATTTCTACCTTTTGTATGTACGCCACGCCAACAAAAAAAGGAATCCGTTTTTCACTAAATCAAGCGAAAATATTTCCTAAAAAGCCCATGTTGCTATGCTGTGTGACGATGACGTTAAATATTGTCCTCTTGGACGACAAATTTTCAGAGAGTTGCTCTCTTACCATGGAAGGTACCTTAGTAAAGTTTCAGTCTTATTAAAGCTTTACGAAGGCACCCAAAAATTTCGAGCGAATTATAACTCCCTTAAGCATAATTACTCCTGATAAACACATTGTAATAAAAGCTAAAGTTAATCTTTAGTTTCAAATTGTTTATATTTCATCCTAAAAATTTTAAACTTTGGGTGAGTATACTTGCAAAAATTATATTGGAGAATGTCTATGTTTAATGTACGTATGGAAAAAGAGTGTGGTTGTTTTAAACGAAGCGGGATGCCCTCAATCAAAACTTTTGATAATAAAGATGATGCATTAAGTGAAGCGTCAGAGTGGGCAGAAGAAATGAATGAAACTTTCTGTAAAAAACACAACTTTTCGATTATTGAAGAAGGTAATGATCTTCTTATAAAAGTAGAAATGAATTAAAACTGGAGGGGCATGAGCCTCACAGTTTTAAATTTAGCTTTTTGATCACCATTTTCTTCGACCAAATTGGGTCTTTCAGCTCTAATAACTCTCGCACCTCATCATTTACCAATCGATAGGAAACAACAATATTAACGTTCTCAGCAGCTATAGGCATTGGCAAAGAAAATGTTTTTGAACTTAACGCAGGAATCGAAATACTGCTGATCGTTTTTACTGCTAGATGAGGAATAGTTGGCTTATCCCGCTTGCTCAGATATTTAGATGTTAATGACAGAACTTCAGTTTTTAGTATCTTCCCAGCACTTGCATACTGTGCTTCGATCAAAATTTCACGCGAACCAAATCCGCTAGGAAGTGCATGAGGCTGAGGATTGCTCAATGTTACTTCTACCGCCTGTTTTATTTTTTTAGCATTCACGCCCAATGCATCTTGCCACATCGTTTCAGTGTGTGCGCCAACAAATCCATGAGAACGCACCATTCGAGTATGCGCTTGTCCATTAGGCAATCGTAGTGTTGCGGCAACTCCTTGTTTTCGAGCTCCCATATGACAATCTACACATAGCTTACCTCCATTTTTGAAATCAGCTTGCATATTCGTAAAACGATGGCCCTCTGAAGATTTATCATTAGCATGGCAAACAAAACACAACTGATTAGGATTCATGTCCATAAAATCACGCTGTTCTACTTTATGATACGGTGATTTAGCATCATCATACGGTCCTGTCATCGTACCAGACTTCATCCATGTAACTCGATTAATTCCCCGCTTGTTCTCAGGAAGATCATCATGAATTTGATCGATATTATGACAAACAACGCAGTTAATTCCCTCTGAAATTCCATCACTTTTAAGTGCTTTTGAAGCAGCAGTATTTTTGTCAAATCCAACAGAGGCAAGAGCCTCATCTTCTGCATTGGTAGAGGTAACAGAAATACGAGGATTGTGACACGTGGCGCACTCGATTTTAATCGTATTTAGCGACTTCCTATTGTCTTTTCGCGCGACATAATCAATCGTTTTTTGAAAATACTCATCACTGTCATAATGGGATTTTGCATGCCATGACTGCTCCCATTGCTTCACAATAGGGCTATGACATGCCTTGCATTTAGTGGAATCTTTAAATTTATCTCCAACTTGAACGACTTGTGCTCCAAAAAGAACACTACTTATAAAAGTAAAAATCAACCATAAACGCATATCTACCCCTTTTTTAACGATGTTTATCGAGCCAAACTATTAAACCTTTTTGACCGTGAAGGCGATTTTCTGCCTCTAGAAAAATCACGCTCTGATCCCCTTCTAATACGGCTTCACTCACCTCTACTCCACGATATGCAGGCAAGCAATGTAAAAATATTGCATAAGGGTCAGCCAATGCCATCAAATCTTCATCAACAATGTAGCCTTTAAAATCATGTAAACGCTTGACTTTTTCTTCTTCTTGACCCATAGAAATCCACGTATCCGTTGTAACCACAGTAGCCCCGGCTACAGCTATTTTTGGATCATTAGTAAACGAAATTTTTGCACCGCTTTGTTTGGCAAAGTTTAAAGCATCTTCAACAATAACTGGATCACATTCATAGCCTTCTGGCGTAGCTACACGAAGATCAAAGCCCAGTTTACTTGCAAGCATTAGCCATGAATGGGTCATGTTATTCCCATCCCCAACGTACGCTACAATCGGATTTTCATGTCGACCACACTCTACCATGGTCATGTAATCAGCGATAAGCTGTACAGGATGATAACTGTCACTAAGACCATTAATGACAGGAACACTTGAATAATGAGAGAATTCTTCGAGCATAGAGTGCTCAAACGTACGGATCATCACCATGTCCGTCATCGAAGAAATAACGCGTGCCGTATCTTTAACCGGTTCACCACGTCCTAAATGAATATCACGGTTTGAAAGAAATAAGGCATGACCTCCCAGTTGAAACATCCCTGATTCAAAACTAACACGCGTACGTGTTGAGCTTTTCTCAAAAATCATTGCTAAGGTTTGTCCTGCCAAATAGGGATGTGGTCTTTTGGCTTTTTGCTCTTTTTTAATCGCTAATGCCAAATCAACGATCTCTAAGATTTCGTTTTTAGTGTAATCACGTAAAGTTAAAAAATGTCTCACGAAAAATCCTCATTCTATTATTAGAACGCCAAAGGAATTCATCCCTTTTCCTGCGCTTGCCTCTTTGAGACAATATAAAGTAATATTAATGATAGCATAAAACTATTTCATTAATGTAATAATGTAGCTACTTCTTTAGCATGGTAACTAATAATGATATCAGCACCTGCTCGCTTGAATCCAATCATTGTTTCCATCATCACACGGTTATAATCAATAAGCCCAGCATTTCCGGCAAATTTCAGCATTGCATATTCTCCGCTCACATTGTAAACTGCCAACGGTAAAGAAGATGCTTCACGAATATCTCGAATGATGTCCAAATACGCTAATGCCGGTTTCACCATCAAGATATCTGCACCCTGCGCTTCATCTGCTAGGCTTTCTCGAATGGCCTCACGACGGTTAGCAGGATCCATTTGATACGTTGAACGGTCTCCAAAACTCGGAACCGATTCAGCAACATCACGGAATGGCCCATAATAACCGCTTGCAAACTTGGTAGAGTACGCCATAATAGGAAGATTTGGATATCCGCCTCCATCGAGAGCGTCACGTAATGTGCCAATGATACCGTCCATCATTCCCGAGGGTGCTATCATATCCACACCTGCTCGTGCATGAACTAACGCTTGCTGCGCTGAGATTCCCAAAGTGAGGTCATTATCAACCGTTTCATGCACGTGATCGAGTATCCCGCAATGTCCATGATCAGTGTATTCACAAAAACATAAATCCGTCACTACAAACATTTGCGGGAATGATCGTTTGATGGCGCGAACAGCCGTTGCAATGATTCCATGATCACAAAGTGCATCAGAACCGATAGAATCTTTGACTGCTGGGATACCAAAAAGGAGTATTGAATAAATTCCTAAAGTTTGGAGGAGTTCACACTCTTTTAAAATCTCATCTAAACTCATCTGAAATACACCCGGCATAGAGGCAACTTCCGTTTTTATCCCCTCACCCGGTCTCACAAATAAAGGATAAATAAAATCATTGACGCTAACATGTGTTTCACGAACCAACGAACGCAAATGAGAATTAAGACGAGTGCGGCGAAAACGCTCCATAAAAAATACCCTCTTTTGTAAAAAATTAAGTTAAAAGTGTATCAATAAATAGATTAAGAAAAACAAACTATAATTTCCGAATGACATCTGAAATATTTTTTGAAAAATCTGCCATCGCTAACCTTCCAAGTAAATACGGGCACTTTAAAATCCGTGCCTACAAAGAAGGCTGTCAAGAACATCTTGCTATTTTTACTGAACACTTTAATTCTGTAGAATCCCCATTAGTACGAATTCATTCTCAATGCCTTACGGGGGATACTTTTGGAAGCATCAAATGTGATTGTAACAATCAGCTTCACAAAGCTCTTGAGCTTATAGCCAAAGAAGGCGGATTGATAATCTATCATGCGCAAGAAGGGCGAAATATCGGGCTACTTAATAAACTAAACGCTTATGCACTTCAAGATCAAGGTCGCAATACCATCGAAGCCAATATAGAGCTTGGTTTTGCTCCTGATCAGCGTACTTATGAAGTTGTACGTGAAATTTTTAATGATTTTAAGCTCACAAAAATTCGCCTTCTGACCAACAATCCTGCTAAGGTTCTCGTCGTCGAAGGGCTGGATGTTGAAATAACCGAACGTATTCCTGTAATTATTGATCCCAACCCTTATAATGAAGGCTACTTAAAAACAAAAAAAGAGTGCATGGGGCACATTATTTAACTTTTTTAGGTTAAAGTAATATAATAATTTTATTTATAAATGAGGTTTTGTGCGCATTACATTACTATTTTTAAGCCTGATAACGACACTTTTTGCCTTAAGCGATAATTATAAAATTGTTATTGACACTTATAAAACGAAAAATGAAGCACGACAAGCATTCGAGCACAATAAAGCTGATCCAAAAAATGCTCTTGTACCCTATATCAATGAAGAACAACTGATTATTCATGCCCGAAAATCAGGAGAAAATAATATTATTGCAATGGAGCCCTTTTCGAATCAAAAAGAAGCACAAACTGTCTTACAGGATCTCTCTCCCTTTTACCCGCATGCTTTTGTAAGTCGAGGCGTTGCCGACGATATTGAATTTCTTTTAATGCAACACCGTAACGATCTAGATCTAAAAAAGAAAAGTTCCTCTACTCAAGTTGCTAAAGTAATCACTCTGCCTAAAAAAGAACAAGGCGTATCAACTGCATCGTCATTCAATTATGAAAAAATGCTCTTTCTTTCTATTTTTGTATTACTGCTTGTCTATTTTTTATGGAGTGCACGTCTATTAAAAATTTTACAAAACCGCAATCGACTTCTTTTAAAAGAAAAAATAGAAATCAAAGATGCCATGCAAGCAAAAAATGATTTTATTGCGATGATGAATCATGAAATTCGTGCCCCCATTAATGCAATCATGGGGATCAGTCATTTGATCTTAGAATCAAGACTCACCATAAGTCAACGTTCTCAAATTACTAAAATAAAAGATGCAACTTCCATTTTACATACGTTGGTTAATGATATTTTAGATCATTCAAAAATAGAAGCGGGCAAAATAACCATTGAAAAAATCCCTTTTGATCTTAAT
Organism: Sulfuricurvum sp.; assembly: GCA_030696775.1. Classification (GTDB taxonomy): domain Bacteria; phylum Campylobacterota; class Campylobacteria; order Campylobacterales; family Sulfurimonadaceae; genus Sulfuricurvum. The sequence goes on from JAUYRN010000033.1 coordinate 84,582, forward strand.
ACGATGCTGGATGATATTTCCAATATCATTACCCATAAAGCAGATGAAAAGCAACTTGAAGTGATTTTTGATATTGATCAAAGTGTCCCCAATAAACTCATCGGTGATCCTCTGAGACTGCTCCAAATATTGGTTAATTTACTCAATAATGCCATCAAATTTACCGATAATGGAAGTGTTATTCTCCGCTTACGTGCTCAGCAAATTAGCCGATTAAATCTAAAAATTCATTTTGAAATCATTGACACGGGTATTGGTATCGAAGCAGATTCGTTGAAAAAATTATTTGCCTCATACGTTCAAGCCGATGAGAGTATCTCACGAAAATACGGCGGTACAGGACTGGGGCTTGCTATCTGTAAAAATCTCATCTCTTTGATGGGGGGAAGTATCCAAGTTGAGAGTGTCCCAAATCAAGGAAGCACTTTCTCTTTTGACATCAAACTCTATTCCGATTTTGAGTACGAAAAACGTCGTTATCGCCTTCCAACAGAAAAGTTGATGTCCAAAAATGGATTAATATTAGATACGAATTTAATCAGTGCAGAAGTGCTAACACGGGGATTGGAATATTTTCATTACGAAATGAAAACGACCACTAACTCTGCAGATGCTCTCGATGTCTTAAAAAATCAATTTATCGATATTGTCTTTATCGATACAAAAGTAGTACTCTCCGGAGAATTTAAAAAAGAACTTCAACACAAAATTAAAGATGATGATCTAAAGCTCGTATGGATGGGTGAAGATCTTAAAAAAAGAGGCGGCATCAATCTTTCCAAGCCTTACAATCAACTGAGTATTTTTAACACCATACTATCTGCTTATGGCCATTTAGATCAAGAACAAAAAGGAGAAAACAATAGCAAAAAACTCAAAGATAATTTGAAAAAGTTTGCAGGTGAAACATTACTTTTAGCCGAAGATAATGAGATTAACCGTTCCATTATTAAAGGATTGCTCTCAGGTACAAATATCATCATAATAACCGCTGAAAATGGGAAAGAAGCGGTTGAAATCGTTGAACTCAATGCAAACATCAATGTTATTTTAATGGATATTCAAATGCCGATTATGGATGGCTTTGAAGCAGCAAAATTAATACGTCAAGATCATGAAAAAGATTTTATTCCTATTATTGCCGTCACTGGAAATACGTTTGAAAGTGATATTCATAATATCAGCAGTTCAGGAATGAATGGGCATGTAAGCAAACCAATTGATGTCAATACCTTTTACACTACCTTGTATTATGCTTTTGAAAAATCGAGAACTCAATCAAAACAGATACTCTCTTCACAATATATAGCCTAAGTACTTTTTTGGTATTATTGGTGTTGAATTAAATTAAGAGGAAACTCCTTTGGCATTACTCAAAACATTGCTCCAAGATCAAAATATTAATGTTCCAGATGATTTTTTTGAAAAAATCGAAGCGTATAAGACATTATTAATGCAATGGAATAAAATTCATAACCTAACTGGGGCAAAAAACATTGCTCAAATTGATGAATTTATCGTTGATGCAATTGCTCCTATTACTTTTTTACCTCCCATCAAAAAAGCAATGGATATAGGGACAGGAGCAGGATTTCCAGGTATGATTTTAGCTTTTGCATTGCCACAAACCCATTTTACGCTTATCGAACCCCTCGCAAAACGTGCCAGTTTTTTACAGTTTGTCAAAGCGGATTTAGGACTTACCAATGTAGACGTTAAGGCTGTACGCGTAGAACAGCTTCCCCCTGCATCCTATGACTTTATTACCTCGCGCGCGGTGACGGATACCAAAATGCTTCTTAAACTTTCAGAACCTTTTCGCTGCGAGGGAACCCTTTTGCTCTTTTACAAAGGGGAAAAAGTGTATGATGAAGTAGATGAATCGTTTGACTATCAAATTATCGAAAAACAAAATCGTCATTATCTTCTTATTAAGTCGTAAACAATGTTTAAATTTTTACTTTTTATTGGTTTTATTAGTACCGTCTATTATGTTTTTTTTGCAAAGAAAAAAAGTATCACTTCCAGTAAAAACAATGATTCCACAGAAGAGGCAATGATTCCATGTGCAATGTGTGGAACGTACGTTCAAGCAAAAGAAGCAATAATGAGTAATGGCAAATATTATTGCTCAAGCGAATGTCTAAAAAAGAAAGAAGGATAATCATGATACTCTTTGGTCACCCACTTATTCCTTCGGAGCGCTTTTATCACATCAGTTCGATCGAAGCGATTAGCAACACTCCCTCAAACTCGGTTATAGCGCTATTTTTTGAAGAGCAAAATCTTGATATCATTTCACATTTACATCTTAATAATATCAAATTTGCTCTATACGTTAACTCTAGTATTGAAGCCGTTTTGGCTGAAAATCTTCACGCTACCTATCTCATCGTCAATACTAAAAATGGTTCTGAAATTCAAAAAATTGCAGAACATTATCTCTTTGATGCCAAAGTATTGGGATATTGCGAGGAAGAGGAAAATCTTGAAAAACTCATTGATATGAGACTTGATGGAGCTATTTTTGCAGAGGCAATAATTAAAATCACCTCTTAATCCACCCACTTCCGTTTCAAATCTTTATCCAGACATGCTAATATTTCATATCCAATTGTTCCGACGGCTTTAGCATACTCGTTTGCATCATTAAAAATCAACAGTTCTTCCACGTCGCTTGCAAACGTAGCACAGTCCATGGAAATACGTCCCAATAAACGAACATTATCAGGAGTAGCATATCGATTGGATGCAAGTCTATCAAGTCCATTGGCATATCCTAAATCGTACGTCGATACCACCTCATCGCTTTTTGCCTCATATACTCCGTTGTATCCAACCCTCTCGCCTTCTCGTAAAATGCGTGTAGAAATTTTATCTCCCCACAACGATAAAACCGGTTTTAACTGCGGTTGAGATAATGAATCATCCATTTGCAAACATCCATACAAAGCAATCCCCACACGAACCATATCATCAGAACATTCGCTTGAGCGAAATATTCCAGCCGAATTGGAAAGGTGAAAACGAAGATTCCATTGGAATTTTTGTCCAAATTTTAATGCATCTTTTTTGAGAGTATCAAACGCATATCGTTGCCAAAACCACTCAGAGCTGAGAGTATCGGCACTTTTAAAATGACTCATAACGCCAACACACTCTAACCCCTGAGTTGCAATAGCATCAAAAGCTTTCTTGAGTTCATCCATTCTCACACCATTGCGGTGCATGCCTGTATCCATTTTAAGTTCTACTTTTGTCCCTTTTGGAAACTTTTTTAGATAGTACAGAGAATTAACAACATAATGAAATTTTGGATTAACAACCGTAGGAAAATCCGAAAGAATTAAAATATCCTCAAAAAACTCGCTGATCTCTAATGCCTCACGCTCCAATCTCACAACCGCATGAGTAATCCCGTAGTCACGTGCTGCCTGAGCAATTAAAACAGCTCCATGACCATATGCATTGTCTTTTAAAACCACTGCAATTTTATCTTTTCCACCGACTTGATGTGTAATAATGTCAAGATTATTTTTAAGTGCCTCGCGGCTTAGTTTTATCGTTCCCATGACTGCCTCAATAAATTCTGCCTGTCTCAAGGCTAGCTTTAGTAGCCCAAGTGGCTAACGTAGCCAAAGGGGTGAATTCCTTTGGCATCTAATTATATTACAAGGTAAATTAATGCGCTATTTCCCCGCCGAATTTGAACTCCAAAGTTTTGTTCAACTCATTTTTCCTCATCCCCAAAGTGACTGGGTAGATTATCTTGAAGAAGCACGTCAATGCTTTGTTGCTATTGCCTCGTCCATTGCTAAATATCAACCGTGTCTTATCATCTGTGATGATATTGATATTGTCAAACGTTATTTTTCTTCTCACGATAATCTCGTTTTTGTTCACTACCAAAGTGACGACACATGGGCACGCGATTGCAGTGCTCTGAGTGTCATTGACGAAAATGAAGATGAAGCCTTGTTACTGGATTTCACCTTCACAGGCTGGGGCGGAAAGTTTGACGCAACACGTGATAATGCGATGAGTGAAAGTATCAAAGGTATCTATGGCGCGCGTATGAAAACAATAAACCTTATTTTAGAAGGAGGAGGTGTCGAATCTAACGGCGTCGGAAGTTTACTTACAACGTCCGAATGTCTTCTGAATCCAAATCGTAATTCTCATCTCACTAAAACCCAAACCGAAGCAATTTTGAAAAAAGAGTTTGGTGTCGAGCAGATTTTGTGGCTAAATCATGGTTATTTGGCAGGAGATGATACCGATAGCCACATCGATACGCTTGCTCGCTTTATCGATACTGATACCATCATATACGTGAAATGTGAAGACACAGAAGATGAACATTATAGCGAATTAAAAAAAATGGAAGAAGAACTTCAAGCCTTACGTGATTTAGACGGCGAACCTTTCCGTCTTATTGCATTACCAATGACACAACCTCATTTTTATGAGGGTGAGCGGCTTCCTGCTACCTATGCTAATTTTTTGATTATTAATGATGCCGTACTTTTACCTGTCTACAATGATCCTCATGACGCTGAGGCAATTGCTATTTGCAAACGTGCATTTTACGGACGAAACATCATCCCCATCGACTGTTCTGTCCTCATTCGTCAACATGGATCACTGCATTGTGTAACCATGCAATTTCCAGAAGAAGTGTCTATTCGAATACCGTCTTAACACTAATGTAACACTTTTTTCCTATGATAAGATGTCAATTAATCTTTAAGGAAAAAGAATGAAAAAAATCTCTCTTCTCTCATTGGCGGCAATTGCTGCGCTTGCCTCTGAACCCGTTACAATTCAATCTATAACCGTTGAGGCTGCTGCGCCTAAAACGGATATTACTGCGAATGAACTTACAACGTCTAAATCAAAAACTATGACTGGTGATACAGCTAGTATTCTTGCTGATATTCCAGGTGTGAGCGTTTACCAAACTGGAGGTAGTGCTTCTTTACCTGTCATCCACGGTATGGCGGATGATCGTATCAAAATCGACATTGACGGTATGACTATTACCTCAGCCTGTCCAAATCACATGAATCCTGCTCTTTCTTATATCGATACATCTAAAATAGCATCCATTGACGTAATGGCTGGAATTACTCCTGTCAGTGCAGGAGGGGACAGTATCGGCGGAACCATTGTCATTAAATCTAAAGACCCTCTCTTCGCTAAAAATTCAGGAGAAGTTCTCATAAGTGGTGATGTATCCGGATTTTATCGAAGCAACAGCCAAACTCGTGGAGCTGCTGTAAGTGCATCGGTAGCCAATGATAAAATCAGTGTTAATTATTCAGGATTTGCGGAAAAAGCAGAAAACTATAAAAATGGTAAGGGCGCTATCGTTAAAGACACTCTTTATCAACAACAAAATCAATCGGCAACCATCGCATATAAAGTAAGTTCCGATGACACTGTTGCTCTTAAAGTAACCAAAACCAATGCAGACTTTATCGGTTTTCCAAACCAATACATGGATATGCTTGGCAATGAGTCAACTTCTGGCAACCTAAGCTACAAAGGTAAAATTAGTGCATTATTGATCGATGCCAATGCCTACCTACAAAATACTGATCACTATATGAATAAAATTTTGACCGAACGTACAGGTAATATGCCGATGTATACCGAAGCCAAAGAAAGTGGTATCAATCTCAAAGCCACGCTTCCATATAGCCAAACTCAAACATTCAAATTCGGTGCCGACTACGACCGATATCGTCTGAATGATTATTGGCCTTCACCTACAGGTACACTTGGAGGAATGGGACCAAATACTTTTTTGAACATCAACAATGGGGAACGTGATCGTATCGGTATATATGCTGAAGAGATTTCTCAATGGAGCGAAAAACTTTCATCTGTTTTAGGTATACGCTATGATAGAGTAATGATGAATACAGGTAGTGTTGTAGGTTATAATGATGGAATTGGTACCACAATGGACAACGACCCGATTGATGCAGCAGGGTTTAATGCCTTAGATCACAAAAAAATTGATAATAATTTCGACTTGACTGCAACCACAAAATATGAATACACTGATACTACAGATATGGAACTTGGATTTGCTCGTAAAACGCGTTCACCTAACATTTATGAGCGCTACGCATGGGCAGGGGGATATGGTTCTAATTTGACTGCAATGGCTAGCAGCCCTATCCGCATGGATATGGCCATGATCAACTGGTTTGGTGATGCTAATGGATATGTAGGGAATCTTGATCTCAAACCTGAAATAGCCAATACAATTAGCGCCACTCTTTCCCTCCATGACAATTCGGACAAAGAATGGGGGTTAAAACTAACTCCATACTATACAAAAGTACGCGATTATATTGATGTAACCAATCTTGGAAGTGCAACAACAGGAATGTTCACCAATATCCAACTCTTGAAATTTGTAAATACCGATGCTCATCTTTTCGGTGCTGATCTTTCAGGATACGCAACACTGTGGGATAATAGTGATAATGGGAAAGGAACACTTAAAGGTTCTATGAGTTATACACGTGGCTTTCGCGACAACGGTGGATCACTCTATCACATGATGCCTCTTCATGCGAAAGTCACTCTTAATCGCGTTTCTGGTGCATGGAACAATGGAATCGATATTGAGACCGTAGGCGCTAAAGAATCAGTTGATACCATTCGAAAAGAGCCTATGACTCCTGGATATGCATTGGTCGATCTACGTACTGGCTACGCATGGACAAAACAATTAAATATGGATCTCTCAGTTACTAATCTCTTTAATCACGCATACGAACTGCCTCTTGGAGGAGTTGATGTAGTCAACAATACAGCTAGTAGTTACACCCCGTTGCAAGGTATAGGGCGTTCATTCAATATTGGTATGAATTATAAATTCTAAGCACTCTTATTCCCCTTTGGGGAATCCTAACGTTTCGTCAAAATTTCAGAATTCTCTCTCCCGATTTTATCGGGAGCTCCTTTCTTAAAACGCTTTCACTTTAAACGACTCTTTATCCACATAATACGTATCTTGGAAATCATATCCACGACTCTTGATTGGTTTGGTTCGAAGTTTTTCATTAAAAATACGATCCAGTTTGCTGCGAATCGCGACAAAGACTCGCTGTTCTTTACCGCTAAACCCTTCGGTTTTTTTCTTCATAACGCCCATAGGATTAATCGGTGTACTCCCATCGTACATTCCAAAATGCAAATGAGGACCCGATGAAAGTCCCGTTGAACCTACGAAGCCGATAAGTTCTCCTTGTTTGACATTTGATCCAATATGAATCCCAGGTTTAAATCCTCTTTGATGAGCGTACAGGCTCGTAAGTCCATTGGAATGACGAATTTTGATAGTCTTTCCATATCCGTTTGAATAGCCCGCAAAACTGACCTTTCCATCACCTGTAGACAAAATTTGAGTTCCAGGACGAGCTCCAAAATCAACTCCAACATGGGCACGATAGCGATGTAAAACGGGGTGATAACGACTCTTTGTAAAGCCTGATGTTATTCGTGCATTGCGAATCGGAAGTTTGAAAATAAACTTTTCGATTTGAGCCCCTTTTATATCGTAAAAACGTCCATCACTATGACGATAAAGAGCATACCGCGTCCCACCAATTTCAATCATTGCACCCGAAACTTCTGGCATTGAAAAAAGTTTTCCCTGACGATATTTTTGTTCATACACAATAACCAAAGGGTCTCCAGCTTTGAGATCCTTTTTAAAATTCACTCGTCCTTTAAACATTTTTACAAAGATAGAAGCAAGATTCTTAGATCCAGTGGCTTTTAGAATATCATCATAAGGAACACTCTTAATCTGTGTATAAAGAACCTCTTTGTAGGTTTCACTAATAATGGGAATAACGCGCATAGAATAACGATTTTTGGGAGTTAAATAAATTTGAAGCTGAAGCTCATCATTGACAGGAATAAGAATTTGTTTAATGGTTTTTTTGGAACTTATCAACATCTGACAATTAGCAGTATAGGGAATATCTTCGGTAAGCTTTTGATCTTCTTTATCCATATTATAATAAAGAGAAAGAGGGAGTTTTTTGTGTTCTAAGAAGTTGAGAAAACTCTCACCATTGTTCCATTTAAATGGCTTAACTTGTGCAGCAAAAATAAAAATGGGCAACAATAAAAATAGAAATATTCGACCCATCAACATCCTTGAAATCTTTTTTTTTGCAAAAAGAGTCTTAAATGATAGCAAAAAAACTGTTTACAAAGTCTCTATTGGCTATAATCTATCATATTTACCCCAACAAAGGTTACTCTAATGCGCATTTTATTTTTTTTACTTATCACGTTAAAAATGCTTCAGGCATCTTCAATTTCAACGCCATTATTAGAAGTACAAGAACAACGAGGTTCGATTGAAGCACCCGAATTGAAGGTGGGGATGAGCGGTTTTGTTGTTCGACATTTTGATGCCACACACAGTTCAATCATTGCAAATGCTCGTGTTACACAAATTAATCCTTCATCCAATCGTGCACTACTAGAATTCTCAGCATACGACGGATTGCGTCAGAATTCTCTTCCCAGCGGCACATGGACACCAAAAGCTCACGACGAAGTTGTTATTGCCTATGACTATACACGGGCCTTGATGATTGCACCCAATGATGATACCTATGCGGCAGTAACAGCCAGTATCCCTAACGTCGAATGGATTCATCCTGATCTCTACGCCACTTACCTCTCCCACGAGGGGCATCCAACTCCTTTAGTAGAAGATTTCCGTCGTTTTTGTACCTCAGCATCTGTTGGACTACTCTTTGTTCAAAGTGCCGATACCCTATTTACTCTTGACTGCAAAAATTTTACGCTGCTTCAAAGTACAGCATCGAATGCTATTGGAAAAAGTTCTCTCACCCCTTTTTATTCTCGAGTTCCTACCATTCGTGCTGCATGGTGGGGAAATGGGAGCTCTCGTCTTGAGTCGTATGAACCTTATTATCTTCAGCAAATTGCTTTAAGTAACCCAAAAAATAAAGAATTATATGAACTCTACAAAGGTAAATTTGGCGAGAAAAGTGCACTATTACGCAATTTTGATATTAAGGAGTAATCATGTTACCCACTAATGCGCTTAACTTTTTTACAGAACTACTCGGATCAGAAAATGTTTACAGAGATAAAGCTCACTTGATCGCCTATTCGTATGACGCTACACGTGAGAAATTCGAACCCGATGCCGTCCTTTTCCCACGTCATGAACAAGACGTGAGCGATATATTGAAATATTGTAACGAACACCGTATCGTTATCGTACCTCGCGGAGCAGGAAGCGGATTTACGGGTGGTGCGCTCCCCTCTTCCGGTGGAATTGTTTTGGCGTTTGAAAAACACATGAATAAAATATTAGAAATCGATATGCAAAACATGGTTGCCATCGTTCAGCCGGGTGTTATCAATATGGAACTGCAACGTGCCGTTGAAGAAGTCGGTCTTTTTTATCCGCCTGATCCTGCAAGCCAAGAATACTCAACCATTGGCGGCAACGTTAATGAGAATGCAGGTGGAATGCGCGCTGCCAAATACGGTATCACTAAAGACTACGTTATGGCGATCCGTGCAGTTCTCCCTAATGGTGATATTATCAAAGCCGGTAAACGCACCATCAAAGATGTTGCCGGATATAACATTGCAGGGATTTTGATTGCTTCCGAGGGGACACTGGCTGTCACTACCGAAGTTACACTCAAGCTCCTCTCTAAACCAAAAATGACTAAAACTGCTATGGGAATTTTTCCGGCAGTAAACGTTGCTATGGAAGCCGTTTATAAAACTATGGCAAGCGGAGTCACCCCTGTTGCCATGGAGTTTTTGGACAATCTCACCATCCGCGCCGTAGAACAAGTGTATCACAAAGGACTACCCGTTGAAGCAGGTGCTATTTTGGTCACCGATGTAGACGGTAACCTCGAAGAAGATCTTGATTTTCAACTCGCTATCATCGAAAAAGTATTCCGTGAAAATGGATGCAGCGAGTTTAAAATTGCCCAGAACAAACAAGAAGCAAGCGATTTATGGTTTGCGCGACGTAACGCCAGTCAATCGCTCTCAATCTATGGTTCTAAAAAAATCAATGAAGATGTAACTGTTCCACGTTCCGCTTTACCTGAACTGTTGGAAAAATTTAATGCTATTGCTCTTAAATATAACATTAATATCCCTTGCTTCGGTCATACGGGTGATGGAAATGTCCACACGAATGTTATGGTCGATGGCAAAGATCCTGAACAAGTAAAAATCGGTTATGAAGCAATCCGAGAAGTCTTCCAAGCCACAATCGACTTAGGGGGAACTCTTAGTGGTGAGCATGGGATCGGTCTTGCTAAAGCTCCTTATATGTCTATGGCATTTACTCCTGAAGAAATGGCACTTTTTCAATCGATTAAAAATGCTTTTGATCCTAACAATATTTTAAACCCTGCTAAAATGGGACTGCACTAAAAATGAGATTCAAAGCGATACTCAAACATCTAAAGACATTTTTCTTCTTGATGTTTGATCGTGATATTACAGTCTATGCTTCCAGTCTTAGTTTTTACACGATTTTTACCCTTGTTCCCTTACTGATCATTTCCCTCAGCCTTATTGCTAATGTACCTGTATTTAGTGCTCAATATGCATCAATGCAGGTATTTTTATTCGATAATATTATGCCAGTTCAGACCGAGGCGATTGCCGGATACTTAGAGTCATTCTTTAAAAACTCTGTGCAGCTTGGAATCATTGGATTTTCAACAATGATTGTCTCATCAATGCTCTTTTTTCAAAATTTTGAGCACATTGTTGAAAAAATATTTCACTCTCCGCAACGTAGCATTTGGGAAGCAATCACTACCTATTGGACCCTCATTACCCTCACGCCTATCGTTTTGATTGCCTCCATGAGTCTTAAAGCCTATTTGGAAGCGAACATCACAGGCTTTACCCTAAACGCTCTCTCAATTTTTCCTTTTTTATTGCTATGGGGGATCTTTTTTATTATCTATAAAATTGCAGTCAATGCCGTCATCTCTCCAAAAGCTGCTGCCATCAGCTCTTTTATCGTCGCATTGGTTTGGGGATTAGCAAAAAACAGCTTTGTCCAATACGTTTTTTACAACAAAACCTATGCCACAATGTATGGCTCACTTTCTGCTCTTATCTTTTTCTTTTTATGGATTTATGTTTCATGGATCATCGTCATCTACGGGATGAAACTATGCTATTTGATAAATCGCAGCACCAAGCGTTCCGATACTTAAAATACCTAACGCCCAAAACGCCGATTTCCAGTGCATCGCCATTAACGCTATAAAAATACTCGCATACCCGATCCACACCGGAATCACTATCCTATGAACATCCCCAGTACCAAATAACGTCATCAAATACGGATCGAAAAAATCTCCCCATGGCGTAAGATGCAGCGCTAAAACAACAGGATAATAAAGGTTAAAAAGAAGTGCCAGTGGAATCGAACCTATATGCCACCATCCGAATGTCCCAAATATTGCTAATGAGATAGGCAGCATTACCAAATAACACCAAATGTGCAGTGCCAAAAATATTTGCCATGGCTTCCACTCTTCGTAATAACGGATAAAAATAAAAATAGAAAGAACACCGAAACTCGAAAACCAAAAACCAAGTGAGAAAAAAAGTTTTGGGAAAAAGGCCAGTAATAGACCTACAGTGATCAATAGAGTCTGAATAGAGACAATCTTCAACCCACGATCATACAGCCAATACCCAACCGCAATCATCCCAAAGGATCGTACCATCGGAGGGATAAACTCCAATGCCCACAAATAGATAAACAGCAATCCAAGTACCATAAGAAAAAGATCACGATTGCCGTGACGATAAGGAAAATAACGGTTATGCAGCCATCGATACGGCGGTCGAAGTAAAAAATAAGCGATAATACTCAAAATTCCAAAATGGTACCCGCTAATAGAAAGTATATGGCTCAATCCCATTGCCCCTACCAAGGTTTGAAATTCTTTACTCATAGGAGTAGCTACAAATAACGCGCCATAAAGCTCTTGCATCATTTCATCCGTGTGCATGGAAGCGATATGCTTGTACCACTGCTCTTTGAGTTTAAGCTGTGGGTACACTTCAATAATAGAAGCACGAGCATTAAATCGACTAAGATAATCCAAAAAAGTGACATTTTTAACTTGAAGTTCAACCAAAATCTCACGCCCGCGTAAATCGCGTAAATAAGGGCTCATAATACATCGACACAGTGATCCATTATCCAACTGTAATTTCATGGAGGTTTTCGGTTGATTGGAAATTAGACGAACTTCTTGATCGATTACTTCTGCGCGTATCATAGGGTCATCGAAGCGTTTGAATTCTGAGTATTTGTGATATTCATACGTGAGGGAAAGTGAAGCAATAAAGAGAAGAAATAAAACAAAAAGAGAACCGCTTTTAAGATCAAAAAGATCAATGCGTTCTAATTTTGACATTAAATTATCGGCATAGAGACGTTTCCAATTCCTACATCTAAATCCATCGTCGCTGATTTCATGTCAATACTCTCATACACTATCTGTGCCGCACCAAAAGTAGGTTTATCGACAAATCGAGTGAATTTTTTCTGAAAGACCAGTTTTATGTGCCCCGTCGGACCATTACGCTGTTTCCCGATAATGATTTCCGCTTCTTCTTCTTCTTTTTCAGTGTATTTGGAAATAAATTCTTTCCCGGCAGAAATCGCCTCTTTTTCCCGCTCTTTTTCCTCTTTATAGAGATATACATCATTACGATAGACGAAGAGAATGATATCCGCATCCTGCTCAATCGAACCCGATTCACGAATATCGCTGAGCATCGGACGTTTATCCGAACGCGATTCGAGGCTACGGTTGAGCTGAGAAAGGGCGACAATAGGGATTTCAAGTTCACGAGCAAGCATCTTGAGTCCACGGGAGATTTCACTGACCTCTAAATGACGATCTTTTCCCCCCGTACCGTTCATGATTTGGAGGTAGTCGATGACAGCGAGTTCAATCTCAGGATGACGGCTTTTGAGCTTACGCAATTTCGAACGGAGCTGATGGATATTAACCGAACCGTGATCGTCTACGAAGAGCTTGGAATGGCGCATCTTGTCAACTGCATCATTGAGCCGTTTGTACTCTTCAGGAGTCATATCGCCTACGCGGAGGCGCTGAAGCTGTATTGAGGTCTGTACACTTAAAAGTCTGAGCATCAACTGCTCAGCGGGCATTTCCAGCGAGAAAAAAGCTACTCCCTTCCCTTTTTCAAGAAGATTTTGAACCATATTAAGAGCGAAAGACGTTTTTCCCATCGCAGGACGCGCCGCAACGATGACCAAATCCCCTTTACCAAATCCTGTCGTCATTTTGTTAAGTTCCGCATATCCGGTATCGACACCGACCAAAATCGCATCACCACGTTCACGCATCTCTTCGATGTACGCCATCGTATCATCGGTAATTTTCGGAGCGTCTTTAAAATCAATGGATTGGGAATTTTGAGTAATTTCATAAAGCTTTTTTTCGACCAAATCAACAACATCATTGCCATTTAAATTCTCTTCGAGCGTTACCCGTTTGATCTCTGTGGTTAGGGTGAGAAGATGACGTTTAATTGCCTTATCTTTGATCTCTTGAACGTACGCCGTAGTATTGGAAATCGGATTAGCAGTGAGGATTTCGACCAACACCCGCTCATCAAACTTTTGTTTACCACTAAGTTCTTTTTTGATAAATTCTTCATCGATAGGGAGATCTCTGTGTGCGAGAGAAAGCATTGCCCTGTAAATTTCCTGGTGCGCAGCGAGGTAAAAGTCTTCAGCATTGAGCACTGCTTCAAACTCGTCAAACTGTGCTGGGTCAAAAATAATGGAACTTAAAACCGACCGTTCAAATGCTAAATTGTATAATGATTCTTCCATTTAGTTTGCCTCCGGCAGACGCCACATGAGCAAAGCCCATGCGGCTACGCTAAGACCGCTTAGGTCACTAAAGCTTGCCCCTTTTGGGGCAGAATTATCGTGTTTCATTTATTTAATCCTGCTCTCTCGCCATTTTTTCTACTTCTTCGATAAAACGATCAACCAGTTTATCTTCATCAAGCCGTGCGACGACTTCACCTTTTACCATGACCAATCCCGAACCTTTGCCATACGCAATAGCCACATCGGCATGCTTCGCTTCTCCGATGGCATTCACCACACACCCCATTACTGAAATATCCAATGGTTTTTTGATGTGCTTCGTCCGTTCTTCGATCACTGCAACCGCACTGACCAAATCCGCTTCAATCCGTCCGCACGTAGGACAGGAAATGATATTAACACCTTCACGTGCTACACCGCTGTCTTTTAAAATCGCACGTCCTACTTTGATCTCTTCTTCAAGCTCACCCGTAATCGAAACGCGCATTGTGTCACCGATACCATCGAGAAGCAATGCTCCAAGCCCTATAGCACTTTTAATCGTCGCATGAAAAATCGTCCCTGCTTCGGTAACACCCAAATGAAACGGATAATTATTTTTCGGACGTAACAACCGATACGCTTCTACGGTGCGCTGAACATCACTGGCTTTGAGTGAGACTTTGATGTCAGTAAAGCCTAAATCTTCGAGAAATTTGATGTTATATTCCGCAGAGGCTACCATACCCTCTGCCGTTTGACCGTAACGCTGTTCAAACTCTTTTTCCAAACTCCCCGCATTTACACCGATACGGATAGGAATATGACGCTCTTCACACGCTTTTACAATCTCACGAATGCGCGATTTTTCACCTATATTTCCAGGATTAAAACGGATACAATCAACAACTTCAGCGGCAATAAGTGCAAGTTTATAATTAAAATGGATGTCCGCTACGAGAGGAAGAGAAATTTGTTCTTTTATCGCTTTAAGTGCACGAGCATCTTCTTCATCAGGAACCGCCACACGAACGATGTCACATCCGGCAAAATGAAGACGGTTGATTTGCTCCACTGTAGCCGCAACATCCGATGTGCGAGAATAGGTCATTGACTGTACTGAAATCGGAGCATCACCGCCAATGGCAACATTTCCTACGTAAATTTTTTTAGTTGGGTATCGTGTAATCATGAGGTGATTGTAGCTTGTTGGATGTTAATTTTACGTAAACTCTATGGGGTCCATATCGATTTCACATAAGGGTGATTTTATGAACTTAATCGAACGGATAAGCTCTGTGCTTTTATCACTGCGAAGCAAAATTTGAAATCGATATTTATCCGCAATTTTTTCAATCGGAGAAGCCCCAAAACCTACGATCTCGATGGTGGGTATAGTTTTCAAAATCTCGACCACTTTTTCCATTTCACTTTTTGCTTTCATCCCATTTTTATGGGCAAACAACAATCGTGCTAATTTTTTATGGGGAGGATAACGTCCCTCTCGGATTTTAAGCTCATCTTTTAAAAACGTCTCATAATCATCCAAATATTGAGAAAAAAATGACTCATTAAAACTCTGTACGATGACGGTAGAGTCATTCTTTCTCCCGCTACGTCCTGCGATTTGAACGAGAAGTGATAGTGCCTTCTCCCGTGCACGATAATCTGCTTGTCCCAATAGATTATCAATCCCCATTACAACAGCCAGAGCAATGTCGTGATAATCATGCCCTTTTGAGAGCATCTGTGTCCCTACGAGCAGATCAATCTCACGATTATTAAACGCTTTGAGCACTTTGGTGAGTTTGTTTTGCGTCGTAATCACATCGCGGTCAAATTGCTGTATTTTCAACTCAGCAAGATTTTTCTCAAAATGCTCCACCGCTTCCGCCGTCCCCAAACGTGTCGTACTCAAATGACCGCTTTGACATTTTGGACACACGCGCGGTAATACTTCAGTGTAGTTACAATAGTGACATTTCAAGGCACGAGCATTACGGTGCAAAGACATCCCAACACTGCAAAATGGACATTCGATCACATAACCGCAACTATCACAAACCATCGTTTTAAAATTAGCACGCGTAGGGATAAAAACAATTCCCTGATGACCTGCATTAAAATTTGAGACGATATATTCATCCAAAAATGGGGTCAATGCCTCGATGGAGGGCTCATACACAAAAGAGCGCTTGGAAGTGTAATAACCACCACGTAAACGATAATAAGGATATTTTGCATAACTGCCAAGACTTGGAGTTGCGCTCCCTAATACAACAGGAATTTTTAGAAGAGAGCCTATGTAAATCGCCATATCCCGTGCATTGTAACGGGGACGGGAGGAAGATTTATAACTCTCATCATGCTCTTCATCCACAACGATCAATCCTAAATCTTTGATCGGTAAAAATAAAGCCGACCGTGGACCTGCGATAATGCGTGCCGAACCGTCATAGATTTTTTCCAACGTAATCTTTTTTTGTTTTGGGGTCATTTTCGAGTGCCACAGTACGAACGACTCTCCGAAATGATGCTTAAATCGCTGTTCCATTTGGGGAGTGAGGGATATTTCAGGAAGAAGAAGCAAACACCGTTTCCCCTCCTGTAACACTTCATCCATACGTTTCATGTAGATTTCACTTTTACCGGCACCTGTATCACCGAAAAGAAGAGAGACGGGATGAGAACGGATGAAATCGAGGGCTTGGGATTGAGTGGGAGAGAGGGTGATATTTACTGCCGTATATTCTGTTAGCTGGATTCCCGCCTTCGCGGGAATGACGGGAGAGTTTTCAGTGCTGCGAAGGTGGAAATCCATCTTTTCAAACGGTACAAATAAACTTAATGCCTCCCCAAGAAAACACCCATAATACTCTGCCATAAACTGCGCTATCTTGATTTGAGATTCAGAATACCTAAACGGAAGAATTTCCAAAATAGAATTCGTTTTAAAATCAGGTTTTTCTACTTCTGAGAGGACAATAGCCTCTGTTTCTCGATTGGTAAGTTTGAGTGAAACTTTAATACCAAGGGAGAGTGGAATGTCAGAATAATAAGTAAGAGATTCAAGCGGAGAGCCCAAAAGGGCTAGGGAGTAAAAAAACACTTTTAAATTTAGTTAGTCAAAGCAGCACACTTATTTGTACTTGCAACTGTGCAGTTAAATGCTCCAGTGGCAGGCACATACGTAAAAGTTGTATCCATATTATCTACCTTGAACACATACGTCCAACCAGCCCCACTACCCCCTACTGAATTATCCCAGTAACCATTCGTATCATCCTTTGTGACAATCCCATACTGTAACAACGTGCCGTTTGTAGCATTGCTATCATTATCATCAAATAAAGTAGTAGTTGTACCACTAACATTCAATCGGCTAATATAAGCAGATTCACCTTTCATAAGCCGCCCCTGACGCTCACTCACGATGGCGGCACGAATGGCTGCCACATCACTACGCCCTTTGGCTATTTGTGCATCATCACGTGTCGCTGCAAGTTTTGGAATCGCGATTGCCGCTAAAATCCCCAATACTACAATCACAAATACTAATTCTATCATTGTAAAAGCAGTTCGTTTCATCTTGATTATCCTATTGCACTGAGTTTTACGATTGCCCTGCAATCTTTAAAAATCAATTCAATACTTGATATGTATTTTCCACTCATAAGAGTGGAAAAAAGTAAAAAAGAACTCTTTAGTAGGTTACGCCTGAACCACCAAATACTTTGGTACCAATATTCCCTGCTTTTGAAGCAATTGAATTAGCGCCAAGACATCCAGCCGCTCCTGAACTTGCCCCTGCGGCAATAGTAATAGCACTAGAACCAGATACAGCACCTGTAAAACAACCATCATTAGCCAAAACTACATTCGTAGCATTTGATGTTATATCAAGAGCACCCTTTGCAGTGTAATATGACCCGACATCAGCAATATAGGTAGCTAAATCATTTGCTGCTTTAGATGCTTTTGCATCATCACGTGTTGCTGCAAGTTTTGGAATGGCAACTGCTGCCAAAATACCAAGAATAACGATAACGAAGATTAACTCGATCATAGTAAAACCTGAACGTTTCATGGCTTACTCCTTAAAGGTAGAATAAAGTAGTTACACTCGTAACTCTATTAGTATTATTTAACAAGATAGATTAATTACAGCTGAATTTATCACGTTCTTATCAATAGGTTATACTCGATCCACCGAAGTCTTTTAAGCCAAGATTTCCTGCTTTTGAGGCAATAGAATGAGCAATAGTACAGTCCACAGTTGTTCCTGATGATGCTATCGTAAGTAGCGCGCCATTGCTAGAGAAAGTGGATGTAAAGCAACCATCACTTGCAAGACTAACACCTGAGTTACTAGCGGTAGCTGAGCCATGAGAGGTATAATATGCTCCTATATCACTAATGAATGTTGCTAAATTCATAGATGCCTTGGTTGCTTTTGCATCATCTCGAGTTGCTGCCAATCTTGGAATTGCAACTGCTGCCAAAATTCCCAAAATAACGATAACAAAAATCAGTTCAACCATCGTAAATCCTGAACGTTTCATAATCATTCCTTTAATTATAGATACTAGATTGCACTTACAACCTTAGGGTGTATTATCATTACTTATTCTTTAGTCGTAGCTTAGAGTACAATTTTGTAAAGATAAACACACCAATAACTGTGGGATGAGGTAAAAACTTTTTCCAGTTGTAAATTATTCTCAGCAGTATTGTTAATCTTATAACCTGAGAGGAGATATCGGCCACCCATTGTGTAAAAAAGCTCCGCATTAAAATAAAATTTTTCGATAATGGCTCCCTTTTGATACTCATCATAATTATAATTTTCTGCTATGAGGTAACATTTACTTCCCCAGTTCTCAATAAACTGGCGTGCATTTGGGTTAAAAATGAAGTTTTTTTCTACTAGTTGTCTAAACTGATGTTTGTACGAGAGAGGGTAGTTGACAGCATAACCATCCAAAGTATAAAAGCCATTATAAAGAGAAACTGCAGGATGAATTCCAACGCTTGCAACTCGATACTTCGATGGGTCTTGGGCTATGAAAACTTTTATCTCATCAAACAGTACCGTGTCATAAAATTTCTGATATGTTATCCCTTTTGGATTTTGAAAAAATGGGGCAGATTCAAATGCTTGATTGAGTTGTAACAATGAGAGAATTGCCATGATTACGATACCAAATCGTATTTTTTTTAAAATGATTATGCCACTAAGAGCAAACAATACATACCAAATCGGAGTAAGAAGCAAAATGAAACGTGAGAAATCAAAGGTACTTAAGAAAGATATATTTTGCGAAAACTCAAGCCACCCTTGATAATACCAAAATCCATACCAAACACAACAACACAATGTAAAAAGTAAAAAAGCAAAAAACATTCTAAAATATTTTTGAATACCTAATGAAATTAAGGTTATAACAAAAAGGCTAGGAAGATAATATTTAGACATCAGCACGATTTCCCAAAATCCACTAAATAAAGATCCTATAAACACTACTGCGATACCTAAAGAAACAATTGGCGATAAATGATTTTTTAGCCACGTTAAAAATATAGCAAGGTTAAGGGTTGCTAATAGATAAAAAAACTGCAAATTTATCGAATGTGATTGTCCAAACAAAAAGGCATTGTGCCCCCCTCGGTATGCTCCCATAAAATCCACAGATTTTCTTACAAATTCACTTCGGTGAGAAATAAAATTATGTCCAATAAACATCTCATACACAAGACGATATTCTATAACTAGAAATACTACTCCCATACTAAAAAGAGCAAGTAAAAGCTTATAGTTTATTTTTTTATTTAGTCCCATCTCACTTATAAAACTTACTCCAAGCGTAATTAAAAAAAATAAATACACCAATACAAAATTACTAAAAAATGGAATAACTAGTAATGCGATCCAGTCAAACCATGTATCTTCATGTGATCTGATTTTTAAAAATACCAAGAGAACATATGGAAGCAAAGCAACACCCAATCCCGTGGCTGTAAAAAATGGAGTAAGAGCAAATAAAAGCGATGAGACATGAATAATAAAGAGCTTAAAATCAATTGGCTTATCACGCAATAGATAGTTCAAATATAGATACAAACTGAGATATGCGATACTATGCATCAAAATTTCATTAATCGCTATAGCCACGAAGGGTTTAAAAAAAATAAAAAGCCAAACCAAATAATTAAACTCGCTGCCATACACTAGTCGAGGTAATCCACCCATCATATTAGGAATAATTTCCATTGAACCTGTGAAAACCATTCCGCTATGGACTAAAATTTTCAATAAAGGAACGGTAATATCAAGATTATCATGGACACGGACATAATTATTCTCACCATAAATCATTAATGGTAAAAGATATAAAACAAGAGTCGTAATACTTACAAAAAACCAAAAATCATTACGATTTAATATATTTCTCATTCTTTAGTTAAATCAACCCGATACAGATACATCGTCCAAAAAGTATTTTTATCTCTAAATTCTTGCATAAAAATTAAATTTTTTAATTGTGATTCTTCTATTTTATGTGCAGAAATAAGATACTTACCTCCGATTGCAGAGTACGCCTTCATATCAAGACTTAACTTTTTGACTGTCGCATGTGAGCGAAAATTCAAAGAAGATTCACCACCATCAAACAAATAACACTTACTTCCCCATCCTAAAAATATCTTACGATTCCCATCGTCTGTAGAGAGTGTTTTTTTAATAATTTTATAAAAACGATGTTTATATTCAAGGGGGTAACTGGTAACATAGCCATCAATTGTATAGAGTCCATTAAAAACTGCAATGGATGGTTCAAATCCAATACATCCGACACGATAAGTTGAAGGATCAGATTTGATGGAGTGTTTGATTTTTGTAAAAAGATCTTCAGCAAAATATGCTTTATACGTGAAGGGTGAATTCGGTGCTGAAAACTCCCTTATATTTAGTGTTGTATACGCTTGCATTAAAACAATTCCAATAATAAGAAGCGGAGCAAAATTAAATTTTCTAGCAATAATTACCATCCCTAATGCCACTATTATAAACCATATAACTGGCTGCAATAAGGCAATTCGTGCAAAATTAAATTCTCTTAAAATTGGAATAAAATGCGCAAGTGCTCCCGTGCCTTCATAAAACCATAATCCATACCAATAAGCACATAAAAGCTGTACTAAAATCGCTCCATAAAAAAGACGATATTGTTTTTTAAAAATAAATAATGCAATACTTAAAATCATCAATATCGGCATAGCAAATTTATTGCCGGTAACAACTTGAATAGTCAAGGGAAAAAACAACAATGTAAAAAAAACAGCTATAAAAAGCAATGAAAATTGCCATGAAAGTCGCTTTTTGAGAAAAGTAGCTAAAATAACTAAAAGCATAAAAGGGATAATACTAACAGAGGCTAGAGTATCCATATCGGTTGTTCCATTAAGAAAAATTTGATGCGCTGCTCGATACGTTTCAAATAAAGTATTATTTTGAAGAGCACTAAACTCTTTTCTATGCGAAACAAATAAATGTTCGACAAAGGTATCATAAAATAATCGATACTCGACCATCAAAAATACCAATGACATCACAATAAGTGCCAATAAAAAAGAAGAATTAAATTTACGTTCTCTTATTAAATCAATAACCAACAAACTACCCATTAATAAAAGAAAAAAGAAATATACAAGTATTAAGCTACTATAAAATGGTATTAAAACAATAATAGTCCAGTCATACCAGCGCCATGATCCACTTCTAATATTTAAAAAAGCATACAATGCCAAAGGGATAGACGGAACACTTAGTCCCGCACCTGTATAAAATGGCAAGAGAGCAAACATCAATGAAACAGAATGGATAATGAGTCGTCTATAGCGATTATGGGTAGGAACAAAGTAGCGATTTAACAATACAAACATACTAAAAAACGCACCAAGATGAATTATCGTTTCATTGATAGCAAAAGCTGTGAAGGGTGGAAAATAATAAAACAACCATACATAGACATTGAATTCTGTTCCATAAACAAGTCTTGGGAGTCCACCCATCATATTCGGGACAATAGTATCTGAGGGTGCAAAGATTAATCCGCTCGAAGTCAGTGTTTTTAAAACAGGAAAAACAATATCAAGATTATCAAAAATCTGAACTTGTGTACCTTGACCAAAAAAATAGAGAGGAAATAAATATAGTTCTACCGCAAGTATTGTAAATAAAAAAAGAAACCTCTCATTATTTAGGAGGTTTCTATATACGTAATCACTGATATTTTTAATCAAAATAATTTTTCCCTTTTCAAATGCTAATGGTTAATTGAGTATTTTTGTATATAAATCATTTCAATATTTACACTAATATCTTTGAACTGGAAAAGTAAATGACACCACTATAATACAATGGAGCAACTCTCAATACAATCCTACTTTACTTGTTTATTCACTATGCCCAATTCTAAAAGTATTTTACACTAATTAATCAATTAATGTTGAACGCAAGGGAAAAAATTGATAACACTGCCATCGATCTATCAATAATCATGTGCTTTAATTCTCGTTTATATTTTAAAGGCGTATAATTCGCTTCATAATGTTGCTCGTTATTCGGGCTTAAAAGGCGAAATAGATCATGAATACTGCAGAAATTGATACATTAGGGATAAAAAACTCCCAAAATATTTTTCATAATTTAACTTTTGATGAATTAATAGAGCATGAACTTCGTAACGGTGAATGCACCATGACCAGCAGCGGTGCAACCACTGTTGATACAGGAATCTTTACCGGTCGAAGTCCTAAAGACAAATATTTTGTCAACAGCGACCCATCCAATCAATACATAGCATGGGGAGATGTCAATAAAAAAATTGATAAAGCCGTTTTTGATGAGCTCTTGATCGTTGCACGTGAACAACTTTCTAATAAAGATTTGTATATCACTGATGTCTTTTGTGGCTCCAGTACTTCGAGTAAACGTTCTATTCGTTTTGTTTCAGAAATCGCATGGCAGTCTCATTTTGTCAAAAATATGTTTATTCGCCCTACATCCGAAGAGCTCAATGACTTTAAACCTCAATTTACCGTTCTCAATGCGTGTAAAGCGGTTAATAGCCAATGGGAAAATCATGGATTGAACTCGGAAGTGTTTGTTCTTTTTGATATCGAGGCCAATCTTTGTATTATCGGCGGTACGTGGTACGGTGGTGAAATGAAAAAAGGAATTTTTTCAATGATGAATTACTGGCTTCCGCTTGAGGGGAAACTGGCCATGCATTGTTCTGCTAACGTAGGACCTGCTGGCGATACTTGTCTCTTTTTCGGTCTTAGCGGAACAGGTAAGACCACCCTTTCAACCGATCCTCAACGTGCGCTCATCGGTGATGACGAACACGGATGGGATGATGAGGGTGTTTTTAATTTCGAGGGTGGATGTTACGCAAAAGTGATCAATCTCGACCCTAAAAGCGAACCTGAAATCTACGCTGCTATCCGTAAAGGGGCACTGCTCGAAAATGTCGTTTATGACGAAGATGGTTTAGTCAATTATGAAGACGGCTCGAAAACGGAAAATACTCGGGTATCGTATCCTATTGAACACATCGACAATCATCAGCCTTCTCTTCAAGCTGCCCATCCTCAAAATATTATTTTTCTCTCTGCTGATGCTTTTGGTGTACTTCCTCCGGTTAGCAAACTTACTAAAGAACAAGCGATGTACTATTTCCTCAGTGGCTATACGGCCAAAGTTGCAGGAACTGAGCGCGGTATTACAGAACCTGTTGCAACATTCAGCTCATGTTTTGGAGAAGCGTTTTTACCTCTTCATCCGACCGTTTATGCAAAACTTTTAGGTGAAAAAATCGATATACATCACGTCAATGTTTATCTCGTTAACACAGGATGGACAGGCGGTGCTTACGGTGTCGGAAAACGTATGAGTATCAAAGATACGCGCGCATGTATCAATGCTATTTTAGACGGTTCAATCAATGAGTCTGAATTTGATACTACTAATACTTTTGGATTTCATATACCAAAAACACTTGGATCCATCGATCCTGTAATCCTTAATCCTCGTAATGCTTGGGCAGATCGTGATGCCTATCTCGTTCAGCGTGATAACTTAGCTAAACTCTTTATCAAAAACTTCAAAAAATATACGGATGGAACAAGTGGATTTGATTATTCTGCTGCAGGTCCGAAAGTTATCGACTAAACCTTTGCCTCTCATTATTCCTGCTTTTGCAGGAATCTACAATTGATAATACACTAATGTTCATCTAAAATAATTTTCTTGAGAATTCAAAGATACTCGTGCTTAATAAAGTAAAGTAAAAGTATGAATACAATTTAAGAAATAAAATTTAGAGTTGAATTTTCAAGAAAATTATTTTAGATAAATATGATTAGTCAAAAGAGATCACTATTCCCGAATAAACGGGAACAGTAGAAAAGTTTAGCAAGAGTATGTAGTTTTAAACTCATAAGCAGTTGGACGACCTTCGTCTGGCCATACATCACGCTCAAAGCGGTAATGACGGTATGCTTCTAAGAATTCATCCGTAAATACAGGTTTTAAGAAGTCATTATCACGAACAAGTGACTCTAAAGAACCACGAAGAGTGTGAGGCATTTGAGGGATACCTTTTTCACGAATTTCGTCTAAAGAGAGTTCATATAAATCTTCATCCATTGGACCGATTGGAATCTCTTTGTTGATAATACCATCAAGACCAGCCATCATCATCGTTGCAAATGCAAGATATGGACATGCAGTAGAGTCAGGGAAACGCATTTCGATACGAGTCGCTTTTTCACCCGCACCATAAGGAATACGGCAAGATGCTGAACGGTTTTGTGAAGAGTACGTTAGAACGCTTGGTGCTTCAAAGCCTGGAAGTAATCTTTTGTATGAGTTCGTTGTTGGGTTGGTAAACGCAGCAACTGCGCGAGCATGTTTAAAGATACCGCCAACATAGTTAAGACCCATTTCTGAGATGTTAGCGTAGTTGCCCTCTTTATAGAAAAGGTTTTTGCCATCTTTCCACAGTGATTGGTGAACGTGCATACCGTTACCGTTGTCACCAAACATTGGTTTAGGCATAAATGTAACTGTTTTACCGTTAAGGTGAGCTACCATTTTCACAACATACTTGTATTTTTGAACATTGTCAGCTGCACCGATGATGTCAGAGAATACGATACCGATTTCGTGTTGCCCTTGAGCAACCTCGTGGTGACCCAAAATAACTTCAAGACCCACTTGCTCTAATACTTGCATCATTTCAGCACGGATATCTACTGCTGAGTCTGTTGGTGCTACTGGGAAGTAACCGCCTTTAGTTCCTGGTCTGTGACCTGTGTTGTAATTGTCCGGGTATGCATTGTTTGAATTCCAGCCACCTTCTTCGGTATCAATTTTATAACCGGCTTCATTGATATTGTCAACAAAAGTTACAGAATCAAACATAAAAAATTCATTTTCAGGACCAAAGTAAGCAGCATCGGCAATACCTAAAGACTCAGCGTGTTTAAGTGCAGCTTTTGCGATTGAACGTGGGCATCTCTCATACGCTTGTTTTTTGTAAATGTCATAAACATCACAGAAAACGATAATGGTTGGATCAGCAGTAAAAGGATCCATGAATGCAGAACCAGCATCAGGGATAAGTAACATATCTGATTTATTAATTGGCTGCCATGCATCAATCGATGAACCATCAAATGGTAAGCCGCCTTCGAATTGACTGGCATTAACTGCACTGTAACGGTAAGTAACGTGGTGCCAAGTCCCTTTAATATCAGTAAAACGGAAATCTACGAATTGAACATCGTTCTCTTTAGAAAAAGTAAAAAACTCTTCTACACTGTTTACAAATTTACCCATACATTTCACCTCAAAAATAAAATTGTAAACAGTATAGCAAATTAATATTAATTGTAAAAACGTAAAGTGCCTAAAATTTAATCATCTCTCTATCTCTGTTGCAATAAGTCGCACACTCGCTGTACCCAAAAGATCGTGCCAGTGCTTCACTTTCATCCGTAAACATCCCCACTTGATCGGGACGATGAGCATCTGAGCTAAAGGTAATCGGTATATCTAATAAGGCAATGTATTCGAGTAATAATGGAGACGGATAGGCTTCACCTACCGGTTTCCGAAGACCAGAAACATTAATTTCAATAACCATATTGGCCTTTTTAATTGCTTTTAGTGCATTTTTTGCCAAAATTCGGATGTCTGTTTTTGGGAAAAACTTAAAAACTTTGAGCAAATCCAAATGTCCTGCAATGTCAAATTTTCCACTCATTGCCATATCTTCAACCAGTTGAAAATAACGGGTATAAAGGGCGTCCATGTCCATACCTTCATAGCGATGAATGTATTCCGGATTATCAAATCCCCATTCATCAATAAAATGGATGCTTCCAATCAAATAATCACAAGGTCGTTTTAAAACTCTTTCGTCCATAAATCCGGGAAGATAATCTACCTCATAGCCTAGTAATACGTTAATCTTGCCTTGATAACGCTCTTCGGCTTCTCGAATCCATTGCTCATACAAATCCATTTGTGAGAATTCCATTCGATACTGTGGATCAAATTTCATCGGAGCATGATCTGAAAAACCAAAGTATTTTGTCCCTTGCAGTATGGCAGCTTCTACATACTCATTTACAGTGCCTGTTGCGTGATTGCACAACACGGTATGATTGTGGAGGTCAACTTTCATCGTATTTCCTATTGAAAATAATCATTTTAATGATATTATAGTGCAATTTTTTATGAGGTAGCCATTATGACGCAAGAAGAACTTGATGCTCTTATGAACGAAGATTTAGAGATGGATGAAATCACTGAGTCTGAAGAAAGCGTTGATACTCCTGAAGAGATCGACCATGTATTTAACGACATTGAAAATCCACATGCGTATCGTGTTTCAGCAATGCAAAGCTGGCCACCGCCTCCACCGACGGATGACAATAAAATGGTTCATCAACTCGATGATGTAACAAAAGAAAGTGAAGCAAAAGCTTCTGAGATTTTTGATCTCATCGAAATTATAAGCAACGACTTGGGTAATGGTGAAAAACATATCAAAAATATAAAAGCAATTATTGATTCTAATCTTGCTCTTTTTACGACCTTACATGCTAAGTTTCCTCACGTTGAAGCATTTGATACACAGCTAGCCCAAAATACGCAAGCTAAAGAAAAACTTGATTCAGTAGAGCAAATCCTTCAAGACGGAGGAGATGCTATTATGAATGTGATGGATATTATGCAATACCAAGATATTCATCGTCAAAAAATCGAGCGAGTTATTAATGTTATGCGGGCCTTGTCTACGTATATGAATCACCTCTTTTCAGGAAAAATCGATGATTCTAAGCGGGTTACCTCAGCGGTACACATCCACGGAGATACGGATACAGATGACATTGTTAGCAGTGATGACATTGAAGCCTTACTTGCTTCGTTTGGACAAAAATAATATTGTTCTATACTTTTCTTTTTAACAAGAAAAGTAACAAAAGAAAATCGCCTCAACAACAAATCACTATCGGTACGCTTGTGCACTACTGCACGCGACCTCGTTCTTTGTATGTTGTTGAGGCATAATCAATAGCTAACTTACTGCTTTCAAACAATCAACACCTTTTTTTCGCTAAAATTCTTCTAAATTACTAAAAACGAGAATCTATTATTTTGAAAAAAGTTGAGCTCCTCTCCCCTGCGGGAAATTTAGAAAAACTCAAAATTGCCATCGACTACGGTGCAGATGCTGTGTATGGCGGGGTTAGTCATTTTTCACTTCGTATCCGTTCGGGTAAAGAGTTTGATTTGGAGAGCTTTAAAGAGGGGATTGATTATGCTCATGAACGTGGACGCAAAGTCTATGTTACGATCAATGGCTTTCCTTTTAACTCACAGCTCAAACTTCTAAAAGAACATATTGCTACTATGGCATCACTCGAGCCGGATGCGTTTATCGTAGCCACTCCAGGTGTTCTTAAACTCGCGCATCAAATTACTCCCCAAATTCCACTGCATCTCTCTACACAAGCCAATGTGATGAATGTATTGGATGCGCAAGTCTATTACGATATGGGAGCACGCCGTATCATCGCGGCACGAGAAATTTCTCTCAAAGACCTCATCCAAATCAAAGCAGAACTTCCTGATTTGGAAATCGAAGTATTTGTCCATGGTTCTATGTGTTTTGCCTACAGTGGGCGTTGTCTCATCTCTACACTCCAAAGCGGACGTGTCCCTAACCGTGGAAGCTGTGCCAATGATTGCCGTTTCCCATACGAAATGTACGCTGCCAATCCTGAGACGGGGACACTGTTCAAACTCGAAGAGCACGAGGGAATCGGGACCTATATCATGAATTCTAAAGATCTTAATCTCGCATCTCACATGAGTGAAATTTTGCAAAGCGGTGCGATCGATTCGGTCAAAGTAGAAGGACGTACCAAATCTCCTTATTATGCTGCGATTACGGCTAAAACCTATCGACGTGCGATCGATGATTATTATGAGGGGAAATTTGATGATGCGGCGTATCAAAAGGAATTGAATACAATGCAAAATCGGGGGTTTACCGATGCCTATCTCATCAATCGCCCTTTTGAAAAACATGATACGCAAAATCTCGACTTTACTATGATGATGGGAACCCATCAAGTAGCAGGAATCGTCGATGAATCAGGAGAGTTTTTTGAATGCAAATACAAAACGTTCCCCAATGACATCATGGAAATCGTAGCTCCCTCCGATGCACTCATCGAAGCGGTTGATAATGAAATCGGAACGGTTGAAAAACGAGACGGGCAATGGATCATCATTTTCAAACAGCTACTTGCTGAAAATGGAAAGGTGTGGGATCAAGTTCACAGTGGGAATCTGAACCGATTTAAACTGCCTTGTCCGCTTCCTCACTTTACCTTTTTTCGTATTCCTGCGACGGAAGATATGGGGATTGGAACGAGATGTTAACTCTATTTTCTTTTCTTTTTACTAAGAAAAGAAAATCGTCCCTGCAACAAATCGCTATCGGTACGCCTTCGTACTACTGCTTGCGACCTTGCTTTTTGTGTGTTTCAGGGACAAAAAAACTTAAATAAAACCAAAGGAAAAAAATGAAATTTGTATCTATTATTATGGGGAGCAAAAGCGATTTTGATGTGATGAAATCGTGCTCACAGACGTTTGAAGAGTTCGGTGTTGCGTATGAACTTATCATCTCTTCGGCTCACCGCAGCCCTGAGCGTACTAAAGATTATATTATTGCAGCAGAAGCTAAAGGGGCGCAAGTATTTATTGCAGCAGCTGGAATGGCTGCCCATTTAGCCGGTGTTCTTGCCTCTAAAACGATCAAACCTATTATCGGTGTACCGATGAGCGCATCGGCACTTAACGGTATTGATGCTCTTCTCTCTACTGTTCAAATGCCTGCAGGAATGCCGGTTGCAACAGTGGCTATCGGTAAAGCTGGAGCTATCAATTCAGCTTATCTTGCTATGCAAATTTTGGCACTCGAAAATGAAGAACTTCGAATGAAACTTCAAGAAGACCGTATTTCCAAAGCCAAAAAAGTTGAAATGGATTCCATGGAAATTGAAACTATTTTATAATAGGTACACCTTTTGCTTTAGACTTTTAACTAATACGAAGGTAGCGACATGCACGAACATTGGATGAGTATTCACGAATATGCCGATTTGACGCAAATGGATCCTGAAGAAGTAGAAGCATTGATCGTTCGCGGTAAATTGACAACTTTTGTGGAAGAAGGAGTAATCCTCATCGATCCATCTCAAGCGATGGGAGGAATAATTCCTGCATCGATAACCGAATTAAGCACGTCTCATGCAGATATTACAATCGGGGCGAGTTTCGTCGAAAAAACCATCGGTACTATTATCAATCTCCATGAAAAAGTCCTCATTGCTAAAGAAGAGACCATTGAGTCGATTAAAAATGAAAATGCATTTCTCAAAGAAGCCCTTGGATCTCTCCAAGAACTCTATGATGAAGACCGTAAAACCATCGCGATCCTTACAGAGCAACTCAAACTTTCGGCTCAAGAAGTAGAATTTATGCGTCGAAAATACAAGCTCATGTGGGGAAAAGTAATCGATGAGCACGCTGCTCAATGACCATCCAAAATGAATGTATTGGGTGTATTATCGCCCAAAGCGAACGTGTTTGCGATGCCATTGGAGCAGATGAGGCTTTAACTCAAACGATTGTCTCTTTTATCGAGGACGCTCTTTCAACTGCCGATTTCACCCTCTCTCCGCCTGTCATAGCTGCACCGCTGTATGAACAAATGGCTCTTTTTGCCCATAAAATCGATCTCTATGATACGCAAAAATCCCACGCAACTGCACAAGCTCAACACTATATGCCGTTTTTACGTGAAACAATAGAACAAAGTAATAATCCCTTTATGGCGCTACTCAAAATAGCAGTGGTGGGAAACGTTATCGATTTGGCAGCAGAAGTTGCGTTTGATTTGCATGGTGCGATTACCTCTGTCTTTGACACTCCATTTGCGCACGATGACTCGATAAAGCTCGCTGAGCAACTCC
Source organism: Sulfuricurvum sp. (assembly GCA_030696775.1). Classification (GTDB taxonomy): domain Bacteria; phylum Campylobacterota; class Campylobacteria; order Campylobacterales; family Sulfurimonadaceae; genus Sulfuricurvum. Next base: position 115,141 of record JAUYRN010000033.1, read on the forward strand.
AAAAATCAAAAACACTGCTCTACATCGGTGACAATACGGGCGAGCATCTTTTCGATGCATTAGCCATCGAACATCTAAAAATACTTTACCCTGATTTAGATATCACCTACATGGTTCGAGGTAATTTTATCATCAATGATGTCACCCTGAAAGAGGCACAAGAAGCCAAAATAGATCAAATTTGCGCCCTCATGGATAGCGGTGTTAATACTCCCGGGTTTGTCTATGAACGTGCATCCGAAGAATCCAAAAAGCTCTTTGATACCGCCGATGTTATCATCGCCAAAGGGATGGGAAATTACGAATGTATGACCCCCTCCAAACGTAAAAATATCTGTTTTTTACTCAAAATAAAATGTTCTGTCGTTTCTCGCTCTCTGGGACATGAAATCGGTTCTATTATCTGTAAGATGGATAATTAAAAGCTGGATTCCCGCCTTCGCGGGAATGACGAATACTACAAGGTCACTTTGGCTATAATATTCCACTTTTTTTACAGGAATTTTTATGATAACTTTTGGCGATATGCTTTTAAAACTTCAACAATTTTGGAACGACCAAGGGTGTGCTATCGTTCAGCCTTATGATATACCTGCGGGTGCCGGGACGTTTCATCCTGCTACTTTTTTGCGCTCACTCGACTCACAACCGTGGTCCGTGGCGTATGTCGCTCCAAGTCGCCGTCCTACTGATGGACGGTATGGCGAAAATCCAAACCGTTTGGGAAGCTACTATCAGTTTCAAGCTCTTATCAAACCAAGCCCTGAAAATATCCAAGAGCTTTATCTCAAGAGTCTAGAATATCTGGGGCTCAACCTCAAAGAACATGACATCCGTTTTGTGGAAGACAACTGGGAATCTCCAACACTGGGTGCGTGGGGTCTGGGTTGGGAAGTGTGGCTTAACGGGATGGAAGTAACACAGTTTACGTACTTTCAGCAAGTGGGAGGGATCGCGTGCGATCCGGTTGCGGTTGAGATCACTTACGGAACCGAACGTCTGGCAATGTATCTCCAAGGGGTTGATACGGTGTTTGACATCGTGTGGAGCGAAAACAAGTATGGTAAAACTCTATACCGTGATATCCACAAAGAGGGCGAGATCGAGTTTAGCAAATACAATTTTGAAATCGCCGATACTGCCATGCTTTTCGCTGAATTTGAGTCTAAATCAGCCGAGTGCAAACGATGTCTCGATGCAGAACTTCCTCTCCCTGCATACGATTTATGTATGATGGCATCCCATACGTTTAACACTCTCGATGCACGGAAAGCGATTTCTGTAACGGAGCGCGCTAACTACATTCTAAAAATTCGCGAACTTTCAAAGGGATGTGCCGAACTGTATAAATCCCAAGAAGAGGCAAGAATCGCACGTGTTAAAGCCTAAAAGATTAAAAATATGTCTATGAGCCACATAAATTTATTATTTTTACAATAACGCTACAATCTTTCCATGAAAACACTCATCGGCCAAATCGATAAAATTATCTATGAAAACGGCGGTTTTTTTATCGCTGCCCTCAAAAGCGGCGAAAAAATCAGCGCTCATTATCATGAGAGTGATGTAGAAAATCTCAAAGATGCCGCTATCACGCTCAAGGGTGAATGGGAAGTTCACAAAAACTACGGTAAAACCTTCAATGCCCAATCCCTCACCGTCAATCAAAACGAACTCTTCTTTTTTCTCAACCGTGTGGTCAAAGGATTTACCAAAAAACTCACCGCCGAGCTGATCGAAAAATATGGTCAAGAAGGGCTGGTTCAGATTTTAGAAAATAATATCGAACAACTTTTGGAAATCAAAGGGATGAATGAAAAGCGGCTGGAGCGCTTGGCAAACGGCTGGAAACAATTTCGCTCGATGCGCCTTTTGGGAGAGTTTTTAGCCCCATTTGGCGTTACCCCTATCCTCCTGCGCCTCATAGCAACCGCTATGAAAGAAGTCAAAAATCCCATTGAGGCCATCCAAAAAAATCCATATGCTCTTATGCGAATACATGGTATAGGGTTTAAAAAGGCGGATGAGATTGCGCTCAACATGAAACTCCATCATCATGATCCCAGACGTATACAAGCGGCGATGGAATTTACCCTCAGCGAATATTGCGACCAAGAGGGAAACAGCTGTATTGAAAAAAATATCCTCTTTACGAAGCTCGATGGATTGCTCAATTTAGGAAATAATGGTGTCTATGAAGAAGCTTTACTGGACAGAACAAATGAGGGAAGTATCGTTGTTTTATCCAGTGGGAAACTCGCACTCGATCGCATTTATGAAGCAGAAAAGTTTTTAGTGGACAATTTCAAAAAACGGACAAAAATAACAGACCAAAGTCTCACCGATGATTTAGAGACCTTTTTAAGCGAACATTCTCTGACTCTGGGTGAGCAACAAAAAAGTGCCTTGGAGCGCATCAATCTAGGATGTAAATTGCTGCTGCTCGTAGGCTATGCCGGAACGGGGAAAAGTACCACGGCTAAAGCTCTTTTGGATTTGTTAAACACACGCTACACAAGAGAAACAATCATCACCTGTGCTCTAAGCGGTATCGCATCTCAACGGATCAAAGAGCGAAGCGGATATGAGAGTGCCACCATCCAAAGTCTCTTGGTCAAATTTGAGAGTCAGGATAAGATGCCGTATAATGTCGTCCTTATCGATGAAGCATCTATGATTAACTCCCTTCTATTTGCACGGCTTATTTCTAAAATCGACTCCGATGCCACCATCATCATCGTAGGTGATGACGCTCAACTTCCCCCTATCGGTGCTGGAAGTCCATTGAGTGACTTTATTACTCTAGGTATCGCTCCGACCGTTACCCTTACCCACATCTATCGCCAACGCTCCGACCAAGCTATCGCCCTCATCGCCAATGACGTACGTCAGGGAGTTATTCCTGCCTATGGCGATATTTATGATGATTTTACTTTCACTCCTGTTGATATTTTCAACCGATACGCTCTCAAACAAAACCTAAGCGGTAGCGAATTTGACGAAGTAGTGCAGACTAATACCCAAAACATTCTCGCTTCCATTGCTCAAGCTGCGCTCTCTCATCTTAGTGTTTCTCGCAGCTATCTAGAAACCAAAAAAATCAAAGAGTATCTCAACCATTTCCAAGTTATCTCTCCCATGCGTGGACACGCACTTGGAGTTGATAATCTCAATATACTGCTACAAGAGTATTTCAATCCCAATCCAAAAAAAAAGATAAAAACCCATAAAGGAGAATTTCGTCTCTTTGATAAAGTAGTTCACATCCGTAATGAAAATATGCCCACCCATACGACGGATGAGTTCAAAGAGCAAGGTGATCCTGTGGAGCGACGAATTTTTAACGGTATGTGCGGATTGCTTTTTAAAATCGATGAAGAAGAGGAACTGTGCAGTGTCTATTACCCAAATGAGGAGCTGATTGTTCACTATACCTATGAAAAGGTACGTGATTTACTCAGTCTCTCTTATGCGCTAAGTGTCCATAAAGTTCAAGGGATGGAGTATGAAAATATCGTGATGGTAATGAGCTTCTCACACCTTATTATGCTGAATACTAAACTCCTCTATACAGCTATCACAAGAGCAAAAAAACACTGTACCATCATCGGTGAGTCTTCAGCATTTGAAGTTGCATGCAAACGGCTTGAAAACACCAAACGTCAAACAGTAATGCAAGAATTAGAACGTGGATAGAGGAAAATAATTCTCCATTGTTTAAACTATGCTACAATATATCATTATTTTAATTATAAGGAGAGTCTCATGAAAATCTTATTACTTAGCGCTCTTGTAGCAACAGCGGTTATGGGTGCTTCATTAGCCGATGAAGCCAAAACAGCAGGGTTAAAACCAATCCCTTCTAATGCAAAAGCACTTGAAAAACTCACTTCTAATCCTAAAAATCCTACAACAGCAGCAAAAATTGAGCTAGGGAAAATGCTTTATTTTGATCCTCGCCTCTCTAAAAGCGGTCTTATCAGCTGTAACACCTGTCATAACTTGGCCATCGGTGGTGTTGATGGTATGAGTGCCGCCATCGGGCACAAATGGACAGCCAATCCTCATCATCTAAGTTCTCCTACTGTTTACAATGCAGTATTTTACAGCCAGCAATTTTGGGATGGACGAAGTCCTCACCTTGAAGACCAAGCACAGGGTCCTATGCAAGCAGGTCCTGAAATGGCAGCGCCAAAAGACCATGTCGCCGGTGTTGTTACGTCTATGCCTCAATACGTTAGCATGTTCCAAAAAGCGTATGGCAAAGATGTCAAAATTACCTTTGAAAAAATTGCGGACACTATTGCTGTATATGAACGTACATTGGTCACTCCATCACGTTATGATGCGTTCTTAAGCGGTAACAAAAAAGCACTTACAACTCCAGAGCAAAAAGGGCTTCAAACGTTTATCGACAAAGGATGTGCAACGTGTCATAACGACATCGCATTGGGTGGAACAATGCAGGCATTTGGTGCCGTTGCTCCGTATAAATACATGAATGTGGGTGATTTTAAAGGGGATAAAAACGGTATGGTACGTGTACCAACGCTTCGTAATATCACCGAAACAGCACCGTACTTTCATAACGGTCAAATTGCAACCCTTAGCGAAGCGATTAAAGAGATGGGACGTATTCAATTGGGCGTTGATCTAAGTACTAACGAAACAGCTGAGATTGAAACTTTCCTCAAATCACTCGAAGGCAAAAAACCAGCCATTATCTACCCAATGCTTCCAGCATCTACGGTTAAAACGCCGAAAGTGGACGTTATTAACAACTAATCTACTACCTCTCGTCACTTCTCGCCTACGCGGGAATGACGCTCACTTACACTCTATCCCCACAAACTCTTTTTGATATTCTTTACAATCACTCTTTGGAATCTGTAATAATTTTGGATTTTTAGTCGGATCAAGCCAACGCAATATGTCAATCAGCGGTTTTTTATCCATTGCAGTACATCCTGCTGTTGGACGATAATCAGGACGATTCAGATGAAAAAAGATGCACGATCCTCTCCCTTTTTCACCCAGTCGATTATACTCGATAACAGCACCATAGCGATAAAGCTCGTCACTTCGATGCATATTCTCAAAACTTTTTGGAGGAGTTAATGGATTTAAAAGAGTCATTTTATTGTAGAAGCGATCATCGCCATCATCTACGCAAATCAGCGATTCATCAGCATGAAAATAAGGCATTGAAGAATTCGTCTCAAGCGCATACCCAAACGTTGAACCAATATCGAACACCCCTGCAGGCGATCGGCCGTCTCCTTCATTTTTTTGTGGTTGACGCAAGCTTGAATACCCCAAACCGCTTCGTCCAAGCATTACAGGGACAACCTCTCCCACTTTATGCCAATTACCCTCATTTTCATACCTCTGAAGTTCGCCGCTGCTTGAATTTAGTTCGGGAGAAATCACAACAATAAGCTGTTGTGATCCCCATAAAGGGGGTATTAATAGGAAAATAAAAAAAAGTGAGATTATTTTAGACATATTTTCAACTTGAACTTAGTTTGTTTTAAAGTTAGGTAGTATAGCATAATGAAAATCATGGGGGTACAGAGGATGAGCATAACCATTCGAAAAGCCGAAGAAGCAGACGCGTCATTTATAGCAGAAGCATTATTGGAAAGCTCTCGTTCTGGAAAAAAAGTGGGAATATTTGATTATATCTTTAATACAAATGATGAAAAGAAGCTTTTGGAATATCTCCAAAAATTTACCCTCACTACTACCAAAAGCTATTGTCACTTTTCAAACTTTATGATTGCCCTCTCTGATGGCGTAAAAGCAGGTACGATCTGCGGATATGAGCCTCGTATTGCTACGCATGATATTTTTGCCCGTGCACTCGAAGAAGTCGGTATCGATGAAACGTATCATGAACGAATAGCAGGTTATTTGCTGTGCGAACCTGAGATTGACAATAAAACATGGGTCTGTGATTTCATGATGGTCAAGCCAGAGTTCAAAAGTCTGGGTATCCTCAAAGAGATGGTAGGCAAAAGCATGCTCACGGCACGTCTTAAAGGATATCGAAAAGTTCAGACTATGATCGAAATAGGCTCTGCTGAAACAGAACTGATTTACAAAAAACTAGGCTTCAGCGTCATTGATGAAAAAAGAAGTGATTATTACGAAGAACAATTTGGACGTGCTGGCTTAATGCGCCTGCAAGTCATACTCTAAGGATTCCCAATCGATTTTGGTCTACTAGGGCTTCTCCCTCCTTTTATTGCTATTATTCTTGCCCTATTTAGCCGATCGGTGTTTGTTGCACTTATTGCTGCCATTCTCGTTGGAGAATTTATTATTGCCGGTTTTGATCTACTCCCAATGCTCCTTCTTCTCTTTGAAAGATTTTGGGGACTACTAAGCGAAGTATGGGTGCTTAAAACGCTCGCATTTGCTATGATGGTGGGAAGTGTTATGACACTTATTGAGCGCAGTGGCGGAGTCAATGGATTGGTTCATGAGCTCAGCACCAAACGCTCTCTTGTCAGCTCTAAACGTGGTGCATTGATGCCAAGCTTCATCGCTGGGCTTATTATCTTTATCGAATCATCCATCACTTCTCTCGTTGCTGGTGCTATCGGACGACCTTTTTGTGATAAATATGGTATTAGTCGTGCCAAACTTGCATTTGTATGCGACTCTACTTCAGCCCCTGTATGCTCCATCATTGCCATCAACGGTTGGGGAGCATTGCTTTTGGGACTCATCGGGGGTCAAATCGCTGCTGGACTTATCGCCGGAGAAGAAGCTCGCTGGCTTATCAGCGCTATTGGCTACAATTTTTACGCCTACATCGCCCTCATCGTCACATTTGTTGCTATCTGGTACAACATCGACATTGGTCCCATGAAACACGCTGCCATCACTGAACCCTCTCTAGAATGTGATGACGAACAGGGTTCCGTTGGTCTTTTCGTATGGCCGATGGTGTGGATGATTGGAGGAGTACTGATTTTCATGCTCATCACGGGAGGCGGGAATTTACTCAAAGGCTCGGGTTCGAGTTCTATTTTTTACACCCTTATCGTAACACTCCTCATGATGTACGGCTATTATCGATTTAAAAATGCAATGAATACTACAGATTTTATCATCTCCGCATTCCAAGGTGCTAAATCAATGGCACCGATTGCATCGATACTGCTTCTCGCATTTGCCATCGGGGGTATAAGTTCAGATATGCAAGTGGGTCAGTATCTTGCCAGCTTTATTGGGAATTATCTTCCCAGTGCCTACCTTCCTGCTGCGATTTTTGTCCTAAGCGCTATCATCGCCTTTGCTACTGGAACCAGTTGGGGGACGTTTAGTATCATGCTTCCTATCGCTGTTCCTCTCGCAGTGGGTCTGGATGCTCCTGTAGCATTGGCTATGGGTGCCGTCATTTCAGGGGGAGTTTTCGGCGATCACTGTTCTCCGATTTCCGATACAACCATCATCTCAGCTATGGCAAGCGGATGCAGTGTCCAAGAACATACACGAACGCAATTACCTTATGCCCTTATCTCTGCTGCAATGGCACTTCCCTTATTTATCATTATGGGATTAATACTTTCGTAATTTCTACTAACGCTTCACTAATGCTTGTGTGTGATACTAACACTATCAAAACACAAGGAGATTTCATGAAAACTTTAACCTTAGTAGCTCTTTTGAGCTTCGCAACTTTTTCGGCAATGGCGGAGGAAACTCCTCTTATGACACAAACTCAAAATCAAGCTGAATCAACAAGAATTCAACAACAAGAAGAGCGTCAAATGATGCAATCCAACATGTATGGTAAAAAATCAGATATGGAAAATGGTACAGGTGTAAAAACTCAAACCCAAACACGTACTCGTACACAACTGCAAGATGGAAGCGGTGGCGGACAAAATATGAATAGTGGCATGCAAGGTGGCGGGATGAAGCGTGGCGGAAGATAATTAGGATGAAAGGCATTTATTTTATTGCTCTTTTGAGTGTATTTACACTTAATGGTTTGGCGGTAGATTTTAGCTCTATGTCCATGGGAGAAATGCAAGCTCTTCGTGGAAATGTTGCGAAAGAGAATCGTGCCGCTTTTCAGACTGAAATGCAAAATAGAGTTCAAGCTATGACGCAAGAAGAACGACAAGCATTTCAAGTAAACATGAAACAAAAAAGAGTAGAAAGTGAAGACCCCATAAGTGTACCCATGCAAACACGCCTACAAATGCAACTTCAATCACAACATGAGTTGCAAACTCCCCTAAAAACTCGTCTTACCAATACTCCTGTACGCTAAAAAAAGCGGGGAGTATCTCTCCCCCTCATCTACTTTGCTCATTGATTAACACGCTAATACTTCACTAACTCTTCTATATTACAATGGCTGAATCTAAAGAAAATGAGGAAAAAGTCATGAAATTTTCAAAAAGTATAGCGTCTCTATCGCTTGCAGTATCCGTTGTAGTGTTGTTAATAGGATGTGGCGGAGGCGATGATGCGACGAGTACCGTCACAGCAACCGATGCAACAACAACTCTAAGTGGAACCGTCGCTGATGGGTATCTAGTCGGCGCAAAAGTATGTTTGGATAAAAATTATAACGATGTCTGTGATGCAGATGAGCCGTTTGTAATGACTGACGCTAGAGGCAAATATACGTTTACCCTTCCATACATGAGTGCAACCGAACTTCCAATACTTGTTGAAGCCGATGAAAATACGATTGACTTGGACACTAATACGACTATTGGTGAAAAATGGCACTTTAAAGCTGTTTCTGGACAAAGCAGCTTTATATCTCCACTTACCACCTTGGTTGCTCAAGCAATGGCACTAGATCCTACATTGACATTGACACAAGCGATGCTAAATCTGCAAAACGAATTAGGTCTAACTGATATAAATATTTCAGAAGATTATATTGCTAGAGATCATAACATAGCGCACAATGCGGCTAAAATTATCGCTCACTCGTTGGCAAATACCGAAGCAAATCTGACGAGTAATTTAACAATAACAACAGATGCACGAACCATTCGTTTGCTTGCAGCACAACAGGTTCGTTCACAAACCGCCGCAATCAAAGCTGCTGCTGATATCAACAATACAGCCTTTCTTACTGAAGTCAATACAACATCTGTAGATGAACAACTTGCTACTTTGAGCGGAGTTATTGCATCTACATTGTCTATTCAACTCCAAAATGACCTGCTCTTTATGTGGGAAGAAGAACGATTAGCGAGGGATGTATATAATGCAATGTACGCCAAATGGGGTTCTAAAATTTTTACGAACATCGCCACCAATGGTGAACAAACCCATATCGACAGTGTCAAATCCATGATTGATAAGTACGCTGTAAGTACCGCAGGTTATACCGAATCAGCTGCAGCTGGAGTTTTTGTCAATCAAGACTTACAAGCTCTTTACAATACCCTCATAGCCAAAGGTAATGTTTCTGTCACAGAGGCATACAAAGTTGGGCAGCTGATTGAAATTACAGACATTGAAGATTTGGATAAACGATTACTCCCGACCGATTTACCAGCGGATATTCGTACGGTATATGAAAACTTGAGAAAAGGCAGTGAAAGTCATCTTGCTGCATTTAACAAGCAACTCTAAGAGTATTGACTATAATATCTCAACCAACACAAGGAGGATCATTTGAAAATTTTATTACTTGAAGATGATCTCATCCTTGGCGAAACCCTCGAAGAGATGCTCCAAGAGGCACATTACGATGTACTTTGGGTCAAAGATGGTGAAGAGGCTGCAGATGCAACGTTCGACACCACTTATGATCTTTATATTTTAGACATCAACGTTCCTAAAATCAATGGACTCAAACTGTTGGAAGAGCTTCGCGCTGCGGGAGACAATACCCGCGTTATTTTTATCAGTGCTCTGAGTGATATGGCATCAATTTCCAAAGGATTCAGCCTAGGGGCGGAAGATTATCTCAAAAAACCCTTTTTTCCTGAAGAGTTACTCGTACGTATCGATGCAAAATTTACTCAATTTCAAAAAGTCATTCAATTTGGAGAGATTACGTTTAATCCTCAAAACAATGAAGTACATAAAGAAGGGCGACTTATCACGCTCGGAGATGTTCAGCTTCCGATGTTACGGATTTTTATTCAGAATATAGGTAGGACTCTTACAAAAGAGAGTTTATTTGATCTCATGGAGCACCCCAGCGATAGTGCCCTGCGTGTCGCCATCAATAAGCTTAAAACTACGACGAATTGGGAAATCCAAAATATACGGGGAGTGGGGTATCGTCTTGAAACACGCTGAAACAGAATCATTTATCAAAAGTTTTTTGGTTTTTTTTGTCTCTTTATCTCTGTTGAGCGGTTTAGTTTTTTGGTATGAATACACGCAAGAAAGACACTCTCTCGAAGAAGCCGTTTTCAATGACATGAAAGTGTGCAGTTTTGATCTCAAATGCCAACAATTTACTCTGGACTTTGCACCCTTACAGGCGGCAACACTGTATACCCTCAAAAAAGATGAGACAGGATATTACGCCCTGTTTTCTATACCAAGCGGTAAGTATGCCCTTAAGCTCCATCTCTCACAGGAGCGTTTTGATGTCATGCTGCATCAGACACGAGATCCGCTTATTCAAGCTTTTTTGATCACACTTCTTATTTTAGGGATTATTTCTGCCCTTTTTTCTCTGTATTCACTCCATCCATTGAGAAAAGCACTTCATTTAACCCAAGAGTTTAGCCGTGATATACTTCATGATTTTAATACGCCCCTTTCGAGCCTAAGACTGAATGTAAGCCTCTTGAATGTCTCCGAGAGTGAAACCAAAAAAATTCAGCGCATCGAACGAAGCATTGAGACCATGATTTCATTGGGAAATAATTTACGCAGTTATCTCGAAGGGCATCCCTTGCAAAAAGAGCATATTGATTTGCATACGTTACTCGAAGATCGTATCGCCACGATTCAGAAGCTTTATCCTTCTGTCTCTTTTATTCTTAACAGTGCCACGCTCTCAATCAATGCTAATCAAGATGCAATAACCCGCATACTGGACAATCTTTTGAGTAATGCATGCAAATACAACAAAGAAAACGGCTCAGTATGGATCTCTATCAATTCTGCGACTAAAACACTTCATATCGATGATAACGGCAAAGGAATTGAACATCCTGAAAAAGTATTTGACCGTTTTTATAAAGAGCATGAAAGAGGCTTGGGACTTGGATTGCACATCGTTAAAAAACTGTGTGACGAACTCAAAATTCCCATTCATGTTAAAAGCGTTTTACATCAAGGGACAGGATTTACCCTCGATTTACACGCACTAATACAGCACTAATCTTTATCGGTTATCATAACAATTTAAATACAAAGGAGCATCTATGAAATTTTTTCCCTTTTTCTGTGCCATGATTATTTTGGTATCGGTTGCACAAGGTGAGAGCACTATTGATACACAAATTGATCAAATCATGAAAGCTCCTGCAAATGAGCGATATGAGCTGATGAATCAACTCAAAACAAACATTGCAACAATGAATGAAACCCAAAGAAATGAAGCACTGCAAAAACTCCAAGGCGGTATGGGCAAGGGGATGAGTAAAGGCTCACAAAATAATTTCTCCGGTATGCCGATGCAACAGATGAATCGAAGCGGCTCAGTACAACGTCAGATGAATACCAATACTCAGCCTAATTTTCAAAATAGACGCTAAGAATGAAAAATAGAACATCATTTTTTTACCTCATGCTACTGGTTGCTTTTCATGTATATGGGGTAGAAGATGCTGATTTTGATGGAGTGGATGACGCGATAGATAAGTGTCCCAATACTCCTTTTAGTGACCTCGCTGATGCGTATGGGTGCACAACATCATCGCTTTACACCCCAACTTCTTACGATATTATCATGGGGCTTAACCTCTCTAGTATGAACGCTAACACTCTGGAGAATACGAAAACATCTAACGCTACTTTGCAGGCGGATATCTACCATGGCAACTTTTCAGCTCAATTCCTCACTTCTTATTTCAAATCACAGGACAGTACCTACAGCGACAGCGGATGGAATGACTCACAGATCAACCTCTTTTATCTTTTTAAACCAACCACAGAATTCATGTTTCAAGCAGGAGTTGGAGTTATTGCACCTACTTATTCTACGGGATACAGCAATGAAGCAGCCGACTATCTGGCTTCCCTTTCTCTTCAATATTCTCTTGATAAAAATATTCATCTCTTTGGCGGATACAGCTATACAATGGTAAATGATAACGATGTTGGAAATCTTCTTAACTATCAAAATACGAATGCATTCTACGCTGGTATTAGGTATATCGGGAGTAAAAATAAATCGATCAGCGCATCGTATACCAATTCTCAAAGCATCTACTCAGGCGTTAAGCCCATTGAAACACTTTCGGTTGGAGTTATGCTTCCTCTCGATTCTCATTGGTTTCTTTTGGGAGATTATCGATACGGAATAAGTGACAGCGCCAGCGACCATGAGGCAGCATTACGAGTAGGTTATACTTTTTAGGGTAAACTATCATTATGATAAAAGCCAAACTCCTCCTTCTCGAAGACGACCCTAATCTCTCGGAAAGTGTGAGTGAATATTTAACCGAACAAGGGTACGAAGTCGTTTGCGTCTATGATGCCTCCTGCGCTGAGGATATCTTGTATGAACAAAAATTCGATCTTCTCCTGCTCGATGTAAACGTCCCAAATGGGAATGGTTTCTCCCTGCTAAAAAACTCTCGTCGTGAGGGGAACAGTACTCCTGCCATTTTTCTCACCTCACGCAATGCTATGGACGATGTTGAAGAGGGATTCGCAAGTGGTGCAGATGATTATTTGCGTAAACCATTCGCTCTCAAAGAACTGCTTCTGCGCATCCAAACCATCCTAAAACGCAGTTTTTATCATCCCATCAGCGAATCCATTGATTTAGGAGACGGTATCACTTATGATACCATCAACCAAGTCTTAAAAATAAATGGTGTAGAACAAAACCTTCAACTTAAAGAGCATAAACTTCTCAAACTCTTTTTACAGCATAAAGGAGAGCTTCTGATTCACGAAGTAATCATGGAACACCTATGGGACTTTGATGAGACCCCCAGTGATGGAAGCCTGCGTACCTACATCAAAACCCTTCGTAAATTATTAGGAGGTGAGCGTATTGTCAGCCACAAACGCCTCGGGTATCAATTCCGCTAAGTACCGTACCTTAAAACGCTTTTTAGCGCTATATGGAGTGATGAGTGTATTGATTTTAACCCTTATCGGGACTCTTTACTATCAGTTTCAGCAAGATCAAATGCTCTCTTCTCACCGTCTTGCTATGCAGCTTCAAAGTGAAACGTATATCCCTCGCGTCAAAAAATGGCTTGAAAATGGGCACGATTTAAAAACATTCCCAATCGATTTAGCATACAAAACTGCACTATATGGTTACGACAAAGATTTACTTGTAGGTAATATCCGACAACACGCCATTGATTTTAATCAAAATATCTATCTTGATTCCAAAACCATTCACCTCGTTCTACCCCTCGCACCTTATGGCTTGGGAGAATACTACCTCGTCTTTGAAACGCCGGATGATGAGCTGTGGAAAACTCAAACCATACGATATTTTCTCATTTTCGGCTCACTTCTTTTTCTGATTCTAGCCCTCATTGGCTTTGGACTTTCACGCCTTCTTTTAAGCCCAATGAACGAAGCCATTGCCTTACTCGATGATTTTATCAAAGATACGACTCACGAGCTCAATACTCCTGTCAGCGCTATCCTCACCAACATCGAATCACTAAATGAAAATGACCTTCCTGAAATGGTACAAAAAAAACTAAAACGAATCGAAATCGCCTCGCGAACCATCTCAACACTCTACGATGATCTTACCTACCTCATCCTTAATCATGATCTAGCCACTCTCAATACAAAACTCAACCTGAGCGATTTACTGAATGAACGCCTTGAGTATTTTCGCCATCGAATCGAGCAAAAAAAGATTGATTTAGAAGTCCATATCGATACAGAAATCATTATCACTATCGATGCAACTAAAGCCACTCGAGTCATCGACAACCTCCTCTCCAATGCGATTAAGTACAATCGAATGGGTGGAAAAATTATTGTGATATTAAATCCTGAGAGGATATGCATCGAAGATAATGGTATTGGTATTCCAGAAGAAATGATTGAAAGGGTATTTGAACGCTATACCCGCGCCGATAAAAGCGTCGGAGGGTTTGGAATTGGCTTACACATCGTTGCCATGATTGCAAAAGAATATAATTTTAAGATTTCGATCAAATCAGAAATACAAAAAGGGACAAAAATTTGTATCGAATGGAACGATTAATTTTCTCTATTAATCACGATGTTTATTATGATGCTTGTGATGCCCTTTTTGATAGCCTCTGTCGTCGTCACGGTATGTCACAACTCTCGTATTCGACCCTTGACTACTGCCTATAGCTGCTCCTATTGCACCGCCTGCACCGCCACCAATAATAGATCCCGATCTTCCTCCACTGGCCGAACCAATTGCGGATCCAGCTGCCGCACCTAATGCACTTCCAAGTACTGCACTTCCATCTATTTCTCCCGCATGCATTGATACACTGCTAATAAAGGCCATCGCTATAAAAGTTATTTTTTTTATTTTACTTCCTAATGTTATATTTTTGTAATTATATCGCCTGTGTGTTAATGAATGGGCTCCATCATGAGAGCAACTATAGTCGAAGAAAAAATTTAGATTTGCCGATTATAATAAGTAAAAAATAGGAAAAATGTATGGAAAAAACAGCAATTAACAATGCTATTGAGGGTGCTTTTGTGGCGGATGCCTATGCTCTTGGTGCACACTGGATATACGACGAAACACAATTAAAAAATCTTCCACTTGACTGGGAAAATCTCAATTCACCTCAAGCCATGTGGCACAAAGGAAAAGAAAAAGGGGACTTCACTCATTATGGAGATCATGGTCAATGGCTTTATGAATTTGTGCAGACAAATAAGTCTTTTGAGCCATCCGCATATGCTGCCTTTTGGATGGAAAAAATGAACGATTACCAAGGATATGTCGACGGATCCAGCCGAGAGACACTTGCCATTTTTCAAAATGATTTTCAGTCACAATGCGGGGCTGCCTCTCATGATCTTTCCATCATCGGCCGTATCGCTCCGCTGCTTTTAGTTTCAAAGACCAAAGAGGACTTTTTGGCTCACACGCAGGCCTTTGTCTCTTTCACCCACAACTCGCCTATCGTCCTCAAAGCGGCACAGTTTTTTGCCTCCGTATTGTTTGATGTTGCGCAAGGAGGCGATATTTCGAATACCATAACCCATACAACCGTTGATACTCTTTTAGAGGATGCCTATCATGCCGCTATGGAGAGTAAAGGGAAAGAGAGTTTTACGGCTATTCGAACTTTTGGTCCTGCATGCGGTGTTGAAGGCGGATTTGAAGGAACAATACATCTTTTGATCAGCTATAATAATTACAAAGAGGCAATGATCGCCAATGCAAAGGCAGGTGGAGACAGTGCTGCTCGCGGTATGATTGTCGGCATGATTATGGGAGCAGCATACCAAGAGATTCCAGCCGAATGGAAAAACAGCGTTAATCATCTTTAAAAAAAGGAAAAAGTATGGATAAAATCACTGTCGTATGTCCTCACTGCTTGAAGACCAATGCGTTACCAAAAAAAGAAAGTTATACAAAAGCCAATTGCGGACATTGTAAAAAATCACTTCTGGATACCCATCCAATCGAACTTAACGCAAGTAATTTTGATCATTTTATTGCTAATAATGATATTCCACTTGTTGTCGATTTTTGGGCACCTTGGTGTGGACCCTGTAAGATGATGGCACCAACATTTACCTCTGTTGCAGCGCAATTTCCGCTGAAAGCACGATTTGTCAAAGTCAATACAGAAAATGAGCAAATATTAGGAGCAAAATTTGGCATACGCAGTATTCCAACCCTTATGGTCTTTAAAAACAACAAAGAGATTGACAGAATTTCGGGAGCACTTGATGCTAATTCATTGAGGAATTGGGTGAGTAAGAATTTATAGCAGTTTGTTATGTGAGCCAAGGCTCACACTGTCTCTAGTTAGATCAAGATTATTTCAATCCAGCAACATAATCTGAAATCATTTTCATATCGCTATCCGATAACGCTGCGGTTTGCCCTTTCATCAAAGCTCCCATCCCTTTAGTATTGCGTGTTCCGGCTTTATAGCCTTTAAGTGCGTCGAGAGTTTTATCACTTTTCCATCCGGCAATCACTTCGGATTTTCCCAAAGCTGCTTTTTCGGCTTTTTGACCGTGACATGCAGCGCATTTTTGAAACAATGCCGAACCGTCCGAAGCGTTCAACATAAGAGTAAGACCTAATAGTGCAAGTAGAGTTTTCATTATTTATCCTTTTTATTCATTCAAACGCCATCGGAATGCATACCGACGGCTACGCTAACGCTGAGTTTCCTTCGGCAGGAAGCCCAGCGCACATCTGTGCTTATTTTTTCAATATATTTTCATTAACCACAAGATGGCACATTTCCCGAATCACTTCCGTATTCTTTGGCAAAGTCACCTACATCTTGGAGCTTATCCGCCATATCAGGATTTGTCAAAATTGGTACCGCTTTGGGGAATTTGTCTCCATACTCTTTGATAAATCCTTTTGCTCCATCAGCAAATAGATCTTCCCATTCAGCTACGGTATGATCCGCGGCAAACTTCGTTCCGTTCATTCCAAATGACGCTTTAAACGATTTTAGATACGTTTTTTGACCACTTTTCGCATCAGCATGTGCCATTGAGGCAACCAAAGCCATAGAGGCAACTAAAAGTAAAAACTTGTTCATCATAAACTCCTATTTTTAAAAGAGCCTCTTAAAGAGATTCTTTTTAGATATGAGCAGTATAAAAAAAGATTGTGGAGGGATTGTGAAGTGAATTAACGATTTGGAAATTTATCAATTAAGCTAGAAATCTGTTTCTCTTGCTCATACAAAGCAAAATTTTGACGAACATAGGCATGAAGAAGTGTTTTGAGATCATTATTCCCATCAATATGGAAATCTTCTCTCATTTTAGTGTTTAGAAAACGAGCAAAATCTTCCTCCACATCAATATCATATCGCTTGGCATTGAGAGTAAGAGAGACGTTCACGATTATCCCAACAAGCTTTCGATTTTAGAAACAATAGCCTCGATTTCAATATCTTTTTCGAGTAGTTCGTTCTCAAGTTTAGCAATCTCATCGTCTTTGCCCTTGAGGCCTGCTTGAAGCATTGCAATTTCTTCTTGAAGAACCTTAAGCTCATCATTTTCAGCAGCATGTTTTTCAATTAATTGAGTAGTCAGAGTAGTAAGACGTTCTAGCGGAGTGGGATTAAAAAGCATGGTCAACCTTGAGTATGAATGTATTATTTATGATTTTAGCATATTTCCCATTATGAATGGGATTCGTTAGAAATTTTCTATCAATCGTTCTCTAGTTTATCAAAATCATACCAATTTTTTTTGTTTTCTGAATTGATATCATCTTGACTTGTGCGATCCAACAAACGCTTCATAACTTGTGCATTTTCTAGCCATTTATTAACCGGTAAAGATGATTTATTACTATCAGGCTTAAATTTTTCATTTGAACCTATAGCTTCTATAGGAATCCATTTTTTTTCTGCATATGCATTTGTTATAAATGTAAAGCACATTATAACTAGAACAATTTTCATCATCTCTTCCAATACATATTTATATAACTGCCATAATAGCAAGATTTATGATTTGACTTCTCTATTCAACACAAACTGCTCAAACTCAGCTGCGGGAAGCGGTTTACTGAAATAATATCCTTGTATCTCATTACAACCGCTTTCACGTAGAATTTCAAGCTGATCAACTGTCTCTACACCTTCCGCTATGGTTATCATACTAAGACTATGCGCCATACTAATAATCGTATTAACGATGGATCTATCTTCAGAATTTTCAGTGATGTCACAAATGAAGGATTGATCGATTTTGAGTTTATACACTCGAAATTTTTTCAGGTAGTTGAGTGATGAATACCCCGTTCCAAAATCATCAATAGACATACGTATTCCATGACCATATAATTCATTCATAATGTCAATAGCATGAAGCGGATTTTCCATAGCAATCCCTTCTGTGAGTTCAAGTTCAAGATACTCTGCAGGGAGCTGTAATTCACTAAGAATACTCACAATAAGAGACACCAATTGCGGGTGTCGGAATTGGATTGCTGAAAGATTTACAGCCATGATAAAAGGATTTAATCCTCCCTCTATCCACATCTTCAATTGTCCAAGTGCACACCGAAGAACCCACTCTCCAATCACAATGATTTGTCCGCTCTCTTCAGCTATAGGGATGAATTCTGCAGGAGATACCATTCCCATTGTTGGATGATGCCAACGTAAAAGAGCTTCTGCCCCGATGATGTTCCCTGTCTCTACTGAGATCTGCGGCTGATAGTAAACTTCAAGTTCATTACGACTGAGAGCATACCTAAGTGCATTTTCAATTTCAAGATTTCGTACAGAATGGGCTTGCATTTCAGGAGTAACAAAACGATAGCAATTGCGACCATCATGTTTTGCTCGATACATTGCAGCGTCGGCCGATTGCAACAGCGCTTCAAAATCATTTCCATCAATCGGATAAAGAGCAATCCCGATCGAAGGTGTAATGGTAAGTTCATGATACTGGAGAGAGTAAGGCTTTGAGATAACATCAATCAGTTTTTCAGCAACGTGAGCAGCTCCATCAGCATCGGTACCGGGAAGAACGATAACGAATTCATCTCCCCCCTGCCGAGAAAGGGTATCCTCTTCACGAACTACGGAGTGCATACGTTTCGCTACATGTACAAGTAAATCATCTCCAATAGTATGCCCCAAAGAGTCATTGATATTTTTAAAATGATCTAAATCCAGGAATAATAATGCTATCGGTTCTTTTGAACGATGGGCAATACTTATTGCATATTTGACACGATCGTTAAGCAAAACACGGTTTGGCAATTCGGTAAGAGCATCAAAATGGGCAAGCCACTGTACTTTTTCTTCGGCTATTTTTTGAGTAGTAATATCTTGAACAGATCCATGTATATGGACTACTTTATTCTCTTCCATAACAGGCGAAGCAATAAGCCTAACCCATTTTTGGGTCCCTTTTTTGGTTCTCATTTGGAGTTCAAGATCAATAGAAATACCTAATTTCAGCATCTCATCCAGTGCAGCTTGTACTTTTTCGAGCCATTCCCCTTCAAAAACACTGAATCCTATTGCCATCGTTACTGTCTCAGTTAAATCCATCTCATAGATGAGTGCCGCTTCTTTCGTCCAAACTCCCGTTTCAGTACGCATATCAATATCCCATCCACCGATATGCGCAGCGGAACTCATTTCTTCGAGAAGTTTTTCAGTTTGTATTAAAGATGCTTCCGATGCTTTTCGTTTCGCTTCGCGATCAAAATTATCCATAGCAAAGCTGATATCCATTGTCATCTCTATCAGTAGATTCTGGCTTAACGAATCAAACGCATTGATTTTATGTGCATAGACAGTGAAAGCCCCAATCACTTCACCGTATTGATGAATCGGCAAGGAAGCGGATGCTTTCCATCCCATCATGCTTCCTCGTTCGTGCCAAGCTTCCGTAGCTGGATCGCTCATAAAATCCTGACACCAATAGGGACGGTTTTCTCGGATGGCCGTACCAGTTGGGCCTTGTCCAGTGATGCTATCAGCAAGAGTAGAAATTTGTATCCCATTGAGATACTGATTAGTATCTCCGTTCGAGGCAACTGGATACACAAGATGGCTCCATGGATCGATAAGACCAATCCAGGACATAGCAATAATATTTTCTGAAACTACCCCCTTGCACACTTCCACAAAGAGTTCTTCAGGAGTTGCAGAGTGAACAATAGCTTTATTACAATTACTAAGAGCTGCATAGAGATGAGAAAGCTGCTGAATATGGCTTTCACTCTCATGACGCTGTGTAATATCCCGTGCTATTCCTAATACACCGATTAAGCGGCCATTATCATCGAACATAGGTGTTTTAATCGTTTCAAGTAAAGCACTATGGCCATCATCGGCAAAAGTAACCCACTCTTCATTTATACTTAGACCATTGGTTTCCATTGCTAAACGGTCTTTTTCACGAAAAAGATCTGCCATTTCCTTGTCAACAAAATCATAATCGGTCTTACCGACAATTTCTTCCTCTTTGGCACCAAAAAAACGTTCAAACATCGGGTTACAAAGCAGATAGACACCCTCGTTATTTTTAAGCCATATTAAATCGGGGATAGTATCAAGCAGTGTATGTAGCTGATTTTTCGTCTCTAAAATTTCAATACTGCGCTTGCGCACAAGTCTTTCAAGAGAAAAGCGATAGCTTCTTAATTCTACATACTGTTTTATACTGTATCCCACAAGAATACTGAATAAAAAAGCGATTGCTCCTTCAATCGCTAAAAGCCCCTGATTTGCCCATCCATCAGTAGGAGCTATCCGGAGTATCCATTCTGCATTAGTAATATCAAGCCTTTCTTCTACAGGATGCACCAATTCTCTACTGCCTGAATAAGCAATAATCTCTTCCTTTTTACTTACGGGATGGATGCGGGAAAGAGTATATTGATACCCATCATCCTTAAGTAAACTAAGAGAAGTTGTGTTAATAATATCAGGAAATCGAATTACAATCAGTACAAATCCCCAAAACTTTTCTTTTATAAAAACTGGAAATCGCCCGACAAGTCCATCTCCACCCTGAACAAGATGTAACGGTCCGGCAAGAGTTAATTTTTTATTTTCAAGAGCCCACAAAGCTTCAGCTTTCTGTGCAGGACTAGTCAAAAGATTAAAACCAAGGGCTTTTTCATTACCCGAAAGAGGAACAACTTGCTTGATAACACCATTAGGAGCAAGAGCTATTTCGGAAATATTGGGATAAAAAGTAATAAGTTTTTTTCCGATTGATTCAAAATCATTGATAGTTCCGCTCTGTTCAATCATTCCGGCCAACGGGTAAGCTAATGCTAATTTTTGATCAATACTTTTATGTATATTATTGGCATTTTCTTTGGCAATGTTTTCGATTTTAACTTGTAAATTATTTATTCGCATCTCTTCAAAATGCCAGACTATCGTTCCTGATAGTACAACAGCAATAAAAAAAGCCAATATTCCGGCTCTCAATCCTTGTATTGATGTATCATGACGTTCATTGAAAAAGGATGTAAAATTAGGCATAACAACTCATTTCTTTCTCATAATCAAATTATTTTGATTCTACCATATATTGCATTAGGCATACAAACCATTTTTATTTTGAATCTCAAATATACATAAAATTTCATTCGCCTATTGTCAGTTATCTAGATTCTACTCGTGTTTCTATGAAACCTTTTTCAAAAAGAAATTCTACTTTTTCATCATGCCTCGCATCTAATTTTAAGTATTTAAAGTATATACTTTAAATATTCTATAAATATTTAAGGCATATATGATAATCACTCTATCACACCAAAAAGGCGGCGTTGGAAAATCAACCGTTGCCTGGAATCTTGCTGTTAATTTTTCAAAAATAATCGATACTCGCATTATCGATCTCGATACCCAACGATCACTGACCGTTACCAATGCACTTCGCCAACAGCATAAAATGAATCCTATACAAATGCTTCATTTTAATACCGCTGAGGAACTGGCTCATTATGCGCAAAATGATTTGGATAATACTCTGACTATTATCGATTCAGGCGGATTTGACAGTGCCTATAATCGTGTCGCGATTATGGCATCTGATCTTCTTATTACACCCGTAAGTGATAAACCCTTTGATTTAATGGGTCTGCAAAAGTATGAAGAGATACTCAAAAGTCTTTCTGAAATTCAAGGTGAGACCATTAAGACAAATATTTTATTCAATAACATCAATCCTGCTATGAAGAGATTCGGTGACCTCATCGAGTTTGTTTGTGCCTCCGATCATTTTGATCTTTTGATATCTATTTTACGTCAAAGAGTGGATTTTGCAAACTCCGTCGGAGAAGGTAAAAGCATAAAAGAATATCGAATATTCAGCAAAGCAGATCAGGAAATGGATAATTTATTTGAAGAAATCAAAAGTCTTTTCAACATCTAAATAATATAAAAAACATATGTAAAGGATATAGTATGGCTAAAAAAAGCTTTTTACAAAACATTGAAAAAGTAAAAGATTCAGCAGCTATGAGTGAACGTCAGGAAGTTGTTAAAAGCGATAAAGCTAAAATGAAAAAGCTTATTACGATACCCGTTGAATGGGAAGCTAAAATACGTGATTTTCATGGGGGAACAGTAAGCGCTTATATTCTTATCGCGCTGCAAGAGCGAATGCAAAAAGACGGGTTGCTTTAACCTCTCTCTTAGTGGTGTTTTGATAAAAAATAATTTCATCGTTACTTGAAATTAATTTTTGCCACACACTCATCAATATTTGAAGACAAAGATCGATTGAATTTTTGCAGTTCAGCCTTATCTTTTATCCGATAATTTTCATTTTTCATCTCTTGCAGCATCCATGTATTGATCCGTTGATGGTAATGCAGCAGGTCTTTATAATTATCAAGATTACACGTAACCTCTTTGGATACTTGAAAATCGTATATTTTCACGTTTGGATAGTGAGCCAACTGAGTAAATAGATGTTGCTTGAATTGTTCTACTGTGCTCAACCATCCCTTATTCTGCATATCTTTGAACGCAAGTATCGAGTAAGGTGGATAAAAAAAGTAAAATGTTGTCTCAGGATGATTTTGAATAAGAGGGATCAGATTAATATCAATATTTGCCTTCATTGCTTTAAGTGAATAGTCACTTTTAGTGTAATCCGGATTAAATCCATACTTCTCATTCCACTCAGAAATACGATCTGCTCCATTAAAATCATCTTCGCTTGCCTTATGCTGCCACTGATACATACGGTTAAAATCAAACATTACCTCTGGTTTCGATAATACAAAAGAATCCACAAAAAATTTAAACGTATCGAAACTCACAAGATAGCGATAATCGTTTAAACGGTTATTATCATACAGATAAAAAGGAAGTGAACCCTCACCTTGAAATAGACGTGTTGTATTTCCTGTAAATGAAAAGAGATCCACTCCATAGACGACCGTATCAATTTTACGATTTTGATAGGCGTAATCTAATAGTGTTTTTATCTCATACGCAGTTGCTCCGGACATACAAAATTTGATTGGTTTATTAAACCCTAAAATATCTTTGGCATCCGAGAGTAGAAAATTTTCGGTCATTGACGATCCAATAATCACCTGATTATAATCATATGTTTTCGCTAATCCCGGGTTTAAATAGCGCTCATTGTCATAGATAGGTTTATAAAAATTGGCTTTTCTGTATTGTTGGAACGGATCTAAAAGAAAATTTATAACACCCACAGTCAACAGAGTAAGTATTGATAATAAAAGAAACTTTATTATCCAAGGAATTGGTTTCATGGATCAGCCTAAAAGTTAAAATAGAGAAAAGTTGAAATTTTATTCAGCTGCAATATTCCAATACACATCAAAAAGACACCAAACAACATACTTCTGTTTGTTAAACGCAGGGAACTAACCATTTGATTGGAATTTCTCGTGAAAAAAGAGCTTATACCTATGACAAAAACAATCATCATTATGAATAAATCTATTGTTGATAACGTACCAAACTCGAGCAAATCAGAGAATTCTTCAATCCCGTTTAATCCAAACATACCGGACAGAACATTAACCGCATCGTCCCACTCTTTTGCTCTAAAGAAAATCCACGTGATATTGATAAAGTTAAAAGTGATAAACCACGCCAAAAGAGCATTCATTTTAAATCCCATCTGCTGCCATAGTCGATGAGCTACAATGGCTATCCCATGCAATGCACCCCAAATAACAAACATCCATGAAGCTCCATGCCATAATCCACCGACTAAAAAGACAGTAAAGAGATTGCTATAGGTACGAAATTCACCATGACGATTTCCACCAAGCGGAATATAGATGTAATCACGCAGAAAGCGCGACAGTGTCATATGCCAGCGTCTCCAAAAATCTTGGATATTTAAGGCTTTATACGGGCTGTTAAAATTGATGGGGAGCTTGATATTAAACAGCAATGCAACCGCCAGTGCCATATCGGTATAACCGCTAAAATCAAAATAGAGCTGAAACGTATAAGCAAGCGAGGTAGCCCAAGCGCTCATCAACGACAAAGAGGCGGTATCGCCGTAACCACAGGATGCCCAAACGGCAAAAGTATCGGCAATAACCACTTTTTTAAAGAGCCCTATGGCAAACAGATACATTCCGGCAGAAATATTTTTGGTATGTAATACTTTGTTACGGACATCATCAAACTGCGGCATCATTTCTTTATGATGCAAAATAGGTCCTGCCAGTAAATGAGGGAAAAAAGTGACAAAAAGAGTATAGTTGAGATAATCCATCTCTTTGACTTCATTACGATACGCATCGACCAGATAAGCGATCTGAGTAAAGGTAAAAAAGCTGATTCCTAAAGGGAGAACAATGTGCATTAGATCCGCATGAGACCCTGTAATCATGTTGGCATTAGTAATGAAAAAATCCATGTACTTAAAATATCCCAGCAAAAGGACATTGGCAATGATACCAAATGTCAACATTGTCTTAGAAGAGAGCCTCTTCTTCGAGCGGTGGGTAGTGTTAATATGGGTAATGCTGGAACCTATCGTAAAGTTAAAGAGGATGGAACCCAAAATTAGCGGGAGATAAACAACATTCCACCATGAATAAAAAAACAATGAGGCAAATACCATCCATGCTTTTGAGGCTGACGTTAGACGTTTTTTATTAAGCCAAAAATAAATACCAAAGGTGATTGGTAAAAAGAAAAAGATGAATTCGTAGCTATTAAAGAGCATTGTTATCGACTGCTTATGTTATTTTTTGAAAATTGTATTGTAATCATACTGATAAATATGATGTTTACCCTATTGGAACACGATTTCGGGCTCTAATAAGTGTTCTAGTATCAAAAAAGCCCAATTATACGTAAAATTTCATACTATGTGAAGCTAAGTGAGGCAAATAAGGAATCAAGAGTTGAGAGCACTTTGGCACTGTTTTTAAGTATAAGTCGTATACTATGTGTGAACGATTATACGATTAACAAATCCAAATAAAGGGGATATTATGGCAAAAGGTCAAGATTCAAAAAAAGCAGTTAAAAAAGCACCAACAAAAACTTTAAAAGAAAAACGTACTGACAAAAATACAAAAAAATCCTAGCTCTTAGGTATCATTAAAAAACGATGATTCACCCTCTCGTTTTTTCATTATCAAATAAAATACCTTTTTCTCAAAAACCACATTCGAAACCTCACCTTAATCAAGCCGCCTATAGGCAGTCATCCTCCTTAGAAAACAGCATTTGCGCTATAATTCGATCACTATAAACCAAATTAATTCAGGGTAGTATTTTGCCAATATTTAAAGTCCATACCCCGTATCAAGCTGCCGGTGATCAGCCTGTTGCTATTGAAGCACTTAGCTCCAGTATTAAAGATGGTCAACGCTATGTCACGCTAGAAGGCGTCACAGGTAGCGGTAAAACATATACTATGGCGAAGGTTATCGAGAGCGTACAGCTGCCAACGATCATCATGACCCATAATAAAACTCTTGCGGCACAGCTGTACAGTGAGTTTAGAAGTTTCTTTCCGGATAATCATGTTGAATATTTTGTGAGCTACTATGATTACTACCAACCGGAGGCGTACATCCCCCGTCAAGATTTGTTCATCGAAAAAGACAGCTCCATCAATGAGGAACTGGAGCGCTTACGTCTCTCCGCATCTGCAAATCTCCTCAGCTACGATGATGTTATCGTGGTAGCTTCCGTCTCTGCTAACTATGGACTGGGTGATCCTGAAGAGTATGAAAAGATGGTGCAGATTATCGCCATTGGGGATGAAATCAATCAAAAAAAACTTCTGCTTCGTTTAGTCGAGATGGGATACTCTCGAAATGATGCTTATTTCGATGGTGGAGATTTCAGGGTTAATGGAGAAGTGGTGGATATTTATCCCCCGTATTGGCAGGATCAGGCGGTGCGTATCGAATTTTTCGGGGATGAAGTGGAGCAGATACGTTTTTTCGAACCTCTGAGCAATACGATGACCGAGAAACAAGAGACCGTCACTATCT
This sequence comes from Sulfuricurvum sp., assembly GCA_030696775.1. Lineage (GTDB taxonomy): Bacteria > Campylobacterota > Campylobacteria > Campylobacterales > Sulfurimonadaceae > Sulfuricurvum. The sequence goes on from JAUYRN010000033.1 coordinate 141,443, forward strand.
TTGCGACCAGCCAGTTTGCTGTTGGAGCTGAGAAACTCTCACGTGCCATCAAACGTATCGAAGATGAGCTGGGAGAACGTCTTCAAGAACTTGAAGCTCAAGGCAAAATTGTCGAGGCACAACGGCTTCGTCAACGATGTGAGTTTGATCTGGAAATGTTGCAAGCTACGGGGATGTGTAAGGGAATCGAAAACTATTCACGTCTTTTAACCGATAAAAAAGCAGGAGAAGCACCATATACCTTGCTGGATTATTTCACACTTCATCATGATAAATTTCTCATCATTGTTGACGAATCACACGTGAGTTTGCCTCAGTTTCGGGGGATGTTTGCTGCGGATAGAAGTCGAAAAGAGGTTCTCGTCGATTATGGATTTCGTCTTCCAAGCGCACTGGATAACCGTCCCCTTATGATCGGAGAGTACCTCGATAAATCTCCTCACTATCTTTTCGTTTCTGCTACACCATCCGCTCAGGAATTGGAACTCAGTTCTACCGTAGCGCATCAAATCATCCGGCCGACAGGGTTACTTGATCCCCCCATCACCATCAAACCATCTACCAATCAAGTTGAAGACTTACACGATGAGATCAAAAAAACAGTAGCTCTTGGTGATCGTGTTCTTGTAACCGTATTGACGAAAAAAATGGCAGAAGCTCTTGCTAAGTATCTGGCTGATTTGGGGATCAAAGTCCAATACATGCACTCAGAAATTGATACGATTGAGCGCAACCAGATCATTAGAGGACTTCGCGTTGGGGATTTTGATGTTCTTATCGGAATCAATCTTCTAAGAGAAGGGCTAGATTTACCGGAAGTAAGTTTGGTCGCTATTTTGGATGCAGATAAAGAGGGGTTTTTACGTTCAGAAACGGCTCTTATCCAAACCATCGGACGGGCTGCACGTAATGAGCACGGTCGTGTTATTCTGTACGCTCAAAGAATCACCGGTTCCATGGAACGAGCAATCAAAAAAACCAATGACCGACGTGCCATCCAAGAAGCTCATAATATCCTTCATGGAATCGTCCCCACAACCACCATGCGCTCACTGGATGAAAATCTCAAACTCGAAGATGTGGGTGATTTATACAACCGTTCTAAAAAAGCCAAAACGCTTCCAGCAGCGGAGCGAAAGAAACTCGTTGATGAGCTCAGTCTCAAGATGAAAGAAGCGGCGAAAAAACTCGAATTCGAAGAAGCCGCACGTTTACGTGATGAAATCGCTAAAATACGGAAACTATAAGCGCGGTTCACTGTACGTGGGCTTCCTGCCAAAGGAAACTTAGCGTTAGCGTAGACACGGGAGTTTTACTCCCGTGTCGTTAAAAATCAAATAAAAAAGGAGAAAGCGCGGTTCACTGCGCGTGGGCTTCCTGCCAAAGGAAACTCAGCGTTAGCGTAGACACAGGGGTTTTACTCCTGTGGCGTTAAAAATCAAATGGATGATATGCTCAACAACCTCTCAACGTACGGCTATGCTGTTTTATTCCTCTACTCTTTAGGCGGTGGTTTTCTCGCACTTTTAGGTGCAGGAGTACTGAGCTTCATGGGTAAAATGGACATTACGCTCTCTATTACCATCGCGTTTATCGCCAACTTCGTCGGTGATGGTTTGCTCTTTTACATGGCACGGTATCATAAACGAGAGATGATGGAATATTTAAGTAAACACAAACGAAAACTTGCTTTTTCACACCTTCTCCTCAAACGTCGCGGCTCATGGATTATCGTTATCAAAAAGTTTATTTACGGTCTCAAAACACTTGTTCCGCTCGCTATTGGTTTAAGTAAATACAGTTTTTTGAAATTTAGTCTCTACAATGCGATCGGAGCATTCATCTGGGCAATGGTTGTCGGAGGATTGAGTTATCTTTTTGGAGGAGCGCTTATCGAGGGGTATAAGATGGTTTCAGATAAACCATATCTAGCCCCCGTCATGCTACTCATCATTGGTGGAAGCGTATGGTTTTACCTCTCACAAGCTACGAAGAGAAAATAATTTAAAACACCAACTTATCATCTGTTTTTGGTGTTTGTTCTTCACCTACACCAGGTGTTTGTGATACATCGGTAAAATTCTCTGTCTCATTGCTATCCGTGCTTTTATTTTGCATATAAACACCTGCAGGACGATCAAAATAGCGTTTCGTATTAGGATAGATGCGGAACAAATCTTCAGTGTAGTAACGGAATACCTGACCTGCTGCCCGTCCACCGGTTTCACTTCGTCGCATCGGTGTATTGTTATCATTACCATACCAAACGACCGTTTCTATCGTAGGTGAATAACCGATGAACCATGCATCCACATTTTTATTCGTCGTTCCTGTTTTACCAGCGATTTCGACTCCTGCTACACGTGCTGCTGTACCGGTTCCAAACGAAACAACATCTTGTAAAATCGATGTCATTAGATACGTTTGTTCTTTAGTATCCACTTGACGGCGTTTATTTTCGTATCGGAAGGTTTCTCCTTTAGGAGTAATCACTTGACGGATTAAAATGGGATTCGTTTGTACACCGCTACCTGCAAATATCGTATAATATTTTGCCAAATCATGAGGAGAAAGCGCGATGGTTCCTAGAGCAATCGAGAGATCCGGAGGCAGATTTTCAACAATCCCTAAGCGGTGTAAGCCCTCTACGACTTTCCCGAAGCCCATGTCACTTACCATATTAATGGTTGCAAGGTTACGTGAGTAGGTGAGAGCATTGCGAATTGTGACCATCCCCTTGTACTCATTTTTATAGTTTTTCGGTTTCCACTCTTTCTCTTCCCCATCATCCCCTTTATAGGTATAGGTACGGGCAATATCAGGTACGAGAGTTGCAGGAGTCATTCCGCTATCAAGTGCAACTTGATAGATGAACGGTTTAAAAGCAGAACCCGGTTGACGCTTGGCCTGAGTTACACGATTGTAAGAGCTAACAGAATAATCATACCCTCCAACCATTGCCAACACTTCCCCGGTATTTGGATCCATACTCATCAAAGCTCCATTGAGCTGCGTTTGCATATTTTCATCCAGTTCACCAGCTTCTTCTGCCCGTTTCAAAATCTCATTACGTCCTGATTGGAGGGCTTTGTATCCTGCTTCTTGCAGTCTCATGTCAATGGTAGTGTAAATTTTATATCCACCACTGCGAATATCAGGAAAAGCATCCCCAAGCTGTCGCATAACCTCATCAATAACATAGGGACCGGAATTTTTGCTCAGTGTATCATTGTAAACTTTTGGTCGCTCTTGCGTAGCTTTATCATAAGTATCTTGATCAATCCATCCAAGATCTAGCATCCGTTCAATAATCCGATTGGCACGTCCAAGGCTTAACTCATAATTTTTTGTCGGTGCATAAAAATTTGGTCCCTTTGGAAGACCGACAATCATTGCCATCTCTTTGAGAGTCAATTCTTTAAGCTGCTTATGAAAATAACCGTCCGCTGCTGTTTTAATCCCATAATAGCCGTGACCCAAATAAATTTCATTAAGATAACGCTCTAATATTTGTTCTTTCGTGAGCTCTTGTTCAATCCGGATGGCGTATAAAACCTCTTTAAATTTACGGGTAAAGTTTTTATCTCGTGTTAAAAGAGCATTTTTAACAAGCTGTTGAGTGATCGTACTTGCCCCTTCTTTGAGCTTACCTGCCGATACGTCTTTGACAATAGCGCGCATAATCGCATCAGGATTAACACCATGATGCTCAAAAAAGTCGGTATCTTCGATCGCTACCAATGCTTCAATAAGACGAGGTGGAATATTCTCAAACGAAACATAATAACGGTGCTCATCACTAAATAAATTAGCGATTTTTTCGCCATTACGATCATACACTTCAGTAGTAAGTCGAGGCTTATAGTTGATAAGACGTTGTGTTTCGTACTCAAAATTATAAATAAGATAACCCAAATACCCTATTGGAATCATAATTAGAATTCCCAGTGTGATCCATAAATTTTTATTCATTCTCTGTCCTATGTTAAACTCTAAATTCTCGTGTTTTAAAATCCGCTTCGATCAGACGACGAGTATAATCCTGTTCAGGATTTTTCAAAACGTTTTTCATCTTTCCCGCTTCAATGATTTTGCCCTCTTTAAGGACACAAATATCATCACATAAATCTGATGCAACACCCATATCATGCGTTACAAAAAGAGTTGAAAATCCCAACTTTTCTTGCAGTGATTTGAGCAATGCAGTCATCACTTTTTTTGCCACAGGGTCCAATGCCGTTGTTGGTTCATCCAATAAAAGCAAAGATGGCTGACTTGCTAGCGCCATAGCCACCACTACTCGTTGGAGTTGTCCTCCTGAAAGCTCGCTGGGATAACGCTCTAATAACGTAATCTCCAACTCAAGCCATCCAAAAATTTCAACCACCCGTTCACGTGGATAAAACATCTGATCTTTTATTTTTGTGAGAGGCGAAAGTGCTGTAAACGGGTTTTGAGGAACCAGAGATACGCTTTTCCCTCTGACCCACTCAAAGTCAGAACGTTTTTGCATTCGAACGTCCAAAGTGCTATCCGACATTCCCAAAAGTGCTTTGAGGATCAACGATTTACCGCTGCCGCTTTGCCCTACTAATGCGAGTGAAGTACGAATTTCAAAAGAACACTCAACAAGCGTCAATTCTCCATAGCGAATAATCAACTCATCGATATTAATAGACTTCATCGTGCTATTTTATCCAATTGTGACTAAAACGCTCACACACCCTCTTCAAAGTTTCCTCCGAAATATCCGTACGTGCAATCAGACGAATAATTGAGCGCTTAACCGTCGGTTGTCGTATCGCTCCTACACTAATTCCAAGCTCCTCTTTGAGAGAGGACTGCATCTCCATCACGATACGATTATCCCCGATTTCGATAGGAAGAATCAACCCCTCAATCTCAATACCAAGAACCTCTTTGATGATATTCTGGCGCAGTTTTATTTTTTCTTTTAAGTCACCAACATTTTCTTGAATGTAATTTAATGCATGATGCGCCAATGCCGTATCGTATAAAGAGGGTGCGGTTGCATAAATAACATTTTTGGCACGATTTATGAGATATTCGCTGATATGAGCAGACGAAAGAACATAAGCACCAAAACTTCCATACGCTTTCCCCAGTGTCCCCATTTTTATCATGTTGTATGTAGGAACAATCTCATAAAAATCGAGAATCCCCATAAGATGTGCCCCAATCACGCCACTGCTGTGCGCCTCATCGATAATCACCAAAACATTATGGCGTTCACATACCTCTAAAATATCTCGTGAAAGAAGATCTCCCCCCATCGAGTAGATTCCCTCAACGGCGACAATTATTCGCTTTTCAGTTGCTTTAGCAATCGCATTTTCCAATGAATTTGCATCATTATGGGCAAAAAATTCAACCCGTCCCTCAGACATCTTCGCACCCATAACACCGCTGGCATGATACTCTTCATCCATCAACAGCACATCGCCTTTGCGTACCAAAGCTTCCATAAGACCGATGTTCGCATTAAACCCGCTCCCCATCACGATTCCCGCTTCAAAACCGTTAGCCTCACAAAGTGCTGTTTCAAAATTTTGATGAATGGGGTGATAACCGTTGACCAGCATTGAAGATTTTGGAGAGTGATAAGCGTAGTGTGAAAGAGTTTTACACGCTTTATCGTGCAATTCTTCATGATGCGCCAAACCTAAATAATCATTGGATGCCATATCGATTAAAGCCTCATCCACCACATGACGTTGGCGATAACGTCCTGAACGTTGAAGGGCTTTTAGTTCGTTCGTATAGGGATTGTTCATAAAAATGGCTTCAAAATATCTACACACAATCCCATTGCAGTACTTTCATATCCTCTGGTTTCACGAATATACGGTTTACAAAATCCCTCTACCATACATGCACCCGCTTTTCCGCGCCACTCACCGCTTCCGATATAGCGATCAATATCATCGGGATCAAAGGGATTAAAAAAATAGTGGGTTGAAGAGATGTCGAGAAGTTCCAAACGAGGTGTTTTGTAAATCATACAGGTGATAATAGCGACTTCGCAACCGCTTTGCATGCCTAAAATAGCACGTGCATCTGCTTCATCTTTGGCTTTACGAAGAATTTTACCCTGTGCGGTTACAACCGTATCCGCTACAAGTAAAGGAAAATCATTGCATCCGAATTTTTCATAGTTAACACGATATTTTCCCAGTGTTGCTTGGTAGACAAAGTTTTTGGGAGTTGGGGCGATTATAGAGTCTTCATCAAAATCGATGGACTCTTGAAAAAAAGGTATGCTAGCCGAGTGAAGGAGTTCAGCACGGGTGATGGAAGAAGAACACAATCTTAACATGCAAGTCTCTCTTAAAAAGCACGCAAGCGTGCACGAGCTCTCTGCTGAAGAGAACCCAGTGTTAACGTAGCCAATTGGGGCTTAGCTCCGATGGCGTATTAATAAGCGTTACGAAGAACCACCCCGATGAAAATTGCTATAACACCAAGAACAATATTAAGAGGAACCATATATTTGGAAATCATCTCTAACATTGCTTTTGCACGCCCTAGATCATTGTTGACAAGTGCTTTTTGTGCTTGATTGCGTCGGTAGATCATAACACCCAAATTGATGCTCATAACGAGCCAAATTGCCTCTTTGATATGAACAGTTTGATACAAACTCATCGCATAATCATCGATCACATTTCCCATTGCATCCATTGCCGCAGCACGAAAACCTAGTCCTACCGCCATGATGACCGCAGTAATAATCAAAATAACTGCAAACGGCGTTACGATGGTAAAAAGACGCTTAAGGGTATGTGCTGCCCGTTCCATTTTAATTTTTGGATCGGTAATCATCGCACACGATTGATGGACGGCAAAACGGATAGCAATCATCCCGCCGACCCAAATAACCGCACTGATAACGTGTAAAAAGATAATCGTTAGACGATAATCGGCAAACAGTTGGACTAAAAATTCTTTCACGCAAGTTCCTTGGTAATATATGCCAATGCAGCTTCAAGTGCTTCATTTATCTTCGAAGGATCTTTTCCGCCCGCTTGAGCGAAATCCGGACGTCCTCCGCCACCGCCGCCAACGATCGGTGCGATAGCTTTGACCCAGTCTCCCGCTTTTACGGACGAATTTTTGACCCCACTGGCAAGTAGAACTTTATCGTCTTTGACTTGGAACAACATTACACAAATCGACTCATGTGCATTCTTAAGCTCATCGATACGCTCTTTGATATCGCCTAATCCAAGTTCCGCCACAACAACCGCCGTAGTCCCCATCATCGTGACCGTGATCTCCTCTTTCGAAGAAGAAGCCAATGCAGTAATTTCGGTTTTAAGGCTTTTTACTTGCTCTTTAAGGCGCTCTATTCCTGCCAATACATCGCGATTTTTCACGGATGCTTCCACCTCTTCGAGAAGATGGCGATTGGCTTTAAAGACATTGTACGCCGCATTTCCGCAGACCGCTTCGATACGTCGTACACCCGCGCTTACACCGCTTTCTTTGGTAATGATAAACGTCCCGATAGATGCTGTATTATCGACATGGATACCGCCGCAAAACTCCACCGATGCCGTCCCAAAATTGACAACACGAACCGTGTCACCATATTTTTCACCAAACTGCGCTTTTGCCCCGCTTTTTTTGGCCTCATCAATACTCATCTCTTTCGTCATACCCTCTAATGCATAGAGAATATGATAGTTGACCCGCTCTTCGGTCAGCGCAATCTCTTCATGACTCATCGCTTTAGGATGAGAAAAATCAAAACGCAATCGGTTGTGCTCAACCAAAGAACCCGCTTGTGAAATATGTTCTCCTAACAGCTCGTACAATGCTGCATGAAGAAGATGGGTTGCAGAGTGGTGTTTCGCGATTTCATTACGTGACACATCCACAACTGCTTCTAGCGTTTCACCGACTGTTATCGTCTCTTTTACCTCAACATGGGAAAGATTTAATCCATGGAATTTTTTCGTTTGAGTGACAACGGCTTTATCTGCGAGCATACCATTATCACCGCATTGTCCGCCGCTTTCCGCATAAAACGGCGTTTCTTCGAGGAGTACCCACCCTTTTTGATGTGTATGAAGCTGCTCGACACGTTCGAAATTTTCACCCAATAACGCTTGAATTTTTACCGGTGCTTTCGTATAGGCGTATCCAATAAATGTATTAATACCGAATGTCTCTAAAAGCGTTTTAAAATCACCTTCGACTGCCGTATCTCCCGAACCTTTCCATGCCGCTTTTGCACGAACACGCTGCTCTTTCATAAGAGTTTCAAACGTATCGGTATCGAGTGCGAGATTTTTCTCTTTGAGCATATCTTCGGTCAAATCCAGAGGAAATCCAAACGTGTCGTAAAGTTTAAATGCCACTTCACCGCTAAACGTCTCTTTCGTATTTTTGAGCTCTTCATTAAACAGCTCAATCCCCGATGCGATGGTTTTGAAAAAACGCTCTTCTTCGAGCATGATTTGCTCTTTTAGAACCGAAAGTTTTTCCACAATGTACGGATACTGTTTCCCCATAAGTTCCGCTACAGTGTCCGCAATCTCAAACATAAACGGCTTGCTAAATCCAAGGAGATACCCGTGACGAACTGCACGTCGTAAAATGCGGCGTAGAACGTATCCTCTGCCTTCATTCGAGAAGTTTGTCCCTTGCGCGAGCAAGAAGGTAACCGTACGGATATGATCCGCAATAACACGGTACGATGCACCGCTCGCATAATCATAAGGCTTACCGATAAGAGCTTCTACTTTGCGGATGATCGGCATAAACAAGGTTGAGTCATAATTGCTTCGAACCCCCTCAAGCACCGCAACAGCACGTTCCAGCCCCATACCGGTATCGATAGAAGGTTTTGGTAACGGCTTTAACTCGCCTTTGGCATTTCGCTCATACTGCATAAATACAAGGTTCCAGATCTCCAAGAAACGATCTCCATCGCCTCCCATATAATCTTCTGGTCCATTAAAATGTTCCGCACCCTGATCGACAAAAATCTCCGAACACGGACCGCATGGACCCGTATCACCCATCTGCCAAAAATTGTCTTTATCTCCCAAACGCATAATACGATCCGCAGAAATATGTTTCTTCCACATCTCTTCCGCTTCATCATCAGATTCATGAACCGTTACCCAGAGTTTATCAACAGGAAGTTTCATCACTTGCGTAATAAATTCCCACGCATGAGCTATTGCTTCTTCTTTGAAATAATCCCCGAAACTAAAGTTTCCAAGCATCTCGAAAAATGTATGGTGACGCGCGGTATGACCAACGTTTTCCAAGTCATTGTGCTTACCGCCTGCACGCAGACACGTTTGTGAACTGGTCGCTCTAGGATTAGAGGGAGCAGGAATATCGCCCGTAAAAATAGACTTAAACGGAACCATACCGGCATTAGTAAACAACAACGTTGCATCATCAGGAACAAGAGGCGAACTCGCCACACGGGTATGGTTTTTTGATTCAAAAAAGGCTAAAAAAGCTTCGCGTACATCCATCATGGGTTACTCTCATTTGGGTAAAATTGTCGCGATTATAGCGAAGATGGGTTTAAAGAAAGTAATTAGGTTTAAAAGAGAGGATTTCGGCTTCGTCGTCACTCCCGTGAAGACGGGTGTCTAGCTGGATTCCCGCCTTAGTGAGTGAAATGCTATCGAGTGAATGATGAAAAAGAGCATTCGCTAAAAAGCAAACGTAAAAATAAAAACTTACGAAAACGCTCTATTAAGTGCACTAAACATCGCCTTAATCGACGCAACAGTAATATCATTATCGCACCCGACACCAAAAAAATTCTGCCCATTTTCACTCTGAATCTCGATATACGCAACCGCTTCCGCACTAGAAAGTTCACCGCGTGAATGCTCGCTGTAGGAAAGAATTTTAAAATCATGTGAATACTCGACCATCAGAGCATTTTTGCATGCATCTATCGGACCGTTTCCTTGACCTTCTGATCGGATCGTTTTGCCGTTATGCGTATATTCGAGAACACATTTAGCCGAATGTTCTTTTGCACTCTCTGAAATCACCGAATAATCCACAAACTCAATGTCATGCGGTTCGCCAAAATAGGTCTTCTCAAAAATAGCTAAAATCTCTTCGCTTGAGAGCTCTCGCCCTGCTTTATCCGTTACATCCTGAACGATTTTTCCAATCTCAGGATGCATTTTTTTCGGTAAAGAGTAGTCGAATTTATCTTCCAAAACATACGCTACTCCTCCCTTACCCGACTGAGAATTAATACGGATAATCCCCTCATAGTTACGCCCAACATCCGCAGGATCAATCGGCAAATAGGGGACTTCCCAAAATGCATCGTCTTTGCCCCGCTGATATTCCATCCCTTTTTTGATCGCATCTTGGTGTGAACCGGAAAACGCAGTATAAACCAACTCCCCAACATACGGATGACGCTCATGGGTTTTCATATCGGTACACTCTTCGACGATGCGAACGACTGTCTCCAAATCACTGAAATCCAACTCGGGATCGACCCCTTGAGTATACATATTAAGTGCCAACGTAATGATGTCCACATTTCCGGTACGTTCGCCGTTTGAAAGCAACGTCCCCTCAACACGATCTGCTCCCGCCAACAATGCTAATTCTGTCGCGGCAACTGACGTTCCACGGTCATTATGAGTATGAGTCGAGATCAACACATGCTCACGGTTGGTCAGATGACGGCTCATCCACTCGATCTGATCGGCATAGACATTTGGTGTTGCCATTTCTACGGTTGCAGGAAGATTGATAATCACTTTTCGCTCTGCGCTGATACCCCAACGATCCGTCACGGCGTTACAGATACGAGCAGCATATTCGAGCTCCGTTCCCGTAAAACTCTCCGGTGAATACTCTAAACTGATTTCACCATCATGTTTAAGAGCGCGCTCTTTCACCATATCGACACCCTCTAACGCCAAAGCAATAATCTCATCCTGCTCTTTTCCAAAGACGATTTTACGCTGTGCAGTAGAGGTAGAATTATAAAGATGCACAATCGCTTTTTTAACGCCCGCTAATGCTTCAAATGTTTTGTCAATCAAGTGTTCACGAGCCTGCACAAGAACTTGAACCGTTACATCATCAGGAATCAAATTTTGCTCAACAAGGGTACGTAAAAAGTCAAACTCGATCTTAGAAGCAGAAGGAAATCCCACCTCAATATTCTTAAATCCAAGTTTTAGCAAGAGAGAGAAGAGAGAAAGTTTTTGATCCAAGTTCATCGGAGTGATCAACGCTTGGTTTCCGTCGCGAAGATCGACACTGCACCAAATGGGAGCGTGCGTGATGGTTTTGGTCGGCCAAGTACGATTTGGCAAATCAACTTGAGGATAAGGGCGATATTTGCCCGTAGACATATTTTTCATGGTGTATTCCTTCGAAAGTTCTCTTCTTTATTGCTCTTGCTAGTAACAATAAGTGGCGTGATTATAGCAAAAAGGGCTTTTGTTGTTATATGTAAGCAAGCAAAATTAGGTACAATACTTGCTTTTATGTAATTAAATTTAAAGGAGTCACGTGAATTCAATCACGATTGTTCACATTCACGATGATTTCACTTCCATTACTGAAGCAAAAAAGACGAGAAAGGGGACTGTTTTTTCTCCTAAAATTCAGTTCACCGAACCCTATGAAATTGCCAATTACTTAAAAACTAAAAAAAAAATCTACCTTATTTTCTCCACTGACAATATACTCGAAGAGTCCATTCTTCTTCCCTCAGTTATCAAAAATGAAACTACTATACGAAGCGCTCTCCTCGCCAAAATTCATGACAACAACATAACTTCTGAAACGCTTATCTTAAATAAACTTTATACTACACTCGATCCAACGGGGGAAAGTGCGATTCATCGGTACGAAGGACTCTATGAAAAAGAAATTCTCTCGACTATCGTTCCCATCCCTAAGCATGAATACCTTCGTCGTATCAGTGTAGAACGCTATGCCCTTTTCGCTTTAGCACAATATGCTTTTAGAGGACGAAGTTATCTTTGTGTTTATACCGAAGAAAAAAGAAACCTCATAGTAGCTGTAGATAATGGCACACTTTTATTTAGTCGTATTGGTTTTATGCAATCCGAAGATGAAATTGGACAAATTATGGAACAAATCAGCGACATTAATCGAACTGTCGCATATGCACATCAGCAATACCGTGAGGCTAAGTTTGAGTTCATTGCTATTTGTGGTAATATCGCCGATGGTGAGATTGTCCCGATGCAATTAAACACCTTAACAGGTCTTGGTGTTACCGTACTGGCCCCCACTCTTATCGTCGATGGACTTGAGCCTAATATGGCACAAAACAGTATTTTAGAAATCGGAATGCTATTTTTAGATGACACCATGAATTTTCTCCCCAACAGCGTCAAAGCAGCACGAGAGTTTTACCTAGGAAATGCTATTGCAATTATTATAGCCTGTGCATTCGTGCTATTTGGATTATTTCAAAGCTATGATGCCTACACCTCTTATCAATCCTCTCTGGACGAATACGATACAGTAGAATCCCAACTCTATCAAACACTGCGAAACACTGATACTCTTGATGACAAACAACTCCAAGAAATTACAGCTCAACTCAAAAGTTCAACTCCATTGCATCATCACTTTCTCGACGATCTCATCCTTTTTGATAACATCTTAAAACTCCTAAAGCCTCAAGGAGTTAGTTTTACCGAAGGCGGAGAACTGATATTGGATTTCAAGCACCAATGTAAAACTCTCCTCGAACTTTATCTCTTTGAAAAAAACTTCCGACATAACGTGGGCATGATCAAAGAGACACAAGTTACTGCTGCATATAAAACCGATTATAATACCTTGACTTTTGAAGCCACATTAAAAAGAGGCGAAGTACTACCAGTATCTCCTCCTCCAAGACATAGGAGAGGCCAATGATATTCAAATGGTTCATCACGTTTATTCTTCTTGTTTTTGGCATACTACTACTCTCTTCTGTGGCGTGGTTTGATGGCAAACGGTCTTTGACCGAACAAATTACCCAAGGACATCGTGATAATATACGTGAACTCCAAAATATTAAACAGACTAATCGGTGGCTTCGTGATGTCGTGATCCCCTATTTTTCAACCATGCCCCTCTCCAGAACCAATGCCGAACTGGATATGATCCATTTTTACGACCAATATGCGCACACGTATAATTTTAAAGTTTCTCAGTTTATTTATTACAACACCTCCGCAAAAATGGACATCGGTTTTTCATTCCTGCCTAAAAATCAAAATGATATTGATCATTTTTTAGCTCTTAATTACGAAAAAGGATTTTTACAAATCCAAAATTTCTCCTCAAAAGAGGGAACAATTAGTGGTGTCTTAACCATTATCCAACCGATAGAAGGAAAGATTAATGCATCTGGACAATAAAGCTCTCCTTATTCTCACTTCACCGTTAATACTTGCAGGGGGAATATGGTTTTTTGCTGCAGATACGCTTATTGAAGGCTTGAACTATTTTTTTGAACCCGTACAGCAACAGCAAGCTTCTATTTTAGATGAAAAAAAAGAAGCATACACGTATATTAATGCTAATAAAAACGAATATGGATCTCTTTTGAAAAAAATTGACTTACGAAATAAAAACCGATTTTGGATTAGCGAACGTCTTTATCAACCGTATTCATCTCAAATAACGACATCTAATGTAGAGATTCAAAGAGATTTAGGACTAAGAGCACCTCCTCCGCTCCTTCAATTTGGCGAGGGAAATATCACTGCTCCCACATCAACAACACCATCATGGAGTGTTCAGATGGTACTTCCAGATCAAAACATAGCCGTCATCAACAACCAAATCTACCACGTTGGTCAAAGCAGTAATGGGGTAAAATTACTCAAAGTTGAATCCTCAAAAATATACATTCAAACCGCAAAGGGCTCTCAATGGGTAAAACTATTTCATTAATCGCATCATTATTTTTAGCACTGATTTTCACAGGATGCTATACAGCCTCACCACCCACTCACCCTAAACTGCTCACGCAAACAGTACGAAATGCTTCCGCCTCTGATGAAATAAAACAATTTAATGAGCAATCTAAAAATACGCCGCCACCTCCGATGGTATTGCCAAGTGTCTATCAAAACATCTCCCCATTTAGCGGAAAAACTATCTCACTTGCCGCCGAAAATGCCAATCTCCGCCAAGTTTTATATCTGATTTCCCAAAGCGCAGGACTCAATCTCATCATTGACAGTGACGTGGATACCAATTCCACCATTACGCTGACTCTCGACCGTGCTTCGACCGAAGATGCCCTCGATACCGCAATGGAGCTCTCAGGATGTTCGTATACGCTCAAGGGCAATATGCTCTACATCAGACAATACTCCACACGCACCTTTGCCATCCCTTACATCCATACCCAAAGCTCGTTTGACTCGACACTGGGCGGCGATATGCTTGGGACTAGTGGCAGTGCTGGAAGCATAAGTGGTAAATTTGCTCTTAACTATAAAAATCCCATTGAAGCCAACGATTTTTACAAACAGCTCGAAGCCAATATCAAAGAATCTCTCAGTACAAATGGCAAATTTACCCTCAACAAATTTACCGGAACTCTCGTTGTAACGGATACTAAAAAATCACTCGATACCATCGATGACATGCTCAAAAAAATCAAAAAAAGTGCCTCTCGTCAAGTCCTCATCGAAGCCAAAATTCTCGAAGTCGTTCTTAACGATACCCACGATCTTGGGGTTGATTGGGCTACTCTCCCCGGTGCCATCGGTGATTTTGCATTTGGACAAGCCCTCGGGCTCGAAAACTTCAAAAAAGGAGGGGTACTCGCTTATAGTGACAAGCACATCGATGCAGTTATGACAGCTTTGGATACGGCAGGGGATGTCCAAACCCTCTCAAATCCTCGAATAAAAGTCTCCAGCGGTCAGTCCGCCCTTTTTACTTCAGGAAAGCTCATCCCTTTTTGGGATTTGAAAGTAACCCCAGGAACAACTATCTCTGGTGTCACCACTCCAGCTCTTTACGAATACACACGTCGAGATGTTCTAGATGGTCTTTCACTGGGTGTCACCCCAAAAATCACTGAGGATGGACAAATCATCCTCAACATCGTCCCCGTTACCACAAGTATCGAAGGAGAAAAAGCCCTCCAAGGCTTCACCAGTAGTGGTACCACTACTACAATAGGAACAGTTGCCACTGCGCCTATTGTTAGTATCAAAGAAGCAGGTACGATCATCTATGCCAAAGATAATGATTTAGTGCTCATTGGCGGACTTATTAGCAATATCAAAAAAGACGAGAGATCAAGCATTCCTATTCTAGGCGAACTCCCTTATGTCGGGGGGCTCTTTTCTCAAACATCAACAAAAGATGAAAAACATGAACTTATTATCTTGCTCAAACTCAATCTGGTCGAATAATGAGACTAGCCTTTCTATTCTCTCTCTCGATAGCAGTATTACTTAGTGCAGGTGAGCTCTCATTTGGATCAATACAAACAAGCATTAAAGATTCCTCTCCAATTCAATCACTTCAAATTCACTCCTCAAAATCATTAGATTCGGCAGTACACTCTCTCAAAAAGATTCCTGAAAATCATAAACAATACGTCAATATCTACAAAAGTGGCGAGTACTACGCCACACGCTACCAAAACAAAGCCTATCCAAAAATTCCGGTATGGATTATCAATGATTTTAAAAAGGCTAAATTCAACGATTCGCTTGTCCTTTATCCTGATCCTAACAATATGCCTATCAAAAATGCAATTTCTAGCCAAAAAACTCTTTTTCCTAACACGACCCAAGCAAACAATATTATAAAGCCTCCTTTAGTTCAAACTTCTACCCCTCCTCTCAACCAGCACGACCAAACACGACTCATTTTAGATGCTACAAACGCTCATCAAAAACACGATTACACCCAAGCCACTATCTATTATGAGATGATGATAGCATCTGGTATGAAAGATCGCCAAATCCTCATAAATTTAGCCTATCTCTATGGTCGTGAAGGCTCTTTTGGGCTCCTTGAAAAAAAGATTGAAGGAAAACGAGGGATCAATGATTATCTCTACGCATACGGGGTAGGAGCACTCGAATCGGGACGAAGCGATCTCTACAATTCCCTTTCTTCCTATCTGATTTATGATAAGAGCGGTAAACTTTCCATGCTCTGTGGCTACTTTTTTGAACAAGAAAACAATACAGAACGCTCAAATATTTTTTACAAAATGGCTTATAATGCCAATCCCTCTGATCCTCATATTCTTTATGCCTATGCACGAAGTGTCGATATATCAGGAGATAATAAGCAGGCTATTTATCTCTACACTCAGCTTACGCAGTCGGGAAGTGAATTTGAATCCTTACGAATGGTTTCAAAATCACGAATTCAAGCACTAAGGAATTCACAATGAAAAAAGGTTTTACACTTGTAGAATTATCCATTGTTCTGGTTATTATTGGGCTTCTCATAGGTGGAAGCATGCAAATGATGAGCATGCTAAGCAAGCGAGCAAAAATTACTGAAACCAAGCAACAACTTTCAGCACTCCAAGAAGCTATTAAAGGTTTTGTTCAAGTTAATGGAGCACTACCAACGCAAGCCGAATTTGACACCCTAACTGGAAATACAAGAGATTCTTGGAATGCTACGATCAACTATTTTCATGATGCAGCTTTAGAAACCTCAGGATCAATTTGCACTACTAATACAACTGATTTATCTATTAATGGAGACTTCATTGCCAGCGATACTGCTTTTATCCTCGTAAGTGCAGGTGAAAATTACAATTTACAAACCCGCCAAATTGCGGGAACACCTGATACAGTCGCTCTCTATAACCCGAGTAGACAAATCGACGGACAAATCGTACCAACTAATCGTCCAACAGATAGTTTTGATGATTTGAGTGTTCAAATGTCACTCGTAGAACTTAAAACGCAAATAAATTGTCAGCCTTTCTCGATTATCAATCCTTCTCTTCACGATTGGAACGTTGGGACAGCTTATTCAGTACAAATTATTCCTCAAGGCGGTACTGGCTACACTTATAGTTTAACCGTTAAACCAGCTGGAATGACGATCAATACAGTAGGAGTGATTAGCTGGCCAACACCTATTGCTGGGTCTTATAATGTCACAGTACGTGTCACCAGCGGAACCGCAAGTATTACACGCACATATGTTCTCGTGATCAACTAAAAGGATTTTCATGCTCCCGCCAAAACCCATAGGACAACTCCTTAAAGAGCTCGGATTCATCACCGATGAGCAAATCGACGTTGCACTGGATGTCCAAAAGGTTAATCCAAAATTTTTAGGAGAAATTCTCCAAGAGCTCGATTTTGTTACCGCTAACGAAATCGCCGAAGCCACCGCGATTCAAAACAATCTCGATTTCGTCGATCTCGACTCTATCACCCCAACTCTCGAAGCCTTGGCCCTCGTTCCTGAGAATATGGCTCAGGTGCGATTTATTCTCCCCCTCTACGTAGACGGAGATGTCCTCACTATCGCAACTCAAGATGTCAATGACCTTATGACTCTCGACTACTTACGCAAAGAGACTCGAAAACAAATACGTTTTGTCATCGCCGATAAAAGCAAAATCTCGCGTTTTGCCCAAATCTATTATCACCAGCTCTCTAATCCCATCGAAGCGGAAATTCGTACGTTGGCGAAAAAAGCTGCTGAACATTTTCCCATCGACATTGTTCGTTTGGTTGATTTGATTATCAACAACGCAATCAAAGACCGAACTACCGATATTCACCTTACTCCTGAAGGAGCTGCAACTCACGTCTTTTATCGTATCGATGGAGTTATGCGTCACTATTATTCTATCCCTATCGACTTACACGGACAAATCGTCGCACGGATAAAGATCATCAGTGAACTCGATATTTCCGAACAGCGAAAACCTCAAGACGGAGCATTTACCTACGAGTTTTTGCATGATAAATTTGACCTTCGTGTCTCCTCAATGCCCACCAATTTTGGGGAAAATATCGTTATGCGTCTACTGGGGCGAAATAGCTCTATGTTTTCACTCGCCCATTTAGGATTTTCTCCTTCCAATATTTCTAAAATCGAACACTATTTTTCTAAACCTTATGGCGTTATTCTCGTCGTAGGTCCCACTGGAAGTGGTAAAACCACAACGTTGTATTCCGCATTGCGTAAAATAAATCCTCTCGAAAAAAATGTTCTCACCGTCGAAGATCCAATCGAGTACCGCTTTAGTTTTGTCAAACAAACCCAAGTTAATCGCAAAGCGGGATATATGTTCGACACTGCCTTGCGCTCTTTTATGCGTCAAGACCCCGATGTTATGCTCGTAGGGGAAATCCGTGACTCTGAAACCGCCGAACTCGCCATCCGCGCGTCTATCACTGGTCACCTCGTCCTTTCAACGCTCCATACAAATGACGCAGTTGGAACTATTCCCCGTTTAGGTGATTTAGGAATCCCACCTTACCTCATAGGTTCAGGATTACTTGCCATTATCGCTCAACGCTTGGTACGTAAACTTTGCCCTTATTGCAAAGTCCCCAAAGAAATACTAGAAGAAGATCTACTGCGTCACGGAGTCCATCCACTTCTTTTGCAGACCTACCCAACTCATCAAATCTTTGAATCAGTAGGGTGTGAGCGGTGTCAAAACACCGGCTATTCAGGTCGTATGGCGATTATCGAGATACTCGAGGTTAACGATGAAATAGAATCTCTCATCGTAGCAGGAGCAACTTCACAAGCGATACAAAAAACTGCACGTGAAAATGGAATGCTGAGTTTACGTGATGATGGTCATATCAAAGTGCTTCAAGGACATTCAACATTTAGTGAAGTAAATAGAGTCGTACTTTAATGCTATTTTTAGTAGAAAATATCGATAAAACACTGCATCGTTCTTATAGTCTCTATGATGAAGAAAATATGAGTTCATTACTCAAGCATCTCTCTAACCACCGTATCATACCTCTCTCTATCTATAAACTTCCCAGTTTTTTTGCTCCCTTTCTACCGGCAAAAAGAGTAAAAATATCCCCTGATGAAGTCATCGAGCTTATCGAAAGTCTCCATCTCGTTATCAAATCTGGACTTCCTTTGCATAGCGGTCTTTTAGACCTCGCAGAAGACGCCGAAAATCCGAAATTCAAAAAAATGCTTATTATGGTTTCTGAGGAGATTAACAGTGGAAAATCACTTTCTGCCGCATTTAAACCTTATGAAAAAGCGCTAGGAGCAGTCATTATCAACCTCATTCATATAGGGGAAGAAACAGGACAACTTCAAGTAACACTTGAGCGAGGAGCAGGCTTTCTCAAACGCACCCTTGCCCTAAAGAAAAAGGCCAAACAAGCACTCATTTATCCCATGTTTTCTTTTCTCACTGTTTCTGCAGCCATGCTTGTGTGGATGATTTACGTACTACCTCAGATGACGCAACTTTTTAAAGAAATGGATGTTGAGCTTCCGCCTATAACACTCTTTGTAATAGCACTCTCTGATTTTGTGACCAACTACATTGGCTATATGATAGGAGCATTTATCGCTGCTATTATTATTTTTAAAATACTTCATAAAAAATATCAAAAAATTCGATTTCATACTGATAAGTATGTTCTCAAAATCCCTATCATCAAACACATCGTTGCAGGATTTAATATGGCGTTTATCGCTGAATATCTTAGACTTGCTCTAGTGTCAGGAATTCCACTCTTTAATGCCCTGGACATTCTCAAAAATAACCTCCAAAACGAAGTATTTCAAAATGCGCTTATATCTACACATAAAGATCTCTCACGAGGCCTTCAGCTCTCGGAATCATTTAAAAGAACAGGGATTTTTAGTCCCTTTATGCTGCGAATGATGGGAGTGGGTGAAGCATCAGGAAACCTTGATAGCCAGCTCGAACTCATTGCACAATACTACAATGAAAAAGTAGACTACTATGCTGAAAATATCGGAAAAATAATCGAACCTGCTATGTTAATTCTCGTAGGTGGCTTTATGGCACTGGTAATGGTAGGGCTTATGGGACCGATGTACGATCTTATAGGACAAATGGGAGATAAATAAGCTATTTTTTCACAAATTTCGCTATCAAGTTCAAATAAGCATAAAATAACCGCTATAATTGTTATGGATAAAATATAAGGAGTCAGTATGACGACACAAAAAAAAGGTTTCACGCTCGTAGAGCTTTCTATCGTTTTAGTTATTATCGGGCTATTAATCGGTGGGGTACTTAAAGGTCAATCTATGATTGAGAATGCAAAAGTAAAAAGAGTAATGAGCGATGTTGATTCTTTAGTTTCAGCAACTTACAGCTACCAAGATAAGTTTAATGCACTTCCAGGTGATGATGCATCAACGGTTGCAGCAAATGGTGTTGCTAATGGTGCTGCCGCATGTGCTGGTATTGGAGATGGAAATGGTCTTATTGCTACCCCCGCCGAACGACTTTGTGCATATCAAGACTTAATCGATGAAGGTTTCTTAACAGGCAATGCTGCTGGAACTACAGAAGTGGCCGTAGCTCGTACAACACCATTTGGATCATCTTTTGTATTCAGAAGTGGAGCTATTAATGGCGCAAACCAAAACTTTATTGGGATGATTGCCGCAGCTGTTCCAGCTGATGTAGCTCAGTCAATTGATAGTAAATTTGATGATGGTATCTGGAATACAGGTGATATTACATCAGGGACTATCTACACAAATACTGCTACAAAAGCTCTTTCATTCGTTCGCTTCTAGTCTTTAACTTATTCCCGCTCTCCGAGTGGGAATCTCAAGGTTCTTGTAGACTATAGAGAATTCAGATACTAGTCTGAATTATTTTTCTTCAATCTTCTCAATAATTTTCATTGCACTATTTTGATTGGATCAGCTTTTCCAGAGCAGTAAATTGCCTTCTAACTTTAGATACCGGAAGATTCTTTGAGATTTTTTTCAGCATCCATAATCAATTGTTCAATCTGTTCTTTGTCTTTTTGTACCGAAGTACCTAAGCGTATCGTATAAAGAAGTTTTTGTCGCAATTTATTAGCAATATGATGCACATTTTCAGGTGTATCTATCAAAGATGCAAGTAAAAAGCTTTTCTCTCCCCATCGCACAAGCATATCACTTTGACGTACATTGCTTTTAATTTGCGATGCAAAATTATTCAAATTCTTTTTGGAATCGGGTTCAGAATCAATAAATTTTATAATAGTAATAGCAACAAATTTTTTATTAAAGATAGCTGCATCACGAAAACTTTTAAGCGTATGAATAAAATAATTTTTTTCATACGCACCGCTCTCTTTATCAATACTTGTGTCATTTTCAATCATAACTCGCTTGATAAGATCCTGAGAAATATCACTAAAAGTGAGTATCGTATACTCTTGTATTGGTGTCGATACAATAACCGAAAAGGCATAAGGTTCAATACGATAATTAAGCATACTGACTATTCGGTCATTTTCAGGCAGTTCAATCAGCGAAGTAGTCCACTCATCGGTATCTTGAACTTTACCTGCATGGAAATAAATGTCATGTGGAATAAAGCGATTCTGTAAAGAACCAAATTCTCGTAAAAATCCTTTTGCTGAATCAACATTTGCAAAATCAAGAAAAGCTTTATTAAAAAGAATCGGAACATGATTATGCATCAAGACAATAAGATCTTTTTGAGTATTAATAATTGAAAGGAAAAATTGTTGGCATACACTACCTTCTCCCATCAAACCTAACTCTTCTTTTGATATTTCCATAATCTACCTTATCGAATTTTATTATCTAATAATAACATAACTAAAAAGGAACAGAGATATCGATCACATAATAACAAATGACTTTTATTCTTTCACTTCGATCTTCTCCATAATCTTTTTCGCTCCATCCGACGCAATCAACCGACTCAGCACTTCACTTTTTACGCGAATATCACTTAAAATCGCTGCTTTGAGCTTATCGGCTATCCCTTCACTCTGACGTTCACACCACCCTGCATTATGATCGATCACATAACGAGCATTATGATATTGATGATCCGCAGCCGCGCTTGGGTACGGGATGTAAAATGCTGGAACTTGTGCAGCACACAATTCCCATAATGTACTGGCACCAGAACGGCTAACAGCAAAATCACTCCGCTCTATCAACTCTGCAATTTTAGTCGTAAAGCCATAGACTTCAGCATCAATACCAAGCTCATGGTAAGCATGGCGTACTCTCTGCTCTTCCATCGCACCGCATTGATGAATGATAGCAATACCCTTTTCATGTAACCATGGTGCAATCTCAAGCGCTAAATCATTAATAAACTTAGCCCCTTGAGAACCACCTAAAAAGATAATAGTTTTTACCTCATAGCGAGTGCGTGCATTTTGAAAATAGATTTCACTTACAGGGTAATCACAATGATTCTCACCCTCTTCATAAGAGCTATAAAAACCTTTTGAATAGGGACGTAATAAACTATTTAGCTTTCCCGTTACCGCATTTTGTTCATGGATAGTCAAAGGAGTGCGACAAATTAGGGAGGCGATAGCTGCAGGTGCCGCCGAAAATCCTCCAACACTGACGACTGCATCCGCATTAAAGTTACGAATAATTGTTCGCGATTTCAACACGGCCTTAAAAATCTTCCATAATGCGACTATTTTGCCTAATCCTTTTTTATTGACCACACCAGTCGTTTCTAAAAAATGAGTTTCTTCAAATATAATACTCTCACTAAACCACTGCCGATCTTGTCCCGAAGTGGACCCGATAAATACAACCCTATGTCCTCGAGCAAGTGCAGCTTGAGCCAATGAAAAAGCAATTACGAGATGACCGCCAGTACCACCACCCGTAAAAATAATATTCATTTTTTATCTCCCGACTGATATTTGATTTTTTTGGACAACATCAGCACCATCCCGATTCCTACGGAGGATGCCAGCATTGATGAGCCTCCATAGCTCAAAAATGGGACTGAGATACCTTTAATCGGAGTAAGTCCGCTAATCCCGTACGCATTGATCATAAACGCAAATGTGATAAGTAATCCAACCCCTAGACTAAAAAGATAATAGGTGTCATCCGTCGAGCGATTGGCAATTTTAAACAAACGATGCAAGATAGCAATAAATAAAAATGTTACTGCGAATACCCCAATAAATCCAAACTCTTCAGCAATTCCGGCAAGGACAAAATCGGTATGCACTTCACTCAAAAATCCCAGTTTAAACGTACCATTTCCTAATCCAGTCCCCCAAATTCCTCCATTATGAATTGCATTCATAGAGTGACCGATCTGATAGGCTTCCTCTTGACTGGCAATCCGTAAATGCTTTGCAATCGATTCAGGGAAAAAAGCCAAAATAGTACTTTGTGCCGATGCCCACCATGACAAAATACGATCGATACGATGGGGTGCCATTGCAATAAAGAGAAGAAAGAAACCAACAGCCCCCGTTATAAGAGTAAGGAAAAAGCTAAAACTGCTCCCCGCAAAAAAAAGCATAAACGCCAAGGTCAATGACAATACGACGACCTGCCCTAAATCATTTTGTACCACAGCAATCAAAAACATAACAAGAATAAAAAGCGCCGCATAAGGCCAAAAGCGTTTAAACTCTTCTTTTACCCCCATACCGCCATGATGACCCAGCTTTCGCGAAAAACTCCATGCTAGAAAATAAACAAAACCGATTTTAAAGAACTCAACCGGAGCTACCGAAAAACCAAGAATTTTTATCCACCGCTTTGCTCCGCCTACTTCACTCACTAAAAATGAGGGAAGGAATGGCATTATGAGCATCAAAAAAATGCTGCCCCAAAACAGCGTCAATCCTAAAGGATGAAGCCACTTTTCCGGATCTTGCTGTGCAATCGCCCACATCAGCACAATCGAAACAATCGCGATAAAAAGCTCACGCGCCACAAAGTGAAAATTGTTATATTCGAAAAGAATAACTGTGTAAGAAGAAAGAGTATACGAGCATATAATCCCTATCGTAATCAGTGCAGTCGTTAAAAGAAATAATTTTTTGTCAGGCATGATAAACTTTACTTGTAGTTAGTATATAATTAGCCATAAGTATATCGAAGTACGTTAAAGTGTCCATAAAATGAAAGCGGAATGAATTTTGCTTGATAATTAAAAATAGAGAGTAAAGGGGGATGATATGGGATTAGTTATTTCACGGTCGCATGACATAATGAAAGAAGCAATGGATTATCGTGCTGCGCGTCAAGATATGATTGCAAGTAATATTGCCAATGCTGACACCCCAAATTACCGTCCTCGTGACATCCGTTTTGAAGAAGCATTAGCACAAAAAAGTGCTGAACTTTATGCAGATCAAAGTAATACTCTACAAATGGCACAAACATCAGGAAAGCATTTAAATGGTTTTAACAGCGCAAGTGATACTCGAGCAACCACTTTTTTTCGTGATGGACACATGGCGCGTAATGATGGCAACAGTGTTGATTTGGACGTTGAAAGTTCAGAAATGGCTAAAAATTCGACTATGTTTAATGCCCTCACTGCCGCTATCAAAAAAGACTCTTTGATTTTCAAAAGCGTTATTGACGCAAGTAGTAAAACCTCTTAAAGGATAATCAATGGCATTTTTAGACAGTTTTGACATTAGCGGTTACGGTTTATCCGCTCAACGTGTCCGTGTCAATGTTATAAGCTCCAATATTGCTAACGCTCAAACAACACGAACTGACGAGGGTGGACCGTATCGCCGTCAAGAAGTAGTTTTTAAGGCAATTGATTTTAACAGTGTCTACAACCAAGCATTAGAGCGAAGTACCAATCAGTTAGCATATTCTGATCCACTCAAAGAGGGATTGGCTGGGATGAAACCAAATCCTGCCATTATGAGCGTCGTTGTAGACAAACTGGTACGTGATGATAAAGCCCCCAATATGAAATACGATCCATCGCATCCCGATGCTGATGCGAAAGGTTATGTTGCTTACCCCAACATTAATCCTGTTGTCGAAATGGCCGATTTAGTGGAAGCAACCAGGTCTTATCAGGCCAATGTTGCCGCATTTGAAAGTGCTAAAAATATAGCAAGCGGTGCGATCAGCATCCTGCAATCATAAGGATAAACTATAATGTCTGATATTCAAGCGATTAAATCACTATCAACTTCCGATTTACTCAGATCAAAGAGCGCAGGAAGCAGTGAAAGCAGCAAAACCGATTTTGCTCAAGAGCTTCGCAACGCCTTGGGTAATGTCAATGATATGCAAGTAGACAGCGACCGCGCCATGAGTGATATTGCGACAGGTTCTGTCAAAGACCTTCACCAAGCCGCTATCGCAATCGATAAAGCAGAAATCAGTATGAAATTAATGCTTGAAGTACGTAATAAAGCGCTTAATGCTTACAAAGAAATTACACGTACACAAATGTAATGTGGTCGTGTAATTATTAATGCAAAATTCAAATAAATCTCAGAAAATTCTTGCTCTTTTTGTCGTATTGCTTCTCGGTTTTGGAATATTCTTGGCCGTCATGTTTTACACTGCCGTTCATAATCGTGATATCCCTTCCATTTATTCAGAAGAAAACTCCAAAGCTCAACGCGGAACCATTATCAGTGCTGATGGCTTTCATATCGCTACGACCCAAAAACTTTATAAAGCTGTCGTCAATACCCGTAACATTGATCCAGAAAAAGTTGAACTTTTTATACAGCTTTTTAGTATTTACAGTGGCATTGATGCAAGCGAAATTCGCCAGCGCCTTCATACCAGACGAGGATCCGTCACCCTTAGTTATCACATCGGTCCCAAAGAGGCAATGTATCTCAAAACACTGGCGTTTGAACTTCGAAAACTGGGAGTTTTTATCGAGTATGAACTTCCAAATGGTCAACGTGTATTGCAAGGGCTAAACGTTATTGAAAGCGGTGAAGCACGCGAATATCCTTATCAAGATTTACTCACGCCACTTATTGGCTATCCTCGTAAAATGGAAGAAGATGGTTATACCCGCATTTATGGTATCAAAGGGCTCGAAAAATATTTTGACCAAGAGCTAAATCCTCAACAAAACAAAACTCAACGTGCAATGCGCGATGTCAACGGCTATCTCATTTTAAATAAACAAAGTTCCATCAAACCTCAGATTAACGGTTTTAGCCTCAAGCTTAATATCCCTATTTCTCTTCAAGCACGTGCGGAAGCAATCACCAGTCGGATCAAAGATGAACTCCAAGCCGATGAGATTATTGCCACTGTAATGGAATCAAAATCAGGGAAAATCCTCACCCTTGCAAGCTCAAACCGCTTTGACCCCAGCCATATTCGTACCGCTGATTATCCCTCACTCAACACGAATGCTATCGAATACAGTTATGAACCTGGATCGGTGATCAAGCCCATCATTTTTGCCCTGCTGCTTGATCGTCACCTCATCAATCCCTACGATATGGTTAATGGGCACAACGGGCGCTACACGATGGGACGTAAAACCATTGTTGATGAGCACCCTTTTAGTATGATCAGTGCCGAAGATGTTATTGTTCACTCCTCGAATATCGGTATCGCCCAGCTTGCTCAGAAACTTAATGGAAGCGAATTTACAGAAGGGCTTAGCCGTTTTGGATTTACTCATTTCAGTGGTGCGGATTTACCGTACGAAAAGCGTGGTTCTATCCCAAGCTCCACTCAACTGAACAATTATCTCTATAAAGCAATTACTGCGTATGGCTATGGGATGCGGGCTAATGCAATGCAAATACTTAAAGCGTTTAACGTATTCAATAACAGTGGACGCATTGTTAACCCTATGGTGGTTGATACCTTGATTGATGATAATGGTAGAAAAATGCCAATGGAAGTTATCGAGCCTACTCAAGTTATTACACCCGCAACCGCAGAACGAATGAAGCAAATATTAATTAAAACAGTCAATGTGGGAACAGGAATTGGAACAAAAACTCCAGGACTTGAAATAGGGGGTAAAACAGGAACGGCACACATTGCCAAAGGGGGCGGTTACATTAACAGCTACCATACTTCATTTGTCGGGTTTGCTAATGATAAGAAACATACGTATACGATCGGTATTTTTGTCATTAACCCGCGAACCGTTTATTTTGCTTCCATCACTGCCGTTCCCGTTTTCAAAGCGATTGTGGATATGATGGTTGAGGAAAAATACCTCACACCTGACCCTCTAGCGGTAGCTGCAGCAGCGGCAGAACATCCTGTCTCTCCTTTGCATTAAAACTATTTTACATCCACACATTATCGATGAGTCGTGTTGTTCCTACACGCGCGGCAACCAAAACAATCGTATCCCCTAATATCACTTCTGAAATCGATTCAAACGCACGGTTCACAACGGCTACATACTCAACCTCAAGAGGCTCTAAAATACCAAGCATCGCATGACAGATCTCACTGCTTTTAAAATTTCCCTGCATGACCATCTTGGTAGCACTCTTCAAAGAAGAAGAGAGTTTGAGCGCTTCACTGCGTTGTACATCATTCAGATACACATTACGACTCGAAAGGGCAAGCCCATCCTTCTCTCGCATCGTCTCCATCGCCACTATCTCAACATTCATCACTAAATTATTCACCATTTGCGTAATCAAAGCAAGCTGTTGAGCATCTTTTTTCCCAAAATAAGCACGTGTTGGGCGAATGGCATTCAAGAGCTTAGCCACCACAGTCAACATACCATCAAAATGTCCAGGACGTGAAGCTCCCTCGAGAATATAGCCACGCACATCAGGAGCTTTTATACTCACTTCATCGTTTTCATACATGGTTTCAGGATAAAAAAGGAGATCTACCCCGCACAATTCACAAATTTTAAAATCTGCTTCTTCACGACGCGGGTATTGGCTCAAATCTTCCCCCGCTAAAAATTGCGTAGGATTCACATAAATCGATACTACAACATAGCCATTATCACGACGAGCAGAATCAATAAGACTGCGATGCCCGCTATGTAATGCTCCCATAGTGGGGACAAAACCTATCGACTCAGAGACATAATCCAAAACCTTTCGTAATTCTTTCACTGAGCGTGCAATTATCATTATTTTAACCTTTATGCAGGGGATCTATACTATAATCACAATTATAATACAGTTAGAGGATATTCCTTTATGGATCACTACGAATATACAGAATTATTAAAAACTTTGACCATTAAAATGCAAAATATTACAGATGTTGTCCGTCCGACGGAAATCAATTCACGTCTAGGCGAGATTAGTGACTTAGAAAATTCCGATGGATTTTGGAATGATGTTACCAATGCTGGCATAGTCCAAAAAGAGAAAACGCAACTCGAGCGTCGTCTAAACAAATATACCAGAACCTATAATATTCTAGGTGATGCTGTGGATTTATACGAAATGGCAAAAGAGGAAAATGATGAAGAGACCATTCAATCTCTTTTTGATGATGCGCCAAAACTTGAAAATGAAGTAAAACTCATGGAGGTTGAAGTACTGTTGAGCGGTGAACATGACGGTCATAATGCCATAGTTACCATTCATCCAGGAGCTGGAGGAACTGAGTCACAAGATTGGGCTTCTATGCTGCTGCGTATGTACACACGCTGGGCAGAGCGTCATGACTTTACCGTCGAAATGCTCGATTACCAATCCGGTGAAGAAGCAGGGATCAAAGACGCTGCTATTCTCATCAAAGGGGTAAATGTTTACGGTTATCTCAAAAACGAGAACGGCATTCACCGCCTTGTCCGTATCAGCCCTTACGATTCAGCCGCCAAACGTCATACCAGTTTTACCTCAGTTCTCGTCTCACCAGAACTTGATGATGACATATCTGTTGACATAGAAGACCGCGACATTCGTATCGATACCTATCGAGCATCAGGTGCAGGTGGACAGCACGTCAACAAAACAGAGTCAGCCATTCGTATCACCCACATTCCGACAGGTATCGTAGTCCAATGCCAAAACGACCGAAGCCAGCATAAAAACAAAGCAACTGCGTTTAAAATGTTAAAATCCCGTATTTATGACCTCGAGCTCGCTAAACAAAAAGCGGCGGTAGACGGGGTAGAAAAAAGTGATATTGGCTGGGGTCATCAAATTCGTTCTTACGTCCTCGCTCCGTATCAACAGGTTAAAGACACTCGGTCAGGAATACCCTATTCGAATATTAGTACTATTTTAGATGGTGACATTGACGAAATGATTGAAGGTGTCCTCATTGCCCTTAACCGTAAAGATGACGACTAGCAATACCATTCTAAAAGAGTGTGCACTCCACGAGCCATGCTCTTACATCAGCGGAAACTCCCAAACCATCCATTACAAAGTTATCCAAGAGTGTAGTAAAGAACAATGCGAGTCCCTAATTCTTCGCGGATGGCGACGTTTTGGGTCTATGTATTTCCGACCTATTTGTACTGAATGTACTGCGTGTGAAAGTTTAAAAATTGACGTTGAAAACTATGTCTTTAGTAAATCCGAACGACGTATTTTACGAAAAAACAGTCATCTTACTACCTTTATCAGACCTCCAAGTATAAGCGGTGAGCATTTAGAACTTTTCTACCGCTATCACGCCTATAAGCATAAAACACGTAACTGGGATTCTCCGAAGATCGATCCAAAAAATTACCAAGCTTCTTTTGTAAATGGCCATGGAGATTTTGGATATGAAGTTCTTTATTTTGAAGGAGAAAAACTCATAGCAGTTGATCTTATTGATATTTTAGAAGAGGGAATATCCTCATTGTATTGTTATTATGATCCACACGCGCCAAACCTATCATTGGGAAAATATACCCTACTCGAACAAATTCTTCTGGCAAAACGTTTGGGTCTCAAATGGATCTATCTAGGATATTACGTCAAAGGATGTCAGAGTCTGGAGTACAAAGCATCCTATGCACCCTTACACATTCTTCAAGGCAGGCCTGAAGAAAACAAGACACCACTCTGGAACCTACTGACTACTTCCCATGAATCATTCGAGAAATAATTCCACTTTGGTCACTCAGTTCTGCATGAACAACTCCTGCTATATGAATCACAACAAAAGCGAAAAGTGTCCAGCCAATATATAAATGAACGCCCTCTACAGTATCTTTGAACCCGTCTACCAACTTGAAATAAAGAGAAAGACCGCTTATGGATAAAATAATCATCATTACATAAACGATTTTATAAAGCTTATATACCAGTCTCATCTTTGGATTTTCATCGAATCCAAATCCATTTTTTACAATCATTAACAAACGAAATATTAACAGTGCAGTAATCGCAAATCCGAAGTAAATATGCCAATCCCAAAGAGGTGAACGCACCGCCTTCCCAATCACTACAGCTTGCTCAGCGCTAATCACAGTCCCTATTGACACGAGCTGCTCTTGAACTATTGTACCTATATGCTGTTTGTCCATTACACTCTCTCTCAGTAGTACCGTAACAAATAAACCGATGATAACAAGGGCTTGTAACCAGTGCCATATCCGAAATGATGATGAAAACGTTCTCATAAATATCCTTTATTTTGGTATGATGTATAAGTCAGTCTATCACAACTAAATTAATAGCATTTATAGTTTCTTATTACCGTACAGTATTCAGCCTAAGAGGTTTACATGAATTGTGTCAAATATAATGATCTAACCATCGTTCCTTCAAAAATTGTTTGCATCGGACGTAACTACGTAGAGCATATACATGAACTTAACAATGAAATTCCCTCATCAATGGTCGTATTCAATAAACCAAATTCAGCCATTACGGATGTACTTCATTTTATCTCTCCCGATACCCGTTTTGAAGGGGAAATCTGCTTTTTAATGATGAATGATAAAATTGCCGGAATAGGATTTGGGCTAGATCTCACCAAAGCCGATATACAAAATAATCTAAAATCCAAAGGTCTTCCGTGGGAACGCGCAAAAAGCTTTGACAATTCAGCAGTTTTTGGTGATTTTATCTCTTTGGATGTACCTCTTAAATCATTACGAATGACGCTGCATATCAATGGAATATTGACACAGGAAGCAACATTTGAGCTGATGATATATAAGCCACTGGAAATGACTCAAGAGATAAAAAGCTTTATGAGTTTTGAAGACGGAGATATCATTATGAGCGGAACACCTAAAGGGGTTAATACGTATAAAACAGGGGATACTTTTGTCGGACAAATTTACAGTGATGAGAGGTTGTTAGTAGAAAATTCTTGGATTGTAAAATAAGTTTATAAGGACAGGTTCTCCCAAAAGGGAGGGAAGAAAGAGAAAATCTCTTAGCTGTTACGCTTTTTGATAATTTCTTCTGCAACGTTACGTGGAACTTCTGCATAGTGATCGAATTCCATAGAGTAGCTTGCACGTCCTTGAGTTGCTGAACGAAGGTCAGTTGAGTAACCAAACATTTCAGAAAGTGGAACGAACGCATCAACAATTTTGTTACCTGAACGGTCACCCATGTTGTTAACTTGTCCACGACGACGGTTAAGGTCACCGATAACGTCACCCATGAAGTTTTCAGGTACTTCTACTTCAACTTTCATCATAGGCTCTAAGATTGCAGGGTTTGCTTTACGGCAAGCCTCTTTGAATCCCATAGATGCAGCGAGTTTAAACGCCATCTCAGAGGAGTCAACCTCATGGTATGAACCGTCATACAATGTAACTTCGATATCTTCGATAGGATAACCTGCCAAGACACCTTTAGCCATTGCTTCTTTACACCCTTTTTCAACAGCAGGAATATACTCTTTTGGAATAACTCCACCTTTGATGTCATTGTTAAAAGTATAACCAGTACCTGGCTCACCTGGCTTAACGATCAAATAAACGTGACCGAATTGTCCACGTCCACCTGATTGTTTTGCATATTTGTACTCTTGTTTTACTTCTGCACGAATTGACTCACGGTAAGCAACTTGTGGAGCACCTACTTCTGCTTCAACTTTGAACTCACGGAACATACGGTCTACAAGAATTTCAAGGTGAAGTTCACCCATTCCTGAAATGATCGTTTGACCTGTTTCTTCGTCAGTATGAACACGGAAAGATGGATCTTCAGCTGCAAGTTTTGCAAGTGCAATACCCATTTTTTCTTGGTCAGGTTTAGTTTTTGGCTCAACCGCAACCGAGATAACTGGCTCAGGGAAGTGCATACGCTCAAGAACTAAACGCTCACGCTCGTCACATAGAGTATCTCCAGTTGTTGTATCTTTGAGACCAACAACCGCACCGATTTCACCAGCATAAAGAGATTTAATCTCTTCACGTTTGTTCGCGTGCATTTTTACGATACGTCCGATACGCTCTTTTTTACCTTTGATGGTATTGTAAGCATACGTACCTGACTCAAGAACACCGCGATAAACACGTACGAAAGTAAGTTGTCCAACAAATGGATCCGTCATAATTTTGAACGCAAGACCAGCAAACGGAGCATCATCACGTGATTCAACTGCTACTTCAACCTCTTCATCATCTTCCATAGTTCCTTTGATAGCCGCAACTTCAAGAGGAGATGGAAGATAATCGATTACCGCATCCAAAAGAGTCTGAACCCCTTTGTTTTTAAACGCAGTACCACATGTCATTGGAATGATTTCCATTTTAAGACATCCAGCTTTGATCCCGCGCATAATTTCTTCGTTGCTAAGCTCACCCTCTTCGAAGAATTTCTCCATCAAAGTATCGTCGCCTTCAGCAGCTGCTTCCATCATTTGTGCACGGTATTTATTAGAAAGTTCAACCATATCTGCAGGAATCTCTTCTTCATGATAACTAGAACCCATTGCAGCATCTTCATCCCAAAGGATTGCTTTCATCTTAACAAGGTCAACAATACCTTTGAAACCGTCTTCAGCGCCAATTGGAAGTTGAATAGCAATTGGATTTGCTTTAAGACGAAGACGAATTTGTTCTTCAACGTTATAAAAATCAGCACCAGTACGGTCCATTTTATTAACGAAAACCATACGAGGTACGCCATAACGATTTGCTTGACGCCATACCGTCTCAGATTGTGGCTGAACACCGCCTACTGCACAAAATACAGCAACTGCACCATCAAGAACACGCATAGAACGCTCAACTTCAATAGTGAAGTCAACGTGGCCCGGAGTGTCGATGATGTTAATTTGAGTGTCACGCCATTCACATGTCGTTGCAGCAGAAGTAATCGTGATACCACGTTCTTGCTCTTGCTCCATCCAGTCCATAGTGGCAGCACCTTCGTGAACCTCACCAATCTTGTGTGAAACACCTGTGTAGAACAAAATACGTTCTGTTGTGGTTGTTTTACCCGCGTCAATGTGCGCAGCAATACCGATATTTCTAACGTCTTCTAGTTTGTGGGATCTTGCCATGATAATAGCCTTAAAAAGTGGTTTTTAATAGGGAGAATAATAACCCGCTTGGGTTATTAAAGGGTTACAAAATTCTACCTCGTTAAGAGGCAAGCTTTAGTAGCCCAAGCGGCTAGCATAGCAATAGGAATAAAATCCCTATTGCCTTCAAACCGGAATAGACTATTACCAGCGATAGTGAGCAAACGCTTTATTTGCTTCAGCCATACGGTAAGTATCTTCTTTACGTTTGAATGATGAACCTTTATCGTTGGCAGCATCAAACAATTCATTTGCTAAACGCTCAGCCATAGTGCGCTCATTACGTTTACGTGATGCATCCGTTAACCAACGGATAGCCAATGAAAGCTGACGAACAGGGCGTACTTCTACTGGAACTTGGTAGGTCGCTCCACCCACACGGCGGCTTTTCACTTCGATTACAGGTTTGATATTATCAATCGCAGCATTAAATACTTCGATACCTGTTTTTTCACCACGTGCTGCAATAATGTCTAAAGCACTGTACATAATTTTTTCTGCGGTGCTTTTTTTGCCATCCCACATAAGTTTGTTAATGAACTTCGTCAAAACTTTTGAACCATGAACTGGGTCAGGCATGATTTCGCGGACGGGCGCTTTTCTTCTTCTCATAATGTTTCCTTCAATTTTTAAAATTTACTCAAAAAACGGTCACTGAAACCGAATCTTGTTGGGTTAGATGATTATTTCTTAACCTTAGCTTTTTTCGTTCCGTATTTAGAACGAGACACTTTACGGTCTTTAACACCCGCAGTATCAAGAGCACCACGTACGATATGGTATTTTACCCCTGGTAAATCTTTTACGCGACCGCCACGAACAAGAACGATTGAGTGCTCTTGCAAGTTGTGACCCTCACCACCGATATAACTAATAACTTCAAACCCTGAAGTCAAACGAACTTTAGCAACTTTACGAAGAGCCGAGTTAGGTTTTTTAGGGGTTGTAGTATAAACACGAGTACATACTCCACGACGTTGTGGACATGACACCAAAGCGGGTGATTTTGATTTTTTCACGACCGCTTGTCGCTCTTTACGAATAAGCTGGTTGATTGTTGGCATACAATCTCCTTGTTTTGAAATGTTCCAGTAGAATTTTAGATCCACCCGTAGGGGACTAATAAACGCGAAATATTACCCGATTATTGATTAAATATAGCTTATTTTAAGGAAGGTTTAAATTGAGGAGAAGGTAAGAGTAGGATAAACATCTGCCTCCAGAGAGGCAAAACGTCTATTCGTTGAACATAATCGTTTGGTTTTTATAGATACCAGTTCCTACAGGAATGGTACGACCGATGATGACGTTCTCTTTAAGATCGGTCAAGTCATCGATTTTTGCTGCTACGGCTGCTTCAGTCAAGACTTTAGTCGTGTCTTGGAATGATGCTGCTGAGATGATCGAGTCAGCACTGACTGCTGCACGAGTAATACCTACAAGGTATGGCTCAGCAATAGCCGGTTCTCCGCCAAGACGAAGAATTTTCTCATTTTCAATTTTGAACTGTACTTTAGAAACAACATCGCCTTCGATGAATTTTGTATCACCTGAACGAAGGATTTTGATCTGACGCAACATCTGAGTAAAGATAACTTCGATGTGTTTGTCTGCGATATTAACCCCTTGACGACGATATACTTGCTGTACTTCGCTGACCAAATAGTTATAAAGAGCTTTAACACCTAAGATTCTTAAAATCTCATGTGAACTAAGAACACCATCCGTCAAACGCTCACCGGCGTGAACAAACTCACCCGTGTGTACCATTGCAGTAAGGTTTTTATCGACAAAGTACTCTTTGACCATGCCGTTTTCAGATGTGATCAAGATACGTTCTTTACCACGAAGCGGTTTACCAAAGCTCACTACCCCGTCAAGTTCTGCGATCAATGCGATCTCTTTAGGTTTACGTGCTTCAAACAACTCGGATACACGTGGTAGACCCCCGGTAATATCGCGTGATTTTTGAAGTGCTTTTGGCGTTCTTGCCAAAATATCAGCAACTTTAACGTCCGCTCTGTCTTGTGCAAAAATCGCTGTTTTTGGTTCAACTTGGTAGCGAATGATACTTCCATCATGAGCAGCCAATACGATTGCCGGTTTATATTCAGGAGCAACATACTCGTTGATCATCAAACGTGTTTTACCCGTTAATTCGTCAAATTGCTCTGACGCCGTAATACCTGGAATAATATCTTCAAAAGTGATTACACCGTCAGTTTCCGAAATAATCGGATTCGAATACGGATCCCACTCAGCGATCACAATAGACTCTTCTTTTAGTGGTTTAGCAATGAGAGTATCAATACCAACTACTTCATCATCATTCACTTCAATAACGGATCCGCGAGCGATATAGTGACGAATTGCTTCACGGTCATCATTGT
Source organism: Sulfuricurvum sp. (assembly GCA_030696775.1). GTDB lineage: Bacteria > Campylobacterota > Campylobacteria > Campylobacterales > Sulfurimonadaceae > Sulfuricurvum. The sequence goes on from JAUYRN010000033.1 coordinate 177,232, forward strand.
CTGCAACAACGGCAAATAGCCCTTTTACTTCAACATTGTATCCTTTTGCAATCTCATGGTGACGCTCTAAATAATCCCCTTTTAGAAGGTAATATTTAACCGTACCTTTTTCTTTTGCAAAAATCTTTTGAGTAACTGGAGCACCGTCTTTGACTTGAATTTCAGATGCGTATGGAATACGATTTGGTACATTCCATCCGTCTTTAATTGTCTCAACGATTGACTCGTCTTCTTTTACGATTGAACCGTTTTCGTAAGGAAGATAAAACTTCCCTTCGATTTTACCGCTAACACCTGCAAGTTCATTTGGTTTAGCCACTTCATTTTTACGAAGTGTATAACGCTGTGTTTGAGATTCGCTTTTAACACTTACGATGACTTCATCGTGAATGGTTTGAATATCAATAACACCCGTAAATGGTGCTTTAATTTTTGGTTCTACTAAAAGAATCGCAGCATTACGACGGTTTGCAACAATTTGTTTTCCCTCTTTAGAGAGATACGTTTTCATGTTGTAATAACGGATGAAACCTTCTTTTGTAGCAACGACTTGACGCTCTTCACGTGTACTTGATGCCGTTCCCCCAACGTGGAAGGTACGAAGTGTCAACTGCGTTCCTGGTTCCCCGATGGATTGTGCTGCAATAATACCAACCGCTTCACCGCGCTGAACGATTCCACCACTTCCAAGATTAAGACCATAACAAAGCGCACATACACCATCAACGGATTTACACGTTGTCGGAGTACGAATATGAACTGCTCTAATACCAGCTTCGACTACTTTTGAAGCTTTGATCTCGTCGATCAATGTCCCTTCAGAATAGAGAATTTCATTTGTAATAGGATCGATGGCATCTTCAGCCAATACGCGTCCGTAAATACGGTCTTCCAACGGCTCGATGAGTTCATTACCGACAGAGATATCGGTAAGTTCAATCCCTTCGTGCGTTCCACAATCGTGCTCAACGATTTTCACGTTTTGAGCAACGTCAACCAATTTACGTGTCAAATAACCGGCATTCGCTGTTTTAAGTGCCGTATCCGCAAGACCTTTACGAGCACCGTGGGTAGAAATAAAGTACTCAAGGACGTTTAGACCCTCTTTAAAGTTGGAGATAATCGGGGTTTCAATAATTGAACCATCCGGTTTCGCCATAAGACCACGCATACCTGCAAGCTGACGAATCTGAGCAGCAGAACCACGTGCTCCAGAGTCTGCCATCATAAAGATAGAGTTAAATCCGTCTTTATCACTTTTAACCAAATCCATCATCCCGCCAGCAACAGTATTATTCGTATCTGTCCAAACGTCAATGATTTTATTGTAACGCTCTTGCTCCGTCAATAGACCCGCTTCGAACTGTTTTTGAATCTCTTTGACTTTATTTTTAGACGAAATAATCAATGCTTCTTTTTCTTTAGGAATAATGATGTCAGCGATTGAGATCGAAACACCTGATGCTGTTGCATATTTGAAACCTAAATCTTTAAGATTATCCAAAAAGCCTGCTGTTACAGCAATACCGCCGTGCTTATTGACATAGTCAACAATGGCATTGATATTTTTCTTTTTCATAATAACATTCCATAGTTCTACTGGAACGAAATCAGGAAGGATTGATTTTAAAATCATTTTTCCTGCTGTTGTATGAATCATACGTCCATCAACACGTGTACGTACTTTTGCATGTAGATCAAGTGCATTATGCTCTAAAGCAATCATAACTTCATCGACACAGCTGAAAAGTTTGTTTGATCCCTTAACATCATTTTTACCCAATGATAGATAATAAAGACCCAAGACCATATCTTGTGATGGTGTTGCAATCGCTTTACCTGATGCTGGAAGCAAGATGTTCATTGAAGAAAGCATCAATACTTTACACTCAGCAATTGCTTCAGCACTCAATGGAATGTGAACCGCCATTTGGTCACCGTCAAAGTCCGCATTAAATGCAGCACAAACAAGAGGGTGCAATTGAATTGCTTTACCGTCAATCAGTTTCGGATGAAACGCTTGAATTGAAAGTTTGTGAAGCGTCGGTGCACGGTTAAGCATGATAGGATACCCATCAACGATTTCAGCCAAACACTCCCATACTTCGTTCGTTTTCTCATCGATCATTTTTTTAGCCGCTTTCACGGTCGTTGCATACCCTTTATCTTCGAGTTTTGCAATCAAATGAGGTTTGAAAAGTTCCAATGCCATCAATTTAGGCAAACCGCACTGATCCATACGCAATGTTGGTCCAACAACGATAACAGAACGACCCGAGAAGTCAACACGTTTACCGAGAAGATTCTGACGGAAACGTCCTTGCTTACCTTTGATAATCTCAGAAAGTGATTTCAATGGACGTTTGTTTGCCCCTTTAACCGCATTCGCACGACGACCATTATCAAACAATGCATCTACTGCTTCTTGTAACATACGTTTTTCATTGCGAACAATAATTTCCGGTGCTTCAAGCTCGATAAGACGTTTCAAACGTTGGTTACGGTTAATAACACGGCGATAAAGGTCATTGACATCCGATACCGCGAATTTTCCACCATCCAAACTGACCAATGGACGAAGTTCAGGAGGCAATACAGGAAGTGCAGTAAGCATCATCCACGCAGGATTGTTACCTGAATTCAAAAAGGATTCAATAACTTTCAGACGTTTAATAATTGTTTTACGTTTTGCTTCTGAATTGGTTTTTTGAACTTCTTCTTTGAGTGCTGAAAAGAGATCAACAAGGTCAAGGTCGTCCAAAAGATCACGAACAGCTTGTCCACCCATTTCTGCTGAAAAACCGCTCTCTCCATAACGCTGAACAAGAGTGCGATATTGCTCTTCATTCAAAACATCGTATTTAAGAACCGGAGAAGTTTGACCACCGTCATAACATGCTTCTCCACCACTTTTTACAATGTACGCTTCATAATACAATACGCGCTCAAGGTCTTTCATTTTAACGCCAAGCAATGTTCCAATACGACTTGGAAGTGAACTGACGTACCAAATGTGTGCTACAGGAGTAACCAGATCAATGTGACCCATACGGTTACGACGAACTTTTGAAGAAGTGACTTCAACGCCACATTTCTCACAAATAACGCCTTTGTAACGCATTTTTTTGTATTTTCCGCACAAACATTCGTAATCACGAACCGGTCCGAAAATTTTGGCACAGAACAAACCGTCACGCTCAGGCTTAAGAGTGCGATAGTTGATTGTTTCAGGTTTTTTTACTTCACCATGACTCCATGAGAGAATTCTCTCAGGACTTGCAAGGCGAAATTGCAATTGTTTAATATCCGTAGGACGCTTTTCTTCTGTTACAGCAATCGGTACTAATTTACTCATTGTCATCCACCTCGTCAAAAATCTCAATATCAAGCGCAAGTGCTTGAAGCTCTTTGGTTAATACGAACAACGTTTCAGGAATACCTGATGGCGGAACGCTTTCACCTTTTGTAATCGCTTTGTAGGCACGAACACGTCCATCGACGTCATCCGATTTAATCGTCAACATCTCTTTAAGAACGGCAGAAGCACCATATGCTTCAAGTGCCCATACTTCCATCTCTCCAAAACGTTGTCCACCGAAGAGTGCTTTACCACCGACCGGTTGTTGGGTAACAAGAGAGTACGGTCCAGTTGAACGTGCATGCACTTTTTCATCAACTAAGTGATGAAGTTTGAGGATGTACATGTAACCAACGTTTACGCGCTCTTTAAGCTTATCACCGGTTTTACCGTCATAAAGCTCCATTTTTCCATCGTTATCAAGTTTTGCCAACTCAAACAATTTCCCAAATTCAGCTTCGGTAACCCCTTCGAAAATCGGAGTTGCAAACTTAACCCCTTTTGCCCAGTCTTGAGCATACCCAAGGAATGTCTTATCGTCCATTGCAGCAATCGTTGTTGCTGCATCCATAAGACTTGCAACGTCCGCAAAAGAGATCATTTTTGCTCTGAGTTCAGCAATAAATTCTTTTTGTTTTGCGTCAAAAATCTCTTGAATTTGGAAACCAAGCTCACGCCCGACCATACCCAAGTGCATTTCCAAAATTTGTCCAACGTTCATACGTGATGGAACCCCTAGTGGATTCAAACATACGTCAACTGTACGTCCATTTGCCATGTACGGCATATCGACTTGAGGAACAATAATGGAAACGATACCTTTGTTTCCGTGACGACCTGCCATCTTATCTCCGACTTTAAGCTTACGCTTTGTCGCGATATACACTTTTACAAACTTAACAACACCGTTTGGAAGAATGTCATCTTTTTCCAAGATAGAAAGTTTTTCTTCGTGCTCATCACGGAATTTTTTCTTCTCTTTTTGGAAATGATTTTTAGTCTGGTTGTATTTTTCTTGAATATCATCAGCAAATGCTTTAACAACAGTATTCATAGCAAAACGGTTAACCTCTTTAAGATCATCAGAATTTACAAATGACCCTGCTTTGTACTCATTGCCATTAACACTTACATCACTTTGTAAAGGATGCTTTGTAAGCAATGAAGCGATACGTAGCATCTCTTCTTTGTCGATCATCAAAAGTCTATCATAGTGTTCGCGCTCTAATTCATCACGTTCTGCTTTTTCAAGTTCAAGTGTACGTGGATCTTTGTCATAGCCTTTTTTCGTAAAGACTTTAACATCAACAACAACACCTTCCATACTTGCAGCACAATAAAGTGATTTATTAACAACGTGACCGGCTTTTTCTCCGAAAATTGCACGTAACAAACGCTCTTCTGGAGTTGGTTTAACTTCACCTTTTGGAGAAACTTTACCCACTAAGATCATTCCGCCTTGAACAAACGTACCGATTTTAACGATACCGCTGTCATCAAGATGAGAAAGTTCATCATCACGAACATTAGGGATATCACGAGTGATCTCTTCAACACCGTGCTTCAATTCACGTGCTTCTGCTTCTTTTTCATAAATATGAACCGAAGTAAAGGCATCTTCACGAATCATACGCTCAGACATAACGATCGCATCTTCGAAGTTGTATCCGTTCCATGGCATAAACGCGACCAAAGTATTGATACCAAGAGCCAACTCGCCTTGATCCATATTTGGACCATCTGCAATGATTTGCCCTTTAGTAACGCTTTGCCCTTGTTTTACGATAGGCTTTTGTAAAAAGGTTGTATTCTGATTCGTTCTAAGGTTTTTCTCTAATGGATAGTAATCGATAAATGTACCATCTTCGTCTTCACCCATTACATAAATATGTTTAGAATCAACTTTTTCAACAACTCCGCTACGCTCTGCTTTTGCACATTCCCATGAATCGCGAGCTACGAGTTTTTCAACTCCAGTTCCGACCATAGGTGCTTGTGGACGAAGCAATGGAACAGCTTGACGCTGCATATTTGAACCCATCAATGCACGGTTCGCGTCATCGTGTTCCAAAAATGGAATTAAGCTTGCAGCGACACCGACAACCATATGAGGAGTCAAGTCACGCAATTCACAATCACGAGGTGATCTAAGCATAATTTCACCGTCTTGGCGAATTTCAACTAAATCGTCAATGAATGTTCCGTTTTCACCCAAGCGGCTTGATGCTGCTGCGATGATTTTTCCTTCTTCTTGTGTAGCAGTCAAATAAACTACTTCATCCGTAACAATACCGTCTTTAACAACGTTATACGGTGCTTCAATAAAGCCGTGTTCATTAACTTTAGAATACGTTGCCAACGTATTGATCAAACCAATATTTTGACCCTCTGGGGTCTCAATTGGACAGATACGGCCATAGTGAGTCGGATGAACGTCACGTACTTCAAAACCGGCACGTTCTTTAACAAGACCACCCTCACCCAATGCAGAAAGACGACGCTTATGCGTTACTTCTGACAGAGGATTTGTTTGGTCCATAAACTGTGACAATTGTCCGCCGCTGAAGAACTCCATGATCGTAGAAGTAATCATTTTTGAGTTAACCAAGTCATGTGGCATAAGCTCAGTCGTAGGTCCACTCATAGTTGAAAGTTTGTCTTTGATCGCTTTTTGCATCTTAACAAGACCGTTGTGTAACTCATTACCCAACAATTCACCGATAGAACGAATACGACGGTTACCCAAGTGGTCACGGTCATCGATGTGACCTTGGCCATTTTTGACTTTAATAACGTATTTAACCGTATTGATAATATCTTCATTGGTCAAAACAGTCACATATTCAGGAATGTTAAGTCCAAGTTTGTGATTCATTTTCATACGACCAACGCGTGTCAAATCATAACGTTCAGGGTCAAAAAAGAGTTGATTTACAAATACTTTAGCCGCATCTTTGGTTACTGGTTCACCAGGACGCATTACTTTATAAATACGAATGGCTGCAAGATCATTTTCATCTTCAATATTTTCAGTTTGTTTCAATAATTTTAATGAATCTACGTCTGCCATAAATGCATTGATGATAGAGCTATCATGCCCCTCAGCCAAGTCATTTGCAATAACAAATTCAACAACACCGGTTTCAATCATTTTCTTGAGCTTGGTTTCGTCCAATTGTGTCATCGTATCAAACATCACTTCACCCGTAGAGGCATCAATGATTGGCTCAGCCAAATGACGCTCAATGAGTGTTTCGATTGGGTACTGAATAGCTTTGACACCGTCAGCAATCATTTTTTCAGCTTTTTTAGCGGAGAGGCGTTTACCTGCTGCAGCAAGAAGCTTACCATCAGCATCAATCAGATCGTAACCCAAACGTCCTGCAAAGTGCTCAGGGTCAAAATCCATCAAATAGCGATTGTCTTCAACACGAATTTTTTGCAATGGATAGAACATTTTTAAAATATCTTGTTTACTGTAACCCAATGCACGGAACATAATAGTGACAGGAACTTTACGACGCTTATTGATACGCATGTACAAAATATCTTTTGGATCGTATTCAAAATAAAGCCATGAACCACGGTCAGGGATAATTTGACCGGTAAAAATCATTTTACTGCCAGCAGTACTTGATTCTTCTTCTTTAAAAATAACCCCTGGACTTCGGTGAAGCTGATTAACAACAACACGCTCAACACCATTAATAACAAATGATGTACGTTCTGTCATAAGAGGAATATCACGAATAAAAATTGTTTGTTCTTTAATGTCTTTTACACCCATTTTTTCTTTGGTGTTTTCGTCACGATCCCAAATCATGAGACGTGTTTTCATACGAAGAGATACTGAATAGGTCAATCCACGTTCCATACATTCACGTACAGTATATTTAGGACGACCTACTTCAGAACCAAGGTACTCTAAAGAGAGACGGTTCTGAGTGTCATGAATAGGGAAAACTGATTGAAATACACGCTCAATACCACTTTTAGAACGATCTTTTTGATCTAACATCAAAAATGATTCGTATGAACTTTGTTGAAGTTGTAAAAGATTTGGAACTTCAATTTGTTGTGGGGTTTTCGCGAAATCAACGCGCAAGCGGTTTCCAGAGTGAAGAGTATTTAACATTAGGCTACCTCAATCGAAATTTTGATCCCAAGAACGGGATGTAAAGTGTAAAGTCTAAAAGTTGAGCATCCCCAACCCTATAACGACGGATGGGCACTCTTCCGAAATGAAAAAATCAATTCGGAAAAGCGCCCGCAAAATGGAGGCGAGTGCCTCCAATCATCAAATAATTATTTGACTTCGACCACAGCACCAGCTTCTTCAAGCTCTTTTTTAGCTGCTTCAGCATCTTGTTTAGAGATACCTTCTTTGATAGTTGTAGGAGCGTTATCAACAGCATCCTTAGCCTCTTTAAGACCAAGACCAGTCATTGCACGTACTACTTTAATAACGTTGATTTTCTTCTCACCAGCGTCTTTCAAAATAACATCAAATTCAGTTTTTTCTTCTACTTCAGCAACAGCTGCAGCTCCGCCAGCAACCGCTACAGGTTGAGCAGATACTCCGAATTTTTCTTCGAATTCTTTTACAAGCTCAGAAAGCTCGAGGACAGAAAGGTTTGAGATAAACTCAAGAACGTCTTGTTTTGTAACAGCCATAGTAATTCTCCTATTAGTATTTTTATTATTTTTTTGTACGCTATCGGAACACGTCCCGATTAGCTACGTTAACACTGGGTTCACCTCGGCGGTGTCCCCAATTTATGCTGACATTTCTATCAGCGGTTTTTCACAACAGCGATTATGCTGCTTCTTCTTCACGTTTACGTTTAAGTGCATCGATTCCGATTGTAAAGTTACGAACTGGTCCCATCCAAACAGATGCGAGCATTCCGAGCAATTCTTCACGACCAGGAAGCGTAGCAAATGCGCGAACTTTTGCTTCATCTGCAGCTGTACCATCGATGTATGCAGTACGAAGAGTGAACTTGTCATTCTCTTTTGCAAACTCAACTACAGTTTTAGCAGCAGCAATAGCATCAGCGCCCCAAACAAAAATGTTTGTGTCAACGATATCAATACCTGACATTCCAGCATTGTTAAGAGCGATTGTTGCAAGGGTATTTTTAACCACTTGTACTTTCGTTTCTTTACCACGTGCTATTTTACGGAGAGATTCGAGGTTACCAACGGTAAGACCACGATAATCACACATAACGACAGCATTTGCTGATTTAAATTCTTCAGTTAGAATATTAACGATCTCAGCTTTTTGTGTTTTATTCATTATTTCTCCTTTCCAGACAGTAACTTCAAGCGGGGCGGAGTGACTCCGATTAAGATTTACATCCCCTACTTTCTTCAGCCCATAAGATAAAAATTGCAATCTACCTCTAAAGAAGTAAACTAGAGTAGCTAAAGAAATAAATTCCTTTAGCGTTTAAATTTAAGCACGAATATCAAGAAGCTCTTGAATGTCAAACTTAATAGCAGGGCTCATAGTTAATGAAATAGCTGCATTTTTGATATAACGACCTTTTGCCGTTGATGGTTTTGCGCGGTTGATTGCACCAACGAATGCTTTAATATTTTCAGCAATTTTATCTGTATCAAAACTTACTTTACCGATACCTGCATGGATATTACCTTTTTTGTCAACACGGAAATTAACTTGTCCGCCCTTAACATTAGTAACAGCTTTTGCGATGTCAGCAGTAACAGTACCTGTTTTAGGATTAGGCATCATACCTTTTGGTCCAAGGATACGTCCTACTTGACCAACAAGACCCATACAGTCAGGTGCAGCAACAACGATATCAAAAGGCATATTACCAGCTTTGATCATTTCTACTAGATCTTCAGCACCAACAATATCAGCACCAGCAGCTTTAGCTTCATCAACTTTAGCTCCCTTAGCAAAAACAGCGACACGAACTACTTTACCAGTACCGTGTGGAAGCACAACAGCACCACGGATCATTTGGTCAGCATGACGAGGATCGACATTAAGGTTTAAAGCAATTTCAACAGTTTCGTCGAATTTAGCAGATTTAAGTTCTTTCATGAACGCAGAGGCTTCGTCTACTGTGTAGCTTTTTGCCATATCAATTTTTTCACTAAGTTGTGTGTAGCGTTTTCCAGCCATTTTAATTCTCCAATAATAGAATCTGCCGCATAATTTAGTCTCTTTGCGGTCGAAGAGCGTACTAAAATACCTCGTAAGAGGTAAGTATTAGTCGATAATATCAACACCCATTGAACGTGCAGAACCAGCGATAGTCGCGGCGGCTGCATCAATACAATCTGTATTCATGTCTTGGATTTTTTGTTTAACAATTTCCATCAACTGATCTTTAGTGATTTTACCCACTTTATTTTTCATCGGATTGTCCGTTCCTTTTTTAAGGCCAGCTGCTTTCATGATGAGAGCAGATGCAGGAGGTTGTTTCGTGATGAAAGAGAACGTTTTGTCCGCATATACAGTAATAACAACAGGGAGTTTAAAACCTGCTTTATCTTTTGTACGCTCGTTGAACGCCTTACAAAACTCCATGATATTAACACCACGTTGACCGAGTGCAGGTCCAACCGGAGGGGCTGGATTAGCCGCGCCAGCTTGAACTTGTAGCTTGATGTAGCCCGTAATTTTCTTTGCCATTTGTGCTTCCTTTTTTTGAGATTAAATAATTTTTTCGACTTGCGTATACGAGATATCTACTGGAGTACTACGTCCAAAAATAGATACATTGAGTTTTAAAGTACCATGTTCAAGATCATACTCATCAACAGTACCGGTAAAATTCGCGAATGGACCATCAACGATACGAACCATTTCACCATTATCAAAAAATACTTTTGGTTTTGGTGCAGAACGATTAGCTACGCGATCCAAGATTACTGCAATGTCATTTTCACTAAGAGGAGTCGGCTTGCTACCTTCACCAATAAATCCAGCAACACGTGGAAGAGATTGAATACGGTGCTGTAAATCAATACTTAGATCCATCAATGCAAAAACATATCCTGAATACAATGAGCGTTCAGTAATTTTCTTTTTACCATTTTTTACTTCTATAACATCTTCTGTAGGAACGATTACATCAGTAATAACTTCTTCAAGACGATTTTCAACAATAATATTTTCAATAGCTGCTTTTACGCTGCGTTCGCTACCTGCATAGGTTTGAATTGAGTACCAAAGATGTGCCATTATTTTTCCTTAACTCAAAATTGCTGAAACAGTAGAGGACATAATAAAGTCAACTAATGCTAAAAACAAAACGACAAAAGTAACAACAATGATGACCGCGATAAACGCTTGCTTTACCTGTGGTTTTGTTGGAAAAATAACTTTTGCAAGTTCTAACTTCGCTTGACGAAAAGTACTAGTTACACTGTTTTTCATTTTTTACCCTTAGGACATTTCGAACCAATAAAGCCCGTGGGCACCATTAGTTAAAAATGGGTGGCAGGCCAGGGGGGATTCGAACCCGCAACCATCGGATTTGGAATCCGGCGCTCTACCATTGGAGCTACTGACCTATAAAATCCCCGGAGGGAAAACCTTTAAAGTTTTGCTTCTTTATGAATCGTGTGTTCACGACAAAATTTACAAAACTTTTTAGCTGAGAATTTCTCAGTATGAGTTTTTTTGTTTTTAGTGATGTGATAGTTACGACGTGTGCACTTTTCACAAGCTAAATGTATATTTTCGCGCATATTTACCCTTATAGTCCAACCCTAGGGTTGGGAGAAATTATGCAAGGATTTTAGAAACAACCCCAGCACCTACAGTACGTCCACCTTCACGAATAGCGAAGCGAGTACCCTCTTCCATCGCGATTGGATGGATTAATTCAGCAATAATTTTTACGTTGTCGCCAGGCATAACCATTTCAGTACCCTCTTGAAGAGTGATAGCACCAGTACAGTCTGTTGTACGAACGTAGAATTGTGGACGGTAACCGTTGAAGAATGGAGTATGACGTCCACCCTCTTCTTTGCTCAATACATAAATCTCAGCCTCAAATTTTGTATGAGGATTGATAGATTTAGGCTTACAAAGAACTTGACCACGTTCAACATCTTCTTTCTTAGTACCACGAAGCAAAACACCGCAGTTATCGCCAGCTAGTCCTTGCTCCATTTCTTTACGGAACATTTCAACACCGGTTACAGTTGTTGTCTGTGTATCACGGATACCTACGATTTCGATTGTTTCACCGATTTTGATAGTACCACGCTCAATACGACCTGTTACAACCGTACCACGTCCTGAGATTGAGAAAACGTCTTCTACTGGCATCAAGAAATCTTTATCCGTTTCACGAATTGGTTGAGGGATATAACGATCCACTTCATCCATCAATTTGATGATTTTATCAGCCCATGGTCCAAGAGCACCAGCTTTAGCTTCTTCAAGTGCACGTAATGCAGAACCTGCAACGATAGGGGTATCATCACCTGGGAACTCATACATATCAAGAAGTTCACGAATTTCCATCTCTACTAGTTCAAGAAGTTCTTCATCATCAACCATATCTTCTTTGTTCATGAAAACAACGATATATGGAACACCAACTTGGCGTGAAAGAAGAATGTGCTCACGAGTTTGTGGCATTGGGCCATCCGCTGCAGAAACAACAAGAATAGCACCATCCATTTGTGCAGCACCAGTAATCATGTTTTTAACATAGTCGGCGTGTCCAGGACAGTCAACGTGTGCATAGTGACGATTTTCTGTTTCATACTCAACGTGTGATGTAGCGATAGTGATACCGCGCTCGCGCTCTTCAGGAGCATTATCGATTTGATCGTAGTCCATGAATTTCGCACCAGTTTTAGTTGCCAAAACAGCGGTAATTGCTGCTGTCAACGTAGTTTTACCGTGGTCAACGTGACCGATTGTACCGATGTTGCAGTGTGGTTTAGTACGTGCAAACTTTTCTTTTGCCATAGTGTCCTCCGACTTAATATTGTAAACGAAAATGGAATTATACCAAAAAACAGCTGAAATAGCTTTCAAGCTTTCAAAAAATTACAAAAATATTACTGGAGCTCACGAGCGGATTTGAACCGCCGACCTCTTCCTTACCAAGGAAGTGCTCTACCCCTGAGCCACGTGAGCATATATAAACAATAATAAAATGAATTTTGGAAGCTTAAAAACTATTTTTGTTTTAAGGTAATTGATGAAGTAGTAATTATGAAATGTATACTTCAGCTCCCAGTGGAGCGGGAAACGAGACTCGAACTCGCGACATTCAGCTTGGAAGGCTGACGCTCTAGCCAACTGAGCTATTCCCGCATACATGGTGGTGAGAGAAGGATTCGAACCTTCGAAGATAAAAATCAGCAGATTTACAGTCTGCCCTCGTTGGCCACTTGAGTATCTCACCACGGCCTAATCTGGTCTAACACTGATAAATTGTAACGCATTCCGATTTCGTTCAATGGTGCCGGCACGAGGACTTGAACCCCGGGCCTGCTGATTACAAATCAGCTGCTCTAGCCAACTGAGCTATGCCGGCATTGGCGAAATGGAGCTGAAATTATAGTTCCTTTTTGTCAATAAGTCAAGGGGTATTCAAAAGAAATTAAACGATAGTGTAAATAATCTCTTTTTTCTTCTTGGTTTGAATTACTTCACTCAAAACCAACCCCTCAATATTCAATGCTAAAAGCTCCTCAATACTCTGCACTTGATGCATAGCAGCTGTTCGTAATACAACCCCTCGATACGCTTTTGCCCAATGACTGACTACTTTTCCTTCTTTTAAAAACTTCAATGTAGTGATTGGATTTTTAGGGATATAAAATTTATCATAAAATCCTGCACGCAAATCTAAAATTTCTTGATTCTCTATGATTCCATCCAATGCGTCACTAAAATGCTCTTTGTAAAACTTTTCACAAGCAAGCCCTTCTATCGAAGCTCCTTGTTTAAGTTTATAATCAGGGATTGCATCTCCTGCTCGAATCGGACCAAATAGATTAGAGAAGAGGATAACATTGCTATCAATATAGTCTTGAGCCTCACATGATAGGGTAGGATAATTTAGATAATCGTAGGCGACCCCATCGTAACGCAGCACTGCTTTCATTGTAGGGGCTTCATGAAAAGAAATTTTGTAGCGTTCGAACTCACGGGTATCTTTAATGCCAAAAAGGGCTTCAAGCGCTTCATTGCACCCCTGACGAACAACTTTTTGATAACGTTCCATGACCTCAAGGCGTTTTGAATAATATTCCGGGAAAATTAATGATGATTTGCAAAGAGGAGGAAGCACTCCTCCTTCTCGTTTACCTTCACTGGGCGCAAATAAAATAATCATAGATTAGTAGTATGCCGCAATTATCGCGTAGCTGATGAAGAACATCAGATGCGATGCACCTTCAAAATAGTTAGTTTCACCCTCTTCTGTCGTTTTCCATACCAATATGATTGTTAAGAGTAATGCCCCGATTTGAAGTGGATTGAAATCTAATGTAAGGTTAATTCCTGAGAAATAGGCCAGCATCATTAAAATTGGAACCGTTAAAATAATCGAAACGGTCGATGCACCCATCGCAATATTGACAACACGCTGAATTTGGTCATTTCGAGCAGCACGTACTGCAGTAAAAATTTCAGGAGATACGCTGATAATAGCAATAACAAGACCTGCTAAACCCGCTGATATTCCATAATCGCGAGCAATTTTGACCCCATGTCCCGCAAAAATTTCTGCTCCAAATGCAATCATTCCAATTAAAACAACAATAACAATAAAATTGGTCACTGTACTTAAATGCTCGAAAATATAGTCACTGGAATCATTTTCATCTATTTCTCCCTCACTCTCTTGAATCTTTCGCTTAAGACGAAAAAAACGGCTTCGTGCAGTTGCTTTAAAAAAATGGGTATGGGTACGCGTTTGAAAAATAAAGATAATAAGATAGAAAAACATCAGCACACCGGCAATCAAATGGCTTACCTGCGTTAATGATTCTATTCCATGGTCCGTATGGCTTAACAGCCCTGGTACCAAAAGTGCCGATGACGCAACGAATAAAACGGTACTGTAAGCACTGGAAGTCTCTTTGTTATGTTGCTGTTGAGTAAAAGCAAGTCCTCCTAAAAAGACAGAAAGACCAAGCAATACATTCAAGTCAACAATAACTGCAGAAATAATCCCCCCCTTGACTGTTTCAAGTACTTCAGGAGAATGACGCACTTCTAACAAAATAATGTACAATAAAATGATTTCAACAATAACTGCACTAAAAGTCAGGACAAAACTACCATAGGGCTCGTGGAGACGTTCTGAGAGGATATCGGCAACTTCAGCAACGGTGAGGGAAAGAGCGGCAATAGCAATAGCAGATGCGAGAGTTGCAAGAGTTGCCTCACCTTGGTAGTGAGCAAAAAATGCAAATCCGAGAGAGAATATTCCTATAAAAATATCCCAATAATCTTCAATAAAATAGCGAATTCGCCTGTCCAAAACATTGTCCTTATAATTTAGAATATGAAATTATTATACAGATGAACTTTTAAATCCATCCCTTTCGTTTGAAAAGATAAAGCGGTAATATCGACGAACATACCATTAAAAATATCGACACCAAGTATCCATAATGCCATTGCAACTCAGGCATGATGGTAAAGTTCATCCCATAAATGCTTGCAATCAGAGTTGGCGGCAAGAAAATAACATTCATAATTGTAAACATTTTAATGACTTTATTTTGCTCAATACTCAAAAGGCCGACGAAAATATTTTGAAGATATTCAAGGCGTTCAAAATTAAAATCGGTATAGTCAATCAACGATTTAATATCTTTAAGCATGATTGCAATATCACCTTTTAATGCACTTTTATACTTCGTTGATTTCAAAAAAGAACTCATAATCCGCTGTTTATCATTGAGATTTTCACGCAACTGCATGTTCAAATCTTCTAACGACGAAATACGCTCCAATATTTCTTCATCATCATTGGTATAATCTGTAAATACGTGTCTTCTAAGACGTGTAATATCACGCGAAAGCTTTTCAATAATATCGGCATCTGCATCGATTCGTATGTCTAAAATTTGACAAAAAATATCATAACCGCTTTCAAACTGTTTAGGTGCAGCAAAAAATTTACGATTAAACTCGTCAAAGGTATAAAGTGCGGTGTATCGAATTGAGATGAGTAAATTTTTATAGAGAATAAAAGACACCGTTTCATTGTGCGAATTTTGCGCCGTGTTCACCAAAAAAAAGCTATTTATTTCAATACGATCGTTCTCTTCCCAATAACGCGAGCTGATTTCAATCTCTTCAGTCTCTTGCTTCGTCGGGAATTTAATGTCAAAGGTATTTTCAATAAAAACAATCTCATCATAAGTTGGCATCAACATATCGATCCAGATCACTCTTTCAATATTATCTCCATCCAACTCAGACATAGTATCAATAAGGGCAATGGCATTCTCATTTTTTACATAACATTTAATCATGGCGCCACCTCTTTGTTAAATCTATCTTTATAACTGCATTTCTGACACAGCTCTTCATGCGCAATATGATGTGCAAACCCTTGCACAATATCACAAGAACGTTTGGATGAGAGAATTTTACCCAAATTTGTTGCGTGGAGGTTACCAAGTTCCATTTCACCCTCTGAGTCCAAACAGCACGGAATAACACGCCCATCAGATAAAATAGCAATTTGTTTACTCAAACCATGACAATAACCATCGCCAACAACTTCATTTTGAAGGTTTGGCCATTGAAAATATCGGTCAAAATGAAGTAATATCTTGGAAGCTAAGCGTATCGATTGGCGCTCACCACTTATATTTTCAGCAAGAAATTCAAGCCCAAAGTGTTTTTCTAATACGGTAAAAAGCTGCTCATTAAACTCTGATTCACTCTGAATTTCATCGAGATTCCACAGCCGTAAATTGATAAAAAAATTTCTTTTTTGGATCAGTTTTTCATCACAGAATGCTAATATTGGCTCTAAATAGGCTTCAAAACTTCGAGCAACACTATTTTTATTAAAACTATTGAGAGAAATATTAACTTGTCGAATGGAAGGGTGGAAAAGGGTAGAGCGACGACTCTCGTCGAGATAAAACCCGCTGGTTGTAATCATAACCTTAAAACCCAAGGTATAGGCACAATCGAGATAATCACCAAGATTTGACAACACCATCGGATCACCCATAACGTGCAAGGCTATCTCATCCGTATATTCTCGCAGTTGAACCAAGATAGATTCAAAAAACACCAAGCTCATCGTAGAAGATGGTTGTTCTTTTGGAGGACAAAAACTGCACGCTAAACCGCAAATGTTGGTAATTTCAATGTAGGCACGAAAAAATTTCACGGTAAAAAGGAGACAATTCCTGCGGTAATAGCAACATTGAGAGATTCAACGCCGCGATGCATCGGGATAGAAACTCGGATTGTTGACAACGCCTCTATTTCACTGCTAACCCCTTCACTCTCATTTCCCAACACAAAAATAGCGCGGGAAGGAATTTTCAGTGAGTAAATGTCATCCTGTGCATGGGAAGAAAGAGTAATAACGCTCGTATTTTTCAGAGGTAAAACGTCACTCAGCGTCTCACAATAGTAAATGGGGATTTTGAACAGCGTCCCTGCACTTGCTTTCATCACAAGAGGTGAAAGTTTGGTACTGTTTCGTTTAGGCAAAATGATTCCATCGATCTTACTCGCCGCACAAGAACGGACAATCATCCCTAAATTGCTGGGGTTATTAATCCCATCCAATGCTAACAATCGAAAATCGTTTGGAAAATCACTAAGAATTGATTGCGCATTTCGATAGTTTTGCGCTTCCACATCCAATGCCACACCTTGATCTTGGGAACTATTTTTTGAAATTCGAGAAAGAGCATCTTTTGTATGGTATTTAATCTCCACCCCTCTACGCTCTGCAAGGGTTAAAATTTCTTCAATCGTCTCATCGGTACGATTGCTTTTAGAAAGATGAAGTTTATGTACTTTCACACTTGAGTCTCTCAATATTTCTACTGCAACATTACGTCCATAAAGAGTAATAAGCGAATCAAAAAAAGCACGTTTGGCTAAATATTCAGGAGAATCTGTCATCTATTTCCTTTTAAACGCGAAAGGAATAAAATCCCTTTCACTACGCTCGCCGCTTGGGCTGCTAAAGCTAGCCTCTAACGAGGCAGAATTTAAATCTTTGATGCAATTGCTTCTGCAGTAAATCCAAAATATTTAAATAGCTGATCAGCAGGAGCACTTGCACCAAAGCTATCCATTGCAATCACCGTATCCGCAAATCGGTACCACTCTAATCCGCGGGCTGCTTCAATAGCAACTTTTTTTGTACTTGGTTTGATAATGGAATCAATGTAGCTTTGAGACTGTTCAAGTAGTAAATCAAAACATGGTACACTGACAATATTCGCAATCAATCCACGCTCACGTAGTTCTTTTGCTGTCTCAATTGCAAGAGAAACTTCAGACCCAGACGCCATTAATGTAACCGTCGCATTAGCCTCTTCAATAAGTAAATAGCCTCCATTTTCAACATCGCCCAAAATAGGCGCTGATAATACAGGAAGGTTTTGGCGTGAACATACAAATGCACTTGGAGAATTTTTCATCGTCAATGCTTTTTGCCATGATTTGACATTCTCTGCTCCATCGGCAGGACGGTAGACGTAAAAATTTGGTAAGGCACGAAATTGACTCAAATGTTCAATCGGCTGATGCGTAGGGCCATCTTCACCCACCCCGATACTGTCATGCGTCCAAATAAAGAACTGTTGAATTCCGGCAAGCGCTGCAATACGGGCAGAGGGTTTAAGATAATCGCTAAAGACAAAGAATGTCGCGCTAAACGGAAGTATTGGGCCATACAATGCCATCGCATTCGTAATCGATGCCATTGCGTGTTCACGAATCCCAAAATGGATATTTTTCCCTTTTGGAAACTCGCCCATATTGGTGAGCTCCGTTTTATTCGACGGAGCCAAATCTGCCGATCCTCCCAAAAACCCTGGGATTGCTTTGGCAATAGCATTTAGAATCACGCCATTGGTGTTACGCGTTGCATCCGCTTTTTCAAATGTAGGCCAAGCAATTCGACTAAAATCAGGATTAAGAAGCTGTTCATAAGCTTCATTTTGTTCCATCAATGGCAATTCTTTGAGACGATGATTCCATTCACGTTCCGCCAAATCCCCTTTTTCAATTCCACAACGGAAACGCTCTAGCACATCAGCATCTACTGCAAATGTTGCTTCCGGATCAAAACCTGCAGCAGCTTTTGCGGCTTTAATAATATCATGCCCTAAAGGTGCACCATGAGCATGATGAGACCCTTCAAGTTTTCCGGCACCCTTCGCAATAACTGTATTGGCAATAATAAGAACAGGGCGTTCAATAAGTTTGGCTTGTGCAAAAGCACCATCTATCTCATCAAAATTATGCCCATCTATCTCTAATACCGCCCAGTTTTGAGACTCGAAACGATCTCGAATATTTTCACTCAGACTAAGCTCAGTTGAACCCTCAATCGTAATACGATTGGAATCATAAATAAGAACCAAATTATCAAGCCCCATATGTCCTGCAATCGAACACGCTTCATAGCTGATACCTTCCTCTAAATCGCCATCACCACATAAACAATAAACGGTATGGTCAATCATACTTGCGGTTTCAGAATTAACTTTATGCCCTACAAATTTTGATGCCATTGCAAATCCAACTGCATTGGCAATTCCTTGTCCCAAGGGTCCTGTTGTGATCTCAATCCCAGCGGTATGAGCATATTCAGGATGACCTGGAGTTTTAGAGTGAAGCTGACGAAACTGTTTAAGATCCTCAATTTCTAAGCCATATCCCCACAAATGATTAAGTGAATAAATGAGCCCCGTACCGTGTCCTCCTGAAAAGACTAAACGGTCACGATTAAGCCATTTTGGGTTACGAGGGTTATGATTCAGATACTCTGACAAGACTACTGCTATATCTGCTAGCCCCATTGGCGCACCTGGGTGGCCTGAATTGGCTTGCTGAACCATATCAGCAGCTAGAAATCGGATTGTATCTGCCATTTTTTGGCGCATTGCATTGCTCATTCGTTATTCCTTGTGTCGGTTAATGTAGTGGGTAAGTGTTGGTGACAATTCACGTTGTAAATTCTCATCAAAACTTTCCATTTGAAGCATTAGTTTAGACGCTAACGCATTGGCTTCTTCTATCGATTTTTTTAATCCTAACAAAGTGACAAAACTATTTTTCGCTTCATCATTGTTGGTTGTTTTTCCGGCACTCATAGAATCTTGAGTCACATCTAAAATGTCATCTTGGATTTGAAATAACAAGCCTAAATCAATCCCAAAATCATAAAGCTCTTGCGCTATATCATCACGCCCTACAATAATTGCTCCCATTTTCAACGATGCAGCTATAAGCTTGCCTGTTTTATGAATATGGAGCATTTTTATCTGTTCTAACGCAAGTGGAGTATTTTCAAAATAACAATCAATTGCTTGACCTAAAACCATACCGTTCAATCCTCCGTTGTGGGAGAGTTCTCGAATGAGTTTAACAATTACCTTATCACTTAAAGAGGCATTTGACAACACTTCAAAGGCATACGTATTCAATGCATCACCTGCTAAAATAGCAGTCACATCACTGTAGGTTTTGTGAAGAGTTGGTGCTCCCCGTCTGAGATCTGCATTGTCCATAGAGGGTAAATCATCATGAATAAGAGAATAGGTGTGCAGCAGTTCAATAGCCAACGCTGCACTGTAGGCATTTTTAATGAGAAGAGGTGCATAGGCATTTACAACTCCAAGTAACAATGCTGGACGAAAACGTTTTCCGCCACTGATAAGCATTTGATGAAGGGCATCTTCATAGTGAGGATGAAAACTAGGAGCCATTGGCAAATGTGCCAATAAGTATGATTCAAACTGCTCCATATAACCCCACTATTTTTAGTGAAAGTTTAACATATTGAGGCTTATATCTTTTCGATTATGTCAGTAATTTCGTTTTCATCATCAAGTAAGACAACCGTTGGCTTGTAGGTCTCTCGTTCTTCATCATTATACGTGGCATAGGCGACAATAATAATCTTGTCACCCTTATGCACTTTACGAGCAGCGGCACCATTGAGACAAATATCTCGTTGTCCACGCTCACCCAAGATAATGTAGGTTGAAAATCGCTCACCATTATTGATATTCAGAATTTCAACTTTTTGACCTACACGCATCTTTGAAGCTTCTAATAACTCCTCATCAACAGTAATAGAACCAACATAATTGAGATTTGCATCCGTGACAGTTGCACGATGAATTTTGCTATAAAGCATTTCTATCAACATTGACTAGCGCCCCATCTGCTTCATCATTGCATCCGGTGCAATTGGAGCATCCCATAGCTCTGGAGAAATAACATACTCTTCCACCACTTCACCACCAATAATATGACGATCAATAATTTCATTGATTTTCTCTTTAGTGAGTCCTGCATACATCACATGTCCAGGTTCTACAAGCATAATTGGACCTACATTGCAACGGTTCATACACGATGTACGAATTGGCTGAACGGTACCGATAATTCCTTTTTGCATTAATGTTTGTGCCAAATGCTGAAATAAATCCTGTGTTTGCGGATTAACACAACTTGGTTTTGGCATACCGGGAGGGGAAGCCTGTTCACACTTAAAAATATAAAACGCTGGTTGTGGAACACCCATCGCACTCTCCTTAAAATTCAGGTTTTTTTCATCCATTAAAATAATGGTGCAATTATAGCGAAATTCATATCACACACTTTAAACTCTCAGTATTTCAAAAATAATTTAAAGTTGGTCTAAAATCTCGCGTGCAACAATTCTGTCATCAAATGGGAGATGTTGGTCATAAATAATCTGCGATGTTTCATCACCTTTACCCAGGATTAATACAACTTCATCACCTGTTCTATCGTGAATAGCTTGCGCTATCGCGCTTCGTCGATTCACATTCACAAAAACTTTACTCTTATCGTCAATGCCCGCCAAGATTTCTTCTATGATGGTATCAGGATCTTCAAAACGCGGATTATCACTTGTCACATAGACTTTTTTGGAATACATTGCAGCGACTCTTCCCATTAAAGGTCTCTTAGAGCGATCACGGTCACCACCAGCACCAAACACAACTAAGACTTCTTTTTCTTTAAGCGCATTAAGTACTTGCTCCATACCATCTGGAGTATGAGCAAAGTCGACGATTACCAGAGGTGATTCATTCACTACCTCCATACGTCCACTCACTCCTCCAAAATTTTCAACCACTTCAGTAATCTTTTCTAAAGAATCACCGCTCACCAAATGAACCGCAGCCATGGCAGCTGTTATATTATAGAGATTAAAGAATCCGTGCAATGAGGTTGTAAACGTTACGTGTTCTTCAAAATGTTTTAGTATACCGCTCACGCCATTGTTGAGTGAATAGGCTAATATTTTATAGGTTGCAGGATTTTCAATACCGTAGGTAAAGGCATTTTTGAAGTTAAACTGTGCGCGGGGCTCATCTTTATTAATCAGTTTTTTAGACTCATCTTGAAAAAAGAGATTTTTAATACGAATATATTCTTCAATACTTTCATGATAATCAAGATGATCTTGTGTAATATTGGTGAGAATTTTTAAATCAAAATGTATCCCGGCAATCCGCTCTTGTTCAATTGCGTGTGAGCTTACTTCCATGATAAAATACTCACAACCACTTTGAATTGCTTGAAGCATATGTCGATAGGTATTCAGTACAGTTGGGGTTGTAAGAGTTTTTTCCTCGACGCAGGTATCGTTCATAAAAAATCCGCGTGTCCCCTGCATCGCACATTTATGATCCAAATCAAGTAAAATCGAGTAAATTGCACTTGCTGTTGTTGTTTTACCATTTGTCCCTGTAATACCAATCACCTTGATACGATTTAGACCAAAAAGGCTCCAACATTCATCCGGAGTTAAAACAGTATGGGCCCCTCTGCTTTGTGCATCGGCTTTAAATTTTTCATTTTGTTTGGTTGCTAAAAATGCACACGACTCATCACATTCCATTGAGTTTTCAGAAATATAACGATAAGGCTGGTTAGAAATCTCAATTTTCAAGCTCATCTCCTTTTGCTAAACGACGAAGAAGATTACGTAACTGTGTATCATTCGGATACACACCCAGTGCACTCTCCAAATAGCTCATTGCCATCTCTTTATATCCATTATCAATCAAATTATCCAAGAAATCAACAAAGTCTTCTTTTTCGGTAATAATAACGCGCGTCGAAAACATAATATTTTCAAAAATACGCTTGAAGTCATTTTCATTAAGAACTAATTCTTTAAATTCTGAGTACATAATACCATCAGCAAACTCTAACCGCTGACCAAGTCCTTCGCTAAACAATCCAGCTAATTGTTCTAATGTTCCATCCATTGTTTCAAGTATTTCAGAAATAACAATATCAGCAGACTCAGCATCTTCATTGCGTAAAATAGCATAATAATCAAACAGTGCTTCTGCACCACCTTCACCGCTCATTGCCATATCGCACAAAATAGCCCCATTATACGCTTCTTTTGATAAGGGGTCTTCACGCAGTACCAGAGAATAATCTCTCAGAGCATCATTGTATTGACCCGCTAAAAAATGCTCATTTGCAAGAGTGAGGGTTTTGGAGTATTTGTTTGTTTTCATAATATCCCTCCAGAATTAATAACTATATCGTCAAAAACTAAAAATTAAAGTGATTCAATTGAATTTTCCATTCCATGTGGAACATTTACAACGGTTAATTCAGGGTGTATGTCCATACGAAGTTGGCGTTCTACACCATACTTAAGAGTATTGCCACTGCTTCCGCATCCGACACATGCCCCTTGTAACTGTACATATACCGTTCCATTCTTAACATTTAAAAAAGCAATATCACCACCATCAAGCGCGAGGGAGGGACGTACTTTATCAATAACGTGACGCACTGGTTGCATCAACTCTTCATCTGTGAAAGGAATCATATTGTTTACCCTTTTTTTACTGCGAATTCATCATGACACTATAAGAAATTTGGACTAAACAAGGAGTAATACGATAATGGTAATTTTTAGATGCAGTTCTTTTTTAAGCGGTGGGGGTGTTGAACTCGTTAAACGAGTTCAATAGTTGCCATATGGGTAGCATCACCACGACGAATACGAGTTTTAACGATACGAGTATATCCGCCGTTACGCTCAGTATATTTAGGAGCAACTTCACCAAGAAGGTTTTTTGTTGCTTCTTTATTTTGTAAAACAGCAAATATTGAGCGATGCGCATTTGCATCACCAACACGTGCTGTTGTAATTAATTTTTCAGCAAATGAACGTAATTCTTTTGCTTTAATCAACGTGGTTTCAATTTTACCATGCTCAAACAATGCAATACTAAGGTTAGTTAACAAAGCTTCACGATGTGAACTTGTTCGACCTAACTTACGGTATCCGTGGCGATGTCTCATGAGATCTCCTACTTTTATTTTTATACGTGGAAAGAATTTAATTCCTTCCCTACGTTAACACTGGGATTACTCTAATAGTAAACCCAAGGCTGCTTATTCAGCTTCTATTTTCTTTTTGATTGCACTGACTAAATCATCTGCAAGCTCTTGTCCAACAGCATAACCGAATTCAGTAATTTTTTCTAAAATTTCTTCAAACGATTTTTTACCGAGGTTTTTAACTTCTTTCAAATCATTTTGGCTCATCATAACGATTTCACCAATGTATTTGATATTTGAACGGTCCAAGCAGTTAAAGCTACGTGCGCTTAATCCAAGCTCTTCAATACGTGCACCCAAACGTTTAAGTTCAGGATGTTCGTCATTACGTTCAACCGTTGGATTGGCTGATTTGATACTCACTTCGCTGTTAAAAACAGCCATTTGAGCGTACATAACATCCAAAGCATTTTTAAATGCATCCACCGGAGAAATTTGTCCATCCGTGACGATGTTGATGATTACTTTTTCAAAATTTGGATTATCTTCCACAAGAACATTGTCAATTGCGTATGTAGCACGACGAACTGGTGTAAAATAAGCATCCAAAGCGATGTAACCATCACCCAGCAATTCACGAATATCTTCACTTGCAACATATCCGATACCTTGGTAAATTTTGATTGAAAAATTTAGTGTTGCATCTTCATTTAATGTTGCTAAAAATTCATTTGGAGTAACGATTTCAACATCGTCATTTTCCAAATCACTGCCGTGAATTTCGCAAGGGCCTGCAAAAGTATAAGCAATCTCTTTTTCTTTAAGACCGTTTTTTAATTTAAAACGAATCCCTTTGAGGTTGATAATAAAATCTGAAATATCTTCAAGCATACCGCGCACAGAGTCAAACTCATGCTTAGCACCCTCGATTTTAATCCCGATTGGAGCAAACCCAACTGAGCTGCTTAACAAAAAGCGGCGAATCGGGTGAGCAATCGAAACCGCATATCCTGTTTCAAATGGATACGCAATAATATTCGCTTCATTCGCGCTGATTTGTTCAACGACAAACTCTTTTGGTAGAAGCGGAGAAGTTTTAATTTTTTTCATGCTGAGTGCCCTTTATTTAGTGATTATTTCGAGTAAAGCTCAACGATTAGACGCTCTTCAACAGGAATAACAACCTCTTCACGCTCTGGAAGACGTGTAAAGATACCAAATACTTTTGCTTGATCGATATCAACCCATCCAGCAAGACCTGTTTGGTTTGTAAGCTCCATCGCACGAACAACTTGGTTATTCTTTTTGCTTTTTTCGTTAATCTCAATTTTCTGTCCCGGTTTAACACGGTAAGAAGGGATATCAACACGCTTGCCATCAACGAGTACGTGACAGTGATTTACCAATTGACGTGCAAAACGACGAGTCGTTGCAAAGCCCATACGATAAACAACATTGTCAAGACGCTGCTCTAACAACATTACTAAGTTCGTACCAGTATTTCCTTGACGACGCTTTGCTTCATCAAATAATGAACGCATTTGCTTTTCGCTCAAACCGTACATGAACTTCGCTTTTTGTTTTTCACGAAGCTGTGTACCGTATTCAGAAATTTTAGTACGACGTTGACCGTGCTGACCAGGTCCGTAAGGACGTTTGTCGAGAGCACTTTTACCTGCTAAGCGACGCTCGCCTTTTAGGCCAAGGCTTACACCGAATCTTCTTTCGATTTTTTCTACGGGTCCTCTATATCTTGCCATACCTTAGCTCCTTACACGCGTCGGCGCTTAGGCGCACGACAACCATTGTGTGGTAGTGGAGTAACGTCTTTCATATAAGAAACACGTAAACCCTCGATAGCACCAACACTTTTAACTGCAGTTTCACGGCCAGAACCTGGACCCTGAACTTTAATTCCCACTTCTTTAATACCGTGGACCATTGCTTTACCCATCGCATCTTCTACTGCTTGTTGAGCAGCAAAAGGAGTCGATTTTTTAGATCCTTTGAAACCAAGCGCACCAGCTGAGCTCCATGCGATCATGTTACCCATCTCGTCCGTTACGGTTACAAGAGTATTATTGAATGATGCTAGGATATGCACGATACCCTTAGCAATATTCTTTTTAATAACTTTTTTACGGGTTGCTTTTCTTTTTGCCATACGCTAATCCCTTATCTTGTGGCTGAGCCGACAGTTTTCTTCTTACCTTTGCGGGTACGAGCATTAGTTTTGGTTTTTTGACCACGGCATGGGAGACTTTTACGATGACGAAGACCACGGTAAGAACCGATATCCATCAACGCTTTAATATCCATAGCAACTTGCTTACGAAGGTCACCTTCTACGATGACATTGCTAGCACGAATCTCTTTTGCGATTGTTGCAGCATCATCTTCGCTAAGCTCATATACACGCTTGTTATAATCAAGCCCAGTAGCATCTAAAATCTTACGTGATGTATGCAAACCGATACCATAGATATAAGTTAATGCATACTCTAGACGTTTTTTCTTAGGTAAGTCCACACCAGCAATACGTGCCATGCTTATCCTTGTCTTTGTTTATGTTTTGGGGTTTTGCATATTACGCGAACAACCCCTTTGCGCTTGACGATTTTACAATCGTCGCACATTTTCTTCACTGAAGAACGAACTTTCATTGTCAAGCTCCGATGTTATAATCCTTTGCCTGTCTCGTAGGTGCACATCATACGCACCAATACTTGTAACTACGCCAACGCAGTTAAAAATATTCAATGTTGCTTGTCCAAGATGGCAAAGTGGACGCGTATTGTACATAAGTTTACGTTAAAGTTTTATTAAGGTGATATGAGAGTATTTATGCCTCAAAAAGGCAAGATTTAATAAGCAAAGCAACTAGCAGAAAAAAAGAAATAACTTTCTTTTGCGTTATCTAAAATGATAAGAATTCTATTTATACAATTCTTATCATATAAGGAGTTTCGAGAACCGTGTCCAATGTTTCAAGTTCAAGCATCAGTGCTCTAATTGATTTTTCGGTCGCTTCATGGGTAGAAATCAATAAATGAGCACACTCTTGTGCAAAGGGACGCTGTATCATCGCCTCTATAGATATAGCATGATCAGCAAAGAGCTGAGTGATTTTTGCCAAAATTCCTGCTTTATCGGTAATACGAAGACGTAAATAATATTTCGAACGAATATCATCAGCACTTTTAAGACGTAATCCCTCTTCAAGCGGGTGATTAAATCCAAGCATAGGTGAGCGTTTTCCTGAACGGACAATGTCAATGATATTAGCAACGACAGCACTGGCCGTCGCATTCCCACCAGCACCAGGTCCATAATAAAGTGTTTCACCAACACGATCACCTACAACACTAATACCGTTCATAACGCCGTCGATCTTAGCAATCATCGCCTCTTGCTTAACAAGCGTAGCGTGAACTCGCAGTTCTACTTCTGCTCCATCTCGCTTAGCAATACCTAAAAGCTTGATGGTGTATCCAAACTCTTTTGCGAAGGCAATATCGGCTTGGGTAATGCCCTCAATTCCCTCTATCAGTATCTCTTCAGGTTTAGCATCAATCCCATAGGCAATGGATGCCAAAATAAGAAGTTTATGTGCCGCATCAAATCCGCCGATGTCAAAAGTAGGATCTGCTTCTGCATACCCTAAAGCCTGCGCTTCAGCTAAAACTTCATCAAAAGCAACGCCCTCTTCCATCATTTTTGTGAGCATAAAGTTACAAGTACCATTCATAATTCCCATAATGGAAAGAATATGATTAGCAGAAAGTCCATCACGCAATGCGTTAATAATCGGAATTCCCCCGGCAACACTCGCTTCAAATTCAAACGGCAAATCACCTGCAATCTCTTGCAGTTCATAACGGTGATACGCGAGAAGTGCCTTATTGGCTGTAACAATCGCTTTCTTACTTGCTAATGCACTTTTTAAAAGTTCAAACGGAAGCTCAACGCCTCCCATCAATTCAACAATAATATCAATCTCAGGATCATTGATAATCTCATACGGATCCGTGGTAATTTCAATACTTAAATCACTGACTTTACTGACGTCACGAACAGCACCACTTTTAACAACAATATCTTCACCGGCACGTGCTGAAATAATGGCAGCATTTTCTTCTAAAATCTCAACAACGGCACGACCTACTGTTCCAACTCCTAACACACCAACACGAATCACTTATGCACCCTTACATTCAAACTGCTGTAAAAAGTTTTTGATATTTTTTGCTGCTTGTCGTATACGTTTATCATTTTCAATCAAAGCAATACGAACATATTCATCCCCGTATTCTCCAAAACCAATTCCTGGAGCAACAGCTACGTTAGCTTCTACTAAAAGACGTTTTGAAAATTCTAAGCTCCCTAAATGTCGAGCGCATTCCGGTATACGTGCCCATACAAACATAGAAGCTTGATTACGACGAACCGGCCATCCGACACGGTTAAATGCTTCAAGTAAAACATCTTGGCGATGATCATACTTGTCCGTAATTTCTTGAACACAGCTTTGATCACCTTGAAGTGCTATCGTTGCTGCCACTTGAATCGGAGTAAACATCCCGTAATCTAACCAGCTTTTAATCTTTTGAAGTGCTCCAATGAGTTTAGGATTTCCAACAAAGAATCCTACACGCCATCCTGCCATATTGTAGCTTTTGGAGAGAGTAAAGCTCTCAACTGCCACATCTTTTGCTCCTGGTACAGACATAATCGATGGAGTTTTGTATCCATCAAATGTCAAATCGCCATACGCAATGTCACTAATAATGTAAAAACGTTCACGTTTTGCCATAGCAACAATACGAGTATAAAACTCAGGCGTAACCGTAGCTGTCGTCGGATTGTGAGGAAAGTTTACCACTACATATTTCGGTTTAGGAAATGAGATGTGAAATGCTTGTTCTAAGCGCTCAAAAAAGAGATCTTCTTCCACTTTGTAATCTTCATCAAATGGTAATTCCATCTTTTGTACATTTCCGCCTGCAAGTATGAATGCATAGGAATGGATTGGATAGGTAGGATCAGGAACAACAGCAACATCTCCAGGATTAGTAATAGCGTAGGCCAGGTGAGCATATCCCTCTTTTGAACCCATTGTTGCAACCGCTTCAGTTTCAGGATCAAGATCAACATCATAACGGCGTTTGTACCAATCACAAATCGCTCCACGAAGCTTTGGAATCCCTTTTGATGCTGAATAACCATGTGTTTTGGTTTTTTGAGCCGATTCGATCAGTTTTTCGCGAATATGCTCTGGGGTGTCACCGTCAGGATTTCCCATACTAAAATCAATAACATCCGCACCAGCGCGTCTGCGAGCCATTTTTAGCTCATTTACTTCAGCAAAAACGTATTTTGGAAGTCGTTTAATTCGATCAAATTGGATTTCATCAAACATAATGTGTACCTACCATTAAAAAATTGTGCAATTCTAGCACTTTTCGACTACTCTCAAGCTTATAAAGGTATTTTTATTCCCTTATTTCTTTTACTTGCTGTTTTCTATCCATGTCCCCTCTTTGAGAAGTTTCATCCCGTTGGTATTGGCAACTTTCAAATACATTGCCCCCTCAGGTAATGTAAAACTCATCGTCTCTTGTGACTTAAAGGTGCGAAGTGAACTAAGAACTTCCATATTGGCGTCTAATACGGCTATTTCTGGATACCATTTATTACCATAAGGCGCTTCAATGGTTAATGCACTGGATTGATTAACGGCAAACCATGCAGGAACGACCATTTTTTCCATTTGAGCACCTTCATCAGGGGTAATCGCGGGTATTTGCCAAAGAACTGAAGATGCGTCTATCTTAAAGCTCCATGTTTTCTCATGTACAGTTCCTGCTGTAATGATCAGGGCATTGTCACGTAAAATTTCATTAAAGTATTTGAGATCGAAAACTTTTCTGCCACTCAAAGAAATTCCCATGCGAGTCATCTCACCATCACTTTCATAATGATGTATATTGACACGCTGCCCTACAGTGTTGAAAGCTTGAGTAATAATTTTTGTTGAAAGGATACTTCCACGGATAACTTGTAAATTTACTTCTGCTTTAATATCAGCCGCAACTAATGAAAATGTAAAAATCACGAACCAAATAAGAAGCTTCACTACCAGCTACTTCCCTTGTTTTTAATCTTAAATTCTTCCGCTGTGAGCTGTTGAAGAGATCCATTTTCATACGTAAACCACACGGTATTTCTCTCTTTTAGTATTTTACTGCCGGAAGAAGTCACTATCTCTAAACGACCATGTCCAAAAATAAAAAGCCAACTTTTAGTACTATCAATTAAAATAGGATCTTTCGTTACTTTTTGAATTTTTTTCCCTGTTTCTAAATCCATCATTCCTACCCATACTTTAGAAGAAGGTTTAATGCTTAGAACATTATAAAAACTCAAAGCTTTGCCCTCTGGGTCCAAAGTAGCCATACTCTTATTTTGTTCTTGCATGAGTTGTGTTGTATTGATTTCGGTAATATTCATGTCATTGGTCGCATTCACATCACTTGTATTCATTTCACTAAAGTTAGTATCAACCACTTCAATGGCTGCACTGCTTAACTCTAGAACCTCTTCTTTAGGGGCGACACTAAGTTCTCCTTGCATCATCGAACCTAATAGCATTAAGATTACGATTACACCAATAGCACCAAAAATCCAAAACGTACGTGTATTTGAAGAGGCCTGTAAAACAGCGGATGGTTTTGAAATCGCCATCTCAGGATCAAAACCTTTGTGAGAATCATATTCACTTCTCAGCGATTCAAGATTTATCCCGTATTCACGCTCCAAAATAGAAATAAATCCCATAAATTGAACACGATTTAATTGATCAAAAGATTTATCTAATACCTGTTCAACTTTAACTCGTGAAATATGCGTACGCTCATGAATACTGCTTGCCCCAAGCTCTTGCAAATCTTCAAAGGACTTTATCGTACTCATCTCATTCTCTCCATTAAAATTGCCCCGGCTACTCCCACATTAAGTGAATCAAAATCATGTGCCATCTCAATGAATACACCATGGTCAAGCCCTTTTTCAACACGACCGCTCAGACCCTCGCCCTCACTGCCTAAAATCAAAGCACGCTTGGAATCAAAGCTCATCTCACGTACGTTTTTACCCTCAAGCGTTGCACCATAGAGAGTAAATCCTGACTGTTTAAGCTCATGCATAACATCATGAATATTATGGACAACAACGATAGGCAAATCTAGTGCTGCCCCGCTGCTCGTTCGAATTAACGCTTCCAAATTTGGTTCTCGGATACCGGTAATCACAAGGGCTTCTACTCCAAGCGCATACGCACTTCGCACTAACGAACCCATATTTCCCATATCGGTAATAGAGCTTAATACGACAATAAAACCACATTTTTTCAAAAAAGGAGAAGCATAAGGGACGATTTGAGAAATCTCAGCAATGTACCCTTGATGATTTCCGCCTTTTACCATCGATTGAGCTGCAATCTCTGGAATTCGCTTAATCTCAAAGCCCATTTTCATCAATTGGCCATATTCTTTTTTGTCAATCTCTTTGGCAAGATAGAGTGTTTTTATTCGATCACGATGTCGTTCAAGTGCATAAAATACTGGTTGTTTTCCGTAAATGAGCATAATTTAAATTCCTTATAAGTTTAAGAGCCGTGTATAGCACTCTTTTGGGTTTTCGCCGGTAATTTTAGCGATGAGCTTGGATGCCGCTTTTTTAGGTATATCAAGAGCTAAGATGTCCGCCTCATTCAAACTTGCACCGCAAGAAGCTGAAGCTTCGATAACCACGACCCATTCACCCCGAATCTCACCTTCCATCTTAGAAAGGAGTTCAGAAGCAGTCCCTTGATAAAAACGCTGATATTTTTTAGTAATCTCTTTGGCCAAAAATACTCGACGTACCGGTGCCGAAACGACAAGTTCATGGAGTAGTTTATCCAAACGCTTGGGAGATTCATAGAGTACGGTGGTATAGCCGTTAAAAAGAGCCTCTTGAAGCGCAGCGGAACGATCATTGCCTTTGTGCGGTAAAAATCCGAAAAAAAGCATTTTTGTCTCACAAAAGCCACTCGCAACGAATGCACTGAGCACCGCATTAGCACCCGGTAAAATGTCATATTTTACTGCATTATCCAAACAATACCGGACTAGTAATTGTCCTGGATCACTAATCCCCGGCATTCCCGCATCACTGACATACAGTACATTTGCATTAAAAAAATCGGGGGTTAGTTTGGAAACAAATTCTGCTTCATTGTGAGAATGAAGACTTAAAAACTGTGGTTCACTTGTAGTGAGATTATGACGTTCTTTGAGTAAGTGTATGAGTTTTTTAGTAACACGGGTATCTTCACACAAAATTATGTCAGCAGTCGAGAGAACTTCAAGGGAACGAATAGAGATATCGGAAATATTACCGATGGGAGTGGGAACAAGAGATAACATTATTCTCTCTTTAATTTTAGTTTTTTCTATGATTCAAGAAAAATCTGCCTCGTAAGAGGCTAGCTTCAGTGCCTTAGCGGCTAGCGAAGCCATCGGGGCTTTTGCCTCGATGGCGTTCAAATTACTGATTTAACGCGTAACGTTTTTTGAACTTGTCGATACGTCCAGCAGTGTCTACTTGGCGCTCAGAACCAGTGTAAAACGGGTGACATTCATTACAAATATCAACACGGAAAGCACTTTTTGTGCTTTTTGTTGTAAATGTGTTACCGCATGCGCAGCTAACAGTACATTCAACAGTATTAGGGTGAAGCTCTTTTTTCATAATATTACCTTGTGAGTGACGGCGTTGTACGTCAATCGGTTTGAGTTTTACATCCATACCTGGGGACGGATTGTTGGACGCGAATTATATCCAAAACATTTTAAATTTACAACCTCATCGAAGCGATAGCCACAGCTGCGGTCTCAGAGCGTAAAATCATCGGTAAGTTAAAATGGCGAATACGATGTAAACTGCAAGATTTACGTTCATTCTCATCAAAGCCCCCCTCACATCCAATCACCACGGTTTCAAAATTTTCATTTTGATCCAAAGCTTCTCCGCCAAAATCAAGAACAACCGCTTCTGGATTTACATTTAAAAACGTACTCAGTGCAGGAATCTCAGAAAGTTCTATAAAAGAAGTTCGCCCGCATTGCATCATAGCGCTTTCCATAATCCGATTAAAACGCTCGAAATCAAGTCTAAAATTTCGTTGTGACCGCTTGCAATGAATAAACGTAATTTTTGAAACGCCAAGTTCCATCAACATAGGCAAGGTTTTTTCAATCGTTTTTGGATCAACGATGCACCATCCTATATGGAGCTTTTTAGATGCTTCACAAGGAGAGTTTAATGAGCTTTCACGTATAAAATAAGCATTGCGTCCATCAGTTTTCTCTAAACGATAATGATGAGCGATGTTTAACGTATCACGATGACGAAAAACAATGAGATCACCCACTACGTGACGACGAACTTTGATGAGATATTTGTACTCTTCTCCTGAAACAGCCAGTTCCTCTGAACCTGCCTGTGTATGAAGAACGAATTTCATACCATCATCCAAAGTGTTACACTTATTAATAACACCATCTCTATTCCCAAATAACGGAAAGCTTTACGTTTATATAAAGCGAATGCCCCTTCTTGGGTAATATCTGTACGACGCTTGAGAGTCTTATACCGCTTAGCTTCCAAAACAATCATCACTATACCCGCAACAATCATTGCGTCATTGGCAAGCGTAAAATGTAAATGTTTTGCCGCCATCATAATCATTCCCGTCAAAAGAATCAACGCAATCAACGATGACGAGATCGGCATCACAATTCGCATCCGTTTGGCATAACGAATAACCTGATTACTTAAAGCAAGCATCATGATGTTAAACATCACCACTCCCATTAAAACAATAACTCCGACCGTGTGGATTTCTAATCCCATTGTGTACATAGCTTCCATAAAGGAGATTTTACCCTATTTTGTCTATAATGACTTAAAACGTGGCAAGGGAGTTATACATGGCAGTAACCGTTGAAGAGGCTTTAGCACTTATTTACGCGCACGCTCACCCTCTTGGAAGTGAAATCATACCTATTGAAAATGCCCTAGGCCGAGTATTGGGTGAAGAAATCATAGCTGCGCTCTGCCTCCCTCCGTATGATAATTCCGCTATGGACGGATACGCTGTTACGATCGGTGATGCGGGTAAAACTCTGCCTCAGTCGTGCGTCATCTTCGCAGGGGACAAAGACGATATTCGTATGCTGGAAGATCAATGCATCCGTATTATGACCGGGGCAAAGATCCCTCAAGGATGTGAAGCCATCGTTCCTATAGAAGAAGTGACCCTCATAGACAACAACGTCACACTTCCCTCTTCTATCAAAGCGTCTCAGCACATACGCCTCAAAGGTGAAGACATTCAAGCAGGTACATTACTCCTCAAAAGCGGAACACTGCTTCATGCCCATCATCTCACGTTGCTTGCCTCTCAAGGACGTACTCACGTGCGAGCTTTCAGATCACCGCGTGTTGCATTGTTTGCTTCAGGAAATGAGCTTAAAATGCATTTTGAGACGATTGAATCGCATCAGCTTTACAATACCAATACCCCAACCTTCGCAGCACGTGCACGTGAACTTGGATGTGATGTCATTTTTACGGGAACAGCTGAGGACACCATGGAGAGCATTCAAAGCCATATCAAAAGTGCCTTGGATGCCAATTTTATAATCACTTCTGGAGGAGTCAGTGTCGGAGATGCGGATTATACCAAAGAGGCGTTTAGTACACTTGGGATGGAAACACTCTTTGAATCGGTTGAAATCAAACCCGGGAAGCCAACGACCTTTGGTCGCATCGGGTCTACCCTCATTCTCAATCTTCCCGGAAATCCGCTTGCTGCCGCACTGTGTTTTGAACTCTTTGGTCAAAGTACGATTATGGCACTTAGCGGTCAAAGTGATAAATATATCAGCACCATCACCACAAAAATGGCAGAACCATTCAGAATGAAAAAAGGTCGACGCTCACTCATCCCGGGCTGGTTTGATGGAGCCGCTTTCACCCCATCCCCTGTTTTTGGCCCGGGGATGATACTCCCGTTGTCTCGGGCAAATAGCTTTATGATGGTGGATGCAAAGGTGGAGGGATTTAAAGAGGGAGATGAAGTAAAAATCATCCCCACACGATGGTGTATGAGTGCAGAAAATCAAACGTCGTTAGTGACGTTTTAAACGGTTGTGGGATTGGTAAACCCTTCGCCGCTTTTAACTCTCTCCCACAACTTGGGATCGTTCCACTCCTGACATATTTCATCACTAAAATAGATTTTATCGAGGTCAATCAGTCCCATAATTTCCGAATAGGCATCTTCTCGAAAACACTGTGCATAGCCTGTCTCAGTCTCATGTACGATAATACTGCTAAGACGCACCATTTTTTCTCCATTGACTGTCTTGGTAAACCACATCAATTTATCAATCATCACAAAAATCACGCGGCTAAACTGCTCAGCAGAGGGGGAAACCGGTAGTTGCACCCAACGCTGTGAATGACGTTTCATATCAGCAATATATGCTTCATCATCTCCATCCCAAAGAGCAATAGAGTGATCAAAACTATCTATCAGTTCTTTCATCCCCTGCTTCATCAATCCAAAATCGTACACCATCTGACCATTGTCAAGATACTGCGATTCAAACAGCACTTCCACTTTATACGAGTGACCATGAAGCGATGCGCGACAACGCTGCGTAGAACAGCCGCGAACAATATGGGCATTTTCAAATTTGAATGATTTTCTGATTATCATTGATTACACTCCATGGTTTTGATCCCAAATGCGGATATGCAAACGGTCACTGTAAATAAATCCTCGCCGTTTGCAAAACTCGATGACGGCTTCGCAGTTGGCTTCGATGTGGGCTTTATCACCACCAAGTGGCATGCAGTATACGCTAGTATAAGGGTGAGGAGCGATAATCGTATCCATTTCCTCTTCCAAAACACTGACCAAAGAGGGTTCATCGACGCTGAACTTAAAAAAACTCCCGTTTGCGTTGGCAATAATAGAAGCGATTACCTCATTCTTGTATCGTCGCTCTATCGGTTCACCGCTGTTTGAAAGTTTTACCGATAACGCATAAATGGCTTCTTTGTAAAAAGGATATTTTACAAAATCAGGTGCAATTGTCGCATTAGTTTCAAACGTTACGCGATGACCCTGTGAAATCAAATAGTCAATAAACTCTAAAAAAATCGGCTCATTCGCATAGATCAGAGGTTCACCACCTGTAAGAACAATATCGACATGCGGGGGAAGTTTGTAGCCATTCATAATCCATATCAGAGTTTGAAGCTCTTCGACTTCCATCCACAAATCACCGAATCCCTTGCGATCTACGGCATAGACCGTATCGCATCCGATAATTTCGCGTCCATCAGGAGTTATTTCACTGCATCCAAATCCCTCACACTTGAGGTTACATCCACCAAAACGGAAAAAGAGAGAGGGAGTTCCAACATATTTCCCCTCACCTTGGACGGAGTAAAAATGTTCTACTAAATATAACATTTTAGCTCCGTTGAAAGCGTAGCTTTTTGAGCCTTGCGCTGAGCAAAACCCAGTGTTAACGTAGACGTTTGGACGCGTTCAAATGTCGTTTTACAATGGTCATAAAAATGTTCAACTAGATAAAGCATCTTTATCCCCCTGTCTCATAAAATGCGCGCTTAGAAAGTTCACCGTCAGGATCACTCCAGCGGTTTTTTTCAGGTTTAGTTCGAATGACTTCCTTGAGAACTAATGCCGCTTCTTTTATGTCTCCACGTCGTATTGCATCACGAATACTCATCGCCTCATCAAAATACAAACACGGAATCAAATTTCCCTCAGCGGTTAAGCGGATACGATTACACTTTGCACAAAAATCATCTTTGTGAGGTTCGATAATCCCAAACTCATATCCATTATCAAGCTTATAATAATGCGAAGGGGAGTGCCCGTCAAATCCCTCATCATTGTAAGAATAACGGCTTCCTATAATTTCTAAAAGCTCAAAACTCTGCATTCCTTTAATGTCAACCTCTGCATGAACATTTTCCATATATTCGATAAAACGAACCGTCATATTACGCTCTTTGCAGAACTCTAGAACATCCAAAATCTCAGCGTCATTCATCCCTTTCATAGGAACCATATTGACTTTTACCCGAAACCCCACACGAAGAGCTTCTTCGACTCCAGACAATACGTGACTTAAAACATCTTTTTTAGCGATTTTTTCTGCAACATCAGGGATAAGTGAATCGATTGAAACATTTATACGACGAAGTCCTGCATCATACAGTTTCTGTGCAGCGCCTTTTAATAAATACGCATTGGTCGTCATAGCCAAATCAATATCACTTTTATAGTCATGAATCATTTTGACAAAACGATCAAGGTCTTCACGTAACAGTGGTTCTCCACCGGTAATACGGATTTTTTTAACGCCTGAGTCAATGGAGATTTTGATAAACTCAAACAGTTCTTCAAAACTAAGCAAATTTTCTTTAGGGACCCACGAGAAAGGTTTTTCAGGCATGCAATACTGACATCGGAAATTGCATCTTTCGGTTACCGAAACACGTAAATAATCAACTGTTCGGCCATAACTATCTATTAACACGACTATCCTTGAAAATTCCTATTAAAAGGAGTAATGCGCGAGTGTATCTAAAAGTAGTTTGGAGTTTTATTTATTGTGAAGATTAGCAAAAGTACTCTGCCTCAAAAGAGGCATAGTGTTACATGTAGAGCCAAAGAAAGCAATAAATGCTTCTTTTACGTTTAAAATAAAATACGCTTTACCAGCCGCGTACGACTGCGTGACATGCCGTACACTCATTCACTATTTCTGAATAAGATTGGTGTGCTTTAACATATTCTCTTTTATCAAGTGCTTTTAAAAGCGAAGCTGAAGCACTATCAATACGCTTAGATGCATTGAAAGCGATGTTGGTCATATGTCGCTTTTCTTTCGGCAAATATTTTTTCGTTGCATCAGCATTGTGAAAAAGAGCATTTGCTTTTTGAATGTCACTTACGCCTGCTTTAATCAATTCAGGCGTATTGTACAAGAACCCTTTTTGAATACCATTCAATCCATGTTCCATTTGACTCATGTTGGATACTAAAGTCTCATCTGCCGCCAAACCTGCACTCAAAAGTGCAGATAAAGCTAAAATTTTTACTATTTTCATTTTTGCTCCTTAATGAACTTCTGACCAGATTTTACGTTTCCACAAATATGCCAATATTGCAAATACTAACGTATAAAGCATGACCCAAAGACCAACGCTTTCACGTTCAGCTTTTTTAGAATCTCCAACCTCTTCCATGTAAGCGATGACTTCTTCTTGGGCTTTTTCATTCAAACCAACGCGTGGCATAGACGTTCCTGCCAACAACAATTGAGGATCATTAATAAAGCCATGTAAGTAATGCTCTTTACGACTTTTGATGTATTGAGACAAATCAGGAGGAGTTGCACCCATATAAGCTTTGATAGCATCTTTTGGTGTTGTCGCTTCAAATTTCGCATAACTCATTGAGTGACAACGTCCACATGCTGCATCATACGTTACTTTATTCACATCTTTCTCTGCCACTTTTGGAGCAACTGACTGAAGATAGGATACAACGTCCATAATCTCTTGAGGTGTCATCCAGTTGTAAGCAGGCATTGGGAATGCTTTTGCTCCACCTACTGGATATTTATGACTAAGCTTCATAGCGCTGACAGGATCAAAGATGAAGTTAGCTAAATAGTTTTTATCATACATACGTCCAGAATGACTTAAATCAGGAGGAACAACACCATACGATGCTGCTGCATCAGCATTTGGCATCATGGCAGGGTGACCTGCTGATTCGATTGCATGACATGCAATACAGTTGGCTTCTACAAGGGCTTTACCGTTTTCAGTATTGCCTGCTAATGATGTGTCAACATTTTTCAAATCTTTAAATGTGAAATCTGCCGCTTTTACTTCAGGATGCATAACATGATGCGCATACGGTTCGATTCCATAATAGGTAATACCTACGAGAGCTGCAATAATTGCTAATATTTTAAACTCTTTCATTATTTGCCCCCTACTTTTTTAGCTTCTGCTTTCGTAATAAATGGCAAGGCTACAAACAATACCAAGAATGTCATTGATGAAGCAAATCCAACCCATGCATTTGCACCGGTCGGAGGCAATTTACCATATACCGTAAGTACAATCAAATCCGCTATCAAGAACCAGAACCAGTATTTAAAATACGGACGTTGATTTGCAGGTTTTACCATTGGTGAACGATCCAACCATGGCATTACAAAGAAAATTGCATTCGCAATGGCAAACGCGATAAGACCTAATGATTTTCCTGAAATACCGGCGATTTCAAAGAAAAATCCGCGTAATACTTCATAACTCCACAAGAAATACCACTCAGGGTAGATATGTGCCGGTGTTTTAAGGCCATCTGCTTTGTCAAAGTTGACCGGATCCATTGCAAAATCGTAATGGAAGAAAACCAAATAGAAGAAAAATAACAAGAAAAAGCCTAAAACAAAAAAGTCTTTAGACAAAAATACAGGCCAAAATGGAACTACTTTAGAGTTCTTCTTATCCCCTGCAAGATATTTTTCTGCTTCTTCATCAAAATCGAAAAACTCACCTGCTTCATTATTAACGTGAGGAAAACGAAGTGCATAAAAGTGAACAACGATAGCACCGATGATTGCAAGAGGAATCAACAATACGTGAAGCATAAAGAAACGTGTAAGTGTTGAATCAGAAACGTAGAAATTACCACGAATCCATACAACTAAATCACCACCGACAAGAGGAATACCACCAAAAATTTCAGTAATAACATACGCCGCCCAGTAGCTCATTTGTCCCCATGGAAGCATATAGCCACTAAAGCCTTCTGCTGAGAAAAGGACAAATAAAAGCATCCCAGAAATCCAGATCATTTCACGCCCTTTTTTATAAGAGCCATAATAGATACCGGTAAACATGTGAATGTATATAATCAAGAAAACAACCGATGCTCCGACAGCATGAATATGTCGAAACAACCATCCGTATCCGACTTCTTGCATAATAGTATAGTTGACACTATCAAATGCAGCCGCCACATCAGGCTTGTAATACATTAAAAGAAAAATTCCTGAAACAACCAATAATGTAAACATAACGGTCAGTAACACACCCATTGCCCACAAAAAGTTGATATTTTTAGGAATCCAATACTCCGTCATCATCACTTTTACGAATTTATCAATTCCTAAACGCTGATCAAACCACTCATACAATGAGTCTGCTTGTTTAAACTCTGCCATCTTATACTCCTCCTGCTTTTGCCATCATAGCTTTATACTCAGGACCTTCTTCACCAAGGACAAGAGTATTTCCATCAATTTTAAACGGAGGAAGATCTAGAGGGCGTGGAGGAGGTCCAAATTTATTAACACCATCAGCAGAAAACTCTCCACCATGACAAGCACATTTAAAATCTTTTTGATCATTACGATAGGCAGGAATACAGCCCAAATGCGTACACAATCCAATCATAACCGAATAATGAAAATCTCCAACTTTAACAGTACGTCCATCAGTTGGCTTCATATCTTCTGTATATTTAAGAATAAAAATCGGCTTACCACGCCATACTGCGATTTCTAACTTATTAGCTTCAAGTGCAGACACATCTACGGTTGTAAAACCGGCTGTCATAACACTTGGAAGCGGATCCCATGTTTTCTTCATCGCGATAAGTGAGGCAACCCCACCCACAGCAGCGACTGCACCAAAGGCTTTACCTATAAAACCTCTTCTGCTTTCATCTTTCATCATTTCTCACTTAATTTAGAAATTTAACCCTCTATCATAAGGCAGAAAGGTTTAATTTTCTATAAAACAAGCTTATTTCGTATAAATTCGATTATTTCTTTGTTACTTCTTTGATGAATTTGATAACTATTTGATGATTGATTATTTATAATTTCTATAAGTTGCTCTTTATCATAACCATCAATAACAGGAATTCCCATTTTCTCAAATAATGGGAGAAAATCTCGTGCATAATCAGGACGTTGTAAATAAATTGGGCGTCCACCACCAGATAAATTTTGTAAAACCGCCATCGGAGAAGCACTTATAAGTACCTCGGTGTGGCGAATTACCGTATCGTACTCTTCACTCTCATGGATACTAGAAAAGCTTTCTTTAAGACTACTTTCATAACCGAGGAAATGATAAAAACCCATTAACAGCTCCATTTTGTAAGGAGCAAATAAAGCTTGATTCAGTTCTAAATCTTTTTCATAATCATCATCGCCAAAAAATAGCGCCATGGGAATAGTTTTAGGAAGCACTTCATTGTACTTCGTATCGACTACCGTTCCTGTTGCAATTTTATCACCATGTAAATACGGTGAAATTAAAAATTCTTTTTCATATTTCACTGCATCAGGATTATCACTAATACGGATAAAAGTTGGGAAAAATAGAGTCATATCTTCCATCAACGTTGGATTGATCTCATCGGAATCAAAGATGATTTTATCCCCATGCTGAGCAATCTGGGGGATATTGCGAACAACATCAACACCGACTGCCCGTTTAATTCCGTAATTGCGTGCTTCACTTGCAATGCGAAAATCTGAGCACAATAACGTAATGTCTAAATCATTGAGCTCGTTAAGTATCGCTACCGCGCGATGAAAACGATCTAAACCGATACGATGTCCTGTGTGGACGTAATAAAAATAACGCATATTTTCTCCTATATTTTTTTTATTTTAGAATAAAAGCAAAAAAATTGGTATAATTTTTTTGTTATTGCCTGCTCTTGTAAGTAACATTAATTACTACCTTTTTCCTGCCATTTTTATATAAATTTGTAAAATATCCAGTGCTGCCGGTGTCATACCGCTGATTTGTGACGCAGCTTGCAAGGTTGGAGGATTGAACCGTCCTAGTTTATCGACGATTTCATTTGAAAGACCCGATACCGATTTGAAATCAAAATTCTCAGGAATGGCAATGTGCAACATTCGTGACATTTTTTCAACATCTTCACTTTGTTTCTCAACGTAACGAGCGTATTTTGCTTCGATAAGAATCTGCTCTTGAATGTACAGATCAAGCGTCGAAAAACTCGGGATTAGTGCTGTAAGCTTCTCTAAATCGAAACTTTTACGCGAAACAAGTTGCGTGGCTGCCATTCTGTCATTAATACGCTCTTCATCGATGCTTTCCAAAAAGGCTAAGAACTCTTTGGTCGGTGTCAAAACAGTCTCATCTAAAAGTGCAAGTCCCTCATTTATTTGCAGTCGTTTCGTCTCGATTCGCGCCATTTCCTCATCACTTATGAGTCCTAAAGCATGACCGTATTGTCCTAAACGTAAATCTGCTGTCTCTTCACGTAACAGCAGACGATATTCAGCACGGGAAGTAAACATCCGGTATGGTTCTTTCGTCCCTTTTGTCACCAAATCATCGATCAAAACTCCAATGTACGCTTCATCACGACGTAAAATAAGAGGTGCTTTCTCCTCAAGCGATAATGCAGCATTAATTCCCGCCATCAACCCCTGTGCTGCGGCTTCTTCGTATCCAGTTGTTCCATTGATCTGTCCTGCACAGTAAAGATTCTTAACTTTTTTGGTCTCTAGTGTGTGTTTTAGCTCAGTTGGATCAACGTAATCATACTCGATTGCATAGCCGTAACGGACGATTTTGGCATTCTCCATACCGATTACCGAATGGATCATTTGACGTTGTACATCCGGCGGGAGAGAAGTGCTCATTCCGTTAATGTAACACTCCGTATTCTCAGCGGTTTGCGGTTCGATAAAGAGGTGGTGACGCTCTTTGTCTCGGAAACGGTTTACTTTATCTTCGATGCTTGGGCAATAACGCGGTCCTACCCCCTCGATCTGTCCTGTAAACAATGGTGCACGGTGAAAGTTCCCCTCGATGAGACTATGCGTATCTTCGTTGGTATAGGCAATATAACACGGAAGCTGCTTTTTTTCACGCGCAAATTTTTCGCGGTCGGTACGAAAACTAAACGGATTGGGGAGAGTGTCACCGTCTTGAATCTCCATTACACTAAAATCAATGGAGGAGCTGTCCACACGGGGACATGTCCCCGTTTTAAGCCGTCCGACATTGAGTCCATGTTCACGAAGTGACTCGGTAAGTCCTTTGGCAGCAAACTCTCCGAAACGTCCTGCCTCTTGGCGAATTTCACCGATATGGATCATCCCGTTTAGAAATGTTCCTGTCGTTAAAATAACACGTTTAGCGCGGTATTCATTGAGCAAATGTGTTTGTACCCCAACTACCGTATTGTCTTCAATAATAAGAGAGGTGACCGTCTCTTGGATGAGGCTCATATTGGGAGTGGTGAGTATGGTATTACGGGCAATCACACGATAGCGATCCATATCAATCTGCGCACGGCTTCCCCGCACTGCTGGACCTTTTGTGATATTAAGAATACGAAATTGTATCCCTGCTTCATCGGTGAGTAGTCCCATTTCTCCGCCAAGTGCATCAAGCTCACGTACTAAATGCCCTTTTGCCAAACCGCCGACAGCAGGATTACAGCTTGTCGCCCCCACTTGTTCGGCTAACATCGAGACCATTAGGGTATTGTGCCCCATACGGGCAGAGGCGAGTGCTGCTTCGATTCCTGCGTGCCCTCCGCCTACTACGATTACGTCATAATTTATCATTGTTTACTTCTTCATTTTAAATATTAAACACCTTGCGTAATTTTCTTGAAAATTCAACTTTAAACTCCATTCATTAAGACT
Organism: Sulfuricurvum sp.; assembly: GCA_030696775.1. GTDB lineage: Bacteria > Campylobacterota > Campylobacteria > Campylobacterales > Sulfurimonadaceae > Sulfuricurvum. The sequence continues at coordinate 221,006 of JAUYRN010000033.1, forward strand.
TATCCGTGCTTTTGCTTTGCTTTGCTTCATTAAACACGTACGTCTTTGAGTTTTCAAGAAAATTACGCAAGGTATGCCAGATTCTTAACTGCAATTATAACCGTTATAATTGAAAGCACTAAAATCTAAAGCAAAAACAGTATAGAATTAAGCAAAATTTTTGATACGAGACATACTATGGACACTCCAAAAACTCTTGAAGAACTCTTAAAAAATTATGATCCAACTCCTCTTGAATTCGATCCTGCTGTTGATGGGGATGAAGAGCACCTTATTCGTGATGATCTTTTAAAAGAAAAAGAACGGATGAAAGATGTTATTACGAAACTTAAAGAAAAAAATCGTGGTGATCGAAAAGTAAGGCGTTAAAGTTAGCTAAGATATAATTTTGACAAAAATGGACCACTTTATGATGCTTCAAACCGCATTCGACGCTTTCAATACACAGGACTTTTCAAAAGCACGTGAACTTTTTGAAATACTTAGCGCTCAAAATAATCCTACCGCACTCTCATCCCTTGGCTACCTCTATCAGCAAGGGCTTGGTGTCGAAAAATCACCGCAACAAGCGTATGAATATTATACTCGCGCGGCCGATCTCGAAGAACCGACCGCCCTTTTCAACCTCGCATTAATGTATGCAGATGGTATTGTTGTTACCCACGATCAGTTTAAAACACATGAATTACTTATCCGTTCGGCTGTTTTAAATTTTCCTCAAGCGCAATACGAAGCAGCCCTTAGTTTAGAAAGAGGTTTAGGCTGTGTCCAAAACTTTAGTGAAGCGGCATTTTGGTACGAAGAAGCAGCGAAGCGAGGTCACGCAGGAGCGTTTAACAATCTCGGCGTTCTTTTCAAAGAGGGGCATGGAGTCATCCAAGATTATTCCAAAGCGTTTATCTGTTTTTCACGGGGAGCTAAGCTTGATATCGCTGAGAGCCAATACAATTTGGGTCTTATGTATGATCAAGGATTTGGGTGTGACGCCGATCATGATGTAGCACTAGAATGGTGTAGGAAAGCCGCCTATAACGGTCATGAAAAAGCCAAAGCCATCATCCAAGGATTACAAGAAGAAGGTAAAATAGTATGGTAGTGAGAACCAATACTTCCTTTAGCACTGAACATTTACGGTTTTTAAATTACATCAAAGCAGTAGGAACTGGACCAAAAGGAAATAGGGAACTCTCTCGAGAAGAGACCAAAGATGCATTTTCGCTTATCCTAGAACGACGTATTCCCGACACGCTTATCAGTGCTTTTTTACTCGGATGGCGAGTGCAAGGAGAGAGTGATGAGGAACTTGGGGGATGTGTTGAGTATTTAGCGGGTCACCTTGTTGCCAAAAAAGGAAAAGGTATTGAAATCGGCTATCCAATGGATGGTAAAACGAAATTTTTTCCCATTATGCTTAAAGCTTCTGAATATCTCGCTGATATAGAAGTTCACGCCGTTTATGACGTTCCGTTAGGACCAAAATATGGTTCCACACTCAATGAATTTCAAGTTACTGCACCCAACCTCAACTTGCATCATCGTCGAGATTTACTCAAAAGCTTAAGTGATTTAACACCATTGCGTAACGACATCGGTATCCGTACCGCATTTAATACCCTCGAAAAGCTCAATTTTTTAGCGCCTATAGCGCTCATCGGGATGCATCATGCCCCCTATTTTGATCTCTATGCAAAACTTTATGCGCCCTATTATCAACGTCTTGTCATTGTTCAAGGACATGAGGGAACTCCCGAAATAATCAAAAAAACGAAATATAAAATCGTCGAGAATGGTGAAACGACAACCTATCATCTTGAGCCTGAAGAGTTTGGTATTGAACCTATTGTCACAAAAGAAGAGATGACACTAGAAAAGATGGTTGCCCTGATGAAAAATCCTGATGAAAATCTTGCTAAAATGATACGACTGAACGCTGCATTTTTAGGTTTTGTTGCAGGAAAATATCAAACTACTGAAGAAGGATATGCGTGTTTACAGGATTAATTCGTGAGATGGCACAGGTAAAAAGCTTTGGAGCCAATCGCCTCTCTCTGAAAGCGAATCATAAAGCAAAACTCGGAGATTCGATTGCCATCAACGGCACGTGTCTTTCGGTCATAAGTATCGAAAGTGATGGATTCACAGTTGAACTTTCCCCCGAAACACTCACCCACATTGCTACTGAAAAGCTAACGGGGAGTGTCCATATCGAACCTGCTATGATGATGGGAGATCGTTTTGAGGGGCACATTGTCCAAGGGCATATCGATACTATCGGAACCATCTCTTCTATCTCCAATAATGGTAACAGTTATGAAGTTGTAGTGGATATTAATCCCGAATTTATTCCTCTTATCCCTCCTAAAGGGTCCATTACGATTGATGGAATAAGTTTAACCGTAAATGAGGTAAATAAAAATAGTTTTCGCCTGACCATCATCCCCATCACCATGCGTGAAACTCTGTTTGGAACGTATAAAAAGGGAACAAGGGTGAATATTGAGACCGATGTTTTTGCCCGCTATATGCATCATATTCTCACCACATCCAGTAAAAATGATATGAGCTGGAATGATATTGACCATATTCATTCTCTCTATTAAAATACAAAAGGAAGTGTGTTGAAAACAATTGAATGGCTGATGATGTTGGCTTTTATCGCAGGTCTTGGGCTATCGACATGGAAAATTTATTATTTTTTACCCTCAAAACCTCTTGAAGACGATGACACTACTTCCAATTCTGTTGAAGCGCTCGAAAAGATCATGATTGAATCTAACCGTGATGGCATAACCGAAGAAGAGCTATTTGAGAAAATGTGCAACCATCCAGAGTTTGACACGAAGCATTTTTGGAGATTTAACCCCAATCGCCTTCGCCACCTCATCCAAAGTTATCGTCTTAAAGAGCCAAATTTTCGTCTCTAAGAGATGTTGCATCTGGATTACACGCAATCTTATGCTCCATATCTATTTTCTCAAGATTTTCTAACTCTCTCACCGATGCAACGCTCGCCGAACGATACCCCTCACCCTGATTCAAATAAATATTTAATCCATTTTCATACAGAGCTAATCTTGTTGCCAACGCCATCGAGTACGTGGTTACAATCCCCTCATTCCCGATCAGTCGTGCAACGTCAGCGAAATATTCTCTCGTCCAAAGTACTGGATTACTGGCGGGGCTAAATGCATCTTGATAACAGACATCCCATATCCCCTCCAACTCTCTCATTGCCACTCTTGCATCGGTGATCTCAACCGTAATACGAGTCCACTCATCCTCATATTGTCCAGCAGCAGCAAGTTCTTTAATCACCTTTTGGTATGGTTTAAAGATTTCAGGATAAGGAAAATCTACCAAAGAAGCAACCAGCGCACCATCCAATTCAGGAGAATAAATCTCCAGCGTCATATTAGGAAAATATCTATCACGATAATAGAGGCTAAGAAGAGTATTAAATCCAAGCCCGAAACAAATATCAATAATTTTGAGATGCTCTTTTTCCCCATAAAGGGTAAAAGCGGGTTCAATATGTTTTTTTAGCGATTCGTTAAGGGCACCGTCTTTGGTCGAGTGGTAGTGTTCGTCGTACTCAGGAGAATAGGCGGTATAGCTTCCGTCGTCACTCTCAACCCACTTTGTCATAGCCCTGCTCCCCACATGTGCATCTTCTTAGCAATAATTACATCATACCCTTCCAGCAAATCATAAATCGTATTTGTGGCTCGAAACTCTGATTGATCAAGTAAAGCTTCCACCTCACTAATATTCATAGATCCTTTTTTTTGAACAATGATGATCTCCGTCGCATTGAGCAGTGTACGATAAATCAATTGCAAAAATTTTAACGGTGATTCATGCAAATGCAAAACATCTTGAACAATCACAGACGCATAATCCCTTGGCACACCAAATGCAGGAGATTTATAATCTTTGATTACGTGTACTTTATGAATGCCTGAATGTGTAAAGTCTTGGTGTTCACCAGGAAAAAGTGAGAGATCGATAAGCCCCTCATGGGGAGCTAAAAATACTGTCAATTCCTCAATCATTGCGTCCAAATGACTGGTTATAAGCATGATTTTTGTATTGGGTGTAGGATGGAGAAGCTGGGTAATCATAGTGCTAAATCGTGCAACTCTCTAAACAAATACGCTTCTACTACATCGTCAATCGTGCGTTGCGTATGCGCCACAAGTATCATCATTTGCTGATCGATAAATTCCATCACCGGTTCATAATTATTCTTAACGATAACAGCATCAATGAACCCTTCGATTTGTGAACGGTCTTTATAAAAGTTTATCTCTACGACACGACCTTCATCAATTTCTACTGTTGCCCAAAAAGCAACTTCTAAAATCGAGGAAAGCTCAGATTCTTGCGTATCGTCACCATCCATTGGAAGTAGAAGCAACATTAGTCGACCTTTGACAGATCAAGCTTTAGTGCATCATTGTCCATAATATCGATGTCTTTTCGTAATACTTCAGCGGCAATCGCTTTCGCATCTTCGAGAGAATGCATCGCACATGTTCCGCATTGGTAGAGATTGAGTTCAGGGATATCACTTTGTTTTTCAACGGCAATCACATCGTGCATAGATGCTTCCCACGCCTGAACCACTTCCTCTTCCGTAGGGGTACCGATAACGCTCATATAAAACCCAGTACGGCAACCCATAGGTGAGAGATCGATAATCTCCGTTTTAGCCGAATTGAGATGATCACGCATAAAACCTGCGAACAAATGCTCTAACGTATGAATCCCCTCTTGTGATAAGATTGCCTCATTCGGACGGCAAAAACGTAAATCGAAAACAGTAATATCATCTCCCTTTGGAGTTTTCATCCCCTTTGCGCGACGAACGGCAGGTGCTGGCATAATAGTGTGGTCTACAGTAAAGCTATCTAGTAATGGCATGGGTATCCTTAAAAATTTTATTTTAGTTGAGGCAATGGTAACATATTTCATCCTTGAGGCGCTATAATTTGCCAATTAATTAAGGAATATTATGAAAAGCCTCTTTGACGATTCCATCGCCGCCCAATACCAAAACGATCCGCTGGCACTACGCGTTTACACCTCTCAATTACTGGGTCAAAATAAAGACTTAGTCTTACATGGCGGGGGAAATACTTCCGTAAAAATCGATGGTGTACTGTACGTTAAAGGAAGCGGATGGAATCTTGACACCATTGAAAAAGAAGGATTTTCTCCCGTTGATTTAGCCACACTCATAGAGATGGCCTCTCGTGACACTCTAACTGATACTCAAATGGTCAAAGAGCAACGCGCCGCAATGAGCGATCAAAGCTTTCCAAACCCTTCTATCGAAGCAATACTTCATGCCATCATCCCGTTCACCTTCGTCGATCACACTCATGCCGATGCGGTTGTCACTCTAAGCAATACCCCTAACGGAAAAGAAATACTCGAAGAGCTTTATGGTAAGAGCATGGTTATTATTGACTATGTGATGCCGGGATTTGAACTGGCACGTCATATTTATTTACAAACTTTAGCTCTAAATTGGAAAAATATTGAGGGAATTATTTTACTCAATCACGGTGTCTTTACTTTTGATAATGATGCCAAAAAAGCATATGAAAAGATGATAACACTTGTCACAAAAGCTGAAGATTACTTACAAAAGAATGTCACTTTTCTTTCTAATATAAGCAAGGGAAATATCGACGTGGAGATTATTCGGTCGTTAGTTCACGAAGTCGGCGTACTGCGCGGATGTGATATTTTTCCCATCGTTTTAGATTCCGATCAAGCCAAAGCACTCAGCACTCGCCCCAATTTAGAGCGACTCATCAAACAAGGCGAACTCACCCCGGAACACGTCATTCGTATCAAGCCTTTTCCTGCTATTATTAATACCGATTGTACAAAAGGGATTGAAATATTTAAAACCGAGTATCAGAATTATTTTGATAAAAACAGCAATGCTAACCATATCTGTCTCGATCTGGCTCCTCGCTATGCGATTATTAAAGGATTAGGGGCAGTTGCGCTGGGCAAAGATGAAAAAGAGTCTCGTATCATCGCGGACATCGTAGAGCATACCATTACCGCGATTCTAAGTGCTGAACAACTGGGAGCATGGACATCCCTTAGTCTTGCAGAAATGTTTGCGATGGAGTACTGGGAGCTCGAACAAGCGAAGCTAAATAAATAATCAAAAGGAAAATAAATGAAAATAACCAAAAAAGTAACCTTCATCGCCAAGGAAGAGCATATTCCTACGGTCAAAAAACTTCTCGAAGATATGGTAACTCCGTCACTCAAAGAACCGGGATGTCTTTTTTATTACATCTTTCAGTCTCAAACTAACCCAAAGAAATTTTTTGCCGTCGAGTCATGGGAAAATAACGAAGCTCTTGAGGGACATAAACATACTGAGCATTATGCATACTACAAATCGCACTATGAAGCATTTGTTGAGAATAAGTATACAGAAGATTTAGAACTTTTAGATGAAGAGGCGTATGGGTTTTAAAGCCCCGGAGCCTTCCACATAGGTTCCAACGTACCATCACGAACAAGCTCCATTTGTTTGGCATATACTTTTTTCCATTTCTCTTTAGCTTCTTGATACGCTTGAAAATTGCTAGGATTAGGAATATATGTTTTTTCAATTTTAACGATGTTTTCTCCTGCTTCTTCAAAACTTTTATAAACACCTGCACCTATCCCGCACGCCATCGCAACGCCCAATGCGGTAGCTTCTTTTACCACAGGAACTTTGACTTCCAATCCCGTAACATCCGCTAAAATCTGTGACCACAATGCACCATTAGACGCACCGCTTGCAAAGGTAAGCGATGTAGGTGAAACGCCGCTAAAGGCTTTTATGTTGTCAAGATTGATGGCACTTACGATGCACGCATTTTCTTCCAGCGCTCGAAACATAGAACCGATATTGTATTTGCTGCTGTCCAGTCCAAGACCTGTAAACGATGGTGATGCGTGTATCCACTCACCATACTTCATGCTGTCGCTAAAAATAGGGATAATCCCATACGAACAGACAGGAATCTGTGATGCTAACGCTTCAAGCTCGGAGTAGCTTCTGCCGCTACCTAACGCATCTCGGAACCATCGCATTACAAGACCGGTAAAAAAAGTAATTCCCTCTGCTTGGCTCATGTTACGCACAACATGAGGATTTACACGCAATAGCATATCTCCTGAAAGTAGTGTTGCTGAGGGTATATTGACCACTTGCTGCCAAAAACTTCCCCCTAACACAACCGCATCGCCTAATCTATTTGCCCCAAGTCCTGCTGTACCGATTTGAACATCACCGCCACCCATTACCACAAGTGTTTCAACGCTTAAACCTGTCTCGTCACTAGCTTTTTGGCTAATTCGTCCAAGTACATCACCGCTTTCCAATATGGGGACAAATATATCTTTTAAACCACATTTCGTAAATTGTTTTTTATCCCAATCACGATTTGTAAGATTAAATGCTCCGGCTGTCCCTGCATTAGAGGGCTCACTTGCTAATTCCCCGCTGAGTTTAAACAGTATCCAGTCACTTATCATCGTAAAATAAGTCGCTTTTTCATACAAAGACGGCTGATTGTTTTTCAACCACAAAAGTCGTGGAGCAGCAGAGAGAGCAAATGTTTGCCCGCTTGACTGATAAAATTCTTTTTCCATCTCTGGGTACATATTTTTTAAAGTGCCAACTTCATATCCTGCGCGACTGTCGACATTTGCCACACCCCAAAGTTCATTTTTATCCTTATCATAAACAACAATTCCTTCTCTCATACTCGAAGCAGATATGGCAATTATCTCTTTAGAGCTTATTTTTGCTTTTACAACAACTTCTTTGATGCATTGTTTTGTTAATTCCCATCCATGGATACAATCAAATCCCATTGATCCGGCAACATTCTCTAATGCTATATGATTCCATTCATGTTGCGCAATCGCTATTTGCTTTCCCATCGTATCAAAAATGACAGCACGAACACTTCCGGTTCCTGCATCTATACTTAAAAAATATTGCTTCATTTCATCTCTTTCATATTCATATCAAATTTCAATGAAGTATTTTTCGTATTTTTTTGATCAATCAACTTAATCTCCACATTACAAATACTGTCTTTAAGATTTTCTGCAAGAATCAATAATTCTTCATGAGTATCGCGTATTGCAATTCCACGTGCTGAACATCCGACGACTCCGCGGTTATTATAGGTCATTCTGTACATATAGTTCGTTATCCAATACATTTATTAGTAATGGTAAAGCAAAGAAGATTCCAAGGATTGAAGTAAGTGAGGGCAAGCGTTAAAAACGCTTGCAGATTACGCTAGATAAAACATATACTACTTATTTTAATTCACTTAATGCATTATTGAAAGCACTTAGGTGACTCATAGAACCTGCTCTTAAATTTTCAAATACCTTAACGATATCAGCAGGCATTCCAACCTCGACGCATAAAATATCGATAATGTCTTTTTCTTCGATTGCAACACCTACTTGTAATCCATCACGAAGAGAAATCGACCCCTTAGCTACCAATGTATCGTATAATGTTTGCAATTCTGGAAGAACAAATTCACCAATTTTATTTTCGTTTATCTTAGAAATATCAACACTGTATTTTTTACACAAACTTTCCACTGCATCTATATGTTGTTGTTCTGATACAGCAATGTTTGCAAATGTAGTCGCATTCGGATATTGTGCACCCAATATTATATAAACATCCCGTGCTACTTTTTCTTCTTGATACATAAACAAAAGTGACGCTTTCTGTGCTTCTGTTAATGTTACGATTGTAGTTCCTGAACCGTTTCCAAATACAGAAACACTTAATCCCATTACCGCTGCCATCCCAATAAATGTACGCCTATCCATCTTACACACTCCTACTGATATTATCAAAATTAGTGAAAAAATCATGAAAACCAATTCAAAATTCATTTCATGTTGAAATAATACCTATAATGTATTAGTGAAGTGTTATCGAGAGTTCGTCAACTGATTTAAAAAATAATATTTGAGGAGGGCATAAGGACAATCTCTCAAAAGAGAGAATTGTGAAAGATTATACGCGTGCTTCTTCGCGACGTTGGAGTTGTTCCCATTTTAAATCGACACGTGTTTGCCACTCGTCGATAAGATATTCGTATTGTTTAGTGAAAAGGTGTTTAAAACGCCCTTGAGCACCTAAATAATCACGAACAGGGACAATATTTTTTGGGCGGTATGTGATGTTTAACTCAGTACCGTTAATGATTTCATACAATGGGAATACCAAAGAATCAGTCGCAAGATCCGTAATCGCGATTGTATCTTCCGGTGCAAATTTCCACTCAGTCGTACATGCAGAGATAGCATTAATAAATACTGGACCCTCTGCTGCAAACCCTTTTTGAATTTTTGCGACCATGTCTTTCCATTTACTTGGAGAGACTTGAGCTACATAAGGAGCACCGTGTGCTGCCATAATCGCCATCATGTCTTTTTTGTTTTTCTTCTCGCCATAACTGATACTTCCTGCAGGAGTCGTTGTAGCAGAAGCTCCGATTGGAGTTGAGCTTGAACGTTGTCCACCTGTGTTTGCATAGACTTCATTATCCAAACAAACGTACATCATGTTATGTCCGCGTTCAAAACAACCTGAAATCCATTGGAATCCAATATCGTACGTCGCACCATCTCCACCAAACGCAACAAACTTAGGAGTACGTTCCGGTTGCTTCAAGCGACCTTTGGTTTTAAGTGCTTTGTACATCGCTTCCGCACCAGCTACCGCAGAGGAACCGTTTTCAAATCCGATGTGAATCCAAGATGCATCCCATGAAGTGTACGGATAAACCGCTGTACAAACTTCCAAACATCCAGTAGATGCTGCAAGGATCAAATCATCATTAGTAGCATTTAGTACTTCGCGAACAATGATGGAGTGTGCACATCCTGGGCACAAAAGGTTAGCACCCTCAAAGCGATCCGCTGAAGTGGAAAACTCTTTAAGGTTTTTGATTTTTTTAATTTCTGACATCATTCACCCCTTAGAAAAATGAAAGCTTCGGTCCACGAAGACCGATGTATTGTTGCAATGGCGTTGTAGGTTTTCCTGCATCCATATTTGCTTTAAGGTCATTAAAAATGCCCACTAGATGTGCTTTAGTCAAATCACGTCCGCCCAATCCATAAATATAGTTCGTAAGAACTGCTTTGGTATCGGTATTGAAAAGTGAACCTGAAATCTCATTGAAAAGCATACCCATAGTTCCATGAGGACTAGAGCGATCCAATGTTCCGATTGCTTTAACATCTTTCAAGACTGCTGCAAGTTGTTCCATTGGCCATGGACGGAAAACGCGAATACCGACAACACCGGCTTTAATTCCATTTGCACGCAATTCATTAACAACTTCCATCGCTGTTTCAACTGATGTTCCCATACAAATAACCGCCATTTCAGCATCATCCATTTGGTGAGTTTCAACCAAATTATATCGGCGACCGGTTAATGCTTCAAAAGCATCAAAAGCGGCTTCAATCTTAGGAATAACCGCTGTCATAAGTGCATGCTGCTGACGCGCTTTGTGCTCAAAGTGCCAATCTTCTTCTGTTTGAACTCCATGAGTCACAGGATGATCAAGATCAAGCATGTCGTTCATAGGTTTGAATTCACCAACGAAATTAAAACCTTGCTCATCCGTCATAGTGTGAACACCCTGAGCCGTATGAGAAGTCATAAATCCATCTTGGTGAACCATAGCCGGTAGACGAACATCGTGATCTTCTGCTACTTTAAACGCGATAAAATTCAAATCATATGCGTGTTGTGGATTATACGCATCAAGCTGAATCCATCCGCTGTCACGACCCATATACATATCAGAGTGGTCACCATTGACGTTCAATGGTGCACCGATAGCACGGTTAACAACATTGAGGATAATCGGAAGACGCATACCTGAAGCTGAGTACAATGTCTCAACCATCAATGCAAAACCTTGTGACGATGTTGCTGTTGCAACACGACCGCCGGCAGCTGATGCACCAATACAACATGACATTGCACCATGCTCAGATTCTGTCATAACGAACTCACCGTCAACATAAGCATTCGCTGCAAAACCAGCGTAATTTTCAACAATTGGAGTCGATGGAGTAATCGGGTATGCCGCTACAACATCCACTTGAACTTGGCGAAGCGCATGGCTCGCCGCCATATTCCCATCCCAGACTTCGATGTCTCGTAGTTCCATAGTATCAGCCATTAGTCTTCCTCTACTTCTGTGTCTTTTTCTTTTTTCTCTTTTTTAGGCCACTCAGCTAGTGCCATATCTTCGTCTTTTTGTTCTGGGAACATCAATAATGATTTTGGATTTGTAGGACATACTTCCACACAGATTCCACACCCTTTACAGTGATCAAAATCAATTCCTACCATTTTTTTATCACGAGCTATAATAGACATATCTGGGCAATAAATCCAGCAAAATTGACAATCAATACAATAGTCTTTATTAAATAACGGTTTTTCGATACGCCAGTCTGCTACACTTGCGGTAAACGAACTTGATTGTGAGTAGGCTCTGTCTTCTGGTAATGTTGTCGCAATATTTTGTATTGCTCCATCAAAAGTACGAAGCATTGCACCGATTTCAAATCCATCCCATCCTGCTTTTTCCATACGAGACTCCTTACTTTACTTCATCATAAGCGCGTTGAATCGCGATCATGTTGGCGTCAATTATTTTTTGAGGCAGTTTTTTCAATACACGAATCATGTTTTCTTTGAAAAAGTCCATCTCATACATACCCGAAACCTTCATCAATGCGCCTAGCATTGGTGTATTGGGGATCGCTTTTCCGATTGTCTCTTGCGAAATTTTAATACAATCAACGGTGTATACTTTTTTACCTTGAAGCTTTGGTTGTGATGCAATCAGCTCTTCGGTACTCATATGAGTCGTAATAATATAAACAGTATCTGGTTTTTCAAACGCCGTAAAATCAGCAACATAAACCAAGGCTGGGTCAATTACCAAAACATAATCTGGAGCCATAAATTTTTCGTGATTCATAATTACTTGATCATCTACACGATTATACGCTGTCATCGCAGCACCACGTTTTGCAGAACCGTAGAACGCAAACGCCTGTACATGTTTTCCGGTGGTGGATACAACGTCCGCTAAACCTTTTGCACCCGTTACAGCACCTTGACCGGCGCGACTATGCCATCGAATTTCGAGCATGGCTTCTCCCTCTGACTTAAATTTTTAAGCTTGCATTTATCAGTACGTGTATTTTATGTAACTTGCTCTTAAATGTAGCTTTTCACTTTTACACAGCATGAAAAGTATGGCAAAGATGTTACTTTACACCTTTTTTGGCGATAGTTCGCACAGCATCAAGAACATTTTCCTGTATAACAAAATCAAATGTTGATAATTGTTCAAAATTATCATACCCGCTTAATACACCAATAGCATCTATTCCTGCACGAACAGATGCTTCTAAATCCAAACGAGTATCACCAATCATCCATACATTTTCTTTATCTGAATTCATCTGTGATAAGGCAGTTAAAATAGGTTCTGGATGGGGTTTTGGATTAGTAACATTTTCAAATCCTATCAATACTTCAAAATAGTCCATAACCTCGAAATGCTCCATCAGCTCTCTCGAATAATGTCCTGTTTTTGTTGTAACAATCCCAAGACGTGCAAACTTTGATGCCTCTTGTATTGCCTGTATTGCATTAGGGAGCATAAACGTTTTAGCCCTCGAAATTTCTCGATAATGGAGTTTATACGTACTTACATGATGAGCAATATTTTCACTCTTAACCCCTACCCCTGCAAACATTGTCTCCAACGTATGACCAATTTGTGAGGTAATCATCTCATCATTAAGCTCATCAATCTCGCCATGCGAATGAATCGAGTGATAAAAGCTCTCTAAAATCGCCTCCGTCGAATCGATCAACGTCCCGTCTAAATCAAATAAAATAATCATTTTTTCTCCCACTTTTATTGTTTTAAACGCCATCGGAACTTGTCCCGAGTGGCTACGTTAACACTTGGTTCTCTTCGGCAGAGAGCCCAAAACAAGGGAACCACTTTTGCAAAGCAAAATGTTTCTTTGAAAATCGCTTACGATTTTATTTCTTTTCCCAATCAATATAATCTTCCCAAATTCCATTAATAGTTGGTTTTACGCCGTGGATACGACGATTATACACATTTATTGTATTTGGAACCACCAAAAAAAGATAGGGATTATCCTTTACTATCGAGGCAAAAATATCTCGTTGTAACGATGCTGTTTTATCAGGTTCTGTCGAGTTTTCCATCTTTTCGATTAATCGATCTGTCCGTCCACTGTGATAGCCGATCATGTTAAATCCTCCCGGAACATCTCCATCACTATGCCATATCATATAAGGATCGGGAGCAAGGGACAGGCCCCATCCTAAAAGGACGGTTTCAAACTTTTTGGGCATCACAACTGTGTTCAAAAATGCTTGCCACTCCATTACTTTGAGCGTCACTTTTACCCCGACTTTTAAAAGTTGTCGTTGTAATATCTCTGCTGCGTAAGGACGAATGGGATTGGAATTAGAGGTAGCAATCTCAAATTCAAGTGGGTGTGCCGCATCGTATCCCGCAGATTTTAAAAGTGCTCGAGCTCGTGTAATATCTTGTTGTGGTGCTTTAACACCTTCATTAAACCCTTTGCTCCCTGGTAAAAAAGGACCAGTACAGACTGATCCGTGATTGAGAAATAAGATATCTACCAATTCTTGGCGATTAATAGCAAGAGAGAGCGCTTCACGTACTTTTGGATCTTGAAATTTTTTCAATCGCAGGTTAAATCCCAAATACGTATAGCTGTGCGAAAGGAGTTCTAAGTGTTTAAATTTTTGATGAAAACCTTTATCCAACTGGCGTTCATACTGCATCGGTTCAAGAGCATCTACATCAATTTCACCATTTTTAAGCATCAAAAAGCGGGTCATTGAGTCTGCAATAACATGAAAAACAATAGTGTCTATGTTTGCTTTATGCTCGAAATACGACGGATTGGCGGCTAGCTCTATTTGTTTGGAAAATTCTAATTTTTTAAGAAAATAAGGACCCGTACCTATGGGATGAGTATTAAATGATGATCCCATGATATCTTTTTCATTTTCCAAAATATGTTTTGGAACAATCCCCATCATCCAAATTTCCAGCGCTTTAAAATAAGGCTTGGTATAGGTAACACGAACCGTATAGTCATCCAGTGCACGTACTTCTTTGACTACTCTGAAATCCGTAGAATAAGGACTCATAACCTTGGGAGAAATGATCAGATTGTAAGTAAATACAACATCATCCGCACTAAAAGGTTTCCCATCATGCCATTTGATCCCATGACGAAGTTTGAACTCGATAACAGTCGGGGAAATACGTTTATACGACTGCGCTAAATCTCCAATAACATTTTGTCCGCTTGCATCGTATTTTACCAAGGAATTAAAAATAAAATTGGCTATTTCCCCGCTCGCTGAATCGGTTGCTATCAGGGGATTAAGACGGGCAGGATTGGAAGAAGTACTTAAGTGAAGTGTTGATGAAAATAATGAAAATGTGAATATTAAGTAAAAGAATAAATATTTCAAACTCACCCCATTTTTTGGGGGAGATTATAGCATTATTTACTTTCTACTACCCGACCATTGAGCGGTTAGACGAGGCGATAATTATCGTACGTCAATAACCTTAAGGTTCTTCTTTATCACCCAGTCCACCCCTCGAGCAATCAACAAAATTAATAGCCACGCCAAAATCATCGTAATCACTGTATGACTCAAAAAATGGTCTCCGATGAGCATTTTGTAACTTCCCATACTCCATCCAATACCCATGGCTATGCTACCTGCAATTATTTTATTTTTTCGACTGTGAAACAAAAAAATGAGTGACAAGAGGGCAAATCCGCCGCTTGCATGACCTGCTGGCCAACATTTTTGTTTTTCTAGATGACAATCTTTAGTTGCGTATTTTTCCCAAACGCAGGTATGCGGATAAGTTCCGTTAAAAATATCCAAACTTTTGGGACACGGCATATTTGAAACTGCTTTTAAAGAACCGACAACAAGAGGAACTGCGATAGAAGAAAGCACCACAATGATTAATCCGCGTCGATACGCTCTCATCCATTGTTTTTTCCATCCCAGAATCAAAACAAATAAGAAAAGAACCGCGATGACGATTAATAGACGTTTGATTCCGTCATAAAAAACAAACTTGAGAACAGTATTGTTGGTATCAAGTATCCACTGATGCGTCGCAAGATTATAAAAATGCTTTTGCACCCAAATATCCGCTGGGCTCAAACCAAAAAAGAGGACTGCCACAATTAAGACGATGGCAGTAATAAGAATATTTTTAGTGGGCTCCATGCAAAATATCCAGCTCGCTTTGATACACCGAAGTCTTCACTTCACTCATCCCCAACAACGTATGAAAGATAAAGTCGTGAGTATACGGTTGAGAAGCATTTTGTTTTAATTTTTCTTTATTCACTTGAAATTTTTCTCCAAACCACATGACCGCAGGGACATGCTTTTGTGCTTCCGGTGCAATGGCATAAGGAAAACCATGCAGATAAAGGCCCTTTTCCCCCAATGATTCGCCATGGTCACTCACGTAAAACATCGCTGTCGCAAACGAGGGATCATTCTTTTGAAGTACATCGATTACCTTGGTTAAAAAATAATCCGTATAAAGAAGAACATTATCGTACGCATTCGTAATCTCAGCTTGGGTGCATTGTTCTAATTGATTGCTTTTGCAAACAGGGGTGAATTTCTCAAATGCCTTTGGATAACGTTTATAATACGCAGGACCATGATTTCCCATTTGATGCAATACAATAACAATATCCCCTTTCGGATGCGCATCAATGTATTCTTGTAGTCCAACCAGCATCCCTTCATCACGGCACTCTCCATCCTCACACATCGTATTTTTATCAGGTGATTTAAAATCTTCATATGCTACACGAAGCGCAACTCCTTTGGAATCGGAGTTGTTATCCCGCCACAAAATATTCGCGCCAGAACGCTGCAAAATATCTAAAACATTTTCTGTATGCTTCGCTTTTTCTCCCTCGTACGATTCCCTGCCAAAAGAAGAAAACATACACGGCACCGATATAGCTGTTTCAGTACCACAGGAAGTAAACTGGGTAAAGTTAACAATATCCTCTTTTTTAAGCAACGAATTGGTTTCACGACCGTACCCATTGAGTGAAAAATGATCCCATCGCACTGCTTCACCAACTACTAAAATTACCAATTTACGATCTGCAGTCGTAGAAACTACTTTTGCATCCGCTGCAATTATCTGTAATCCCGTATACGGATGAGACAAAGACTTTTGAATATAAGAACCAACGGAATAAAGATAATAACCTGGATTTGCGTAATAACGTAATGGTTTATGTTCTCTAAAAAATGAGGTGTAATTCTTACTAAACGAGAACAAAATTACCGCAACAAGACCAAGCGATATCCCGATAATCTTCCCTTTTTCCAAAAGCGTCTGCTTTAAGCTCATAGGTATAATCTTGATGCGATAGATTATAAAAGAGGGTAATACTCCAATGAATAGTACATACAAAATAAGGGTAAAACTAAACAAATCAGCCGATTCATTTAAATTTGTCTCCAATGTATTTTGGATCATATGAGTATCAATCACCGTGTTATACGTATCCATAAAATAGGCTACAAAAGAAGAAAGAATTAGAATTAGAATCAGGAGAGGCTTAATCGTATGACGAAAACTAAATAAAGATAAAAGAATGGTCGTAACACTCACCAGAACCAATGCCAGCGAAGCAATAAAAGGAATTGTACTCCAAGAAAGAGAATAGACCTCAACAACATGCTTAAAAAAAGCGCCATTTGCGACAAGAGTTAAAAAAAGAGCCACACCAATAATAAGAAAACGTGATTTCACGCCAAAGGATTTCATAAACAAAAAAACCACCTTATCTAAAATAAAAAGTGTCGAATAATAATCTCTTTTCGATTAACACTGCGTAAACCTTTGTTATTAGCTAATCATCCCTTATAATACCGCATTCCATTCATGAGGGCTTTATGCGCATATTCAAAGAACTTCTTAAAATTTATCTACTTTTTATCGCTCTTTTCGTTTTGGGGCGACTGGGACTTTATGTACTTTACGCTGATCGCTTACATGATATTACGTTTGCTGAATCTCTTTTATCTTTTTTATACGGACTTAAACTAGATACGATGACCACTTCGATCATTCTTATCATCCCTGCTCTCATCCTCACACTGACTCCCCAGTATTTTGCCAAAAGTGCCGCACGTCTGCTTAATGGCTATGTTTTAGTATTTTTACTCCTTGCAGTATACATCGAAAATGCAACCTTCCCCTTTGTCGCGCAATACGATGTTCGCCCCAACTATCTCTTCGTCGAGTATTTAAAATATCCTCAAGAAGTTATATCGATGATTCTCAAAGAGTATCCGATGCAGCTTGTAGTGGCTTTTATTATGCTGATGGTTACGGCATCGCTCTTTGTACGCTTTTCTCCCCTGAAATTTGAAGCAGCACTCACAACGCCTCTATGGAAGCGTCTTTTACTCCTTCTACCTATTACTGCCTTACTCTTTATCGGTATTCGTTCCTCTTTGGGTCATCGTCCAGCTAATGTCTCCGATGCGCTGTACAGTACCAACCGTATGGCAAACGAAATTGCCAAAAACTCTCTTTACAGTATCGGTGATGCCTATTACAGTTATTCAAAAGAATCGGATAAACTCGTAAATAGCTACGGGAAAATTAATTTATCCGAAGCCTACCAACGTGTTTCTACACGTCTTAACATACCAAAAGGAAGTGATTTACCTTTTAATCGTACTGAGGCGACTCATTTTCCTTCCTCAAAACCTAAAAATCTCGTTATTTTCATCCAAGAATCCTTGGGTAGTCAATTTGTCGGATTTAGCGGCGGCGATGTGAGTATCACTCCCAATCTTGAAAAGCTCTCTCACGAAGGATTGGTATTTACCAATCTCTTCAGCAACGGAACCCGCTCAATTCGTGGACTTGCCGCCATGAGCTCAGGATGGCTCCCGGTAGCGGGAGAGGGAGTGGTAAAACGCAATAAATCTCAAAGTGATTTTTTCACCGTTGCCTCACTGTTAAAACCGCTTGGGTACAAATCAAGCTTTATTTATGGCGGCGAAGGACGATTTGATAACATGCGCAGCTGGTATATGGGAAATGGTTTTGATGAAGTGATCGAACAAAAGGATTACAAAAACCCCAGCTTTGTGAGTACATGGGGGGTCAGTGATGAAGATCTGGTACTAAAAGCCAATGAGAAATTCAAAACCCATGTCAAGAATGGAGAAAAATTTGTAAGTGTCATGTTTTCTTCTTCTAACCACTCACCATTTGAACTTCCCGATGGTAAAATAGATTTTAGAGCAGGAGAACCTCGGCAAGGAGTCAATAATGCGGTCAAATACGCTGACTTTGCCATTGGAAAATTTTTCGAGATTGCAAAAAAAGAGGCGTATTATAAAGATACCGTATTTATTGTTGTCGCCGATCATAATGTCCGCGTCTATGGTGACGATCTTGTCCCCGTTAACATGTTTCACATTCCTGCACTTATCGTTGCAGATGGACTCAAACCTCAAAAATTTGATCGTCTTAGCACGCAACCCGATGTCCTAGCAACTGCTCTGGATTTGATTGGTGTCAATCTAACCTATCCCGTTTTAGGACACTCTATTTACAGTGATGCCAAGCAAGAGATGGTACTTATGATGTTTAATGATACTTTTGCATTGCGTGTTCATGATAAGGTGGCAATTATTCAGCCCAATAAAGAGCCGCTTACTTTTGTCTATGAACATGAACATTTAAAAGCTGTTGCCCATGATAAGGAACTCGAAAAAGATGCGTTGGCATTTGTAAAAGTCATGGATAATATGTATAACAAAAAGTTGTTTCGAGTTGCTAAACAATAACATTTAATTAGCATTCGTGGCGATCTTACGTGCCCTATAGCATAGAAATTCATACCCTTCGGCAAGTTCAGAGTGAACGGAAATAAAAATATTTATATTAGAGTTGATTGAAAATTAGCTGTAAAAAAAATAATCTGAAATGATTGAAAAAATGAAGAGGAAAATTCTTCCCATAATAGGAAGAAGAAACGATTAACGTTTAGAGAATTGAGGTGAACGACGTGCTTTACGAAGACCTGGTTTCTTACGCTCAACGATACGTGAGTCACGAGTAAGCATACCATATGGTTTCAATACAACACGAAATGCTGGATCAAATGTACAAAGTGCTTTCGAGATACCGTGACGAAGTGCGTCTGATTGACCTGAAAATCCGCCACCAGTTGTGGTTGCGTTAATATCTACCGATGTGTCTTGTTTAGTAAGAGAAAGAGGTTGCGTTACACGCAATTTTTTCGCTTCAAGACCACCAAGCCATGCGTCAAGTGAAAGACCGTTAACGGTAATTTTACCGGTACCTGGAGTCAACCATACTTTAGCGATCGATGTTTTTCTTTTGCCAGTTGCATATGTTTTTACCATCGGGAATCCTTACTTAGCGATCTGTGCAGAGTGAGGATGCTCAGCATCTGCATAGATTTTTAATTTTTTGAGCATCGCACGACCTAATTTTGTTTTAGGAAGCATTCCGCGAGCTGCGAGTTTGAAGAGTTTTTCTGGGTTAGTAGCCAAAAGCTCTGTCATTTTTACACTTTTAACGCTACCGAAGTAACCACTATGAGTGTGATACTCTTTGTTTGCCAATTTACCATTACCGTTAATAACGATTTTAGATGCATTGATAATAACAACGAAGTCACCACAGTCAATATTTGGAGTAAAATAAGGTTTATCTTTTCCGCGAAGACGAGCAGCAACATCTGTCATTAAACGACCGAATGTCATACCCTCTGCATCGATCAAAACCCATTTACGGTCGATTTGCTCAGGTGTTGCAATTTTAGTAAATTTCATCGTGAGCCTCCTTTTTAAGTCTTTTAGTGGCGAAATTGTACCCTTTTAAACTTATAATATACTTAAATTAAGTTTTTTATAAGGACAATATTTCCTCTACTTTTAGCCATTCGCACGTTTTCTCACCTGCATAACAGACATAGCCTCTCACTTCTCCGCCTAAAAGGAAACGTACTGCATTCATGTAGTTCTTTACTTGTTTTGTATGCTCTGTACTTTTTTCTTCGCCGCTTTTGTAGTCGATTACCACCCAATATCCGTCATCATGCTCTATGAGCAGATCAATGATTCGCTTTTGATCCTGATAGTAAAAAGCTTGTTCTTTATAGCTTTTACCTTTTATTAAAAGACAAAACTGTTCATGCGTAATAAGTGTGTGCAAAGTTTGGCGTAATTGTTCCAGCTTTGTCTCTCCAATACTCATTCCATAACGTTTTCGAGTTGATTCAAGGGCATTTTCAAGGGATTTAATCTCAAAATTTTCCATCATTTCCAGAGCATAATGGAGTGCTAAACCATAATTAATCGCCTCATAATCGATAATAGCATTTTTCTCTGTCTTGGCTGTATCGCTTTGCTTTCCATAGCTTACGCTCTTAGTTACAAGCGCTTTTAGTGGTTTAGCTGACGGCGTATGAGTAATTTCAAAACTACTTTCTCCCCAACGTCCTTCGCTAAGCCCCAAAGGCTCAAACCAAGATCCTTTTGGCTTTGCAATGATGGTGAGTGACTGTACCGCTCTTGTTAGTGCGACATAGAGAGCATTGAGCTGATCGCTTTTTTCAAGTTTCTTCTCTTTTTCTAAAGCATTTTTGTAGATGTCATCCAATTCCTCTCGGCCCTTAGTACGGATAAACATTCGCTCAAGGTTGATTCCATCATATTCATACATGATGAAATCATTACGGCTTTTCATCTGTCCCAATCTATCCAAAACAATGACATGTTCAAACTCAAGCCCTTTGGATTTATGTACCGTCATAATCCTTATCCCATGTAAATCACTCTGAGGAGAAGATGCCTCAAGCCGATCTATCTCGAAAATAACCGCTTCAATATCTGCATACTGACTCAATTTTTCGATAAACAAGAGTGCACTCTTATCCCCAATATTGTGTTTGAGAATAAATTCAACGCACTGCGTTTGAACATCCACAATCATCATGCGTTCCATACTCTCTTCCCCAAGCAATGCGGAACAGTTTTGGCGATAAATCTCATTACCAAAATAACAAAAACGAAGATATTCAATGATAGCACGTACACTTCTTTGGTGAATAAGGCGCGATGTTGCTTCACTTACAACGTGCAGTCCTTGCTCTTCAAGAAGCTCTTGCGCACGAGTAGCATCCGAATTCGTACCACATAAAATAGCAATATCATCCTCATTTACCCCAACATGTCGTAATGCTTCAATCTGTTTAATCAAGAGCGTCAGCGGTTCTTCAGTGATATAAACTTCAACCAATCCACCCTGCTTATGCGAAGGTGAAGATTGAGAAATGTACCTCTCCATTGTTGAGCAAAATACGCGATTAACAAACTCTACCACTTGAGCCCTCGAGCGGTAGTTCACTTCCAAGGCGCGTACCTGAACGTCAAAATGTTCCGCTACTTGATAAAAAAGGGCACTTACCCCTCCCCTGAAACGGTAGATAGATTGTTTAACATCTCCGACAAAAAAGAAGCTTCCCCCCTCATTAACCCCAACGCCTGCAGCAATCTCTTCAATAAGAGGTCTGAGAATATCAAACTGGATAACACTCGTATCTTGAAATTCATCTAAAAGTAGATGTTTCATCGCCGAATCCAATCTAAAATAGAGAAATTCACTCTCCAGTTTTCCCCTCAGCAAATCATGCACCATCAAGGTGATATCATCAAATGTAAGCTCATTATTTTGAATAATCAGCGCATGACGACTCTTGATATAAATTTTTAAAATACGGTTCATGGAACTCAAAAGCTCCGATTCACGGTATTGCATTTGAATACGTATTGCTTCTTGGATTTTTTGCAATAATTCATCCATTTTAGGCTCATAGATTTTCTTAAAATCCCAATATTCCAAACTCGGCTTAAAAATCCACGATTTTTTTAATAGATCCTCATAATCCTCAATAAGCATCGTCTTGCGCGACCGATCACTTAGTGGTTTACTTAATAGTAATTCTGATAATTCGTGTGAATATCCCATTGCTTGGGCTATCGGGTCAAATGTTACGCTAAATTGAGGGAGATTTAACCCTTCAAGCTCTTTATGTTTTGCATACAGGCTTGAAAGAAGCGTAAAAATATCTTCAAGGCGTTTTGAACTTAGCTGTGAGAGATTCGTAAGTGTTGATATCTCCCCTGCAATCTCGATCTCGTGCAAAAAACGTTTTAAAAATTTTACTTCATGATGCGCATTTGACGCAGTAAATGTAGGCATAATCCCTGCATTGAGGGCAAATTTACGCAAAATACTTCCAAAAAATGTATCAATCGTGGAAATCTTCATATCCGACCTAAGCAGTTTCCACAAAACTTTATCTCGTAGACTCAAGATTTCATCTTCATCTAAACCACTCACTTTGGCTATTTCAGAGAGTTCCCCCCGTTTTTCCAATGCCTGCAACGTCTCCACCACACGTGTTCGCATCTCATTTGCCGCTTTATTGGTAAACGTTAATGCTGTGATGGTTTCAACTTCTTCTCCCATAAACAATAAACTCAAATAACGAACAACGAGATTAAAAGTTTTCCCGCTTCCTGCGCTGGCTTCATACGCTAAAAAAGGTTCAAAATGACTCATCTAAAGTTCCCTTTGACACAACAGGGTATAGGGACAGTATCGACACTGTTTCAAATCCTCCGTCATTTCCCAAACCCACGTTTTTTGGAGTGCCAAACTTCGTAAGATTTCATGTAGTTTTTCTATCTTTGCCTCTAAAAACTGCTCATAAACAACTTTCCCAATTTTTAAATCATAGTATCCACAGCGACTGACATTTCCAAACTCTTGAGCAAGCACTCCATAAACAGCGAGTTGGTAATCAACATCTCCCTCTTTTGGTTCACTGGCTGTATCGGCAAAATTACCGGTTTTGTAATCCAACACTTCTAATCCATCGACTGTACGGTCAATTCTATCCATTCTCCCAACAAGCCGTATCCCCTCGACTATTCTCTCACCCTCTTTTTCATGATACGCAACACGGCTTCCCTGACGAAATCTCTCAATTTCATTGAAGTAAAATGTATTTAACTTCTCAATCCATAATGCCTCAACATAACGCTCCATGCCATCACTCGTATCATGTTCACCCAAGACCTTAATAATGGCTTGTTTAATCTCACTTGGTGAATCATAATGATCACATCCCATGTATATTTTTTCCATTGCCGCGTGAAGACGATTCCCAATGTCTCTCTCACTACTTAAATCTTGTGCCTGTTCATGCTCTTTGATTTTTAAAATATATTTGGTATAAAATTGTCGTTTACAGGTTAAAAAGCTCTTTAAACCACTCGAAGAAAGAGGATGTGCGCAAAAATCATAGTCACTCTCGCAATACTCAACATGACGTTCTTTAAACGCTACAGTGGGGAAAAGAAGGGATTCATAATCAAATTCCGATTCATGCATCAAAATGCCCAACTGTAATAAAAATCGTGATGGAATGGTTTCAGTATTCTGTACGCACGAAATTGCAACTTGTTGTGCACGTTGAAACAGCATCCAATAATAATGTTTTTGAAGTGATTCACGCTCCAACGTTGTAGGCAAATCTGCTATCCGCCTTGTTTTCGTGTTTAAAAAGAGATCTTTTTGACTTCTATGAGGAACAAATCCTTCATTAAAATCAACCACAATCACCCCATCAAACTCTACTCCACGTGTCTCCAGTAGCCCCATAACGGTAATTTTCCCGCCACGTACATCATCAATCGAACGGCTTTTCACTCGCGAAAGATATATCCGTAAAGCTGATTTAAACTCATATCCTGCCAAGGCATCAACAATGGGTTTGAATTTTTCACACTCCTCATTTAAAATCTCTTTTACCTCAGTACGATGAGCATTCTCTACCATCATACTGCACAAGCTTCTAAGATCATCGTAAGAAAATGGTTCGTAATAATGGCCCATAATCCATTCATACAGAGGTGATGACACCTTCTCAAGCCGTGCCTTATTTTCCACGCTTTGCTCACCCATATACAGTTCTATCGCTTCTATATCGTGCACAACTCGCTCATCACTCAGTGATGTTCCCATGGCGAAGTTAAAATTTTGTTCGTCGTCAAACATTCGCAAATAGCTCGCAAACGATTCATCCGGCGTGACGACCACAATCCGTTCTGGGCTGATTCCGCTTTCCACCATCATAGTAATTTTGACTTTTACAAAGCCAACCTGTACTAAACGGTTATGAAATATCTCACATTTTACATCTTCCAACGGAGCAATTATAGAAGATTCCATAACGGACATATTAGTCAAATCAAGTTGATATTTATATCCTACTTCAATTTCTAATGACAATTCACGAAATCGAGACGACATTTTTTCATTAAACGTTGTAGCATGATAAATACATTCCACTCTCGTTACAATCGCACAAGCTCTCAATACTTCAAGTTCATAACGACTTAAATACCCCTCGACATGCACCGTAATAGTTTCAAATCGTCTCACGTATCCTTCATTTATTTCTATCGTGGATTTTGAAAATATCGGGTCACTCCATCCACGCGATTGTACTATATCTCGATAACTCAGCCACAACTGTTTTAATATTGCGATATGTTCTTCGTATTCTCCATAAACATCGGCACCTTCCAATGCATCAATAGAAACCATTTCTCCACTAAGCTCTTCAAAAAATCGAAAAATATAAGAAGAATTTTGGATAAATGTAAAAAAATTACGTTCAATAAGGAGTTTACTAAATGTAGAAAAATCAGAAGCTTCATGAAGAGCGAGGAGACGTAAATCATTATCCGGAGATACAACGTTTGTACTTAGAATAACCCGATCCAGAAAATCACCCATACCCATAAGGGTAGGTAAAAATCCTTCGTTATAATGGTCCAGAGCATCACGGATAGAACGAGAAGTTGGGAAAACAACGCACGAGCGCTGCATTAAAACTCAATAGTATTAGGACTGCGCGTATCTGCCTTGAGGTTATAGAAACGTTGCTTTTCAGCAATAGCTACTTTTGCTAAAATATCCCATCGCCCAATTTTTGGAAGATCTATTGCATTAAATGAGTACTTGCCGTCATTCACAATAGGGTTTGTAAGTTTTAAATCAAATTTTGTAGTATCTGGTCGCGTTAAAACCACTTCAACTTTTGCATTATTGATGGCTTTACCCGATTTATCCTGTACCTGATAAATAAGAATGGATTTTTTCTCATGAATTTGCTGTGTTAAAAATACAATCGTATAATTTTGATCAAATGCAATTTTAGAATTAATAATATCATTCACATTATCATCATAAGTATGATAGTTTTGCATTCCATAATCAGACATTTCAACAGGATTGTTTAGTGCAACTTTTACCGTAGCTACACATAAACCAATGACACCGACTATGGATAGACCAATAATCCATGGCCATTTTTTTCCTGCATTAATATTATTTTTATTCACTTTTTGTCTCTCTTTTTTTAAAAAAGCGCCCACGTATATATACATAAAGTGCGTACAAAATGATACTGTAAAAAACTAAACGCAAAATATCAATAAAAGTTTGGCTGCCAGTACCTGCAGATGAGCTAAGAGTTACGCCCTTTGAAGCAGCAATTTGTTCTGCTACATCAGAGTAACCATTGTACATTCCTACAGAATATTTTGAAACAATATCATTACCCTTGGCACGCTCTGCCAAAATAGGAAGAATTGTCCCTCCACTATTAGAGAGAAGCTCTTTTGCATCGTCAAAAGTACGTGCAAACATAATCGTACTCACAACAGCCCCTATAAATGTTGCATTAGGACTTAAAACCTGTGCTTTGTCAAAATTGTTATATAAAGATGTTGGACGCGCCAAAATATCGACCTCTTTTTTGAGTTCAACAAATGTAATGATAACTGCAGAACCATTACTCTCTGCACTTAGGCGCTTTTCAAAATCACTAATTGATTCATTATTATCCAAATCACGAAGCATAACTAAATAAAGAGAAATACCAGTTTTTGCTTTTAGTTCAGCACCGATCAATTCTATTTGTTGTGTGAATTTTGGATTTTTGACAACATCATCTTTATATAAAAATTCAGCATGTAAAGAAAGTGTGGATACAACGGTAAAGGTGAGGGCCGCAAGCCCTCGTGAGAATTTCAATTTAATCAACCGATGTAGAGGTGGTTAGGTGTAACTACCGCCCACAACGTGATCGCTGCAGAAACAATCAAAGCAACAGTGATGAGTTTATCCATGATACTTGCCATCTAAAACTCCTTACTTTACATCGACCAAATGAGCAGCATTTTCTGTGCTGATCATTTTGATCTCTTTTTCATTTTCGACTTGATAGTAATTTGCCGCGCTTGCTTGTTGTACACCCAATCCCCATACGGTTAAACCCGCGAGGATAGAGAGAAGCAATACGGTAGCAATCAACATGCCGGTAATACCGTGTAGTGAAAAGATACTACGATTTTCCATAATTTGCTCCTTATTTCTTACTCAAGCTTGCGACATACGCGTCAAGTGCTTTATATTGAACTTCTGTTAGGTTTGTAAATGCTGGCATTGCGCCGATTGCACCTTTTTTACCGTGACGAAGAACCATGTCAACCATTGCAGGAGACATCTCAGCAATGTTCGGAGCAACCATCTCCATACCTTTACCGTCTGGACCGTGACATGCAGCACATGTTCCAGCGAAAACATCAGCACCTTCAGTACCTTTTAATCCGCCAGCAACATATTTTGCTACTGCATCAATCTCAGCATCTGTAACTAAAGCATTGGTGTTAGCATTCATCAATCCGTTACGATCAGGCATTGGCATGCTTGTTCCCAAAAGATTGTTGTTTGCACCGTTTACAACAGCATGTTTTACAGATTGCTCAGCAAGACGAACGTGTAAATCAGCTGCTTTTCCACCCATACCGTCTGCTTGTAAACCATGACATGGTGCACATTGAACGATAAATACAGATTCACCCATCGCATTAAGCGTAGCGTCATCCATATTTGCATATTGCGCTTCAAACTTTGTGTCATGAGCAGCAACTTCTTCATTGTATTCACCGATTTGTGAATATGCATTAACAGGGTATCCTGCAAGAAAATACCAAATCGCCCAAATAATAGAACCAAGAAATATAACCGCCCATCCAAGAGGAAGTTCGTTTTTATATTCTCCAATCCCATCCCAATTTTCATCTGCAAGTTTACCGCTTGCAGTATCGCTTTGCATCTGTCGAACATATTTGGTAACAACGAATGCCGTGACGATAACGAGAACAACCGCGCCTAATACAGCGAGTTTATTAACCCAGTCACCATCTCCACCCATACCGCCGGCAGAACCGACCGCTACGTATGTGAAACCAAGCATCGCAATTACAACTATGATAGCAGCTAAAACTGTCTTATTCATGTATGCCTCCTACTTTTTTATCTCATCGGTTTTTGAGATCTCCTCGATCGGTTGATCGGTGATATCATCATGGAGCGCGATATTGCCATACTTCTCGTAATCGCGTGTCCCTTTTTTCTGTGCACTGTATAAATGATAAATATACCCATACAGCACCGCCACCAAAAAGGCGGTAAAGAAAAAATATCCATACGCTTGAAATGTAGCAATGTCCACGTCAATTTCCTTATTTCAAGCTATTAAGGTATGCAATAAGCGCAACGATTTCAGGAACCTGACCTGCTGCAACTGCATCTTTAACATCTTGATCTTTCATATCCGCTGCGATTACTTTTGCTTCTTCAAGAGCTGATGCACGAGCACCTTCAACTGTATCCGCTAATGTAACTGTAGCTTTTGAGCCATCAACCATTGGAATTTCTGCATTGTAAGGAACAGCAAACGCTTTCATTACAGTCAATTGCTCAGCATATGCTGTATCAATATCTGCAGTGTTTTTAAACATCCATCGGTATGCCGGCATGATAGAACCTGGAACAACTCCTGCAGGATCTTTCATGTGGTTTTCGTGCCAATCTGTTGTACGGTAGTTACCTACACGCATCAAGTCAGGACCAGTACGTTTTGAACCCCAAAGGAATGGACGATCGTACGCATATTCTCCACTCAAACTGTAGTGACCGTAACGGTCAGTTTCTGATTTAAATGGACGAATGAGCTGTGAGTGACATGCATTACAACTATTTTTAATGTAAACATGACGACCCGCAAGTTCAAGCGTCGTATAAGGCTTCGTACCGATAACCGGACGAGATGCCTGAGCAAAGTTTGGCAGGATCTCAATAAGACCTGCAAACGCAATAACAACAAAGACAGCAACCGCAAAAAAGAACGGGTTTTTCTCTAACCAGTGAAACATTTTCCCCTCCTTAATTATGCGCCCATTGGCGATGCGTTTTGAAGTTCACTCTCTTCTACGCGACGAGAGCTTGTCATTGTTTTGTACATATTGTACGCAAACAAGAACATACCCACTAGATATAACGTTCCACCAACCGCACGGATTGTAAAATATGGTTGTAATACAGCAACCGTATCAATAAATGAGTAAGCAAGATTACCAAACTCATCGTGTGCACGCCACATCATACCTTGTGTAATACCAGCAATCCACATAGAAGTGAAATACAAGACAACACCAAGAGTTTGAATCCAGAATTGTGTACCCATCAAAGATTTAGAATAAATCTCACGTTTGAATATACGTGGAGCCATATGGAACAATGCTGCCATAATCATGAATCCAACCCAACCAAGAGTACCATCATGAACGTGACCAACGATCCAGTCTGTAAAGTGAGCCAAAGCATTAACTGATTTGATCGCTTGAATTGGACCTTCAAGAGTAGAGAACATGTAGAATGTTGATGCTAGAACCATAAATTTAATCAATGGACTTGCAGCAACTTGTTGCCATTCACCCTTCATTGTAAGAAGCATGTTGATCGCAGAACCCCATGATGGGAGAATCAAAACAACAGAGAATACAGAACCCATTGTTTGCATCCAGTCAGGAACAGTTGAGAACAACAAGTGGTGTCCGCCAGCCCAAAGGTATACAAACATCAAACCCCAGAATGCAAGAAGAGACAATTTATATGAATAAACTGCTTGACCTGACTCTTTTGGAAGGAAGTAATAAATCATCGCTACGATAGGTACTGTGAAACCAAACGCAACTGCGTTATGTCCATACCACCATTGTACGAGCGCATCATTTGTACCTGAATACATTGAAACTGAATGGTACCATGCACCAATTCCGCCTGAAGCAAAATACGTTGGAATTTCCATATTGTTGAAAAGATACAACATAGCAATACCCAAGAAAGTAGCAATGTAATACCAGATAGAAATATACAATGATTTTTCACGGCGAATACCGATCAAACCAAAAATACCCATACCCCAAGTTACCCATACCACAACAACTGCGATATCAATAGGCCATTCAAATTCAGCATATTCTTTAGACGTAGTGATTCCTAATAAAAGTGAACCAACTACCGCCACAACCACTAATAGGTAAAGAGCGAAGTGCAATTTTCCAAGGAACATCAAAAATTTTGACTCCGCCATAGAAACTTTCAACACACGCTGACCTATATAGTACCACGTAGAAAAAATACCACTTAGGGTAAATCCAAAAATTACTGCATCGGTATGCAACGGACGAAGACGGCTAAAGTTTGTGTACTCTGCCAATCCCTCACCTGCAATGGTATTAACAGCAGGGAAAGCCATTTCCCACGCCAAAATTACACCGACAAGCATCCCGACAATACCGAGAACAATGGTTGAAAGCATAAACCACTTTGCAACCGTGTAATCATACTCCAATGGACGATTCTCCATTTACGACCTCCTTAAAGATTCAAAGCATAAGAGCCTATTTGTGTTTCTTAACACAAATGTAACATTTCTAGGCTATTAAACACTCTAATGATAGCCACGTGTTCTTTTAATAAATCTTAAATAATTAAATCTTTTGCTTGTTTGTCGAACTTGGTGATAAATTTAAGATTTTTAAAAGAATTAAGGGAAGAAAGGTAACACCCGAAGAAGATAGCCAGTGGAATTTAGCTCCACTGGTGCTTAGTAAATCGTATTAGCGTGCGATTAGATTCAAAAATTCCGAAAAGATATAGCGACTCTCTTTTGGTCCCGGACTTGCCTCAGGGTGATGCTGTACTGAAAATACGGGAGAATTTTTATAGCGAAGACCTTCAATGGTATTATCAAAAAGATTCACATGTGTTACATCTGCAATTTCACGTACCGATTCAGGAACATTATAGTTATGATTTTGTGCTGTAATTTCTACCATACCCGTTTGAACATTTTTCACAGGATGATTACCGCCATGGTGACCGAATTTTAGTTTGTGCGTATCATGTCCGTGTGCGATGCTAAGAAGCTGATGCCCCAAGCAAATACCAAACAAAGGGATACGACGGGCAATAAGCTTTTTGATCTCTTCTTGCTCTTTTTTCAAGACTAATGGATCTCCAGGACCATTGGACAAAAATACACCATCAATCTCTTTATTATCGTAACGTGCAATTAAGTCGTCGCCGTTAAAGCTATTTGGAAGGACTTCCACTTCTAAGCCTGCTTGCGTAAGTTCATTGAGAATATTACGCTTGACCCCAAAGTCGATTGCTGCAATGCGTGCTTTAGGTGCAGGTGCATCGTTGTAACGAAAACTAAACGGATCATACACACCGTTACGGTGTGTGTAAGCTACTTTTGTACTTACTTCTTCGATGTAGTTCACTTCTTCAATACGAGGAGCTGCCTCAAGAAGAGCTTTAAGCTCCGCTTTGTCGCTCACTTGCGTTGAAGCGATCATCATCATAGCGCCTTGCGTACGAAGCATTTTAGTCAAAAAACGTGTGTCGATATCACAGATACCTATAACTCCATGTTTTTCTAAAAATGTATGCAATGCTTCTTGCGCTCTAAAAGAGGAATATTGACTTTGATATTGACGAACGATTACCCCTTTACAATGGGCAGAATTGCTTTCCATGTCTTCATCATTGACACCAACATTACCAATCTCAGGCATTGTAAAAGTAATAAATTGCCCCGCATAGGAAGGGTCAGAAATAATCTCTTGATAACCAGTAAGTGAAGTATTAAAAACAATTTCACCAACGCTTGTTGTATCTGCTCCAAAGCTTTTTGCTTGAAGAAAAGTACCATTCTCGAGATAAATCCATACGTCACGCATTACGCCATCCCCCGTTTAAGTAGTTCATCTTTGTATAATTTTTCATACAAGATTTCATATTCATCCGTTCCCGGAATCATACGACGCTTATAGCTTTTAATTTTTTCATAAACCGCATTTTCGATCTCACTGGCATCAGCGATAAAAGCTGTCATTGCATCATAAATGATATTCTTAATACGATTTTCGCTGACATCGTAATGAATTAAATCTTCTTCGTATAATGCATCCAAAATTTTATGTGCAATATCCGAATAACGATCTTCATACGAGAGAATAACGCCAAAATCGGGCGCTAATCTTTTCTTGATCATAAAAAAGAGTTGTCGTTCATCGGCTAAATAGAAATCAATCTGCTCCTCATTGGCATTGACGATTTCTTTAACTTTTTCTTCCAGCGCCATTTCACGCTTAACGCTCTCAATCAATATTTTTTCAGCTTCATGTGCCGTTGCTTCCAAGCCATGAGTCATCGTAACTAATCCGCTACGGTTAAGATCTACGGCAATGCGACTCGAAATATGAGGTAAATGTGCGAGTGAAACTTTCATGAGTAGCCCTAGTGTACTTTTTTGTTATTGTACTTTAGATGACCTCTAAAAAGGCTTAGAAAGCTTTTTTGTGATGCCGTAATGTAAAAAATGCAGCTGCACCACCCAAAAGCAAGCCTCCCAGTACATCCAAAAAAACATGTTGTTTAATTGCCATTGTCGAATACACTATTCCCAAACACCATAGAGAATTTAACCCCATAATGATTTTTCTTCCCCGCATCTGCTTTAACTGCAAATGAAGCCAAAAAAAGGAAAAAAAAGCTGTTGCAACATGTAAGGAGGGAAAAGCATTTCCTCCCATATCTACTGATTTCAATAATTCCATATTAGACGATGCAGCCCAATCATTACTATTTTGGGGAATAACAGTTGGGAAAAAAAGATAAAAAAGTATACCAATTATCGAAACTACTCCCACGTACATACCGTAGTAGAATAGTTCTTTTTTACTCTTTATAAGTGCGGGAGGGAGTGATACATACACCCATAATGAGAGATAGATATAGAGATAAAAATCATTAAAAGAAATCCATTTATCAACACTTACCAATGGAATTTGTGTCACTGGGTAAAAATGATGTGTTAAAAGGTAAAAATAGAGAGCAAAAAAAAGAGCAATAAAACTCATCGTTCCGACGGCTTTTAAACACCAATGTGACCATAATCGTAAAGCTAAATTTTTAATGAATGAAGGACCATCTTCTTTATAATCAATAGTACCGCAAATATTCATACTAAGTCTTTGTGATTATTTCGATGGTACAGGCGGCATACGACGTAATGCCACTGTCACTTCTGACGCTTTTTTAGGATCCATTTTCCCTAAAATTTGCCCAACAACTTTTGAGTTTAATGTACTCATAATCTCAGCTACTTCATCAGCTCCCATTTGAGAAAGAATCCCGGATGCTGCACCTGGTTTCATTTTTGCAAAGGTTTGAGAAACTTTGTCGCTTTTAAGCTGTTTCATCTCTTCTAAAATCTTTTTATTCTCATCTGTCATTTTTTTTATTGATGCTTCTCGTGTTTTTATTTCGGCAAGCTTTTGGTCTACTGCCGTGCCCTTGCCCTGAACCAGTGATTCTTTTCTCTTTAATAAATCTTCAGTAGCTCTTTTGAGTGCGTCAAGTGACTGCTTTTGTTCATCAATCTTTCCAAGCTCAATTAATAACTCATTTTTTCGAGATTCAAATATTTTTGTGCACTCATACGATTTATTTTGTGCGCCAAAAATGGTACTAAACGATAGTAATAATATAAGGACAATTTTCATAAAAGCTCTCTTTTGTAGGTCATAACACCGATTTCATCAAGCATTTTAGCCTCTTCTTTTTTAATTTTCACACTGTGTGCTTGCGTCTCTTGTAATTCGAGATATTTGAACTTTTCATATTCAATCATTGCAGCTTTAAAGCGCTGCTGCATCTGAGATAAATTTTGTTGCGCTTTAGCTAGATTATATGCACACTGTTCTATCTCATAATGTTGAGCTTGGATGAGTATTTGTGATTGAGTAAATTCACTAACTGTACCGCTAGTGGGAAGACTAAGAGATTGAAGTAGAATGTATGCATTATCAAGTGCAAGTGTAGCAAGCGTTAGTGTACTGTTCGCACTGACAAGGTCACGCTCGGCATGGTCAAGATCTCTTTTTTTGAGTTTGACCAGAGGAGTGTATTTTGATTTCACAATTTACAGTAAAATAGTATCGTTTCGATCAGGTGAGGTCGAAATCATCCCAATTTTGGTTTTTGTCAACTCTTCGAGTGCTTTTAGATACTCTTGTGCCGTTACTGGAAGGTCTTCAAAACGACGAACGCCTTCGGTTTTGTCCCATCCAGCAAATGTTTTATAGATTGGGGTTACCGCTTCAAGATCCAATGGCATATAATCAATCACTTCGCCATTGAGTTCATAGGCGACACACACTAAAATCTCTTCAAAGCCATCAAGGACATCGAGCTTCATAATAGAAAGATCATCGCATCCATTGATTCGGCTGGCAAAGCGGCATGCTACAGCATCAAACCAACCACAACGTCGCGGACGACCGGTTGTTGTACCGAACTCGCGACCCGCTTTACGTAAGCGCGCACCGGCTTCACCATGATCTTCAGTAGGAAAAGGACCATTGCCAACACGTGTACAGTACGCTTTTACAATTCCTGTCACTTTTCCGATATCTTTTGGATTGACTCCAAGACCGGTACATGCCCCTGCTGAAATCGTTGATGAACTGGTCACGTAGGGATAAGTTCCATGATCGATATCAAGCAATGTTCCCTGTGCCCCTTCGAGAAGGATTTTTTGCCCTTCATCCATCATTTTCCATGCCATTTGTGTGGTATTTGCCAAAAATGGAACCAATGCTTCTGCAAATGTATTGAGTTCGTGGGTTAATTCTTCTTTGTTTGGCAAAGCAATTTCCAGTGCTTCAAAAATCGCTTTGTTTTGCACAAAGTACTCCAAAACGCGATCCGTCAACGTTGAAACATTACGTAATTCACCCAAACGAAAACCAGCCCGAGCAATTTTCTCACTGTAAGCAGGTCCGATTCCACGACCTGTTGTACCGATCGCTTTTTCACCGCGAAGTTTTTCTTTTGCCTGATCAATCAAAGTATGAAATGTCAAAATCATGTGCGCTGATTCACTCACAAATAATCGTCCAAGAAGATTGTCAAACTGTTTCATCTCTTTAATAAGTGCTTCAGGAGAAACCACAACACCGTTACCGATAATATTGATTGCTTTTGGATTCAAAATTCCGGAAGGAATCAAATGCAATGCGTGAGTCTTACCGTCAACAACGATTGTATGACCGGCATTGTGTCCACCTTGATAACGGGCAACACAATCGTATTTTTGTGCGAGCAAATCAACAATTTTACCTTTTCCCTCGTCACCCCATTGTATTCCTACGATTAAATCCGCTTTCATTTTAAATCCCCAATATTATTTATTTTATCGATTAATGCGTCTGTATAGATAGCAAAACCAACTGATACAGTCTCTTCGTCTTTATAACGTCCGCCCATTGCAAACACTTCATTCTCTTCAATCACACGGAAAAAAAGCTCATCATAATAAAGCATTTTAGCGTAATACAAAGGTGCAATCACAACATTTGGATATTCTAATCCAGAGCATAATGCTTGAATCTTACGCAATTCCACACAAATCTCTTCAGGCGCTTTTGTCAAAAGTGCGTCAATTTGCTCAAATCTCTCCAAATAAACCAATTCTCGTAACCAATCAATTTTAAATGACAAAAATCTCTCGATATTGACATGACGGAAATCGTCCAATTCCAATCCAAGGGTTTCGGAAAGAATTCGAGGAATATTAATATTCGAAATTTGAAGTAAGGGCTGAATTTTTAAGCTTTTAAAAATCGTGGTTGCTTGCTTCAATGCAACTGCGAGATTGGCTTCGCCTAAAATCTCAACTCCGATTTGGTACTGCTCGATAGAAGGATAACGATAGACAGGTTGAATGTAAAACCATTTTTTATGCTCCGTATTTCCACCCAAACGTTTCCCTAAAATTCGCACTACATCGATGGTCGAATCAGCACGTAAACTCATCGAGTGATTTTCACTGTCGCTGAGACGAATAAGCTCACGCTCATCACAAATACTTTGGTGCTGATGATAGGAAAAAAGAGGAGTAATGATCTCTTCAAACCCTGCTTCACTTAAAAGTGCAGCGGCTTTATTTTCGATAAAACGTTTCGTTGCAGCCGTCGCAGCAAAATAGAGCTTAGACCCTTCAGGAATTTCATGTTCAAAAATCATCATTACAGCCCAAAGTAAATAGTGTTAAAGATACGGTTTGCCGTTCCGTCAAAGGCTCTTCGACCCATTTTATCCAATGCAAGTTCTACACTATTTACAACCCACGCTGCTTCATAAACACTTATAAGCCCCATGTGATTGATACGAAAAATCGTGTCTTTAATATGGTCCTGTCCGCCCGCGACATTGACTTCAAACTCTTTTTGAAGCAACGAACGAATTTTTTTGGCTTCAGGATCTCCGATGGTTGTCATCGAATCCGCTGGAGACGCTGGATAAATACTCAAGCCGATTGCTACCATTGCTTCACGTGTTGCTCGTGCACGAAGAGCGGTTTGTGCATACAGTTTTTCGAGTCCGCCTTCCGCTTTGATACGGTTTAAAATACTCTCTAAACCAATCGTGATCGTCGTAGCAGCCGTCCAAGCGGTGGTATTTTTACGCTGATTTTTAATCTCGGTAGAAAGGTTAAAATAATATCCTTTGCCATTGCCGATTTTCTCAATCGCTGCGTTGCTAAGACCCATGATAGCAAGCCCTGGAGGGAGCATCAATGCTTTTTGGCTTCCTGAGATCAAACAGTCGATATCTGTTACATCGATTTTCTCAACACCCACTGCAGTAATACCATCAGCTATGACCATAATAGCAGGATTGTACGCTTTTACTGCACGTGCAATGGCTTCAACGCTGTGTCGAAGTCCACCTGCGGATTCACAAATTTGAATAGCGATTGCATCAATATCAGGATTATCATTCAAAGCTGCTTGCACTTCTTCTACGGTTGCAGGCGTGTCCCATTCGTGTTTAATCTCAACGTTTGCAATTCCATGAGCCTGTGCAATTTTGCCAAAACGCTCACCGAATTTTCCCGAATTAATAGAGAGAAGTTTGGAGTGAGCAAGATTAATAACCGCCCCTTCCATCGCTCCTGTACCCGAAGAAGCAAGCATCAATACTTCGTCCATTCCAAGTAATTCAAACAACAATGTGCGCGTTCGCTCAAAAATCGCTTCAAACTCCGGTGTGCGGTGATGAATGGTTTCACCAGCCATAGCGACACGGACAGATTCGGGTACGGGGGTAGGTCCTGGAGTAAAGAGGAGCATGTTTTTCCTTGCAATGTTTATAGAGTATATTATTAATACCAAATGTTCGAATTATAGCCAAGAGGAAGTTAGGGGAGGTTTAAGCTATAATACCATCAAAAAAAAGAGCCTTAATATGACGTTATTTGATGCCTTGCTTTTAGGTGCCCTTGAGGGTGTAACCGAATTTCTTCCTGTCTCTTCCACAGGTCACCTCATCTTAGCTTCTCAACTTTTAGGACTGGAACAAACCAATGCACACAAAGCATTTGAAGTAGCTATCCAACTAGGAAGCATCCTTGCAGTACTATTTTTGTATGCCAAAGATCTTATCAAAGATAAAACCCTATGGATTAAACTTGCTATTGCTTTTGTTCCTACTGGAGTTCTTGGATTTCTATTCTATAAGCAGATCAAAGGTCTATTCGGAGTCGAAACCGTAAGTATTATGCTCATTGCAGGGGGAATTATTTTCTTAATCGTTGAATATTTTCGTCGTGACAAAGCCATCGATTCAGGAAAAGAGCTCAGCGAACTTACCTACAAAGAAGCTTTTTTAATCGGTGTTTTTCAAAGTCTCTCTATGATTCCGGGGACAAGCCGCTCAGGTGCAACGATCATCGGTGGATTATTACTGGGTTTAAAACGTAAAAGCGCGGCAGAATTTTCGTTTCTTTTGGCAATTCCTACCATGATGATTGCTACCGCTTACGATTTGATCAAACATCGCCATGAAATGATCGTCGATGATTACTCAATGCTTGCGGTTTCGTTTATCACCGCATTTATTTTTGCACTCTTTACCGTCAAACTCTTTGTAGGATTTGTTAGCCGTCACACCTTTACACCATTCGCAATTTACCGAATTATTGTGGGAATACTTTTCTTTTACTTTATTGTATCAATACCGGTGTAAGAACGCTGTGTTTTGATCTGTTCGATTAAAATCTTCGCTAAATTCAATCCTTTTGAACGGTGAGAAAGTCCAACTTTGACCTCACTTCCTAATTCTCCCAATGTTTTTTCAAATCCGCTTGGGACAAAAATCGGGTCGTAACCAAATCCATTTTCTCCTCTAGGAACTATCGAAACATCCCCATGCATCCATCCATGGACACAACTTTCTCCCTCACGCGTTACGATAGCAATCGCTGCAGTGTAATGGGCCTTTGAAGAGTCCAATCCTTGCTGCTTTAAGGCATCGATTAGTTTGTTCATATTCTCTTTATCGGTTGCATTCTCACCACCGTAACGAGCACTGTAAATTCCCGGTTGTCCGCCCAATGCATCAACACTAATACCGCTGTCATCGGCGATAACAATGGCATCAATATCTCCTAATGCATGATAAACCGCTCGGGCTTTTATGAGAGCATTTTCTTTGAATGTTTCCCCGTCTTCAATAATCTCAAATCCTTCTATCAAATCAGTATACGGATATACCTCATGGTCATGAAGAAGCTCAATAATTTCGCGTACTTTTCCTTTATTCGACGTTGCTAAAACGATTTTCATTGACACATATCCTTAGACTAGACTTAGTAATTCTTTCTTCAAATAATCGTGTTACATGAATATACTATAATGACAAATATTTTATCTCATCTAAGGTCACAATGTGTTTAAAACAGTTATGCCTCTTTCCGCGATTTTATCGCTTCGTTTTTTCGGTCTTTTTCTAGTTTTACCCGTTCTTTCGGTGTATGGACTCACCCTTTCCGGCGCAACACCTCTTCTTATAGGGATTACAGTCGGTGGATATGCACTTACTCAAGCCATTTTTCAACTCCCCTTTGGAATTATGAGTGATAAAATCGGTCGTAAACCCACCATTCTTATTGGTCTGGTTATTTTTCTCGTAGGGTCTATCATCTGTGCCGTGAGCAATGATATTTATACTCTTATGTTTGGACGATTCTTACAAGGGGCAGGTGCTATTGGTGCCGTTATCCCTGCCATGATTAGCGATTTAGTCAATGAAGAGTCTCGTGGCAAAGCCATGGCACTTATGGGTGGAACGATTGCGATTAGTTTTGCAGCTGCGATGGGTCTTGGACCTGTTATTGCTGCACATTATGGACTCTCTTCACTATTTTGGA
This sequence comes from Sulfuricurvum sp., assembly GCA_030696775.1. Taxonomy (GTDB): domain Bacteria; phylum Campylobacterota; class Campylobacteria; order Campylobacterales; family Sulfurimonadaceae; genus Sulfuricurvum. The sequence goes on from JAUYRN010000033.1 coordinate 260,030, forward strand.
TAACCGCTATTTTGTCGATTCTCTCCATGATTGTCCTCTTTACAAAAGTCCCGACTCCTCCGCGAATCCGTCATATCTATCACTCTTCTACCAACACACGAGATATTCTGAAAGACCCGAATCTTCTCAATATGGTTATCATCAATGGAATGCAAAAAGGGCTTATGACGGTTGCATTTGTCCTTATACCAGTATTGCTGATCGGTACAGATACAATAAAAGGATTTGATTGGGTAGCCGCTGATTTGTGGAAAGTTTATGTTCCAGCACTACTAGCAGGACTGGTCGCTATGGGACCCGCTGCCGTATTTGGCGAAAAATACAACAAACCAAAACAAATATTTCTTATCTCTATCGTACTGTTTATTGTAGCCTTTACCCTTATGGGATTTGCGACGCAAAGCTGGCAATTTGTTTTAGGCGTTGTTAGTTTCTTTATCGCTTTTAATATGATGGAGCCTTTAGTACAATCGATGATTAGTAAATTTGCTAAAGTCCACCAAAGAGGTGCTGCATTGGGTATTGCCAACGGATTTGCGTATCTAATGACGTTTATTGGCGGTATTGTGGCAGGTCTTGCATTGCAGTATTCCAACAAAGAGACATTGGCTATTTCTTTGGTTATCGTTTCGACACTATGGCTTTTATGGACAATGAAACTTACTAATCCACTGCGTTTTTCACACCTTTATATCTCCATAGATCATGTGGATATGGAAAAACTGAACGGCTTGGAGCATGAGCATATTGCAGAATGGTACATCAATGAGACTGAAAATCTTGTCGTAGTTAAATACCGAAAAGACATGATGGAAGAAGAGGCTATTAAAGCGAAGATTGTGAAGTAATCTCCGTTCATAGTTCGACATACCCTATAGGGCACGTGGGCTCACCACAAACGGTGAGCTAAAGCTTTATAACTCTAACTTGTGTTCCCACTTCTAAAAGCCCATCATCTTCGCCACATATCATCAATGCAGCATTTCCTAAGAGATTAGTCAAAATAGCTGAGCTTCCCGATTTTTTACCTTCAAAATCAACCCAATAACGCCCATCAAGAAATGTGAGATTGCACGCAGTGAATTCACTTTTGTTCGAACGCTTGGAAAACGGTACTTTGAGTGTTGCTTCGATGGGCTCATAAGGGTTTGCATTTCCCAACATCCGAGAAATAAGCGGTGAGACATAGAGAATAAACGTTACCGTTGAAGAGTACGCAAATCCCGGTAATGAGACAATAAACTTCTTTCCTCGCTGCGCCACCATCACGTGTTGTCCGGGTTTAATATTGACACCTTTGAAAATCACCTCTGCCCCGAGTTTTGGGACAATATGTTTGACAAAATCATAATCACCAACACTCACTCCACCCGTACTGACGACAATATCACTGGAGCGAAGCGCTTCTTCGAACCGCTCCATAATGGCATTTTTATCATCTCCGATAATCCCCATCCCAACCGACTCTCCGCCGAGGCTATTCACGAGAGCTTCGAGGGTATAGCTGTTAGAGCTGCGAATTTGTCCACCATGACGCTGTGTTTCGCCAATGTCTATAATCTCACTTCCCGTTGCAATAATGCTCACACGAGGACGTTGCGCCACCCAAATCATCACACGGTTAATCCCAGCCAAGACTCCAATCTCTGCAAAACCAATGGTTGTTCCACGCGAAATTAAAATCTCACCTCTTCGGTAACTTTCCCCAACTGGACGAACAGCAAAGCCAACTGGAACCGTTTTTTCGATAAGAATCTGCCCCTCTTTAACCGATACATTTTCAATCGGAATAAGAGTATCGGAACCCTCCGGCATCAGTGAGCCTGTAAAGGTTTTGATACAAATTCCGTTCTCTACTGCATCTATTTCATCTGCCCCGGCAGGATTGTCACCTAAAATTGCCAATGCTTTATAGTCTGAAAAATCGGCATGAATCACCGCATATCCATCCATTGCCGACGTGGGATGTGTCGGATAATCTTCCTCTGCAACAATATCTTCTGCCAAAATTCGCCCTAAAGCACTACTTATAAAAAGTCGTTCACTTCGAATTGTCCCCATCGGTAAAAGACTAATCATATTTTGAGAGGTTTCATACGAAATCATTGCTCACTCCCTAATAATCCTGCCCCCGCAATAGCCGTTGAGCGTTCACGGGCATAGAGTCGTTCACCGCCACGAAGATCGTATTTCCAAATGGGTGCTGAAGCTTTGAAGTCTTCAACAAATTGCTCAATCGTCTCTAGTGCTACACGACGTTTCGGAGAAAATACCGCCGCTATATATGAAGATTCATGCACCAACACATCTCCACGAGAGTGTGCCATTTTCAATGTTGCCCCCAATGGTGCCACTTTTGCACTCCACGCATCAAACCATGATGTAAGAATGGGCTCATAAACATCAAAGCTCAATCCCTCGATCCCATCTTCATCCCGTACAGTTCCGACAAAAGGGATATAGGCTCCATAATTGCTAGTAGATTCACTGGCATACCAACGGGTTAAAATCTCAGGAACATTCAATGCGCCATCGTGTAATTCCAACATCTTCAGCCTCCGCACACAGGAGGGAGAAGGGAAATTTTATCGCCATCGCTTAAGAGCGTATCCAAAGAAGCGACCAAGGTATCATTGACTGCCACTGCACAACTGTCAATCCATTGCGCCATCTCAGCATCTTGTTTCAATGCCTCAGCCACATCACGCAGTGTTGATGCTTCCATAGTTAGGATAGGACGACCAATCGGTCCTAAAAATTCGATTGTCACCATTTAGACACCCTTACGTTAGTGAAGTTTTTAGTATAATAGCACCTCTTATATGAAAAGGTCTTGATTGTGATATTCGGAAAAATAGATTTTATTAATCTCTTACCCTTTCACGTTTTTATGAAACGTTATGCACGAACCTCGCAAGCGCATCAAAGCCTTCATTATCATAAAGGTGTCCCCTCAACTCTTAACCGCGCATTTGCTGCACGACGAATTGATGCCGCTTTTATTTCAAGCATTACGGCTCGTAACTGCACGCATTTCAATGTCGGAATCGTTGCTAAAAAAGAGGTTCTAAGCGTCTTGTCTCTTCCCTGCGATGAGAATAAAAAGGATACCGATTCCGCAACCTCTAACCTCCTCGCCCAACTGTTAAATATTCAAGGAGAGGTTCTCATCGGCGATAAAGCCTTGCGCTATTATTACAGTGGTCGGGAACATACCGATTTAGGAAAAATTTGGAACGAGAAAACGGGGTTACCCTTTGTCTTTGCCCTTTTATGTACCCATAATCATACCAATGAGCTCAAACGTCTTAGTCGTACTTTTGTCCGCAAACCAATCAAAATTCCCTATTATATTCTAATGGAAAATGTCCGAAAGTCTAATTTAACGGCTGCACAAATCACCCATTATTTACAGTACATCAGTTACAAAATCGGTGAAAAAGAAAAACAGGGATACAAACGGTTTTTAAAAGAGGCAAAAGAAAGAGGATTTACCCCCTCGATGAGGGAGATACGTTATCGCTGAATCAGCGTGTTAATTCGAGCCAATGTCTCCTCAACTCCGATAATCGCCATAACACTATCTAATCCGGGACCTGATAATTTTCCCAATAACGCGATACGTAACGGCTGACCAATTTTACCAAATCCAATTTCAAGCTGTGCTACAACGCTCTCCATCACATGATGATAATCACTTGGCAAATGAAGTTCTGATGCATTTTGCAAGGCGAGCGCAAACGCTTCTAAAATAGCTCTGCTCTCCTCTTTGTACCCTTTTTTGAGTACCGCTTCATCAAAATCTGCAGGAGCCACCAAAATTTCCCCTGTAAGCACTGCCATTTCCGCCAATGTCTTTGCACGCTCTTTGACTGCATCCAGTAAAATTTCGCGCTTGTCATGACTGATCAACATCACTCCATGAAATTCAAGAAGTTCACACAGTTTTTCATTGGACATATTTTTAAGATAATGACTGTTAAGCCAATCGAGCTTTTCGGTGTTATAAACGGAAGCAGAACGGTTAATGTCTTTTGGATCAAACAGTTCTAGCATCTCTTCCATTGAAAAGATTTCCTGATCTCCATGACTCCATCCTAAGCGTACTAAAAAGTTGAGTAACGCTTCAGGGGTATACCCCATCGTTTTGTACATCATCACATCGGTTGCACCGTCACGCTTGGAGAGTTTTTTGCCCTCACTGTTATGGATCATCGGAACATGGAAAAATTTAGGCAAAGGGAAGCCTAGCGCTTCATAGACAACGATTTGTTTAGGAGTATTAGAGAGATGATCATCTCCTCGAATAACGTCCGTAACCCCCATCAAAGCATCATCCACTGCAACGACGAAATTATACGTAGGAGTACCATCGGCTCGGGCGATAATAAAATCATCCAAGATATCGGCAACATTGAAAACAACATCTCCCTTAACTCCATCATGAACCGTAATTGAACCCTCTAGCGGTGCTTTGATACGAATAACCGCTTCACACCCTTCCGGAGGAGTTCCGGTAAAATCACGATAACGGTTGTCATATTTAGCACGTTCTTTACGAGCCGTTTGCTCTTCACGTAATGCATCCAGCTCTTCTTTGGGCATATAACATTTGTATGCTTTCCCCTCATCCAGTAGCTTTTGAGCGTACTCTTGGTAAATTGCTAAACGGCTTGATTGATATTCGATAACACCATCATGTTCTAGTCCTACCCATTTAAACGCTTCAACAATGGCGAGTGCTGCCGCTTCATCGTTACGACTAAAATCAGTATCTTCTATACGAAGTAAAAACTTTCCGCCATTGCGACGTGCCCAAAGGTAGCTCAGTAATGCAGTACGTAAACCGCCAATGTGCAAATATCCTGTCGGGCTTGGAGCGAAACGTGTTACTATCATCAATAATCCTTTTTTGGTTGTCTAATTTTAGTTAAGGCTATGTTAAAAGCGGGTAAAATAGAGAACTTTACCTCAGGAGCAACAATTGCGTTCACTGCTACTCTCATCCCTACTCCTTGCATCACTTTGGAGTGCACCCATCGGCGGAGTTGCCATCATGGTCAAAAACAGCCCTATCACTCTCTATGAAGTACAACAAGAGATGAAACAAAGTAAAACATCAGCTCAACAAAGTGCCGATACCCTTATTCGTAAAAAACTTGAACAACTCGAAGCCAGTGAAAAAAAGATTACCGTCACTGCAGCTGAAGTCCAAGAAGAGCTAGAGAGAATGGCAAAACAAAATAATCTCTCACTGGAAAAATTTCTGGATGCCATGCAAACTGCACGGGGAATTAGTCAAAGCGAACTAAAATCAAAACTAGAAGAGAGTCTGACTGGACAAAAGCTTTACAATGCTATTGCGTTTTCAAAAATGGCACAACCTACCGCTAGTGAAGAAGCAGAATATTATCAGCTTCATCTTGATGAATTTTCACAACCTGAACGATATGATGTCACTACCTATATGGCTGCCTCTGCCGAAGCATTGCAAGCCAAAATCGATGACCCAATGCGCAATATCGAAAGCGTAGCTTCCAAAGATGAAACAATCCCTTCAAAAGCAATCAATCCCCAACTCTCTCAAATTCTCAATAAAATTGAAGTGGGTAAATTTGGTCCTGCTCTTCCCAATGGGAAAAATGGTTTTATGAGTTTTTACATGAAAGACAAACCCAATCTTGTGACTGAAAATCTTGACTCCGTACGACCACAAATCAGCAATGCAATTATGGGAGAAAAACGAAATCAAGTGTTGAATGATTATTTTACGCGATTACGATTGAGTGCAGATATTCAAGTGTTGAGATTGCCATAAAGGCAATCCCTACCCTTTATAATTTTCTAGGTATTTTGTATCGAAGTTATTGTTGATAAAATCGGGATTTTTCATCATTTTTTGATGAAATGGAATCGTTGTTTTGATTCCCGTAACGGTAAATTCGCTCAATGCGCGATGCATACGAGCAATTGCATCATTACGATCTCTTCCATATACGATAAGTTTTCCAATCATCGAGTCATACGTCGGAGGAACCATATATCCTGCGTGGACATGCGTATCGATACGAACATTACGTCCACCCGGCGCAATCCACTGGGTAATCATACCAGGGCATGGCAAAAATTTAATAGGGTCTTCCGCGGTGATACGACATTCGATAGAGTGACCGCTAAGAACTACAGTATCTTGTGATGGTAAAGCTTCACCCTCGGCTACACGAATCATCAGCTCGATAAGATCCAATCCGCTTACCATTTCAGATACCGTATGTTCTACTTGAAGACGAGTGTTCATCTCCATAAAATAGAAATTTTTATCGGCATCCAAAAGGTATTCAAACGTTCCTGCACCCTCGTATTTAATAAACTTCGTTGCACGAACAGCAGAGGCATGAAGCTCTGCACGAATTTCAGGAGTCAACGCAACAGCAGGTGACTCTTCGATAAGCTTTTGATGACGACGCTGCATAGAACAATCACGCTCACCGATGTGCAATACATTACCATGACTATCCGCAATGATTTGAACTTCGATGTGACGTGGGTTTTTGATGAATTTTTCCATATAGATGGTTCCATCGCCAAATGCCGTAATTGCTTCTGCTTCTGCTGCTAAAAAGGCATTTTCAATACCGCCTTCTTCTTCAACAACACGCATTCCGCGTCCACCGCCGCCTGCTGCCGCTTTAAGGATGATAGGGAAACCAACCTCTTTAGCACGAACACGAGCTTCAGCGATATCTTTGATTGCACCATCAGAGCCCGGGACAACAGGGACACCGGCTGCAATCATGACATCTTTGGCTTTGGATTTATCGGACATCATCACCATAACTTCAGGAGTCGGTCCGATAAATTTAATCCCGTGGTGGGTACAAATCTCTACAAAATGTTGATTTTCACTCAAAAATCCATATCCTGGAAAAATAGCATCACAATTACTAATTTCTGCCGCAGCAATAATAGAGGGGATATTTAGGTAACTGCTTGAACTTGGTGCGGCACCGATACAAATAGCGGCATCCGCGAGCTTGAGATACGAAGCATCTTTATCCGCAGTCGAATAAACGGCAACAGCCTCTTTACCCATCTCTTGGATCGTACGAATGGCACGAAGAGCAATTTCGCCGCGATTTGCGACTAAAATTCGTTTAATTTCCGCCATGATTAAAGCTTCTTAACAGCGTACAACGGCATATCATACTCAACGGCTTGCCCATCAGATTTGAGGATCTCAAGGATTTCACAGTCGAACTCAGCTTCAAGTTCATTCATAATTTTCATTGCTTCTAAAATTGCAACAACTTGACCTTTTTTAACACGATCACCGACTTTAACAAAAGCAGGAGAATCAGGAGAAGGGGAAGAGTAAAACGTCCCAACCATCGGTGATAAAATTGCATCACCGCTAATCGGTGCAGATACAGACTCTCCACTAACTGCTGCTGCAACAGGAGCACTTACAGCTGTTACAGGCGCTGTCATCATTACAGGCGCTTGAACTACGCCAACATTTTTTTCTAACTCAATCGAAAAAGCATCCAAAGTGATTTTTAATTTTGAAAGAGTGCTTGCGTCAAACTCTTGTACTAATGTCTTAATTTGTTTCATATCCATGGGTGAATCGCTCCTAAAAGTAGGGTAATAGATATGCTATACTACCATAAATTAAATTAACATTGGATAGTACATGGGCCTCAAAAGTGATGGATGGATTCGAAAAATGGCACTCGAAGAGGGGATGATTTCCCCATTTTGTGAGGATCAAGTAGGAGTAGGAGTAGTTAGTTACGGACTTAGTTCGTATGGATATGATATTCGTGTAACAAATGAATTTAAAATTTTTACTAACCTAAATTCGACAGTTGTTGACCCAAAACTCTTTGATGACGCCAATGTTGTAGATTTTGTCGGGGATGTATGTATCGTCCCTCCTAACTCGTTTGCACTGGCAAGAACCGTAGAATATTTCAAAATTCCACGGGATGTACTCGCCATTTGTTTGGGAAAATCAACCTATGCCCGTTGTGGTATTATCGTTAACGTCACTCCGTTTGAACCTGAGTTTGAAGGTCATATTACCATCGAGATTTCCAATACAACTCCTCTTCCGGCTAAAATTTATGCCAATGAAGGAATCGCACAAGTTCTCTTTTTACAAGGTGACGAAGTGTGTGAAAAGAGCTACAAAGACAAAAGCGGAAAGTACCAAGGGCAAGAGGGAATCACACTTCCACGAATTTTGAAGTAATTTCTCCCATATCCGAAAGATATGGGTAGCTTCAGGGGGTGCAGGGAAATTTGTCCCTGCCACTTTGTGTGCTTTGTCCAAAAAGTGTATAACATCAGCTAAAAAGTGGTAGAATTCGACAAATAAATAGCCTTTAAGGAGCCACCATGCTACACGAATACCGTGACGTTATTACTCATATGAAAGAAAACAATGCGGCAAATGCCCATTTTTTGAAAATTTTCGACCGTCACAACAGTTTAGACGATCAAATTACTGAAGCTGAAAAAGGGAATATTCCTTTAACCGATTTAGAGCTTGAAAAACTCAAAAAAGAAAAATTATTGCTTAAAGATGAAGCTTACGCAATGATCATCGACTACAAAAAAGAACACAGCCTCTAAAAGTCGCCTCTGACGAGGCACTTTCTTCTTTTCCCTCCTCTCTCTATTGATATTATTTTTTGATACATTCTTGGGTGTACTTTCAGCTTGACAGTGATAGCATTACTTTTTATTGTGCAAAATTATTAATAAGGAAAATTTATGGATTCAAACCCTACGTTTAGCAAATTAGCCGATTTCGGGCGCGCTCTATTAACTAAACCTACTTTAAATGAGGGGCTTCCGATCATTTCTGAATACGCCAAGGGCGTCAGTGGTGCCCAGCGATGCTCTATTTTTATTCGTAATTTTACGAATAAAACCCTCTGGACGACACTTGCCGATGAAACCGACACCATTACACTTCATGAAAATGACGGTATCGCAGGGAAAACCATCAAAGAAGGCAAACCTCTTCTCATTAATGACCCCTACAACAATGATCATTTCTTATCTACTGTTGATGACAAAACGGGTTTTATTACTAAGAATATTGCTTCTATCCCTATTTTTGATTCCAATCGACGAATTATAGGAGTATTTCAACTGCTCAATAAGCCCGATGGATTTAGTGTTGAGGACACTAAATCAATGATTTTCTTTGCACATTACATTAGTACCTACTTGGAGCTGGCACTATCATTCGACAATCAAGGAACATTACTAAAAAAGGAAACACATGGGAATTGAAATTTACCAACGCATTGCACAATTTGGAAAAACGTTAGCTCAATTTGACACTATCGACACGACACTGCCTTCCATCGCCGAAGAAGCAAAAGCTATCATTAATGCGGAGAGATGTTCCATTTTTATTGTCGATCACTCTACCGACATGCTCTGGACAAAACTCAGCGATGGGATTGGACGTATTGCTATTGCTCTTGATTCAGGCATAGTCGGACTGTGTGCTTCCACTGAGCAACCCGTTATTGTTAATAATCCTTATGAAGATAGCCGTTTTTTATCAAAAATTGATGAAAAAAGCGGTTTCGTCACCCGAAATATTCTAACTATTCCTATTTTTAATTCCAAACAAAATGTTGTTGGTGTTATACAATTACTCAACAAATACAATGGTGATTTTAACGAGAGTGACGAGGGGATCATGGGATTTTTTGCAAACTATGTGAGTGGAACATTGGAATTGGCACTATTAATAGAAGAGAATAAAAAGTAGTCGTCCTCTATAACAACTCCCTCTTCATCCAATGACTTAAACAGTACAATCCCCACGTGTGCTGTTTGAATTTTCCTCGATGTGCCATCTCAATGTATTTTTCCAATTCTTGCGTATGAAATAATCCCGTTTGTACATTTACTTCCCGTATCAAATCAATACGCTTTGATGTAATAAGCCACTCCATGTAAGGGTTTGCAAACCCTTTTTTCTTCCGATTTAAAATCTCATCACTCAAATATTTTTTTCCCATCTGTTTGAGTAGGTATTTTGTTCCCCACTCTCCTATGCGGGCTTGAGAATCGAGAGAAAAAACAGCCTCTGCTAAACTGTGATCCAAAAAAGGGGCTCGTGCTTCAAGCGTATGTGCCATTGACATTCGATCCAGCTTGGTCAAAAAATGTTCCCCCACAAAAAGTTTTAAATCTATAGCGCTGTACCAATGTGAGGGATGCGTATAATTGCTCTCCTCGAATTTTTGTCGATAAACCTCTATAAATCGTAACGATTCGTTATCCCGCACATTTTGTCGTAACAACAAATTTTGCTGTAAATCGGTGAATTTTTCTCCCGACGACCGGAAAAGTAATGACTCATCAAAAATTCGCTTGTACCATTCCCATTCACGGTTCATCGAAAAGTTGCTGTGAAAATACTTTTTGAGCCAATTTTTATGGTGAAGAGTAGACGCTTTTTCGATGTCAAGATACTCAAAATACTGTCGATAACCAAGAAAAAGTTCGTCTGAACCCTCCCCGCTTAGAACAACTTTGTATCCTTCTGAAGCAATTCGTTGCATTAATAGATACAACGGCAGTGCAGCAGGGTCATTAAGCGGCTCGTCCATTTGATCCAAAACCATGTCTAAGTTTTCATCAAAATCATAGCGCGAAATCACTACTTCGGTATTTTCTAACCCCAACTCATCTGCAGTCGCTTTTGCATTTACCCGCTCATCATACCCATTGTATTCATCGTATCCGAGAGTAAACGTCGGCAGTTTTCGACCTTGTGCTTTTGCAATAGCACAAATCATCGCACTGTCAATCCCTCCAGAGAGCAAAGCACAGGTAGGGACACCCGTATCCAATCTTTTTTGGATACTTTGATGGAGTAAGTCTTCAATATTTGACTGGGAGTTTTGCGGTGCATCCAAAATGGTGTAATAACTCTGCTTGGTTATCTTCCCTTGCTCAAAACAGAGATACTCCCCCGAGTCAAGTTTAGCAACCCCTTCATAAAACGTGTGTGGTGACGCAGGAGCTAAAAACGAGAGATACGAACGCATCGCATCTTCGTTCATTTTGACAGAGGATAAAAATGGTTTTATTGCTTTAATCTCTGAAGCAAAGACAAATGCATCCGCTCCTTGATAATAAAACATCGGCTTTTTCCCAAACCGATCCCGCACCAAATAAAGTTTATCTCCATCCATAAGGGCAAACGCGAACATCCCCTCAAAGTGCCTGATGCATTCAATTCCCCACCGTTGATATGCCGCTAAAACAACTTCGGCATCGCTATGTGTCTGCCAAGGAAATCCTTCCAATTTAAGACGCAATGCTTTATGATTGTAAATTTCACCATTGAAACTCAAAAGAAGATTTTTGTATCGTAAAGGCTGGTGAGATCGGTGATGATTATCCGTAATAGAGAGACGCTGATGAGCTAAAAAAAAATCTCTTTCTTCAACAATACCACAATGATCCTGACCGCGATGCGCCAATGTTGCCAAAGCCCTACGAGCTTTTTGCAGAGTATAATCACCAATAATTCCAAATACTCCGCACACCTGACAGCCCCTTAATATTAAAGTTTTCAGTATTATACGCTATCATAAGAAAATCACATTTTTATTCAAAGAACACAATACGATGATACCCGTCTCTATCTCTCAAAAACAAATTGTTCTTGATTTCTTTGCCAATGATATTAAAGTAGTCAAAAAATACTTCAATGCCATTGGTTTTGATTTCGATGAACGTTTTCGTTTTGATGTTTTTAAAGAGTTCATCTATTCCGCCGCTGGAATGTTCAAAGATATCGACCCTACCATTTACAATCAAGAGCTTATCAGTCAATTCAACACCATTCGCTATTTAAATGAGAGATACAGTGACTTCGAACAGCGCAGCCAGCACGTTCAAAAAGTATATATCAAAGATTTTCTTTGCGCCCAAGAATCGTATATGCACGAAAAAAAAGAGTTTGATACCCTAAAAAGCGAGCTGCAAATGCTCATTGCCAAAGAACAAGTCGTAACTGCCAAACGGGATATTATGGAAAAGCAAATCGGAAATATTCCTCCTGAAGCCCATAATGAATTTGAACACGGACTCAAAAAAATCCGCCGTGAACAAGTGGACACCATCCATTTTATCGGTACACACCGTCAAGAACTCGAAGAGCATCAAGCCAATTTAAAAGCATTCGAAGATCTTCATCGTGAAGAGTTTCTTAAATATTTCTATGAAATTAAAGAAAAACTAACCCACCAATACACCGAATCCCTTAACTATTTTGGATTTGCTTTCAACGAAGCTCTTTTTCGCGATTCTGAACGCTCCCGTGCCATTCAAAAATTTAAAACGGAAGCAGGAATACAAGGAGATATCAATCTATGCAAATACGTCGAATATTATTTGCGGAATGTTATCCCTGAAGCGTTGGCGGATGCAGGGCATAAAGAACGGCTTTTGAATGCAAAGCGTTATTGTGAACAAAACAAAATACGCTCCTAATTTACTATGAAACAATTTTTTTCTAAACTTTTTTCTATTCTTACTCGACATGATAAAAAATTTCTTATTCTTTTAATTTTTATCTCGATTGTAATTTCAATGATCGAAATGGTCGGAGTTACTGCTGTCTTGCCATTTATAAATATTGCTAGTAATTTTTCGGCTATTCACAGCAACCATTATCTCAATCACATCTACATATTCTTTAATTTCCACAGTGACATTGATTTTATTATTGCTACTGGAGTTATTCTTTTAGTTTTTTATTTTCTACGAAGTTTACTAAATTTTGGATATTTTTACCTCCTTGCAAAGTTTTCAAAAGGGCGCTATCACCTTATTGCCTATCGGCTCTTTGAAAATTATCTGGGAATGAGTTATCGTGCTTTCATAGAAAAAAATAGCTCTGAGCTTAGTAAGGCGATTATTAATGAAGCTCAAAATATGACGGCTTTAATTTCTGGTCTTTTACTGATGTTAAGTGAAAGTTTTGTTGTAATCTTCATTTATTCTATCATGCTGTATATTAATTGGAAAATCACCCTGCTCATCAGCACGATCCTCATCGTCAATGCCTTTTTTCTGATGATGACAGTGTCGCGCGCAATCAAAAAAGCAGGGATTTCTCGAGAAGAACACCAAAAAAAGTTTTTTGAGATCATTCAAAGCAGTCTCGCTAATTTTAAACTGATGAAACTCACATCCAATACTGAATTAATTCTTGAAAAATTCGACCAAGCCAGTTCAGGTTATGCGCAAGCCAACATCAGAAATGAAACGCTTTCTCATTTTCCAAGACTGTTTTTAGAGGCATTGGGCTTTGGAATAGTTATCTTTATGGTTATTTATCTCGTAAACAAGTACCAAAGTGATATTTCAGGAACGTTGGCTCTTATATCAATGTTTGTATTAGGATTGTATCGCCTAATGCCATCTGCTAACCGTATACTCTCAGGCTACAATCAAATCCTCTTTTATAAAAGTTCCCTTGATATTATCCATAATGATTTGATGTACGATGCCGAATATTTACAAGATATCCCAATCACGTTCAAGCACTCAGTCAAACTCGATCATGTTTACTTCGAATATAATGAAAATAAATCCATTTTAGAGGACCTTTCTCTCACAATTCATAAAGGAGACAAAATTGCTTTTATCGGTGAAAGTGGTAGCGGAAAGTCGACCCTTATCGATCTTATCATCGGGCTTTATCGACCAAAAAGCGGAACGATTTGCGTGGACGATATAGCGCTAAATGAAAGCAACATCAAAGCATGGCGAAGTAAAATCGGATACATTCCCCAAAGTATCTATCTCTTTGACGGTACAGTAGCTCAAAATGTCGCTTTCGGAAAATCCATCAATGATGTTCAAATCAAAGAGTCTCTCCGACAGGCTAATATTTTAGAATTTTTAGAAACGCACCACGAGGGAATAAACACTCTCGTCGGTGAAGGCGGGATCAAACTAAGCGGAGGTCAACGGCAACGAATTGCTATTGCTCGTGCCCTCTACGGAAATCCAGAAATTTTAGTCCTTGATGAAGCCACCAGTGCTCTTGATACTGATACCGAAGCCAGAATTATGGAAGAAATCTATAAAATTAGTGAGAATAAAACACTAATTGTTATTGCTCATCGTCTCACTACAATAGAGGGGTGTGATAAAGTATGTCACATCACACCCCCAACACAATATTTTGACAAATAGATAACAATTAATGAAATTAAATGGAAATAACTGTGCATAAAAAAGATCGATCTTATATCTATCAAATCAATCTTGATAAAAGAAATAGCAATGATTCTCGAATTATAGCTTATAACTATATTGTCCCTTATGCCAATGTTTTAGATGTTGGTTGTGCATGCGGTGATTTTGGTGTATTACTTTCACAAGAAAAGCAATGTACCCTCTTTGGTATGGAATACGATATCAAGAGTATTGAAGAAGCCAATAAAAAAAAAGTGTTTAAGGAATTACACCAAATTGACTTAAACACCTTTAAGAGTATAGATTATCAAGAATATCAAGAATGTTTCGATTTCATCACTTTACTCGATGTCTTAGAACATACACTGTATCCCAATGAGAGTTTATTGCGCCTAAAACCCTATCTTAAAAAAAATGGTTTTTTTATTATTTCTCTTCCAAATATTTCATTTGGGGATATAAAGTTAAGTCTATTACGAGACGATTTTACCTACACAGATACAGGAATTTTAGATAGAACTCATTTAAAATTTTTTACCCATAAAACAATTGCTATTTTTTGTGCAGAACTGGGATTGGAAATAGTAGCGTGTCAGGTTACAGTTGAGGACATCTCTATGGCATCAAAAGATGTACCTTATTATATTAAAAAGTTTATCAAAAAAAATCCCCATTCCTATGCGTATCAATATATTATGAAACTGAAAATATCAAATATAGATAGCCAAATTTTACAAACAATCAATCAAAATGCGATGCGACTAGAATGGTCAAGCATTCAACAAGAACTCAATCGTATAAAAAAATTCAACTGGATTAATACGCTACTCCCCGTTGGAAGTAAACGGAGAACTTTTGTCAAAAAACTATATCATACGTATCAAGATTACCGCTTAAGGATTATCCCTTGAAAATCATTGCTTTTTATTTACCCCAATTTCATGAAATTGAAGAGAATAATCAATGGTGGGGTAAAGGTTTTACCGATTGGACTAATGTTAAAAAAGCTAAACCCCTTTTTCCCAAACATCATCAACCAAATGAACCACTGAATGATAATTATTATAACCTTTTAGACAATAAAACCATGCAATGGCAAGCAAATATTGCACAACAATATGGAGTATATGGTTTTTGTTACTATCATTACTGGTTTAAAGGAAAAAAATTATTAGAAAAGCCTTTAGATAAAATGCTTTTAGATCCAGAGATAACTATCCCCTTTTGCTTTTCTTGGGCCAATGAACCATGGACACGAGCGTGGGATGGACAAGATGAAGATATCCTTATGTACCAAGATTATGGTGATATAAATGATTGGAAAGCCCATTTTGATTATCTTTTACCTTTTTTTTTAGATAAACGCTACATGTATGAACAAGGGAAACCAATTTTTCTTATTTACAGAACCTCTAATATCCCCCAGCTTGATCAAATGTTAGCGCTTTGGGATATGCTAGCAAAACAAGCAGGTCTTAAAGGGATCTATCTCGTTGAAACGTTGAGTAGCTTTCAGAACAAACCTTATGCTACACACTCCAATGCGGTTGTTGAATTTGAACCTAATTTTACCGCTCACGATAAACTTTCATTTATTGATAAAGTGTTTGTTAAACTCATTCCAATGGTGACTGGTGTATCTATTCAGCGTTATGATTTATATTGGAAATTTATTTTAAATCGAATCCCAACCATCGTTTCCAATCGCCAAACTATTCCAGGAGCATTTATTAATTGGGATAATACACCAAGAAAAGGGAAAAAAGGGCTTGTTTTTTTAGGGGCATCTCCAAAAAAATTTGAAAAATATTTATCTTTACAACTTAAACGGGCAAAATCAGTCTATAAAAGTAGTTTTGTATTTATTAATGCGTGGAATGAATGGGCAGAGGGAAGCTATTTGGAACCAGATAAAAAATATCAATATCAAATGCTTGAAGCTCTTCAATCTGCTTTAGCAAAAAGTGAAAAATAATCGTGGGTATTCCTCTTATCTCCATTGCGATGGCGACCTACAATGGGGAACAATTTTTAGCGCACCAATTAGATTCGATACTTTTCCAGTCTTATACTAATATAGAAATTATTATTTGTGATGATAAATCCACCGACACGACCCATGAGATACTCAGGCACTACGCCCAAGAAGATAGAAGGATTCAACTTTTTTTTAATGAAAAGAATATCGGATTGGTAAAAAATTTTGAAAAAGCCATTTCTTTATGCACAGGAGAGTACATCGCCCTTGCCGATCAGGATGATATTTGGGAAAAAAACAAGATAGCTATTCTCTTGCAAAGTATGTGTACGGCTGATTTAATTCATTCAAATGCGCAATTAATAGATGACAATGGTGCCGTATTTGCCTCTTCTTATTCCCACTATTCTCATAAACAACTCGATAAAGATATCTATTCCTACCTTATGGGAAATAATGTCACAGGGTGTACATCATTGTTCTCACGACAATTACTTACCAACGCATTACCATTTCCGCAGGATATTTTTGTCCATGATTGGTGGCTTGCCTTATGCGCTTTCAAGCATGGAGGGATTATTTATTGTGATCAGCCACTCATTAACTATCGACAACATAGTCATAATCAAATCGGAGCAGCCAATTCAAAACGTATTCACCCCTTTGAAGCACGTGAAAAAGCGTTCCAAAAAACGGTTCTATTTTTAAAAGCACTTTTGGAAGTCTCTTTTTTTTCCGTAGATGAAAAGCGATTTATTGTGCAGATGATCGACTATTATCATGATTTTTTCACCAAAACAGTTCGATTTCGCTCTTTCTTTTTTCATCTTCATTATTTTAACTATTTCAATGAAGGAAAACCATTTTTATACAAACTCATTGGGCTTTTTTTATCCTTCTTCGGAGATAAAATTCAACGGCTGATGTGGAGGTACCGCACATGACTAATCTCTCCTTTTTCACAAAATATTCAACCCAAGGTGCGACTAGCCGTTATAGGAGTTTTTCCTTCGCCTCCCGTTTAGCCGAACTAAATTACAACCTTGAAATTCACTCTTTCATGGATATTCATTATCTCTCAAATCTCTTTGCTAAAAAACAAAAAAACAAATGGCGAATTTTCCTGTCCTATTGTCAGCGGCTTTTCGCTGTGTTACGATCTTCAGACAACATAATTATCGAACGAGAGCTTTTCCCATATCTCCCTTATGGAATAGAGCAATGGTTTTTAAAAGGAAAAACCTATATTCTCGATTTCGATGACAATGTCTGGGAAGATTATCGTGGAAAACTATTGCTAGATGGAAAATATGATCATCTTGTTAAAAATGCCGCCGGAGTTATTGTTGGTAATCATTATTTAGAACACTATGTAAAAAAACTAAATGATACTGTGATTACAATTCCGACAGTAATCAATCTTGACCACTACCAACCGGATAAGTCTGTACAAAAATTTGACCGCTTTTCACTCGTATGGATCGGCAGCAGCGTAACCTATCGTTACATAAAATCGTTTTCTCCGATGTTTCAACAACTCTCAAAACTAATCGATTTTGACCTCATCATTATCGCATCCAGACAACTTGAAATCGAAAAAATCGAGGGTGTATCAATGAAATTTTATGACTGGTCTAGTGAAACTGAAACAGTTCTTTTACAACAATGTCATGTAGGGATTATGCCTTTGGACAACGACGATTTTAGTCAGGGGAAATCAGGATTTAAACTTATTCAGTACCAAGCTGCAGGACTGCCTATGATTGCTTCCCCTATCGGTGAAAACACTCATATTATTACAGACACAATAAATGGATATTTAGTATCTAGCACATCCGAATGGGTCACTGCCGTACAAAGCCTCGCATCCGATACGGAACTTTATAACCGTATGTCTGCTGCATCAAAAGAGAAGAGTTGTCACTATTCTCTTCAACATTACTTTCCGATTTATAAACAATTCCTAGATAGTACCTTTAATGAGAAAAGGTCCCAATGATATTTGGCTTCCTCTCCCACCTAGATCTCAATCTCTGGCTCTTTCGCCTCCCCATCATGCAGGCGTTAGTAAATCAAGGACACACTGTCTATGCGATTTGTCCTGATGGTGAAAAAAGTGATGATTTTACACGTCATGGGATTACTCACATCTCGTATGACATAAGCCGATCTAGTCTTAATCCGATTAAAGAGCTCCAAGCCATTCGAAATATCTATACTGCCATCCAACCGCTCAATCTCGATATCCTCCATACCTTTACTGCTAAGCCCAATATCTATGGAACACTTGCGGGAAAATTGGCAAAAATTCCTCGCATTATCAACCTCGTAGAGGGATTGGGGAGTTTTTATCTTGAGAATGATCTTAAAAGTCGCATCGTACGGACGGTGATTGAATTTTTTTACACCCAAATTTTCAAACTCTCCGATACCGTTATGTTTGTAAATCATGATGATCCAGCCTATCTGATATCCAAAAACATTGTCTCACCCAAAAAAATTTTCATCATGAAAGGGGTAGGAATTGATACAAATGAGTGGAAACCTTTACCAAAAGAAGATGAGTGGATTCGTGTAACGATGATTGCGCGTGCGCTTAAGCATAAAGGGGTAATAGAATTTATCGACGCGGCGACCATCCTGGGGAAAAAATATCCTGAGATTTCATTTCAATACGTCGGCTCCCCAGATGAAGGAAACCGTTTTAGTATCACAGAAGAATTTATGAAAGCCCAATCATCCATAAACTATCTCGGTCAACAAAACAATATTCGCCACATCCTCTCACAAAGTACTGTTTTTGTCCTCCCTAGTTATCGAGAAGGACTCCCTCGCACCTCTATGGAAGCAGCCAGTATGGGATTACCGATCGTTACCGCCGATGTCGTTGGATGCAGAGAAACGATTGATCAGGGAATAACTGGGTTTTTGATTCCGCCACAAAATGCTCAAGTATTGGCAGAAACAATCGAAATATTGATTATTAATCCCTTATTACGCGAAAAAATGGGTAAAGCCGGAAGAGAAAAAGCAATTCGAGAGTTCGATATCAGGGCAATTATTGAAAAACATTTTGAAGTCTATGGATTAAAATATGTACATTAATTTTTTTAAACCACTTAGTGATCGAATAGGTGCATTGATTCTCTTGATACTATTTGTTCCTCTTATAGTTATAACGGCACTTATTGTTTTACTAAAACTAGGACGACCTATTGTTTTTGCCCAAAAACGCCCGGGAATTCATGGTAAAACTTTTACTATTTACAAGTTTCGGACAATGAGCAATGAATACGACAATCACGGAGAACTGTTAAGCGATGAAGCAAGATTAAAAGGAGCAGGAAAGCTCATCCGTAGCCTTAGTCTCGATGAACTTCCGCAACTTCTCAATGTCCTTAAAGGGGAGATGAGTTTTATAGGACCTCGCCCTTTACTCGTCGAATATCTTAGCCTCTATACACCAGAACAATCCAAGCGGCACAACGTAAAACCAGGGATCAGCGGATGGGCGCAAGTGAATGGCCGCAATGCAATTAGTTGGGAAGAAAAATTTCGATATGATGTCGAATACGTTGAAAATATATCATTCTGGTTTGATTTAAAAATTATTGTTCTTACCATCTTAAAAGTATTCAAAACAGAGGGAATTTCCCAAGAAGGAAATGTAACAATGGAGAAGTTTAATGGCGCCAACTGACATCTTCATTTACGGTGCAAGCGGGCATGGAAAAGTGGTTGCTGATATTATCCGTTGTTCCGGCCACACTTTTGTCGGCTGGATTGACGATAAACCAAGCACAAATGCTTTTACTTGGGAACAGTTTTGTTCCCTCCATCCGCATGCTACTATTGCTCTTGGGATTGGAGAGAACACAGCACGAGAAGGTATTGCCAAAAGAGTCCTGGAGGCCGGCTATTTACTACCCATTTTAATCCATCCAAGCGCGATCATTTCAGATTCGGCGAACATCAAAATGGGGAGCGTCATTATGCCTCTCGCTGTTGTTAATGCCGATGCTCTAATCGGTGAGGGGTGTATTGTAAACAGTGGTGCGATTGTTGAGCATGATTGTATTCTCGAAAACTATGTCCACATTTCTCCTAATGCTACATTAGCAGGCGGTGTCCACATCAAAAAAAGCACTCACATCGGAATGGGGGCACTGATCCTCCAAAACATAACAGTAGGCGTAAATTCCATCGTTGCTGCTGGAAGTGTCGTAACCAAAGATGTATCGGACAACGTTCTCGTAGCAGGTATTCCAGCCGTCATTAAAAAAATATTTTGCAAGGATAATTAAACTATGAAACTTCAGCTCCCCAATGAGTCGATCAATACAAAGACCGTTCTCCTCTTCATCCTGATCGCCTACCTCTTTGCACTTTCAATGCGTTATATTTGGGTCATGGATATCCAAGGAATCTCCTCTTTTTATTGGAATCATGCGCTAATGATCAATACCAATGATGGGTATTTTTTTGCAGAAGGGGCGCGTGATATTCTTTCTGGTGCGCATCAACCAAATGACCTATCCCCTATTAATGAGCCAATCTCACTCTTAACGGCATGGCTATCAAAAATCATCCCTGTCAGCTTTGAAACATTGATTCTCTATATGCCAGCTTTTATTGGCTCACTCATCGTTATTCCTCTGATTTTAATGGGGCGCACGCTCGGACAAACGACTCTAGGCTTTGTTGCAGCACTTTTGGCAAGCATTGCTAACAGCTACTACAACCGCACTATGACAGGGTATTACGATACCGATATGCTTACAATTGTTTTGCCTTTATTTGCACTTTATTTTATGCTTTTAGCCATTACTCACCAACGAAACCGTTTTCTCATCCCCATCACCGTCACTTTTGCTCTTTATCAATGGTGGTATCCTCAAAGCTATTCAGTCAATACTGCTTTATTGGTTACAATGCTGTCTTACACAATGCTCTTTGATCGCACAAACCATCATTTTTATAAAATAGCGCTCTTTATCATTATCGGTATTTTATCCCTTCCAATATGGATTAAAATCACTGTTGCGTTAGCTATCTTTTCTTTTTTTCATTTCCGACCTGCTCTCGATCAAAAATGGTTTTGGGCACTGTTTAGCGTCATTTTTATCATCTACTTTGCAACAGGGGGGATTGATCCGATTTGGGGGCAGCTTAAAGCATACTTGATTCGAGATACGGTATCCGACAATGCCAACTTACACTTTTATAATGTCGCCCAAACCGTTCGTGAAGCAGGAAATATCCCTTTTACTGTTTTTGCTGAACGCATTAGCGGGCACACAATCACTTTTTTACTCGCATGTATCGGTTATGTTTTAGCAGTCATTGCTTACAGACCGCTGTTAATCACTCTTCCCTTGGTAGGGCTTGGCTTTATTGCTATGTCTGCGGGATTGCGTTTTACTATTTATGCCGTTGCACCAATGGCAATCGGATTTGCGTATCTATTATTACTCATCACTCAATCCATAGAAAAAAAATGGTTGCGCAGTATTGTTGTAATGGTTTTTACAAGCGTTGCTCTTTATCCCAACTATCTCCATATCAAAGAGTATATGACGCCTACGGTATTTACCACAAAAGAGATTAGTGGTTTAGATCAGTTGGGTAAAATTTCCAATGGAGAAGATTATGTTATCAGTTGGTGGGATTACGGATATCCTATCCGCTATTACAGCGATGTCAAAACACTTGTTGATGGTGGAAAACACAGCGGCGATGTCAATTATCCTGCAAGTTATATTCTGACTCAACCCCAGCAAAATGCAGCAATTATGGCTCGACTAAGTGTTGAATACACCGAAAAAGGGTTTGAAACCAACAAGTCAAATGAAATTATTTCAAGTATGCTCAAAGATTACAAGGCGGATAGCATCGATGATTTGATGGTCAATATCCAGCTCAACCCGCAATCGTTGCCCAAGCCAACCCGAGATGTGTATCTGTATTTACCGCTTCGAATGATGGAAATTTTCCCTACGGTAACTTTATTTAGTTATTTGGATTTAAAAAATCCTGCTAATAAACCTGAACAACCATTTTTCTATATGACCCAATCGATTCAAGATACGGGAAAAACGGTTGAACTTGGCAATAACATTTCGATCATCAAAGAAAAAAGTATCCTAAAAATTGGAAACCAAGAGGTCCCAATCAAAGGCTTCTATCAAGTCGGTTATGACCAAAAGATGAAGCTCCAAATAAACGAGCAACATTTTGCTTCCGAGGGTATGAATGTCATTTTCATGTCAAGTTATGGACGTTTTCTCATAGTGGATGATTTTTATTTGAATTCTGCCTATATTCAAATGTTTGTTTTTGATCATTACGATCCAAAACTTTTTGAACCCGTACTCAGTGACCCAATGAGTAAAGTCTATAAACTAAAAGTGTGATGATGAATCCTCGTCTCTTCCTTTCCCCGCCTCACATGAGCGGCAACGAATTAAAGTACATAGCCGAAGCTTTTGAGAGTAACTACATCGCTCCGCTTGGGCCTATGGTGGATCGGTTTGAACAAAGTATCCGTGATCTCACCCTTACGCCTCATGCTCTCGCACTTTCATCTGCCACTGCAGCGCTTCATCTTGCACTTCGCGTGTTGGGAATCACAGCTGGGGATATCGTATTGGCTTCTTCTTTTACTTTTATTGGTTCAATTACTCCGATTTTGTATCAAAATGCAATCCCCTATTTTATTGACAGCGATACACAAAGTTGGAATATCGATCCTGATTTATTGGAAAAGGCAATAGCCGCAGCCCCTAAAAAACCAAAAGCTCTGATTCTCACCCATCTTTACGGTCAATGCGCTGATCTTCAAAAAATTGTCCAGATTTGTGACGCACATGGAATCTATCTCATCGAAGATGCAGCAGAGAGTCTTGGGGCTTCTTATGATGGAAAACAAAGTGGCACCTTTGGAATTTTCGGTGTTTACAGTTTTAACGGGAATAAAATTCTGACTACTTCTGGTGGAGGAATGCTCGTTTCCACAAATAAAGAGCTTATCGATAAAGCCCGTTTTTATTCAACACAAGCCCGTGACGATGCACCGCATTACGAACACACAGATTTTGGCTACAACTATCGCATGAGCAATATTTTAGCCGCCATAGGCGTGGCACAAATGGAAGTTTTAGAGGAGCGAATAACTTCTCGGAGAAAAATTTTTGACTGGTATAGTGAGGAGTTAAACGATATTTCCGAAATTACCTTGATGCCTGAACTTTCCAATACGAGAGGAAACCGTTGGCTTTCAACCCTTACGTTTGAGCGCACGGATCCCAACACTATCCGTCTAGCACTGGAAGAACACAATATCGAAAGCCGTCCACTCTGGAAACCGATGCACCTGCAACCACTCTTTAAAAACTCCCTTCGCACCCAGAACGGCACAGCACAAAGCTTATTCGAAAAAGGGCTCTGTCTTCCAAGCGGTACACAAATGACCCGAGAGGATGTAACACGCGTATCTTCTCTTCTCAAAAAGGCACTTAAATAATGCAGTGGCTTCGTCCAAGCAGTGCAACACGACTGACTTTTTTTGTCCTTTCGGATATCTTGCTCTTTTTTTTTACCCTTTACAGTGCGTATCTGCTTCGTTTTAATTTCAATATTCCGGAAAATTTTCTCGTCCCTTTTTGGCATGTTGCATTTTTGATCATTGTGTTAAAAATATCTACAATTGCTCTCTTTGATGGCTACCGTTTCATTTGGCGTTTTTTTGCCCTCAATGATGCTAAAAAACTTTTTTTTGCACATCTTATAGCATACACTCTATTTTCTTTACTCTTTTTAGTTTTTCCCGAACCTTTTAACCCCTTTCCCAGAAGTGTTATTATTATTGATCTGCTTCTCTCGTTTATTGTCTTGGGAGCACTGCGTTTTTCTAAACGGCTTATGATGGAGTCAATGGGAAATATTGGAAAGCTTAAGCCAACTATTATCATAGGAATATCCTCCAATACCGATACTCTCATCAAGAGTTTATTAAAAGGGGAGCACTATCCCGTTGCTATTATCGCAGTACTGGACAAAAATCAAAATATGATTGGCTCAACCATTAATAATATTAAAGTTTTTGATCTTCGTGACCTTCCTGCCCTGATTACCAAGCATTCTATACGAACGGCCATCATCGAGGAATCATTACCCCAAGAAGCATTGCAGCATGTCTATGCCCAACTCAAAGAAACTTCTATTCAAGAGATAAAACGCTCTGTTACCTTAGACAATACCATGAGCCGTATTGAATCTCTTTCCATCGAAGATCTTCTTGCCCGTCATCCTAAAGACCTTGATACCCAAACCATTGGGAATTTTATACAGGGTAAAACGATTATGATTACCGGTGCGGGAGGAAGTATCGGGAGTGAAATTGCCTTGCAGTGTCATCTTTTTGGGGCATCAGAACTCATCTTAATCGATCACAGTGAATACAATCTTTATCAAATCGGCGAAAAACTTCCTTCTGCGCGTCTTCGATTGTGCAATATACTCGATCGTACTATGCTCGACTCTATTATCCGTACCGGTAAGCCTGATATACTGATTCACGCTGCCGCCTACAAGCACGTTCCTCTGTGCGAGTCCAACATCCAAGCCGCAATCACCAACAACATCATCGGAAGCTGTAACGTTATTAACAGTGCCATCGAGCATAATATTTCTAAGATTGTCATCATATCAACCGATAAAGCAGTCCGTCCTACTAATATCATGGGAACAACAAAGCGTATCGTGGAGCTTTATGCTCAGAATGTTGATTCACGAAATAGCGAGATTGTGGCCGTTCGCTTTGGCAATGTTTTGGGTTCCAGCGGAAGCGTTATACCGAAATTCAAAGAACAAATCGATGCAGGTGGCCCTATTACCCTGACACATCCTGATATTACCCGCTACTTTATGCTCATTGGCGAAGCGTGTCAGCTCGTCCTTCAAGCCGCAGCTATTGCCCGCGGAGGTGAGCTTTTTATCCTCGATATGGGAGAACCCATTAAAATCATTGATTTGGCTCGCACGATGATTCGGCTTTATTCTCATAATGAAATTGAGATACTCATAACAGGGTTGCGTCCTGGAGAAAAACTGTATGAGGAATTATTAATTGATGAGAGCGAACAAAAAACCGCTTTTGATTCCATTATGATAGCAGGATCAACGGTGTATCCCATCGAGCAGTTGCGCAACGATATTCAAACGCTTCTGCTCTCAGATGAACCTATTAATGCTCTTCGTCAAATCGTCCCCGAGTTTACAAACCCTGCGGTGTAAATAATATTTCGATCGGAAACGGACGATCGATATGGTACCCCTGCGCAAAATCCACATTAAGCTCATTAAGCACATGTAAGACCGCAGCAGTCTCAACATACTCACAAATGGTTGCGATGCCCATAACGTGTCCTATTTGATTGATGGCATCTACCATTGCGCGGTTAATCGGATTAAGATGAATATCATGGACAAAGGAGCCGTCTATTTTTAAATAATCAATCGGCATGTTCTGCAAATACGAAAACGATGAGAGCCCGCATCCAAAATCATCCAATGCAAAACGGCATCCCAATGCTCGAAATTCATTGATAAACTCCAAAGCATTCGTCATATTCCCTACCGCTTCGGTCTCTGTGATTTCAAACGTTATCGTGTGATAGGGGACACCATAATTTCCGAACAATCCACGTATAAAATCTTTTGTCCTCGCATCCCCCAAAGACGCGCCTGAAACATTGATACTAAAATATGTCTCTTCGTTCACTTCATGCCAAATCTTCGTAAAGCTTTTAAAGGTATTTTCCATCACCCATCGATCGAGTTTGGGCATAAAACCATAGCGCTCTGCTGCAGGTATAAATGCCATAGGCGGAATAATCTCTCCACTCTCTCCACTCTCTTCACGCAGCCTCACTAAGACCTCATAATGACGACGTTGAAGCGGATCTAAAACGGGAACAATAGGTTGCACGTACAAAACAAATGAATTCGTAATCAGGGCTTCTTCGAGTCGTCCAATCCACTGCATTTGGTTTCGGCGCTCTTGAATCGTAGTATCTTCAGGATGTGCCACATGAATACGATTTCGGCCACCGTCTTTAGCTGCATAACACGCAGCGTCCGCTTGAGATAAGAGATTGGTCAACGTGCAACACTCCTTTATAATCCCTACCATCCCTATGCTTGCCCCTATTCGAAAGGTATTGCCTTGATAATTAAATCGATATTCACCTATCGCATTGAGCAGCCTCTGACCTTGTAATTGAGCATCTTCAAGGGTCGAATTAATATAGATAATTCCAAACTCATCGCCGCCTAAACGTGCAACCACATCACTCTCGCGTGCAGAACGCTTTAAAACAAGAGCAATCTGACGTAAAAGCTCATCTCCTGCAATGTGCCCGCACTTGTCATTGACAATCTTAAATTGATCCAAATCGATGTAACACATCACGTGGGTAGCTTCCTCATTTTTCGCACTCTCAATAACCGCTTTAAGGCGTTGCTCAAATTCATAACGGTTGACCAATCCTGTAATCGAATCCAGCTTAACCATTTTTTCCAGATCGTACGTACGGCGCGAAACTTCCGCTTCAAGCGATTCATTGTAGTTTATAAGCTGTGAATTCAATTCTCGGTTCTCAAAATCAGCACGGGCAAGATGATCGGTATTGATCGTAACTTTATGTGTGAGCCAAAATAAAAGAGCACTAATGACAATAATATTAAGATCGCGCCACAAGGGATCCGATAAAAACATAAAAAGTGCTGCTAGAAATCCGATAGCAAATACAAATCCATTAAACTGCATTCCCGTACATTGAGGAGCCGTAAGAGTGCAATAATCACACCTCGCATAGGGTTTAAAACCATTTCGAGCAAGAATACAATTTTTATTGGTTGTCAAATCCTGTAGATCACTTGAATACGATGAAGATTTTTGTAAACTCCTAAAACCTATATAGCCTAACGCTGAAAGACAAAATCCAAAGAAGGTGCTAATCATCATAAACACTCCCATAAATGTCCCAATCAACCATGTAGCAAGAGGATAATAGAAGAAAAGTCCAACAGCAATAGAAGATACGAATAAACGTGCAAACAGTTCAAACCATTCACTCTCTCGATTCATAAAATAGGAGCGTTTATACGCAGGAGAAATAGTACAGATGGGTCGCTTGAGGATCAGTTCAATAAGGTGTAAAAGCCAACTGGTCGGAGAAAAGTGAACCGTTGTAATTAACGTAATTAGATTGATAGCAAAATAAAAATAAAAATAATTGATATTTTGAAAAAATACTCCAAGAATTATAATAAAACCTAAAACCAAGCGATTAAATTTAACTTCACCTGATGTCGGTGATTGATACGTGAACCACAACATACTCTTCATCCTATTATCACAAATATATCACATTTATTTATAATACTCAGAAAAGTAGAAAAAGGAGCTTAAAAGGCATCAAGGCGATGTATACTCCGTACTTCATGCGCCCATAAGGGTAAATACGGAATACAAAGTTTTTAGAGTTCTGTTTTTAGCGCAGCTCCATTAGAAGCATTGGAAACAAGAAGGCTATAACGCTTAAGCCATTTGGACGTGATCTCTTTTTTGTGAGGTTTCCACGCCGAACGACGCACAGAAAGTACCTCTTCATCGACATTCAACTGCAATAAATGGGTATCGACATCCAGTTGAATCTCATCCCCATCTTCGATTAGAGCAATAAGTCCACCCTCAGCAGCCTCCGGACTCACGTGCCCGATGGATGCACCGCGTGTTGCTCCGCTAAAACGTCCGTCTGTGATAAGTGCCACGCTCTCACCCAGTCCCATACCCATAATCAATGCCGTAGGAGCTAGCATTTCTTGCATTCCAGGGCCTCCTTTTGGTCCTTCGTAGCGGATGACGACGACATCCCCTGCTTTGACTTTATGACTCATGATTCCTGCAATGGCTTCATTTTGGGAGTTAAAACAAATCGCTTTCCCCGTAAACTGACGCATATTTGGGGTGATTCCGGCTGTTTTAACAACCGCTCCCTCTAATGCCAAATTACCGAACAAAATCGATAACCCACCGACAGGAGAAAAAGCGTTTTCATTCGTGTGGATGATGCTTGTATCTTTGATAACGGCATCTTTAATCCGCTCACCCAGCGTTTCACCCGTAACCATCATTGCCTCCAAATGTAGAACACCGCCTCTGCGACTCACCTCTTTCATAACGGCATTGACTCCGCCTGCACGATTAATATCGTCCATATGAACGGTTGATAATGATGGAGAAATTTTTGCGATATGGGCAACTTTCTCCGAAATTTCATTGATTTTGTGAATGCTAAAATCAACTTCTGCTTCTTTGGCAATACTCAACAAATGCAAAACAGTATTCGAAGAACCCCCCATTGCCATATCAATAACAAATGCATTGTGGATTGCTTTGTCATTTAAAATGTTGCGCATGTTCCACTTCTCACTGTTTTTATCCAGTGTCATCTCGACAATACGCTTCGCAGCAACTTTAACCATCGCAATACGCTCAGGTGTCATCGCCAAAACCGTACCATTGCCCGGCAACGCAACACCCATCGCTTCGCAAAGGGTATTCATAGAGTTTGCTGTGAACATGCCTGAACATGATCCGCCGCTTGGGCACGCTTCACATTCGATCTCATACAATTCTTCATCACTCATCTTGCCATTGGCATGTTGACCCACGGCTTCAAATGCTGTTGCAAGGTCGATAGGGGTCCCGTCTTTTTTATGTCCAGCTTTCATTGGTCCACCCGACACAAAAATCGTCGGAACATTAACACGTAATGCACCCATCAACATTCCAGGTACGATCTTGTCACAGTTAGGAATACAAATCAGCCCATCAAGCTTGTGTGCATTCATCACTGTTTCGATACTGTCGGCGATCAACTCACGACTAGGCAAGCTATACAACATACCATCATGACCCATCGCAATACCATCATCTACACCTATAGTATTAAACTCAAACGGAACACCACCTGCTTCACGAATTGCTTCTTTTACAATACGACCGTACTCTTGAAGAAAAAAGTGCCCCGGAATGATGTCAATATGAGAATTTGCAACACCAATAAACGGCTTATTAAAATCTTCGTCTTTTAATCCCGTTGCCCGCAACAAACTTCGGTGAGGAGTCTTGTCAAACCCTTTTTTAATCGTATCACTGCGCATTATTTATCCTTTTTCTTAGCTTTCGTCATTCTCGCGAAGGCGAGAATCCAGCTTTTTTATTAATTATTTCTCATTATAGCTAATTTTTTATTCCTGCCTCTTTACATACATTATTTTTTTTGCTATACTTCCAGTCCACAAAAAATGCGGGAATAGCTCAGTGGTAGAGCACGACCTTGCCAAGGTCGGGGTCGCGAGTTCGAACCTCGTTTCCCGCTCCATATACCTCAGTTAAAATATCGAAATACGATGTCTTAGTTGAGGTATTTTTTTTGTTATCGTTGCCCGGATGGCGAAATCGGTAGACGCAAGGGACTTAAAATCCCTCGGTGGTAACACTGTGCCGGTTCAAGTCCGGCTCCGGGCACCACAATTACATGGATGGTGGCATGGCCAAGTGGTAAGGCGCTGGTTTGCAAAACCTTGACCCCCAGTTCGAATCTGGGTGCCACCTCCAAGATGTAAAAAATACGCTCCTTTTATGCGGGTCACTGGCAGAGTGGTCGATTGCACCGGTCTTGAAAACCGGCGAGGGTTAAACCTCCTAAGGTTCAAATCCTTAGTGGCCCGCCATCTTTTAAAAACCTCCACGTTTAGCGCTACTTTCAACGATTCAAATTTCAACTGTGTAACTTTTGTGTAACTACTTTGCATGATTTTGCGTATGATGAACCAAAAATTCACCACGTTTTTTGTCATCACGTTTCACGTATTTTGCATACACTTGTAATGTTGTCGAACTATCTTTATGCCCCAACATGTTACTAACCCACAAAATATCCTCACCATTACCAATCATCATTGATGCAAATGAATGTCGCATTTGATACATACGAACATATGGTATTTTTGCATCTTTCAATGCTTTACGCCAAAAATGTGAACTAATTTTATCCCCCGTCGTATACGCTTCACCCCTATTTGATACAAATACATATTTGCATGTATTTCCAAGTGACGCATCAAAATGGCTTTTCAAATAAGGCATTAATACATCAATAATGTCAATTTTTCTAATACTATTTTTTGTTTTCGGTACGTCTTCAATACCTTGACGAATACTTCTTTGAATATGAATTGTTCTTTTCTCAAAATCAATATCACTCCATTTTAAACCAATTATTTCACCCGTTCGCATTCCCGTAAAAAACCCTATTGCAAAAAAACATCGCATTTTTTCATCAATATGACTTAATACTTTGAAAATCTCATCAACATTAAATACTTTATAATCATGACTTGATGTTCGTTTTAATGATGGTGCCAACGAAACAGGATTTATTTTGATTATTTGATCTTTCATTGCATCATTAAATATTTTTCCCAATACGATTCTCATTGTATGCACTGTTTTTGCTTCCAACTTTTCCAATAATGCACTTTGCCATTGACCAATATCTGACACTTTTATTTCATCGAGTTTTTTATGTCCAAATGTTTTTTTGATATGTAAATTGTAAACTCTTTGATATCTTTTATGTGTCAATTCACGTATTTGATGCTTGTGAATTTCAAAACTTTTTTCCATATATTCATCAACCGTTGGAACTTTATTATCATCGTTTGCAAACAACGTTTTGTTGTTCATTTTCACTTGTAACTCTGGTATTTTCACATCTTCAATATATTTGATATTCGATTTTGTCGCTTTAAGACCTGTTGAACGACGTATATATTTTCCGTTGTATGGAAAATGTAAATAAATCACTTCATTTCTAATTACTACTTGCATTTTGTTTCCTTTTTTATTTTTATGAACATTTGATTGATTTGAAAATATCATCAATATTTGAATCAATTTCAACATGATTTGCAGGTTTGATTTTTGGACTTCGAATCCATTGGTCGATTTTTTCTGTTTCAAACAATAACTTTCCGCTTTGTTTGTAAAAATGATAATTTTCAATGAATTGAGTACCAATCATTTTATAAATCGCATCTTTTGAATAACAAATATATTCCGCTAATTCATTGACGCTCATCCATTTTTTTGAATTGCTATTGTTAATCATTTTTTTCAAATCTTTCACAATTGCAAAAACTTCGTTTATGACATCTAACTCTTTTATTTCAAGTGTCATCTTTAACCCCTTTTCTCTTTTGATACACCTATTTTAATATATTCCTTAATTACAATATTGTAACACCCATGATGTTTATAATTAATGACTTGTTTCATTAAAATATGGATATAATCTATTCAAAGGATTTTGTATGCGTAGTGAAAAACAGTATTCGAAACAGCAATTGATCAGCAGTTTGAAGTTTGTGTATGAGTTATTGAAGTATGAGTTGAATGCGAATGGAAATTCAAAAGAGTATTTGAATGATTTAGCAAACAAAAAGTTTTATGACATCAACGATGATATTCGTGAACAAGACAATGATGAACTTTATGAAAAAGAACGATACATTCTCGAAAAAAAGATTTATGATTATGATGGTTTAAAAGCGATTGATGACTATCGATACAACAATGACCGATTAATACTATTCCGTAATTTTTTACTGTTGTTGATCTTCATGCGAAGTATGTATCTGCCTGAAATCAAAAAATCGAAGAAAAGTAATAATGCACATATTGCGTACTTTCAAAACAATGCTGACCAATACGATTCTGCAATTGTTTTATTCAAACAACTATTTACTAAAAACGATAATCTTAATGAGCATATTGATGCTGCATTTGATGATTTTATTCGTGAAAATTTTGAAGATTCGTCTGAAAACATACAAATCGATTTGAATGAATTTTTTAATCGTGCAGTACAAAGCGGAGCAAATGATTCATTTAGAAAAACAAACATGACTAAATTTATCAATGCATTCAACAAATTGTTAACACGTGGAAATCAAGCAATCGTTACATTGTTTTTTGAAATGTTCGGAAATGAATTTGGTCATATGGATATTCCGCAATCAATGATGTCATTTCTACGTTATTACGTTTATAACGATGCATCAAATACACCATCGAATCCAATAACACAAAATTTGTATGTCAATGGTGTCGGAACAAATAGTATCGTTGCAAAGTTTATTGGCGACATTAAAGGGTCAAACAATGATGCATTCAAAAATGAGCAATTAGCATTAGCAACAGATGACAACAACTCAATTTCTGCACAAATACGAATTATCTACAATCGTTTAATAACCAATCAATCACCAATTGTAAACGTTGAAAACAATCCTCTTTTAGATAATAAAATTGATTCTAAATACGATGCAATAATTTCTGTTATTCCTGAAAAATTCGATTTATTCACTGAACGTGAAGCGCTTGAAAAATATCCTCTTTATCCAAAACATCAAATACCGCTGTATGCGCTCTATGAAAAAACCATCAAATGCATGAATCATAAATCATTAATGATAGTGCCGATTTCTTTTATCAGTACAAATGCATATTCAACAAAATTATTTGCAGAAGACATTGCATTATTAGACAACGGCGATGATATTGACAGAGATGATTCAAAAATAAAATCAGCATCGTATCAAGAATTTTTACATCATTATCGAATGGGTAAAATCATTGAACAGCGCAAGATCAAAAAAATCATGTTGTTACCAAAAGGGATGTTTTACCATACTGACGAACAATGCGTTTTGATCGAATTAACAAAAGAAGAAAACAGCGGAATTCAGTTTATTGACATCACGAATATTGATCATTTAATTGAACGCAACGGCAATTTTGTGTCTATCAACAATAACCCTCGTTTAAAACACATATACGACGCTTACAACGTCCCAACGTTGTTTGTGAATACAAATGCTCAATCAGTAAATGAAATAGCAGGTAATGCGATTTTGGTATCAAAATACGTTTCGTACAATGATGTTATTCAGTCATCGAACTTGTTACCGACATATCATTTGAAACATCAACATACAAATGAAGATGAGCAACGCAAAGATATTGCAGAATATTTCGATGTTATCAAACTGCAAAAATTTACAATCGATTCATCAAATGTAAAAGGCGAAAACGTCGATGTCGGTTATTTTTCACAAAGCGAGTTTTCACAGTATGGCATCACTTCCAATGATGAATTGACGAACATTGTCAAAACCAAAATCAAAAAAGACAATAAACGAGTTGATCGCTTGTACCGAGTTTACAACAATGATATTTTGATTTATGTGCATTACAAAGATCGAAAAGATATGACTATGATTCAAATCAACAATGACGATATTTGTATCGGTATGCATAACTTGATTGCGATACGATTAAAAGAACAATATCAAAAACAAGACGGTTATGCAAAAGCATTGTTTTTGTGGTTGATGTCGAATAACGGTCAAGAAGCGTTGAAATCGATTACGAAAACAAACAGTGACAATCGACCGTTGATCAGTATTAATGATTTGAAAATGTTGCAAGTTTGTTTAGATACAGATATTAAAAAGTTTGGTCAGATCAAAAAAAGCATATCAACACTCAAGAGGCAAACCAAACAACTTATGACATTATTCAATTGATAATTAATCGAATTCAGATAATTACCATTTTTCGTCGATAATCTCGAAAATCTGGATTTTTCTGACGGTAATAATAGTCACATTCATAGAATCCTATCGCTTCTAATTTTGTGTACAAATCGACCATTTCTTGAGTCAATCGGAATTGTTTGT
This sequence comes from Sulfuricurvum sp., assembly GCA_030696775.1. Lineage (GTDB taxonomy): Bacteria > Campylobacterota > Campylobacteria > Campylobacterales > Sulfurimonadaceae > Sulfuricurvum. Next base: position 294,135 of record JAUYRN010000033.1, read on the forward strand.
TTTTGTTGAGAACTTTTTCAGAATAATCCCACATTGGACACATTTCTTCTGAAATAGTAAATTCATTATTCATGATTAAATTGAAAATTTCATTGAAATCTTTACTATATAATTTATAGATATCTACATCAGCATTTTTATAAAATGAAGTAAATTTATTTGGATTTTCGCCAAAATAATTGACCAATCTTTTAAAGTGATTTATGTAGATATTATAAACACGAGTACTAAAACCACCATTTGCATGTATATTCAGCATCGCCCGCTTATGCAATTCTTGATTTAAAATCAACATTTCAATCAACAATAACGCTTCTTTTTTTGTAACTACAAATTCTTTTACCATTTTTTATCCTTTAAATGATTGTTTTTAGATGTTGTGTGAGTTCGACTTAGAACGCTCATTCCCTTTTGACATTATTATTATGCCGTTTAAAAAAGTTTAAATAATAGAACATTGTTGGTGTTTAATGTTTTATAGACAGTAGGTATTAATTGTTATCAATTAAAATACAAATAGTCGGATTGAGCATAAAGACAAAGGAGAAAGGAAGTAGAAATATCTAGTTTTTTATTATGATGTATACTTATTCATAATTTCACATAAAGCATTTAACCATTCGTCATAATATTGGTCAAGTATTTCCGTTTTATATGCATACTTTTCTGTTTTAGTTTTAAATACTTTTGTTTTTAAGTCTTTAGGATGTAATTCATTATTTCTAATTTTATGAATTTCAGAAAATAAGGTTTGAACATGAATAAACGATTCTTTTAAAAAACCATCACAATTTAATTTACTTCCATAATCATTAGTCGGAACTGCTCCTGTTTCTATTAAAAACAACCGTTCAACAAGAATATGATTAAATTGATCCATGCTATCAAAAAAGTCTTTATATCTATTATATTTTAATGCATTTAGAACGTAAACATATAATTGACTTATTTGAGCATATTCATTTGGTAAAGAAAAAATTGATTTATTAAAAAAGTTTTTACAATCTTGAAAACAATCTTCTTTTTGTTTTGAAAGATGAAAATTAATAAATTGAAAATCTTGTTTATTTTCAATCTTATCTAAAAAAGGATTTTGATATTTTACTTGAGTAGATTCAAATTTAGAAGCAACAATTTCACGCATTTTCTTTAAATAAATTCCAATTATTTGAGATGAAAAATTTTGATGATTGCCTATCAATTTTTCTTCAATATCATGTTTTACAAGATAATCACTTGACACTTCATGCTTTGCTTTTAAAATATACACTTGTAATAATTCATTTCTTTGCTCTTGCTCCTGTATATTCAAAATGATTTCATTTTTTGTATGATGTTTGAGCCAATTAAGCATTTCTTTTTTTAATAGCCAAAATTTCTTCTCATTTTTAAATAATAAGTTAAATAATTCTGCCTCAAATAGTATTTTTTCTTTCCAATATTTAAAAAAAACATATTTTGGATAATCTATAAAAATACTATCATTATGTAAAATTTTGGTTTTTAATATATCAAATACGTTGACATCTTCAAAATAGTATTTTTTCAAATATATTAAAACTGCCTCTATAAACGGAAGTAGATGTTCAAGGTTATTTAAAAGATTGTCTTTAAGATCATTATCTTTTTCAACTTTATATATGTAAAATGAAAATTTAGTTTTATCAAAAGTTTTAAGATCAAGTAGCATGTTATTTAACATTGTAGTAGCACGTTTATTGTCTTTTGGTACTAGTTTTTTTGTATTATTAAATTGTCTTTGTATTTTTGAAAATTTGTTAGCATTTATTTCAATAAATTCATGTGCATTCATATAATAGTTAACATTAATCTTTGAAGATTGCGGTATCAGTCCGATGTCTCTACTTAATAAATCTAAAAGAGTAATAAAACGTTGACCAATATATTTTTCCTTTGCAAAAAGGCGAATATCATCTGCATATCGTAAATATTTAATGTCATGTTTTCTGCACATTCCCACCATAAATTCATCATAATACTTGTTAAGAAAAACTTCTGCGAATATCGCAGATGCAATTGGTCCTTGAGGGATTCCACTATGAATTAAATTTTGATGTCTTGAAAAATCTATTGAACTGCGTTCTAAAATATTAATGAGAAGATCAATTGTTTTTTCATCAATATAATTTTTCAATGCATCTCTTAATAGATTATGATTAATGGAGTCATAAAAAGATGCTATATCAAAATCAACAACATAACAATATCCATCTTTGTCAATATATGATTTTGAATTTTCTTGATAATTCTTCCAGTTTTTTTTCCACTCCTGAAAGAAAAACTTTTTTTCTTCGTATTTTGCAGTCTTATTATATAAATTACCAAAAATAACTTTATTTGCATAAGCATTAATTGTTAGATAAGATGCTTCGGCTACTACATTTGCGATTGCTTGATATATAAGTAAATCTATAAAATTAATACATGTTATTGGACGGACAAGATTGTTTGGTTTGGGAAGATAAAACTTAAATGCTTGACGGTTAATGAGCAAAAAACTATTATCTGCTTCTAAAATTTCAATTACTGTTTCTATATTCTCATCTAAATAAAGTTCAAATGCTTTTAATTCATCAAACATTTGAGATTTATGTATATGCTTAGGTGAAAATTTTAAACGCAAAAATGCTATTTTGAAATTATCTTTATCAATAAATTTATCCCATTTAATCAAAAAAACAACCTTGAAAAATATGTTTTGATTTTAACCAAGACATACTTAACAAGGGTTTTTTGACATTTTTTATTGAATTTTATGTGATTTTACTTTTTTTTTAATTCCCAAATTACCATATTGTCATTAACCAGCAATAGGAAAGTTGCATTTGATATAATTGCACTCAATAAGATGCATAAAGGTTATGTGTAAATGTCATATATTACAGAAAGAGTCAAAGATTTTGAAAATATTGCAAAATCTGTTTCTCATTTAAAGTTATCGTCAACACGCAATAGTTTGGCAATTTTAGGTGATTCTCTTGAAGTTATCAAATCAATTCCCTCGAATAGCATCTCACTTATATTGACAGACCCTCCCTACCATTCCACTAAAAAGAAAAATATCACAGGAGATACTGATTTTAACTCTGATAAAGAGTTTTTTGCTTGGATAGAAAAATACGCTAAAGAATGGCATAGGATTTTAAGACCAAATGGTTCAATCTATATGTTTTGTTCATCACAAATGTCCTCTCATCTAGAAGTAATGCTATCCCATAAATTTAACATATTATCAAATATTGTTTGGACTAAACCGAATGAACCTGGATTTGATGGGTGGAAACAAAAAATGAAAAAAGATTCTCTTCGTCAATGGTACCCACATTCTGAACGAATTATTTTTGCTGCACCTGCAATTGAAGGAAATTTACACCGATCATATTTTGCTGACTTTTTGCGGGAACAAAGAAAAAAATCTGGACTTTCTGGACATCAATTAACTGAATTAACCGGAGCGTATGGCAAAGTAAATCACGGAGGAGCGGTTTCAAATTGGGAAACGGGAAGAAATATCCCAAGTAGAGAACAATATAATAAAATTGTAGACGCACTATTAAATACTGGTAAAATAAAATCAATGCCTTACTATGAAGATGTTATCAGAGCATTTTCAGTTAATGAACATATTGAATTTACTGACATATGGGATTTTCCATCTGTGCGACCATACCAAGGAAAGCATCCTGCAGAAAAACCTTTGGAAATGTTAGAACATATTATTCAATCTAGCACTTTTAACGATGACATAGTATTAGATTGTTTTGCAGGGTCAGGAAGCACTGCAATTGCAAGTTTGAAATTAAATAGAAGAACAATTGCCATTGAGTTAGAAGAAAGTCACTTCACAAATATTACAAAACGAATAAAATACTTTTATGATCAAGAAGAGCAATTTTGCATGAAAGAAAGTATCAAATCGCAGAATGAAAATTCACTATTTCATACTGCATAAACATTTACTATAAATGGCTATTGCGCTCTAGAACACCTGCCATCCAATCTAATGTTTCTTGTATTCCAGCATCTTTAACAACAACATTACAATGATGATGTCCCCAACCTAAATTATATGTAGTATGATTATATTGACCTATACGCAATTCTTGAATGTGAAACAAATTGATTTGTGTTACAGTTAAATCGTGTACACTTCGCCCTTCTGCTTGTGCTACTTTATCAAAAAAACCTTGTGATGATAACTTTTCTAAACATAATGGACATACAGTATGATTATCAACATCAATCATTCTTTTTTTCAGTAACATTTCTTTACAATCTAAACCCTCTTTTTCTGCACTAGTTGCATTACATGCTTTTCTTGCAATTACGTCTTTATGCTCCAATCCAAAGGCAACGCATCTATCAATCGAATCATAACAGGACCAAAATAGATATTCTAATTGAATACGACATTGATCTATCGTTTTTTTAGGAGCATATTCATATACTCGAATTCCTGCACCTTTCAAACCAGTTGTTGTAAATCCATGATTTTCTCTATTTTTTGCTTCTGAAGTTGTCGATGCAACTCGACTAATGAATTGTCCACCTAAAGGTGACACACGACTTGTTGCAGGTATTAATTCTTGAGAAATTGGATTGTATTTTTCCCATTGAGAACGTGTTTCATAAAGAAGTAATGCATTTTTTCCAATAATTAACTTCTGTGATTTTAAATGAGTTTGAAAATCTGGCAAAGTAAAATATTTTTCAGGATCTATCAATACGATAAATCCATTTTCGAATGCTTCTGACATCCCATCTAAACATGCGTCATAAAATTCATATGGTATTAAAACCGTTGAATTACGACCGACACGATTTTGATAAATCACATCATCATCTGCACCTCGAGTTTGCCCTGTTTTATAAATTTTTGTTTCGATAAATTTAGGAAGTTTTGGTATTTTAGATTTTTTTGGTGTTTTCAAAATTTCTACCTGGTTATAAAATAAAAGTCAGAGATTTTATTCCAAATGAAATTAAAAATAACTTCTTTCAATGCATACTATATTTGTTACAAAATATCAAAAACATAACAACTCTCGTATTTACCGCATCTTAGTCCTTTTTTTCATCTTGCCTTCATCTTACTTGTTATAATATATTCAATATAGTTGCAATACATAACAAGTGAGGTCAATATGTCAATCACAACACAAAAAATCAAAAACAATATTTCAGAAGCGGAATTTAAAAAGTTGGTCAGTCATTTAAAGGGTGATGAAAATATTCGTGCAAATCGAAAAGAGAGATTGTTATCGATTTTTCATATTTTGTATTTTACGGGGATGAGAATCAATGAAGTGTCACAAATGACAAATAATATGTTGCATGAACTCATTGAAACTAAAAAATTGATTGTGAAGACCCACAAAACAAAAAACGAGCGAGTTTTGTATATTACAGACAATGGACAAAAAGTTTTGAAAAAAGTATTCGGACATATTGATGCAAACAATCAATTGGTCATTCGAAGTGAACGAGGGAATAAAAATAATGCGTTAGAGTCACCGTCATTGATACGTGACGCAAACACATATATCAAAAAAGTATTTGGCGAGGAATCACGCATTACAAGTCATTCATTTCGTCAGACATTGATTACAGAGTTGGCGATGTCGGGAGTTAATACAAAAATCATTCAATCGTTGATCGGTCATAAATCAATAAGCAGTACATATCGATATATTAAGCCATCGGAAATGGACATAATAAATTGTTTGCATGGCGTGAGATAATAAAGAAGTACCTATTTTAGGGACTTTTACACAACTATTTTATTTTTCTCTGATAAAATAAAATAAAGTTGGAACATGCCAATTTCAAACTCAATCACTGCAATACTTCAATCGAAACACAATCTGATTCTTTCACCATGCGATAACCAATCGAATGACTTAAATTGTACATTCGATGTTCAAAATCAAAAAATTCATATTTCCATGCAAAGCAATGATGCTTATGAAATCAACTTGCTTGATCAAAACTATGAACTGCTCGCATCTGTCAACAATATTACGCACAACATCCTATTCAATACCATCAAATACTTGCTCAAATAACGCACTTCATCAATATATTAAACACCGTTGGTGTTCTAATATTGAAGATTTTTATTATCATATAATTGTTGTACAAAAAGAGAGAGAAACACTTTCTTTTTAAATTAAAACAAACGTGCAATGCACAAAGAAAGCGAGTACACAATGACAGTTTCAGCAATGAAGAAAATCATGGAAATCAACCCGAGTCAAGCAGTAAATGTTACTACACACAAATGTTATACAAGTACAACAACATTACGATTGTTGCAACAAGTAAAAGACGAAAAACAATATACATATAATGTTTGGGGTCAAAAAGAACAGTATGAAAAAATGGGAGTAACAAAGTTTGAAGGCGAAGCAATTACATATAAATTACCTTCAGGAAAAACCCATTTCGTTTATAACATTGGTCAAACGAATGCAGTAGAAACAATTGCAGAATATGGGCAAATGAAAGCAAATAAAAAAGCGGAACGTGAAGCAAAAAAACAAGTACCAAAAGGAGGGAAAATTGCACAAAAATATGAATCTACAATCAATGAATTGCAAAATGAAATCAATACATTGAAATCAGCGAATGAAACACTTAAACAATCAAATGACATGTTCATCTTCATGATGAATGCATTAAAAGAAAAAGGAGTTGCATAATGGAAAAAATTACAAACGCAAATGAAGCATTAGAATGGTTCAATCAAACATACCAATTGGAACAAATCAACACAACAACAGAAAATAAGTGCGAAACAGTAATTGTTGATCAATCAGCAAAACATGATGTGATCGAACCAAAAAAACAAAAAAGCAAACGTCAAATCAATTGGGATGAAAAATATCGTCCTCAAACATTGAGTGAAATCATATTGCCTCTCAACATGGCAAAATATTTTACAAATGTCATTAAACATGGCGATACACCGAATTTGGGATTATTTTCAAAAATGCCGGGCACGGGGAAATCGTCATTGGTTAATATTTTGAAGAATGAATTGTTATTTGAGGCATTGGATGTAAATGCATCAAGTGATCGTGGTATAGATTTCATGAGAGATGTTGTGAAAAGATTTACAGAATTATCCAATTTTTTTGAACAAATCAGATATGTTGTATTTGAAGAATCAGATCAACTCACACAAGAAGCGCAAAAATTGTTGAAACAACAAATTGAGAAAGTTAATAACAAGTGTCAATTTATATTTACGGCGAATGATATTTCAAAATTAGATAAAGCAGTTTTGAGTCGATTAGAAGTTTTCGATTTAGATGATGAATTTGCCAAAGACAAAGCATATGTGCAACCGTTGATGATTAAGAAATTGATGCAAATCGCTAAATTAGAGCAATGTGATGTCGAACAATCCGTTATAGAATCAATCGTTTCAAAACGCTATCCATCGATGCGTAACATGACACTTGACCTCAAAAAACACTGTCGCTCATACTGTTAATCATATACTATTGATCTGATTCGCACTGCGTAATCAAATCAATCCCCTCGTAAAATCGATACAAATTTCTCCACAATAATAATATAAACAACATACATATATTTGGTTGTTTTGAATCCAAGAATAGATTTATTGATCGATTAAAATCTCCACAATAATAATATAAAAATAAATGAAATAAATAATATTGAAAACCCCCAATTTGTTCATGTTGATGTGTTTACACATCAACGTGGACGATTGTCAATATTGACGAAGTCAATATTGATTTGGGGAGATCAACAAAATCAAATTAAAGGTATAACCATGTCGAAATTAAAAATCTACAACACGTTGATCGATGGAGAAAATCCATTATCTAATTTCATTCCAGAATTAACGATAACATCGAGTTCATCTAAACATGATAAACGAACTGTTGATGCAATTTTGTATTTAGTAACCAACTTAGGTAATTCATTTTTTCGGCATCAAGAGTTCGAAGAGTGTTTAAATTTATCACGAGAAACATTGTATGAGTTATTTGGTGAGTATTACTATCGAAATACGATTAAGAGTGATGATGATCATGTATTCAATAAGTTGTTTAGACGTTGGCATCGTGGAAACAGTATCGATGGTTTAGGTAACAGCGCATATGGAACAACAGATTATTTTGACAAAGCGTATTTACAATGGTTAATCGCCAATGAAAATCAATCTCTCTCATTAATCGATACTGATATTGAAATCGATGATACCGACGATGCTGATATGTTCAGTCATGTATTTGTTGATATTGATGCAATCAAGCATCGTATGAGCGGTAATTATTTACAGTTACGAGAATGGTTGAGTCAGATCATTCAATGCGAATATTTGGATGCGATGAACGACGATGAAGTATATGACGTAGCAAAGATTATTCAAGAAAACGAATCGATTAGAAAAGAAATCGTATATGAGATCAGTGCGTTAAAACATATTTTGGCACAAACAACGGATGGCAATAGATTGAAGATCAAATACAAGACAAGTGATGCGGGTCGGTATTATGGATTCGGAAAATTTAACTTGCAATCAATCAAAAAAGACATACGCAAAGTGGTACTTAACAATTATCATTCATACGATATTGAATCCGCCGCACCTGTAATTTTGGCACAAATATATACTCGTATTACGGGAAAACCGACACCAAAAAGTATTCAATATTACATTGATAATAAAAAAGCGTTTCGTGTTGCGTTGGCATTATATTTAGTCAGATCAATGGACAAGGCAAAAATGATATTCAATATGTTGTTTTTTGGTGCGAGAACGAATGAGAATGATATTTTTCACAAAACGTCAATCAGTAAGTTAATTGGTGATAAGTTGAATCATGCATTATTGAACAATCGATATTTCAAACCATTGGTTCGTGACATAAAGATGATGTTTAAAACAATCGGAGATTATTACAAAAACAATCATTCAGTTGAAGTTGGTAAAAAATGGATTATTCAAAATGACAAGGGGCGAGAAATTGAATTAGACAAATGGGATAACGGCAAAGTTGTTGCACATGTGTATCAAGGTATAGAATCGATCATTTTAGACACATGTATCGATTATTACAAATCAAAGCACGATGACGCATCCTATTTATTGATTCACGACGGTTTTTATGCATTACACGAGTTAAATGTTGCCGATTTGGAACAATGCATTTTCAATGAAACTGGTTTTAGAATCGATTACACAGAACGACATGAAACATTAACAGAATCACAAGTTTTAAAAACATTTGGTGTATATGATGTCGCAATATCAATATACGAGCGATTCACAAAGAAAAAATGGCATCCTAAAGCAATTAAATCTCAACAAATAATTTAAACGTCATTCCCTGCATTTCGTGCAAATGTGGGTGACGATCTTGATGTTTCGGTGTTTGATACTTCAATTTCAACAATTCTATATTTGCTAAAAATAAAGCGTAATCTTCCATACTTAACGATTGTGCCGATTTCATTACCGAATCCATGCGTTGATTAATTTCTTTCAAATGCATACTTTTCCCCTATTGAAATGATCTGTTTTTCTATCATCAATATCTGCTTTTCAATCGCATGTTCAACTGACTGACTGTGCGAATCTGCACCACTATAATATTTCTGCTTATTCCTCAAAAACTCAACTTCCAATAACAAATTTGAAATTTTATACATGTACTCTTGCATAGTCATCCCCTTTTTATTTTATTTATCAATTGAATCATCAATGGTAAAAGAGCATGATTTTTTACGTTTACGATAATAAAAATAACACGATAAATACAAATAAAATGAGAGGTTTAAAATGGCAAGACCAAAAAAGTTAGAACATGAAAAAATTCAATACAAAAGGGATTATGTAACAAAATCAATACGGTTAGATTTGAGAACAGACATTGAAACCATGATTGCGAAGTTTTTAGAATCACTACCGAACTACAATCAATTCATCAAAATCATGATCGTCAACACAAACTTATTTGATAAATTTTCGAAGGAATCACACAATGATGATTTTTATGGTGATGGAGCAAACGGTAAGTATGGATTTGTATAAGAATTTTTGCTCGTTTAAGAAATAAAAATTGTGTAATATATGTGCAACTTATTACCACTAATTACACAGTCATTTGTGTAATTTGATATATTTGAAGTACGTATTTGACGGCATTTGTAGGAATTATTCTCCGTATCGTTCAAATCCTTAGTGGCCCGCCATCACAACACAAATTTTTTTCTTAATCCAAATTACTTTCAATTTCTTATTCAACACTCAACAATCTTTTACTATATGACGCATCAGCAATAAACCTAAAGCAATCTTTCCATCAAATACGCAATAATCGGTAGTGTGCCCAATGAGATGATAATCCCATATCCAACCAAGGCTGCACTAAGTGCGGGAGCGAATCCTGCGGCGATTGCGAGTGCTCCGGCCGTAATCATAGAAGGCATCCCTGATTCTAAAACCGCTGTCTTCATCGCGAGCGGTTCTACTCCCATCGCATACAAAAGCCCAAATGCAAAAAATGGCATCAAAATGAGTTTAAGAACCAAAGCTTTTGATAATAACAAATAATCAAGTTCTCCTCCAAATCGCATTGAATATCCCACAGACACTAAGGCTAACGGTACCAAGGTCGATGAGAGCAGTTGCAAATAAGGTTGTGAAATCAGGGGTATTTCGCCAAATACGAGGGCAAAAACAAGAAAGATAAATGGTGGGAAAAAGAGAAGTTTTTTTACGATCAATCGTTTATGAAATGATCCTGTCTCGTAACGGGCAATCACCGCTGCTCCATACAAAGAGAGGATTAAAAACGTCCCAAACTGATCATACATCAAAACGTAAGGAATTGCATTTTCACCCAAGAGTGTGTGAACGATCGGAATTCCGACAAACGAGGTATTTCCCAAAGGCATAACCAAAAGGAGTGCTGCACGAACATGCGGCGGATAATTTTTTGTCATAGCAATAACGAGGGCAATCACAATGGGAAGCAATAGCCAAGGGATCAGAATCACACTTAATGCTGAAAAATCCAAATGAATCTTAGGAACTTGTATTAAAACCGTCGCGGGGAGTGAAACATAAATTACAAAAAAATTGAGACTTTTAGAAAAATCGATCGGAGCATCCGCTTTTTGAAGGATTATCCCAATAAGCAGCAGTGCAATGATAAAAACGAATTGCTCCATAATTTCTCCCAAGAAGAATAAAGCGCATACTAACGCTATCCCCCTTTTAATTTTCTAATGACATTGATATTCGTACTCTTTACCCTCTTAAAAATAATGCATTAAAGAGAATAACTTCAGTTCAATCATTTTATAAAAATCTCATTTTGTCCGATATAGATACAACTCCAAATAAAGGAGAGAAAATGGATTCTATTAATTCGAACACGATGACTGCTTCTAGTGTATCTGCTTTGAAAAAAGCAATAGATTTAGAAGGTCAGGGAGTAATGAAGGTTTTGGAGAGTGCGCAAGTACCTACTTCCCAACAAAATTCAGGTTCGTCAATTACCGGCATTGGTCAAACGCTTGACATTCGTGCCTAATCTTCTCGCCATCTTTATGGCGAGTTGGTTAATTTTTCAATTGGTTTACGAGTAACCGCATTTCCTCTTTCATCTTATCTCCATATTCTCTATAATCGAATTCATCATTACAATTTTTTGCTGAAAGTTCCAATTCTCGTGCTAACTCATACAGTTTCATAAACTGCATATTACCGGCACTGCCCTTTAGGGAATGAGCATATCTTTCAATTTTAGAATACTCGTTTGAGTCCAAAATTGTATGTAATGTTGTAATTATTGCGTCTGCTTCCTCTAAAAAACACGTAATAAGAGCTGGAATATGTTTTACTTTTACCCCTATTTTCATCGCCAATGCTTCATAATCCATTGAATTGCTCTTTACCGTGAAAGTAACGCTGTTTTCGACTGTTTTTTCAATAATAGCATTCTCTTGATTTTTATTATTTACCTTTGCAATCTCATGGGCAACAAAATGGTTAAAATGTTTGGTATTGATCGGTTTGCGAAGGAAGCGTTTTGCTCCGATATGTTTCATGTGAATAATGTCACTATAATGTTCATCTGCACTGACAATAAAGAGCATGGAAACAAACCGTTGTGAAAGCTCTAAAAGTTTCCCAACAAACTCGAAGCCATCCATTCCAGGCATGTTTATGTCGCTAAAAATAATATCCGCGCCGTTTTTTTCAATGTATTCGAGCGCATTATATCCATCACTAAAAAGAGAAATACATTTATCCGGGACTCCCAACTCCACCAAAAGGGCATGAATCGTTAACAATACCGTCTTGGAGTCGTCGAGTACCACAATTTTCATTGTATTCCTGATGAAAAAATTTAATATACTAGCGTACCATAATATTACTATAATGTCATAACTTTTAGTAACTGAGATATTGATGCACCTTGAATACACCTCTCCTCGAACGTCTTTTATAACGATCTTAAAATGGCAACTCTCCAAGCGATTAATGGCCAAGGATTCATCGAGAACTTCGATGATTACACACCACCTCGATAAACTCCCGGAGGGTGAATATACGTTATGGCTTGGGCATGCAACCCTCTGGCTTGGTTTGGATAACAAACACATCGCCATTGACCCTGTTTTAGATTCTATTCCTCTGTTTAACCGGTTTACTGAGATACCCATTCCCCAAGAGCAATTGCACGCGGATGTAATCCTCCTCACCCATGCCCACTACGACCATTTTGACAAGCCCTCGGTTTTGAGACTGCTGAAAAAAAATCCTGAGTGCATCATCGTGGCACCTGCAGGATTTTGGCGTTATCTAAAAAGACATATCGCGAGAGAAAAATGTTTTGAGCTGGAGTGGTGGGAATCCGTTATGATCGGGGGACTTTTTATTACCTTGACCCCTAGCAAACACTGGAGCAAACGAACTCCTTTTGATACCAACAAGGCACTGTGGGGAGGGTACGTCATTCAAAATAATGAACAATGTATTTATCACAGCGGAGATACGGCGATAGGAGATCATTTCAAAGAAATAGGAAAAAAGTTTGCGATAAATGAAGCATTTTTACCCATCGGAGCCTATCGGCCAGAAGAGATAATGAAACACAATCACACAAACCCTCCCGAAGCACTGGAGGCGTGTGAAATGTTGGGAGCTAAAATACTCATACCCATCCATTATGGAACGTTCAGGCTCTCGGATGAGCCGTTAGATGAACCATTGGAATGGTTTAATGCTTTGACGAGTACAAATACCTATCCCTTTGAGACTAAAGCTCTAGGGATTGGGGAAGTTTATTTTCTGAGTAAGTCTATCCACTCTTTTGTATGAAAATCCCAAAAAGGGGAGGAACTAGATAACTGCAGTAATCACATGTGCTGTATCATTTAGTGTGAGTGATCCAGAACTCATTTCTCTTAAAACAAATGCTGTTTGAGAAATACCACTGCCTACTGTGCCATCGTACACGACAAGCGTACTAGTGCCTGTATCGCCGACATTGAAAACACCGCTGGAGCTGTCATACCATCCTTTCACTAAAGCATAGTCATCATCTCCTACCGTTCCAGTGGAAGACAGTGACCCCTGGAACATTGCAGAATCTAGCTGAATAGTCACACTTCCTGAATTCATACCCCAGAAATTAATCGTATCGGCACCGTTGACAAACGTAAAGGTGTCGCCGTTATTTACACCAAACGAATTATTACTCTCATGGAAGGTTACCAGCGTTGAATCTCCCTGATGGATGATATAGGTATCTAAATTACCAGCATCTACTTCATCGGCACCCTTACCTCCGGTGATAGTGTCTACGGCGCCTGTCCCTTCAATATAATTGTTACCGTCATTACCAATCAAGGTAGCAGCTGTAGCGGTAGAGAGCATATTTGTAATGGTATAATCTCCCGTTAATGTGTGAATATCAATTAACGAGGTTCCTTCTTGACCCAGTGCAATTCCTTTTTCACCTGGATCGAAGAAAGTAGAGATATTTCCTGCCGCATCGGTAAGGGTGGCGGTAGTTGTCATAACAATATAGTTACTTGCGCTAAACGTCGCCCCTGTATCGATCGTGAGAGTATTGCCGCTGACCGTGTATGTGCCAGCAACTATACCGCCTATGGTTGCACCGTTACCAATTTGCAAATCAGTATTGGCATCGGATATCGTCGTGCTTGCAATGGTTTCATTAGTCGACAATCTAAGGGTATTGGAATCAACAAAAACTACACCGTTAATCTCCGGCCCGACTTTATCGGCGATGTGAACGACATTGGTTGCAGCGGTTGCTCCTAATGTTTTACCTGTAATACCATTCAATATAACAGCTGCGGTATCTCCCCATGTATCCCGCTGATAGACAACCAAGCTATCTACACCCGTTGTGCCACCTGTATCCATCTCAAATCCGACAGTCTCATTTGCCGCTAGATTTGTATCGAGATATGCTATCGCCATAATATACGTAGTTGAATCAATCACAATAGTAGCATTAGTGCTGTCCTTAAATGTGATAATACCGCCTACAAGAGTATGATTCGTGATTGTCCCCATATCAAAATTTGTCGCAGTCGTTGCTATTTGGACAATACCGACACCCACAGCATCATTCGTCGTTGTCCCTGAGACATCGAAATGATAAACCGTATCCGGGGAGTTGCTTGTTGAATTGCTGCCATTGCTTGCTGTCATCATAATAACATCTTGCGCTGCCGTCGTTTCGCTAAAATCGATGATATCATTACCCCATCTAGAGCTGATCGTATCGCGTCCTTCGCCACCGATAATGTAATCTTGGTTGTTGGTTCCGATAATCGTGTCATTACCCGTACTGCCATACACCGCCATATCCCAATAGCTCGCTTGCAAGGTCGATAAATCGATAGTACTGTCACCATTGCTTCCGGCAATAGCGAGACCTCCAGCAGCTGGATTACCCGCGAGATCGGTTACTGCTCCGGATTGTGAATTCATCAGGATATAGCTGCTAGACGTCGTAGCTACATTAAAAGTCACGGTAATGGTATCTCCCAAAACCGTTGCTGTACTTGGAAAAAGTTGCGTTGTCGCTCCATTCAAGAAAAAGCTGACGTTATTTGCATTTGCCAATGTAACATTTTCACTAAACTTTACAGACAAGGTTGTTGTTGAACCTGCAACGAAAGAGACATCTACAAGTGTAGGTGGTGTAGTATCAGGTGGCGTTGTAGTGAAATTGAGTACCGTACTGTCAGAAATACCAAGATACGGATTGCCAGCCGTATCGAGTAGCACACCTGAAGCCATCGTAATATTGTAGATATCTCCTGAGATGAGATTAGAGGATGGATTAATTGTGAGAGTACTGCCACTGATAGAGATTTGAGAGCCATCGTTAATACTAATCGTGCGGGTGTCACCACTGTTATTTTGGTTTGTAATTACAATGTTACCTGTCCCTGCCGCAACATTCTCATTGAAGGTTAGCGTAATATTTCCGCTGGATGAAAACGCGGTGGAATTATCCACAGGATTAGTAGAAGAAAGGATTGGGGCAACGGTATCAATCGCTTGAGCACTGTTTGTGTTGGCTGCATTTGGATTGAGTGCCGCATCGACCACTGCCCCTGCTGCTAGAACTAGAGAGATGTTACCGCTGGCAACACCGGCATTTGGAGTAACATTCACGGTCCATGTTGTACCGCTTCCGGTAACGGAACTGACGGTACCGTTGGTCGCGGTGAAGTCTCCTATTGCAAGACCGGTAACTGCTTCGCTAAAG
>JAUYRN010000015.1 GCA_030696775.1 Sulfuricurvum sp.
CTCCGATGATGGCATTAGCCCATGCCCATCCACGGTCACGATCACCGATCATCTGAACCTCATCGATCACACACGTATCGACTTCAGATTCAAAGCTGAGCATCTCAATGGTGGAGCTGATATGGGTCGCATCCTCATCGAAGATCTGCTCTTCTCCGGTGATAAGTGAGGCATTTATCCCATGTTCCCGTAAATCTTCATACCCTTCCAATGCTAACAAACGCAAGGGGGCAAGATAATATCCGGTCCCTTTAGACCGTAATTGCTCCATGGCGGTATAGGTTTTACCGCTGTTAGTCGGTCCGATATGCAAGATAAGTTTACGACGAAGTGAACGTGCGAGAGGAAAGAGATTTTTAAAATCCCGTACTGTTCGTGCTAACAGTTCTTGACGCTGTTTTTTGACAAGCTCACCTGCAATACGACGATCAAAAGCGAAAAGGACGCGACGCACCACTTTGGCGTTAATATGCAGCGTATCACTCAGATGAGGCAATAAAATCTCATAGACCATCCCATACAAAGTAGGCTCATCTAAATTTAAGAGTTTTGCGTGCTCTTGGCACTCATCCATCAAAGATTTGAGTTCGCTCAAAAATACCGCGCGAAGCTCTCCCCCTTGTTTCTCAAACTGCGCATCGAACACTAAATCTTCTTCGCTCCAAATCAGACGGGTTATCTCTGCATGGCTTACCTGTACATGAGTGGTGTGCAATAACGGCTCATCACGATAAGGCAAATCAATCGCTTGAGGATACTCAATAAGTAATTCCTCCCCTACAAATTCAATTCCTATCGCCTGTGAGGGAAGAACGCGTTTTAATGTCTCCATCGTCAGAGGATAAAACGTGTTTGTATTGGACGGAGGAGCGCCTTTGAGCGCTGAAAGTATCTCATCATGTGTGAGATAGCGATGCGTGTCGAGTTTTAATGTCTTTAAAAATGCACTGATTTGCGCTTGCTTTTGGATGATGAATTCTTCTTTGAGCGCATTGATTTCAGGAACAAGTACCTCAAGATCTTCTTCATGAAGTCGTTTGTGATCCAACGGTGAGGTTTTGAGCACATGAATCTTAGAAAAATGTTCCTCGCCTATGTCATAGACGATGGAAGCATAAAATTCGAGTCGATCGCTGTAATCAAACTTCCCTTCCAGTGCTTTTTCGAGAATCTCACGCTTGTGTACGTAACGGATATGCTCTAGCTTTGAAGCAATCTTTTCGGGAGTTATTTTACGCGTACGAACATCACCAAATGCCACATGTAAAGCAACACGCTCATCACGACTCATCTGGAATGCATCAAAAAGCTCATCGATTTTTTCTTCCCGCTCATGCGGTTTTTCACGAGGTTTTGGATTAGGGTAGATTTTACCGTTTTGGGTAAAGAAATCAACAATAAGGTGTCGATTATCACTCTCACCCTCCGACCAAATCCTTCGCAGCGATTTAATAAGGATCTCTTTTTGAGTCGTCCCGTCAAAGATTCCAAGTGCATGTGCCAGCGCAGCCAACGTTTCATTGGGAACGCGCTCAATCCCCTCATCAAACCCCTCATCGCCGAAAAAATAGCGGATGGATTGGTTGAGTTTTATCATTTTTTTCTTTTTCTTAGCCATAGTGTAAGTGTAGCTAAAAATTCTAAGGGGTATCTTTTTCTAGTTTTGATACACTTTTAAAAAATAGCAATTATGGGAAAAAATATGATTGATTTAAGTGTCGATGAGTGGACACAAAGCGAATACTTGACGAACAAACAAGCGTTAGAAGTGCAGGGAATACGCGTCGTATTGGTGGATACTATTTTAAACCCTATCGATGGGGCAGAAACAATAACGTATAACCCGCCGTTATTGCGTGAGATGCCCAATGGAAGTGTATTTGTCTTTTACTGCGACAGTGGAAAGGGAACTCATTCACGTCTAAAAGAGTTTCGTTCTAAATTCCCCCATCATGTTTGTATCAGTTTGCGAGGGGGGAGAGGATATTGGAGACGGAATTTGAACGTATAACGCACGCTTGTGAGGCATTTGTCCTCTCGCTAGAAGAAGGGCGTTATTATGATGCGCATGAAGACCTGGAGGCACTTTGGTTTCCGCGTCGCTTTGAAGAGAATGATGAGGTAAAACTGTGGAAAGGATTTATTAATGCAGCCGTTTGTTTTGAGCTCATTAGCAAAGGTCGTCCCAAACCATCTGAAATTGCATGGAAAACGTATCTCAAATATCGTCCTTTGTTAGAAATGTGTAACAGCAAACATTGTCCAACTTACGTTAAAATAGTGCAATTATTAGAAAGCAAAAGGGAATTACAATGTCTGAATTTTTAAAAGCAATGGCATTTCGTCACGCGTGCAAACGTTTTGACACGACTAAAGCAATACCAAGCGAGCAATTTGAAAGTATTTTAGAGGTGTGCCGAACTTCACCTTCTTCGTTTGGGATGGAGCCTTGGAGACTGATCGTAGTGCGCAATGAAAAACTCCGTAAAGCCCTAAAATCTTCCTGCTGGAATCAAAACCAAATCACCGAAGCCAGTGAATTGGTGATTTTTACCACGGACAATGACATTGTTCGCAGTGATTCACCCTATGTGCGTACAATGTTTGAACGCCGAGGCATGCCAGTAGAGATGCTGGATACGTATATAGGTGTCTATAAAAACTATCTTGCCCCCATCGAAGAAGATGAAATCTTACTCGAGAACTGGACAGCCAAACAGTGTTATATCGCGTTAGCAAACGCAATGACGTATGCCGCAACGCTTGAAATCGACACTTGTCCTATTGAAGGATTTGATAAAGAAGAAGTTGAAGCGGTTCTTGATTTAGAATACGGTCACAGCGTCGCGGTCATCTGTGCGTTTGGATATCGGATTAACGAGCAAAGTCCTCAAATGCGACTTCCGCTGAAATCGATCGTGGAGTATAAATAAATGCTACAAATAGTAGAAAAAAAGTTGGAGCATTACGGTACTACGGCAGATTATTACGGTGATTTAATCCTCAATTTTGCCACCGAATACGGGTTAAAACTTTTGGGCGCCATTGCAATCTTTTTGATTGGCAAATGGCTTGCAAAACAGTTTTTAAAACTGATGCGTCGCGGGATGGAACGTGCGCAAGTTGATGCAACTCTGATTTTGTTTTCCAGCAACGTCATCTATGTTGCCCTGATCATTGCTATCGTAGTCGCAGCCGCAAGTAATCTGGGGATCAATACGTCATCCTTTATTGCTATCTTCGGAGCAGCTGGGCTTGCAATCGGACTGGCACTTAAAGATACTCTCGCCAACGTTGGTGCAGCGGTACTGATTATCTTTTTCCGCCCCTTTAAAGTCAATGATGCTATCGAAGTTTCAGGAGTAGCAGGAACCGTCAAAGCTATCAACCTCTTTTCCACAACCCTCACCACTGCCGACAATCGCTCTATCATCATCCCCAATGGAACGCTCGTAGCCGGAAATATTATCAACAATACCAGCAACATCCATCGTCGAATTGATCTTATTTTGGACATCGACTATCAAGATGATCTAAGAGTTGCAAAAGAGGTCATTTCAAATGTGCTGAGTGAACATCCTAGAGTGCTAAAAGAACCGGCTTTTGTCGTAGCCGTTGGGGCACTTGCTGCTAATTCCGTTCAACTTTACGCCAGGCCTTGGGTTTTTTCGGAAGAGTATTGGGACGTTCGATTTGAGCTTATCGAAGCGATTAAACTCAAATTTGATGAACACCATATTACTGTTCCGTTTCCACAGATGGATTTACACGTTCGAAAAGGGTAAAGCGTTAATCTTTAACGCCATCGGAACACGTCCCGATTGGCTACGTTAACACTACGTTCTCCTCGGTGGAGTGCCCACGCACACATGTGTGCTGATATTAGCTGATCTTTATTGTCGCGTATGGGCATAAAAAGCCCCTGCCGCACCCAGAGCCGCAACTGCTCCACCGATAAATAAATACGTCGGAACATGCTGATACAAAAGTCCTGCCCCCAATGCCCCCACAAAACCGCCCAATCCATACGAGACTCCAAAGAAAAACTGCTGTGAAAGTCGACGCGCGCTGTAAAGAGCAAACAATGTACTTATCGATGCCGTATGAAACAGGGCAAAACTAAATGCATGCAAGCTTTGGGAAATGGCCAAGAGTGCCAATGAGTTTGGAAATAAAGCAACAACAAGCCATCTAAATGCCGTTATAAAAGCAGTTACCCAGAGAATGACATATAAATTACGACGAAGAAGTGCCCCTTGAAAATAAAACATCACAATCTCAGCAATAACCCCAAAACTCCAAAGCCAAACTGTTGTATCAAGAGAAACTCCATGATCCGTGACATAAATGGTAAAAAAGTTATAAAAAGGTCCGAAGCTCACCTGCATCAAGAAAAAACCGACCCACAAATAGAGATGCGATAAAGGATTAAAAACACTCTCTTCGCTGTCATATTCTGTATTCTTGGTCTTTGTATGCTCTCTTCCGATTATTGCACCTAAAATCAACGTTCCCATCGCCATAGCAATCAAAAAGCTGATGCCGATTTGAGGCGTAGTCAACCAGCGTACCAAGACCAAAGCAACTGCAATAAATCCGATTGAACCAAACAGCCGAATCTTCCCGTATTTTTCGCGTCCAATATGCTCCAGTGAAATCACCTCAACATAGGGGAGGATCAGAGCAATACCGATTCCAAACAGTATATTCACACTCAAAAGCGCCCAAAAATGACTTAAAGCGGGATAAAAACCACTAGCACCGATCAGCATTAGGATAAGCGAGATATAAAAAACTTGCTGATTGAGAACAAACCCTCGCAAAAACATAAACGGGATGGCAAAGCGTACCAGTGGAGCGGAGGCGAAGATAATTCCTATCTCCATCGCAGACATTCCGCTCATGGAGAGAATCTTCGGGACAAAAATAACATGAACCCCGATAAGGGCAAAATAGAAAAAATAAAATAAAGCGGCGAGAATACTCAAACTAAGAAGCTTTAATGACGCATGTACCGCTGATGAGATCGTGCAGCGCTTTGTTGTCTTTACGAATCAATCCGACAAGAAAACCGCCTAAAGTGATAAGTGAAATAAAATATCCGATAAAACGGACAATTAGTTTCGCATACGATGCGCGCTTAAGCGTTACGGCATCGACCACACGTACTCGTGCAAGTTTCTTCCCCGGCGTTTGTCCACCTTTATGCCACAGCACAACCGTTACGAGCATGAACAGTAAAATTTGCACAAGAGAAACCAAAGGGTTTGGAGGATTTTTAAGGGCTTCTTTGTTCTGTAACAACACATCCATTCCTCCTGCTGTATGCGTTTGGTCATAACCAAAAAGCGCAATGATGATAAGAGCGATAGGCAAACCAATCATAAAAATATCGGTTGTAAACGCCAGCGCTCGAGACCAAAAAGAAGCATAGTGGATAATAGGTGCAGTGAAAGTTTTTTGTCTATTTTTTTTAGGAGTTTTGGTACGCATATGGAAATTATATCTAGATTACTGTTTGTTTACTAATTTATTTCATAATACTGTCATCCCAATTGATGGCAGCACATCAAGGGAGATTTCATTCTTTCAACACTCCTTAAGATCAAAGCGCTCAGGCTACTCCTCCTGAGCCATTTCTCACCTTTTTATGCAACAAAATAAATAAAAAAAACTTTTGAGATGATTTTTTCATCTTAATCATTCGTATGGTCAAAAGAATATTATTCCTTTGACATTCAAATTAGCGTTTGATTCCCAGTAGTGTTTCTAGCAGTGTATCCGAGGTGGTAATCGTCTTGGCGTTTGCCTGATAACCACGCTGAATAATAATGAGCTGCGTAAGTGATTTGGACAAATCAACGTTAGAAGCTTCAAGTGCAGAAGATTGCATAAATCCACGTCCTGCGGTTGCTGCTGTACCAATAATCGGGTCTCCTGAGTTTGCTGATTGAAGATAAACATTACCACCATCACTTACTAGACCTTCATTATTAGAAAATTTAGCCATCCCGATTTGTGCTAGACCGAACGAACGACCATTTGAAAATGATCCAACTAACGTTCCGCTTTGGTCGATACGAATACCTACCAAATCACCACCGGGGAAACCATCTTGAGAAATACCGCTGGTTCCTGATGGATTGTCAAAACTCGTTATACCGTCAAAACCGCCAATGGTTCCAAAATTCAGATTGACAGCTTGGTTCCCAGCCGCACCATTATTAGGTGAAAAGTCGATACCAGGAATATTGTATCCCGCAAGTGCCCCATTACTGTCAAACTGGACAATGCCACCTTCAAGGATATTTTCATGCGGAGTTAGCCCACCGATGGTACCGGGAACAGGAACAGTTATCGTATATCCCCACTCCGCAATATTAGTGCTTGTATTAACGTATTGTTTACGAAAATCCATCTTAACTGTGTGCTTACTTCCCAGTGAATCATAGACGTCGATACTGGCCGAATGGGTAGCCGCATTCATTGCTTGAGCTTGCTTAAGTGAAGTTGATCCAATGGATAAGGAACCCGCCATAGTAGCAAAATTTGCCGTAAATCGCGTGTTGTCGATCGTTGTTACTCCATCATCAATCCCAGAAACAGCTATAGTTAAAGCCGCTGTACCAAATTCATTACTAACATTCAATTTACCTTGATCGTTTATAATTACCGTTGATCCAGATGATGCATCAGTGGCTAAAGCTTGCAGACCGGCTCTTAGATCTTCTGTTGTTTGAAAGTAATAAGGAGTTGTTGTTGGAAGTGCCACATTAGCTGCTACCACAGTTGCATCATTAGTGTATCGAAATTCTCGTGCTGTCGGAGTTGTTCCTCCATCAAATGAAACACTGATGCCTTGTCCTGGAGTTAGCTGAAATGCCTGTCCACTAGCATTAAACATGACACCCACATCTTCTGCTTTTTCCCCTCCACCCAAACCAGCCGTAGAATCAAGAGCATAGGTTGGTCCATATTGAGTTACCGTTTCACTGGAACTCAAGTTGGCTTTTACTACAACTTGAGTGCTTGCGTTAGCTGGCGTTGTTAATCCAGGTGGGATCTTGATATTGGCAATCGGTGCCGTAGCGTCGACGAGACCTGTATCCTTGTCTCGTAACCATCCTTGAACGATAAAACCATTATTATCTACAAAGTTACCAGCTCCATCAAATTTAAAGTCTCCCGAACGAGAGTATTTGTAGGTACTTCCTCCATCGCTAGAGACAACAAAAAATCCATCCCCTTGAATCGCAACGTCGGTATTTTTATCGGTATTTTGTATCGATCCTTGTGAGAAGATACGCGTCATCGAGCTGACCGTAGTTCCTAACCCAACCTGAACAGCATTTTTACCGCCTAGTGCTCCCTGTGGAGCGGTTGCAATTTGATTGGTTTGGGCTAACAAATCCGAAAAATTGGCACGAGAATATTTATAACCAATCGTATTAACGTTGGCAATGTTATTAGATTCGACGTCCATTGCAATCTGATGAGACTGCAGTCCGGAGACGCCAGAGTAAAGTGACTTTAGCATAATATGTCCTTCTTAATCACAAAGTAAAAATAATAAGCAAAAAATGATCCACTATTTAGCGATGCATCTGCAAGGCTTTTTGAATCATCTCATCTACGGTGGTAATAGTTTTAGAATTCGCCTGATATGCACGCTGCATAACGATCATATCCGTTAATCCAACCGACATATCCACATTGGAACCTTCCAAATAACCACTTTTAATACCTGCACCAGAAATAGTATTTCCTGATGCATCTGTCCAAAAGAGTGGCTTTCCGCTGTTTGAGCTCTCTGAATAATAGGTTCCGCTTTCAGTGTTTAGTCCCTGCTCATTTTGGAAGTGATAGACAGCTACACGACCAATAGCACTTTGGTGCCCATTGGAAAAATCAGCAATAATGACACCATCTGCATTGATTCCATATTTAGTCAATGTCCCCCCTGATATTCCATCCGATATTGAGGATCCACTGAGACCGAGACTATCAATCGAGATTACACCACTGTAA
Source organism: Sulfuricurvum sp. (assembly GCA_030696775.1). GTDB lineage: Bacteria > Campylobacterota > Campylobacteria > Campylobacterales > Sulfurimonadaceae > Sulfuricurvum. The sequence goes on from JAUYRN010000015.1 coordinate 8,029, forward strand.
TTACTTCCCAGATCGATACTTACAGCCGAGCCATCATTATTGACAGAAGGCAAAGTAGAACTAACCAAGCCTCCAGATGTACCAAAAAGTGCCTGACCATTTTGCGTATCGTAAACGATACTGCCATCAGCCGATGTAACCGTAGCGGCTATGTCCCAGGATACCCCCTCAGTAGGTTGAGTAGCACTTTTGGTAAATGTAAGCTTGAGTCGATTAGTGTCATTATTCCCACTTATAACATCAGAGCTGATAGTACGAGTCTCATTCGTTGTCCCAAGATTGCCAAAAAACTGCGATACAGTAGTAGGTATAACTGGATATGCAAGTCGTGTTGGAAACTCAAGAATACCTTGCTTCTCGACACCTGCCAATGGAACATCGGTGGTCGGGTTACTGATAACATAGGCACCGCTGGTACCATTGGTTACCGTGTCACCATAATCAAACGCACCGTTATAGGCAAAATTTGTAAGCATCGTTCCATTAACGTATTGGCCATCACCCGTTACCAATCGATCGGTAGAAGAATTAATAGCGCCACTTACTTTTTGATAGGTATCAAATGCAAAGGTTCCATCTCTCGTAAAAGATGTTTGTTTGTTAGACGTTACACCAAACCATCCATCCCCTTCCAGAGCAAGATCATTAAATCGATCAGAAGCGAGCATCGAACCTTGCGCAAATTGAATGCTTGTAGCTTGCAGTCTTGCACCATACCCAATGTCATTTGATGTTGGAGTATTACCGCTAGATACTACTTTACTAAAAATATCGGCAAACTCAGCTGTCGAACCTTTATAGGCAGTCGTTGAAATATTGGCCAAATTATTTGAAACAACATCCATTCCAGATTGATTGCTCTGAAGCCCCGAGATTCCTGCATAATATCCCTGTGTCATTATAATTTCCTTTATTGAGCCGTTATCTCTTTGATCGTACTAAAATCAATATAGCTTGAGCCCAGTTTAGCGTACGTTTTACCACTATCAAACTTGATCGATTCGATTGGATAAAGTCCAACCCGTGACGTAGCGGAAGTACCGTCTGTTTTCGTATAGGTTGACTCAGCGTAATACGTCCCTTCTTTGAGTTTTGCTCCTGTATCATCAGTTCCATCCCAGCTGTATTGAGCCACGCCTGAACTCGTTGCTCCAATAGGCATTGTTTTAAGTACTTTGCCATTAACATCAATGATATTAACATTTCCGCTTGTAACGTCACTTGGAAAGTAAATTTCAAAATCAGACGTTTCTCCATCTGTAAGAGTAATAGCATTACTTCCTGTATCCGCGATTTTCCCAATAGCAGCGATACCGGCATATTGTGCGGATGAAGCAAGCGATGCCGCCAGTTCGGCTAATGCCTTATTGGTATTTTCAGCCGATTCCAATGTCGCAAGCTGAGAAGTTTGAGAGAGAATCTTCTCACTATCCATCGGAGCTGTAGGGTCTTGATATTTAAGTTCCAATAAAAGAAGCTTTAAAAAATCGTCTTTACCTAACACACTGTTTGGGTTAGTTGTACTGGATGAGGTTGTAGCCGTAGTTGCCGTAGAACTCAATGTATTGCCGTATGCGTCGATTGCCATAATAGTTCCTTTAATTACGCGTAATGCGGTAAGATGATTTCAAGAGCACTTAACTGCTCCTCGTTGGATTCAAGCTCTGCAAGCGATTGATACGATTGAAAACGGTTAGGTTGCTGTTGCTGCTGCTGAGAGTTTTGATTTTGTTGTTGATTCTCTCCGCCCGACATAAAGTTCATCGTTGCATTCGTAATCCCCTGCCCTGCCAACTGTGCTTTGAGCTCAGTAGCATTGTGCGCGAGGAAAGCTACGCTGTTAGCATTAGCGGATTGAATATTGACGTGAACATTATTGCCTCTTTGCACCAGGGTCACTTCAACTTCGCCTAGTTTTTCAGGGTTGAGCTTCATCGTAATGCGAGTGAAAGGAGGCTTATAACTCTCTGCCGCTTCTTTGAGATCAATAGCAAAATGTCGTAAGCCTTGTACTGCTTCCTTGGATTTCACTTCGAGAGAATCAGATTTAAGAACACTTGCTGCTTTTACCGGTTCTTCCAGTAATTTTTCACTCTTTTTGACCTCTGCCTTCTCACTCTCATTACCGCCACGAAGCAACGCGCCCAAAGGATCGACATGGCTCACGGTCAATGTTTTCAATGTTTCTTTAAGCGCTTCTTTTGGAAGCTCAGCCGACACTTGCTTTTCTGCCTCTGGTGCTGCTGTCAAGCCTTTAAGTAGGGATTGAAGTGGTTGACTGTTTGTTTTATCACTCTCTTTAGAGGTTGTTTTATCATTGACTTTCGTCGACTTAGACTCAAGTTGAGTCGCTTTAGTCTCATTCAATGTCCCAATAAGCGCTTCCAGCATTTTTAGATCCGCCGGTACGGTACTTTTAGCAGGTTCTTGCGCTTCAATAACACGTTTCGAGAGTAACGAATCACTTAATCCTTTGAACGTTGGCTTCTCTTTATCCTCCAACGTTGAAAGAGTAATCTCGCTCATATTGATACCCAGTTTATCTGCCAATTCAACAAGTCCCATAAGTGTTTTAGGAAGGGCTTTCGTCTCCGCTTTATACTCAGGAGCTTTTTCAGTAATGACATTTTTGAGAAATTCTTTAGCTTTATAAATAAGTGAATGCACCTGATCGTTACTCAGTACTTCTACGAGCGCTTTGGGAAATACTTTTTTCTCTTCGATCGCAAGTAAATTTTCCAAATCTTTAGGATTACTCTTTATGATCTCGACGGATTTACTCGATTTCACAATATCAGTATTTTTAGCTAATTTTGGATCAACCTTAGGATCAACAACTACCCCAAAACTTTTTTCACTTTTTGCAGGAGTATTGAGCGAGGATAAAAGCTGCGCAAACACATCATTAACCTTTGTGTGTTTGCTCTTCGACGAACCGCCTAACAAATCAATCAGTGATGATGGCGTTTTGTTATCTTTGCTTTGAACGACCATACAACATCCTTTATAGAAATAATTAAAGACTATAAAGCAAAAAATATTCCAAATGCTAAAAAAATCACTTAAACCATCCTTAACTTTATTTTAGATAGAATTCGCGAAAATATTTGCTTCCCACAAGGACATTCAATGCAAAAAATTCGTAATATCGCCGTCATCGCACACGTTGACCACGGTAAAACCACTTTAGTTGACGGATTGCTTAAGCAATCTGGAACGTATGGCAGCCACGAGCAAGTCAACGAAAGAGCAATGGACTCTAACGTCCTTGAGAAAGAACGCGGAATTACCATTCTTTCTAAAAATACCGCAATTCGCTACGGTGATCATAAAATCAACGTTATCGACACTCCGGGTCACGCCGATTTCGGTGGAGAAGTTGAGCGCGTATTGAAAATGGTGGATGGTGCGTTGATTCTTGTCGATGCCTACGAGGGTGTTATGCCTCAAACCAAATTTGTTGTTAAAAAAATGTTAGCGCTTGGACTCAAGCCAATCGTTGTTATTAACAAAATCGACAAACCTTCCGCTGATCCTGAGCGCGTAGTCGACGAAGTATTTGACCTTTTCGTAGCAATGGACGCAACAGAAGATCAACTTGATTTCCCAATCATCTATGCAGCAGCTCGTGATGGTATTGCAAAACTGAATATGAATGACCCTGATGGCGATTTCACGTGTTTGTTTAACACCATTCTTGAAAAAATTCCTGAGCCTACTGGTGATGCTGAGAACCCAACACAATTACAAGTTTTCACATTGGACTACGATAATTATGTTGGTAAAATCGGTATTGCTCGTATCTTCAACGGACGCATTTCAAAAGGGGATAATATCCTTCTTGCAAAAGCAGACGGCGAAATGGTTAAGGGTAAAATCTCTAAACTTATCGGATTTATGGGTCTTAACCGTACAGAAATCCAAACCGCAGAAGCGGGCGACATCGTTGCGCTTGCAGGTATTGAAACCGTAGACGTTGGGGATACCATTTGTGATCCTAACAATCCTATGCCTTTGGATCCTATGCACGTTGAAGAGCCTACGTTGAACGTATTCTTCTCGGTTAATGATTCTCCACTTGCGGGTCAAGAAGGGAAACATATTACTTCAAACAAAATTCGTGAGCGTTTGGAATCAGAAATGAATACCAACGTTGCAATGCGTTGTGAAGTAATCGGTGAGGGTAAATTCCAAGTTTCAGGACGTGGAGAACTTCAAATCACTATTCTTGCAGAAAATATGCGTCGTGAGGGCTTCGAGTTCGGTATCGGACGTCCAGAAGTTATCATACGTGAAATCGAAGGGGTCAAATGTGAGCCATTCGAGCACCTCGTAGTTGACCTTCCTCAAGAGTTTGCAGGAAGCATCATCGAGCGTCTTGGTCGTCGTAAAGCAGAAATGACAGCGATGGTTCCAATGGGTGAGGGCTTTACACGTGTTGAGTTCGTTATCCCTGCACGTGGACTTATCGGGTTCCGTGGACAATTCTTGACTGAAACCAAAGGAGAGGGTGTTATGAACCACTCTTTTATGGAGTTCCGCCCATATACAGCAAGTGGCGTTGAGAGCCGTCAGTACGGAGCATTAACTTCTATGGAAGACGGTGTTACCTTGGCATTCTCCCTTGCAAACTTGCAAGAGCGTGGAGTATTGTTTGTTAATCCTCAAACAAAAGTATACAAAGGGATGATCGTTGGTGAGCATAGCCGAACCAATGACCTTGACGTTAATCCGATCAAAGGAAAAGCGCAATCAAACGTCCGTTCATCAGGAGCAGACGAAGCGATCAAACTCGTACCACCACGTGATATGAACCTTGAGCGTGCACTTGAGTGGATCGAAGATGATGAACTTCTTGAAGTTACTCCTCTTACTATCCGTATCCGTAAAAAATGGTTGGATCCAGCGGATCGTAAACGTTACGCTAAAAAGTAATCTTTCCTCTGTCATTCCCGCGTAGGCGGGAATCCAGCTTTGATTCTTCTTTCTTTTCTTTTTACTAAGAAAAGAAACAAAAGAAAATCGCTTCCACAACAAATCGCTAGCGGTACGCTTTTGCCATTCGGCAAGCGACCTTGCTCTTTGTGTGTTGTGTCAGCATTATTATTTTAAACTACTTTCCCATCTCTTTTCCAGCAATCATTCCACTAGCCCATGCGAAGTTAAAATTATAACCTCCACGACGTCCGACTATATCCAGAACTTCACCCGCGAAATAAAGCCCTTTTACCAACTTTGACTCCATTGTCTTATCATTTATTTGTGCCGTTGCAATACCGCCTCCACTGACTTCCGCGTGTTTAAATCCATGCGTCCCATTGACCTCAAATTTCCAGTTTTGAATGAGATGGATGAGTTTTTGGAGTTCTTTTTCTGAAAGAGTAGAGACAGATTTTAAAGGGTTAAGTGCTATTTCCTCACAAAGGTGGACAATCGTTTTACTCGGAAGCAGTGTGGAAAGAACGGTTTCGATCGGACGGTTGGGCACATCGTTAAAAAGCTTTTCAAGCGTAGCCTTCAACGTTTGAGGATCAAAATTAGGAAGAAGATTAATCGCTAGCGAAACGCGCTGATTGTTCATAAGTGCATACGAAGCATTTTGACTGATGTCCAAAATCGCCAAACCCGAAATCCCGTAACTGGCAAAGAGAATATCTCCTTGCACTTTAGTTAGTGGTTTGTTATTGATGGTTAGTGTCACTTCGGCAAAGGTTTTAACCCCTGCCATTTTATGATGAAATTTGGAATTTAAATGAAGTTGCACCAGAGAGGGATATTGAGGGATTATTTCATGACCAAAAGAGTTCGCGAAACGAACCCCGTCCTCGGTGGCACCCAACTGCGGTGCGGCCTGAGAACCTGTTGCGATAAGAACCTTATCATAAATACTTTTTTCATCTTCACAGTGGACAATAAAGCCTTTTTTTTCTTTCGTAAGTGCTGTTACATTTTTTTCGGTCAGAATTTTGACCCCGGCATCGGCTACTGCACTTTTAAAGGCGATAAGCACGGCTTTGGCTTCGTTTGAGAGCGGATAGCAGCGTCCGTCATTTTTACACTCTAAAAGCAATCCTATGGAGTGGCAAAACGTCTCAAAGTCTTCAAAGGGAAGTTCCTCCAGCGCATACGCGGTGAAAGAGGGGTCAATCCCTGCATAGTCTTCAGAAGAAACGGTTGTGTTAATAATATTGCAACGCCCATTTCCCGAAGCTAATATCTTTTTCCCGACACTGTTGTTGTGCTCATAGATCGTAACATCAGCACCCGATCGTGCAGCTGCAAGCGCAGCCATCAATCCGCTCGCACCACCACCGAGTATCGCTACCTTATTGGATAGACTCACCCCTCTCTCCCGTACAGTTCATTGTACAGCTTCATGGCGTACCGATCCGATAAACTTGCGATGTAATCACTGATAACACGATGTTTGTTCCGCAGGTTTAACTGGTTGAGATAGTAAGGCGGAAGCATTTTGGGCTCTTCCATAAGAGCATTGAATAGTCCGATAATCGCTTGTTTTCCGGCAAACATTTTTCGCATAATGTCTTTGTGCTGATAGAGGCTTTGGAATAATATTTTTTTGAGTTTTTTGATCTGTGTTTCAAGCTCTGCGGAAAATCCAATTTGTATCGGCTGCGATGCGGGAATAACCGAAGCTAACACGCGTGTGTTATCTATTTTGTCTCGCGACTCTTCTAAAAGCGAATAGACCAGATGGTTGATGAGATGTGAGTTGAAGCGGTAACGGAACATCTCATCTTCATCTTCACTGATCCCCTCATCGTATACTTTTTGCAAGATGGTTTGTATCAGTTCACTCGATTTAAGAGATTCAAACGAAATGAGTCCGGATGCCACACCGTCATCAATATCATGACTGATGTAGGCTATTTCATCCGCACGATCGACGATCATGGCTTCGATGCTGGGATGTGTATCCAAAACAAAAGCATCCCGCACTGCATCCGGTAAAAAAGCTTTATTATACGGGTACGAATGTTTCAAAATACCTTCAAGGGTGGCATACGTAAGATTAAGTCCCAAAAATGCTTTATAACGCTGCTCTAACAACGTTACAACTCGAAAGCTTTGATAGTTGTGCTCAAATCCATTTTTAAATCCCTCTTTTTTCAAACACTCATCCAGAGTATCTCCCCCGATATGCCCAAAAGGTGTGTGTCCCATATCATGCGCGAGCGCTATCGACTCAGCCAGCGATTCTTGAAGCCCCAAATGCGAACAAATCGAACGGGCGATTTGACTTACTTCGATACTGTGCGTCAGTCGGGTTCGGAAAAAATCTCCTTGAGAATTGAGAAAAACCTGTGTTTTGTACTCAAGGCGTCTAAAACTTCCTGAGTGAATGATTCGGTCACGGTCACGCGCGTAAGGGGAACGGAAATCAGAGCTTATATCAAAAAAACGGTATTGCGGATTCATATAAACCTTTTTAGTGCAGAAATATCCAACGATGATCTAAAATTATACAATGTGGTTAACACTATTGTAACATTTTCATTTTACAATACTATTTCGATTCTCCTTCAAAGCATAAACTTCCCTCCATAAAGCCATATCATGGAGGACTTTTACCCCCTTTTAGTTGATTTTATCGTAAAAAAAGCTACAATAATAAAATTATACGAGATGCAACCAAGGTAGTGCCGATGGAATTGAAATCACAACCGGATCCAAAATCATTTATGTCCAATGACTATCGAAGCACCGGAAAGCAGTTCTCACAGGATAGTATGGAACGACACAAAGTAAAAGAAGAGGATTTTTTAAATCAAGAAATTGATTATCGTAATTTTGTCTTTGCACCCGAAGGATATGAAGGTCCTGTTTTATTTGTCTATCTCCTCTCTCTCCCTTATCTTATAGGACTTACCTTTCTCTTTTTATTTGTTGCACGGGCAAGTTATGAATACTTTTTAGAATTCAATCTCTCTTCGTATTTTGTGATCTGGGCTATCGGGTATGAAGTGAGTGCCGTTTTACTCTTGATTATTATCTTTATAGCGTGGCTCAACCACTATCGTACTCGCTACAACAGAGAAAGTTTACGGACAAAAAGCAAACAGAGACGAGGATATTAAACGGATTTTTCGTTACAATTATACTAATATAGAAATACCACTTGAAGGAATACAATGACTTACCGTTTACCTCTTATTCTCGCGGCAACAGCAGCTTTCGCTTTTGCAGCACCTACAACTCTCGCCATCGTCAATGGTCAGCCCATCACAACCACGGACGCCAGTACATTTATGACGAAAGCTATCCCCGGAATGACATTTGATAAACTCGATCCTAAAATGAAGCGCCAAGTCGTCGATCAGCTCGTTAATCAACAGCTCATTAAAAGTGAAGTCGCCAAAAGCGGTATTCAAAACACACCTCAGTTTAAAATCTCATATGCTGCGCTGCGCGATGATCTCGCTGTTGATATGTGGATGAAACAGCAAATGGCTAAAATCAGTGTCAACGATAAAGAGACCAAAGCTTTTTACGATGCTAATAAAGAAAAAATGAAACAAAACGGGAAAGCTGTACCGTATGAGAAAGCAAAATTCGAAATTACGCAGTTTATCAAAATGGAAAAATTCAAAGCACAAATGACAAAAACAACAGAAACGCTTCGCGCTAGTTCTAAAGTAGAAGTAAAGCTGTAATAATACATTTCGTCATTCCCGCGAAGGCGGGAATCTAGCTAGATACACCCTTGCGGGCACTACTTCTTATCTCTCTTCGCTAACCCTTCTTTTAGGGTTTTTTGAATCTTCTCTTTAAATTTTGGATTCTGATCACGCAACTGTTTTTCAAAACGGGATACGAGTTTTGAATCCGTATTGGCATGCGTGCAAATCCCTTTGATCAAAGCCTCGTAGAGAGGATAGTCACTTATCGTACTAAATCGCTTTAAGATTGTATCAGCAGCATGGTTTAACGCTTGATTTGTACTCTTACTGGAGTGAATGATTGCCGATAGAGATTCGAACGTCTCGGGGGCTTTAGTGTCACTGGCACTACTCTTTTTTGTTCGAGTCATCCATACATAGATCAGAACCAAGAGAATCAATACAATCAGTAAACTTGCCATAGTAATAAGAAGAGTAAAAGCATCCATAAAAGTCACTTGAGGTTAAAGGTTAAGAGATTGTAGCAGAAAATTGAGGTTTCGTCATTGTGGGATTGTTTTCGTCATCCCCGCGAAGGTAGGGATGACGGAAAATAGTTAAGTGATTAAAACTTAACTTCAGTAGTGAGCATATAAACGTTTTTAGACTCGCCCGTATCAGAACCAGCTGCCCAAGTCGTTCCATTTTTAACCGTATATTTTTCGTCTATAAATTTTGCTGAACCGATAAAGTTCACATTTTTGTTCATTTTGTACATAACTGCAGCGATGTATTTTTCACCCTCTACACTTGTGTTCATAGCGGTACCATTTTTAGCGGTATCATCGATTTTGTAGTTATCATAACGCCCGATGATTGTCCAATCGGTAAATGGACGTACTTCGCCATTGATAGACCATAAATCATAATCGCTCTCAACCCAGCTGGTATCAGCAACAGCTACATTGGCTTGCATATCTTGGTTGCGTGCTTTATCATTTGCTGCCACATATTGTGCGGCAATCAAGAATGCTGGCTGGTTATATACTGCGTGAAGACCATAAAAAGTACGGTCATATTCTGATTTATCTCTAGCCGTCCCCGCTTGATTCAATGCTAATTTGTCATCTTTGTGATTATTGGAAATAAGTCCCATTGTGGATACGTGCAAATAAGTATCTTTAGTCACATCATTTTTACCAACTTTTGTACCACTTCCAATCAAGTGAGCTGTGAGACGCCATTCAGCAGAGAGCGCCGAGCTGTTCTCTTGGTTAGCTGCTTCTTTGTCAGCATGGTAGCCCTCACCGTTAAAGATACCGATTTCAGAAGAGAACATCTCAGTTTTCGTTTTGAAATTAACTCCTAGGTCTGCTGAGTTAACAAGGTCAACACCAGCTTCAGTTGCTGTCCCTTTTTCTTCAAGTGCAACTTTATTGAATGAACGGTGATACCATGAGTTGTGCTCTTCGTAGTCAATCCATGGACGGTGAGCAATACCCACTTCTACCCCAGTATACGGGAGAACTTCATCCAAATAGAGATAAGCGTATTTGAAATATGTATTTGCATAACTTGTAGATGATGCTAGCTCTTTAGTAGTATCTAGCGTGAAACGAAAGTAGTCTTTATCGTTAATGTACGCTTTCAATTGTAAATAAGCACGGCGTAGTTCGAAACCAGTAGAAGTGCCTAGGTATTTTGATTGATCGCCATTAGCAACAGTAACTTTTGTTTGTGGATCAGCCGATGTTAAACCAAAATAAGAAGTACCGCTAAACTCAAGAGTTTTTGCTTTTGATTTTACGTTTACATATTTCTTTTGAGCATCTTTGTATTCAGAAAATGCTGATTCACCTTCACGCTGATTCGCATCAATCGTCTTAGCGTCTACGAAATCACCCATAGCAACACGGCCTTCACCAGCTGTTGTAAATACTTGACCTGTTTTAGGGTCGCTATATAGAGACATAGTGTCAGCGTACGCTACACCTGACAACATCACCGCAGCAAGGGCAGATAAAGTTACTTTTTTCATTGGTTATCACTCCTGATTAATATGACGACATTGTAGAAAAAGAAAATTACGTCAGTGTTACAATTACAAAAGGGTTACGATACGATAAATGGATGGATGGAAAATAATCTGGCTCGAAGAGACTAGCTTTAGTGCCTTAGCGGCTAGCGCAGTCAAAGGAATGCATTCCTTTGGCGTTCAAATAATATAGAACCCGAGTGCATACGCTAAAACGGGTTAACAAGCTTTATTTAGGGAGAAAGAGAGGGAGAAGAAATGAAACGTGGGTCTGACTAGAGACACCTCTAAAAACATCGAAATGTGCTTAGAGGTGAGACTGACTTTAATACGCCATCGGAGTAAAACTCCGAAAGCTACGCTAACACTAAGTTTCCCTCAGCGGGAAGCTCACGCACACTTGTGTGCTTCGTCATACTTTATTCAGTAAAACTTATTTACCAGACCAGTACTCACGTACCATGTTTGTTGTTTCAACTGGAAGAGCGATGTAACCTAATTTTTCTGCTGCTGCATCACCGTTACGGAATGAGTAGTCAAAGAAGTTGACAACTTCTTTGTTAACATCCGCTTTTTCACGAGGCATCAAGATAAATGTTGCTGCAACAATCGGGTATGCACCGTCTTGCATTACAAGTGAGCTATAGAAGTGATCTTTTTTAGACCATTTTGCTTGTTTTACTGCCAATTGGAAGTTTGATTTTGTTGCTGTTACCCATTTGCCTTCAGCCGTTTGAAGTGTTGCTGCTGAAAGATTGTTCTTTTCTTTGTATGCGTTTTCGATGTAGCCGATAGAGTATGGAGTTTGTTTAATAAGATTTGTTACACCCTCATTACCTTTTCCGCCAACACCTGTTGCCCAACCGATAGCTTTACCGATACCGAATTTGCTTTTCCATGTTTTAGATGCTTCACTCAAGTAATCAGTAAATACGTATGTAGTACCTGATCCATCAGATCGGTGAGCTACGATGATTTTTTCAGCTGGGAGTTTAATACCTGCGTTATCTGCAACGATTGCTGCGTCATTCCACATTGTGATTTTACCTGCGAAGATATCAGCTACAACACTGTTTTTAAGTTTTAGTTTTTCGTCAGCAACACCTGGAAGGTTGTGTGCAACAACGATTGAACCGATAACTGCCGGGAATTGGAACAATTTAGCTGCATCCAATTCTTTTGGTGTCATAGGAGCATCCGTAGCACCGAAGTCAACGATACGCTCAGAGACTTGCTTGATACCGCCGCCTGAACCGATTGATTGGTAGTTAACACGAGTTTTAGTCGCTTTTTGGTAATTATACGCCCAATCATAATAACATGGTGCTGGGAAAGTTGCACCCGCTCCATTGATTTTATCTGCTGCGATCATTGATGAAGCCGCGATTGCAGCGATCACTAAACCTTTAGTAACTTTTGTTAGCATGGATTGTCCTTGAGTGGTATTTTAATAACGATATTGTACTTGCTGTAGGTAACCAAAAGGTTACAGAGTATGGTAAACTATTGTAATCAAACGGTGACAGTAATAGATTACAATCACACACTTATTTTAATACATTAATCAAAGGCTCATCCATGTTACCACGCTACGAAAACAAACTTAATGAAATCCGCACACAGCTTTCCAATCTAACGTCTGCCATCATCTGTGCCAATAAAGAAACGTTGCACGCCTTTGAAGTCAATGATGATGCGAGCTACGATAATGCCAAACAGTGCCTTAAAAGCATTCAAACGGATGCGAACAAGATTGACAGCGAAGTCATTAAAACACTTGCTCTGTATGGTCCTGAAGCGGATGAACTTCGCCTTCTCATTGCATTTTTGAAAATGACGAATGAGTTTGACCGTATCGGTGAAAATATGAAGAAATACAATGTCCGACTTCAAGAGCTTTGCCGTGGAGAATGTGATCTTACCGTTATGACTCCGTCTATTATCCAGCTTCAAAAAACGACCCTTAATGCACTCGGGTATATCCATGAATATTTGGAAGCGATGAGCACGTCAGATGCGCAAGAGCTTTTCCGTAAAGTATCCGTCGAAGAATCCAAAAATGATGACCTTTTCTCTGTTATTGAAAAAGATCTTCTCAATCTTATTTCTGACTCTCATGAACTCTCTGCGGACTACGTCAAAGTTCTTTCAACACTTCGCAAGCTGGAACGAACAGGAGATCGCACGGTCAATATTGCTTCACTTCTTTTGTACGCCCAACAAGGCGGCGAATTAAACTTTCACGCGTAAAGAGGTAGAAAGTTGAGTACGCTCATACTGATCGTCGAAGACGAAGAGGATATTTTAGAATTGATGGAGTTTAACCTTGGTCGCGAGGGGTTTGAAACCATGGGGTTTCTCAACACCAAACGGGTCATCGAAGTGCTCGAAGAGGAAAAAGTTGATCTGATTTTGATGGATCGCAACCTCCCAGGAACGGAGGGATCTGAATTCGTAGCCTCTCTGAGACGCAGTGGGATTAATACTCCCGTCATTTTCATCAGCGCAAAAGACAAAGACGAACATATAGAAGAGGGATTTGAACGTGGAGGAGATGATTATCTCACGAAACCCTTTAGTATGAAAGAACTTGTTTTGCGGGTCAAAGCGATTTTACGACGTACTCAAAAAACTTCCGTTGAGGGAAATGTAACCTACCGCGATATCACCCTCAACCTCGCATCACGTACCGTCGTCATCGAAAATACCCCCGTTGAGCTCACTAAACTTGAATTTGATTTGCTGTATGCACTTATGGGTAATCAAAATGTCGTCCTCGATCGTGAATACCTCCTCGAACACGTATGGGGAGGAGATGAAATGTATCAAGACCGTACTGTCAACGTCGCCATCAACCGTCTTAAAGAAAAAATTGACCCCGATAAAAGTAAAGAGTACATCAAAACGGTACGGGGAGTCGGATACACACTGTGCTAAAAATTCATCAGCTCTTTTTTTTAAACACACTTGCTCTTTTTATAGGAACCCTTACTATTGCTTCATTTGTCGGTTACTATACCCTCAAAGAGATGATCGTGAACGACAATATCGAGCATCTAAAAAGAACCTTGGAACTGGTTGCTATCCGCTCCAATCAATCCAATAACTTGGATCACTATGTCAATGCGGTACGCAATCAAACCAATTATCGTACCACTGCGTTTGATAACGACGGAAAGGTCTTAGCCGAAAGTAATATCGACAAACGTTCCGTTGATTCATCGCTCAATCGCCAAGAAATAATGAATGCTTTAACAGAACCGTACGGAGTCGAAGTGCGGTATTCAGCTGCGTTTGATGAGGATTATATTTTCGTCGCCAAACAAATCGCTTTTCAAGGGGACATTATCATTCTCCGACTGGGAGTACCTCTTCACAGCGTTATGGGGTATTTTTACCAATTATGGTTCAAACTTGCCGCATCATTCGCGTTGTTTATCATTATAGCGCTCATCGCTTCCTATAAAATCTCTAAAAAAGCCCAATACGACATTGCTCAAATCACTCAATATCTCCACGAAATTTCGGCAAAAAATTACATGGCAGTCTTAAAGCCGGAGCATTTTAGAGAATTTTTGCAAATCACCCTGCTCCTCAAAAATCTGGTCAAAAAACTTCGAAATCGTGACAAACAAAAACGCAAATATACCGCTAGGCTTCGTCTCATCAATAAACAGCAAAACGATATTCTCTCCGCCATCAGCCACGAGTTCAAAAACCCTGTCGCTGCCATCGTCGGATACACTGAAACACTCGAAGAAGATCCCAATCTAAACCTCGCCATACGGGAGAAATTTTTGGGCAAAATTCATTCTAATGCTCTTAAAATCAGCACCATGCTCGACCGTCTCGCCCTCTCGGTTAAACTCGAGAATAACGATCTTTCCATCAAGCCCATTTCGTTTGATCTCGATGCGTTATGCCGTGATGTCACGTCAACGCTTCAGGGGAAATATCCCAAACGTACTATTATTTACGAGGGCAGTACCAAAACAGTGTTTGCCGATAAAACGATGCTGGATCTCGTCATTACCAACCTCATCGACAATGCCATTAAATATTCCGAAGATACGGTTATGCTTCGACTCACGGATCACACGATTGACGTCACAGATAAAGGGATCGGAATCGCACCGCATGAGCTGGAACTTATCTCAAGCAAGTTTTACCGTGTTCAAAAAAACAGTTGGGACAACTCCATGGGATTGGGACTTGCTATCGTTAGCTATATTCTCAAACTTCATGACACAACACTTCGGATTGAAAGCACCTTGGGCGTTGGCTCAACATTTAGTTTTGGACTTGACACCCTCGTCCCAAAAAAATGATTTCGCTCCCCTCTGAACTTCATCCGATTCTCGAGCAGCTAAACGCTCATCATATCACGCCCATTGTTGTGGGGGGATATGTGCGCGATGCGCTGCTCAATCTTCATTCTAAAGATATCGATATTGAGCTCTACAATCTACCCTCCCTCGAAGTACTAGAGCAGATACTTAAACCATTTGGCAAACTCAATCTCGTAGGTAAAAGCTTCGGCGTCATCAAACTGCGGATTAAAGAACTGGAAATCGATTTTTCTCCTCCACGTACTGAGTCCAAACATACAGCAGGGCACAAAGGATTTGAAATGTCCTTCGATCATGCTCTGGACTTTCCAACGGCTTCACGCAGACGTGATTTCACAATCAATGCAATAGGCTATAACCCACTCACCAAAACATTATTGGATCCTTACGGCGGTTGTGACGATTTGTCAGCTAAACGGCTTATGTGTGTGGATGAGGAAACCTTTATTGAAGATCCTCTTCGCCCTTTACGAGCCGTTCAGTTTGCCGCCCGTTTTGACCTAAACTGTGATCCTGTACTTCTTACTCTGTGTAAAGAGATGATTTTAAACGGTGCGCTTGCAGAGTTACCCAAAGAGCGAATCTTTGAGGAATTTAAAAAACTCTTCTTGCTAAGCCCCAAGCCCTCTGTCGGAATGGAACTGCTACGCGAGATAGGCGCTCTTCCTTTTTTCTCACCATTGGATTTGTTTGAACATACGCCCCAAGACAGGCTATCTCATCCCGAGGGAAACGTATGGACTCACACACTTATGGCGTTAGACGTGATGGCAACGTTACGGACAGGCGATGCTAAACGTGACCTAACACGGATGTTTGCCGTGTTATTGCACGACTGCGCCAAACCTATAACGACGGTTATCACTAACGAAGAAATCAATGCCCCTAAACATGCCAAAGCAGGGGTGGCAGTTGCAAAAGTGTTTTTAGAAAAAATCACCGATGAGCACGCATTGAAAGAAGACGTTTTACCTCTCATCCGTTATCATGGAAAGGTACGAAAACTCTATGAAAACAACGCATCTATCCCTGATATTCTCCATCTAAGCACACGGGTTACTATCGAAGAGTTGATTCTGGTATCGGAGGCTGATTTTCTGGGAAGGGAGTTTGGTGGTGGTCGCCCTAAGTGCTTTACTGCAGGACAATGGCTTTATTCTCAGGCTAAAGAACTGGGTGTTCTCAGCTCCCCGCCCAAACCGCTGCTCATGGGTCGGGACTTGATTGCCTTTGGACTTACTCCATCAAAAGCGTTTAAAGTGATTTTAGAAAATGCTTATGAAGCACAGCTCAATCAGCAATTTTTCACAGAGGAAGAAGCCCTAGAATGGCTAAAAGACTACCTAGTAACAGCTTTGTAATACAAAGTATATTACAATATCACGATAAAAAAATGGAAGGCTTTTCATGATCGATAAGATATTTTTTAACTTCACTCGCTTTAGCGCCCTCTTAATCCTCGTTATCGTAGCGTGGATTTTTGTGGTTTTATTCAATCAGTCGATTGAAGCCATGAATACCTTTGGTCTTGATTTCATCACCAAAGACGAATGGGCACCAAATCTCGATAAATTTGGAGCGTATGCCGCGATCTTTGGTTCGGTTGCTTCCACTTTTCTAGCAATGCTTCTCGCAATTCCTGTTGCTATTGGGGTTGCAATCTTTTTGAGCGAAATTGCTCATGATAAGATCAAAGGCTTTTTCGGCGTAAGCGTTGAGCTTCTTGCCGCCATCCCTTCTGTTATTTACGGGATGTGGGGACTGTTTTATTTTGTTCCGATTCTTCGTGATATTTTTGGCGGAATGGGTATCGGATTACTTGCAGCCGGAATCGTTTTGGCAATTATGATTTTGCCGTTTATGGCAGCCGTTACCCGCGATGCGATGAACACTACTCCTGATATTCTCAAAGAATCCGCTTACGCACTAGGCGGAACACAATGGGACGTTATCAAAGACGTTATTATCCCTTATGCAAAAGCAGGGATTATCGGCTCGCTCATCTTGGCTCTTGGACGAGCGATTGGTGAGACGATGGCGGTTACGTTTGTAATGGGGAATGTCCACCATGTCCCAGGATCTATTCTTGACCCTACAACCTCTATTCCGGTTACCTTGGCCAACGAGTTTACCGAAGCAGACAGTTCACTTTATTTTTCCAGTCTTTTTGGTTTGGCACTGACGTTGCTCATTATGAGTTTCGTTGTTATCGCTATTGCAAAATTCTACTTTTTACGTAAAGCGAGGAGAGCATAATGACCGCCGTACAAAAACGAATTTTGATCAACCGTATTGCCCTGGTTTTTTCAACCCTTAGTGCCATCATTGCATTAGGCTTTTTGTTTTGGATTTTAGGTATTTTAGTGATGAAAGGGATGAGTGCCCTGAACTGGAATATCTTTATCTATGAAGGTGCTCCTCCGGGATATGAAGACAGCGGTCTCAAGCATGCGCTAACGGGTCAACTCATCTTAGTCGGTTTGGCAACTTCTGTTGGTGTACCATTGGGAATTTTGGCAGGAACGTATTTGAGTGAATATGGCAAGAACTCGAAACTCGCACATGCTATCCGTGATATCAGCGACATTATGATGTCAGCACCCAGTATCGTTATCGGAGCATTTGTTTATGCGATTATCGTTATGCCAATGGGACACTTTAGCGCATGGGCAGGAGCTATAGCGTTAGCGATCATCATGATACCGATCATCTTACGCACCACCGATGATATGCTTCAGCTCGTCCCTGGAACACTTCGAGAAGCAGCATTTGCACTGGGCGCTCCGAAGTATAAAGTGATTTTGAGCGTCGTATACCGTGGAGCAAAAGCAGGTATTTTAACGGGGGTTTTATTAGGAATTGCTCGTGTAGCTGGAGAGACAGCCCCTCTGCTCTTTACTTCGTTTAACGACAATTTTTTCACGACCGATTTAAACGCAGCAATGCCCTCTCTTACGGTTACCATGTTTAATTATGCGACCAGTCCTTATGAGGATTGGCAGCAACTGGGATGGGCAGCGGCTTTCATCCTTTCTATGTTCATTTTAGGTCTCAACGTACTGGGACGACTTATTTTATTAGCGGGAAAAGGGAAATAACTCATGGCAAGTATTATCGATATTAAAGAAGAATGCGCACTGCAAGTTCGTGATTTTGAATTCACCTATAAAGGTGCTACGTCACCGAGCTTAAAAAAAGTAAGTATGCCGATTGCAAAGCATTCTATTACTGCCCTTATCGGACCTTCTGGATGTGGTAAAACAACTCTTTTACGTGCATTCAATCGTATGCATGATTTGTATCCTGGTAACACGTATGCAGGGGAAATCGAGTTTGAGGGGCGCAATATTTTGACCCCAAAAGAAGATTTGATTCACTTGCGTACTAAAATCGGGATGATTTTTCAAAAACCAACCGCATTTCCTATGTCTATTTTTGATAACGTTGCCTATGGTATGCGTCTTCAAGGGATTAAAAACAAAACAGAACTAAACGACCGTGTAGAAAAAGCACTCAAAGATGCTGCCATCTGGAAAGAAGTCAGCGATCGTCTTAAACATGATGCTAACGGTCTCTCAGGAGGTCAGCAACAGCGTCTGTGTATCGCTCGCGCTATCGCAGTAGAGCCTGATGTATTGCTTTTCGACGAGCCGACCTCAGCACTTGACCCTATCTCAACGCAGGGAATCGAAAAGCTCGTAATCGAGCTTAAAGAACGTGTTAGTATCATCATAGTCACGCACAACATGCAACAAGCGGCACGTGTAAGTGATTACACCGGATTTATGTATCTGGGTGAACTCATCGAGTTGGGTCAAACTGAAGAACTGTTTGTCACGCCGAAAGAAAAGCTCACACAGGAATATATCACTGGGAAGTTTGGGTGATATTTACCATCTGATGTTACGCACTTTTCGGGCAAAGCCCGCAAAGTGGTAGGGACAAATGTCCCTACCACCCCCTAAAGCTACTCGTATCTTTCCGATACGAGAGATTATGTAAGGCTCAACCATGAATCTCCTTTCTCTCTATTTACCTCGACCTTTAAACCTCCAAAATATTGAATATTCTCTGGATTTATCGCTCAATCGCGGGGTAGAAAACGGTTATTATGGTCACAATCAAAAATATCATGTTGTTCTTTCACCTTTTGGAGTATTAACTCTCATTAGCAATCACAAACAAGACATTTTAGAAGCGTTAAAACTGCTAAACCTCTCTTTGGATGAAAAAGATCTGATTACCCAAGACTATCCCATCATCATCAATCCCAGTATGGTAAAAACGTTCGACGTGAGCAATGAAGCCATAACCCTGCGAGAAACATCCCCGCTTACTCTCAACATCATTTCCCTTGCCATCTCTCAAAGCGTAGGATTAGAACACTATGAAAAGCGTCTTGATATCCTCTTTATTAAAAGCCGGCGCATCGTCGAATCCATCCATACTTTTTCGATTTCAAGACGTTCTCATCTAATGCAGTTTGCCGCGCAGCTGGCTCTGACTCGTCATGATATGGTAAGTAATCTTTTATTATTGGACAAACCCAATATTTTATGGGACGAAACGGAGGCAGAATCCCTCTACAATCGTCTCTCTTTTGTATTGGAGCTCGATGATCGACACGAAATAGCCCTCTCCAAGCTTTCACAAATAAAAGAAGACGTGATGCTCGTAATGGATATTATCAATCATAAAAAAAGTGAGTTCTTGGAGTGGATAATTATCGTATTGATTATGGTTGAAATCGTGATGGGTCTCACTGAGTTTTTACGATAAAACTACAGTTTTGGAAGAAGCTGTAGTTCCGTTTTAATAGCATAACCCTTTTCTTGCAGACGATAGATTCGTTCACTTCCCGTTTTATTATAGATAGATGCTACGGTTTTAAAATAGTTATTATGATTGTCGATGTAAGTAAAAAGAGGCTGTTCAATAGACCCGTCAAGATAGAGTTCAGTAATCATTAATTTCATTTTCGACATAACATCATGATAATTTTGTTCGGTTAACCCTGAGGGTTCTTTGATATAATCCAATCGAGCTTTATTGAGATTCGTATTGATAGTTTTAAGCTCATACAAACCAATTTGATTCAAAGAAAGAGCAAACGCTTTTTCATTGTCATGTTCAAAATTACGGTACATACCGAGTTTTTTCAAATACGGAACCGCCGCTTTCGTCACATCCATACTGTCGCGTCTGTACTGAACAATCATTTCCTTTGTCGTCTCTACTAAAAGTCCGCTTTCCTTGTATTTTGTAAGACTGGAATCGAGTTTATCCAATGAGTCTTTAAGCTCCAAGAGCGATGTTTCATCTCCATAACGAACCACTTGACGCAACGAATGCTCACTAAGTGCAAAAAATTCCTGCGGGTACTTAGCAACCGGAACTGCAGTAGCAGTGCTTACATGAGATTCTTGAACACTCATCCAAAACATACCCGTAGCCGCCAGTAAACCAACAGGAAGTAAAAAAAGTAATTTTTTCATCATGTATCCTAAAAGTGATTTTGGATGCAACTATAGAGAAAAGTGATTACGACAAAATTACACGCGTCCTCTCCATACCACTTCTTTGTAACCTCTAGGTGACATTTGAGTTTTATACTCCTACGCATGGAACCTTTGCACCCCTTTTATCTACGTTATCTTGATGTTTTAGATGTGGCATTCCAGCCAATTGTTGATATTCACTCCGGTGAATTATTTGGGGTAGAAGCTCTCTTACGCGGGACAGACTCGCTTGGCTTCGAAACGATTGAATCTTTTTTTGACCGTTTATTTGAAGAAAATATCTTATATACATTCGACCTTGCCCTTCGTGAAAAAGTGATCAAGAAATTTTGCACCATTGACTTTCACCCCCAAATCAAACTTTTTTACAATCTCGATAATCGTCTTTTGGGGATGGCTGATTTCACAAAAGGAAACACTTCTCGATTGCTGAAACGGTATAGATTGGATCATAAAAGTATTGTATTTGAACTTTCAGAGCACAATGAAATAGGAAATCTGGATCATTTTATAGCGCTCATGAGCCATTATCGTCACGAAGGTTTTTCTGTTGCGATTGATGATTTTGGAATCGGTCAGTCCGGATACAAAATGCTTTACCACACCACGCCCAATATTATTAAAATCGATCGATTTTTTCTAAGTGATGTCGACAGCGATCCAAAGAAAAAGCTTCTAGCCCGTCAGATGGTTCAGCTTTCAACATTGATGGGATGCCGTGTGATTGCTGAGGGGATCGAAACAGCAGCCGAACTTTTAGTCTGTAAGGAAATAGGATGCCATATGATACAGGGATATTTTATCCAGCGGCCTACTATGGATTGCGAGGAACTATTCCTCAAATATACACATATTACCCTTCTCTCTTTGGATGAAAAGCGAATATCTGGAGATCAAGCCATCATTCGAAAACGATTGGAAGTTTTAAAAGCAGTTACGATTAGCGACTCTATGGAAGCATTATTAGGAGAATTCAGTAGCGATCATGAACTTTTTCTCATCCCCATCATCGATAATCAAGGTGCTCCGCTGGGAATAATCCACGAGCATCGCCTTAAATCAATCATCTACTCCCCTTTTGGCCAATCACTAATCCAAAACAGCTCCTCAAATTTTTCAATATTAGAGACATATTTAGAAATCATCCCCATTGTCAATGTAGCAATGCCCTTAGAGACCATTGTCGAACTTTTTTCCCTGCACAAAAATGCACCAGGTGTATTGGTAATGGAATCCTCCAAATACATTGGTTATTTAAGTGCAAGGGTATTGATTGAAGCGGTGCATGAACGCAATCTGATCCGCGCCCGCGATCAAAATCCTCTCAGCCGGCTTCCGGGAAATTTTATGATTAACGAACATATTGCTCACGCATTTGATTCAAACGTTCCGAGTGTATTTTGTTATTTTGATTTTGATCACTTTAAACCCTATAACGACCACTATGGTTTTCGCAATGGCGATCGCGTGATTGTTCTATTCGCCGAATTAATGCACAAAATTTTCTTAAATGAATGCTTTGTCGGCCATATTGGCGGGGATGATTTTTTTGCTGGCACTGTCATCAAAAATGAATTGATGTTTGAAAGATTTTGTACACAAACGCGAGACCTAATTCATCAATTTAGTGCCGATGTTCGTGAATTTTACAGCTCTGAAGATCGTGAGAGAGGGTGCATAATTGCTGAAGACAGAGAAGGGAACAATAGAGAGTTTGAACTGCTGACCGTCAGTGCCGTTCTCGTATACAAAGGAAATACTTCATCGATTCATTCAGCAGAACAGCTTCAAAGAATTTTTGCACTAGAAAAGAAAAATGCTAAAAAAAATCCTGATCACCTTTGCATCATAATTGATTAAAATTCGAAAAAATCTCTTAAAAGAGTATCTTGGCATTATTATGTAATAATTTCGTAATGGTTTCGTAATCTTATATTTTCAATCTTAGGATAATTTATGTCTGTAATTTGGGATGCACTGAACAATATCAACACTCTCGCCCTTGGTTTATTACTTCTATCGTTAGGGATTGCTCTCTTTTATGAAATGATTAACGGTTTTCACGACACCGCAAATTCTGTTGCTATGATCATTTATACTAACTCGATGAAAGCAGAATATTCTGTCATCATGGCGGGTATTATGAACTTTTTAGGTGTTATCTTAGGTGGCATAGGAGTTGCCTATGTCATCGTCCACTTGTTACCGCTGGATATTATGGTCGCATCCAATCAAAATGCGACGCTCGTGATGATTTATTCCCTCTTGATTTCTGCCGTTATCTGGAATTTTGGGACATGGTATTTCGGTTTACCGGTTTCCAGTTCCCATTCGCTTATCGGTTCGCTTATCGGAGTCAGTACCGTATTTGGTGTTATGCACGGTTTTGAATTTTCACAAAGCGTCAATTGGAAAGCCTTATACGGCGTATTAACCGCATTGGCTCTTTCTCCTCTTTTGGGGTTTGGTTTTGCCTATTTACTCATGAAAACCACAAGAAAGTTTGTTAATAATCCAAAATATTTTAAAACTCCTGATAGTGAGTCAAAAAGAAAGCGCCCGAATTTCTGGATGCGTATCGGAATTATTGTAACGGGGGCAGGCGTTAGCTTTGCACACGGTTCGAATGACGGGCAAAAAGGGATCGGTATTATCATGATTATCCTAATCGGGATACTGCCAACGTATTATGCGCTCAACATGGATTCGCATCAGTACAAAATCAAGCAAATTCATGACAGTGCCGAAAATTTAGCAAAATTTTATGCGGAAAATAACGAAAGTCTCAACAAGCTTGTAAGTGAAAAACACTTGATTAGCGCGCTTAAAACAAAAAATACGATTGCAGAATGTAACGTTAACGATGTATACGTTACAACGTCATTGATTGCTACCAAACTGAGTGGTCTTAAATCGTATACAGAACTTTCATCACAGGATCGTTGGAGTGTTCACACTGCTATTTTATGCTCAGATAACTTTTTTGGTCAAGTCGAAAAAACCTATTTAATATCTGATAAAGATAAATCTGATTACGTGTCCGCCCAACGAAAAACCTTGGTATCAGCGACCGAATATGTTCCTACTTGGGTGATTATCGCTGTTGCCCTTGCGCTGAGTATCGGAACGATGATAGGGTACAAGCGAATTGTTATCACTATTGGTGAAAAAATTGGTTCTCAGCCGATTAATTACATGCAAGCTACTGTGGCACAAGCAATGGCGATGATGACAATTCTATTAGCCAACTTTGCCCATGCCCCCGTCAGCACAACGCATATCGTCTCCAGTTCCGTTGCCGGATCGATGGTCGCAGAACCTGAAGGCGGCGTGCAAAAAAGTATGGTAAAAACTATTTTACTCTCATGGCTTTTCACCTTACCAGTAACTGCATTGCTTAGTTCAGCGATTTATTACTGCCTCAGTTTTATCGCGAAATAAAAATTAGATAGAACGTCATTCTGTGAATGTGCCGAATGACGTACAACTTCTATTTCCCCATCTTCTCACTATCAATCTCTATCACCGTATGAACATTCCCTCTAGGATAATAATCCGCAACGACTTTTAAGCGCTTAGGAGCGATTTTATCTTCAAATAGTGAGTAGATCTCGTTTGCACCGTTTTCGTGCGAAATATGGCGGTTTCTGAATGAATTAATATAGAGTTTGATGGCTTTGAGTTCAGCAACCCATTTATCAGGCGTATATTCAATAGTAATCGTAGCAAAATCAGGGTATCCGCTACGTGGACACAGGCAGGTAAACTCCGGCAACGTGACTTTAACGACATAATCACGTTCATGGACATTAGGCCAAATTTCAAAATCTTTTTCAATATCAAAACTTTCAACTATTTGTTCACCGTATTTCATTTTTTTCCTTTTATTTATTTTAAACGCTATCGGAATTAAATCTCGATTAGCTACGCTAACGCTAAGCAATGTCCTCAGAGGGAAGTTCTCGCACATTTGTGTTCATTATTACAATTTTACCGTGATAATTACCTTGGCGGCAGTTGATTTTCAATCTTTTAGCAATATCCTCGCTTTGAGCATCTTCTATCATACTCATCAATGTTACCGCACCACATAAATGAGCCGTAATATTAAGTCCTTGAAGTATATTTTGATATTTTTCTTCCATAATATGCCGCGTATACAGAATATCAAAGTGAAGAAAATCTACATCAAATTCTTTTAAATACATCATAGTAACGTGATTTCCACCATATTTATCCAAGGCTATTTTATATCCTACTGCACGATATTGAGTAATCTGTTCTCGAAACCGTTTTATCTGTGGAGAATATTCTTTTTCTTCAAATAAAAGTATAATTTTGTTTTTAGCTTTTGGATATTGTTGCAAAACACCAAGTGCATGTTGAAAAAATAACCCGTTACGCAATGTGACTGCTGAAATTGATACAACATAAACAACTGATGAATTTTCTGCCATTTTTGCCACTATTTCTAAAAGCTGGCTCTCATATTCACGCATTTTTCCTAAACGATTTAAAAGAGGAATAAATCGGCTTTGGTGAATAAATCTACCTTCTTTATCAATCAGCTTAAACGTTACCTCATACATTGTATTTTTTTCACAACTAATTATTTGCGTTGCAACTGAATATCGTTGATATGTCAAAGCATCTAAAACCGATTGTTCCAGCTCAGCAGGGATTATATCGTCGTCATCGGTAACCGTATGCTTATCAGCCGAAGCATATTCAAGTTCAAATAGACGGGTTAATATTTCATTGAACTGTTTTACATGTGTAGTATCAAGCAAAACTGCCGAAAGACGAATTTCTATCTCATTTAGATTATTTTCCTGATATTTAGCCAAAAAAAGTTCAATCAGTGGAATTATATGCTCTTTTTCACCCATAAATAATACAATAAAATTTCCTCCCTTATAACGACAAACAGGAAGTTTTTTTATCTCTTTGGAAATAAAAAATTCATTAATTTGCCGTACCGTTTCTATCAAAATGGCATTCCCATTTTTAATACCATATTTTTCATTGATCGCTGTTAGGTTATCAACATTGATCATTACGAGAGTGACTGTATGGTGACTACTTCGCTGATAAAAAAGTTTTGTAAAATATTCGACACTAAAGGTATGGGTTATGGAATCAGTAATTGCTTCGTAGGCACTTTGATTAATTAAAAAGAAAATGAAATAAACGGCAATGGCTAGCAACATAAAAATTAGAAAAATAATGGAAGTAAAGGTAACTAAAGGTTGTAAAAAAAGAATAAAAACAGAAACAACACTGAGTAAGAAGATAGGCAATCCCATCCGCAGTGCTAAAACAAAGCGATGAGAACGTTCTATTTCTTCAGTATAAAAAGACACCGGTTAAATATCCAAGTGTTTAACATCTTTTGCGTGTGTTTCAATGTAGTTACGACGTGGTTCGACATCATCACCCATAAAGAGATTAAATGACTCACTTGCTGACTCTGCATCATCAACGGTAATACGAAGTAATACACGATTTTCAGGTGTCATAGTTGTTTCCCAAAGTTGTTCAGGATTCATTTCACCGAGACCTTTATATCGTTGGATATAAGATCCTTTCTTCGCATAATCCGTAATACTTGTTAGGAGTTGAAGTAAATCACCTTCTAACGGCAAATTCCAATCTTGGATTTTACGGAAAATATAATTGGCTTCTGCAAAATGAGGAGAGGCAAACAACTCGTCATTAACATGAAGTTCTTCAAGACCTTCTTTAGTTTGGACAAACAAATGCATATCTTCATCGTTAACACTTTTACTAAGAATATTATATCCTTGGCCATTTAAAAATGCTTCAACAGGAGTATAAAGATCGGTAAGTGGAAGAGCAATAAGATCAGGATTTTCGATGAAATAACGGATTAAATCGACCAATGCATAACGACGTTCCAGTGCATCTAAAGTACTGCGATAATGATCTACCATTTTGAAAAAGGAGACTAAATCATTTACGCCTACATTGAGATGTTCCGTCTCTAATGCTTCGATTCCATTTTCAATCAAAAAGGCATTCATAACACGATCATCTTTAAAATAGATCTCTTTTTTACCTTTTTTATAGCGATACAATGGTGGTTGGGCGAGATAAAGATAACCATTTTCTACAATTTTTGGAAGATAACGGAAGAAAAATGTCAATAACAAAGTTTGAATATGACTACCGTCAACGTCAGCATCGGTCATGATGATAACTTTATGGTAACGCAGTTTTGCTTCATTAAATTCTTCACCGATTCCGCATCCGAGTGCGGTAATCATGTTGGTAATTTCTTCAGATTTTAAAATTTTATCCAAACGTGATTTTTCAACATTGAGAATTTTACCTTTGAGCGGCAAAATCGCTTGGAAAACACGGTCACGTCCTTGTTTAGCAGAACCGCCCGCTGAATCCCCTTCCACCAGATACAACTCGCTGATAGCCGGATCTTTGCTCTGACAGTCTGCAAGCTTACCAGGAAGTGTTCCTACGGTCATAGCATCTTTACGACGAGTAAGTTCACGCGCTTTTTTAGCGGCTTCTCGTCCACGGGCTGCCATCAATGCTTTTTGTATGATTACTTTTGCTTGAAGCGGATTTTCTTCAAAATATTTAGTTAATCGCTCATAGGTCACTTTTTGTACCAATGGACGAACATAGGTATTCCCTAATTTTCCTTTGGTTTGACCTTCGAACTGTGGTTCAGGAACACGAACAGAAACAACACAAATAAGTCCTTCAGAAACATCTTCACCCGAGAGTGGAATATCTTTTTCTTTAGCATTTCCGTTTTGTTTATTGTAATTTGAAATAACACGAGTCAATCCCGCACGAAAACCTGCTTCATGCGTACCACCGTTAGGAGTATTGATATTATTGACAAAGGTGTACATTTTTTCTTCGTATGTATCATTGTACATAATTGCAATGTCCATCTCGATGTCTTCAATTTTTTCATTAAATTCGTAAGGAAGAGCAACAACCTCTTTTTTATTCATATCTGAAACAAATTGAGTAATACCACCTTCAAAATGATAGGTATTGTCTGCACCGTTACGTTCATCTTTAAATTTGATCGTGATACGAGGATTGAGATACGCAAGTTCTTTAAAACGCTTAGCTAAATAATCGTAATCAAAAATGACTGTTTCCGTAAAAATAGACGGATCGGGAGAAAACTCAATGGTTGTCCCTTTTTTACGGCTTGTTCCGATAGCAACAAGAGGTTCTTGGGGAATACCACATTTAAAATCTTGCTCAAAAATTTGACCTTCACGGTAAATAGTCATTTTCAAATCACTACTCAAAGCATTAACAACAGAAACCCCTACTCCGTGCAATCCACCAGAAACTTTATAGGTATCTTTGTCAAACTTTCCACCGGCATGCAATACGGTTAAAACAACCGTTGCAGCAGAAATTCCCTCACCCGGATGTATATCCGTAGGAATACCGCGCCCGTTGTCGGAAACAATCGCGGTTCCTCTTTTTGTTAAAGTAACATTGATAGTATCACAATGCCCAGCCATTGCCTCATCGATGGAGTTGTCAACAACTTCATAAATTAGGTGATGAAGTCCTCTATGACCTGTATCACCGATGTACATCCCTGGACGTTTTCGGACTGCTTCGAGACCTTTGAGGACTTTAATATTGCTGGCACCGTAATTTTCCATAATTGCTCCCACGAATTTGCGTGTTTAATGGCTTTATTTTAGCGCAAATAATCTAAAAAGGAAGTTTTTTGAAAATTGGAAGAAGTATTTATATGGAATTTTTAGTGCGGTTTACTGCACGTGGGCTTCCTGCCTAAGGAAACACAGTGTTAACGTAGATAATAGGGACGTGTTCCTATTATCGTTTAAATAACAATCGGCATTACGATAGTTTTAAAATTATCGCTTTTAAGTACAAAAGGTTGGTTTGACTCATTGGCTTCGAGAGTAAAATCATTAGTAGTAATCTGTCCTAGAAAATCTAAAATATAGCGGCTGTTGATGGCTAAAATAAAAGGAGAATCAAATCCATTCTCAATTTCAATTGCAGTTTTTGCCTCAATATTATCGTCACTTAAACTTTCAAATAAAATTGAATCATGAGTAAAAGTAAGCTTTAAATCATTAGAGATTGTTGTAATTTGCTTAATTGCACTGATAATAGCTACTTTTGGAAGGGTAATAGTACGTGAACACTCTCTAGGAATAATGCGCGTATAATCAGGGAATTTCCCATTGATAAGTTTGGTAAAGAAAAGAGAATTTTCTGATTTAATCACGAGGTGAGTATTGTCATAATAGATTTCTATGTTAGCAAGAAATAGTTTTTGAATTTCTATTATTGCTTTTTTAGGAACAATAATAGAAAGTTCTTCATCATTTTGATTGTCAATATGAACCAGTGCAAGTCTTCGTGTATCAGTAGCTACAAAGTTGATTTGATTGCTTTTAATATCGATAAGAGCACCGTTAAGTTCAAATTTTGGATTATTGGTATCGGCTGCGGGAGTGATTTTTTTGAGTGATTCCATTAAGAGTTGTGAATCGATTGTGATGTTAGGTTTATCTTCGATGGATGGAAAAGTCGGGAATTCACTACTTTTATAAGTAGGTAATTTAAAGTTGGATCGTTTTTGACGAATGTGCAGATTATCTTTAACGAGTTCCAGCTCCAGTTCTTCATCTTTTAGTATACGAATAATATCTAATAACTTTTTACCGTTGGCAGTAATAGATCCAGGTTCTTCTACGGTGTGAGCATGGGTTTGCAGGCTAAGACCTATTTCATAATCGGTAGCTCTTGCGGTTAAGACTCGACCATCGGTACTTAAACAAATATGAGAGGTAATTTGTGATGTATCTTTTTTTTCTAAAAAAGGTTGCAAGTGGAGCAAGATGTTTTCTAAAACCGATTTATCAATGGTTATTTTCATAACGTATCTCCTTATTATTTATAAGTAAGTAATTGTAATAGTAGTAATAAGGGGGTGTGAATGTGTGAAAAAGGACATTCTGTTCCTTACTACTGGGGTGAATTAGGGTGACTAACTGAAGTGATTTCATTCACATTCATTCACCTGTACGAATTATAGCCTTTTTAAAACCCCATTACAAATGAAATGTCACTCACTTGTCAGGGATGAAATTTTATTTGAGAGTTCTTCTACTTTAATTTTAAAATCTTCGTCATTTTTCATTATTTCTTGAATTTTTTTCATGGTATGACTGACTGCAGTGTGATCTTTCATTCCAAAATAATGTGCAAGTTGAGGCATAGAATTGGGAGTAAGGTTACGAGAAAGATAAATAGCAATGCGTCTTGCATAAACGATACCGCTATTACGACTTTTTGATCGAATTTCCGTTGATTTAACGTTGAGTTCTTTGGAAACAATTTCTACGATGGTATCAATGGTAATATTTTGTCGTTTTTCTGCCATTTGTTCTTTCAAAACGTTTCGGGTAAATTCGATATTAATATCAACTCCCATAAGTTGAGAATAGGCATTGAGCTTCGATAAAATCCCCTCAATTTCTCTCGTATTGTTTTCGATAATTGTTGCAATGTAATTAATCACTTCTTTATCGAGCTTAACTCGATTGATCTCACATTTTTTCTTGATAATTTCAATTTTTGTTTCAAGTTCAGGAGGCTGAATATCCGCTACTAATCCCCATTCAAAACGGCTTTTCAAGCGTTCTTCAAGACCTGCAATTTTTTTAGGGTGTTTATCAGACGTTATGATGATTTGCTTGTTTTCATTACGCAGAGCGTCAAAGGTATGAAAAAATTCTTCTTGAATTTGATTTTTATTGCTTAAAAATTGTATGTCATCAATAAGAAGAACATCACATTTACGATATTTATCCTTGAAGCGATCCATTGTCTTATTGGTAAGATGGCGCATAAAATCATTTAAAAACTGTTCAACGGAAGTATAAATGACAGTTTTACCTTGAGCTAACATCACATTTCCAACAGCTTGCATCAAATGGGTTTTCCCCAATCCAACACCACCGTAGATAAAAAGTGGATTGTAAACAATTCCTGGTTTTTCACTTACATTTTTTGCGGCAACGTAGGCAAAATTATTGGATCCTCCAACCACGAAGTTATCAAAGGTATAAGAGGGATTAAGAAGCGTTTGCGGTATTTTATCGGTGTGAACGGGTAAAACAGTTGCTGATTGATTGGATGAAGTTGGATTGATAGTTTTGACATTAATAGAAACAGAAGGTTTTACTCCCGTTTTGATTTCAAAAAGATGGGAAATTTTGTCAGCGTATTTAGTCCGTATCCAGTTAGCAATTAATGGATTAGGAGCCGTAAAAACAACACTGTTACTTTTAGATTCTTCTTCATTAAAATGGATTTGTTTTATGTAACGAGTGTAATCAACTTCACTAATTTCATTCTTGAGCATCTGTAATACCATGCTGCCAATGTTCGCCATCTTGTTTCCTGTATATGTGAATAGTATTGAGAATAATACCAATATTAGCCTATAATTAGGGAATGTATAAATGTGAATAAAGATATTCACGGGTGTGAATAAGTTTTTATAAGATGATTGGAAGAGACATGGTAATTTTGGGAATAGATCCGGGGACACGTAACTGCGGTTACGCACTTATAAAAATTGAGGGTCAAAAATTCAAACTGGTTGAAGCCGGGCTTATCAAAATGAAAAGTGAAGGATTACAGTTTCAAATCCCACAAGTCGTTGAAGCATTAGAACAGCTTTTTAAAACATATACTATCAATGAAGTGGCAATGGAAGATATTTTTTATGCTCATAATCCTAAAACGGTTTTAAAGCTTGCACAGTTTCGTGGAGCCATAATGCTCAAAATTTTACAAGAGCACGGAATGTTTTCAGAATACACAGCATTACAAGTCAAAAAAGCATTGACCGGAAAAGCAAAAGCAGCAAAAGAGCAGGTTGCATTTATGGTCAAACAAATTTTGGGAATAACAAAAGAAATTAAGCCGTTGGATATTACGGACGCGATGGCAGTAGCAATAACCCATGCGCAAAGAGTAAAATTAGAAATGAATCAAAAGAGCAGAGAAAAAATAAAGGTAAACGGTCAACACACCAGGGAAACCGTTTGATTAGAAGTGTATCAAAAGAGTCTTAGAGAGTCTTAATTTATTTAAGTTGTAGTAATAATTAAAAAAAATACTTGGAATTCAAAAATAGCACCTTATAATCTTCTGAAATATTTAAATATATAGTATTTTTTTGAAAAATGTGTAATATTCACACTGTGAGTGAAATGTGAATAAAATTTTCATTTTATTCATTTTAATTCGTATAAATTTTAGATATTTAAGAAATATTTTAGATAAATTTAGCCTGAAATTAAAAGTCTTTAATCTTCTCTAAAATCCCTAAAATAGGGCTTTGTGTGGGGATAATAAATGTTAATAAAGATTTCAGTCAGGATTAAGTCGATGTTATAAAAAGTTATTCACATCACGGGTTAATTAATTGTTGTAATCAAGGGGTAATCAGAGTGTAACGCAATTGAAATTAACATAATTTACCATATCGAATCTTATACCTCTTAAAGGTTCACACTATGGTAAATGTAGAAATATTGCTCAAAAAAGAGCATCCCTCTTTATTTAAATATCCCGAAATAATTTCCAAATCAATTGTTGGATTAACGCGCTTGCTAATCCATGAAAACTCCATTAATTCTTTTATGCAATTACACCCAGCAAAGAGCGGTTTGGAATTCATTGATACTGTCCTCAAATATTTAAATGTTTCCTATAAAGTAGTTCATCGTGAAATTGAAAATGTTCCTGCACTTGGAAAAGTTATTATTGTTGCTAACCATCCACTTGGTGCATTGGATGCATTAACATTGATTCAAATGGTGTGCAGTGTGCGGACGGACAAAAAAGTAAAAATCGTTGCTAATAAAATGCTTTCATCGATTCCTCAACTCAAAGAATTTTTGATCAGTGTTGATAATATAAATGAAAAAGTTTCCAAACAGGCATTGCGTCAAATTGATTTGGCTCTTCAGGCAGAAGAAGCTGTCATATTTTTTCCTAGTGGAGAAGTATCGCGTGCAGGATTTTTTGGTTTAAAAGAGGGAGGATGGAAAGGGGGTTTTATAAAATTTGCTAAACGAAACTCAACACCTATTTTACCTATTTACATCAAAGCACGGAACAGTTCCTTATTTTACGTTGCCTCATGGCTCTATAAGCCTCTAGGAACGCTTTTGCTCAGTCATGAGATGTTTGCTGCCAAGAACCAAGCATTTGAGTTTAAAATAGGGGAAATCATCACTCCTAGAGCATTTAATGATTCAGCTATGAGTGAAAGACATCATGCTCGCATGTTTCGAAAACATTTATTAAGACTTGGAAAAGGGAAGAATGGAATTTATCCTACTGAAAGTTCTATTGCCCATCCGCTGTCACGTCAAGATATTCGTCAAGAACTAAAGAGTGGAGAACGGTTGGGGACGACAAGTGACAATAAACAAATTTATTTAATTGAACATGATAATGCTCCAAACCTAATCAATGAAATCGGTCGATTACGGGAATATTCTTTTCGAAAAGTTGGAGAGGGTAGTGGTAAATCGAGAGACATAGATGAGTATGACCGTTATTATCACCATCTTGTTTTGTGGGATGATGATGAACTTGAAGTGGTTGGGGCATATCGTATTGGTGAGTGTGGATGGATATTATCATGGCTAGGACGTGAGGGACTTTATCTAAATGAGTTGTGTGATATGCACGATTCATTTGATCCCATACTCGAAGATGCGATTGAATTGGGTCGCAGTTTTGTTCAACCTAAATATTGGGGAAGCAGAGCATTGGATTATTTGTGGCAAGGAATTGGTGCTTATCTTAGTCATAATCCTCATATTAAATACATGATTGGTCCTGTGAGTATATCAGGAAGTTTTCCAAAAAGTGCGCAGGATGCTCTGGTCTATTTTTATTCTCACTATTTTGGAAGCAATCACACAATGCTTCGGGCAAAGTCTCCGTATCATCTTTCGGAGTTTGTGAGCTCAGAATTTTCAGAATTTTTCAAGGGAGATGATTACAATGAAGATTTTAGAAGGTTAAAAAATTATCTCAAAACTTTTGATCTAGGTGTTCCAACACTCTATAAACAGTACACAGAACTTTGTGAAGAGGGAGGGGTAGAGTTTATGGATTTTGGTATTGACGTGGATTTTAATAACTGTATTGACGGGTATATTGTCGTGGATATTCGGAAAATAAAAGAGGTAAAACGTCAACGCTATATGAGAGAAATATAACATTTTTCCGAAGCTGACCTTGCATACATTGAGTACTTTTCTTAAAAAATACTCAATGTATAGCAGGGGCATAATATTAGTTTTTGACTCCCATCGCTTCAAAACACGTTGAAATAAAATTCTCTTGAGAAACGATATGGAAGCGAGTTTCTTCATATTCAAACTCCAAACTATAAGCATGCAGAAGTAATCGACTTGCTCCCCCTTTTTGAAATCGTTCCTCCGCTGTTATCTCTTTATCCAAGAATTTGACAATGTCTGCTTCTTCTTGCCCATAGATAGGATCACCCACAATTGGATGTTTCACGTGAAACAAATGAACTCTTATTTGATGGGTACGACCAGTGAAGGGAGATGCTTCTACGAGAGTCATGTTGTGATCAGGAAAGTATTGCAGGGGCTTTATAAAGGTACGAGCGGTTTTACCATCAGGATGAACTTTGACCACCATCCGCACTAAAGTACTCGGATCTTCTTTACGTAATAGCGGCTCTTGAATATCCATAGGATGTTCGAGATGACCATGTACCATTGCTAAATAACGCTTGGTTATTTCACGATTTTCAAACAATAGTTTTAAAACAGACTCACTCTCTTTGTTACGAGAAGCAAGGACTAAACCACTTGTTTCTTGGTCAATTCGGTGAGCAACGTTAGCATCATGTCCAAACCGATGTTTGATTTCATCGTTGAGCGAGTAGGCAGTTCTGCGACTTTGTGGATGAACTAACACACCACTTGGTTTGTCATATACAGCAAAATCAGGAGCAACAAAGGTGGCAGGAAGACCGCGTGATAATGGCTCAAAGCAAATGAAATCGAAATCACCTTCAATAAATCCCATTTGATTACTCATGACAATTCCATTTTGAGAAAGACGACCTTTGGCAATAAGACGCTGAGCTTCAGGTTGCCCAAGACCCAATTCATGAATCAAAAATAAAATAGCTTTTTGACGGGTAGGTGCGTGTAGTTTTTTAATAACGAAGGGCAATTTAATTCCTTTTTAGGGGGGGTAGGATAGACTATAATTTAATAACTTATGTTTGGTATTATAATCAATAGTAGGTAAGAGTCTTGTAAATCTCCAGCGTTTATGCTGGTAGCTTTAGGGGGATGCAAGGGACAATTTTGTCCCTGCCATCAGGTGGGCTTGGCTCACCTGATGTGTAAGATAAATATATTTTTAGTATATCAAGGGAGCATAATATGGTAGATCGTTACAGTAGAGAAGAGATGAAATCCAAGTGGAGCATCCAAGCTAAATATCAAGCATGGCTCGACGTTGAAAAAGCAGTCGTCATTGCATGGAATAAATTGGGATTAATTCCTGATGAAGATGCTGCGAAGATTGTAGCTAATGCAGGTTTTAGTGTTGAGCGTATCGATGAGATCGAAGCGGTCACACGACATGATCTTATTGCCTTTACAACATCCGTTTCTGAAACGCTTGGAGAAGAGAGTCGCTGGTTCCATTACGGGATGACAAGTTCGGATACAGTTGATACCGCTGTTGCATTACAAATGCGTGATTCGCTGAGTCTTATTATAGAAGATGTCAAAATGGTGATGGAGTCGATTAAACTCCGCGCAATAGAACATAAGATGACTTTGGTGGTTGGACGTTCACATGGTATTCATGGAGAGCCTATCACGTTTGGTTTGGTGTTAGCAGTTTGGTACGATGAAATGGCACGTCATCTCACTAACCTAGAACAAACAATGGAAGTTATCGCAGTAGGGCAAGTTTCAGGAGCCATGGGTAATTTTGCTCACGCACCGTTAGAGCTTGAAGAATACGCATGTGAAGCACTTGGCCTAAAACCTGCTCCTGCATCGAATCAAGTTATCCAGCGTGATCGTTATGCACGTCTCGCATCAACGTTAGCATTGTTAGCAAGCTCTATCGAAAAATTCGCGGTACAAGTTCGTCACTGGCAGCGTACAGAAGTGTACGAGTGTGAAGAGTATTTTGCCGTAGGACAAAAGGGTTCATCGGCAATGCCTCATAAACGTAATCCTATTTTGACAGAGAACATTACAGGGCTTGCTCGTATGGTTCGCTCGTATGCTGTTCCAGCAATGGAAAACGTAGCGTTATGGCATGAACGTGATATTTCTCACAGTTCTACTGAGCGCTTCTGGCTTCCTGATAGTTTTGTAACGTCTGACTTTATGCTACACCGTTTTAACAGTGTTATCTCTAAACTCGTGGTTTATCCTGAGAACATGATGCGTAACCTAAACCTAACAGGCGGTTTGGTTTTCTCTCAGCGTGTCTTGCTTGAGTTACCGATCAAAGGTGTTAGTCGTGAGGATGCTTACCGTATCGTTCAACGTAATGCGATGAAAGTATGGGAAGGGTTACAGCATGGTAAAAGTGCTACTAACGAAGAGGGTGAGAGTTTGTATTTGCAATATCTTTTAGATGATGAAGAATTACGTCAAAATTTGAGTGAAGAAGCGATTCGTGAATGTTTTAATTTTGATTATTATACGAAAAATGTTGATCGTATTTTTGCGAGAGTTTTCAAGTAAGCTTCTATACTTTTCTTTTTAGTAAAGAAAAGTATCAAAAGAAAAGCGCCCTCACAACAAATCGCTTTCGATATGCTTGTGCGCTACCGCACGCAATCGAGCTTTTTGT
Organism: Sulfuricurvum sp.; assembly: GCA_030696775.1. GTDB lineage: Bacteria > Campylobacterota > Campylobacteria > Campylobacterales > Sulfurimonadaceae > Sulfuricurvum. The sequence goes on from JAUYRN010000015.1 coordinate 44,510, forward strand.
GTGTTGCGAGGGCATAATTAATAAAATAAACATCCCCCGAATCACCTAGAGCCAATCTTTTTGGCATGCTTGACAAAATAGATTGTGCGTCTATGAGGGGGATGAGATTCTTTTGTTTCTTTTCTTGCGGTAAAGAAAAGAAAGAGAAAATATTGGCTCACTATTTGCTTAGAATTTATGAGCAAAAAAGAGTCAACATATTATAAGAATTTCTAAAATTTAGAGGGTATAATACACTCTCTTAAGAATGACGAGGAAGATAGATGCTAACAATTATTAAACGTAACGGCCGTCGTGAGCCATTGGATATTGCTAAAATTCAAAAATATACTTTTGCTGCCGTTGATGGGCTAATCAATGTTTCACAAAGTGAACTTGAAGTGGATGCACAAATACAGTTTCGTGACGGTATTACGAGCAATGAGATTCAGCATACGTTGATTAAAACAGCGGTGGATAAAATCGATATCGACAGTCCTAACTGGACATTTGTCGCATCACGCCTTTTCTTGTATGATTTGTATCACCGCGTAAATGGATTTACGGGGTATGGAAGTTTGTTGAGTTATTTTGAACGCTGTGAGAACGAAGGGCGCATTCTTCTTGGGCTAAAAGAAAAATTTGATTTGACCGTACTTGAGAAGCACATTGTCCCTGAGCGTGATTTAGAGTTTAACTATTTGGGTGTTAAAACGCTTTATGATCGTTATCTTATCAAAGATCGTAAGGGTGATCCTATCGAGCTTCCTCAGCATATGTTTATGGCGATCTCTATGTTCTTGGCACAAAACGAGTCTGACCGTGAAGGGTGGGCGATTAAGTTCTACGACATGATCAGTCAGTTCCAGGTGATGCTCGCAACCCCTACTCTTTCCAATGCCCGTACAACACGCCATCAGCTTAGTTCATGTTATATTGGTTCAAGTCCTGATAATATTGAAGGAATTTTTGATGCCTATAAAGAGATGGCGCTTCTTTCTAAATTCGGCGGCGGTATCGGCTGGGATTGGACACAAGTTCGTGCGATGGGTTCATTCATCGATGGTCATAAAAATGCTGCGGGCGGAACCGTACCGTTTTTGAAAATCACCAATGACATCGCTATCGCTGTTGACCAGCTGGGAACTCGTAAGGGGGCGATTGCTGTCTATCTCGAACCATGGCACATGGACATCAAAGATTTCCTTGATATCAAGAAAAACTCTGGTGAAGAGCGTCGTCGTGCGCATGACTTGTTCCCTGCTTTGTGGATCAATGATATGTTTATGAAACGAGTTGTTGAAGACGGTATCTGGACAATGTTTGATCCGTACGATGTGAAAGATTTGAGTGAGCTTTATGGTGATGCGTTTGAGAAGCGTTATATCGAATTAGAGCAGGACGCAAGCGTCATCAAAGAGCATACAAAAGCAAAAGATCTGTGGAAAAAAATCCTTACCAGTTATTTTGAATCGGGCAGTCCGTTCTTATGTTTCAAAGACAGTGCTAACCGTGCTAACCCGAATGACCATTATGGAATTATCCGCAGTTCAAACCTTTGTACCGAGATTTTCCAAAATACGCAGCCAAACCATTATCTTATCAAAGTCAAATTTGAAGACGGGACGTTTGTAACGTACGAAGAAGATGAGTTAGTAAAAGTGGACAGCGGTATCGAAAAACCTGCTAACAAAGTTACGGCACTTGATTCATTGGGCGGAAGACCTATCTACATCGTGGAAAAAGAAAAAGTTGATGGAGCAACGGCTGTGTGTAATCTAGCCTCTGTCAACCTCTCACGTATTAATACGAAAGAAGAGATTGACCGTATCGTTCCTATCGCCATTCGTGCACTGGATAATGTTATTGATCTGAACTTCTATCCGTTAGAGAAAGTAAAACGCACGAACATGAAAAGCCGCGCAATCGGTTTGGGTGTTATGGGTGAAGCACAGATGCTTGCAGAGAATAAAATCATGTGGGGCACACAAGAACATTTCGACAAGATTGATGAAGTGATGGAAGCCGTTAGTTATAACGCGATCAAAGCTTCGTCGGATTTAGCGCTTGAAAAAGGGTCGTATGCCGAGTATCAAGGTTCAAAATGGAGCCGAGGTATTTTACCAATGGACCATGCAACAGCGGAAGTGCAAAACCTCGTCGATCGTGGCGGATTGTTTGCTTCTAGTTACGACTGGAATGTTCTACGTGAAACTATCAAAAAGCAAGGTATGCGTAACGGTTATCTGATGGCAATCGCTCCGACAAGTTCGATTTCAATCCTTACAGGAACAACACAAACGATTGAACCGGTTTATAAACGTAAATGGTTTGAAGAGAACCTTTCCGGCCTTATACCAGTTGTTGCTCCGAAGCTCTCTCCAGAAACATGGGGCTATTATACTCCTGCGTATGATTTGGATCAAACGATTTTGATCAAAGCAGCAGCTATCCGACAAAAGTGGATTGACCAAGGGCAAAGTCTCAATATCTTTATCACGTTGGACAAGGCAAGCGGTAAATATCTCAACGATATCTATATGCTCGCATGGAAACTGGGTCTCAAATCGACGTACTATTTACGATCCCAATCTCCGGAAGCCAAAGAAGATACAGCAGATCGATCTATAGAGTGTGACGGGTGCCAATAAAGCCCCTGAACGCTCAAACGCTAACAGCTTTGTTAGCGCGCTTGGACAATGCAAAACATGGAGAAATCCGTTCCATCGTACCACTCTCCCCTACTTCTATCGAAATTCGGTTTAGTGTTCAAGATATTGCTCGCGGGTATGATTGGATTGATGTGGCATTTCGTATAGAGGGTGTTCGTGATGCGAAGCTCGCGAGTGATAATGTTTTGAAATCACTTGATATGTCTGAGGGGATAACAGTTGAGTTTGGTGCTAACGAGTGTGCATTAGCATTAGGAAGTTACAGCGGAAGAGCTTATGAAGCGCCACTTTATATCATCGGCACTTCACTGGGTTATGAAGAACTGCCTTTTAGCGCTTAAGTAGCTCTTTAACGCACGATTCGATCATTGAATAGACATTCTCAAATCCTTCGAATCCTTTAAAAAAATAAGGATCGGGAACATCTGCCCCCTCATATCCGTAATCACCTAATTTTATTAGATTCGTACATCCCATCGCTTTAAGATCATGATAGTTACTTTGATCAAGTGCGACAATCAAATCAAAGGCAGAAAAATCAGCTTTTGTGACTTGACGGGCTCGAAGAGTTGAAATGTCGACATTGTGATTACTGGCAACTTGTACAGAATGAGCACACGGTGTTTCACCAATATGCCAGTATCCCGTTCCTGCTGAATCAACGTGAATATTGTTGTCGCCCTGCTCTATCAAATGGCGTGCAATTCCTTCTGCAATCGGTGAACGACATATGTTTCCCAAGCAGACGAATAGAATAGATTTCATCCTTTTTTCTCCAACAAACACAAAAAGAATCCATCGATCGTATCGGTCGGTAAAATCCTCACTCCGTTTTGAATCCTTTCATCAAAAACTTCTTTTCCCCAGCGCTGTAGAGGCTTTTGTATGTTATTGAAGGGCAAAGTTAGGGGTATAGTCGTTAAATGCTCTCCATGACGCTCTAGGAGGTGCTGGATAGGGCTTTCGTTCTCTTCGGGGGAGAAGGAGCAGGTACAATAGAGGAGTTTTCCCCCCGGTTTGAGAGCATCGAAGGCAGAGAGGAGCAATCGGCGTTGAAGTTTGGAGGTTTCTTTGACTTTGTGAATGGTCCAAAATGACATTGATTTTGGTTCGTGGGTCTTAAATCGTGCTTCAGATGAACAGGGAGCATCGAGCAGTATACGGTCAAACATCTCGGGACATTTTTTACCGACACTTCGGCCATCGGTCATGTAAGTATGAGCGTTGGTGACTCCTTGGGAGGAAAGATTGTCTCGGAGACGAAAAAAACGTTCGCGTGAGAGCTCCACAGCAGAGAGCCAACCTGTATTTTCCATCATCCCGGCTAGCATCAGTGTTTTTCCACCGGGAGCCGCAGCTAAATCAAGGACGGTCTCTTCGGGCTTTGGTGCCAAAATCCATGGTGCGATCATGGAGGCTAGATTTTGGATATAAAGCCGTCCACCGTAAAACGCATCCGATGACGTGAGACGGAGTTTGTCTTCGGGAGCAATCCGATAGACGCCTTCCATAAACTCAGTATTCCACCCTACTTTCTCGTAGGGAATTTTTGCGGCTTCGAGTTCGGCTTCAAGTTCATTTGGTGTTGATTTGAGTGTATTGACGCGAAAGGTGACTTGTTTTGGGGCATCAAAAGTAGAAATAATGGCCTCAAACTGTTCACGTGGAACAATCTTTTCCAGCCGCTCGACAAAGGCTTCGGGAAGGCTCATCGTACGACACCATCCAAAATAGGAACAAAATCGCATACTTCCAGAGAGTCTTCCATGATTTTGCCACCCTGCTTTGTAAAACGGGTAATGACTTGCTCACGACCTTTTTCCATAGGGGCTATCAAGATACCACCTTCACGCAACTGATCAAAAAGTTTTTTTGGGATGGAGCGTGCCGATGCTGAGAATAGAATCCGGTCAAACGGAGCGTATTGCTCCCAGCCGTTTTGTCCATCATCGGTACGAGTATGAATATTCCCCAATTTCAGATGACGGAAACGATCCTTTGCCTCTAAGAGAAGCGATTCGATTCGTTCAATCGTAAAGACACGACGGAAAAGATGGGACAACACGGCTGCTTGATATCCGCTCCCGCACCCAATCTCTAAGACATTATCGCATCCCTCTGGAGTTAAATACTGAGACATTTTTGCCACAGTAAGAGGTGAGGAGATGAACTGCTGCGCACCGATGGGAAGAGCGTCGAGACGATAAGCATTGTGGCGCATAGCGAGCGGGACAAACATTTCACGGTTGGTGTGAATAATAGCGTTTTTGACAGCGGGGCTTAGCGGATATTTTTTGGAAATTTCTTCTGCCATTCGTGTAGTTTTTATGATGGTGACTTTATCGATCATGCAGTAATTCCTATATCCAGATAGCGACGCATAGAGGTCACAGTACGTTGTTCGTATGTTGAGGAGAGTGATGGCACTCCATTGTTTCGCATTTCATGTCCAAACGGGTTGATAATACCGCTCATGCCGCTGGTGTCATCATTGTCAGCATCTGACGCTACGACATAGCATTGGTTCATTACGGCAAGTGCATTGGTCAGGGTGACAAAATGCTCGGTACGAATTTTTCCCCATTGGGCTGGAATAGCAATGAGATCACACCCTTCGAGTTGCTGCCAAAGGGATTTGAAGCGAAGCTCAAAGCAGATTAAAATCCCAATCCTCATCCCTTTAAACTCAAACGGAAGAATTTTTGTCTCTTCACCGGCCTTAAAGTGCTCAACTTCACCGCTTAAAGGAAAAAGCTTGGCTTTGGATTGGGCATGGACAACTTTTCCTTCGTGAAGAGCGTAGGCGATATTGTAAAACTCTTCTCCCAATTTGGTAATGGCGGTAAAAATAAGGAGCCGATTGCCAACAAATCCCATGAGTTTATCCAGTGCATAGGGGGTAAAGGCTGCGGCTTCTTCGAATCGGTCATAGGCAAAGCCGCTTAAGACTACTTCGGGAGCTACAATGATGGCATCCTCACTCGATTGGACGATGACGAGTATGAGTTTTGTTAGATTGTTTTCAAAATTCTCTTCGGTTGAGAGACAAAGTGAAACGATAGGCTTAGAAATCATCAAAGCTAAGGCTTCCTTTGGAATAGTTCGTAACAGTTCCCTCGAAGAAGTTGGTTTTCTGGTCATTAAACTTCGAGAAATCATCGACCCATTTGATTGGATTTGCAACATTGTATAGTTTTTTGAGTCCAACGGCGTGCAATCGCTCATCGGCAAGAAACTGGATGTATTGGGCAACGATCTCATTGGTAAGACCCAGTATCTGTCCTTGGGTGATGTATTGTCCCCATGCAGTCTCTAGTTCTACCGCTTTACGGAACATATCGTATACTTCTTCGATAAGTGCTTCGGTAAACAAATCAGGACGTTCACGCTTGAGTGTATTGATGATGTTTTGGAACAAGACGAGGTGGGTTACTTCATCGCGTTGGATAAAACGGATCATCTGTGCAGAACCTAACATCTTCCCTGAACGAGCCAAAGTATAGATATACGTAAACCCGCTGTAAAAGTAAATTCCCTCTAAAATCTGATTCGCAAAACACGCTTTGACAAATGCCCCTTCACTGGGATCATCCGCAAGCTCTTCATATCGTGCTGCAATCGAATCGTTTTTAGTTTTAAGCATCATGTCTCTGCGCCACAAATCATAGATCTCTTCAGAGTTTTGACTGATGGAATCGACCATAACCGCATAGCTTTGAGAATGCAATGCTTCTTCAAAACTTTGACGTACTAAAATGAGGTTGATCTCTGGTGCTGTGACATACGGATTGACATTGTCCATCAGATTATTGGTCTGTAAGCTGTCCATGAAAATAAGCTGAGAAAGTGCCTTGTCATACGCTGTTTTTTCCATATCCGTCAGATGCTTGTAATCAATAGCATCGCGAGTCATATCCACTTCTTTTGGAAACCACGTGTTGTTGAGCATCATTTCCCAAAGGTTATACGCCCATTGGTATTTGATGTTGTTAAGCTCAAAGATTCCCGTTGGATTGCCGCCAAAAATCCGCCGATCATTCACGTGTTCGTTTGAAGATGGGTTGTAGATTTTTTTGCGTTTCATTGGCAATCCAGTGTCGAGATATTTATTGCTTATTATGCCTTTAAGTGCCTCAAAAAAGATTTAAGTGTGATAAAATTTAACACTATTTACAAAAGGGTACAAATGAAAAAAAGATTTTTGATTTATATAATTTTAGCGGTTGTAAGTTTTTATAGCATTATCGGATTTTTTGGTGTCCCTTATGCTATCAAACACAGCATTCCTGATAAAGTAGCAGAAGGGACAAAGGGAGGAAAATTATCCGTTGAATCGGCTTCTTTTAACCCTTTTACGTTTACATTGTCTCTTCAAAAATTTTCTTTTAAAACCCCGAAAAATGGTGATTTTGTAGCGGTTGAACACTTCTCAGTCAATATTGATCCTCTCGATTATCTTTGGAAAGGCGGATTGGTTGTTAATAGCATCTCCATTGATAAGCCGCAGATTTCATTGTCTAAAGACGCTAAGGGTGAAATGAATTTTGGATGGTTGATTGGTGAAGAAAAAAATGAAACCAAGGAGTCTTCAAAGCCTTTGGCCTTGCTGATCCATAATTTTACGCTTAAAAACGGGGCGATGGATTACACGGATGTGAGTGAGGGAAAAAACTACCATCAAAGTATTGATGCTATCGGGTTTCACGTGGAAAATATTGATTTGCGAGAGACATCGAATTCTAAAGGGCTTATGCGTCTTTATGCAACGATTAATGATGCCGGGTTTGTTGATCTGCGCGGAAAAATAGGGGCAATGAATCCGTTTAAAGTTGAGGGAAGCGTGGCGTTTAACTCCGGTAAACTTTACACTCCGTGGCGCTATTTTAAAGAAAAATTACCCATCGAAGTCGCGGACGGAACGGCATCTCTTTCGTTAAATTATACGTTAAATACTGAGGATATAAACGCAACCAAACTTTCCAACGTTCAAATGGGATTGAAGTCGCTTCGAATTATCTCCAAGGGGGAGCAGCAAAAATTATTGGATGTAGGAAGTGTGAAACTTTCCGATGCAACCATTTGGCCGATGCGTAAAGTGTTGGATGCCTCTTCACTGAAGCTTGACGGTTTGGCCTTAAGTGCTTCGAGATCAGGTGCAGGGGTGATTGATTGGCTGGATTACATGGAGCAGATCAACAAAGCATTTCCTGAAGATGAGAATGAGACTAAAGTTCCCTGGAGTTTTTTGATAGGGGATGTTGCACTGCACAATATGGCTGTAAAATGGACGGACAACGCACCAAAAGTCCCTTATACGGCAATGCTGGAAGGAATCTCTCTAACTGCGCAAAGAGTAAGCAGCGATCCGAAGAAAACACTCAATGCCCAGCTTAAAACAGGAAAAATGGGAGTAAATCGCAACGCCGATATGGTGCAAATAGCAGGATTTGAGAACGCAGCGATTGGGGGGATAGCTTTAGAGCGAGAGATCAAAAATGCGCTTGTTGATAAAGTAGAAATTGGAGGTTTGAACGTATCGTTGAAGCGATTGAAAGACAGCTCGATAGATTTGAAGCAACTCCTCTATGCGTCAAATACGAAAGAGAAAAAAGTGCAAGAATCGGCCAAAGGTACACCGTGGAGCTACTGGGTGAACGACGCTGTCTTGAACCATGGCTCTGTAGAATTTGTGGATGAAGTTCCCTCTCGTTTGGTTAAAATCAATCTGGATGAAGTGCATGTAGGGGTAAAGAATATTTCGAGTAATCCTCGTGAGAATATGAGCATTGAGAGTTCAAGTCGGATTAACAAAACAACAACGTTAAAAACGAATTCTCAGCTGCGATTGGAAACACTGCAAAGCAAGGGAAGTTTTGAACTGAGCCATTTTTCACTTCCTCTTATTGATCCGTACATTGAGCCTAGTACCTATGCGCAGTTGCGTCGAGGGGATCTTGGGCTTCGGGGAACGTATTCGTATACACCTCTAAAAACATTCGTAGAAGGGAAGCTTGCACTAGAAGATTGGGTAGTTGAGGATCGCCGTGATGCTTCTGTTTTGTTGGGCTGGAATCGTATCGGAGTGACTCCGTTTGTGTATGTATATCCGGATAATCGTCTTAAAATCAATCATATTTCTGTGGATGGTTTATACACAAACGTTTTGATCGATCAGAATAAAACGCTCAATTTTTCAACTCTGAGTAAAGGGGTAAAAAGTGAGAGTAATGTGAGTTCTGCTTCGGGAAATCCATTTGGAATCGATGTGATTAAGCTTTCATTACTCAACAGCAGCGCGACATTTAGCGATCTTTCTCTTCCTTTGCCGTTTAAAACGTACACCCATGATTTAGGCGGAGAAGTGTTGGGTATTTCGACGACGAAAGATGTGACAACCTTTGTAAAATTACGGGGGGGCGTTGATCAGTATGGATTGACTAAAATCAACGGTCAGCTCAATACCAAAGATCCTAAAACATTTACGGATATGAAGGTCGTATTTGAGAATTTAGAACTCAAGCAATATACCCCCTACTCTCTGCAATTTTTAGGCTATAAAATCGCAGATGGAAAACTTTTTTTGAATCTTGGGTACAAAATTAATCAAGGGAAACTTAACGCTCAAAATCAAATTGTGATTAAAAAAATTGAGTTGGGTGAAGAAAAAGTCGGTGGCTCGCCGTGGCCAATGGGTCTCGTGGTGGCATTACTCGAGGACAGTGATGGGACGATAGACATTGATCTCCCTATTGAGGGGGATGTAAACAGTCCTGACTTTAAATATGGAAAAGTAGTATGGCAGGTCATCGGTAATCTATTAACCAAAGCAATTACGTCACCTTTTCGACTGTTGGGCGCTATGATGGGCTTGGACGTAAATGATGATTCTCTCTCAAAAGTTTCGTTTGAAGCAGGCGAGGACATTCTCCTGCCTCCTCAGATTGAAAAGCTTGATAAACTTACCACTCTTTTAACGAAACGACCGAAGCTTACTCTGAGCGTGCATGGTGGATGGGCTAATGAGCAAGATGAACGGGCGCTAAAGATGCAAAAGCTGATTCGTACCGTGATAGGACAAAATGTCAAAGAGAAGATCAGTTCAGCCGATGCTCTGAGTTTAGAGTTTCTTGAAGTAACAGCTCAAAAAGCAATGGATTCCAAAGAACTAAAAGAACTTCGTGCAGGGATGAAAGAAAAATACAAGCAAGAGGCTGAGTTTACGCAACACTATACGGCTGCATTGATTGAGAAGCTTATTGCTCTTCAAGTATTAGCAAAACCAGATTTGGACCTCTTGGCCTCCAAGCGTTCGAAAGCTGTTGTAGAGTATTTACATAAAACACCTGCTTTGCAAAGCCGTGTATCGATCGGGGTAAATGAGGTAGGGATATTTAACGTGAGAGAAGGTATCTCAACACGACTGGAACTTAGTGTACACTAAGTTCTTTTGCCGTGATTAACCCATTTTCCCTATAATGTCATTTTTAAAAGCGTAGGAATGCACTTGGGATTCCAGCTGAAGAACATAGTACCCTCTGGCAGGCAAGTCCAGTCTTAACGCAGTCAATCGGGACGAGTTCCGATGACGTATATCAAAAGGAGTTTTTATGCCATTTTCACCTCAAAAACGTGCCGGAACACTTAATGGCATTTTATTTGTTGCTATTTTTGCCGCTGCCGCAACCATGATTGCTGATATCAGCTTTATCAAAAATTTGGGTATTTCACCATTGGTTGTGGGGATTGTGCTGGGTATATTTTATGCCAATACTCTTCATAATAAATTTCCTTCAGCATGGGAAAGCGGAATCACTTTTTCGGGTAAAAAGATTTTACGTTTTGCTATTGTTTTTTATGGTTTTCGAATCACGTTTCAGCAAATTGCTGAAGTAGGGATTCAGGGATTTATGGTCTCATTGTTGGTTCTTTCTTCAACACTGATTATTGGTATCTGGTTGGGGACAAAGATTTTTAAAATGGATCGTGATACATCCATTTTGACCGCTGCTGGGGCATCGGTGTGTGGTGCTGCGGCAGTTTTGGCAACGGAACCAGTCCTTAAAGCAGAAGAGTATAAAACGGCAGTCGCGGTTTCGATGGTTGTTCTTTTCGGGACAATATCAATGTTTTTATATCCTGTTCTTTATGCTACGATTATTGAACCTTCAGTCGGTTTTTTGCATATGAGTCCAACCACGTTTGGAATGTATGTTGGCGGTACGATTCATGAAGTAGCACAAGTGGTTGCCGTACCTGCTTCGGTTCCAGGTGCTGGTGCAGATATGGCGAATACAGCGGTTATCGTTAAAATGACGCGCGTTATTATGATTGCTCCAATGCTGATTATTATGGGGTTGATCTTGAGCTATTTGTCGAAGAGTTCTGGTGGTGAAGCGTCTAATGTGAAGCTGGTAATCCCATGGTTTGCCGTTTATTTCATCGGTATGGCAGGCGTAAACTCACTCATTCACAATTATACGTTAACTGCGCCAGAGGATATTGGAACGATTATTAAAGGGGTGATCGGTAATATCAATCTTATCGATACTTTCTTACTGACTATGGCGATGACGGCACTGGGTATGGGGACACGTTTTTCGAAATTCAAAGGATTAGGTCTAGCACCGATCTACACCGCAGGCTCAATGTTTATTTGGCTCGTCGTCGGCGGTTTTGTTATTACGCAATGGGTTGTGGCAACGTTTTAACTTACCTTTTTCGATAACTGAGTGCCTCCATGAGGTGCTCTTTAGTGATATCCTCAGCTCCTTCCAAATCTGCAATCGTTCGTGCTACTTTTAAAATTCTCCCTACTGCACGAAATGATAATCCAAATCTGCCAATAGCTTGATCTATAATAACTTGAGTATCATCACCTAAAATACAAAATTGTGCAATCTCTCTATCGGTAAGTGAGCCGTTGAGCCGTACCTGTCCACGATCTTTTTGATGTAAAAATGCGTTGCGTACTTTTTCATGAAACTGCTCGGAGGAATAGGAGGCTTTGTCCTCTGAATTACTTTGATGCATTTGAATGAAAAGATCAATACGATCTAAAAAAGGATCGGAAAGACGTGAGCGGTAACGGCTGATCTCTAAGTCTGAACAGCGGCAAGGTGTTACTTTGCTGAGAAGATTCCCGCAGGGACATGGATTCATTGCCGCAACAAAGAGGAAGTCGGCTGCATAGGTGACTTTACTGTTCACGCGTGATATGCGAATGTGGCGATCTTCGAGAGGTTCTCTAAGCGCTTCAAGAATATTCTTGGAAAAATGGGGAAGTTCATCGAAAAAAAGTATTCCGCCATGCGCCAATCCAACTTCTCCGATTTGTGCTTTATGTGTTCCTCCGCCAAAGATACTCGATGGAGTTGATGTATGGTGTGGGGCTCGAAATGGGCGTTCGGGAGTAAAGGAGGGCTCTTTGCCATCGAGAATCTCGAGTTTTGCACATTCGAGCATCTCATCATTGTGCAAAGGGGGAAGAATATGTTGAAGCCGTTTGGCAATCATGGACTTTCCACTTCCTGGAGAACCCTCTAGGAGTAGATTATGCATTCCTGCAGCACAGATAAGAGCTGCACGTTTGGCGTGTTCTTGCCCTTTTATCTCTTTAAAATCAAGTGGGTAATGCTGATGATAGAAATAGTCATTCTCTTGGTGAGATAGTGTAGGAAAGGAGAATGTTGACGTGCTGACATGGGCGCTTTGATTCTCACTGGAGAGTATTTCAAGAGTTTGAGTAAGTGTACTTGCCCCATAAAAAGCAATATTAGGGATGCGAGAGAGTTTATCCAGAGCATTTGCTGGGACAATGGCTTTGGTAATGATTCCTTGGTTGGCAAGGGAGAGGATGATGGGATAGAGGAGGGTATTTTCGCTTACACTCCCATCAAGACCCAACTCACCAAAAACATACCACTCTTCAAGCGAACATTTTTGTTCACCTAAGGCAATAAGAGTTGCAATGGCCAGATCAAAGTGTGAACCTTCTTTTCGAATATCACTGGGGGCTAAGTTGATGGTGAGACGTTTAGGAGGAAAGCTAAAAGTGTTGCTGAGCAAAGCTGACTTTACTCGCTCCTTGGATTCAGCGATAGCAGTGTTCGCCATTCCTACTATGGTAAAAGCGGGAAGCCCTTTAGTCGCAGTAAATTGGACTTCAACGGTTTTAGCATCAATTCCCTCGAATGTTGCACAGAGTAATCGCTTCATAATACTTCCTCACTTTTAAGTGAAGAAAGTATAACGGAAATGATTTTTTTTGGTAAAAAATATTGCAGAATGCAATATTTAGGATTGTTTCTTCTCTTTGAGTGCGCGCTTGTATTCTTTTTCAAACTTTTTACGGCGATTATAGGAAAGCCGTTCAATAAAGAGTTTTCCTTCCAGATGATCCATTTCATGCTGAATAGCAATCGCTAACAGCTCATTGGCTTTCAACGTTGATTCATTTCCATGCCGGTCGTGATAATGAAGGGTCAGGGATTCAAAGCGCTCAATATCCTCATAGAATCCGGGAACACTTAAGCATCCTTCTTGATAGATGGTTGCTCCTTGCGGGTTATGGATCATGGGATTAATGATCTCAAGCGTGTTTTCTTTGATCTGATTGCCTTCGTCATCAGGAATACACAATATGAGCGCACGAATAGGCTGAGATACTTGAATGGCAGCGAGTCCAATACCGTTACTTTCTATCATGGTCTCAAACATATTGTCAAGAAGCGTATGGAGTTGATCATCAAATGTGACAACTTTTTTAGAGTGAGCTTTTAAAAGCTTATCGGGATAAGTAATAATTTGTAGTTTCATGGAAAAAATGCCTAGGCGTTACAGATAACGTAATGGTTCTTTGATTCACTATTTGAAGCTTCCATCGCATCCAGCGTACATGCGAGCATCTGTTCTACTGAATGGGCTGGATTAATTTCAGCTACTCCAATGGCAATACGCAGAGCTATTTCTTGTTCACCGAGAAAGAAATTGGTAGAGGAAACAAGCTCGTACAGACGCTGTGCTGCACGTTTGGCACTTTCTATATCGGTATGCTTTAGCATCATAGCAAATATTCCATCACCGTAGTGGGCAACGGTATCACTCCGTCTAGAAGTTTTAAGCAAAAGGCGCGCAACTGTACGCACCATGAGTTGCTTGGCTTTATCACTGGTAATTTGAGAAATAGTTGTGTTCGAAAGGCTCACTAAAATCAGTGAGCTTTTATGGCGAAACTCTACTATCAGATGAGACTCTTGTGTGAGTTTTGATATGAGGTAACGCTTATTATAAACCCCAAATTGATCATCAAAAATCGTTTCATTTTCAACCTGACGAACGATGATAGCAGTTTCACTGTAAAGATCTTTCATGTGAGAGACTTGTCTTTTCAAAATGGTGCCTAATTTCTCGATATCTCCACCAAGAGAGGTAAGTACATCATTCGCAGCCGCTAAAGAGGGAGTTTTTTTAATTTCTTCTTTGCGTTTATCAAGAATTTTCTCCATTAACGTCATGTTTTTGTAGAGCGTACTACTCAATTGCAAAATACTTTTTATGGATGAAAAGCCTTGCTTAAGTGTTTTTTCAAGTTCAAGATTTTGTTCGTCTTCATTACTATCTTCGAGCTCTAAAATAGAACCGATTTGACGACGCAAGCTGTCGCTTTTATCTTCAAGTATTCGATCAAAATAGAGAGCAAAGTTATTGGGGGTAGGGGGAAGATTATCGGTAATTAGAGAATTAAGAACTTCTTTGGCAAAAATTTCCAAATCACTGGTAGGATCACTGAGCGAACCTACGTGAATTTGTTTAGCATCCTGGAGACGTGATGCAGCGTAATGCGGATTTTTTTGCTCTTCTGCCACAATTAGTCCTTATTTCTCTTCTTTCTCTTTTTGTACAAGTACTTCATCAATGATACCATACTCTACACCCTCTGCGGCTGACATAAAGTTATCGCGATCGGTGTCTTTTTCAAGCTTTTTGATGCTTTGTCCGCAGTTCTTTGCCAAAATCTCATTGAGCTCGGCTTTCATGCGTAAAATTTCTTTCGCTTGAATCTCGATGTCGGTAGCTTGACCTTGTGCGCCACCAAGAGGTTGATGGATCATGATACGGGCATGAGGTAACGCATAACGCTTGCCTTTTGTTCCGGAGCTGAGTAAAAATGCTCCCATCGATGCAGCTTGTCCAATACAAATGGTGCAAATATCCGGACGGATATAGTTCATTGTATCATAAATTGCCATTCCAGAGGTGATGACACCACCTGGAGAGTTGATATAAAAATAAATATCCTTTTGAGGATCTTCTGCTTCTAAAAATAGCATTTGCGCCACGATCGAAGAGGCAACGGAATCGTTTACTTCACCGCTGAGCATAATGATGCGATCTTTAAGAAGACGTGAATAGATATCGTAAGAACGCTCTCCGCGTCCTGTTTTTTCGATAACGTAAGGGATATAGCTCATATCGATTACTTGATTTTGTCGTTAAGTAATTTACTCAACACACGGTCTTCGATCATTGCCATTTGAATCGCTGGAAGGTAGCCTGATTCTTGGTAGTTTTTATACACCGCTGCTGGATCTTGACCCATTTGCATTGCTTCAAAATAGATGGTTTGCATCAATTCTTGTTCATTAACAACAATGTTTTCAGCGCGAGCAAGCGCGTCTACGATAAAGGTTGCTTTTACCGCACGGCATGCATCGTCACGGAAGGTTTCACGAACAGCTTTTACTTTTTCGACATCATCACGAAGCTCTTGAATCTCTTCTTCAGACATATCACGCGCTTTTTTGTTGAGTGCCATATCCATTTCTTGTTCAACAATGAATTCTGGGAGATCGATAGTAAAGGCACTAACAAATACTTCCATCAAATTTGGTTTGAGTTCGTCATTGTACAATGCGCTCATTGCTTCAGTTTCAAGTTGTTCTTTTACTTTTTCTTTAAGCATATCAACACTTGCATCATCTAATCCTGGAAGCATTTTTTTCGCCAATTCATCATCAACGACTACTGCTTCTTTTGCTTGGATTGCTTGAATTTTTACTTTGAACTGTGCAGGTTTTCCAGCAAGTTTCGCTCCACCGTAGTTTTCAGGGAAAGTAACGTCGATCGTTTTCTCATCCCCTTTTTTCATTCCGATTACTTGCTCTTCAAATCCAGGGATAAATTGACCGCTTCCCAAACGAAGTGAGAAGTTTTCTGCTTTTCCACCCTCGAACGGTTCGCCATCAACAAAACCTTCGAAATCTAGAAGAGCAGAATCCCCGCTGATAAGCGCACGGTCTTCTTCGATATTAACGAGGGGTGCTTGTGCACCTGCTAGCTCTTCGATACGTGCCATAATCGCAGCATCATCAACCGCAGGTTTAGCCACTGCAGGAACCATTGCAGCATAATCACCAAGTTCGATAGCAGGACGCATTGCGATGCTTACTTCTACATCGATACCGTTGTCATTTTTTTCAAATTTAGTAATATTTGGTTCACCGATAAGTGTGTCATTAGCGATACCCATTTCTAAAAGACCTGCATTGAGCAAATCACGAAGCGCTTGAGCTTCTGCATCTTGAACAAGACGTTCGCCATATTGTTTTTTAACGGCACTTACAGGAACTTTCCCCTTGCGGAAGCCAGCGATTTTTACATCTTTGCTAAGTTGATTAGCAATTTTTTCGATGTTGCTGTCGATGGTGTTGCGTGTGATAGCCGCATTAATCTTTGCGTTAGCGGAGTCAATTTTGTTGGTTGTGATTTGCATTAATATCCTTAATTATTGTTGTTTGAACGCCATCGGAGCAAAAGCCCCGATAGGCTACGCTCGCCGCTATGGCACTAAAGCTTGCTTCTTACGAAGCAGATTTTAGATGTCGATGACGGTAAATGGTGGCAATAATATCCTAAAAGGGTTAATAAAAGGCTGAATAAAAGCTTTAACGTGTTAGAGTAATAAGAATATTTTTTAAGTGAGCAACTATGGGATTAGAGAATAACGAGCAATTTTTGAATGCAGTAAAAACAATGATGACACACGTCGGCGAAGATGTGACACGTGAGGGATTGCTTAAAACTCCTGAACGTGTTTTGAAAGCATACGAATTTATCTATGGCGGTTACAACGAAGACCCCCAGGCCATCTTGAATTCAGCGATGTTTGAGAGCAGTAATGATGAGATGGTTCTGATTAAAGATATCGAGTTTTATTCGACGTGTGAACACCATTTACTTCCCATTATCGGACGAGCTCATGTGGCGTATATCCCGGATGGAAAAGTGGTAGGACTTTCGAAGATTCCTCGTGTCGTCGATGTATTCGCACGTCGTATGCAAATTCAAGAACAGCTCACCGAGCAAATCGCTGATGCTTTGATGCAATCCATTTCTCCCAAAGGAGTAGCGGTAGTGATTCAAGCACGGCACATGTGTATGGAGATGCGGGGAGTTCAAAAGATTAGCTCGACGACTACCTCAAGCGCACTTCGCGGATTATTCAAGCGGGATGAGAAAACCCGTATGGAATTTTTTAGCCTGATCAACTCCTCTAGCGGTAATCGCTATTAATGTTATACACTAAAATAAGCAAAGCTCATTTTAGTGGCAAGGACGAAATCGTCCTTTGCAATCCCCTAAAGCTATCCACATTTTATGTGGGAGAATTTTAAACCATGCCATTAAAATCACTTCGTGACCGCTTGGGCTCTCAAAAACTTCACACGGTTTTTGGAACAATCACTAAAATCTCCCCGACTGTTATTGTAGCTGAGGGTCTTCATGTCAGTATCGGCGATACCGTTACGATTGTATCGGATGTGGATGGTCATGAGACGATGGGCATGGTGAGTGAAGTAGAGCGTAACCGCTTTTTTATTACCCCCTTTCGTTTTGTCGAAGGATTTCGTGCAGGTGATAAAGTCTTTGCAAACCAAAATGGGATGTCTATCGAGGTAGGGGATGGTCTTTTAGGACGGGTTGTTGATCCGTTTATGAAGCCTATCGATGGAAAGGGCCCTATTTTTGGCTCTCACATCGAGCCGATCATTAAAGCTCCTATCGCTGCTATGAAGCGAGGGATGATCGATGAAGTATTTAGCGTCGGCGTTAAAACTATTGATGGATTGCTAACGTGTGGAAAAGGACAAAAACTCGGTATTTTCGCCGGAAGCGGTGTGGGCAAATCGACGCTTATGGGGATGATCGTCCGTGGTGCGCAAGCTCCGATCAAAGTCGTAGCGCTCATCGGTGAGCGGGGTCGTGAAGTTCCGGAATTTATCGAAAAATCGCTCGGCGGAAATCTCGAGAATACGGTTTTGGTAGTAGCAACCAGTGATGATTCACCGTTGATGCGTAAATACGGGGCGTTTAGTGCGATGAGTGTGGCGGAGTATTTTAAATCTCAAGGTCATGACGTCTTGTTTATGATGGACTCAGTAACCCGTTTTGCGATGGCACAGCGAGAAATTGGTCTTGCTCTGGGTGAGCCTCCTACGTCTAAGGGATATCCTCCTTCGTCATTGACACTGTTGCCGCAACTCATGGAGCGTGCAGGTAAAGAAGAAGGATGTGGTTCGATTACTGCCTTTTTTACCGTTTTGGTTGAGGGGGATGATATGAGTGATCCTATCGCGGATCAGTCTCGCTCGATTTTGGATGGGCATATCGTCCTCTCTCGTGAACTTACTGATTTCGGGATCTATCCCCCTATCCATATTCTCAACTCTGCCTCACGTGTTATAAACGATATTATAACACCCGAGCATCTTGCTGCAGTTCGCCGTTTTCGCCGTCTTTATACATTACTCAAAGAAAATGAAATGCTGATTCGTATCGGTGCATACGTGCGCGGAACGGATAAAGAACTGGACGAAGCGATAGATAAAAAAGCGCAGATGGATGTGTTTTTGTCGCAGGAAGCGATGACGTCGAGCGAGTTTCAATCAACAGTAGAGCAGTTGATCGGATTGATGGGATAAGTAAAATTGTCGTATATGCCTTTCTTGATTTACAGTAGAGTAAATTTACGCCTGATTATTTAGAAATTTTTTTCCGGAATATCGGTATCGAGCTCACCTGCTTCGAGTTTTATGCGGGCTTCTCTTGCTAGTACTTCATACTCTTCACGAAATAGATCGATTTGTTCTTCATCGAGTTCTTCTAAATCCAAGAGAGCATTGTGTGCTCCTTGTGTTGCGCGTATGAGTTCATCCAGTTTTACTTGCATCGCTTCAGTATCGCGGTTTTGGGTATTTTGGATGACAAACACCATTATAAAAGTAATTATGGTTGTGGTTGTATTGATGACAAGCTGCCAAGTGTTACTAAAATCAAAATAGGGCCCGCTGAATAGCCAAACTATAATCATAAGGATGGCGAGCATAAAGGTGATGGATTTTCCCGTTAATTTGGCAAAACTTTTGGTAAAATGAGCATACCATGTTTGAGAATTCATTCTACAGTTCCTTTAGGAATGGATGCACTATTTTACCAACCTTAAGCCCTGCTAAATATAAAAAAACCTTAAGGTAACTATAACAAGGGTTGTATTATTATCCCAAAAGTTAAATAAGACTTTTTTTATCTTATATTAAATCCACTCTTGGAGAGTCACTTATGCAAGTCTATTTGGACAACAACGCTACTACTATGGTTGACCCTGCGGTTACAGAGGCAATGATTCCATTTTTTAGTGAAATTTACGGTAATCCTAATTCGTTACATCGTTTTGGTACGGCATCTCATCCTGCGATCACAAAAGCGATCAATCAGATGTACAAAGCCATCGGTGCGAATGATAAAGATGACATCGTTTTTACCTCATGTGCTACAGAAGCTAACAACTGGGTTCTTCAATCGGTATGGATCGATAAAATCCTGCACGGTGAGAAAAACCACATCGTCACAACTGAGATTGAGCATCCATCGGTTCTTTCAACCTGTAAATTTTTGGAAGATATGGGTGTTAAAGTCACGTATTTGCCAGTAAATGATCAGGGTATTGTTGAAGCGCATACAGTTCGTGCGTTTATCACGGAAAAAACAGCGTTGGTCTCTATCATGTGGGCAAATAACGAAACAGGAATGATTTTTCCTATCCAAGAGATTGGCGAAATCTGTAAAGAAAAAGGTGTTTTATTTCATACCGATGGCGTTCAAGCAGTCGGTAAGATACCGGTCAATATGCAAGAGGTTCATGTCGATTTTATGTCGATGTCGGCGCATAAGTTCCATGGTCCTAAAGGGATTGGAGCTTTGTACATCAAAAATTCTCAAAAATTGACTCCGATGCTACATGGCGGAGATCAAATGGGCGGTCGCCGTTCAGGGACTTTGAACGTTCCTTATATTGTTGGAATGGGATTGGCTGCCCAGCTCGCTACGACGAATATCGAAGAAAAAATGGAAAGCATACGTGTAAAACGTGATCGGCTAGAAGATGCTCTTTTGGGAAGTTTGAGCGATGTATTTACGGTCGGTGATCGTAATAACCGTACTCCTAACACGATTTTGATCTCCATTCGCGGAGTTGAAGGTGAGGGGATGTTGTGGGATTTGAACAACGCTCTTATCGGTGCTTCAACTGGATCGGCGTGTGCGAGTGAAGATTTGGAAGCTAACAGTGTTATGCTTGCCATCGGTGCAGATAATGAACTGGCTCATACTGGGATTCGTTTGAGCTTGAGTCGCTTTACTACGGATGAAGAGATCGATTACGTTATCGAGCGATTTGAATCTGCGGTAAAACGTTTACGTGCGATTTCAAGCTCATATGCAATCGTGCAACCAACTGCCGGCGGCGCTACGCTTGCGTGTCACATACACCATTAAAGGAAATAATTATGGCAAAAAATGATTTATTGGGCGGATCTCTTTGGGATCAGTACTCAAACAAAGTAACAACGTTGATGAATAACCCTATTAACCAAGGGGAAATTACGCAAGAAGAGTGTGACTCAGCGGGACACAAGCTTATCGTTGCTGATTTCGGGGCAGAGAGTTGTGGTGATGCGGTACGTTTATACTGGGAAGTTGATCCTGCAAACGATACGATCGTTAATTCAAAGTTTAAAAGCTTTGGTTGCGGAACGGCTATCGCTTCTTCGGATATGATGGCAGAACTGTGTATCGGTAAAACGGTTCAGCAAGCAGTTAAAATCACGAACATCGATGTTGAGATGTCGCTTCGTGATGATCCGGAAACTCCAGCTGTTCCACCGCAAAAAATGCACTGCTCCGTTATGGCGTATGATGTTATTAAAAAAGCGGCAGGATTGTATCTCGGTGTCGATGAAGCAAGTTTTGAAGATGAGATCATTGTGTGTGAATGTGCACGTGTCAGTCTTGGGACGCTTCGTGAAGTGATTAAACTCAATGATCTTAAAAGCATCGAGCAAATCACAGACTATACCAAAGCAGGCGGTTTTTGTAAATCGTGTATCAAGCCTGGCGGCCATGAAGCACGTGAATATTATCTCGTAGATATTTTGGCAGATGTTCGTCGTGAGATGGACGTTGAGAAGATGCAAGCATCTGCAGACGCCGGTCTTCAGGGTGATTTTGAAACGATGACACTAGTACAAAAGATCAAAGCGATTGATGCGGCAATCGATGAGAGTGTTCGTCAGTTCTTGATTATGGATGGCGGAAACGTAGAGATTATCGATGTCAAAGATTCACCTGAGTATATTGATATTTATATTCGCTATTTGGGTGCGTGCAATGGATGTGCGAGTTCTAGTACAGGAACATTGTATGCGATCGAAGCGACACTAAAAGAAAAACTATCCAATAAAATTCGTGTTTTACCAATTTAATCGTCATCCGTTCGTGGTGAGCCCACGTGCCCTATAGGGTATGTCGAACCATGGACGATCACCCTACGCTTGTCGAAGGGTGATCGGGGAACTTATATATTATTTTCCTTTTTAAGGGGCAGTATTATTGTAAACACTGCCCCTTCTCCTTCATTTTTGGCTTCTAATTTTCCTTCAAAATGCTTTTCAATAATTGTTTTTGACATATATAAGCCTATTCCTGTCCCTTGAGCTTTACTTTTTGTGCTGAAATACGGATCAAATATTTTTGGGAGAACGGTTTGAGGAATCCCACCTGCGTTATCTGCTATCTGCAACGAAATAAACTCATTCTGATGGGTCAATGAGATAATGACGTGAGCATTTTGGACAACGTGCTCTTTGAGCGCATCGCGTGCATTGCTTAATATATTGAGAATGACTTGCGAAAACTCACCGGACGGTCCATAAATTTTTAGTAGTTGCTCCTCATCATTTGGAGTGTATGTGAGAGAGATGGTGTTGGCCTCGAAAGAGCCTTGGATGATAGTGATGGTCTGTCGAATAATTTCGTGCGGTGAAAACCATATTTTTTCTTTGTCGGGATTGGAAAAATTGCGAAAATCATCGATGGTTCCAGAGAGAAAGGCGGTATAGGTATTGATTTTTTCAAAGGTATCTAAGATCTCATCGGTATTCATTCCTCCCAGTTCAAGAGCAAATTCGGCATTGATAATCGCATTGTTAATAGCTCCGATGGGTTGGCGCCATTGGTGGGCAATATTGTCAAACATTTCTCCCAAAGCAGCAGAGCGTGATTGTGTGATAAGGCGTTCTTGCTGATTTTTAATTTCTTCGGCTGCAAGATTAAACTTGGATTGGAGTGCATGACGATAGTTATCCATCTCGGTTACATCGGTGAGGGATATGATGATTTGATGGTCTTGATCAAGTGTTTCTATCATATTTTTTGTCACTCTAAAGATACGTACTTCAGTATCGTATCGGGTAAGAGCAATTTTAATATCGAGTTTGTTTTTTGGATTTTGTACCCACACTTTGAAAAATTCTGCATTAATACATTCGGGTGCTTTAACTACTATATCACAGATACATTGATGAATATTGAGAAATTCTTCAAGTGTTTTGAGATTGAAATATTCTAGTAATCGACGGTTACATTGAATGATTTCTTCGTCTTTGAAAACCACAATGATGGTTTCCTGAGCGTCTAAAATTTGTTGCATGTAGTGTTTTTTTTCATAAATTGCAGTTACATCAATGCGCATGTCCATGTATTCTTCAATTTCATGATATTCGTTGAGTAAGGGAATGATAAAGGTGTCGGAATAAAACGTCTTGCCCGATTTAGTTTTATTTGTGAGGGTAGAGTGCCATACTTTTTTGGCGCTAATTGTCTCCCATAGATTACTTATTTGTTCTTTGGAAGTGTCAGGATGTTTGAAAAGTCGATGGGTTTGTCCGAGTATTTCGCTGGCTTCAAATTCAGTTAATTGACAAAAGCGATCATTGACGTAGGTGATTAGCCCATGTATATTGGTTTTTGAGATATTGATAGAGGAGTCGAGAGCATTTTTATATTGATTTAGAAGGAGATTTTTCTTGATCATTTGTCGATTGGAAAGAGACGCAAAGCGTAGTTTTTTAGCCATCTCGCTAATCGTTTCGACGCTAGCTGGAAGAAGGATAAGATTGTTAAGTCCGATACGAATAGCATGAATAAGATTACTTTGGCTGGGATTAGAGGAAAAAATGACACTGAGAATAGATTTTTTAACCATTTTTATTCTCGTGATAAACTCCAATGCTTCTTCCAGTGGCATGCTTTCATCAATGAGCAGGCAATCGTAGTCGTTTTGGGTGAGCTCATTGAGAGCCTCAGATTCATTGGAAACGACCACTATTTTGGAGATATAGAGACTCAATGATTCCAAATGATCTTTCTGCGATCCAATGTATAACGTGGTAATATCAACCATTAAAAGAACTCAATATCGCCATCCACTTCAGTTTGGCATAGAAGATTGATGATCATTGCTGCATCGCTTAGGATAGAGGGATTGTAAAATGTCGGATTTGATGATTCTTTTTCCAATACATTTTTACGAAACGTGATAAGTGTAAAGTTGAAACTCTCTAACAGTTCGAGAATAGATGAGGTGTGGTCGATGAAGGTTTGTTGGTGCGCATTGAGTTCATTACTCATTTGACGAATGAGTGAGCCAATTTCGTTGAATATCATGTAGCGACAGAGAATATTTCCATAATTGTTGTAACGTTGAGCAAGGCTAGTAACATAATTGGGATCAATTCGATTGTTTTGAAAAGCTAGGAGAATATCAGAGTCAAGTTCTTCGTTGAGATCGATCAATTCATGGATATCTTCTTGTGCGACGTTTGAAAAATAGTCGTCATAAATGTGAATAGTTTCTCTCTCTTCAGGCTTATTGGCTGCCTGCGCCAGCCTTGTTTTGACATTTTCTTTCTTCATTTGAGTATTGAGAAGGCGTATTTTTTGTTCAAGTTCTAGGTGATATGCTCTGATTTGACGTTTGTTGCTGATTGAGGAACAAACAGAATAGAGGGCATTGATGAGGTTGAGTTTGTTGATGGGTTTGGTTAAAAATCGATCAACACCAAGATTGATGAGAGTCAAAAGTTTTTCGGCGTCATTTTGGGCAGAGGTGACGATGATACGTGCTTCGGGATTTTTTTCCATAATGTGTTCAATCATGGTGATACCATCCATGTTGGGCATTGAAATATCGGTGATAACAAGATGAAAACGAGCATTTTTGTAAATCTCCCACCCCACAGCACCGTCTTCGGCTACTTCAACCTCTTTAAAGAGCTGTTTTAGACTTCCAAGCAAACCATCTCGGATCATTTTCTCATCTTCAACATAAAGGACACTAAGATCTTTCGTTACTTCTTTGAGTTCGATGAGGGTAAATTGTTTCATGCAGTTGCTCCGATAATAGTTTGGTAGGCGTTTAAGGCAGCTTTTGTGTCAAGAGAATAATCCTCTAAAATAGGGACTATAGCTTCGAACGGTTCAGTGGTTTTTAGCGTAAATAGTATCCGTGCGCATTTGAGAACTGCGGACTCTTTGGGCTGAAGCGCACTGGCTGGAGCAAGAGAAAAGCGTAATGCATCGACCAAAACGGCATCAAAGAACCAAAGCTCAAAGAGTTTGCATGCAAGCTCATCACCTGAAGCTCCAATGATATTTTTTTCTTCGAGAAGGAGTTCTTCGGGAGAAGTTTTGTTAAATCGATAGGGATTGTGAGCAAACATCAGGGCATAGGAGGCAACAAGACGACCGATTTCAAGAATAAAAGGGAGTCCGCCCAGCGGTTCAAGAAGTTCACGATGATCTTTTCTCAGCCATAGTTCTAAAAAACGTTGTTGTTTTTCCATTACCGAAAACCATCCTTCTATGGTTATTCCATAGGCTCTGAGATCGGTAAATGGGTGAGCTTTCAGTGCAGCAATAATTGCCATTCCGCGCAGTGATGTCTGTCCAAATAAGGTAATGACTTGCGATATATGAGAGATGGGCTGGCGAAAACCATAATGAGGCGAATTGGCATAGTGAAGAATATCGGTGTAGAGAATAGGGTCAGATTCAATAACGCGCACAATCGCTTTGGTATCGATTTCCTCAGCATTGTATAGCTTATTTAGTTTATCAATCGATTCTCGCAAGGGCGGGAACGATTCAATAGAATAGAGCAAAAATTCATCCATTATTTAGCACCATTAAAAATTCTTATCAAACCAGTCCGCAACGTTGCTGCGGATGGTGTGGCGTAGTTGTATACCGGCGATAAAATCACTGTGCTGAGCTTTGTTTAGCAAGGTCACAAGGGCATTTCGACGTTTGGATAGGAAGGGATGGTCGATTTGTCCCGGATCTCCCATAACAACGAGACGCGTCTCTTCACCCATGCGCGTACCGATCAGTTTGAGAGTTGCATTTGTCATATTTTGAGCTTCATCGATGATGACAAATTTACGAGAGATGGTCGTTCCTCGCATGTGTGCTATGTCCATTACTTCGATGTTGTATTTTTTCATAAACAGTTCCGTGGCATTTTCCCGTTTGGCTGAATTGGTAGTGCCTGTGTACTCGACGCGGGCATCAATCGATCGTTTGCTTTGGTGCTCGATGGTGAAGTTCACTGCAGCATAGAGAGGATACATAAAGTAGCCCAGTTTTTGCTCTTCATCCCCTTTTCGGAATCCAAGTTCTGCTTGCTGATCGTTTGAGGTAACAGTATTACGCGCATAGACAATTCCCTCTACGATCCCTTCACTTACAAGCTCTAACCCTGCTTGCAGGGCAACGAGAGTTTTTCCTGAACCGGTAGAACCTGCGACAACTGTCACGTAGTTTTGTGGATGGGTCATCATGGAATAGTAGAATTTTTGTTCTAGATTTAGAGGTCGAACAAAATTTTCATCAAAATGTTCACCAAAACGGCGATCAAAATCGCACCATTCAAGCTGAGAGTTGAAACTAAATGCGTGGCGCTGAATTCCGGTCTCGTAGGTTTCGTTATTCGTACTAATAGCTTTTTGAACAAAGGTGAGCTGATTAAAGTTGTGATGTTCCACATCGATCGGAAATTCCGGTGTTTCGGTATAGGTATACGTGTAATTAAAATCAATCGATTCCGGAGATTCTACGCTGCTGTTTCGAATGTTCTGTGTCGGAATACCTTGTATTTCTGCGGCGATGCGAAAAGACATATCATTAGTAAGCAAGGTGAGATCATAGTCATCGGCAATTTCAGCAATTTTGGCGTCATTCATCCCTTTTGGTTCTGAAAATGAGGCAGAAACGCGGTAATGCTCCCGGTGGACAATGATGAGTTCTATAAGTACTTCTTCTCCCCCGTGCAGCGAACGATCAAATTTTAAATCAAGGCGATAATAGCGATCGTTTTGGCATTGCTTTGTATCCAGTGTTTCGAGGATGCAGGCAGGCAGTTCAATAGCAGCAATGGGCTCACCAAAGGCGACATCGGCAAGTCGGAAGAATTCACGTGCCATGAAGCCAGCTTCTGAGCGTATGTCATCTTTTTTATTGTTTAATTCGGATAAAACAATGTTAGTGATAACAACAGCATTCGTATTTTCTTGACTGATTCGTAAAATATTGTTGGGATCATCGAGGATAACGGAGGTATCGAGAAGATAGCATTTTTGAATATCGCTCACGGTGAGAATCCTTGTGTAAAGATATTATATCGTAGTGGAATATTTCTTAATGGGAGATAATAGCTATTTCGTCATTCCCGCGAAGGCGGGAATTCAGCTTCGTATTTATGTGGATGGATCCCCGGGTCAAGCCCGAGGATGACAGAAACTATCGATAGTAGTTTGTAATCCCATCCATTGTGCGACCCATATTGAGCAGTAACATATCTGCAATGACCAATGCGGCCATTGATTCAGCGACAACCGATCCGCGTATGGCCACGCAGGGATCATGGCGTCCTTTGAGTGCGAGACTAACGCTTTCGTTTGAAGTGTTAGTACTCTCTTGGTTTATAAAAATAGAGGGGGTCGGTTTGAAGTGGACGCGGACGATAACATCATCGCCGTTACTCATCCCCCCTAAAATCCCCCCTGAGTGATTGGTTTTAAAGCCATTTGGGGTGATTTCATCGTTGTTTTGAGAAGCGAGAAGATCGGCTGAGTGAATTCCCTCACCGATTTCGACGGCTTTGACGGCATTGATCCCCATCATCGCTTCGGCCAATATTGCATCGAGTTTGTAATAAAGGCCTTCACCCAGACCGATGGGAAGTCCTGATATTTTGACTGTGGCAACTCCGCCCACAGAATCATGGGCATTTTTAGCGGTTAAAATCGCTTGCTTTTGTGCTTCTTCAACTTTTTTATCGAGGGCATAAATGGGGCTTTTTGCAGGATAGGTAAAATCGAGGCTTTGTGCAACGATACCGTGAATAGCGCTGATTCCACTGGAAAAGTCAATTCCCACACTTTTAAGCATCAGTTTTGCTACCGCACCTCCTGCAACACGGGCAGCAGTTTCACGAGCACTTGAGCGACCTCCGCCACGATAATCGCGTAAACCGTATTTGTGAAAGTAGGTAAAATCAGCATGTCCCGGACGAAAAATATCTTTAACATTGGTGTAATCACCGCTTTTTTGATCGGTGTTGTAGATGACCATCATGATCGGAGTTCCCGTGCTGAGGCCTTCGAATACACCGCTTAGGACTTCAACTTTGTCATCCTCTTTTCGAGCAGTAGCAAACTCGTTTTGTCCCGGTTTACGACGGTTGAGTTCACTTTGGATGTACTCTTCGTCAATCGCAAGTCCTGCGGGGACGCCGTCAAGTAGACACCCTATCGCTTTTCCATGGGACTCTCCAAAGGTACTAATCGTAAAGCGTTCTCCAAACCGATTCATTTGAGTTCCTTTGAGAGAATATCCAATGCAATTTTCGCTGCTTCTTGTTGTGCATGTTTTTTACTTTTTCCCAATGCGGATGAATAGCGTTTTCCATCGATAAATGCGGCAACTTCAAACTCTTTTTTGTGATCAGGCCCATGAGCAGCTACGAGCTGATAATCAGGAGTGATACCATAGTGTGCCTGCGTGAGCTCTTGGAGTGAGGTTTTGTAGTCTTTGAAGAGTGAATCGAGAGAAATCTCTTCGTGGACGTGCTCGAGGAGTTCTACGGTGATATTTCGAACACTTTCAAGTCCTGATTCGAGATAGATTGCACCCATAACGGCTTCATACGCATTCGCCAGTAGAGAGTTTTTATTCCGTCCATTGTTGTTTTCTTCGGCATTGGAGAGAAAAATGTGCTCTCCTAGTCGCAAATAGTTTGCGAGTAGTGTAAATCCGTCTTCATTAACGAGAGACGCACGCATTTTTGATAGGTCGCCTTCGTCAAATTTTGGAAATTTTTTGTACAGATATTCACCAACGACTAAATCCAGTACCGCGTCTCCTAAAAATTCGAGTCGCTCATTATTGTAGGGCTGTTTGTAGCTTTTATGCGTCAGCGCTTCAATAAGGAGCTTCGTATTATGAAACTGATACCCTAGTCGTTGCTGTAGGGTTTGTAAGTTGTTCATCTGATTTTGTATCCTTTATAGTGTTGGTCTGCATGACTGATGTTACGCACTAAAACGAATGCATCCGTTTTAGTGGCAAGGACTAAAGTCCTTTGCAATCCCCTAAAGCTACAAAAACTATGTTTTTGAGAATTTTAGTGGTATTTATACGTTCTTTTTGGAAAAGCGCGTAAGGTCAGCTACTGAAAAGAGTTGTTGTCATCAAATCGCTCTTTCGTTAAGCTCATAATACTCTCAATCGAATCAATCGCATGGCAGTTAGGACAGCGATGAAAAGGTAAGAATGAGATGGTATGACACTCACCGCACACGTACTCAAATTGGAGCGTTGCTTTTGTATTGCCGCACGTTCTTAGTGTAATAAGAGTATCAAGCTCAAAAACAGGGCTGGATTGAGACAGTTCACAGTTCCCTTTTGCGCTGAAAAGCTCTCGTAAAAAACCGTTACGTGCAATTATATCGAAATCGAGATTCTCAGCGGGAACTCTCCACAAAATATCGGCAAGTCTGACGGATAAAGATTGATCGAAGTGTTTCCATGCCAGAGAGGGACGATGGGTGAAGAGATATTCAAATACCAAGTACCCAAGTTGAGCATGCTGTGTATAAAGATCAATAAGGAATGCTGCTTTTTCATCAACAGCGGCTTTGGGGTCACAAAGAAGTTGGCGTGCTTCGAGATACAGTTTTTCACATCCGCCGCTTCCTTGTATCTCGATGAGAGATTCCATGGCTTCGAGAGCATCCTTATATTGCTGAAGGTGTTCATAGATGAGAATAAGGTGATGGAGTGCTTGCGGGGTGCGGGGATGATTTTGGAGAACTTGCAAGAAGCTTTGACGAGAACGTTCTAAGAATCCTGCTTTAAAATAGCCTCGTCCGAGTTTGAGAAGAACCTCTTTTTGAACAATTTTATCGCTTTTTTTAGAGAGAAGAGCATGGTAGATCTCGATGCTTTTTTCAAAATTGCCTTGATGTTCAAACCCTTGAGCCAGGAGGAACCACGTTTCATTGGTGATAGCATTCTCATGAATTTGAGAGGCGATGCCGGCATCGCTGGACGAAGTGTCAAATTTTCCTAAAAAAACCTCAATCTCTTGGCTCTCGTTGGTGCTTTTGCGTCGTCCCCACCAGTAGCTTATAAAGGAGAGAATAAAAAGAAGGAGGAAAAATACGATAATTCCGAAAAGAGGGTCTCTAAATGAGATAAAAAAAGTATCCATCAAAATAACCTTTCTACCATGAGTTGCATCGAAATTCTACCATTAAACTCATTTTTGTTGACCGTATAGCTGCAACTCATTTTTCGGTTATCAGGCGCTTCCAGCACTCGTCTGAAAGCGATGAATTCTAATGTTTTTCCTCTCAAGAGGGAAGGCTGAAGCTCAAGACGGCTGTGGGATTTATCGCTTCCGAAAAGTTTAATCCCTACCACGTGAGCATCCCGAAGTAAAAATCGTGGACGGGGGTTTCCCTCTCCATAAGGTTCAAATCGCTCTAAGAGACTCAACAGTTCGGGGGTAATCGCATCGTGTTCAAGCTCACCGATGACATCGTTTTGCGGTATAAAATCATCCGGGTGTATCGTGGTGCTTGCATGATTAATCGCGATACGAAACTCCTCTACGTTGAGCATATCCATCGATAGTCCTGCTGCCATTTTATGCCCCCCGAATTTGGCGAGCAGATGTTCTTGGGTTTTGATAAGAGTATAAAGATCAACCGCCCCGATACTGCGACCGCTTCCTTTAGCAATGCCGTTATGGATACTCAAAACAATGGCAGGTTTTTGGAAATGGTTAACAAGACGAGATGCAACGATCCCTACAACCCCTTCATTCCACCCCTCACCGGCAACGACAATGATGGGATCATTAGGATTGACTTCTATCATGGCCTGCGCTGTGGTGTGGGCTTCGATCTCTTTACGCAGTCCATTAAGAGAGGTAAGGAGTTCAAACTGATGATAGGCTTTTTCAACCGTATCCGCACTTAAAAAGTCCAAAGCAATAGAGGCATCTTCTAGTCGTCCTGCAGAGTTGAGTCGTGGGGCGATTTGAAAGCCGATGTCTTCGGAGGAAATTTTTATTTTATTGAGGATGTCTCGGATGATGACAAATGCAGGGATGCTCGACGTGCTCATCATCTCTAATCCAGCTTTGACGATGGCGCGGTTGATTCCGACTAACGGCATCACGTCTGCAACAATAGCCAGAGCTAAAAACGGGAAAAATTGACGCATATCGATGGCCAGTTCCAGTTCACTTTTGATGAGACCCATTAGTAGCCATGCTACTTGCGCACCACAAATATCTTTAAATGTATAAGGACAATCGTGCTGTTTTGGATTGACAATGGCGAACACATCGGGAAGAACATCGCCAGGAGTATGATGATCAGTGATGATGAGATCGATACCACGCTCTTTGCATACCTGTGCCGCTTCGATGGCATTGATGCCGTTATCCACCGTAAACACGACATCGGCATCTATACGTTCCAGCACCCCTTTGGAAACACCATATCCATCGGTAAAACGGTTTGGGATAGTGGCGGTTAGAGGGTAGTTGATAAGGTGAAAGAAGCGTTTTACAATCGCGGTAGAAGTGACGCCATCGACATCATAATCTCCGACAAGTGCTATCTTTTCGTTGTTGCGAATAGCATTAGCGATACGAATAGCTGCTTTGGAGGCATCTTTAAGCAGACTTGGATGAGGAATGTCTGCGAGCTTTTCACTTTTGAGGTGAAAGCGCTCGCTTAAAAATGCTTCTAAACTTCTCTGACCAAGAAGCGGAGCATTAGGCAGGGTTTGTGTGCTCACACGTTGCTCGTACAAATGCGAGAATAGAAGGATTCGGGCTTTGGAGATGAGAGGTAAATTCCGGATGAAATTGTACCCCTAAAAACCATGGATGAGTAGGGATTTCAACGGCTTCTATCAGACCATTGGATTCACCTGTGATGATCATTCCTGCCTCTTCAAGTGCAGCACGGTAGGTTGGATTGGCTTCGTAACGGTGGCGATGACGTTCATGGATGAGTGCTTCGCCATTGTACGCGGCACGTAAATGAGAGCCTTCTTTTGTTTCACATGGGTATTCGCCAAGACGAAGCGTTCCACCCATAGGAGAATGATGGGTTCTGAGTTGTGCATCACCGGATTGGTCGATGAAATTGTCGATAAGGTAAATCATTGGATGGGTAGTATGGGGATTAAACTCGATGGAATTTGCGTCCTCATATCCTAAAACATTGCGGGCATACTCAACCATGGAAAGCTGCATTCCTAAACATATCCCAAGATAAGGGAGTTTGTTTTCGCGTGCGTAACGGATCGCTTGGATTTTTCCCTCAACACCTCGGTTTCCAAATCCTCCGGCAACCAGAATAGAATCACAATCGTGCAAGAGTGCTTCCACTCCCTGTGATTCGATTTTTTCGGAGTCAATCCAGTTGATGTGAACACGTGTGTCGAGGTGAGCACCTGAATGGATAAGCGCTTCGATGAGCGATTTATAAGACTCTTTGAGTTCCAAATATTTTCCGACAAAACCAAGCGAGATACGGTGTTTTGGAGAGACGATTTTCTTTACCAAAATATCCCATTGTTCCATATCGGGTTTGAGTTCGCCTAATCCCAACTCTTTACTGATAGGAGCTAGGATGTTTTGTTGTAAAAAGCTCAAAGGGACAGCATAGATTGTCTGTTCATCCATTGC
The DNA here is from genome assembly GCA_030696775.1 of Sulfuricurvum sp. GTDB lineage: Bacteria > Campylobacterota > Campylobacteria > Campylobacterales > Sulfurimonadaceae > Sulfuricurvum. The sequence continues at coordinate 76,826 of JAUYRN010000015.1, forward strand.
TTCGATAATGCTGTCACCGCTCACATCACATGCTAAAGCAAGTTTTTTCTTGAACGTCTTAGGGAGTTTTTCTTCACTTCGAGCAATAATCATTTGCGGAGTGATACCGATACGACGAAGCTCTTGTACTGAGTGTTGCGTTGGTTTGCTTTTGTGCTCACCGGCTGCTTTGATAAACGGGATAAGAGTAACGTGGATGAAAAATGTCCCCTCTACTTCATCGTCATGTTTCATTGTACGGATGGCTTCCATAAATGGCAGTCCTTCGATGTCTCCAACTGTACCGCCAAGTTCAACGACCAAAATATCATGTCCTTCGCCTGCTTTTTTGATACGATCAACGATTTCACCAACGATGTGAGGAACGACTTGAATGGTTTGCCCCAGATATCCGCCGGCACGCTCACGTTCAATAACACTGCTGTAAACTTGACCCGTAGTGAAGTTGCTGGTACGTAAAAAAGAGTCATTAAGAAAACGCTCGTAGTTTCCAATGTCGAGATCGGTTTCGGCTCCGTCTTTGGTAACAAATACTTCACCGTGTTCCAGCGGACTCATAGTTCCTGGATCGACATTGATGTATGGATCGATTTTTAGCATTCCGACATTGATGCCGGAGTGTTTGAGAAGGGCGCCGACACTGGCCGCTGTGATCCCTTTTCCAAGAGAGCTTAATACACCGCCGGTGACAAAAATATACTTGGTCATCATTAATTCCTTAGGATTTTTGGTTGAAAAATGAGCCATGCAGGCACTTATATGTATGGTATTTTAAGTCTGCCATTATATACTGCCAACACTTATAAAATACCAAAAATAGCACGCGTTTAGGTGGCGTTAAAGGAAATTAATGGAATCGGCTCTTTATTATCTTACGATTGCACTTGGAATTTCGATTGTCGTTAATCTGATTTTAAAACGGTTGGGAGTCTCCCCGATTATCGGCTATATTATGACGGGGACGGTGGTTGCGTATGCGTTTGATCTGCGTCATATGGCGGATTCGCATACTCTCGAAGCGATTGCTGAATTTGGGGTAGTATTCTTGATGTTTACCATCGGACTGGAGGTCTCTCTTCGTCGTCTTGCCACCATGAAAATCGAGGTATTCTTTAACGGTTTTTTGCAAACTACCCTCACCGCGATACTCTTTTTTGGTGCGTGTTATGGAATCTTTCATCTTGATTTTGCCACCTCACTTATCGTATCGATGTCATTGGCCCTCTCTTCTACCGCAGTGGTTTTGAGTCATTTAAAAGCAACAAAAGAGATCACCCGTCCTTATGGTCAACGCTCTATGGGCATTTTGATTTACCAAGATTTAGCGGTTATCCCTATTTTGATTTTGATTGGATTTTTGAGTACGGGGACAGCAAATATTGGTGCTGTATTGCTGCAAACAACGCTGAGTGCGGTTGTTATTGTCGGTTTGCTGTTTGTTGTCGGGAAGAGGGTGATGACGTGGCTGTTGCATTTTTCCTCCAGCAGTAATGTTGAAGAACTTTTTATGGGTTCGGTACTTCTCATCGTTGTCGGGGCATCGCTTTTGGTCCACGCTTTTGGATTTACTTATTCACTGGGAGCCTTTATCGCCGGGATGATTATTGCGGAGACGAATTACCATCATAAAGTCGAATCGGATATTGCTCCGTTTAAAGATTTGTTATTAGGAACCTTCTTTGTCACGGTGGGGATGAAGATTGACGTTGCTTTCTTTGGGTCTCATATCGGCGAAATCTTGGGGCTTTTGATCGCTATTTTAGTGATTAAAGCCGTGATACTTTTTGGAATCGTCCGTATCTATTCCAAGACAAAAGTAGCCTTTAAAACGGCGGTTGCTCTTTCGCAAGTGGGAGAGTTTTCGTTTGCTATTTTCGCGTTGGCGGGGAATAAAAATATTCTCGATCCTCAGCTGGTGCAGATGCTTGTTTTGACTGTTGTCCTCTCCATCGTCGTCACACCGTTTATCCTTTCGAAGATCAATGCGATTTCAGGGTTGTTTTTCAAAGAGGCAAGTATGACGGAAGATTTTGGCTCACTCTCGGTATATAGTAATCATGTTATCGTGTGCGGATATGGTATCGTCGGAAAATTTGTGGTCAAGGCACTTCGTGAGGAAGAGGTCAAATACATTATCGTCGATAACAGCTATAAGCACGTTCAAGAAGCCTTGGCAGATGGAGAAAAAGCGTATTACGGCGATATGTCAAAAACACAGATTTTAGAAAAGCTGCACACCAAAGAGGCGATCAGTGTCATAGTCACTCTTGACAACAGCTCTAAAAAACGATTGATTTGCGAATCGATTTTGAGTTATGCCCCTAATGTTAAGGTCGTGGTAAAAGTGATAAGTTTGGAGGAAAAGCGCGAACTTCGCGGACTTCCTATCAGCGTTACTGTTGATGGAAAACGTGAAGTAGCGGCAAAATTGGTATGTGAGGCACTGTATTGTGATTTGGAAAGCACTAAACAATAGGATACTTTTTTACATTTACACTCTAAGAAGTAGAAATATGTGTGAAATGATTTATCTTCGCACCAATTATGTCGAAGGAGGGATCAATCCTTCTTCGGTTGCTCTTTAACCAGCCATTGGAGATAATGTATCGACCAATCCAAATCCAAATAAGCCTCTTCAATATCTTTATGAGGTGCATCCATATGGCCGCGCAATTCTTTAATACGCTGTTTTAAATACTGTGCCATAGAATAATAGGTGTTGAGTGCCGTATCGTCTTGCGCTTTGATGATGAGATCTTCGAGGGTATCGATAAGAGGCTTCTCGTTCGGAAAAATATTTCCTGATTTACGAAGCGTACGTTGCACTTTTTGCAGATGTGCCATATCAAGTTTAAATTTAGGGGTAGATGTTTCCATGATGAGTTACTTTTTTTTGATTTCTTAAATAGTAATACCTCTGCAAGACACAAAAAACTCGATTGCCCGCAGAAGTGCGAAGGCGTATCGGAAGCGTTTTGTTGCGGAGGTGATTTTCTTTTGGTTCTTTTTTTTATTAAAAAGAAAAGAGCGAAGAATAATTAATTACCGCGTGATCCGGGCTTAATTGCTTCACTGCCGTTTACACATAATGGACAATTATCCGGTGCATACATCTCGAAATTAAAATCTGCGAGTGCAAAAAGAGGTTTGTTGCTAGGAAGAGCACAGTTTACTTTTCGCTCCAGTGCACTCCCCTCACGTTTGCAAAACCCACGGTTTGCCAATGCTGCAAATCCAACAACGATTCCGCCAAGCGCTTCAATAGCTTTAGCCGCTTCCATTGCTGAACCGCCAGTAGTGATGATGTCTTCACAAATGAGAACTTTTTCACCTGCTTTGATTTCAAATCCGCGACGAATTTGCATTTCGCCATTGACACGTTCGGCGAAAATAGAGCGTTTATCCAAGGCCGTTGCCAGTGCAAATCCAGCGATAAGACCGCCCAGAGCAGGAGCACATACGGTATCGATTTCTAAATCGCTTTCTTGGATAGTGAGAGCAAGTGCATCTGCCAAAAGTTTCGCTGTTTTAGGATCTTCGAGTACTTTTGCCGATTGGAGATAGTATTGTGAATGATTACCAGAACTAAGCTTGAAATGACCCTCAAGCATCGCACTTGCATCCATATAAATTTGTTGTACGTCCATGATTAGACCGTCAAAATATCTTGCTCTTTACTTTTGAGCAGATCGTCAATTTTCGCGATAAATTTATCGGTAATTTTTTGTACTTTGTCTTGCGCTGCTTTGGATTCATCGGCAGTACAGAGCTTGTCTTTTTCGATTACTTTGATTTTGTCGTTTGCTTTTTTACGGTCATTACGAACCGCTACTTTTGCATCATCTGCCATACCTTTGGCTTTTTTCGCCGTATCATGACGTTGATCGACTGTCATTGGAGGGAAGAACAGTTTAATCTCTACGCCGTTGTTGTTTGGGTTAACGCCGATGTCCGCTTTCATGATTGCTTTTTCGATGACGTTCAACATCGTTTTATCCCATGGAGAGATTGTGATCGTGGTAGCATCAGTAGCGAGTACGCTTGCAGCTTGATCGATCGGAGTCATTGAACCATAGTTATCGACGCGAACGTTATCCAGGATTTTAGTCGTTACACGACCGGTTCGAAGAGTGCGAAAATTACTAAGCAAATGATCGCAACTTCCTTGCATCTTCTCTTCACAAAATGAATAGATTTCTTCTAGCATAAGCTTTCCTTATTTAGTTGTGTTAGTGTCGCTAACAACATTGATCGTTGGTGCGGCAATATTATTTTTATCGACGATTTCATCAACAACTGAACTATTTTTTTGTTGAGCGTAAAAATAGCCTAATGCGACTGTGTTAACAACGAATAAAAAACCGAGTAAAAAAGTGGCTTTAGCCAAAAAAGTTCCCGGACCTTTAGCGCCAAAAACGGATTCATTTGAACCGCTGTATGCTCCTAGACCAATGCTAGAGCTTTTTTGTAAAAGTACGGCGATGACGATCATCACCACGAGTACGATTTGTACGATGAGCAAAATGCCTGTCATAATTATCCCTTTGGGTGTTAAAAAAGTTCGCGATTATAGCATAGAGTTGATAAGAGTCTTATGAAGTGCTTTTATGCTAAAATGATCTTTTTAAGCAGGAGGTATTAGCATGTGTAAGAAATGTTCCCAAAAGAAAGCAATAGCGTATTTTTTTGCGATTACGGTCTCGACTACGGCTTATTATTTTATCTATTTTTATTGAAAGATTAATTGCAATTTAATTGCATTAAAAAACTGTTTCAAACAAGATCCAAAGGAAACCTTATGTGTGAAAAGTGCCAAAAAATCGTCCTCTTTTTTGTCAGTATAATAGCAATTATTGCAGTGCTTACATGGCTAACTGCTGAAAAAGAACCTGCTGCTTCAAGTGCTAAACTAACTGTCGTTGTGAGTACTTTTTCTCAGTATGAAGCTGCTTGTGCCGTTGCGGGAGATACGCTTCACATTCGCTCTATTATCCCACTAGGAAGCGATGCCCACATGTTTTCACCTAACCCGACTCAAGTCGCGGATATTTCAAAAGCAGCGTTATTCGTCTATAATGGTGCTGGATTTGAAACATGGGCTGATGATCTAAAGAATACCCTCCCCAAGACGGTTCAGGTTCTTGACATGAGTCAGTACGTCACTTTGATAAAAAGTGAAGAAAATCATTCCGATGAACATGAGAAAAATCATGATGTTTATGAGCATGGCGCATTTGACCCTCATTATTGGCTGGATATTGACAATATGATTAAAATGACCGAAACGTTAGATGCTCAATTTTCTAAAATTTTACCTGTAAACGCAAAGAAATTTCATGAAAATGCCACTGCGTATATTGATAAGCTGAAAATACTGAAATCACATTATGTAAAAGGATTAGCGGAGTGTAAAAATCGTACGCTTATCACCAATCATGATGCCTTTGGATATTTGGCTCACGCAAACAAGCTTGAGGATATCTCCGTTATTGGATTATCAAGTGATGAGCAGCCTAGTGCGAAGACGATTGCTAACATTATTGAGATTGTCAAAGAACACAAAATTAAAACCATCTTTTTTGAAGAATTAATCAGCGATAACGTCGCTCAGACGATAGCTCGCGAGGCAGGAGTAAAGGCTCAACCTCTTCAGCCTCTGGAAAATATTAGTGAAGATGAGTTAAAATTGCATCAAACCTATCTTACTATTATGGAAGATAACTTGAAAAAAATGAGAGAATCTATGGAGTGTCGTTGAAATTTTCCCCGAGTCTTTTTGAAGTCCGTGATCTGAGTTTTACCCGTGGGGACAATGAAATTCTAAAATCGGTCAACCTCACTATTTTAAAGGGTGAGTATTGCGCCATTATCGGACCTAATGGCGGAGGGAAAACAACCCTTATTCGTCTTCTAATGGGACTTGAAAAACCAACGTCTGGAACCATCAAACTCTTTGGAACAGATCAATCGAAATTTCGTGAATGGCACCGTATCGGATATGTCCCTCAACGTTCCGCTTTGGTTGATGCTACATTTCCAGCCACCGTACGTGAAGTAGTAGCGATGGGAAGATACGCACGCAGAGGGATCTTTGGATTTGAATCTGCTGAAGATGTGGCCGCAATAGAAGAATCGATGGAGCAAATGGGAGTATCCGATCTACGTGATCGTCTCATTGGTCATCTCTCAGGCGGACAGCGTCAGCGGGTAATGATCGCTCGCGCCTTGGCGTCGCATCCGCAGGTGCTTATCGTCGATGAACCCAATACGGGGGTCGATGTCGAATCTCAGCACCGTTTTTATGATTTATTACGTGTTTTAAACAAGACAAAAGGGATCGCTATTTTATTTATTACTCATGATGTTGGGGTCATTGCCGAAGATATTTCCAAACTCTTCTTTGTCAATCAAACTCTTCTCCTTTCACAAACACCTCAAGAGATGCTGAGATGTGATTCTATGAGCCGCCTTTATGGCACGCCTGCCCATGTTGTTTGTCATAATCACTAATAAATCTGCCTCGAATGAGGCAAGCTTTAGTACCACAGCGGTTAGCGTAGGCAAAGGGATTGTATTCCTTGGCCGTTCGCAATACGAAGGATTGCAATGATGGTAGAAATGCTTAGTTATCCTTTTATGCAGCGCGCTTTTATCGCTGGATTGATGATTGCCCTTTTGGCAGCAATGAGCGGGTCTTTCATTGTATTGCGCCGTTATTCACTGTTGAGCGAAACGCTTGCTCATGTCTCGCTTGTCGGGGTATCTGTAGGTATTTTATTTGGATTAAGCCCTTTATGGATGGCGGTTGTTGCGTCGCTTATAGCCTCATGGTTGATCGAGTATTTACGAAGTGTACATGGAATGTATTCAGACTCTGTTCTTGCGATTTTTCTTTCCGGTTCGTTGGCATTGGCAATCGTTATCGTCTCACTTTCCGGTTCCTTTAATGCGTCACTTTTTAGCTATTTATTTGGCTCGATTCTTTCGGTGAGCAATGACGACTTGATGATAATGGGCTTTTTTGGCTCAATTTCCATGGCACTTCTCATTTTGTTTTTCAAAGAACTTTATTTTATTGCTTTTGATGAAGAGGTGGCGCATACCAGTGGTATACGTGTCTCTTTACTTAATTTCATGCTGGTAAGTATTATCGCTGTGATTATTGCCCTCTCGATCCGTGTGGTCGGAACATTGCTCATTGGAGCGCTGATGGTCATTCCTCCTGTTGCAGCGATTCGTTTTGGGATGGGTTTTTTCAGCACAACACTCCTCTCTATTGCCATTGCATTGGTGTGTGTGGTCGCAGGGCTTAGTCTATCCTTTTTCTTTTCTCTTCCTAGTGGTGCAGCGATTGTATTATGTCTTCTTGTCGCCTTTATCTTTGCGCTGGTGGTGAATCGGCGATGAGAGTTCGTGAAGAGTTTTCACGCTATGCAAGCGTGTACGGAGAGAGTAATATTATTCAGGTAAAAGTTGCTCAAAAGCTTATTGCTAACACTGTAACAAACCCAAAACGAATTTTAGATTTAGGATGCGGGAGCGGGGCCCTCTATTCATTGATCGATTGGGAGTGTGAGCGTTTTATTGGAGTCGATTTTTCGCAAGAGATGTTAACTCATCATCCGAAAAATCCCAATCTTGAAGTACTGCTTGGAGATTTTAATACTCCGGAGCTTTTTGAAACACTTGGACGTGAAACATTTGATCGTATCTATTCTGCTTCAGCACTGCAATGGGCAGAGGATCTAAATAGCGTATTTCAAGCGATTTCTGGGTTAAACAGCCCTGTTTCTCTTGCTATTTTTACCTCTGGCACGTTTAAAACGCTTTATGAGACAGCAGGACTGCTTCCGATCCTCAAATCATCAGAAGAGATAATGGAGATTGCTAACCTCCATTTTAATGCCCAATACGAAATTGTCCGTTATGTATTGGAATTTGATTCGGTACGAGAGATGTTTCGCTATATCAAACGCAGTGGTGTAAGCGGCGGACGAAGAGTTCTCGATTTTGCACAGACAAAACGGCTTATGGAAACCTATCCGCTCACTTATCTAGAATTTGAGGTTATATTCATTACTTCCGAAGAGAATTAAAATATCATCTCACTAAAAAGCGGTCTCTCCTCCACGTGTTCATTCATGCATTGTTCTTTTAATTGTTTTAGCATCTCGTAGATATTTCCCTCTTTGCTAGGACACAGTGAGAGCATATCATCTAAGAGGCATCCGAACGCACGTACTTCAATCCTCTCAAACTCTTTTCGATGCGGTTCGTAGAAGCTTGCAGCTCCAAAATCACCTAAATAGCAGTGATTGTTATCATTGATCAGAATATTATGAGCATACAAATCACCATGCATGAGTCCGCGTGCATGCAAATGGGCTGCTGCGGATGCGATACCTTTTGCTACTTCGAGGATTGTTTCAGTGGTGAAGATTACCCCCATCTCGAACGTATCGCGCGTACAGGTCTCAAAATCAGGAGGAAGTCCCAGATTGCGGTAAACATTAGGGATGTATTCCAATACCAATCCCAGCCGTTCATCCGCTTGCAATTTCGAGAGGACTTTGATGAGATTCGGATGCTCACCGGTGCTCATGTAGGCATTCATCTCATCGTGCGCGTAGCCATCGCTTGTGATTGAGCCTTTGAAAAGTTTTAGTGCTACCTCTTCTTTGTGCGGTTTCGAGTAAGCTTTGTAAATATCCCCAGAAGCCCCTGAACCCAATTTTTCTTTTACCTCTAATGATTCGTAGGCCATCTCTTGAAGGGTATATTGTAGATTTACACTGCACGGATTCCCTGAAAAGGCAAGCCAGGATAATTTCGGCAGATTCCATAACCATGCCGGGATCTCTTGTAGTCGATTCGCTGAGAGGCGGAGAAGTTCTAAGTTTCGACATGAGGCCATCTCATCCGGCAGTCTTTCTATGAGGTTTCCGGCTAAAGCGCATTTTTGCAGTTTATTCAGTCTTCCGATCGAGCGGGGGAGGCACGTTAGACGATTGTCGGTCAGGATCAGCCAGCTGATACTGTCGGGGAGAACTTCTTCATCAAACGTTTCGATTTGATTGCTTTTAAACCCAACCATATAAAGGTGCTCACACTTTTTGAATGATGGAACTGCGATAAAGCGGTTATTGGAAAAAAAGGCAATTTTTAATTTTATGAGTCTACTTATATCTTCGGGCAATGATGAAAGGAGATTATGGCTCAAATCCAAAATTTCTAGCGTATCTGCCAGTTCAAATATTTCTTCGGGAAAAGAGGTCAGATTCTCAGAGAGGGTAAGCCGTTTTATCCCTTTGAGTTCGCCTGAGCGGAGTTGTGCCAACGTATGCATAAGGCCCTTTTTTTGGATCAATAGTTATCATGATTTTACCAAACATACGCTTTAATATTTTGGTACAAATTAATCTTGTTTACTTGAAATAAGCTATACTATTGCCTTATCAGATGGAAAGGATTAGCTATGTATGGAATAGAAAAATATGACAATTTAAAAGAGATAGTGCCCAAACTCCAACCGGTTTTAGTTGAAGCCATTCAATCCGAATTTTTAGAGATCAAAAAAATCAATAAAGAGTGTGAAAAATACATTGCATCCTGCGCTCAAATTCCGGAACTTAAAAATGCTGAATACGTTATTTTTTCTCAGCATATTAAAAAGAACGAGCACAAAAACGAAATATTTGTATTTATTGACGGCGAGGGCGGGATTGTACGGCATGTTACCGGACGAGAAATGGAACTGTACGGATTATTAGCATCGTGTACAACTCTTCATGTATCGGAGGAATTTATTGAGACTACAGCACACTGCGATTCAGACGAGTGCCGTCACTAAAATATTCGCCCGTCATTCTCACGAAGACGGGCGAAGTGCCATTGGGTGAATCCAGCTAAAAGATTGTTTTCAAAACGCCATTCGCTGCAAATCGGCCACTGGCGAAACACGCGGTTAATAAATAACCGCCCGTTGGCGCATCCCAATCAAGCATTTCCCCCGCACAAAATACATTCGGCAAGTCATGCAGCATTAGATGTTCATTGACAGATTCTCTCATTACCCCGCCGGATGTGCTAATGGCCTCTTCTATGGGTTGCATGCCCGTAAGTGTTAAGGAGTGTTTTTTAACGCACGCTGCAACACAAGATGCATCGGACCATTTATCTTTGGGCAATATTTCACGAATGAGTGCTGCTTTAACTTCATCTAGCCCAGCTTTACGCCAGGTATTGTTGATAGATCGTTTACCTGATGGTATAAGGCGTGAGGCTAATAAGTCTTCGCTCACATGAGGCAAAAGGTCTAAATACAAGGTAGCAGAGCCATGAGCGATAACTTTTTCTCGTAACGGACGGGACAATGCATACACCAAACCGCCCTCAATGCCATAGGTGGTTAAAATAGCTTCTGAAGAGCTAGCATCCATTTTCCCAGCATCGTTTTCAACCCATCCCACGATATTTTTGATAGGTTTTCCAAAATACTCTTGCAAGTAGGGCGACCACGTTGCTTTGAACCCGCAATTTGATGGCAATAGGGGATTGATTGCAATATTCATATTGGCTAAAATGGACACCCATGCTCCATCGGATCCCAGACTAGACCAGCTTCCACCACCCAAAGCCAAAATCGTTGCATCTGCTTTTACTACTTTTTCACCAGCTATTGTTTTAAAACGTAAATCACCCTCATCGGTAAAGCCCTGCCAATAATGGTTGCAATGGACCCGAACACCGCGCCCTTTTAGCATTGACAACCATCGGCGTAACAACGGTGCAGCTTTCATCTCGGTTGGAAACACTCGTCCTGAAGTTCCGATGAACGACGCAACACCCAAGCTCTCCATCCAGATCATGATGTCTTTTGCATTAAATTGATCGATCATAGGCTGTAGCCAGTCAGGCTTGTCATAACGAGCGATAAAATCTGCTATAGGTTCGCTGTGGGTAATATTTAGCCCACCCTTGCCTGCCGTGAGAAATTTTCGACCCACAGAGGGCTTCGCTTCATAAATATCAACATCGAGTCCATGTTCGGATAACACATCTGCTGCCATTAGCCCAGCTGGGCCTGCCCCAATGATTACGATTCGGCTAGGCTTCAACGACTCTCGTTGCCCAAACCCAAAAGATTGTTTTTTTCCAAGGTATACAATTCGTAACGAATGTGTTTAAATGTTTCACTTAAAGCAGGATTTACGATCTTATACAGCTCTTCCAAAACACGAGAAGACTCTTGTCCTCGTTTATAGTTAGCAACCAAGATACTGCGTAAATCCGTACGATTCATTTCGCTTTGCATTGTAGGACGTAATACGTCATTGATACTGTCACGAGAGGCAAGGAAATCTTCTAGGGGCTCGATACGGCATTGATGACGAAGCTGTTTAAGAGAAGTGGAGAGATTCTTGTCATTGTGAACATAGCGCGCTATATCCTCAATCACACGAATACCCTCTTTAAGACGGTTGAGATTAGCATCGACCACTCGGAAAAGTTCCGAGGGAAGAGAAGGTTTAGTCGTCACTGTTACCAAAAATTCCGAAGAGTTGTAACAATGCCGTAAAAATATTTAAGAAATCTAAATACAACGCAAGCGCACCATCGATAGGAGTCTCATAGTTTCCGTTCATGATGTTCTGAGTATCGTAGATAACCATAATACTAAAGAGCACTACAACAACACCCGAGATAGCAACTGCGATTAAAGGGTTGCCAAGAAAAATATTAACAATCGAAAAGCCCAAAATTACAAACATGGCAATCATAAGAGGTTTGCCATAACTGGTAAAATCTTTTGTTGTTTTAATGGCATAAAAACTCATCGCTCCAAAAACAACCGATGTCATAGCAAAAGCATTCCCAATGATGGTTCCCCCGCCGCTCATTCCTAGCGTTTTAGCTAAAAGCGGAGCAAGCATAAGACCTGTCATAAAGACAAAACCAAACATTACTGCGAGATTAATACCGGGTTTATGCTTAACGAAATGCAGTCCGATTAACAAACCAATTTCAAGTGCGAATAAAAGCCAAAAATTACTGGCAATAGTCCCTGCCATAGGAACACCCACATACGCGCCAACTGCACCCGCCATCATAGACGCAGCAAACAATTTATACGTTTCTTTTACAAAGGATACGATTCGCGTTTCATCACGTGATACGCTTTCGTAACCCATTGCACCTTGTTGTGCATAATCACGATCATATAAAGCCATATTTTCTTCCTCCATAGTGGAAATTTATAAAAAGGATTATACAACACATTTATTAACTCATTGTTTGATCTATTAGGTAATTTCAAATTATTATCATAGAAAACTCATAAAACCTATAATTAATGTATATATAGGCGTTTGAAAGAGTTTTTTTGTTATATATTATTGCAAAAAGTAAGAAAAAACTACTATTTTTCAAGTAAGAGCTAACTCTTTTCATTTACTCTTGACATTTACTTCTAAATCCCCTATAATTCCCGTCCACAAACACTGGGAAGCCATTAAAAGCCAACTAGATTTGAGTTTGAGATCATTGAAAACTAAGCAGAAATGACGGTCGAGCGGATGCTTGAAACCGACATTTCTAATAATGTCAAAACAATACAACAACCGTCTATTTACTTTGGTTACGAGAGTAACCACCAAAAAGTAAAATAGATAACAATTTATGAAGCCAATGATTTTAACATCTTGGGTCATAGGATTGAACACCAATTATGGAGAGTTTGATCCTGGCTCAGAGTGAACGCTGGCGGCGTGCCTAACACATGCAAGTCGAACGATGATAGAAGAGCTTGCTTTTCTTGATTAGTGGCGCACGGGTGAGTAATGCATAGATAATGTGCCCCTTAGTTCGGGATAGCCACTGGAAACGGTGATTAATACCGGATACTCCTTCTCGTTATAAGACGAGTCGGGAAAGTTTTTCGCTAAGGGATCAGTC
>JAUYRN010000003.1 GCA_030696775.1 Sulfuricurvum sp.
AGAGCAGTAAATGCTGCTGCGTCGTTCATTGCCATATCAGCTAGAATTTTGCGATCAAGTTCGATGTTACCACGTTTAAGACCGTTCATGAAAACTGAGTAGCTCATACCGTTCAAGCGACATGCCGCATTGATACGAATAATCCACAATTTACGAAATTCACGTTTTTTCTGTTTACGATCGCGGAACGCGTAGTACATACTACGTTCAAGTTGCTCTTTCGCTTTACGGAAGTGCTTATGTCTTCCGCTATAGAAACCACGTGCAAGTTTCAAGACTTTCTTATGACGTCGGCGTCTTACAACACCTGTTTTTACTCTTGGCATATTTTTCCTTTCTTTACCCGATTCATTTTAAAATTTAATGAATAGGTGCCGCTTAGCGGACTTGCCCAGTATTTACTGGAGAATTAAACAATCGAAGCTAATTAGCGTACGATCATCTTTTTGATGTTTTTCGCATCGACAGCAGCAACAATTTTAGGTGTTTTCTGCCCGCGACGAGTCCCTGCATCTTGTTTGGTCAAAATGTGACTGCGAAATGCTGTCCCACGTTTGAGAGTGCCGTTTTTCTTCACTTTGAAGCGTTTTACCGCCCCTTTGACTGATTTCATTTTTGGCATCGACTTGATCCTTTTGCAAAAATTCTCTGAATGAGACGCGGATTATACCATAAATTAAGAAAAAGTTAGTTTATATTGAAATGAAAGAAGGCGACTCAAGATCCGTTCGCCCTGAGCTTCTCGAAGGGTGAAAGCATTCATGGTTCGACAGGCTCACCACGAATGCTAACACGTTAAATCTTTTATTTTTTATCGTCTTTTTTCGGATGGACCATCATATTACAATAACGACCTTCCATAGCAGGAGTTTTGTACATTAGTCCAATGTCTTCAACCATAGGCCAAACGCGATTTAAAACAGCGACAGCAGCTTCTGGATGCGCCATTTCACGTCCGCGTAAGAATACACGGAAGTGGACATGCTTACCTTCTTCGAGGAATTCACGCGCATGTTTCACTTTGTAACTCACATCGTTTTCAGCAATCTTAACTGAAAGTTTAATCTCTTTAACTTCCACTTTAGTTTGCTTTTTACGTGCTTCTTTTTTCTTTTTTTCTTCTTGATAATGAAACTTACCGTAGTCCATAATTTTTGCAACCGGAGGTTTTGCATCCGGAGAGATCAATACTAGGTCAAGCCCCAGTTCATTAGCTTTAGCCATCGCCTCTTGAATCGTTACAACTCCTAGTGCTTCACCACCATCTACTACACAACGTACCTCAGGAACTCGGATTTCCTCATTCATTTGGACTCGGTCTTGTTTTTTAATCAAAAATGCACCTCATTAATTTTTTCTTTTATTAAGTTCAAGAATTGTTCTTCACTTAAATTGTATTGTTCTCGCGAGCGACGATCGCGCACCGCAACACTCTTAGAGCCAACCTCTTCATCGCCCAAAACGATAATCATAGGAACACGCCCTTTTTCCGCCGTTCGGATACGCTTATTGAGACTGTCGTTTTTATCGAAAATCTCATAATCCGCACCCATATCAATCAGCTTATTGCCCAATTCACGCGCATACGCAACGTGAGTTTCTGCAATCGGAACGATCGCAACCTGCGTTGGAGCGATAAACATTGGGAATTCCCCAGCGTAATGCTCCGTCAATATACCAATAAAACGCTCAAAAGAACCTAAAATTGCACGGTGAATCATTACAGGTTGAATTTTTACGTTCTCTTCCCCATTATATTCCAGCTCAAAACGCTCTGGAAGGTTAAAATCGAGTTGGATTGTTCCGCACTGCCATTCGCGTCCGATAGCATCAGTGATTTTAATATCAATCTTAGGGCCGTAAAATGCTCCGCCACCCTCATCAATCTCGTATGCGAGCTTATTTTTATCCATTGCATTTTTAAGAGCATTGGTAGAAATTTCCCATACTGCATCATCTCCAACCGCTTTTTCAGGTTTTGTAGAGATCATCATTTTATAGTTAAAATCAAAGGTTTTCATGATCTTATCAACGAAATCGACAACTTCGATGATTTGTTCTTCGATTTGATCCGGCGTACAAAAAATATGGGCATCATCTTGGGTAAATTCGCGAACACGGAAAAGCCCGTGAAGCGCTCCCGTCATCTCATGGCGATGAACGATTCCATACTCAAAGTATTTGAGAGGGAGATCACGATACGAACGTAAATCATGCTCATATACTTTGATATGCCCGACGCAGTTCATAGGTTTTACCCCAAACTCAATCTCATCGATATTCGTGAAATACATATTTTCGCCGTAATTTTGGTAGTGACCGCTCACTTTCCATAAATCAGAGCGAAGCATTTCAGGTCCGCGTACCGGCTCATACCCACGCTTGCGGTGAGCTTTGAAAAGAAGCTGCTCCAAACGTGAACGCATACGAGCTCCCGCAGGAAGCCAGATCGGAAAACCAGCGCCTACTTCTTCACGGAAGGTGAAAAGTTTCATCTCAGCACCGATTTTACGGTGATCACGCTTTTCGGCTTCTGCTACTTGTTCTAAGTATGCTTTTAGCGATTCTTTATCAGTAAATGCGATACCGTAAATGCGAGTCAACATCTCATTCTTACTGTCGCCACCAAGATACGCACCAGAAATTTTTGTGAGTTTGAAATAACGTATCATTCCTACATTAGGTAAATGAGGTCCACGGCAAAGGTCTTCGAATTCACCTTGCTTATAGATTGAAATCACATCATCAGGGATACGATCCATAACAGTTTGCTTCAAATGGTCATTTGCAAATTTTAGTCGTGCTTCATCTTTGGTAATCTCGTAACGCTCGATGACTACTTTGGATTTTGCAATATCGAGCATTTTTTTCTCGATCGTTTTCAAATCTTCTTCGCTAATGGTTTCATTAACTTTAAAATCGTAATAAAAACCTTCTTTGACCACAGGTCCAACAAAGAATTTAGCATCGGTATAAAGTGCTTTAATCGCTTGTGCCATTAAGTGTGCACACGAATGACGAAGTACTTCAAGTGCGTCTGCAGAATTGTCCAGTTCTATTTCAGTACCGGTAATTCCACGTGAAAGTGCTGTTTGTAAATCAACTATTTGATCATTATGCTTAATTGCAATAACATCCATTGTAAAAGTTTCCAGTTCATAAGAAAAATAAGGCGAATTATACGATTTTGTTGATTGGTTTGAGTTTAAAGAGAGTTTTTAGGGAGAAATTTAAGAAGAAATGGTGGTCGCAACAGGATTCGAACCTGTGACCACTACCTTGTCGAAGTAATTTTAAAACCCGATCTAAGCCCTATTTTACGGGCTTAGAGGCTTATTTTTTAGTCACTTGTGTAACTATTGTGTAATTAATTATACACTTCCTCTGATCTTTTTGTCAAGCTCTTGACTTGCAAGAACGGCTATATCATTATTATTATGAATTGACTTGTAGTAAAATTTTTTTGTAACTGCTGAGCCAATGGCATGACCAATATTTGCTTGAATATATGATTCAGGAATATGACTATCATACATAATTGATACATAACTTTTTCGTGTTGCCTTAACCGTTTTATATTCAACCCCAATCGCCTTAAAAAGCGGTTTCACATGATTCTTAACAATAGTCGCATTGTCATAATGTGGTTTATCTTTATCTGAAACAAAAATCCATTTATCATTCTTCGCTTCTTGTGCATAACTTTGAAGCAAATCTAACGCTTCAGGCATGAGATACACTTCTCGTCTATGATTCTTTTGTTTTGACGACATTTTGATCTTGCCTTGCGTTAATGATTGCTTTAGATTAATTATTTTTCTTTCAAAATCTATATGACTCCATTCAAGACCAAGTGCTTCTCCAACACGCATTCCAGTTGTAAACAAAATCGCAAAATATACTTTCAGCCAACCCTCGGAATTATCTAAAATTAAACGTATTTCATTTGTAGTATAAGCACTTAAGTCCACTTCATTCTCATCGACAAAAGCGTCTTGAATTGGATTGGCGTGAATAAATGGATTCTCATTTATGAGTTTATATTTCAGTGCTTTTTTCATAATGCCATTTAGTATTCTTCTTATACGTCGTCGTCTATCTGCTGACAATTTCGCATGTAATTTCTCCCAACTCTCTATTTCTTTTATACCTATATCTTCCAGCTCATATTTCTCAAAAAATGGAACAATAAGTCTTTCAAAAATTGATAGATAATCTGCTTGCACTTCAGGACCACGTGCTTCAGCTGATTCTTCTATTGCAAGATAGCCTAAATTTTTTATTGTATATTCACTTTTTGGCTTTACTGCCATGCTAATAATTTTACTCAAAATATCCAATGGACGTTGCTTGGAGACCCAAGCAAGATTCATTTTTGTCGCTTTTTTTCCTGTAGATTTTCGTATAAATTTACCATTGATTGAACCTTGCACCCAAATAGTTTCACCACGGACGGTAAAGCTCCCGTCACCTCGTGTCTTTACATTACTCATCTTATGCTCCTTAGCATGATTTGAGTGGCTACATCTTTTGTGGTATACATTTTTCCATGTTCAGTCCAAAAATCGACGTCAGGTTCATAATTCGCTATGATATATTGTCTAATAGCTTGACGACTCTTTCCTGTCATTCCTACCAAGTGCGCAATGCTCGTCTTGAGTGGAATAAACATATTTAGCATCGCTTGTTGCTGAAGAAGCATACTTTTCAATTCTAAATACTCCATACTACTGGTTGCTGGGTTCATACTCATAACACACCTCCTCGTTTTTTTCCTCTTTTGCGATAAGTCCATTTTCTTTCAAACGAGCTAGATGTCGCACCTCCGCTTCTTTCAACATATCCATGAAGCGATTATTTTGAGTTCCTACAATTTTGATTGTTGTTTTTGTCATTTTTTTCTCCTTTTGTTAAAACGGAAGTTTATAAATACGTTTTACAATTGGCATTATGAACCATACTAACTTAATCGGAAATTAAGACATATTATTTCGGAAGTATTAAAATATAATTATCATTTTAGATACTGAGATTTTATTTATTAATGGAATGTTAAGACATTCGATTTAGGAAGTTATTAATTCTTAAGCTATGCTCTGTTATCATTTTTGACCAAAGGATATTCAATGACTATCGAAGACATTAAAGAACGTAATACAAAAATCCTCAATCATTTGATTGAAAAATATAAAATCAAATTTTCAGTAGATGAATTAATCAACAATTTCAGAACAATTTATTTACATAAAGTCGATTCTGAAATGTCGGAAATAAGAGTTCAAGGCGCTCAGACGCTTTATAACACTTACGAACAAAATGGAGAGATTCATCGAATAGCTTCCAAAAAAACTCTTAATACCGCCATTTTTACATTAAGAAAAAAAGCTATCATAATCTACAACCAAGAAGATCGCTTAGAAATTGTTCATGCCATGAATACATTTGTTCGTGTCATTCATGAAATGCACCTAATCAATGATTTAGAAACGTTTGAATCAGAATTTCAGATATTAAATTATGGTTGCTATATAGATCAATCCTCATCGTCATAATATTTTCTCCTTGATCTTCTAATACCTCTTTCAACTGCTATAACTTCACCGTTAAGCTCGCCTGCCGTTGAAAGTGCAATTATTACGATGAATAACGACGCTTTGGCGTTATATCGCTGATCACCAGCAAATCCAAAATCTGAATCCTTAGTGAGCCATACCCAAAAAAGCGTTCCCAAAAGTGTTACAACTATGATTGCGGGATTTTTAATTGAATCAAGAAAATTTCTATCAAACGACCACGTTCTTACAAAAAAGCTGAAAATGAAAAACAACACCGTGAATCCCGTGGCGAATCCTGCGACTGAGTTACTGGCAAACAAAAGGAAGAATCCTTTGATTGCAACTAAAATAAAGATGTAGGCATTTAGTAAATACCCACCGATTGTTAAAAAGACTTCCATAATTAAAATTCCATTCCTAATTGATTTGCAATATTTCGAGCCGTTTCTTCAAAAGCGAACCACGCCAATAAATTTTGGTTTGTGGTATCAACACATAAAAAATCATCCGTATCGAATTTGTCGCCAAACAGTTCGCTAGGACAGCTCAAACCACATTCACTAAGCGTGTTAGAAAGCATTTGGTTGATTTCATCTTTATGTTTGGTAAAAAATTTGCTGGTCTCGGAGTAGTAGATCAAACCGCCCACCATTCCCGATTGACAACCGTTATTCATTAAATCGTTAAAGAAGCTCTCTTCGTAACCTTTTTCGAGATTGCTTTTTATGATCGCCAAAGTTGAACGCTCTAGTGTCGTAGTTGGTTTGTAGTTTGATAGTTTTTTCATCGTTTAATCCTTTTAAATAAGTTTTTTCTCTTTGTGAGCTTTGCTTGGAGACCTTTTTCTTCTTTTTTTGTTTTCAGAAGACAAAAATCAAGCCCCATAAGAGAGTTGAGGGCTTTTTCTCCCCGCTCACTTCGATGTATGACCCTTTTATGAGAGAAAAAGAAATATATTCATTGGGAAAAACCTTGACTATGTTAATGTTTGTGTCGATGAAAACGCAGTGGTGTATTTAAGAATGAATGGAAGAAAAGGTCAATCGTAGTGAGTGGGGCTAAAAGTCATTGTCTTATATTTTGGGTGATTTTGAGATGGCTTCTGATAAAAAACAAAAACTATTTATTGGTGTAAAGTAGTATGCCGTTTTCAATGCATAACCGTATAATCAGCTATTTTTCTAAAAGACTGTATTATTGATATATTACTTTAATGGATGTGCAAAATGACAAAAAGAAAAATGCTTAGTATTGAATTGTCTTCAGAAGAATATGGTGAATTGCTAGCAAAATTGGCTAATGAATTAGAAATTTATGACGACGAAGCAAGCGATTGGCTTAAAAGTGCTTATATCTCATTAATACGAGCAGATTTATTTAACGATTATTACGAAACAACCTTGATCAAAAAATGGAAAGAAAGACTGTTTGATCATATTCCAGAATAACCTGAGCTTCAAAATATAAAATATCATTGGAGATTGGATGCAGCAATTCAGTGTATTAAACGAAACTCTAGCCGATAATTGGCTTAAGCATTTTTTAACTTAACGACTATAAATCATCCGCAAGCGGTGTAGGTTCAAAAAACTTAGCGATAGGCACATCCAAAACTTTACTCATTTTATACAGGTGTTCGATGTTGAAGTGTTTGTCATTACTGCATAATTCAGCAGCGGATACGAGGCTAACCGATTTGTATCCTATTTCATACGATAAAGCGAGCTGAGTCAACCCCCGCTCCATTCTATAGTGCTTGACGTTTGCACCGATGAGTTTATAGATGTTTTGTATTTCTTCATCCGAAAAAGAGGACTGTGCCATCTAGAAACCCACCATAGTATTAGTATGGTTAAGTTTAGTTGGAATACAATACCCTATCAAACCACCATAGTGGGTTATCATTAAAAGATTAAGATTAATTTGCTAATATTCACCAGCATTATTAACAATTAACAAAAAAGGTTTTGGATGAAAAACATTCTAACTATAGTAATATTGTTGCTTATAAGCAACCAAATCTGCTTCGCTGAAAGCGATGCTTATAAAGCTTATTTAGCAAAGCACGCTGCTGCAAGTGAAAATAATCCGACTTTAGTTTTGGATCAAAATGCAACACCAAATGAGTCTGAAATAGACCCATCTGCTGTAGTAGATGAAAATTCAACAGTTACAAAAACTACACCAAAAAGTTCTAAAAAAATTGGTCTCACTCATACAATGGGTGGTGGTGGAGTAACTGGCGCTGCTGTTAGTGCTATTTTGTTTGGTGCAGCAGCACTTTACAATTCTGTAGTAGAATAATTTTTATTCTACTAATAAACCTTTAAGGATACCCATAATGAAAATAAAATCCGCTGGTATCATTATTTTCACATTATTATTGGCAACTGTGGCGCAAGCAACACCTACAAAGATGAATGTTAGTGTCGGTGTTGCTTCTATAGATGTAGGAGAGAAATCAGGTACTGGCTACGATATCGGATTTGGCTATGGTAAATATTATGACGCTGGAATGTATTGGGGTGGTGAATTTATCCTCGAATACGCAGATATAAATGCGATTAATATTATTGGGTATGCGGCTGATATTAGACTCGGCTACACTCCTGTCAATACTGCTCTTAAAGATTTCACCCTCTATGGTATCGGTGCGGCTATGTATCAAAGTGTAGATGACCGTGAGAACTCAGGGTTTGGGTATGGTGCAGGGCTTGAATACAGAGTTACCAATACTGTTGGGGTGAATGTGGATTATAAGACTTTCAATATGACTCCCAGTAATATTGGGTTTTTGAATTATGACTATACAAAAACGGGTGTATCTGTTAAGTATATGTTTTGACTATGTTGTATAGAAATTTAAAGTAAAAGGCAATTCCATGTTAAGAAAAATGTTACTAATGGGAATTTTAGTCGGGTATGTGTTTGGCAGTAGTTTTAACGATGAAATAAAAGCATTAGACAAGAAGGAGCATAAAAAAGCATTGGAAAGCTTTAAAAAAGCATGCGATAGTGGAGACGCTGGCGGATGCACTGGTCTTGGTATTATGTATGGCGATGCGTATGGAATAAAAAAAGACAGCTTAAAAGCAGTAAAGCTGTATAGCAAAGCATGTGATGGCGGAGACGCTGAAGGGTGTGCTATGCTTGGCGCTATGTATGGTCTGGGAGCTGGAGTAAAGTATGATAAGTTAAAATATATAGAGTTGAAAACTAAAGCATGCAATGGTGGATATGCTAGAGGATGCTACAGTCTTGCTATTTGTTATGCTGGTGGAGTTTCAGGTGTGGAGAAAGATGGCCAAAAAGCAGAAGAACTGTATGCCAAAGCATGCGATAACGGAGTCCCTGAAGGGTGTTCTGAGCTTGGTTCTATTTATGCCGAAAGAAGTGATGGTTTAAAAGCTGTAGAGCTTTACATTAAAGCCTGTGAAGGTGGAGATACCATGGGATGCTTTAGTCTTGCTACTATCTATTCCAAAGGAATTGGAGTAGAGCAAGATAGCTCCAAAGCGGAAAAGTTGTATACCAAAGCATGCGATGATAAAGTTGCTAGTGCGTGTTACACTCTTGGTGAGATGTATGAGAAGGGTGATGATATAAAACAGGATAGCTTTAAAGCAGTAGAGCTTTACACTAAGGCATGCGATGGTGGAAATGCTGGTGGATGTTCTAATCTTGGGATTTTGTATGCTATTGGCAATGGTGTTAAGCAAGATAGTCTTAAAGCAGTAATGTTATTTACT
This sequence comes from Sulfuricurvum sp., assembly GCA_030696775.1. Lineage (GTDB taxonomy): Bacteria > Campylobacterota > Campylobacteria > Campylobacterales > Sulfurimonadaceae > Sulfuricurvum. The sequence goes on from JAUYRN010000003.1 coordinate 9,305, forward strand.
AAAGCCTGTAATGATAGAGATCCTGGCGGATGTAATAATCTTGGGAAAGCGTATGCCGAGGGGAATGGAATAAAACAAAATAATAAATTAGCTTTAAAATATCTTGGTATGGCGTGTGATATGGAAGTTGAAATGGGTTGTAAAAACTTTGCAATAGTAAAAAATAGGATGAAATAGGCTGATTACTGACATTAAAGATTACAAAATTAAAATAAAAGGCAATCAAATGTTGAAAAAAATGTTACTAATGGGAATCTTAGTCGGGTGTGCGTTTGGTGGTAGTTATGACGATGGCGTAAAAGCATATGAGAAGAAAGAATATTCAAAAGCATTAACCAGCTTTAAAAAAGCATGCGATAGTGGAGATACTGAGGGATGTTATAATGTTGGTGCCATGTATTTCAGTGGAATTGGAGTAAAGCAAGATAGCCTCAAAGCGGTAAAGCTGTTTACCAAAGCATGCGATGGCGGAGATGCTGACGGATGTTCTAATCTTGGTCTTATGTATAGCAATGGAAATGGAGTAAAACAAGATAGCTTCAAAGCAGTAGTCCTGCACACTAAAGCATGCGATGGTGGAAATACTGCGGGATGTTCAAATCTTGCTACTATGTATGAGAAAGGAAAGGGGGTAAAGCAAGATAGCTTAAAGGCAGCCGCTCTATACACCAAAGCATGCGATGGAGGAGAATCTGTTGCATGCTCCAATCTTGGTTTTATATATCAAAGAGGAAACGGGGTAAAGCAAGATAGCTTTAAAGCAGTAAAGCTGTATACCAAGGCATGTAATGGGGGATTTGCTTCTGGATGCTACAATCTTGGTCTTATTTATGCCAAGGGAAATGGAGTAAATAAAAATAAACAAAATGCTTTGAAATACTTAGGCATGGCGTGCGATATGAAGGATGAAGAGGGCTGTAAAGACTATGCAATAGTAAAAAATAGGATGAAATAGGCTGATTATTAACCTAGAAAATACAAAATTAAAAAAATGAATAGCACGCAGATAATTTTTTCATTCATTCAGTAGCCTTCTTGCATAACTAACTTTTTATGAAGAGCTGGATTCCCGCTTGCGCGGGAATCCAATTGTAGAAGGTTGTGCAAGAAGTTTAGTTAAAAATGAATCAAAATACCGTCGGATACGTGCATTTCAGCGGTCTCTCTATAATGTTAATTGTAGAGAGACCGCTGGTGGCTTCAATCAATTAAAAACCGCCTAAATTCTCCTAAAAAATGCTCTAAAACTCCCATAAAAAGCCATTTCGAGCAAACTGCTTCAAAAGTGCCGATTCCGTATCATTTGCGCATTTTTTTCGTATGTTTTTTCAAAAAACTTGAAACGACTCAAAAATTGCAAAAGAATTTGCATTTTCTTACCAACTCCTTATATTTTTTTAAATGTGTTCGTATAACAAAACATAAACATTTTTACGGAGACCCCATGTCATTTTCTTAATATATATTTTACTTATTTTTCTCGCCTGAGCTATGACAACGCTCCATACAATCCTGCACCAACTATATTAACCTTTTTTTTAAAACCCTTTCAATGCAGTGTATGACCAATGGAATTTCCCTCTAAATCTGTTTTTATACAGTCTAAAAGTTTTCGCCGATGATCTCAAAATCGCATGTCTAATCTACCCTCGACCATAACAGCTCATTGAAAAATCGAGCTGTTCCTTTTGGTGGTGGGATGAAAAGAATAAGCTATAAAAACGCTTTAAATAAGCACCCAACCTTCAAGGTCGGCAATAATAATAAAAGGAGGTAAATAACCATGTTCAGTGAAATAAAAATTAAGACCTACAGTGCCCTACTCGGGCTGACTCCAAGTGAGTTGGATGACTTTATGAGACGATATAAATCATACTTATTAACGCAAAAGGTGATCACAAAATCAGTGCTAATTAATGGATTATTTATCCTTGAAAAAATCCATGCTGAGAAATGGCTCATTGCTTCGGAAAAGGTGAAGTTAAAAACCAAAAACATAACCATTATTAGGTATTCTGAAAAAATAGTTGAACTTTATAAAAGCGGCATGGGAACGGCAAAAATAGTCAATCATCTCAAACTCAACCATCGTGTAACCATTTCTAAGAGTGCGCTTGATCGTTTTATTACGGCTAATCGAATCAAGCGGGACTAAAAAGGCATGGCGAATTTAAGAGGTTCAAGTCTAAATAGGCAAATTGCTGACGCTTTCCACAGAATGGAGTCTTTTGGAGTAAAAAGACATGGCTCAAATGATCACCTCACTCACAGTGGTGCTGTTGCCAGCAAGCGTGAAATGTATTTACGAGATTTCAAAAATTTTATGGAAAATAATCAGATCGACGGAAAACTCAACCAAGCCATAACCGCTGAAAATATGGATAAATTTTTGGAACAACGAATGGAAAACTTATCACGAACTTCTCGTGAATCTTATACGAGAAGTTTTTCATCTATGTTGCGGGGATTACAAGAATCTAATGTTTCAATTGATTTGGATAAAACTTACTTCGATCAAAAGGTCGCTGAGATAAAGGAAATGCCCTCAGAAGAAGTGATAACAGGTCGGGCGGTAAAAGATGTAGAGAACGTCATTAAAGAGCTTTATAGCACACGTTACGAATCGGGTGTTATATCAGAAGTGCAATATTCACTGGGATTACGTGTAAGTGAGGCTATTGAACTTGTCCAAAATCATGAAAAATACATTGATCATAATGAAGTTGTCGGATTGGTCGGCAAGGGAAATCATACATACGAGCCAAAAGACATTTCGCCTCAACTGGTAGCAAAAATAATGACTGCTGAAAATATCCCCTCACAGAGCACCTATCGCAATGATTTATCTGAAGTTACCGATAATCAGCACACGCCACACGATTTTCGGTACAGTTACGCTGAAAGAGAATATCACTCTAAAATTGAAGATGGCGTTGAATATCACCAAGCTCTTAAGGAAGTTTCGGAGGGCTTAAACCATAGCTTAGAGCGTGAGTCTATGACTCTTTATTATTTGAAGAGAGCCTAATAACGGCTATAGAAGCCGTTATTGAGGGCTAAAATTCTAAAGGTTGATTCATTAAAAAATCCCCCTCTAGTTGCACGGATTCTTCTTCGGAAAGAGTCATTCCAATTCTTCTACCTCTCGTTTTTTCGCCTTTGACTCTTTGAGTAATTGACTCGCCAAGGTTCGAGAATATGACTTTGTTTCTATACTGAATATCATTTGACTTTTCAGTTACCAGCAACACAAACAAAAAATCTAATGACTTTGCAGAAATAAATCTGTGCTCAAATTCATCTTCAAGATTTTTCAACATTGCTCTATGCTTTTTAATGTAGATTATAAAACTGTCTGAAAATCCTGAAGCAAATTCTAAGGATTCGTAACCATCTACGACTGCTTCAATCTCTTGAGTCACTCCAAGAATATTCAACTTCTTGATATAACCAAAAACAAGTTCAACATTTCCAGTGGTAGCCACTTTCGCCATTGCTTTGCTTTTAGTTTCAAATAGCGACGTAGTTCTCTTTCTGTCAAATTTATATCTCGCTAAAATTTCTATAAATTTTAACTGTTCTTTTTTGAGTAGCACAATGAATTCGCCTATCTCTAAATTGAATTTTTCTTTTGCAATGGTAGCTAATGACTTTTCTTGCTTAAAATAATTAAACCGTCTATCATTAGGCGAAATTTTAACTGCCAACGGGTGATTATTGCACAAAAATGTTATGAAATTGTTTTCGCACCTATAGGTCTTTTCGCTTTTTATATTTGCCGTAAAATAGGCATTGGTAATAAACTCTTTTACCTTTTCTATTGTGCCAGTTGATTTACTAAAATCACTTTTTACTTCGTCAAAACATACAACTAGCTTATTGATAATATAGCCATTAAATGAGCTTTCAAGATTGCTCGCATTAATATTTTCACAATATTCACCAAAAATATGTGCCAACACCACCTCTATCAAGACTCCCTTTCCTGCCCCTTCCGTTCCTGAAAGAAGAAATGCAGATGGAATTTTTTCTCTCTCGTTTACAAATACAGATAAATAATTGATAAAATAATCGACAGCTTCATGATTGTCTTCAAATAGATTTAACAGCAATGCGTACGTTAATGGAATCTCTTTTTTAAATTCTTCCGCCGTATAGTCGCATTTTTTCATTTTTTTTCTCATCTGATCAATCTCTGCGAGCTTAGTTTTCTTCTCATTAAATTCATTCAGATAAAAATCACCATCCTCGGTAAAGCTAAATGGTTTTTTAATATCAAAAACAGTATTGACTTTTTTAAGTCCGAGTAGGAATTTATCTTTGACATCTTCCATAAGAGGAAATGCCATTTTGATATGTTGCTTAGCTGCCAATGAAGTCAAAAGCTCAATCTCACCTGTTTTGCTATTAAAAAGTATGTATGAGCTTCTTGTAAAGTCAAAAAATAAATACTTATTTGGTCTTATCTCACCAGTTTCACGTAATCTTTCGGCTGTAAAGGTTGATACTTTTTTTGCTGGAGGATTTACCACCTCTACTGTTTCGATGGTAGCGTCAATAGTTTGCAATGCAGACATCTAAACCACCTCACTTGGCGGTAAAAACAAAAAGGCCTTCGCTTTTGTTTTTACTTACAAAATATTTTGCTGTTGTCATCTCATCGGATGGACTTTGGATTCGCTTCATGGAATCGACATTCACGTTAAACGTGTTAGCTTGATTTGTCTTCATTTAGTTACCTCTTATATTTAGATTAAGAATGGAAGTATTAACTTCTATTCCTTGACGACATTATGCTTTTATTAAACTTAATGGAAGCTTACACTTTCGTTTTTATATTTTACTTGACTAGCTTTATTATTTTTGTTGATTGTTTATTCATCCGCTCTTCCCTCTCTTAAATCATTACTGCGCCCCGAAGGGGCAAAATACATTAGTCTGAAGAGTTGGAACGAAGCGGAACGACTTTTAAGGAATAGGTTCCAATGACGTTCCAGCTGAAACCACGTATATGTGGCGTTTATATATCTATTGGAACTATGGAACTCTATATTTAAAAATAATTCTAAAGTAAAGGATATAAGAGAGAGTCTACATAAAAGACTATCAGCAAAAAAATAAAGTAGCGTTCCACCAGCTTCATGCTTGAAAAATTCGTACGACAGGGAGCTGTAGATGGAACGCCAATCTTTAAAAAGAACGTTCCATGCAAAATTCACAGAAAAATTGTGTAACTATTGTGTAATTAAGTTGTCAATTTATTGTCGATTTTGACAATTTTTACGATAAAAATAGAGTGTGATTTTAGTGCTTAAAAAGCGTTTGTAAAGCCTATGAGGAGGGGGTTTGTGAATGGTGGTCGCAACAGGATTCGAACCTGTGACCACTACCTTGTCGAGGTAGTGCTCTACCAACTGAGCTATGCGACCATTGGGGCAGAATTATAATGAGTAAGAGGTTAAATATGACTTAACTCTTACACATCTTCGGTTTATAATTTAAAATAAACAACCACAGGACTGCAATATCAATCATCACATCCGCTGCATTAAACACCGCAAAATTGAAACCGCAATGCCAATACACGTAATCAACCACTCCGCCGTAAATAAAACGGTCAATTACATTTGAAAGTCCAGCCCCCACCATTATTCCTACTGGAAGTAGGTAGCATTTTTGTTTTAACCAAAGCGTGTAGGCTACAACCCCCGCTAAAAGAGCAAGCTGTATCCATTTTAACGACTCTTCCAAAAAGGCAAACATTGAAAATGCCACCCCTCTATTGTAAACTAAAATCAAATCAATACACTGAGTATAGGCACGAAAACCCTCAACAAAAAGAGTTTTAAGCAATTGGTCGGCAACAAAAACTCCGATAACTACTAATATAAAAAGGACAAAAGACTTAGCCATTTAATGCCTTTTCAAAAAATTCCACCAATCTCGCCATCTCTTTTTCCATTACTTTTGAGTCTTTGCTTTCCATTAGAATCCGGAGCTTATTTTCAGTTCCTGAGTAACGTATAAGATGCCGAACATGAAGAGCTTCAGTCTTTTTTAGTTCCTCTTCAAGCCCTTCGATTTCAGCTAATGGCTTTTTATTTTTAACTTTGATATTTACCAGCTTTTGAGGATAAAGCTTAAATGGACGAAGAACTTTACTCGCCTTTTGCCCTGTCGTGAGAAGTAATGACAAGATTTGGAGCGCACTCATCAATCCGTCACCCGTTTTAGCATAATCATGCAAGATAATATGACCGCTTTGTTCTCCTCCAAAGTTAATACCGTTCTCTCGCATCACTTCCAATACATATTTATCCCCGACGTTAGATCGGAAAAGTTTCAGCCCATTTTCTTTCATGCTATCTTCGAGGGCTTGGTTACTCATAACAGTGGCAACAACACCACCCCCTTTGAGCTGACCATTTTTATTTAAAAAGAGCGCTAATGCCCCAAGAATCTGATCCCCATCGACCTCATCTCCCTTTTCATCGACAACAATAAGACGATCCGCATCTCCATCGAGAGCCAAACCAATATCAGCACGATATTTTTTCACTGCTTCGCGCAGATCTTTGGTATGCAGTGCTCCGCATCCCTCATTAATGTTAAATCCATTAGGTTTATCATGCAACACGATCACTTCAGCACCCAACTCTTCAAGCACCGTTGGTCCCACTTTATACCCTGCCCCATTGGCCGTATCTAATACGATACGTAACCCTTGCAGTGTCAATTCACGACTGAATGAGTTTTTGAGCTGAACGATGTAGCGACCGATAACGTCATCAATTCGTTTTGCTGCACCGATTTGTTTACCTATAACCTGTCCCTCTTCCAGACGGGCTGTGTCCTGCGCGATCGCTTCAATTTGGGCTTCAATCTCTTCGGAGAGTTTATTTCCTTGAGCATCGAAAAATTTAATCCCATTATCTTCAAACGGATTGTGACTTGCCGAAATCATAATCCCAGCATCACATCGCATATTCAACGTCAAAAATGCAATTGCCGGAGTCGGCATTGGACCGATTTCTATTACATCATATCCCACGGCTGTCAGTCCGCTTACAATTGCGTTTTCAATCATATAGCCACTTTTGCGGGTGTCTTTACCGAGTAAAATCTTTTTGGTTCGGGCATGAGCGCTAAAATAAATTCCTGCTGCCATCGCTACGCGCATCGCCAATTCTGCCGTTAAAAACGAGCCCGCTTCACCACGTACACCATCTGTTCCAAACAATTTCATAGTAATTTCTCCCTACTGTATAAAATTTAACTTAATTTTAATTATCTTTAAGGTAGTATTCTACCCTAAAAAAAATTCGACAAGGATAAATGCCATGGCAAACCATAAGTCAGCATTGAAACGTATCCGTCAGACGGAAAAACGCACTGAGCGTAACCGATTCTACCGCACACGTGTAAAAAACATCGTTAAGGCCGTTCGTACTGCAGTAGACGCAGGGAACAAAGAAGAAGCACAAGCAGCACTTGTTATTGCAAATGCAAACTTACACAAATACGTTAGCAAAGGTGTCTTGAAAAAAGAAACTGCTGCTCGTAAAGTAAGCCGTCTTCACCTCGCTGTTAACAAACTCGCAGCGTAAATTTTTGCCTTAGGGCAAACTTTCCTCTTATTATCCACTTTTTTTAACTCCTCTTTTAGGAATCACTTATGTTATCCGATAAACTCACCCCTTTTATTAACCGTTACAACGAGCTCACAACACTTTTAAGTTCACCTGACATCGGAAACGATATCAAACGCATGACCGATCTTTCCAAAGAACAATCCTCTATTGCTGCCATTTATACCAAAGCAACCGAATATAAAAAAGTATTGGAAGAGATTGAAGAGAACAAAGCTCTCGCATTTGATGCAGAATTGGGTGAACTTGCAAAAGAAGAACTCAAAATATTAGAGCCTCGAGTGGGTGAGCTCGAAGAAGAGATCAAAAAACTTCTTATTCCGACTGATCCTAACGACAAGCGTAATATCTTTATTGAATTACGGGCGGGAACAGGCGGAGATGAAGCGGCGATTTTTGTCGGTGATTTGTTTAATGCTTATGTCCGTTATGCGGATGTACGTGGATGGAAAATCGAACTCATGAGCACCAGCCCCTCAGATGCCGGCGGATTTAAAGAAGTCATTGCCCTTATTAAAGGCGATCAAGTCTATTCACGCCTCAAACACGAAGCGGGTGTCCACCGTGTTCAGCGTGTCCCTGCTACGGAGTCTCAGGGACGTGTTCATACTTCAGCGATTACCGTTGCCGTTATGCCGGAAGTTGATGACGTAGAAGTTGTCATTAATGAAAGCGACCTCAAGATCGACGTTATGCGCTCATCCGGCTGCGGCGGACAAAGTGTCAATACCACGGACTCTGCGGTACGGATTACCCACCTTCCAACAGGTATCGTCGTCAACAACCAAGATCAAAAATCGCAGCACAAAAATAAAGATAAAGCGATGCAAATTCTTAAAGCCCGTATTTATGATATGCAAATGCATGAAGCGAAAGAAAAAGAGATGAATGAGCGTAAAGATCAAGTGGGAACTGGGGATCGAAGTGGACGTATCCGAACCTACAACTACCCTCAAAACCGCATCTCCGATCACCGCATTACGCTGACTCTTTATCGACTCGAAGAGATTATGCAAGGGGGATTGATGGATGATATTATCGAACCGTTGATTGCCGATATGCAGTCAAAACTGATGGAGAGAAACGGGTTATAGGCATCTCTATACTTTTCTTTTTAATAAGAAAAGTATCAAAAGAAAATCGTCCCCTCAACAAATCGCTACCGATATGCTAATGCACTAGTGCACTCAATCGGGCTCTTTGTATGTTGCGGAGACACTATTTAATGACTATTCTCTCCAAATAGTTTCAAAAACTCCCTGAACTTCGCCTTTGAACGTTATCGTCCCCTCGTCTAATCCTAGATAAAGCGTTTCACCGCTTTTTGGATAGACACGAGCGTTATCCGCGACAGAATTTTCGATAGAAGCCCGATAAAAACACGCAGCCATTCCTGTTCCGCATGCCAATGTCTCATCTTCTACTCCGCGCTCATAGGTACGGACTTGAATCGCTCCATTGCTCTGTACATACGCAATATTAACATTGGCATTGTATTTGTGGCGAAGGGTACGCGCCATTTCTATGTCAAAGTTTCCCATATCCGCATCAAAGGTGACGAGATGAGGAACGCCGGTATCGATAAGCCACCATCGCATCTCATTTTCAACAATCTCATCGTTAATGACAAAGGGAGGCGTTAAATCACTTTGAACCATATCACCCTCAACACTTGCCTTTATCACCCCAGCACCCGTCAAAAACTCCATACTGGACTCTGCCAAACCAAAACGGTGAGCATAGTGAGCACATGCACGGCTTCCGTTACCGCACATTGAGGCGGTGGAACCGTCTGCATTGTAAAACTCCCATTCAAAATCATACGTTTCATGGGGAAGCAAAACGATCAATCCATCTGCGCCGATTCCATTTTGACGGTCACAAAGAATCCGTGCAAGTCCGGAACGATCTGCTCCGTTAAGGGTGTGAAAAATGACAAAATCATTACCGCTTGCGCAGTATTTAGCGATTTGAAGCATGGATGTCCTTGCAATAAAAGTAAGGGATTATACCTTAGGGGCGGGGTAGAGTTCTTTAATTGATTCAACAAACTGTTCACATTGTGCTTGAAGATGTTTAAGATTGGAAGAATTATCGATTACCCACGTTGCTCGTGAGCGCTTTTCTTCGATGTCCATTTGAGTCTCGATTCGACGAAGTGATTCTTCAGCTGTAAAGCCGTTGCGTTTCATAAATCGCTCAAGCTGAAGTTCTTTGGGAGTGTAAACAACCACTGAATTTTTAATCGGATACGAGGAGGTTTCAAAAAAGAGAGGGATATCTATAAGATAAGGATATTTTAGGAGGTCTTGTTTTTCACTTGCTTCTTCGATAGCAGCACGAATTTTTGGGTGTAAAAAAGCTTCGAGTTCTTTTTTTGCTTTTGGATCGGAAAAGATTATTTTTCCTAATTCGGGACGATTGACTTTATTTCCGTGAATGTACTGTTCACCAAAATGTTCACGTATCCAAGCAGAATTTTCATCTAAAAGACGATGAGAAATAGCATCTGCGTCAATGATACGTAAGCCATTAAGTCCTAAAAGAGACGCAACAGTACTTTTGCCTGTAGCAATCCCTCCTGTCAATGCAATCGCGTACTGATACGCCATTATAGTCTCCTATAATGACGTGAGCTTTCTGCTGAAGACAAAGTGCCCTGTGGGTGAAACCAAGCGTTAGTGTAGCCAATCGGGATGTATTCCGATGGCGTATTCATTAAGTGGTCCGCCATTAATTACGGATAATTCCCAAATAGTTTTTACGCACATATTGAGGCATAGCGAAAGAAGCAGTTTGAACATCACAGTTGTAATACTGATGCCCTTCGAGCAAATCACTGCGCTGCAAAATTATATCGGCTGTTGGATGGTACTCTTTGGAGCATAACAACAAGGTTGTCCCATTTTCGAGATGATACGGCATAATGATTTTGAAATAATTTCCCAAAATTTGCATTAAACTCGTATTTGCACCTACCTCATCCAAAGAAGGATGCTGCATGACGACTAAACCATCCTCTTTTAATATGCGGTTGATATGGGCGATTACCGCACTGTCGTCGGTGATACTGTCCAATAAAAGTACATCAACACTTTTATCTTCTACATTTCGAAACGACTCGAGAAGATTTGTACTGCTAACGCTCGTTACAGCAGATTCACGGTAGCGAGAAAGTTCGCCAAGTAGTAATTCTCGATTATCGCTTGCGAGCAATACAGAGGTTGGTAGTTTATGTGTACACAAAGCGACGTGCACCATCATTTCTGGATAAATAAATGTTTTCATTGGTGTAAACTCTTCAGGGTTAATTTTAAGCGATTGTAACACGTAGAGATTAAACCTCATTGAAAGAGTAGATGAAGCCTTTATCTTACAGATGAAAACAAAATTATTAGCATATAATTATGCCAAATTTTTATTATAACTTGGAGAATACTAATATGTGTGCAGAAAAAATACAACGTCTTTTAATGGCAATCGTTCTAACCATCTCAATGGTTCTCTTTATTCAAGGCTTTACACTTTATGGAATGATACTTCAAGGATTCGTCATTCTGATGATTTTGGTATGGGCATTCGTAGATTTTTGTCCTTCTATCTGGGTATTTAGTAAACTATTTGGAAAGTGCCCAACCAAATAAACTTCTACTAACATCCAGTTTGCTATAATTTCACCACTAAAACAGGTGGAGAATCTTAAATGAGCCAAATCAGCTATAAAGATGCCGGTGTCGATATTGACGCAGGCAACAGTTTCGTCGAAAACATCAAACCGCTTGTCAAATCGACTAGAATTCCAGGTGTACTAGGTGGAATCGGTTCATTTGCCGGAGCGTTTGAACTCCCAACCGGTTACCGTGAACCCGTTATGCTTGCAGCGACTGATGGTGTTGGAACCAAGCTCAAACTGGCTATTGACTCAGGTATTCACAGCACTGTAGGTATTGATCTCGTTGCTATGTGTGTCAATGACCTTATCTGTAACTTCGGAACTCCTTCGTTTTTTCTTGATTACTATGCAACAGGGAAGCTCGATGTTAAAGCTGCTACCGCAGTTGTATCAGGAATTGCAGAAGGCTGTATTCAAGCAGAATGTGCTCTTATTGGCGGCGAAACAGCTGAGATGCCAGGAATGTACCACAGTGATGACTATGACCTTGCTGGGTTTGCCGTAGGTGTTGGAGAAAAAAGTGAACTTGACCGAACCGCTCATGTCAATGCAGGAGACATTCTTATTGCACTGCCAAGCTCAGGGCTTCATTCCAACGGCTTTTCATTAGCACGTAAAGTGTTGTTTGAAAAAATGGGAATGAAATTTGAGGATGATTTCAACGGAAAACCTCTTATTGATACGCTGCTCACTCCAACACGTATCTACGTTAAAACTTTTAAAGAACTCAAAGATAAAATTCAAGCACTCGCGCACATCACCGGTGGTGGAATTGTTGAAAATCTTCCACGCGTACTCCCTGATAACATGCGTGCCGTTATCACTGAATCTTCTATTCGTGTATTGCCAATTTTTGAACTTATCGGTCAACATGTTGCGCGTGCTGAAATGTTCCGTGCATTCAATATGGGTGTCGGGATGATTCTCGTTGTCAAATCAGAAAATGTAGAAGATGTTTTAAATGCAACCGACGGGTACGTTATCGGACATCTTGAAGTTGGCGTTAAAGAAGCAATACTGGTATAATCGTCATGTAAATTCCATTTTAAAAGGATGTACTCATGATCGGTAAAATTTTCGCAGGCGTAGTGGTAGCAGCTGTAGCCATACAGTTCGTCCCCTACGGCAAAAATCACACAAATCCTCACATAATCAGCGAACCTCAGTGGGATTCACCCCGAACTAAAGAACTTTTTAATAATGCCTGTGCTGACTGCCACTCTCATGAAACCAAGTATCCTTGGTATAGCGATGTTGCTCCTGTTTCATGGTTGCTACAGCGTGATATAGACGAAGGGCGTGAGCACTTCAACGTCTCAACATGGGGTGCTCAGAAAAAAAATGAAGGCAAAGAGGCTGCTAAAGAAGTACGTGAAGGAGAAATGCCACCATGGTTTTATCTTCCAACACACCCAGAAGCCAAGCTCACAGATATCCAGAAACAAGAACTCGTAAATGGTTTAGAAAAAACATTTGGGAAAGAAGAAGCAGCAGAGAAATAGCCTGAAAGCATTTCTCTTTTTTATATAGAGAAGAGATTTAATCCTCTTCTTTTTTATCCTTGTCATCTTCTAATAAATCTTCTCGCGGGAATGTAAACGTAGACTGACGGACAACCATTACCTTCATTTTATCATCCATTGCATACGCTTTAATCGTAATAGGAATAACCGTATCTTTACGATCATCTTTAACAAGTATCTCATCTGCATACAGAACAATTACTTTTTTCTTGACAACACCCGGCTTAACTTTAAACGGCTCAGTAGGTGTCCCTATTTTAATCTTGCCTTCCATACCTTTGGGTGCAATAACATCAAAGTAATAGTCGTGATCTTCATTGAGAGTATTTTGCAATAAGAAGGTATAGGCGTTATCAACTCGTATTTTCCCCTCATCCGTATGATTGATCGAATAAAGACGATTCTCTTTGTTGATGTTAAGAAGCATATATTCTTTCTTACTGCCCATCATCCCCAAAATAATACTGACGACAATCAAAATACCAATATAGCCTAAAATCTTAGGGCGGAAATAATGTGTTTTACCCTTCATAAAAAGAGTCTCTTTTTCACTTGACCACTCAACCAAACTTGGCTTTCCGAGCTTGCCCATGACTTCTGTACATGCATCGACACACTCTAAACAGTTAATACATTCCAGTTGAAGCCCTTGACGGATGTCAATGTGGGTAGGACACACAGTAACACAACTTTCACAGGTAGTACACTCTGCATTCGTATTCACACTTAACAAATCTTTTTGTTTTGTGAATAACTTCTCTTTTTGCTCATTATAAATCTCGCCACCACGATTAGGGTTATAAATCGCCATAATCGTATCGTCGTCGTACAATACCGATTGAATACGTGAATAAGGACAGACATAAACACAAAAATTTTCTTGCAAGAAAATGACATCATAAACCAAAAAGAGAACAATACCAACAATCGAACCGATAAGAACTAAATGCTCATTAGGATTTTGGATGTACGCTAAAAAATCCTCAGGAGGGACAAAATACCACATCAAATCCGCAGCAGCAATAAATGCCAATCCTGTCCAGATTAAAATTGCGACCAAACGCTTAATCTTATTTTCTGCTTTTGAATAATCAGGTTCTTGCTGCTTATTTTTAATACGTTTGCGCAGACCCAAAAGTTTTGTTTCGATTAAATCACGGTACACAACTCTAAAAATAGTTTGAGGACATATCCATCCGCAAAAAACACGGCCACCTAAGACGGTAATACCAAAAACACCAATAAATAAGAGCATAAGCAAAAAGGGCATCAGGTAAAGCTCTTGCATATCAAACTGAATAAACATCAGGTGAAGTTTTAACTTATCAAAACTCAATAAAAAGAGATGATTTCCATCAATACGTATCCATGGAATAATCAATGACAAAATGGTCACAAATCCATAAAACCAATACCGTTTGATTCTCCATGGAACCCACTTATTCAAATAAGCTTTTCCCTTAAGGGATACTTCTTCTGTACTCATTCACTCTCCTTTTTATTTGGTTCAATGTTTGGGCATTGAATGGTTTCGATCATAATCGCACGTGCATCTGAGGCGTTATTCGAAAGAACAACTCCTTGCACCAAAGCTTTTAACTCTCGCGATTCGACATAATCTTTTAATGAGCTGCGACTCACTTTCATTTGACGAGCTATTTCACTAACACTATTACCCTGTTTTAGCAGGGAAATAATTTGATCTAACTTTAAATCAAATTTTGATACTGATTTAGACCCGCGTGGTCGACCAATACCTTTTTTATCATCATTTTGAACCATTTGTCGAAGCTGATCGATAAGGCCTAAAACGACCATTATATCACTCTGGGTATTGATTATAATCCCTTGTTTTACACAATGAATTGTATTCGCATTTTTTAGAAGACAACTCATTACCTGGACTACATCTTCGATATTAACGCTCAGTACCCACACGTCATAAATCAATAATGTATCTGCTCGCAAGGAACGAAAGAGCTCCACTACATTATTTCGCTCACTTATCCGTTTATTTTGGGAAATCTGGTCTATCAGTTCTCTATCAATTGGGAGTTTCATTTGATCGCTATAAGCATTAATCAATTTTAATTGCTCATAAACATTATCAAAATCTTTATCAGGACGAATATAGCTCACAGTCATTGCGGTTAAATTCCTCTCAAAGTTGAATTTAACCGTCATAATAGCTTATTTCGACGACTTAAGTCAATAAAGAATCTATTTATTTCGTCACAATCGTATCACTCAAGATGACAACTTCACATTGCAACTCGATTGAGAACTGTTCAAGCACCTTTTTTTGGGCTTCCTTTATCAGGAAAAGGGCATCTTCATAGTCACCGCCACCATAGTTGACGAGAAAATTAGCATGAACTTCACTAAACGCCATTGCCCCCACCCGGATTCCTTTTAATCCTACTGCCTCAATAAGCCGACCCGCATAATCATTTGGAGGATTTTTAAAACAACTCCCGGCACTGGCTTCATTGGGTTGATTAGAACGCATTTGGGCAAACAGTTCAAGCCGTTCAAAAGAAAATCCCGCTTCAAGCTCAAATACAGCCTCAAAAACGACATCATTAATGGATGTCTTTCGATAGCCATACTCTATTTCATTTTTTTGTTTCCATCCGCTTTGGGTACGAATCGCAATCAGATGATTAAAAATTTCATACTCTTTGAGTCCCGCATTCATTTTTAACATTCCACCCAATGTTCCCGGAAGTTTTGAAAGATACTCAAAATGAGCAATATTATTTTTTTTGCAAAACGACACGACTCTTCCTCCGGGAGTTGCCGCACCGATGATCAGACGATTACCCTCTACTCGAATAAAATCATATTGTTTTGAAAGCATCATTAGCGGTGGAGGAGTAGGAGAAACGAGCACGTTATTTGCACTTCCCACAATTACGTGTCCTACTGGAACAACGTCATTTTCAATGAGCATTACATCAACGATAGGACCAATACGAATAGAGCTGAATTTTGAAAAATCAATAACTTTAGACGTCATTGAATAAAAGTCGGAATCATATTAAACATCCGAATGGTAAAATCTTGCATCTCATTCATCATCCATGGCATTGTCAAGATAATCACAATAATAATTCCAACAATCTTAGGAATGAAACTCAGCGTCATCTCATTAATTTGGGTAGTGGCTTGGAAGATACTGACTGCAAGTCCCAAAAACATCCCTACAAGCAAGGCCGGCAGTGATAAAATCAACGCAACTTTAAAGGTTTCAATTCCTAAACCAACAAGTTCTTCTTGCATCATGTTAGTTATTCCTCAATGCGGTGTATTCTTGCGGAATACAAAAATCACGTGCATCCATTTTTTGATCAAAAAAGTTGTGTTTATTTCCTATCTCAAAGAGCTTGTTAATCGCTTCAAATTGTATATCGCTTAGACTTATTGATTCATCATTCGCATACAATTCAAGATATTTTTCCAATGTTGCTGCATCAATACGAAC
Source organism: Sulfuricurvum sp. (assembly GCA_030696775.1). Classification (GTDB taxonomy): domain Bacteria; phylum Campylobacterota; class Campylobacteria; order Campylobacterales; family Sulfurimonadaceae; genus Sulfuricurvum. Next base: position 25,634 of record JAUYRN010000003.1, read on the forward strand.
TAAAGACCGCTCAATAAGCATTTTTGAAAGAAGCTCTTTGTGATCTCGTGCTACCTGCACCGCTTTAGTAAGAAGATTTTCATACGAAATAGCCGATGTAAGCGGTAGCGAACGTCGAATCGCCATCCCGCCGAGCGGTAATGGTAGAGAACCACCGCTTAACTCACACCAAATATCCCATAATTCTCTCTCGACAACCAAAGAATCATCGTATCCTAAAATACTTTCATGAATCAATACGCCGGCATCGACCGTACCATCTATAACCGCTTGCTCGATCTCCAGAAAGTTCATATACACGATCTTTGCATCAGGATACGCTACACGGAAAAGAAGAGCATTGGTCGTATATTTTCCACTAAGCGCTACTTTAAATTTACGTTTTAGTACCGTATCGCGCTTACGAATAAGTTTGGGACCGTACCCGCTTCCAAAACTTACCGCTGTACGAAGAAGCGCGTATTCTTGGGCGATATGAGGGTACAATCCAAAACTTATAGCGCTTATATCGTAGGTCCCTTTGAGGGCTTCCACATTAAGTGTTTCAATATCAAGTGCTATATTTTCGAAAATGGTATTCTCACGGCCTACCCATCCAAACTTGATGGCATAATACATAAAAATATCGTCCGCATCAGGAGAGTGAGCAATTACCATTTTTTTCACTAAAAATACCTCTAAGTTTACAAATCTATGTAAATTTTAACGAAATAACGCTAAAATATCTCTATAAATATTCGAATGAATATATTGTATTGCAATTTGTCATATTTTTAACAAATACTTTCAATTTGTCATATTATTGTCTAACTTTATATTTTACCCTTTTAGGAGAACACGACAATGATGGATCCAAACAAACTAAAATCGCTCGAATTGGCTATGAAGCAAATCGATAAAACATTTGGTAAAGGGACGCTTATGCGTCTTGGAGACAAGGTTATTGAACCAATAGGATCTATTAGCACTGGCTCACTGGGGCTTGACTTGGCATTAGGAATCGGCGGAATACCAGAAGGCCGTGTCGTTGAGATTTACGGACCTGAGAGCTCAGGTAAAACGACACTTACCCTACATATCATCGCCGAATCACAAAGAAAAGGTGGAGTATGTGCCTTTATCGATGCAGAACATGCCTTAGATGTTGGATATGCTAAAAACCTGGGAGTTGATGTTGAAAACCTCCTCATCTCTCAGCCTGACTACGGCGAGCAAGCACTCGATATCGTTGAAACTATTGCACGCAGCGGTGCTGTCGATTTGATCGTTATCGATTCTGTTGCAGCCCTTACTCCAAAAGTGGAAATCGAAGGAGAGATGGGTGATCAGCAAGTAGGCGTTCAGGCACGTCTAATGTCAAAAGCCCTTCGCAAACTCACTGGCGTTTTGCATAAAATGAACTGTACCATTATCTTCATCAATCAAATCCGTATGAAGATCGGTACGATGGGTTACGGTTCACCCGAAACAACCACAGGTGGAAATGCCCTTAAATTTTATGCATCTGTACGTATCGATATCCGTAAAATTGCAACACTTAAACAAGGTGAAAGCCAAATTGGAAACCGCGTTAAAGCTAAAGTTATTAAAAATAAAGTGGCGCCACCGTTTCGTCAAGCAGAATTTGATATTATGTTTGGAGAAGGAATTTCCAAAGAGGGTGAACTTGTTGATTACGGCGTCAAACTCGATATAATTGACAAAAGCGGAGCATGGTTCAGCTTTGAAGATACGAAACTTGGCCAGGGCCGTGAAAATGTCAAGCAAAAGTTCAAAGATGAACCCGAGTTAGCGAAGAAAATCGAAGAAAAAATTAAAGCCGCAATGGGTGTTAACAACATCATGATTATGGGTGAATCTGAAATGAATGAGGTGGATGAATGATTTTTATTGATGAAGTAAGTGCAATTGAAGTAATGGATTCTCGTGGTAATCCAACCGTAAAAGCAACAGTCCAGTTGAGTGACGGAACACGCGAAAGCGCAATCGTTCCAAGCGGAGCAAGTACAGGCAAGCGTGAAGCGCTGGAATTACGTGATGGTGATAGCCGTTACATGGGCAAAGGCGTGCTTAAAGCTGTAGGTCACGTCAACAATGAAATCGCTGACGCTATTATGGGTCTTAGTCCGTATAATCAAGCAATGGTTGATGCCGTTATGAAAGAGATCGATGGTACTGAAAACTATGGTAACCTTGGTGCAAACGCCGTGCTAGGTGTCTCTATGGCGGTTGCTCGTGCAGCGGCTAAAAGTTTAAATATTCCTCTATATCGCTATCTCGGTGGAGCAAATGCGATGGTTATCCCTGTTCCGATGCTCAACATCATCAACGGTGGAAGCCATGCAGATAACAGCGTTGATTTTCAAGAATACATGATCATGCCGATTGGTTTTGACGATTTTAATGAAGGGTTACGTGCTTCTGCTGAAGTCTATCACAATCTAAAAGGCATATTAAAAGCCAAAAAACACAATACAGCATTAGGTGACGAAGGTGGTTTTGCTCCGGATTTAAGTTCCAACGAAGAGCCTATTCAAATCATAATGGAAGCGATCGAAAAAGCAGGCTATAAAGCAGGATCTCAAATCGCAATCGCACTTGACGTTGCTGCGTCTGAGCTTGTAACCGAAGGCGGATATAAACTTGATTCAGAGAACAGAACGGTTACATCAGCTGAGCTGGTTGATTACTATGTTGATCTTTGCTCTAAATATCCTATCGTCTCCATTGAAGATGGTTTGAGTGAAGACGATTGGGCGGGATGGAAAATTCTCACAGAAAAGCTTGGATCTAAAATTCAGCTCGTTGGAGATGATTTATTTGTAACCAATGCTAATATTTTGGCAGAAGGAATTGAAAAAGGGATTGCTAACTCAATCCTTATAAAGCCAAACCAAATCGGTTCCGTTTCTGAAACAATGCTAACCGTTCGTTTGGCTCAACGTAATGGTTATAAATGTGTTATGTCTCACCGTTCAGGTGAAAGCGAAGATGCCTTTATTGCTGACTTTGCTGTTGCGCTTAACTGCGGTGAAATCAAAACGGGTTCAACTGCACGAGGAGAACGTACTGCCAAATACAATCGTTTACTCGAAATTGAAAACGAAGTGATGTACGGAGAATACCTCGGGAGCTCATTGTTTAAATAATGAACTATCAAGAGCATAACCAAATACTCGACTCAAGCATCTCTGAAGAGAGTTTTAGCGAGCGTCGTTTTGGGCTCTCAACCCCGAAATTTTTTCTCGTAGTCGGGTTGATTGTAGCAATATTATTCTACCTTAGTGTACTTATTTTTGGAAATAATTCTCTTTTAGTTTTAATCAATCTTGAAGAGTATCAAACCTTTCTCACCGAAGATATTGAACGCCTAAAAAGTGAAAATGCCTCTTTGCAAAAGCAATATTTTGAACTAAAAGAATTGGATGCAGATTCCGGATCAACACAACGAGGTGAGCAGCCATGAAAAAAATACTTCTTCTCTCGTCTCTTTTAGTAACCTCCCTCTTTTCACGAGAAAATCCTTTTTTTTCTCTATCAGAAGGAGCTACTCTTCCTGTATCATCTGAAATAAATGATCATAAACCCGCACTTACTTCAATGACCTATAATTTTCCGAACAATTCACGCCTACTCAAAGATGTGAGCTTTACACTTCAAAACGTTGATGGAAGTTTCGAAACTCGAAAGCTTGAAATTGATCAAAGTATTGATTGGCGATCACCTCTAATCCTCTCACAATCAAATTCTCGAACGAATTCATCAACCACTGAAGGAAAAACTTCTTCTTCAACTATCAGTTTTATGCAATTTAGTGGCTCGGGTAATCGAATGTCTATCGTCGTGAAGGAACCTATGTTACGTCACTTTACTCTCAGTGATCCAGATAGTATTGTGGTAGATTTTAAGCACAATGGGGTATTTGAGTTGTATCAAAAAGAGCTATCTTCACTTCCCTATACAAAAGTTAAAGTAACCAATCATGGCAGCTTTGCTCGAGTAATTCTTACCCTTGATGGACCTCATATTTGTAATGTTTCTAAAACTGCCCAAGGCGCTAGTGTTATTTGTAAATAAAGAATGAAGTGTGATTACTAAAAAAGAAGAATGAGACCTGCATTCCCCCCTTTTTCTTAAAGGGAATGGGATGACAGGTGAACAAAATTTCCACCGTCCGAAAGACGTTGGTAGCTTTAGGGGGTTGTAGGGACTTTTGTCCCTGCGATTAAAACGGATATATTCGTTTTAATCTATAATAAACTTACGCTACAGCAGCCAAAGCAGCATCGTAGTTAGGCTCTTCAGTGATTTCAGGAACGATTTCTTTGTATGTAACGATACCGTCAGCATCTACTGCGAAGATTGCGCGGCAAGTTACACCTGCAAGAACTGAACCACCAAGCAATACACCATAAGCATTTGCAAATTCTTTGTTACGGAAGTCAGAACATACAGTCAAGTTATCAATACCTTCTGCTTGGCAAAAACGGCCAGCAGCGAATGGAAGGTCAAGAGATACGATAGTTACTGTAACATCAGAAAGACCTGCAGCTTTTGCATTGAAGTTACGAGTTTCAGTAGCACATACACCTGTATCTAAAGAAGGAACAACAATGATAAGTTGTTTTTTGCCAGTTGCGCCACCTACAGTAATGTCACCAAGTCCTGCTGAATTTACTACAGTAATTGCTGGTGCTTTATCGCCAACGTTAACAGTGTTTCCTAAAAGTTCTACGTCTGTACCTTTGAATTTTGTTGTTGCCATGTTGGGCTCCTGTTTTTATTTATGTGAGGAATTGTACAAAAATCAGACAATTTTACTCTGAATTCTAAAATATATATTTTGATTTAAGCTAAATCACAGTTTGCAACGAGGATTAATCGCCACATCCGTATGATTCACAAAGAATTCAAGTGCATATGCTTCGAGTGCGCATCGACCAATCATAGCCGCATTATCCGAGCAATACTCTAATGGAGCTAACAACAAGGGTGCTTTATAGGCAGTGAGCATCTGCTGTACTTGTGAACGCAAATAGAGATTGGCGCTTGCACCACCTACAATAGCAAAACGTATCGGCGGGTTGGTCTTGAAATATTTTTTGAGCTTTTGGACCAAATGATCCGTAGCGGTTTTTTGAAATGCAGCGGCTATATCAGGATATGTTTCAGATGATGCAGATTCAACCGCTAAACGAACCTGATTTTTAAGCCCCGAATAACTAAAAGCAATTAATGGTGATTGCCAAAGAGGAACGGTAAATGACTGTTTCGATGCATCACCGCTGTGAGCCAACTGTTCAATTACCGGGCCACCTGGATAACCAAGCTTCATCATTTTGGCTACTTTATCAAAGCTTTCACCGTAACTGTCATCCATCGTCGTTGCAACAGTCTCCATCTGGGAGTACGATTTGACCTCAATCAGCTGCGTATGTCCACCAGAGACAAGCAATACGGTCAGTGGCAGTTGAGATTCTTTTTCAATAAAGAGGGAGTATATATGCCCCTTTAGATGATTAATGGGCAGGATTGGAATATTCAGCGCTATAGAGAGTGCTTTTGCCATCACAACGCCTTCGATCAGCGTTACCCCTAATCCCGGTTCACTGGTTACCGCAATGGCTTTTAACTCATTAAACCATGGCTTGCATTCGCTCAAAATAGCCGGAAGAGCAATAGCATGAAGACGACTGGCTAATTCAGGAACGACACCGCCGTATTGAGAATGTTCAAGTTCTTGGGATATTTTTTTATGATATATGAGTTTTTTGGTTGCTATTTCTGTAATCGCGATTGAACTATCGTCACACGAACTTTCGATACTCAAAATCATTGCATCACCCACTCTTTTACCCACGGCCACTCTCCATAGCCTGAATCAGCATTGAGATGTCCAGCATTGCTTATCACCTTCATCTCTATACCAAGCGCCTTTTGCAGCTCTAACGCCTCTTCTTGGTTCATGTAAGGGTCATTATCCGAGGTTACCAACATTGCTTCATTTGTATACAACGAATTCGGAGCTTCTAGGGGAAAAAAGCTTTTGAGAGTTTCAAGTTCGCAGGTCAAACGGGGAGGAGCGACTAAAAGAAGTCGTTTGACCGGAGAGATCTCACCCTCATTGCACAGATGCAACCACAGGATACATCCAAGCGAGTGGCAAATAACGATCTCATGCTGAAATTCTTTTAAGAGCTCTTTTACTTGCTTTATCCATCTATTTTTACTCGGGAAATGAGGATTGTCTAAAAGGGGAAACGCTACGGTTCCGTAATCTTTGGCTATTTCACCTGCGAGCCATGCTTGCCAATGAGGATCATCACTTCCTCCCCAGCCGTGCAAGATAAGAGTTTTTTGTCTCATATGAGTTTCCTGACATACTGACGTACTTCATTGTTGAGATAAAAGATATCTTCAATGCTTTTAGGCTCTTGCTCAAAGCGTTTAAAAGCATCCATAACCCGCGTCGATATTTCCAAAAAGGAAATTTTCCCCTCAACAAACTGCTCAATTGCCACTTCATTAGCAGCATTAACGATAACACCTCGGGCAGGATTGGCTAATAACTCTTGACGAATATCCCAAATAGGGTAGCGATCACTTTTAATCTCTCGAAATTCCAAAGATCCTACTTCAAGCAAATTAACCGACTTCAAAATCTTTTCATCACTCTTTCCCATCAACGCATACGCAATAGGCAATTGCATATTGGCATTCGCCAAATGCGCCGTAGTTGATCCGTCTTGGTAATCAATCAGAGCATGAATAATGGATTTTGTTTCAATAATCGCATCGTATTCACCCTCACCAAAAAGCCAGCGAGCTTCTAAAAGCTCAAACATTTTGTTCATCATCGAGGCACTGTCAATCGTAATTTTTTGCCCCATCGACCAATTGGGATGATTGAGAGCATCTTTTAAGGTTGCTTCTTGAATTTTCTCAATCGGCCAGTCTCTAAACGCACCGCCACTGGCAGTAATGAGCATGCGAGAGATAGGACGAGCGGTTTGATTAAGATACCACAATCCAAAATGTTCACTGTCGATAGGGATAATGCGGGAAGTATCCACGAATGCTCCGCCCACCACAAGTGATTCTTTGTTCGCCAATGCGATACGCTTGCCGCACTCCAACGCTTTTAATGTCGGACGGAATCCTGCAAATCCGACAAGGGCATTAACGACGAAATCGGAGGCAGATGACTCGATCGCCTCTAAAATCGCTTCTTCTCCCGCATGAACATTGGGATGATTGACGCTGGCGATGTCTTGGGGATTTAAAACGACGACGCACTTGGGAGAAAATTTTTGGATTTGCTGATTAAGAAGGGTAATATTTCGCCCTGCTACGAGGGTATCGACACTTAAACCGAAGCGCTCTGCAATAGCAAGAGCATTGACACCGATAGAACCTGTAGATCCTAAAAGGATCAAGCAAGTCCCCGTAAGAAAATAAGCATAACGATTGCTCCAAAAAGATACCCATCAATACGATCAAGTATCCCGCCATGACCCGGAAGAATATTTCCACTGTCTTTTACGCCTGCTTGGCGCTTTAAATAACTCTCAAATAAATCCCCAAAGACTGCGGCCATCGCCGTAAGCATCGAGATAAGAATGGCTTGCGTCATGTTTTCAACGATACTGATGCCGACAAAGAAACCAGCTACTGTGGCTACCACTATTCCGCCGTACACACCTTCACGTGTTTTACTCGGACTTGAGATCGAAAAGGGTGTGCGCCCGATGCTTTTTCCTACGAAATAAGCACCAATATCTGCCGAAGCGACAACAACAACAAGCCATAATAACGCGCTAATACCATATTCTTGGTACAAGCTTAGAACATAGAGCATTCCTGCCGTAGGGTATAAAAAGGGAAGAAAATTTCGAAAAGGGATGTTTTGAGTATACGCAACAGCCCCTACAAATATCAGTCCCGAAATCACCAGTAAATCTTCACTGTAAGGATAGATGGATGCAATAATCCATAGAATCGCGGCGTACGCATAAAGGGAATTATTGTTAATTCCAAAAAGACGTGTTGCTTCGTGAAATGCGAGCATATAAACTGCGCCTAAAACAAGCCATATAAGCCAAAAGTTGTTAATAAGTCCAATCGCGAGAACCCCTAGTCCTAAAAAAGTAGCGGTAATAATGCGTGTTTGTAGCGCATTTGAGGAAGGTTGCATCGGGTTTCCTGATGGAGGTGTTTAAATTATCGCGATTATACCATTTTTAAATACGCTTTTTATAATTTTATACTTTAACATCTAAAATATGGAGCGATTTTACCGTGGGCTCTTCATTTTGAGGATGCTCTTCATCACTTGAACGACGTTCTTCTTGCTCAGCTTGTTCTTTCGTATGTTCACGATTAGGGTCAACCCCTTTATTCTCTTCCGTAGGACGGACTTCTTGTACTTCTTTTTTTTGATCACGCGCGAGTGCTTGCGCTGCAATGGCTTGCAGTTCAAAGCGATTTTGCACTGCACCTACTTCAGCAGCAATGCCTGCCATTTGCTGATTTGCATAAATAACGCCACCAACAGGAGAAATTGCCATAAAAAATCCTTTACCGCTTATCAATCACCAATGTTTTAAAGTTCGTATAGAGGACATTTGCCCCCTCTTGAACCCGCACTTCTCTTCTTGGAGTATAATCGACCAAATACGATCCTTTTTCAAATACAGAAAAATCAACGCACAGTTTTGCAGCAGCTTCCAAAATATTACGAGGAAGCTCTTGTTTATCGGTGGTAATGATGACGTGGGCTGAAGGTCTGTCTTTTAGGTGCAGCCAAACATCACGGGCACGGGCATTACGCAGCAGTTCAATATTTCCTCGCTCACTTTTACCCAGTGAAATTTTTATCCCCTCCACCCAAAACAATGCAATAGACTCAGGCTGTTGGTTTTTTACTCCTCGCAGTTTTGCAGGAAACAACATCGCAATTTCTTCAGGATGCAACGCTTCGTGTATCGTATGAAGAAACAACTCCAGATGATGGATTTTTTCCTCAAGATTTTCACGTTCTTTGAAAAGTCCGAGTGCTTTTTGTTTAGCTTTTTTGGAACGCCTAAAAAACATTTCTGCCATCCGAGCGCCGGTGTGATACCCCTCTGGTATCGCTATCGCTATCTCATCTCCATTAAAATCACTTAAAACTACCTCAGTTTCATACCCTTTAATGCGGTGAAGATTTGCTAATATCAGATGTCCTGCATGTTGTGAGTATGCCGATTCACGTAACAGTTCCTCTTCATTAATGAGCCCTGCTAAATGGGTACGAAGTTGTCCTAAACGCTTTTCAATGAGCGTACTTTTTTCTTTTTTTAATTTATTCAATTGTCCTTGCGCATATAGATCATACGTATTGTGCAAATAATCTTCTACATTTTCCAAGGGATAAAATACAGGTGTAAAGTCGGGACGCGGAGGATTAAGAAGAACCTCTCCGACTCGGACGCTACGCACGGAGACATTTTCATCGATATGACGCAATGCTTCTAAAACAATTTCCTCTTTATCGAGCAAAATGGCATTCGTATATTTTCCCGTAAATTCAAATTGCAATAGGGTAATTTCACTCTTATATGACCCGCTTTGCGTCACTGCAATACGCACTATTTTATCATCATTATGAAGGGTGATTGATTGGATGATTGAGCGATTAAATCGTTTTGCAAGCAATACATCAAAAGGAGCCTGATACACTTTTGAGCGTTTTGAATTAGGTGAGATAAAAATAGTTGCGTTATCGCGTCGCATATCAAATGTCCACACCGAATCTCGATCAAATTCAAGGCTTACCTGGGTGTCACTTACACGATATGCCCGCTCTATTTGTTTAAATTGCTGCATCGTTTCAACGATTTGTTGCAAATGGGAATGTTTCATATAAATTATATTTCCTTATTTCAGAAGCGCTTTATCAAAAAAGAATTAGAATAGATGAACCAAACAAAAGGCGGGTTCACGTGAGTCTCTTTACAACAATTAAATCAAAGTTTATTTTTAATCTCGTAGCCGCTGTGGGCGCAGTGTTATTTAGCGTCATTGTAGCATATTTCATCGCCACCTCCTCCATCAAAGAGATTATGACAAGTGACCTTAATACGGTTGCCAATGCACTGGAAAAAAACATCAATTACATCGCTTTGATCAAACCGGATGCGTATAAGGATGAATCCTTTAAAAATGACATCAAAAGCATTAAAATCGGCAACAGCGGTTACGTCTATTTTATCAATGCCGACGGGGTTATGACTATCCATCCCAAACCCGCAGATGAGGGGAAAAGCAAAGCAGGACACGACTATATCGACCACATCCGCTCCGATAAAGCAGGAGGGATTTACGAATACGTTTCTGCGACTACCGGTCAACACAAAATCGCGGCTTATCGCTATATCAAAGAGTGGGACATGTGGGTTATTCCAGGAATTAACAAAGCCGATTATTTTGACGCGCTTCAAATGAGTTTCATAAAATGGTTTGCTTTCCTAGGAAGCGTTTTAGTGAGTATTTTAATCGCGATTAACTACATTACAGGAACCAGCATTATCCGTCCTATTGAAGAGCTTGATAAAGTTTCCTCTGATTTGGCTCATGGAAACGGGGATTTGACGAAACGTCTCCCGATTTTAAACGCAAATGATGAAATTGGGATTGCAAGTTCTTACGTCAATACTTTTATCGATAAAATCCAACTTACCATCAATGACACGAAACAAATTACCTCTTCTGCTGTGGTATCTACGGCAACGCTCAACACCGCTGCAACTAACTTAGCCGAGCAATCCCAGAAAACCAATACTATTGCGCAAAATACGAGTACAACTGCATCTGAAGTCAACCGTTCTATCGAGCAAAGCGTCTCAACTGCCCGAGATTCTCTTGAAAATAATCAAAATAGTGCGCATGAACTCGAAGAAGTTCGTTCCATTGCTCACGATATTACCCGCGAGATTCACAATACAACCCAAATGAATAACGACCTAGAAGAGCGCTTTGCACAACTTACACAAGAGGCATCCAGCGTCAACGGAGTGCTTAGCATCATTTCAGATATCGCCGATCAAACCAATCTACTCGCGCTCAATGCTGCAATCGAAGCTGCACGCGCCGGCGAACACGGGCGCGGGTTTGCAGTAGTTGCCGATGAAGTACGAAAGCTCGCAGAACGAACGCAAAAAAGCCTCACCGAAATCAATGCCATCATCTCAGTAGTCATTCAATCCATCTCCGATTCATCTGATATGATGAACACAAATAGTGAAAACATTGAGCGTCTCGCTGAAAAAAGTTCTAAAATTGATATAAAAATCGATTCTACTTCTAAAGTTCTGCACAACAATGTTAATACAAGTCGTCAAAGTGTCGAAGACTCTGAAGTTATGGCAAACAAAATCAATGAAATCATTGCAAAAATTTCTGAAATGTCAAATCTCTCTCAAAAAAATCAAGATGACATTAAACAAATTTCTCACATTGCAGGCGAACTCTACGGTTCAGCAACCGATCTCAATGCCAAGCTCGGACAGTTTAAGTCCTAAGCTCATTTTGCTATAATCCGCCCAATAAATAAAAGGCGGATTTAACTATCATGCAGGCACCTCGCGGATTTGGTAAGAACTATTTTTCTCTGACTGCCATCCAAGCGTATGCCTCTGAAGTTCGCCTTCTTCAAAACATTACTCGTATTGAGCTCGTCGCTCCTGTTTGTCCTATCTACATCTACTCTGCTATTTCTCCACCGCCTATCGATTAATTTTACTTTTTCGTCCAAACAAAAATTATTATAATCGTTAAGGATACTTATGTTCAAACACACACTTTCTCTCGTTGCATCTGCAACACTTGTTGCCTCACTTGGGGCGGATACCCTTCAAATCGAGCCTATTGCTATTACTTCTAATGCGATTGAAACCAATGAGCTACAAGCTCCATACGCAACTGAAATTTACACCTCAAAAGAAATTGAGGCCTCTCATTCAATCAATATTTATGAATTTTTCAATCAACACACATCACTAATTACCTCATCTGGTTATGGAAATTCGTTTGCACAAAAACTTGATGTTCATGGCTATGGAATAGGAGATGGATACCAAAATATCGTAGTTACCATAAACGGTCGTCGCCTCAATAATATCGATATGACTTCTCAACTGTTAGGTTCTATTCCCTTAAGCACTATTGAAAAAATCGAAATTTTAAAAGGTGCAGGTTCTGTTATGTATGGGGATGGTGCTAACGCAGCTGTTATTAATATCATCACAAAGCAAGGTGATCATAATGAACTTGGTTTTTACGCAGGTAATTATCACTCTCTAGGGCAATCACTCTATCTCTCCTCGGCTAAAGAGCGTTATTCGTATGCACTTCATTTGGATCATTTTGACACTGACGGTACCCGTGTTATCGATGCCGAAGGAAATCGTGATAGCCAAAAAAGTACCAACGGAGGAGTTGAACTCTCTTACAAAGCAACCGATTCACTCGAAGTTCATGCAAATGCTGGATTTGCTAAAAATGATTCTTTTTACGGTCGCCCTATGACGATCTTGGAATATAACGAAAATCCGGCACAAGAAGGTTCAGCAGGATTTGGAAGCACACAGCAGCAATTTAAATCAAACGTTCTGGGCTCTGGATTAATTTACACCCTTAACAATAACTATTCCCTTGAAATTGACGGATCACGTGAAGTAAAACAAAGCAACTATATCACCTATAACAGTATTGCCAACTACCGTTATAATGAACTTCGAGCGCAAGTCAATTATACCGATGATGCGATCAAAGCAACACTTGGAACTTCTGGAACATGGGGAAAACGTGAGGGATATGGAAATATAACGACAAAAGACAACTCAAGCCTATACCTTTCCTCTGAATTGCATTTAGGTGACCATACCTTTATAGTAGGCGGACGTACTGAAAAAGTAACCTATGATTATCAATCAACCACTGCCTCAAAATTCAAAGATGATACTCTCTACGCAGCTGAAGCAGGTTATGCTTTTAATGTCAGTAAAAACTCTTCCTTTTTTACCAATTACGCTCACTCTTTTCAGGCACCTGACATTGACCGATTTTTTAACTGGGGAGGAGCGTTTAATGGATTTATAGAGCCAATGAAAAGTGACACTTATACTATCGGCTATACGCTCATCACACCCAAAAATAAATTCAAAACGTCTATTTTTTATGCGAACTTAAGCAATGAAATTTATTACTACTCAGATCCAGCTTGGATGAATTCAAAAAACACAAATATCGATAAATCTCATAAATACGGTTTAGATCTCTCTGACCAATGGGTAATCAACGAGCAGTTCAATCTAAGTGCAAACTACAATTATGTCCAAGCACTAATCGATACAGAACAGCAAAATGGTGAAGTTTACGATGGCAATCACCTTCCCGGCGTTTCTGATCATAATATCAAAGCAACATTTTCCTATCTTCCAAATACTAACACTACGTTAGCATTAACCCAAATTTATCGTTCGCAAGCGTATGCACAAGAAGATTTCGCCAATAATTTCACACAAAAACAAGATGCCTACAAATCAACTAATATTTCTGTCACGTATGCAAAAGATAATTATGAAATGTTTGCTAAAATTAATAATCTTTTCGACCAATCTAACGGTATTTGGATTAATAACGATGAAATCTATCCCATCGATTTCACCACAACGTTCACTGCCGGCTTGAAATTTATTTTCTAGGGCATCATGAAACTCCTATTTCACCCCTATCTCCGCTATAAATTCTTCAACTCTCTCTTTACAGGGGCGGTTGGCGGATCGGTATTTACTGTTTATGGATCACTCAACCCCAGTACCTTTTCTATCGGCGGGATACTTCTTGCCCTTGGGCTGATGGGGATGGCGTACTTTTATCACTATTTTATGAAACTAGAGCATTTCTTTCGTTTTTCACTCGCGGCAGAAGTTATTATGTTAGTTATGATCATTTATTTTTTAGCTTTTCCCGCTCAAATACTCACAGCGCTGATCGTCTATGGAGCCTATCAGCTTTCCTTTATGTTTGGAGGCTATTTGGTGCGGGCTGAGACTCATTTTGCTAAACATGCGCGTATTATGGGGTGGATTGATGTGGTCAAACAACAAGGCTACCTCGCGGGGCTATTGCTGTCTTATGGATTTTATAAAAGTCTTGAATTTTACGGTATCACTCAAGCCATGACGCAAGTGTATTGGCTTCATCTCTTTTTGTTACCTCTTGAAATTGTTATTATCGTGTTACTGCGAAGAGGGTTTAAATCCCAATGACCTACCAAGAATGGTTTAACGCACACGCGTCCAAACACGCTGTTATAATGGAAAAGCTTACTGCTTTGAGTGAGTCAGAGGTGATTGAGTATTTTCGATTTGAAAACATGGTGGTCAATGAACCTAATTTTTGTCTTTTGTACGCTGAAAATAAAAAGTGCCATGAGACGGAATATCTCAACTGCTACTGGTGCGCGTGTCCACATTTTCGTTTTAATGATAAAGGGTTTTCATCGCAAGAAGGAAAAACACTTTACAGCACCTGCGCTATCGACTGCAAAGAAGGAAAACGCTTTATTAGTGATACCGCTATCCATCAAGACTGTACAAGCTGTTTGATTCCCCATCAAGAAAAAATCCTAAAAAAATATTTTAATCGCAATTGGCGTATCAGTATGGGAAAAGCACCCTGCTAAGCACCAAAATATCCTTTTGAATTGCCTCTTATTTTCCTTTTCTTTTTTTCTGTTCTTCATCTATTAGTACACTTAAGAGATTAAAGACTTCTCGACTTGCTGATTCTGCATCTTTAAAATAGCTCATTACATTTTTCGAATTTTCTCCGCATGTGCCTGCTTTCACACAGTGAATGGCATCATGAATACGGTCATGCACCACTTTGTGCGGAGATTCAAGCTTAGAAAAACTTGGAACCGATCCAAATACTTCTTTTCCAAGTCCATACTCATACCATTTACCCAAACGGCATCCATGATGATCTGCAAACTCATCATCCACACTATTTAAAAATACTGTTTTGTATCCTCTGGATTTAAAGAGAAGATGATCCAGTTTTACAAGCACAATGAAAGTTGAATACAATACATCTCGTGAGCAGTTGTCTATGTCCATCGTACGATGATTTAACTCACCTAGTGAAGATTGGAAACGATTAAGCTTGTTGCTGGAGTCAGAAGACATTGTCTCCATGGTGCTAGAGCGTTCATCAATCTCTGTTGCATTTTGCTTAAGACTCTGAACACTCATTTCAACTTCTTGCGTTGCCTTTTGCGTTCGTTCTGCGAGCTTTCGTACCTCATCGGCAACTACAGCAAACCCTCGTCCGTGTTCACCTGCTCGTGCGGCTTCAATCGCAGCGTTTAGTGCTAACAAGTTAGTTTGATCTGAAATATCTTTAATGAGGCTAATCACAGCACTAATCGATTCCACACTTCCACTAAGTTGTGAAGCTGAATTGTAATTATTGGAGATATTATCTGCTAACTCCTGTTGTGTATTAAGAAGGTCATTAATCTCATCATTGATCTCGACAGAAGACACACGATTGAGACGATTTAACTCAGAAATCTCCCCCAGTTCTTCAACATTATGTCCAAGATCTTTTTGAAGTACCGCAAGATCAGTTTCAGAACCAGAGATAAGGTTTTCTGTGAGTTCATGAATAAGGGTATACATTACCTTATCATGACGGGCTGTAGTGTTTTGCTCATTAAGTCGTTTATTTTCTTCACTCATTTTCGCCATAGATTCTTCAATCACTATCATTTTACTTTTTAATATTTCATGTTCACGAACTTGATCTAAATATCTTTTCTTATAAAACATTTTTACCTCTTAATTATAAATATTTATTTATTATACGCTTTTTTTCTTCACCTAGCACAATTTAATCATAATTAAATCACAACATCTAAAAAGAATAGTAAAATTAAGAAGAAATAATACTTATGTGCTAAAATATATTCAATATAACTTTAAAAAAAACTTTTATGGAGATAATAAATGGATCATATTTCTGAGCAAATTTTACATGTTAGCGCTTTACCCCCGATGCCTGACAGTATTATAAAAATTCAAAAAATTTCAAGTGATCCGCTCAGTTCACTCAAAGATCTGGCAGCTGTCATTCATGATGATCCGATGTTGACAGCCGATATTTTAAAACTCGCAAATTCTCCTATTTATGCTCTAAAAGAACATATTAATACCCTTCAGCAAGCCATCTCTATGTTTGGTATTTCCAATATTGTTGGATTTGCTATGGCGTATGCAATCGAACAAGCACTCAGTGTCGATCTTTTACCGTACGATATCACACCTGAAGATTTTTTAAAAGTAGCTCAGACACAAAATGCTCTTGCATTTCATTGGCTCGAAGGACTTGACTCTAACACTGCCAATATTTTACTTACCTCATCTTTTCTCATGGAAATGGGATCTCTCCTCATTGCAGATTATATTATGAAAAAAAACATTGTCGAGCAATTTCGTATTGCACTTCAAAGCGATGCGAATCTCGATGAGATAGAATTTAATATATGTGGGTTTAATCATAAAACTATCAGTGCAAGTATGTTTGAGTCCTGGGATTTTGATGAGCGGATTGTTGAAGCCATTCGCCAAAGCGCTATCATTAATCAATCACTTGAAACGAGCAGTATCAGTGCACGGCTTGCTGTCATTTCAACGGCTGTCAATCTCAAAGAACAATTTACCGAACACTCCATCGCATCAGCAGTTGAATTAGCCGATAAAATTGGGTTAGATGGAAATCATTTTAAAAAAATTGTTACATTGGTTCGTGAATCAACAGAAAACTAGCTCATGTGGGTGGCTTCCAGAAAGAAAATTCATACTCGTACTAAAAAAATTATACCGATGATGATGCCCTTGAGTTTTTTTAGGCTCTAGCAAAACCCAGCATTAAAGAACAACCGCCTATCATGAAGAGCAAGTAAGGAGATGGATGCTAGAAATAGGATAAAATAAGACAAGTATATTTGCGAGGGTATAAATGCGTCTTGTTTTCATGTTATTCACATTGCCATTTTTACTCTTTGCCAAACCGGTTCCGTTGCTTTTTTCGGGCAATGAAAAAATTTCCTCACGAGCTTTATATGATGCTCTTGGACTCCGGCTTCCCTATGCTATCGAAATATGGGAGGATAAACCCTCTATAGAACCCTCGATTTCATCTCAAAGCGTCACTGCTCTGACTAGCTACTATCGTGCCAAAGGCTATTTTGGGGCTAAAATAACCCCCGTTATAACCGACACTTCTATTACCTTTTCTATCCAAGAAAATGATCCTATTGTCGTTATCGATATTCAAGTCAACAGTATTCTAGCCATCGATAACGCCATCGAACTTCATCCAAATACGCTCTTTGATCAAGATAAATTTACTGCTTCAAAAACACAGATTAAAAAACGTTATCACGATGAGGGGTACTGCAACGGGACATTCAATTCCAAAGCATGGGTCGATATTGAAACTCATGAAGCGCACCTGCTGTTTGAAGCAACTCCAAATGAACAATGCACCTTTGGACCGATCCTTGTAGAATCTACTCCCAATATTGACGGTACACTCGCTGCATCTATGCTTCGATTTGATGAGGGGGACACGTACAGTCTTGAAGCGATACAAAAAAGCTACGAAGCTCTCTATGCGCAAGAGGCAATTGCGCGCGTCTCTATCAACGATACCGACCGTACGGGCAGTGTCGTTCCCATAACCATAGGGATTGAGGAAGTAGACAAGCCGATTCGATTCAGCGCAGGATTGGGTGTCAGCAGTGACCAAGGTTTAGGTGGACAAATCGGCTTAAAACACCGTAACTTTTTGGGGAATCTCAAAACCCTCTCTCTGGAGGCAAAATTTACAGAAATCAAAAAAACAGCTGCCAGCATCCTCTCTGTTCCCCTCTATAATCATCTTTTTGGATACGGTGAAGTTGGATATTCGGATGAACTGTTTGACGGATACCGATCCGAGAGTGTTTTTGAAAAACTAACCCTAAAACATCAAGCTTATCCAACATCCATTCTAATGTCTTTACTGTTTGATCAAGCCAAAACGTATGAAAGCAGCAATATCGCGGCATTTCCAAACTCCAATCTTTTTATCCCCTCTCCTATGGCGGAAATCAATTTTGACACACGAGATAAACTCCTCGAACCGACAAGAGGCAACTGGATCAACGCCAAAGCACAAGGCTCACTCTACTCTGGAATCTCCGATGCTACCTATTTTAAAACACTTCTTGCAGGAGCGCACATAGAAAGTTTCGGTGAACACATCATCGCTGTCCGGTCACAATGGGGAGTATTACGAACCTACGAGGGAGACGTTCCTAGCGCCTACCGTTTTTACGCAGGAGGGATGAATTCTAACCGAGCGTACACGTATCGTGATTTGGGACCAAAAGACATCCATGGCAATCCTCTTGGATTCAATTCTCTGATTGAAGGGACACTCGAATACCGTTTTCCTATCTATGATTCTATTCGTGGAGTTCTTTTCACAGATATCACCTATGGTTCGGATAATTACCTCCCCGACTATTCGACTCCCTATTGGGGAACAGGAATTGGATTGCGCTATGTTACGCCGATTGGTCCAATTGCTATTGATGTCGGATTTGATCCCAATGATTTTGGGCAAAATGCGTTTCACTTTCGAATCGGGGAACTGTTTTAATGCCTAATCATCCCGATACCATTCATACTGATCATGCTGAAAAGTCTATTCATGGTTCCACTGGCTCACCACAATCGGGAATATCCACAAAACCATACCTAAAACGACTTTTACGAGCCCTCAAGCATCTCTTTGTCGCGCTTCATGCCCTTACTGTCATGGCGATACTTCTGTTATCTGCCCTCTTTTACATCGCTTTTCGTCCCGATGGGCTTGAACTGCTTAACAAAATGATCCTGACTCCTATGGGGATCGGGTACACCTCTGCTGAGGGTTCACTCTCGCAAGGGATAACCCTGCACAATCTCCATTCCCAAAGTATTGATGCCAAAACTCTTACTCTGGATTATAATCTCACGGCTATTTTGAATGGAAAGCATGTTATTGACTCGATAAACATTGACGGATTGCAAATTCATTTGGAGGATTTCATCAGCGACGATGACGCCCCTAATCTTCCACTTCCGATATTTGCACTCAAAGAAGTGACATTAACCAATCTTCAGCTTATCAGCACCTACCCAATCGAGCTTGATATTCACGGTAAAGAGGGTTCATTTAACGGCAAAAATCTTAATTTTAGAACCATCACAGCATCGGTAAGAACCCAATACGCAAGCGGTGCCTTACAGGGAACAGTCAAAAATAATGCCATTACAGGAAAGGGAATTGTCTATCCCAATGCATCCCAGCTTGACCCCTATCTTGCCGATTTCGTCACGCTCCCTGCTTCGCAGTCTGTTGATATTTTGGAACTTTCCGACTCTAACGTACGATTATCAACCCATTTTAATACCCTAAATGCCAATTTTGATCCAAAAATATCCCTTAACGCGATAACGGTAGGGATGGATTATCACTATAAAAATCATTACCTTGATTTTACAGCTCTTTATACACTTCTTCGAGATAGCAATCGGATGCAAACTTCCCAAAAGCTCCGCTATACTTTAGATGGAGTTACTACCAGTGCATTTAAAGGAGAACTTCTCGCATCTACCCTTCCACTCCCGGCTAAAATCATTACAGGAAGTTTTCGTGATGATGCCGAAGGACTTGCAGGGAAACTCTCTCTGGCAAAAACTTCTCTGCTTCTACAAAGCGGTGATTATGAAGATTTCAAATGGCATTTTACGACTCTCAACGATAGCCTTAATTTTCTCCCGATGCTTCCGGAAATGGTTAAGAACTCACCCTTTACAGGATCGGCCAATGGACATTATCATCGCATTAGCAAAATGCTAAGCGGAACTTTTGATGCTCAACACAATCACGCTGATATCAATGGAACGATACTTTCTCACGAGAACAAACTTCAGCTAAACGGAAAGCTATTCCTTCCGCCCAATGCTCCAACTTGGAAAGAATGGAGCATGAAACCGCCATCTGAACTGGACTTTTCCCTTACTCAAGAAGCGGAGATAACACATCTCTCTCTTAATGGTCAGGACTTTGCTCTCTCGCTGCAGCGCCACAATGAGATGATCCACGGTTCTGGGAACTATATGGCAAGTTTTTTTGATATTAGCGGTAACCAGAGTGATACCTCTACGACTATGATCATCACCACTCTCACGCCATCTCTCAATAAAACACTGACTCTGAATTCCGCCATAACACTTCCTGAAACAGGGTATTATGATGCCGAAATACGCTCTTCTACCCACATTACGTATGATACTGCGCTTCACATCTATACCAATATTGAGATACCATGGTACGCAGCTGTTGTCGATTCCAAGCATCAATACAGCGGAACTAACAGCGCCCTCTCTCTGAGCTACAATGCCAATCAAATTATTATCGACCAATACAATCTCGATATTGCCAATCACACTATCACATCCCCGCGTAAGTCCTATTTGCACATTGATCCCGCTGGAAATCTTATTATTGATGAAATTTGGATATTTGATGCTCTACGTTTGGATGGAATGGTCGATACAAGTACGTTAAATACTGTACTCAATCTAAAATCGGATAGCTTTACCTACAACGGACCGGAAGGGGAAGCGCATGTTGCTCTTGATTTGCACTACAACCGTGATACCAATACAACCCAAAAACTTGCCGGTAATATCACCGTTTTGGATGGACAAATCACATACCTGCCACTTCAGCAGTTCAAAGTAATGGACGACGATGTCATCATTGTCCAAGACGTCACTGCCCCCAGTAAATCTTCTCTCGCCGTTGAAATAAAAATAGATGCACTAAAACCCATCCACTACCTTACTAAAGAGCTCGATATCGACTTGATTCCAGACTTCACCCTCTGGAAAGACCCAAAAAATGATATGCAAATTTTGGGAATGGTCACTCTTCCAAACGGTACGATTACTACCAGCGGTAAAACTTTTACCCTTCGTCCCAGTTACGTTTATTTCGGTGGTGAAATCCCCAATAACCCGTATCTTGATATTACGGTCAACCATGAAGTGGATTATAAAAAAATTCAAATCTACATTACACACAGACTGGATTCTCCTATCTTTTTATTCAGTTCGGATCCCGTCATGAGTCAAAATGACATCATGAGCTATATCCTCTTTGGTGCTTCATCCGATGCCTCACTCAATTCTGGCAGTGGCAGTAACATCAGCGCACGAGCTGATGCTACCAATTTTATGCTCGGTGCTGGACTCAAAGGTCTCATCGGAGGAGCCACAAAACTTCAAATTGATACCATGAACATCCTCACCACAAAAGAGGGAGGAATGGGGTTTGAAGTGGGAGCGCGCCTCAACAAAGATTTCCGTGTTGTTTATAAAAATGATGCTATTTCGAGTGTTTTAGTGCAATATACGGTCAACCGATGGCTGCGTCTCGATGCAGATATTCACGAATTAGGACAGGGGATAAACGCCATTTATATCAAAGACTTCCGTGATTTCCTCCCCCACAATAGTGTTCAAAAAACAAAACCTTGATATCCGTCAATGTTTTGTATTACTTCAAACGCTATACTTTGAAAAAAGCGGAGAACCCCAATGATTTTAGAATTTATGCGAGACGATCACCGAGCCTGCGACCATCTCTACACCGAAGCTGAAAATGCCCTTGCTGATAAAAAAATAGACGAAGCCAAAACTCTTTTTGATGCGTTTTATCGTGCGACTAATCACCATTTCGACATGGAAGAGCGCGAACTTTTTATTACGTTCGAAAAGCGAACCGGAATGATGGGCGGACCGACGCAAATGATGCGATACGAACATCAGCAATTACGCGCACAGTTGGAATCCATGCTCAAAGCACTCACCGAGGGCAAGTATGATGATTTTTTCGGTATCGGCGAATCCTTTATGATCATGCTGCAGCAACACAACATGAAAGAAGAGCAGATGCTCTATCCTATGATTGATCGTGCACTAGAAGGTGATGCCGAAATTATGATCCAAACATTAAAAGAGATGCCACTGTGATTCTCATCGATGCGCGAGAACTGGAACACCCTGTCCCGTTGGAAATGGCGGTCGATGCGTTTAAAAATCTTATAGGCTCAGAAGTGATCCATTTCATCAACCGACGCGAGCCCCTGCCTCTGTTTGAGATTCTCACTAAAAATGGGGGCTTTTATCTCTCACGCCAAAATAGCGAGGGAGTATGGCACATTCACATTACCCGTGATCCGAACCTCGACTTAAAAGCCATCCATGTTTGAGGGACTATCTCTCGATCAAGCCCCTCCACTTTCGGTGGTGATGCGCTTTTTTCTCACCCTTCCCACGTTTGGATTATTCTTAAGCCTCCTTATGATCTTTGCCCCTCATGATGTTCTCACCCTTAGCCATCCGCTATCACTTGCAAGTATTCATTTACTCTTTTTAGGAGTCATATCTATGGGGATGATAGGGGCACTGTTTCAGATGCAAAGCGTCTTAGGCGGTAAACCCATCCCAAACCCGCACGGGAACTCCCTGATCATACACACCTTATTTACACTTGGGACCCTCTCTCTAGTATGTGCCTTTGCGTTTGGAATCAGTGAGCTTTTTATCATAGCAGGAGTATTTTTAGGAAGTGCCGTCGTCTATTTTGCCCAAATCCTCCTACCCCTATTGTTTGGAACTATCACCCATGATACCCTCAAAGGGATGCGCTTGGCAGTCATAGCATTTGCGTTAACTGCCACGTTAGGCATCGTAATGGCAACATCCTATGCTAACGGAACTTTTGGAGACTACCATGCCCTCATCCGTACGACACACTACTCACTGGGGCTTATCGGCTGGATTGCAATATTGATTGTTCACGTTGCGTTTCAAGTGGTTGAGATGTTCTATGTCACCACCCCCTACAGCGATTGGTGTAAACACAATGTCGGACGGATACTCGTAGGCGCGCTTGTCCTGAAAGTTCTTTGGCTCTTTTTAAACCTCCCTTTCCCATGGCTAACCGATATGATTGCTGTCTCCCTGCTGTTTGGATTTGTCGTAACAACAATGAAGCGGTTACAGATGCGCAAACGACGCGTTAGTGATGTTAGTATTTGGTTTTGGAAGGGAGGAGTCGCTTTACTTGGACTCGCGCTTATGTCTTATAGTGGTTATCTCTTCAGCGATTATACCCCTCTTGAAACGGTAAGCCTTATCGCCTTTGCCTTATTTGCATTGTCCATTATTTTGGGGATGATGGGGAAAATCGTCCCTTTTTTGGTATGGTTTCATCTCAGTTCATCGGGCTTTATGGATACTCCGATCATGTCGAATATTATCCCGCAAAAAAGACTAAAAATCACTTTTTGGCTTTTTTCCGCCACAGCGATATCAGCCCTTCTCGCCCCTTTTTATGCAAATATTTTAATCCTCTGCGGTCTTACAAGCACCGCTATGTTTGCTCTGTTGCTTTTTAATCTCATCACCGCCAAACGACTCTATCACCATACCCTCGAGCACGGGACAAAATTCACCTTTCAGAGTTAATCTCGACTCATTATCTTTTGTTTTTCTGCTTCAAACTCGGCTTCGTTAATGGCTCCATTATCGTAAAGCTGTTTGATCCGCTCTAGTGCATCATATTTTTGATTAGAGCTGGTCGTATTCTGAGGGACTTTTGTCGATTTTCCCAAGATAACATACAAAATAAACCCAAGAAACGGGATACAAAACACCAGTAAAAACCATACGATTTTAATCGCAACATCGGTAAATGTGGAGCGGATAATATCTACCAATGCCCATATCCACAATGCAAAAACCGAAATGGCAAGTAATAACCAAAGCACCCCGAACATCATTATCGAATTTTCCATCTTTTACCTCTTTTATGTATCCAAAGTGCAGTTATTGTAACACAGATTTAAAAACACTTCCGCCCAAAACACTCTAAAATTAAGTGAAAATTTTAGATGAAAACGGTATAGTTTCATCCTTCCAACAATGGACAGCTGGCCGAGTGGTCGAAGGCGCACGCCTGGAACGCGTGTAAAGGGCAACCTTTCTAGGGTTCGAATCCCTAGCTGTCCGCCACATTCTCCTAAAAACACTTATTTTTAAATCCAAAAAAAGTCTTCAAATACCATGAAACATAAAATAAAATCCAAAGTTCAACAGCTCGCCAAAAATCCTATTGCCAAAAAAGCGTTTCTTTCTATGAAACCGGACAAATCATTCTGGGGATTTTTGGGGATTATCTTCTTTTTTATTGTG
Organism: Sulfuricurvum sp.; assembly: GCA_030696775.1. GTDB lineage: Bacteria > Campylobacterota > Campylobacteria > Campylobacterales > Sulfurimonadaceae > Sulfuricurvum. Next base: position 50,041 of record JAUYRN010000003.1, read on the forward strand.
CCTGAAACCATCGCTTTTATTTGGGGAGTAAATATCACGGCGTATGCTAAAGCTCAGCTTCCCTTAGCTACCTTTTTTATTGATGAGCAGTATTACAAGCTTCTAATAATGCTATTTGAAGAAGGGGGAAGCTGGGTCAATATAGGTATAGGGATTGTATTATTGATTTGGCTTTTTTTCTGATTTTGAAGAGAGCCGATCTTCTCGCATTCGTACATCGTTGGGTGAACCATTAGTTCTATTTGGGTATCATGTTTTAAAAAAAAAGGTATGACGTGTTTCTTGAATATTTTCTCTCTTTCGGTCTCTTTTTCCTAACAGCACTTGCGATATTTGGCATTTTTCTTTTTCTGTACGCTAAAGTGACACCGTACGATGATTATAAAATGATCTTTTCTGACAACAACACCGCAGCCTCTCTTGGACTGGGTGGAGCTGTTTTAGGATTGTGTATACCTTTGTATAGCGCGTTGGTTCACAGCGTCTCTTATATCGATTTTGTTATGTGGGCGGGGGTTGCGATCTCTATTCAGCTTATCTTTGCTTTTTTCCTCACGCGTCTAAGCGGCAAATATTCCGTTGAAAAACACATCAATAACGGAGATATTTCTGTCGGTGCCCTGATGGCATTCATGTCTATTTCTATCGGCTTGATCAATGCCGGATCAATGAGCTACTGAGGCATGGACAGGTTAACTTTCTCTTCTATCTCTAATTTCCTATCGTCAACAGGGTGTCTTCCATGTCAAAAAGTGTAAAAGCTGCACTGCTGGCAAACGGGGCGATTGCAATTGCAAAAGGTTTAGCGGCATTTTTCACAGGTTCTGCTTCCATGATGGCGGAAGCGATTCACAGTACAGCCGATTGCGGCAATCAAATACTGGTCATGGTTGGTCAAAAACAAGCAGCCAAGGGAAAATCTGAGTTCCATGCCTTCGGACAAGGAAAAGCAAACTTTTTTTGGTCTTTTGTTGTCGCTGTTGTTCTCTTTTTATTAGGAGGGCTTTTCTCTATCTATGAAGGAATTCACAGAATTAGCGATCCTAAACCCATTGAAAATCCACTGCTCATTATTGGGATCATTGTTTTTGCCATCATTCTTGAAGGAAGTGCATTAAGAATAGCCCTCAAAGAGAGTAATTCAAAATTAAAAGATCTTTTTTCGACGATTAGAGAGAGTTCATCTTCTCATATTTTAGTTGTTTTAATCGAAGATTCAGGCGCATTGCTGGGGTTGGTTATTCTCTCTTTAGGATTGGTCTTATCCGAGTTTGTTGATCCGATATTTGATGGTATCGCAGCTTTAATGATTGGACTTCTTTTGATAGGACTATGCACCGTCTTATTTATTGAACTCAAAAAATTACTGATCGGCGAAAGTCTTGATCGTGAAACCACCAAGAAAATAAAAAATCTTATCAAAGATGAGTCGAATGTAATGGTTCACATCAATGCGGTAAGAAGCATGTTTATCGGTTCCAACGAAGTTCTGCTGATCATTTCGATGAACGTTCAGGATGACGCATCCGGTCATGCAATCGAGCAGGATATTAAAGAACTAAAATACAAACTGCAAAAAATGTTCAAACAGCATAAGATGCAGATATACATCGATGTGTTTGAATTTTAATGCTGGATCGTTATTTTTCTGATTTTGAACAACGGTAATCGACAGTAGCTTCAAGACTCGACTCTGAATCACTTTGAATCGGGCTCTCCGTAGAAACACTATCCGCCATTGCCATAGCTTTCATCATCATCGGTTGCACCTGCGAAGTGCCGCCAAAATTAACCGAAGCGATTTCACACCTCATCCCCGTCTCTTTAGCAAATGACGAAGCCTGAACACCAGCCTTCCGTAAAAGCTCTAGCCGGAGGCGATTTTGGGTTTCACGCTCGCTTTGGACACTCACACCCAATGCTAACTCCCCCTGACTCTTACGAACGCTAGACGCGGTCACTTTATCGATTGAAGCACTCAAAGCATTGTATTGCTCGATACTGACAAATTCACATCCAAAAGAGAGATTGCCGCTGTATCCGATAAACTCTTGTTTTTGATCTTTGTAGTTGTACCGTGGAGAGAGATTATATCCGCCGCCGCGACAGACTTCTCCCTTTGGATCCGCACGCTTTACCTCAGCAACAATGGCATTGAGATGTTCTTTAATCGTATTGGCGTTTTTGCTTTGTTCTTCAAAATTCAAACTCCCGCGTAACACATCCGGCTTTACATTGGTGGCAACACGCTCAACAGACGTAATATTCATCTGAGCACTCGCCAATATCGGCAAAAGAATGGAAGCTATATATTTTTGCATATCAACTCCTAAAATAATGATTTAAAAACTATTGTAACACTTGATTGTGAAGGAATTGTCTAAAGAACTTTTGATGAGTATATTTTTTGTAAAAATGGTTTAAAAGGAATAGCTTGCCAAAAACCTCATTTGGAGTGAATCCGCTTCATCTCCGTTTGTAAGATGCACTATTCGACCTTCCATTGCTATTTCATGAATCATTTCCCCAAGACTCACAGATGTTTCATGGAAGTGAATATTATGCTCGACCAAATCGGTATAAGCGGCTTTCATCCCCAGCTCACGAAAAGCACTATCGCCCCATTCCAATCCAATTTTATAGCCTCCTGCACCGTGACGGCTGTGAGCCGATTCATAATATCCTGAAGTATAAAGAACATCACCCGAGCCATAACAAAGGTCGGGAGAACCTTCGCTCTGATTATGACTCTTTGCCCATGTCTGATTGTATGCAGCAGTGAATGTAAGTCCCGATTGATCGTAATGCCAAGCTCCATCAATTCCCATAATAGTGTGATTGATCCCTATTGCAGAACCTGAGTTGCGATAATCCTTAAGTGCACCAATCATGTCTTGGTGAAGTAATTGGAAACCGATATCGGTAGCATCGAAAGAATGCGTAATTTCAAAATAAGCTTGATCCATAATTTCACTTACTCTTCCACCCCATATCTGAGCTGTTTGATTTTCAGAGTTGTAGTTGACACCGGCGAGGGTAACGGTAATATTGTTGGATGCATAAGGAGAAGCAAAAAAAGCAGGCATTGAGCTATAAAGGGCTTCTGATATGGGTACAAAAGCAAACGGATCACTCCCATTCTCCCATCCCGCCATCTTTCTTGCATGACCTAAAGTGAAAGCCCAATGCTGATCGTAACGAGTATGCACATCTATCGCTTCAAAGAGATTTGGCATCAATGACATGTCATTAGAGTTTAAAAGAGGCCAATCAAGACGTATCCTCCCTATTCGTGCAGAGGAGGAATCAGATTCTATCTCAATCCATGCTTCGCCTAAAATCGCATCGGCACGACCATTGGGACCTAGAAGTTCTCCAGGCGTAGAACGTATGGGAAGCGCTCCATATACTGCTGCACCCCCTTTTAGATAAGAAGCCAGTTCAGATTCGATACCAAGCTTGAGGAGAACAGCACCTTCTGTATGGTGGACATCCGCATAGCGATCTTGCTGAAGAATCATACGAAGTTCGTTGGAATAATCGGCAGCGCATATTGGTGAAATGGATGATAAAAAAATTAAATAGAGAATAATTCTCAATTTACACATACTGACATTCCTTAAAAATAAGTTTTTTTAATACTTTTTACTTTACTAGTGTACCATTTACTTTAGTATCTTCGGTAGAGTTCAATCAGGTCTTGAAGATTATTTTGTAAGCAGGTAAAAGAGGTTCTGAATGTTATTTCTGACATCGCCGATCAAACGAATTTATTAGCGCTGAATGCGGCAACCGAAGAGTAGAAGAAATAGCAACTTCAGCTAATCATCTCAATGCCCAGCTCAGACAATTTAAACTTTAAAGATTGATCTATAATAAAATTGGATGAAGTAAATATGTAGATTGGTGGACCCTAGCGGGATCGAACCGCTGACCTCGTCGCTGCCAGCGACGCGCTCTCCCAGCTGAGCTAAGGGCCCAAAAGAATTCTTTTGGATGGGAATGTAATTATAGACACTCGCTCCTTAATATTTGTTTGAAAGTGTGTTTAAAGTTTTGAACACGAATGTCGATATACTATTTCATAATTATCACAAAAAAGGTATGTAAACAATGAAAAAAATAGCATTTTTAATGATGATAGGAATGGTAAGTTTCGTATGGGGTACGGAAGATGTGACCGTCCAAGTGATCAGTGCCGTTTACGAAAAATCTATAACACCTGCATTTGATGCAAAGTTGAAAAAAACTGGGCTTGATATTCATAAAAAAATTGAAAATGGTCGTTACGTGGTAACGCTTGGAACTTATCCTGCTGCAAAAAGTGCGAAACCTGCTCTTAAAAAAGCTCGTACTGTGGTCACCAAAGATGCATTTATCCGTCTCGTCAATCGTAATATTACCGCAGTGGCGCACAGCAGTGTTGCAAAGCCTACCGCACACACCAATGCTCAAGAACATACAGCAGCTGCCGCAGTCGCTGAAGTAGCTAAAACAATTGAAGTAACCAAAGCAATCGAAGCAATCAAATCAGTTGAGACACCAAAGCATGAAACTTCTGTTGCACCTGTCATCGTTCACGAAGTCAAACAACCCGTTATTGTAGCAGCAGCACTCACTGAATGCGATAAAAAAGAGTTACGGAAAGATGCCTTTGCAGAAGCGATTAACTACTACAAAACATCACCTTATCACCGGTTTGAGCCAGCTGGAATCCGTCAATAATATTGAGTGTCAGCTCTTAGAAGAACTTAACAGATCGTAGAGACAATCGAGATTTATTTGGTTCACCTTTTTAGCTTCTAAATGAAGTGACTCCAACAATTCTGTTGGATTTTCCCCATTCACAGGATAACAAACTGCCGCAGATGGGATATTGCGAGCAAAGACCTGATCTACCATTCTCTTAACAATCCCTGTCCCATAACGATCCGTATACGGCATAACAAAAAAGTAATACTGCTCATAATGAACAATAGAATCGGAAGTTCGAAGTAATGTAAGGAGATTATCATCGATCACATTTTGGGCAACCCCTGTAAAATCACAAAACAGTATGGTAAAACTCTCAGATCGGTTTTCATCCAATCGGCTTGCGATTCCGATATTAAGATCGATCAATGCTATAAAATTAGTAAACGAAAAAGTAACACCAGCCATAGCTCACATCCTCTTTTAAAATCATCTAAAAAGCAGTATAGCATAAAGAAGTAATCCGGCTCAACCGAATTTAAAATATCTAAGTGTAAACTGTTTAACTTTATAATTTTTTTTGAATTAACAGATAAAAAAAGGGCCTCAATGCAAACGGTACGAATATTAGCTGTTGACGATCAAGAGTTTAATTTAGATTTAATTGAGCTCGCGTTTATGGAGCACGAGCATGTTCAGGTCATTAAAGCCGTAAATGGTCAAGAAGCGCTCAATATATTAAAAAATGATTGTAACTTTCACGTTATTTTACTCGATCTTGCCATGCCAGTTCTCAATGGATTTGAAACACTTGAACGACTTAAAGCCCATCATATTTGGAAGCAAATCCCTACGATCATCGTTACAGCAAATAAAGAAGAAAAAATTCGGGCCCTTGAGATTGGCGGAGATGATTTTATCAGCAAGCCGTATGACGTTGAAGAGCTGAAACTGCGAACCTTTAATTATGCCAAAATCAAAGACTACCAAGACAATCTAGACCTGATGGTTCAAGAAAAAACTGCAAAATTGCAAGAGGCTTTAATATTAGCCAAAAAAACGGAGTATGAAATTTCAGCACGACTGGGAAAAGCTTCGGAGTATCGTGATTTAGAAACAGGGATGCACATCAAGCGTATGAGTCATTATTCTGCTAAACTTGCAGAATTAGCGGGTTTGTGCGAAGATGAAGTAGAATTAATACTCTATGCTTCACCTCTTCACGATATTGGAAAAGTGGGGATACCCGATCAGATTTTGCTCAAACCGGGGAAATTTACCCCTGATGAGTTTGAGATAATGAAGCTCCACTCCGTTCTTGGAGGAAAAATGCTTGAAACAGATGGAAACTATCCTGTTCTTGAAGCAGGACGAATCATTGCTCTGCAGCATCATGAAAAAATCGACGGTACCGGTTATCCGGCAGGACTTGCAGGCGAGAACATTCATATTCATGCACGTATCGTCTCTATTGCCGATGTGTTTGATGCTCTAAGTTCTGAGCGGGTGTATAAAAAAGCGTTTAGCGTTAAAAAAACTCTCGAAATTATGCAAGAGGGTTCAGGAACACATTTTGATACGGTATTGCTTGATTTACTGATAAATAATCTCAATCAGTTTTTAACTATCAAAGAGGCGTTCCCTGATGAGGAAGAGACACCATCCATAATGAATTTGATGGACCAGTTGCAATAAAGGAAATAATGATGCGAATTTTAATAGCGGAAGATGAAGAGTACAATCAAATGGTAGTTCAAGCGATGGTCGAGCTTCTCTATCCGGATGTGACTATGGAGATGGTTGACAATGGGCTTCAGGCACTCGAAAAGCTTAAGACAGAGAGCTTTGATTTACTATTATCCGATGTAGATATGCCCGTTATGAATGGGTATGAACTGGTCAATGAGATCAAAAAAATGGGACTTACTCTTCCCCTCATAAGCGTTACAGCATTTGCAATTAGCGGTGATCGAGAAAAGCTTTTAATGCATGGATTTGATGACTATATCTCAAAACCCATCGACATGGATGCGATGAAAGTAGTATTGGATCGGTATATTTCTTAATGCGAAAATCATTTAATTCTTCTAGCTTGATTGCTTTTTTTGGCTTGGATGAAAAACATCTCGAGCAACGTGAAAAAGTAGGAACGTACATCCACTCCTTTGGGACACTGATTGCTGATCGAATGTACAACCATTATTTGCTCAAAGATCCCGTTTACCGAAATATCCTCTCTTCTTCTGATACCCCTCGACTGGTTCGAATGTTTGGAGAGTATTTTAGTTCTCTCTTTATTCACCCTTTTGATGAGCGCCTTATCGAACGGACGCGTCAAATATCCGAAATTCATATCGCCATTGGACTTGAATCTATCCATATTTCCAGAGGGTTTGATATTCTTAATGAAATCATCGTTGATTTGGCTCGGGTTAATGTCCAGGTGCAGGAAGATTTGACCATTATCCTTAAAATGCTTCGTATCTGTGAAGCCTTAATGAATGAGAGTTATCGTGATCGCGAAGCAAAACATTTAGATGAAATTAAAAAAGAGAACGAAATTCTCAATATTTTTGACAAGCTGTATGCTGCCCTTACTATTCATAAACAAAGTCAGCAAAAGCTAACCCGCTATTGGTCAAATAAAGAAAACTCTACAGAAGACAAAGAACATTTTCACGATGAAGCCTCCTGCTCTTTTACTCACACACTAAACGAGCTTGCCTTAAAAGATACCATTTTGATGGGATTTGGCATTAATCTTAACGAAGTAAGAGAACTGCATCACAACTACCACGAAAAGCTAAATACTCTAATAGAAATGGCGCAAGGTGATGGGGAAGATCTCTACAATGAGATTTGTATTCTCTCGGAAACTCTTTATAAAATCATCGACAAACCCTTGCAGGACATATCCGCAACCTCCTATATGGGAGTGCACTCAGGAATCGAGTTTTTGCAGGCGTGTTCTCATTCAATTTATGAGAGTGGAAGTACCTATAATCCCGATGAACTTGTCGGCGGATTAAGAGATAAGCTTTATGCGCAACTCGAACAAACGCTTGGGTGGTGTATCGAAGGAATGTATGTCGGTGAGGGAGAAATATCCGGCAGTGATGCTTACGATGTTCATGGAAAAATTATTTTAAATGAAAGACGTATCAATATCGGTGTCGCGATCAAAGAGATTCCCAATAAAACGTATATGATCGAAATCATTCGAATTTTACTCGAAATTATGCGCCAAAATTTTCAAAATCGAGAGCGTGAGCATACCCTTGTGCGTCTTGTCGATGAAGCAGAACGAGCGAGCACTTCCAAAAATATGTTTTTAGCCAATATGAGTCACGAATTGAGAACTCCGCTTAATGCTATTATTGGATTTTCACAGATTTTGATGATGAATAAAACCCTTCCGGAAAACTTGGCTCCGTACATTCAAAAAATGGGAATTGCAGGCAATAATCTTCTAACATTGGTCAATACTATTTTAGATTTTGCCAAACTTGAAGCCGGTAAACTCTCCTTTAAACCTGAGATCAATCTTGTTTCGACTATTATCCGGGATATTGCAACCATCATCGAACCCATGGCACAAAAAAAATCGATTATTTTTCACTACCCTGAGCTGATCTCATTGGGTCTTTATCTCGATAAAGGGTTGATCGTTCAAGTACTGCTTAATCTATTAAGCAATGCTGTAAAATTTACTCATGAGGGAGGGGAGATCACCCTAACCATAGATTACGATGAAGTAGCACGTTCTTACAAAATTGGGATTCGTGATAATGGTATCGGTATCGACGTCAGTGATATTGCGACTCTTTTTGACCCCTTCACCCAAGTTGAAAATCCTTTTCAAAAAAGTGCAAAAGGGACAGGACTTGGTCTTGCAATTTCAAAACGAATTATCGAAGATTTACACGGTGGACGTATTTGGGTTGAGAGTGTTGCAGGGGAGGGCTCTACCTTTTATTTTACCATACCGGTATCCTCCTCTCAAAGTACGCTTGAGCGATATGTCTCTTCTAATCCTGATGCCTCACGCGCATTGATAGTCGAAGACGCTGTTGAGTATCAGCAAGTTCTCATCGATCGCTTAGGGGAAAATTTTCATCTAACCGTAACCAACTCTGTCAATAAAGCCAAAGAACTTCTCGAAAACGAAAAATTTGATTTTATCATTCTGGATTTCTTTCTTGTCGATGGGATCAGCTCTGAAGTATTACAGTTTATGGATACCAATAATATTCAAACTCCCTCCATCATCATATCCGCCGAAGACGACAGTAAACTCATCGCTCATTTCCCAGATGCTCAAAATGTTGAAGGAATTTTCAACAAAGCGCACATCAATGAAATATGTGATTTTCTCACATTTAAGATCAAGCATAAAGGCTAACAATGTTCGAAGAGATTAAAAATTTTCCCCCGCTTCCGGCATCCATAGCAGCTATTCAAGAACTTTGTATGGCACAGGATGTTAACATAAATGCGCTTACCAAAGTCATTGAAAACGACCCCATGCTCAGTGCTAATATCCTAAAATCCGTCAATTCACCTTTGTATGGGATGAGTAAAGAAGTCTCCTCTGTCCATCAGGCAGTTATGCTCTTTGGTGTCTCCATGATACGAGGTTTTGCCGCAGCCAATGCTATCAAAAAAACACTTCCGCTTGATCTTTCACCGTACAATATTACCATCGAAAAACTCACTGAGACATCAACATTACAATTAGCATTATTACGAGAGTGGTATGGGATTGTCGATAAACAACGACTTCCACAGCTTGTTAGCGCATCCTTTTTGATGGAACTTGGGAAACTTGTTGTCGCTCAAAAAATAATTAAGTCTGGTGAAAAAGAGGCTTTTTTACACCAAACAGCCGAGGGCAAGACTCTAAGCGATATTGAAAAAAGCTACACAGGTCATGAGAGCTATGAAATTGCCGGAATGATGTTTAAACATTGGCATTTTGAAACATCTCTGATTGAAACACTAAGCAGTATGCACAATCCAAGTCATGGGGAAAATGGAGAGATACTCAATGTCATTTCCTGCGCTATTAATGTGCATGAAGTTTTAACTGAAGACTCATTGGCACGGGCTTATCATGCGATTGCAGCCTTTGGACTTGATGGTATTGCTTTTGAAAAAGCAGTTGAACTCGTTAAAATAAATATCACAAAGGATACAAAATGAGGAGTGAACAAATCAGATGGAACTCAAAATCAGGATGGAGCGGACACGATGAACTACGTGCAGCTTCCAGAGATTTAGTTTTGGTTTTCTTTGATCACCCTGCATGTTTAACCCAAGAATGGTATCAAGAACTAAGCCAGATGTATCCCAACGCTATTATTGCCGGGGCAACCAGTGCAGGAAATGTTTTAGATACCATTATCAGTGATCAAGATGCAGTTGCTACTGCTATCACCTTTGAGCGCTCTCAAGTGCGATGTATTTCTAAAAAAGTTTCTGAATTTACCGACATGGAAGAATTCGGAAGTTCCTTAGGAAGAGACCTGCTTGCTGATTCGTTACGTCATGTATTTATACTCTCAGATGGACTAATAGTAAATGGAAGCGAATTGGCACGCGGATTATCAAACGTATTGCCTGATGGAGTCAGCATAACTGGTGGCATGGCGGGTGATGGAACACGTTTTGGTGCAACATACGTAGTGGCACAAGGGCAAGCAGAAACGGGAATCGTCGCTGCAATAGGCTTTTATGGAGAAACGCTTCGCGCTCAAAGCGGATGTTCTGCCGGATGGGAAGAGTTTGGAGCTGAGCGCCATATTACACACTCTGAGGGCAATGTTTTATATACCATTGATAACAAACCGGCACTCGAGCTTTATAAGAGCTATCTAGGAGAATTTGCAGCTGATTTACCCGGAAGCGGTTTACGCTTTCCAATGAGTGTTCGTAAAAATGTCACCTCATTTCCTTTAATTCGAACGCTTCTCGCTATTGATGAGGAAACTCAAAGTTTGACGTTTGCAGGAGATATTCCAAACGGCGGCTTATGTCGTTTGATGAAAACGAATATGGACAGTCTCATCGAGCATGCAGGATTAGCGGCAGAAACATCAAAAATAGATCAGGAAGAAGAATTCTTAGTATTACTGGTAAGTTGTGTAGGCAGACGTTTAGTTCTGGGGCAACTGTGTGAAGAAGAGCTTGAAATTATCCGTGAAATCCTTGGAGAAAAAGCCATTTTAACCGGTTTTTACTCCTATGGTGAGCTATCAGAGGTTGGCGAATCACGATGTACGCTTCACAATCAGACCATGACTTTAGTTAGCTTATACGAATAGAAATAGGAATAAAGAATGGGAGAGTTGCCTTATCATCGATTGTTAATTCGTCAAATGCGTCGATTTGTTCGACCAGATTTAATTGATGAGCTATCTCCTTTTTTAAACAGCGTTAGCGAGTTTTACATTGGTGTAGACAAAGAGAGACGACTCCTGGAGCATACACTCGATGTGAGCTCAAAGGAACTCGAAGAAGCTAATCGTACCTTAAAGCAGCAGCATGAAGAGATGCACCATTCAATTCTAAATGCACTTAATATTGGACTTTTTGCAATTGATAATGAAGGTAAAATTATTTTTGCCAATGAAAGTGCTCACTATCTTTTTGGTTACAATGACCATGAACTCGTAGGGCGTGATATTTCAACCTTTATTCACGACCAAGAAATTGCTGACATTATCGAATACGGCGTTGGATTCGGACGCCGTGAAGGGGAATCCGAGCTGTTTGATGCGCATCAAACCCGTATCCCCATCCGCTATTCAGCCTATCCTATTTTACATGAGTCACTTCCAAAAGGGACAGTATTTTCACTCACCGATATTACCTTGGACCAAAAACGTGAAGGGCTGATTGATCTTCAACAGCTGGCCCTTGAATCAACCGCTACCATGATGCTTATCGCCGATGATGAGGGACATATCCAATACGCTAACAAAGAGTTTGTACGTGTTAGCGGATTTGAAGTTGAAGAACTGATAGGTGAAAGTTCCCGCTATATCATTGACGAGCAAATAAATGACCCTGAAATGGTCAAGCTTTGCTGGGAAACGGTAAAAAGCGGTAAAGCATGGGAGGGAGAAATTCTCGCTCAATCCAAAGATGGAAATGTTTATTTTGAGGAGCTGACACTCACACCTCTCGTTGAACGCGGAAGCGTTACCCACTTTGTTGCCGTTAAAAAAGACATCAGTGAACGAATACGGGCCCAAGAGGAGTTAAAACTTGCCCGCGATGAGGCGATTATGGCAATGAATCAAGCCAGAGAAGCCAATCGTGCTAAAGACACTTTTCTCTCAAGTATGAGTCATGAACTGCGTACTCCGCTCAACGCTATTAACGGATTTTCGCAAATCTTGCTGGCAAAAGCTGATACTCCTGAAAATGCAAAAAAGTTTATTGAAAAAATCAATATCTCAGGAAATAATCTCCTCGCTCTGGTGAATACTATTTTAGATTTTTCGAAAATTGAAGCAGGAAAAATGGAGCTTCATTATGTACCATTTCTCATGCACGAGCTCACCAAAGAAGTTCGTATTCTCGTCGAATCTATGGCACATAAAAAAAATCTTTCACTTGATTTAGTTCTAAATGCAGAGATGATTATCAATGCAGATCGGCAGTTAATCAAACAAGTGTTAGTCAATTTACTCAGTAACGCGATTAAATTTTCTCCTGATGGTGAAGCGATTACACTCACTTACACTGCAGATGAAACGCACCATGTATTTGGTGTTGCCGATCATGGGCATGGTATACCTGCCGATAAAATTGCTACATTATTTGATCCTTTTGTCCAAATTAGAGAGCATCAGAACGAGTCCATAAAAGGAAGTGGTCTAGGACTTTCTATTGTCAAAAAAATCATTGAACTGCACCATGGTAACGTATGGATTGAGAGCTCCATTGGAAAAGGAAGCTGTTTTTACTTTAGTTTGCCAAAAAATCTTACCATCTCCTCGAAAGAATCTTATGAGTCTTGATAGTAAAAAGATTGCCTTTGCGTTTTTCTTTTTTATGGTTACGATTATTCTTTTTGGCTATTACCGTTTTGAACAAGAAAAAGATCATATCAATCTATCCATCAATGAGACTCTTTTACGTTCCGTAGAGATTGCAAAAGTTGTTGTTGGAGATCACTATCACGACCGTGTATCTGCCACTCCGCCAAGCTTCCATGAAGAAATGCAAATCATTGTAGACCTATCTGCTCTCGCAAAAGCAGAAAAAGTTGAATACATCTATACAATGATTTTAGATGAAAATAAAACATTGCGTTTTACTTCCAGCAGCGCAACTGACGAGGAGTTGCGTACCGGTAAAAACTTGTCACGTTTTTACGATACATACGATGCTGACCCAAATATTTTTGACGCTTTTCGTGGTAAGCAAAATATATTTACAGAGATTACAGACCAATGGGGACATTTTAGGAGTGTTTTCGTGGGATGTAAAACGTCCTCAGGGCTTACCTATGTCATTGGTGCAGATATTCGTATTGACTCGATAGAAGAACTTTCTCGCACAGCAGCACTTAAAGCGCTTATGGGATCTATCGTGATTTTTTTTGGAGCCTTGCCATTTTTACTATTGTATCGGCATGTAGCTCGTAAAAATAATATTATACTTGAAGACCAAGTTCAAATAGCCACAAAAGATTTGAAAGAAGCACGCGACAATGCCGTTCTGGCGATGCATCATGCTGAAGAAGCAAATCGCGCAAAAGATACTTTTCTCTCAAGTATGAGTCATGAACTTCGAACCCCGCTCAATGCCATTATCGGCTTTTCTCAAATTTTAGGTCATCGTCCTGAACTCTCAGAGAGCGTTAAAAGTACCATCGAAAAAATCAATATTTCAGGTAAAAATCTTCTCACTTTGGTCAATACCTTGCTTGATTTTTCAAAGATTGAGGCGGGTAAAATGGAGGTACAACGAATCGATTTCAGTCTAGAGCATCTTTTAAATGAAGTGAATGTTCTCGTAGAATCCATGGCACAGAAAAAAGAAATTATATTAGCACTTAATATCGATGAAAATCTTACATTATTAGCCGATCGGCAGCTTATCAAACAAGTGATTGTCAATCTCATCACCAATGCGATTAAATTTTCTCCTGTCTCCTCTACAATCACAGTGGAGCACCATAGTGACTCACAAAAAGATGTATTTGGTATAAGAGATCAAGGGATGGGGATTGCTCACGATAAGATAGAGACGCTCTTTGATCCTTTCATCCAAATCCGAGAGCACCAACAGGGATCCATAAAAGGAACAGGACTGGGACTCTCTATCGTTAAAAAAATCATTGAACTTCACGGCGGAGAAATATGGATTGAAAGTACAGTAGGCGAAGGAAGCTGTTTCTACTTTTCACTTCCTAAAACACTTACATCGGTAGATCGATAAAATACGCCAATCCATAATAAATACTGTAAATGCCATAAACGGCAATAGCCAGTGCGGCAATTCGATTCATACTTTGGCGAAAAGCAATTTCGCGCATAAAATTAACCGATTGACCAAGCGCCAGAAGAGTTGGTACTGTAGCGAGCCCAAACGCTGCCATTATCAATCCTCCATCGATAATTGAAGCCGATGATGCTGCTTTTGCTGCAAAGAAAAAGACAAAACCGCACGGAAAGAATCCATTCATCATCCCAAGGGCAAAAAAACTTCGGATGCTTTTACTTTTGATAAGGCGAGAAAAAAGAATTTTAAAGAGTTTAAAGTTCGAAAAAGAGTGTTCTAACGCATGAAGAAGTTTTGAAAGCCCCAACATCGAGAGTGCCGTAATAATCATCAATACTCCGGCAAGGATAAATAATGCGCCATGCATCTCCATTGTCACCGCAAAAAGTGAACCAAGCCCTCCAAAAATCATCCCCAGTATAACATACGAACTAACACGCCCTATATTATAGGCACTGTGCCTGATAAGCTGTGCTGGGCGGCTCATAGTGGCGTCGATTTTTGTTGAGCTGTATGCAACAATAAATCCTCCACACATCCCGATACAGTGACCGAAACTCCCCGCAAATGCAATCGATATTATCACCCACCAGTCGATACTACTCATAATTTTTCCTTTTAATAACTATTCATATTTTAAATAATATTTGTTACAAAAGTATTAAGTCTTAACACTTTTTTAACACTACTATGTAACAATAGCATGAAATTACTAAAAGGATAAAAATGAAAAAAGTTCTACTAACTGTATTGGCAATGGTATCCATCGCAAGCGCAGATCAGCTCACTAGCTTAAAAATCGAGGGAATGATGTGTCCGGCCTGCGTTAAAAACGTTAAGGGTACACTCAATGAGGTCAAAGGGGTGAATGAAACGACTGTTTACCTCAAAGAAGGAAAAGCAGAAGTTAAAAGTGCTGATGGCGTAAAACCAGAAGCAATGTGCGACGCGGTCAAAAAAGCAGGTTATGGGTGTAAAGTAACCAAATAAGAAAGTGCCTTATCGCAAGGACTCACCACACTAACGGTTACCTTCCGATGGCGTATCAAATAAAGTACTTTTGCGCATCCTTGCGACTCATATCACTAACCGTTGTTAGTGGTACGCTTCCAAAATCCAACGTTTGCTCACCTGTAAAATCAGGCTTGCAGTACGCCAAAACAAACTTTGCCGCCAATAACTTATCGGATTCACTTGCATTTACAGAAATAAGGCAATGAGGCCCAAACAGTGGCGTATTGATGTGCATATATTTAGGATTCTCAAGCTCTTCAAGCTTTGTATTTTCTTCTTCGTTGCGTCCGATGATAAATTTTGCTCCATCAGGAAGACGAAGCTGTCGTCCGTATTTAAGTGTGGGAATATCCGCTTTGATAAAAGTGTCTTCATTCGCAAGAACATCACGAATTTTACGTGAAAAATGCTCATCCGTAAGCAAACATCCACCGCCTGGACCTTCGTAATCTTTGAGTTCAAATTTCTTTACAAGCTCCATCTGACGATCACGGGAACGTCCCACTATGGCTTCAAGTTTCTCACGATCTACCCATCCATTGAGTTCTGGGATTGTAGGTTCCAACAGTTGTGCGCTCATAGGACGCAGCAATAATCCCTCACAATCACTTAACTTAAGAACGATTTGAAGCGATTCTCCGTTTTGGCTCATAGGACGCTGACCTAATACTTCCCCACTGATAAGAAAATCTGCTCCTTCTTCGACCATAAGACGCTTTGCCACCTCGAACATTTTGGCATGACAGTCAATACACGGATTAAAATGTTTGCCATATCCATGCTTTGGTGTAAATAATACTTTCTCTAAATATTCATCTTGAATGTCAACAATACGCAGTGTAGCACCAACTTGGTCACACATATTTTGCATATGGCTACGTCGATCTTTAGTTGAACCAAATCCGGTACTGATGTTACAGGCAACGACTTCAATTCCTTGATCAATGATTAGTTTCATGGCGAGAGTCGAGTCGAGACCGCCGCTGAAAAGTGCTATAGCTTTCATTTAGTTAAAATTCCTTTTTACATTTATATTATTCATTATGCCCCCACAACATACAAAGAGCCCGATTGCGCGCAGCAGTGCGCTGGCATATCGGAAGCGTCTTGTTGTGGGGGCGATTTTCTTTTGATACTTTTCTTATTAAAAAGAAAAGGATAGAGAGCTTTACCCTAATGGTACAAGTTCGCCTTTTTTTAACCGTCCGATTTTATCTCTCATCTGACGTATTAAATAGGACTTTTGATCGAATGATACCGAATTTTCGCTGGCAATTTTTTTGAGTTCTCGATTGTAATGGTTCGTTAAGAACGTAATAAGTTCTGCCCGAATCCCATCATCGCCCTCAAAAACACGAATTCGCTCATCCATCAGCAACGCGCCCAGTCTCGGATCATTTTCGCCATTAATAGCAGCTGTAAGCTCACTGCTGTGATATTGAAGCAAAGAGGGATCGATAAAATCAAGGAGTGAATCAATAATATTAGGACGTTCCAGTAAAGTTTTAACGAGGCTGAGTTCCCAAATATCGTGATGCGAAAAATTCATAGGTTGAACCGTCGTTGAGGGCTGACTAAGACGAACTTGCGAAGGAGAGATACCTAACCTAGAAGCAACAAATGCTCTATATTCCTCTTGCATCAAAGGCGAAAGAGTTTTGAGATAGGCAATACTCTCATGCATGGCACTCTCTTTGGCTCTGGGATCACTTAGATTATAGGTTGCAATGCTTTCCGTAATAACAAACTCGATAAATGGTATCGGTTTGTGCAATAGGGCATTAAGCTCTTCGATACGACCATCGCGTACCATATCCGCAGGGTCCAATCCCCCCTCGAACAAGATCACTCCGCCATCAAATCCACCGCCGCTAAGAAGTTTGGACGCTTTAAGTGCCGCAGCACGACCTGCTTTATCCCCATCATATGCGACAAGAACACGTGGTTCTCCCTTTCGCAATGTCGGTAAATGATCCGCCGTAAGAGCTGTTCCCAGTGTTGCTACCGAGTGGGTAAATCCGGCTTGATGCAACATGACAACATCCAAATATCCTTCTGTAACAATAATCTCTTTGTTCTTATACACGCTATCGCGCGCCAAATGGTACGCGTACAGAAGACGTGATTTGTTAAAAAGTGCGCTTTGAGAAGAGTTGACATATTTGGCTTGATGTCCCGTGATGGTACGCCCTCCGAAACCTACAATCGCCCCACCTGAGGCATGAATCGGAAACGTAATGCGTTCGATAAAACGGGCAAAAAGCCGTCCGTCATCTCCTTTACCGATGGCCCCTTGCTCCAGTGCTTCTGGCACTCTAAGGTGATGCTGTTCTAAAAAACGAAGTGTTTCAGGAGAGGTGGGAGCATACCCGATACCAAATTTCTCGATGCTGGAAGCAAACACCCCTCTCTCGTGAAGATAAGAGGAGGCCGTACGGTGGTCACCCAAGAGCTTTTGATACCATCCACTGAGGGTTTCAAGCAAATTCGAGCGTTCTTTTCGCTCTTTGTTGTCCGTATAATGAAGGGTAAAATTAACCGAAGATGCCAGTTTTTCAATCGCTTCAGGATAATTGAGCTTTTCGTATTCCATCACAAAATTAATCGAGTCACCACCCGCACCGCATCCGAAACAATGGTATTTTTGACGTGCAGGATTGATCGTAAAACTGGGAGATTTTTCATCGTGAAACGGACACGGTGCTTTGAAATTAGCCCCTGCTCGCTTGAGCTCGATGTACGAGCCGACGACATCGACAATGTCAAGACGGGCTTTGAGAGCCTCGATGGAATCTTGGGTTATCATAACGCCATTTTAACCAAAAGAGATAAGGATTAAGATCTATTTTGAGGATTAAAACCAGACTCGTGAGAACGAAAAACCAAATACTGCTTTCGTAACAGAGCGATCATAATCAATCAAACTCTCACCATATCCGCTAAAGAGATTGACATACCAAAATGTATTTTCTGAATTTAAAAATGGGTAAGACCAGTGCGCATCTATAGCGCCTCTGTTTATTCCACCTGATCCGAAGTTATAACGAAATAATGCCCCAATTTCGTGTCTGTCATACAAATACTTTACCTTAATATCGCCATACCCGAGGTAGTTTTGAATGTCAGGGTTGTCATCCCCTGGATAATTTGGCTCAAACTCTCCTGTTGCTGGATTAACACTCCCCTCATAATACCCATCATATTTTTTGCTTTCAGGCATTCTGTACCATGCACGAGTAGAGAGAAAAAGTTCATCCCACTGCCACGTTCCAGTTAAATAAAGACGATTCCACGAGCGGGACCTATACCCGTCTTGTCCGTTAGATTCATGCATAAAACCAACTTTTCCCAGTTTTAGACCATAGACGGTATTGATAGTTCCCGATGTCGGGATCCCCAAAAAAAGCTCTGGTAAGTAATTAGTTTCACGAAACGGGGCAGAATCACCATAGATCTGCCACCAAACTTTTTGAGTGTAGGCAAAATTGATATGCTCATTCCAACCAAAAAGATTATAGGTCAGCATTTTTGTTAGACTAATTTGAAATTCTGCTTCCAAATTTTTCTCATAATAAGTGTCTGGTGAAGTATGGATATTTGCTGGAGTGTCTGATGCGATATACGGATATTTATGGGTTGAATAACCAAAAGGTAAAAGGAAATTCGTTTCATAGGGATGCAATCCAAAAAAATCACCGCCTGAAATAGCATCAAACAGTTTACTAGTTTCTGGTGTATTGGTATCCATTGTTCGCAAGATATACGCATTGCCCTCTTTATTGGTGGCAGGATTCATCTGGGCATTCAAACTTTCTAAAAATGACTTTTTGGCTATTTCAGCTTTGGTGTCCATTACCAATGTATAGCTGTATTCTGAAGCTGCCTGCTGAAACCAAAAGGCTGATTTTTGATAATCTACCTTTACCCCAAGTCCATTTTGATATAGATAAGCGAGTCGATAAATAGAAGGTTTTATCCCTTTTATGGCCTCATCTTCCAGCAAAGGAAAAGCTTTTTCATATTGCTTTTCATTAAAATATTTTTCACTGCTGACATTATCATCTATAGCTAAATCATTTGCCATTACTAAACAGGGGCTAGTAATACACACGATGACTTTAATACATTTAGCTATATTTTTATACTTCATTGCAGACTCCTTAAGCCCTTTTAACTATCATACATCATTATTCCAAAAATCCTTTAAAACACTTAAATTGTTAAAATAAGTATAACTGTGCTAAACTTCCGGTTCGAAAATTTTAAATAGAAAGTGGGTGATGTGAATGCCTGGAATTATCTTACGCCAAGATGATAACTTTGACGCTGCTTACCGACGCTTCAAGAAACAAACAGATCGTAATCTTGTTGTTACTGAAGCTCGTGCGCGCCGTAACCATATAACGGAAACGGAAAAACGCAAACAGTTCAAAATCAGCGCTCGCAAGAAGATGTTAAAACGTCTCTATATGATGCGACGTTACGAATCTCGCCTGTAATCCCAAAGCGCCCTGCGCTTTGGCTTACGCCTTCCATAATTCTTTTTTTACTCTCTCTTTTTGTTAATTTTATCCTTTTTCTTAGAATTCAACTCTAAACTTCATTAATCTATTGCAAGATATGCTTATTTATTCTTAGCTTAACATCACAATTTTTGAATTCTAAGAAAAAAGAGAAAATACTCAAGTAACCAACCCCTTACAAACCCTGTGATACAATTGCATATCTAAATTTTTACGCAAGGCTATACTTATGCTCTTTAGCGCCCCTCTTAAAAATAATTCCAAAAAAATCATGTTGTTGGGTTCAGGCGAACTCGGTAAAGAAGTTGCTATTGAGGCACAACGTTTAGGGATTGAAGTGGTCGCAGTGGATCGCTATAAACATGCTCCCGCACACCTTGTTGCAAATCGCTCATATGTGATCAATATGCAAGACAAAGAAGCGGTATTAAAACTTATACGCAAAGAAAAACCTGATTATATTCTCCCTGAAATCGAAGCCATCAGTATTGATGCCCTTTTCGATGCGGAAGCGGAAGGATTTTGTGTCATTCCAAACGCCGAAGCGGTCAGTAAAACCATGAACCGCAAAAATATTCGCCGTTTCGCGAGTGAAGAACTAGGGCTTCAAACAAGCCGTTATCATTTTGTGAGTAACTACGAAGATATGTGTACGGCAGCGGAAGATGTAGGATTTCCGTGTGTTATTAAACCGGTTATGAGTTCTTCTGGACATGGGCAAAGTATCGCTCGAAGCCCTTTTGATTTGGAAAACTCGTGGGAAATTGCCAAAGAGGCCCGCGGAGATGCGAGTGAACTGATTGTCGAAGAGTTTGTCCATTTTGATTATGAGATTACCTTGCTCACGGCACGTAACGGGACTGAGACAATCTTTTGTGAACCTATCGGGCACATCCAAAAAGACGGAGACTATATCTTCAGCTGGCAGCCGATGGAAATGTCCAAAAAAGCACTCAAACGATCAAAACAAATTGCACAAGCCATCACTGATGGATTAGGCGGTCGCGGGTTGTTTGGCGTTGAACTGTTTGTAAAAGGGGATGAGGTCTATTTTAGTGAAGTAAGCCCTCGCCCTCACGATACAGGATTGGTAACGCTTATTACTCAAAGTCAAAGTGAGTTTGCTTTACACGTTCGCGCAGTATTAGGACTTCCTCTTGGATTTACCTTTTATGGAGACGGAGCAAGTGCAGCATTCAAATCCACTGTCGAATCTACCGAGCCGCTTATCGAAGTAGATGATTCGCTCTTTGATAAAAAAAGTTTTGTTCGTGTATTTGGAAAACCAGAATCTCATGTCGGACGACGGATGGCAGTCGTACTGGTATTTGACAAAGTCAAAAAAGCACTCAAAAAAGCGGAAAAAATGATTAAAAAGATCAAAGACGCATGAAAATAGTACTTCTTGATACTCTAACATTCGGTGATACCTCATTAGCTGGATTTGATACTCTGGGTGAAGTGAGCGCATACTCTACTACTTCTGCCGAAGAGATTACCCAACGGGTCAGTGATGCAGAGGTAATCGTGACCAATAAAGTGGTTATCAACAATGCGGTGATGGAAGCATCTCCAAATCTAAAGCTCATCTGTGTGGCAGCAACGGGTACGAATAACATCGACCATGAAGCAGCACAGCGTCGTGGAATAATCGTCAAAAACGTAGCAGGGTATTCGACCGACGCCGTCGTCCAACATACCTTTTCAATGCTCTTTTATCTAATGGGACATTCTCGTTATTATGATGAGTATGTTAAAAGTCGAGAGTGGCAGAAAGAGTCAGTATTTACCCATATCGGTCCTTCGTTTAGTGAATTGCGCGGGAAAACATGGGGTATTATAGGACTGGGTGAAATCGGTCGCAGTGTGGCAACCATTGCAAAAGCATTTGGAGCTAACGTCTGTTATTACTCTACTTCGGGAAAAAATGAAAACAGTGAGTTTGAAAAAACCACCCTCAGCCGTTTGATCGAAAACAGTGACGTTATCTCTATTCATGCGCCGCTCAATGCCTCGACGGAAAGTCTCATTTCCCACTCTGAACTGTTACAAATGAAAGACGGTGCAGTACTGCTCAATCTCGGTCGCGGCGGAATCGTCGATGAAGATGCTTTGTCGGTTATTATCGATGTCAAACCCATTTATGTCGGTTTGGATGTGTTAGTCAAAGAGCCTATGAAAACACCCCATCCCCTTTTATCGGTCAAACATACTGAAAGACTTTACATAACACCTCATATCGCTTGGACATCCGTAGAAGCACGTGAGCGACTTATCGCTGCAACGGTTGAGAATATTAAAACATTTTTAGCAGTGTAGGTAACACGAATGCTATTCCCAAAAACACCACGGACGTAATAAACACCTGTACTGTTACGCTACGAGGTGAACAATTATACAGCGAGGCGAGATTTACATTCGCCACCGCCAGCGGAACAATCAGCTCCAAAAATAAAATCCCCTTTACCATAGGCGACATCTCAACCATTCCTAAGACACCAAACGCGATGACAGGTATCAAAATAAATTTTGTCCCATTTACCCACGCAGTAAGTCGCAGATTGATCTGTGTCAGTTTTATCCCATACAAATAAATCCCAAACAATACTAACTGCATCGTCATCGACGCATACGCCCCCATCATCAATGTTTTATCCACCGCAACACTTGGGTGATATCCTGCTAAATTTAAAGCAATCGCCACCATCGCCGCCCATAGAACAGGAAGTTTGACAATATTCAGCAGTGATTGGCGAACACTGAACTCTCCGCGTGAATAGTAAAAGACTCCAATGGTATAGACAACAAACACATTTACGAGATTAATGAGCGTGAGATAAGGGACACTGGCTTCGCCAAACAGTGCAATGCCTAGCGGAATCCCAAGATTCCCTGTATTGCCGATGAGTGCCGCAACGGTAGCAATGGAGCGCTCTTTGGTATCATGGAACAATAATCGGGCTAACGGTATCATCAACAGCAACGAGATGAGGGTAATCGCCAAATAAAGCGCTGGGGCAAAAAGAAGCTCCGTATCAATAGGCCGTTTAAGCAAACCCCAAAAAGTAAGAAAAATCTGTAAAAAATAAACACTAAGAAGCGTGATCGTACGGTCATCGATTTTTTCTTTGAACGTCCATTTGGCCCCGAAACCAACTGCAATAAAAAGGTAAATTCCCAATAATGATAAAAAAGTTTCAGCAGTCATATAAAATTATAATGCTTTGTATCTCAAAATCATATTTTTCTCATATCGATTTGTCACAATTTTTTTAAATCTATAAAAAAGAGGTGATAATGATGAAAAAAGTTGCATTGGCTGTATTGCTGGCAAGCGGATTGATGGCAGCTGAAAATGGGTTTTATGTTGGTGCGGATGCTGGAAATACTAAGTACGATTTAAAAGCTTCTGCTTTGGGGATTAGTGCCGAAGATAATGATGATGGCGGATCTCAAACTGTAAAAATGGGATATTATCTCGATAAAAACAATCGTGCATCCGCTTTTTATCAAAACGTTAATGTTGATAATGGTGACGGAGCGATGTATGGAGTGGGCTACGATTATCTAATTGGCGACAATGCTTTTAAACCGTTTGTAGGTGCTCTCGTAGGATACGGTTCTGCCAAAGACGATATTGGCGAAATCAAAATGACCGGTCCAGTTTATGGAGCACAAGCAGGTGTTAACTACTCTTTTAATGAAAATTTTTCCATTGAAGGAGGATATCGTTACCTAAAATCAAACATGGACGATATGGTTAGAGACCCAGATACTGGAATAGATGTAAAGCTGGAGGTGGATACCATTAAAAACTGGTTTATCGGCGCTAATTACAAGTTCTAATACTGAATTTTATTAACTCAGCATACTCTTGTCGCACCCGTAAAAGTGGTATACAGTTAGGGTATTTAACTTGTTCCCAAGCTAGATCTTGGGAGCGAAAAAATGTTTTTCAGATGTATGCAGCTTAAACTTTTCTCCCCCATCTTCTCCTTGAGCAACTCCTAAAAACCATTTCGCTACAATCCACCATGAATAATGATTGCATCTGCTATCTATAGTAGCGATCTAAAAAGGGCAGGTATGGCTAAAGTATTGATTATCGGCGGTGGCGGTGCTGGATTAGTGAGTGCGTTATCGGCGCATGAAGCAGGAGCAGAAGTCATCGTTGTCTCTAAAACTCTTCCCACCAGATCTCAAACATCTATGGCGCAAGGGGGGATGAATGCAGTTTTAGGTGGTAATGACAGTATCGAAAGTCACATTGCCGATACTCTTCGCTCATCCGCAGGCTTGGGCGATGAAAAACAAATTACTGTTATGTGTGAAAATGCTCCCGATGCGGTACGTTGGTGCAATAGCATGGGTCTTCCATTTAGTCGTGATGAGTCGGGGGAGATTGCTCGCAGACGTTTGGGTGGTGCGAGTGCTCCTCGTGCTTGTTATGCCCAAGATTATACTGGCCTAAAACTTCTCCACACGCTGTATGACCAATGTCTTAAAGCCAAGATAACGTTTCACAATGAGCGATTTTTACTCAACCTAATCGTCGATGAAGAGTCTAACCGCGTGTTAGGAGCAACGTTTTTGGACATAGCCACCGGAGAAGTAGAAGAAATCCGTGCCGATTCTGTGATACTGGCAACGGGCGGATACGGTGGAATTTATGGTAAACACTCGACGAATTCCGTTCAAGCGACGGGAGATGGTTTAGCCGCTGCAATACGAGCAGGGGCAAAACTCGCGGATTTGGAGTTTATCCAGTTTCATCCGACGGCATTGAAAAACTCTTCTATTTTGATTTCAGAAAGCGCGCGTGGAGCAGGAGGATATTTACTAAATGCTAACAAAGAGCGCTTTACCGATGAACTTGCCCCTCGTGATGTGGTTGCCCGCGCAATTCATGAAGAGATGACCAAAAGTGGCGCAGTGTATCTCGACATCCGCCATTTGGGAGAAGAATTTATTACTCATGAACTCCCACAAGAGAGAAAATTAGCTCAAATCTATGAAGGGATTGACCCCGTACATGAGCTCATTCCCATTAAACCCTCCGCCCACTACAGTATGGGAGGAATCGAAGTAGATGCACAATGCATGAGCAGTGTTAGCGGTTTGTTTGCAGTAGGCGAATGCGCCAATCACAAAACACACGGGGCAAACCGACTGGGTGGCAACTCACTGTTAGAACTGGTCGTATTTGGTCGTCATTGCGGAAAAAATGCGGCAGAGTTTGGGGCACAAAATCCCGTTCCTGCACTTGAAAACACTCAACTGGCCAAAGATACCAATTTTGTCCGTGGGGTCATGTACTTTACCAACCAAATCGACTTTTATCAAAAACAAGAGATGTTAGCCAATATCTTTTATAACAATGTTGGTTTGGTACGTGAGGACATGGGGCTAAAAGCGGTACTTGGAGCCATTCGCCAAATGCAAAAAGAGTTACCGTTTATGGGTCCGAAAGATAAGTCCAAGATTTGCAATACGAATTTGGTCGAATTTATCGAGTTTGGAAATAAAATCGAGCTAGCGGAGATTATCGTCGTATGTGCGATCAGCCGAAGCGAGAGTCGAGGAGCACATTATCGAGGTGATATTCCGGCACGAAATGATGTGATGTTTGGAGCTCATACGATTACATGGAGAGAAGGAGGAGTGTTATGCGCGGATTTTATGGAATAAATACCATTATTGAAAATGAAGATAATGATGATTTTTACGATGATGATGAAGAAGACGAGAAAGAGTGGTGTGACTGATGGAGATTAAAATTTTACGCGGTGAAGAAGCTCAAAGTTATAACGTCGAGTTAGAGGGTGTAACTTTACTCACTGTTCTCAATCACATCAAAACAAAAATCGACTCAACGCTGACCTATTCCCATGGGTGTCGAAGCGGTGTATGCGGAAGTTGTGCCGTGCGTGTCAATGGTCGTGAGCAACTCATGTGTGAATACAAACCTAACGAAGGTGATACTATTGAGCCGATTCGAAATGCACGTGTTATACGTGATTTAGTCGTTGACAGCTCTTCTATCGCACGCTTCAATAGCTTGGCTAGAGCATGGACCGAAGGATCACGTGAGGGCAAGGTAAGTGAGGATGAGATGAGCAGTATTCAAACACAAAGTGATTGTATTTTGTGTTCATCCTGCATGAGCGCTTGCCCTGTTTATGCTGTAAATCCCGATTTTATCGGCCCATTTGCCCTTACACGTGTTTGGCGATATGTGAGTGATGCACGAGAAATTTCCAGCGATGCAAAAATTGCAGCCGTTCAAACGAATGGAATTTGGGACTGTACTCTTTGCGGTGAGTGTGTCCCTGTATGTCCTCAAAACATTGCTCCTGCGCAAGATATTCGAATGTTACGGACAAAAAGCGGGATGATGGGGTACCAAGACCCCAATATGGCATCCATGTTTGGCGGCGGTTTGGATTTCGGCTCACCGGTGTTTTAGCCTCCCGTCATTCCCGTGTAGACGGGAATCCAGCTTTTTGCAGTTTTACTTAGCTGGATTCCCGCCTTCGCGGGAATGACGAACCAATCATTTTGTGTTATACTAATGTTATCAAAATGTTAGGGATACACTATGGCATCAGAACACTCACTCGACATCTCCGCAAAAATCGACCTCCAAGCGTTTAAAGACGCGATTGCCCAATCAGAAAAAGAGGTCATTGGCCGTTACGACTTTAAAGGCGTCGCTTATGAAATCAATTATCGTGAAAAAGAAAAACAACTCGTTCTTGTAGCATCTAGTGATAACAAACTTGACGCACTTAAAGACGTTGTTATCGGTAAGCTCATTAAACGCGGTCTTTCTTCCAAAGCGCTCGAAGAACTAAAAACCGAAGACGCAAGCGGTGGAAGCCGTAAAGCGACCTATAAAATCGTCGATACCATTGATTCAAAAGAAGCAAAAAAAATTATTGCAGAGATTAAAAATCTTAAAACCAAAGCGTCTGCCATCATCGAAGGTGAATACATTCGCGTAAAATCCAAACAGATCGATGAACTTCAAAAAATCATGGCACACATAAAAGCAATGGAATGGGAAGCGCCCCTCGTCTTCGAAAACTTTAGATAAAGGGTCACATACATGAGCGGTAAAACCACGCGCTATAAATCAATTGACAAGCGGGTTCTCACCGAGGGTGGACAGCTCAATTTTCAACTTTATCTACCCAATGAGACCAAAAGCGCTATGGGGCTTTTTCTTCAAAGTGATTCAGTTATTGATGGTAATAACAAAGTACGTTTACGTGAAGTAGAAAAGCTTTACATCAATGAAGAAGATGCGGTCAACTACGAAGCTTATGTCCAACAACACATTCAGACCATTGCTCTTTCAGAAGATATCCCTCTGGATGATAAAGCCATAATCGTATATCAACGGGCCACTTCCGTTATCGATGAGATGTTTCGTAATCCCGAATCACTCGAAACCGCTAAAAATGTCAAACCCGTCGTAGACAGTTTCGTCAATATTATTTTGCATGATCCTAAGGCCGTTGAATCCCTTTTAAAAATTACGGCTCATGATTACTATACTCATACCCATTCAATCAATGTAAGTATTTACACTTTGAGTTTGGGCTCATTTTTGGGTATCGAAGCTGAAGATTTGAAAACTCTGGGGATGGCCGCCGTACTCCATGACATCGGAAAAAGCAAAGTCGATTACAACATCATTAACAAAAATGGCAAACTTACCGAAGTAGAGTTCGACGAAATGAAAACTCATCCGGCGCAGGGGCATACTATCGCTTTAAAGCTAGGTATTAGTGACGAGCGGATACTCAGCGGGATTCGTCATCATCATGAAAAAATGGATGGCAGAGGATACCCTGATGGAATCAAAGAGGATAAGATTAGTCAGTTTGCTAGAATAATCGGGGTATGTGATGTATTTGATGCCCTTTCAACAAAACGCTCGTATAAAGATCCTATGAGCTCTTTTGAATCTCTGCGCCTTATGAAACAGGAAATGCAGGGTCACTTGGATATGAGTGTAGTGGATGCCTTTATCAAAATGCTACGAAATAAGGAGAGTCAAAAATGAAAAAGCTAACCATTGCGGACGCAGCAGAGTATTTTAAAGTGTCAAAAGAAGCGATTCACAATCGTATTCGCCGTGGGTCTCTTAACTCTGTTGTTGAAAATGGGGTCAAATACGTTTCAGTTGCTTCCGAAAAAAGTAATACTGCCACAAACAATGCAAACGATAACCGTTACACCCTCTACATTGAGCAAGAAAATGAACGTCTTCGCGAAAAAGTAGATGTCCTTGAAAAAGAGACAGGAAGATTGCGTGATCAGCGTGAACTTATGCTAATTAATGAACGAATCAATGTGGAGCAAATCTACAAAGAGCGCGACGCTCAACTTCGTAATATTTTGAATGTCGTTGCAACAAAATTTCTCTCCCACGTTAGTGAAGAGTTAGTGATGCAAGAAGCTATGGGTGAAAAAATAGAACAAGCAGATGCCATCAACGCGGACATCGTCCCTGATGTTGAGCTGGGTGAGGGATGGATAACGCTGAAATCATTTTTAAAACTCAAGCGTTATGCTGACAGCATTAAAAAGAACATCAAGCGACGATTTAAAGCTGCTGCCATGGAAGGCGATGAACGCTTTATCGAGCACGGCGAGAAAATTTACTTGAATCCCTCTCTGCACGAGTATGCTGACCTCTTGGCGGGTAGATAATATTTAAGACGATATCAGAACGAGTCCTGATTTGCCTTTGGCGGGGCACGCCCTTCGCCTTTGCTTCCAAACCTATAGAAATGAGGTTACTCATTTCTATAACGGCTCTCATGCTAACGCTGTGTTTTTCTCGGCGAAAAGCCCGCGCGCAGTGAACCGCGCTTAGTATTTTCACTAACACCTTGCTTGGCACGGTTTAGATTGTGAAAACAGCTCTGACAAATATTAAATTCACTTCCTAAAGCAAGCGGTTTACCACATGTTTTACATCGTGGAACGAAATGGCTTTGTTTGAGCGAGTTTTCGATAAAACGGTTTAGTTCTCCCCGGTACGAACGGGCTTTTTCACTGTCCACAAAAAACTCACCCAAACGATACGAAAGCCACAAATACAAACTGATCTCTTTGATCTGATCTTCCGCTTCTTGGAGTTCTTCGGTCGTTTGGGCATATGAACCCAGATGACGCGGCGGGATATAAGCAATCGGTTTAGCTTGTGCCAATGCCCTGACATATCGCTCGTATGCACCCATCACAATCGGTGATTTCGTAGACAACGGTGCGGTAGCTAAAATATATTTAGTGTGCATATCCAAATCAAACCGATCTACAATCACCGACGCTTCTGCCATTGATTCAAGATTTATGGCGCGAAACGGTCCTTCAAACTTCATATTTTCTACAAAAAATTCGATAATGGCCGCAAGAGACTTCTCTTCTAAAATTGTCGAGACCAGCTGTATGTGATCAAAATTTGCCATAACATTAAAAGGTATTTTAATCGCTTCAGCCTCACGCCCAAATAGAGGAGTGATTTTTTTAAGAACATCGGCACTCAAGGCTCCGACAAATCCTTTTTCACTCATCCCATATCGTCCTGCACGACCTGCTATCTGCTGAATTTCACTCACAGTTAAATCGCGTTGGCTTTGTCCATCAAATTTATCCGCTTTTGAAAACAGCAATGTTTTAATGGGCAAATTCAGCCCCATCGCAATCGCATCGGTCGCAACGAGGATTTGTGTCTCCCCCTCACGGAAACGCCTCGCTTCCTCACGTCGTACTTCCGGTCCAAGGTTACCATAAATAACACTGGTTTTATACGTTGCCGAAAGCTGTTGCTTCAAACGCAGTGCGTTAGCGCGGGTAAAGGCGATAACAGCGGTTTGGGGTTCTATCGCATCAATCGGAGTAACGTTTGGGAGAAGCTCTAATGGATTTTTACGCTCAAATTCGACTATTTCCAGTGGTTCACCCAAATACTGCGCCAACGCCACAATCGCCTCACGCGAGTTAGGAGAACCGGTCATAATGACCACTTTTGCAGGTGCTCCGATGATGGCATTCGCCCATGCCCATCCGCGGTCGCGATCACCGATCATTTGCACCTCATCGATCACACACGTGTCGACTTCAGATTCAAAACTGAGCATCTCGATGGTGGAGCTGATATGGGTTGCATCCTCATCAAAAATCTGCTCTTCTCCGGTGATAAGGGAAGCATTTATCCCGTGCTCACGTAAATCTTCATACCCCTCTAACGCTAACAAACGTAACGGTGCAAGATAATATCCTGTCCCTTTCACGCGTAATTGCTCCATCGCCGTATAGGTTTTCCCGCTGTTGGTCGGTCCGATATGCAAAACAAGCTTACGGCGCAGTGAACGAGCAAGAGGGAAAAGGTTTTTAAAATCCCGTACCGTTCGTGCCAATAACTCTTGACGCTGTTTTTTGAGCAGTTCGCCCGCAATACGCCGATCAAAGGCAAACAGCACCCGACGTACCATTTTTGTATTGATATGAAGCGTTTCGGCGAGCTGAGGAAGTAAAATCTCATACACCATTTCGTATAAAAGAGGTTCGCTGAGATTTAAAAGTTTCGCATGGTCGCGACACGCCTCCATCAATTCCTCAAGTTCTCGCAAAAACGTCTCTCGAAGCTCTTTTCCTTGAATATCAAACTGTGCATCAAAGACCAAATCCTCTTCGCCCCAAATCAGACGGCTCACATCAGAGTGACTCAGCTGCAAATGGGTCGTATGGAGCAACGGCTCCTCGTGATAAGGGAGTGCAATCGCTTGGCGATACTCGATGAGCAGCTCTTCCCCCACAAATTCGATTCCGATGGCGTGTGCCGGTAATACGCGCTTAAACGTTTCCATCGTGAGGGGGAAAAAAGTATTTTTGTTTGAGGGAGGAGCACTTTTGAGAGCAATAATGATTTCATCACG
>JAUYRN010000006.1 GCA_030696775.1 Sulfuricurvum sp.
ACTTCAAGCAGACGTTGTTCGTTTGATGGAGCAATTGGATAACATCGGAAATCAAACAAGTTATAACGGTCAGTCACTTTTGAATGGTTCGTTTACAAACAAATCATTCCAAGTCGGTGCTTACAGCAATCAAACGGTTAACGCATCAATCGGTGATACTACAACTAATAAAACCGGTGCAACACGTTTCGAAACTACAGCGAATGTTGCAGTCAGCTTAGGTGCTACAGGATTAACAAGCGTTGCCATGAAATTTGAAAAAGTTGATGGAAGTAATGCTTTGATTATTGAAGGGGTAAAAGTTTCTACTAGTGCAGGTACCGGTCTTGGTGCATTAGCTGCTACAATCAATAAATATTCAGATACTACCGGAGTCCGTGCTACAGCAGTTGTTCAAGGAACGGGTGCTACTAAAGTTACTTCTGGAACGATTAAAAATATGTTGATCAATGGTATTGAAATTGGTACTATTACGGATATTAAAGAAAATGACAGTAGCGGTGTTCTTGTAGCAGCGATCAATGCTAAAAAAGAGACAACAGGTGTTGTAGCCTCTATCGATGCAGAAGGGAAACTAAACCTTAACAGCACTGATGGTCGAGCAATCAAAATCAGTGTTACATCTGCAGGAGCGGCTAAACTCGGTAACGGAAGCTTCTCTAAAGTTTCAGCAGCAGCAGGCGGAAATGTCATTCTCGGCCGTTTGTCATTGGTGAAAATTGGTGGAGGTGATATTCAAGTGAGCGGTTCTACCGGAGCTGCTGCGATTGGTATCATTTCAGGAACGGTTACGAAAGGAATGGCACAAGCTACTGTAAATCTAAATGATTTACGTGATGCCTTTACTGCTAACGTAGCAAGTGCTGCAGGAGCGAACGTAAATTCAAGTTCATGGCAAACTGGTAAAAAATTGAGCGCTGGTCTTACATCGTTTGAAGGTGCTCAAATGGCGATGAGTGTTGCAGAATCTGCGACAAAAGCACTTGATAGTATTCGTGCGGATCTTGGTTCGGTTCAAAACCAATTGCTATCTACTGTTAGTAATATTTCAGTAACGCAAGTTAATGTTAAAGCGGCAGAATCAAATATTCGTGATGTTGACTTTGCAGCAGAATCTGCGAATTTCTCTAAATTCAATATTCTTGCACAATCTGGTTCATATGCAATGAGTCAAGCGAATGCAGTTCAGCAAAATGT
>JAUYRN010000022.1 GCA_030696775.1 Sulfuricurvum sp.
CTAGTAGTCCCCGACAATTGAATATATAGATGTTATTGGATAGTACTTTATCTAAGCACGTACTATAAAGTTTCAATGAAGAAGCGGTATGTAGTTGAATTAACTCAACAAGAAAGGAAACATCTGACAGGAATTGTCAAGCGGGGGAAAGGCCCGGCGTATCGAATCCGACACGCATACGTCCTGTTGCATGCAGATAAAAATAAATCAGGCAAGACCGATGAAGAGATAGCCGATCTGTTACACTGCCATAGTCAAACAGTTTTCAATATACGCAAGAAGTATTTCGAAGAAGGACTTACTCGCGCAGTCGGGAGAAAAGCCCAGGAATCATCACCCATTCCTCGAAAACTGGATGGAGCAAAAGAAGCCCGGCTTATCACGATAGCATGCGGTCAACCCCCGGAAGGATATGCCAATTGGACCCTTGATCTCCTCGCAGACAAAATGGTTGAATTAAAAATTGTCGATACAATTTCAGGAAAAACAGTCGGGCGCGCCTTAAAAAAACGAGTTAAAGCCTCACCTGCGGCAATGCTGGGTCATTCCACCTCAACAAAACGCTGAATTTGTTGCGCACATGGAAGATATCCTGGATCTGTATCATCGTCCCTATGACCCGGATATTCCCCTGATCTGCATGGATGAAAAGCCGGTCCAATTACTCGGAGACACCCGGGAATCTTTGCCGGCAATTCCTCGGTATCCCCTTCGATATGACTACGAGTACACAAGAAATGGAACTGCCTCAATATTTCTTTTCACTGAACCTCTGAAAGGATGGAGGAAAGTCAATCCCCGCAGACACCGGAAAAAAGTGGACTGGGCTCACGAAGTCAGGGAATTATTGGAGACTGATTACCCGAACGCCAGAAAAATAATTCTCGTCTGTGATAATCTGAATACTCATACCATTGGGGCATTTTATGAGGCTTTCCCACCCCAAGAAGCATCGGTTCTTGTCAAACGCTTGGAAATTCACAACACTCCCATACACGGGAGCTGGCTCAACATCGCCGAAATAGAATTAAGCGCTTTAACCCGACAATGTCTCGATCGAAGATTGGATAATCTGGAATTGCTTATCGAAGAAACAAAAAAATGGGAAACTTCCAGAAACAACAGCCAGAAACCGGTTGATTGGCAATTCACTTCTGAAAATGCAAGGATCAAATTAAAACGATTGTACCCTCAATTTTAATTGTCCCACTCTACTAG
>JAUYRN010000002.1 GCA_030696775.1 Sulfuricurvum sp.
TTGCTACCACAACCCCGCACGGAACTCTCTGCCAATACGCATGCGCTTTTCGACCGCTTGGCATTGCATCGGTGTTAATCGTCTCGCCATGCAGTGTACGCATTGTCTCCGCAGAGAGAGTAATAGTTTCGATACAGCGATCAACTTCAATGCGTGCATAGGCAATAGGCTTACCTACCTCATCACACAAAACACGGGCAAACTCTTCACGCTGTTCTCGCAGTTTGCTTGCGACATCCATGAGCCATGAGCATCGTTGATGAAGCGGAACTTTTTTGGCAATTTTAGACGCATTTTGTGCAACGTTAAGTGCTTGTCGAGCATCATTTGCATTGCATACCGCAGCCATAGATACAAGACGTCCATCATACGGACTTAACCGTTGCGAATAAGTTTTTCCTTGGACCTCATCCGATCCCATCCAAATTTGTGCATTCATAACTGTCTCTCCAAGCTAATAGTGTTTTAATTATACAAACACCCACCTAAAAAGATAAACTATAAAAATATTTTCTATCTTATGTTTAGGTATTGACCATCACTACAGAAAAAGAATCAAGGTAGTTCCAAAACGATTGTATGTTTTCAGGGCTTACCCCCTCTTTTTCAAGCTCTGAAAGAAGGTTGGCATAACATTCAAGCCAAGTGCGTCGTCCTTTTGCATCAATACGAAAGCGAGCATGTCGAGCAAGCATACGAGAATCCCCACGTGTTTGCGCGTAATAGTCTGGACCGCCGCAAATTTGAATCAAAAAATCTGCTGCGTGTTTTTTTACTTTGGCAAAATCTTCTTCATAGCTGACGGGAAACATAAAAGCTATATCACTATTACGGATTAACTCATAATGGTCGTTAACAAGTTGTCGAAAACGTTCTTCACCTACTTCAACAAGGAAACTGGAGCTAGGCTTGACAATACTGAGGGGAAGTGTGGCTTGTGCAACATCTGTAATAGTAAAATTCATCTTACCCTTTCTTCTTTCGTGTTTTCGACACTCTATGGGTATTTGCTTTATATTTTTTAGCTTTTAGCTTTTCGATAATACTCACAGAAACGTTATGCATATCTGTAATAATACCATCATTATTTTGTTCAAAGTATTCCCTGTTTGCTTCAAATTTATCAATCAGCAACGCAAAATCAATCTCTTTCAAAAAAGGATAAAGATCTACGGATTTTTCTTCTTCCAATACCCAATGACTAAGGACACAAATAACCAAAAACTCGGGTATAAATGAGGGTTTATCAGAAAAATGACTAACCACTTTTTGCGCCATTGCATTATAATAATCTTTCAGCGGTTCTTCATATTTGGCTAACTTTTTGAGATGTGGATATTTATCACCATATTTAGCTAACGTAAGCAAATAATCGACATTGACAACACACTCTTGAAGCGTGTCTCGCAACTCCATTAACGTATCATACACATAAGTCGTATCTTCTTGTGTGCCTATAACGGGGTGGCACCCATTCTCCTGTATTTGATTAAAATATCGTTCCAGAGCAGTTCTAGCAAAAACCAGCAGAGCCTCTGTTTTAACGTCTCTTAAAATCGTAGGTTTTATCCTATTTTTACAGTTATCTTTTAAAAAACAGTCAATTGCGATAGCATTATCTTCTACCTCAGAATAATCTTTTAGCATGATTTTATATCTTCGTCTCAATCTCTAAAGAATCAGCTTCAACTTTTTGAGCCTTAGAGACTCTGTCTTCGAGGAGTTTTTGATGCAACTCTTCATTTGTAAGGGCTAAAATTTGGATTGCCAAGTACGCTGAGTTGATAGCACCCGCTTTGCCAATAGCCACAGTAGCGACCGGCATTCCGGCTGGCATTTGAACGGTTGAGAGAAGGGCATCGATTCCACCAAGAGCCGATGCGCTCATCGGTACCCCAATAATAGGTTTGGTCGTTTTAGATGCCAATACACCTGCTAGATGTGCCGCCATTCCCGCTGCCGCTATAAAAACCTGTGCCCCTTTTTTTTCCGCTTCTTCTATATAATTTTTAGTTCGCTCCGGTGAACGATGTGCCGATGAGATGATTAACTCATAAGCAACCCCGAAAGACTCCAATGTCTCTGCACACGATTTCATTACCTCATAATCACTTTTACTACCCATGACAATTGAAACAAACTTCATTTTAGACCTTTTTTTGTTTTTTATATAATTGAACTCTAAACATTATTACTACAACATCCGCGGTACTTGCGAAGAGTGGTGATGCATGATTGGTCTTGGCTTAGAAAGATCCACAATGTAACTAAATCGAGCTTCGAAATTGAGCATCTCCCCCTCGACATTAAAACGCCAGTTGTAAATACCGCTTAACGTATAAACATTCTCTTTAATAGGCTGCACCTGCAATGTTTTCTCATGCAACGCGATACTAAGCCCCTCACGACTGCCAAGTTTTTCAAAATACTCACGAAGCTTTTCAGCCGTATTCGGCAATTTATTTGAGAAAGTCGGAATTAAAACCGCTTGCTCATCATACAAAGCCAGCAGCCTTTCCACATCACCACTATTAACAGCATCCATCCATTCTACAAGAACGTCTTTTGGAATTCTCATTATCCTTCTCTCCTCTCTATTCATTCAAGTTGTGATACAATTAAGGACTATAAAAATATAAAATATGTTTCAATTATACATATTATTAATAAAATTAATACTAAAAAGTTATTTTTAAGCATTTTACTTCTATAAAACCTTTACAATATGTCCTAAATTTACACAGAGGATACTTTCATGGAACTCA
>JAUYRN010000011.1 GCA_030696775.1 Sulfuricurvum sp.
ACCGTTGGTCGCGGTGAAGTCTCCTATTGCAAGACCGGTAACTGCTTCGCTAAAGGTGTAGGTATAGGCAATACTTGTTGTTGCCGCATTCGCTGTAGTCGCAAGGTTATCTGTTACGGTTACGGTTGGTACTACTGTATCGATGGTAACAGTCTGAGTTGCTGTCGTGGATACGTTACCCGAAACATCGGTAGCCGTGACGCTGATGCTTGTACTTGCCGTATCCGCAGGAATATTGGCAGTTGCAAATGTCGTCGTATAGGCTCCTGTCGTCACATCCGCTGTAACGGTCTGAGTTATGCTACCTAAAATAACCGCAACACTTGAGCCCGCTTCTGCTACACCGGCAATAGCAACTCCAGCTGTTTTTTCAGTAGCGTTAATGATGTTATCACCTGCCACTGTACTAATTGTTGGTGTGGCAGGCGGTATAATATCCGTTGGCAACATAAATACTATAGGGCTCGCATTGATATTTCCAGCAACATCCGCAACATTTCCGGCAGAAATAGTGATGGTGTCACTAGCCGCAACCGTTGTGGAGCTTCCCAAAGTAACCCTAAACGAAGTCGAATCAACAGCGCTGAATGTAGCCCCCGTACCAAATGTATGCCCTGCAGAGAGAACTAGATCACTTAAAGCAACCGTAGCAGAATCCATCGCTTCACTGAATTTGATCGTGATGGTGTCACCTGCACTATAAGTGGTGCTACTATCAGCATCCACAACTGCGATCGCTCCTGTGGCAGCGGCTATAGGGGCGACCGTATCGATCACTGTTGTAAAGGCACTTGAAGCTACACTAGCATTCCCGGCTGCATCTACTACTTTTACGGTATAACTGACATGATCATCATTCACCAACGTACTATCGGTGTATGTCCAAGTAGAGCCGCTTACGGTAGCATTGCCCAGCTTAGTCATTCCATCATATACCGCTACTACCTCTCCTGCACCAAGGGTGCCAGTAATAGTACCCGAAAGAGCTAACGAAGTATCATCAGTTACCTCGCCGCTAACTAAAGCACCCGTGATAGTCCCTACATTATCCGTCACGGTAGTAATTGCCGCTGTAGCTGTTGGTAGTGTCGTGTCTGCCACTACAACTGGAGCAGTATCTCCACCTCCGCCACTACCTGCTGCAACGGCAACTACGCCCACACCAAGAGCACCCAATCCAACCATGGCACCCGTAGACATCCCAGCAAAGAATCCGCCTGCTGTTTCTGCTGTTGCAGCCGTACCAGCGGCAGCACCTCCTGCTACTGCGTCTGTAGCTACTCCCGTAGCTAATTCAGCATAATGATCCAAATGTGCAAGCGAAGTGTTGTTGGCAAGAGCTGTTTGAAGTGTTTCGTTTTGGGACACCATGCCCATCAATGTCGTGGTATTACCCTGAGAATAGACCAAACTGCTTCCATCAGAAAGAGTTATTCCAGTATCCGACGATTCGATCGTATGGCTTGCCCCGTCACCTAAAGACAGTTCAATTTCAGCTCCTTGGGAGGTATAAAACCCTTCCAAAGAAATTTGAGTTCCATCTGCGTACTGAAGCGAAAGGGCATCTCCCGCTTTTATGGCGATAACATCGTCAGCGATTGAGTCTCTTCCCACTTTTTTGAGGTGGAATTTTTCACCAGCTTTGACACTTATTTTCGTGTGTGACCCGGTAGTAGCTTCACCTAAAGAGCCTTTGCTTCCCACTGCTTGCACTGTTTTGATCACATTTGCCGATGGCATCTCAATTGCTGTCTTCATATTACTTGCCTTTAAGGTCAGAATTATTATGCGTTATTTATAACACACCAAGTCTTAATTTATCTTCAAAAGCTTTTAAAATAAACAAAATATATCAACGCTCATGCAGTGATTCAGAGAAGGTTTTCGTAACGGGTTTTGACAAATAGGTCAGTACACTGCGATTTCCGGTAATAATATCGACTTGGGCGCTCATTCCTGGGGCTATGTTTATTTTTTTGCCGGATTTAGAGATGAGCTGTGTTTGATCCAACGCAATTTGTACTCTAAAGTACTGCTTATCTCCCTGTGCTGTTTTTTCGGTCAAGGTATCAGGGCTGATGTATTTTACTTTTCCGTGAAAAATTCCATAAATACTGTAATCGTATGCATCGAGCTTAACGGCTGCTTTTTGCCCTTGTTTGATAAACGAGATATCCGACGGACTTAGTTTCGCTTCGATGATGAGCTGATCGCCAGAGGGGACAAGCTCTAAAATAACATCACCCGGTCGAACTCTTGCCCCTTGTGTCGTTAGAATAATATTTTTGACGATAGCATCCATCTGTGAAATAATGACGGTACGATCCAGCGTTATCGTGCGGTCGGTTAACTCTTGCTCTTTGGTGGATAACTCTTCTTCAGCTTTGGTCATTTCGGCTTGGGAGTCTTGGAAATATTTATTCCGCTTATTGGATATTTGCCCTTTTAAGTCAGCAATTTGACGTTTTAGACGGATAATTTCCGTCGCACCGATATCGCCGTTTTTCAGTAAAGGGAGATTAAGATCCAGCTCATCTTGTGCAAGTTTTAACGATTCTTCCAAAGCGGATATTTCATCATTAAGTGCTTGCTGACGACGGTGAAAAAGAGCGGTTTGATTATCAACAAACTCCGGATAGTTCTTTACCTGTTGGGGAAAAATCAGCGGCTTTCCGTACACTTCTGCTCGAAGACGAACCAAGGCTGCTTGAAGTGCGGCCACTTTAGCTCGGCTGTCATCATACGACGCTTGCGCTTGGGATTTTTCCAGAACGATGAGACGATCCCCTTTTTTAACATGCTGACCTTCGTGCACGTAAATCTCTTCAACCACTCCGTCATTAGCCGATTGGATCTCTTGGGTTTTTGCTGTCGTTATGACTTGCCCTTGGGCGTGCGAGATTTGGTCGATTTGTGCATACGATGCCCAGACGAAAAAAGGGACTATCACTAAAAATAATGAGCCAAATACAACCACGAGAGGGTTTAAGCGTGTTATGTAAGGTAGTGTGTGTGATTTCATTGTTTGCCCTGTGCGGTAGGTTTGAGTTGTTGCAACACTGCGTCGCGTGGTCCGTCCATTACAATGCCCTGCGGTGTCATGACAATAATGCGGTTTACCAGCCCCAACAAAGCAGGCTTATGAGTCACTAGAATCAGGGTTTTATCCGCAGTGATTTGTTGATGCAGTGCCGCTAAGATATTTCGCTCTGTTCCCTCATCCATATTGGCAGTGGGTTCATCCAATAGCCAAACATTGGGAGATGCCAAGATCATCCTCGTTATCGCAATCATCTGTTTTTGACCGCCTGAAACACTCTCTCCCCCCTCAGGAACGGGAGTGTCCAGTCCTTGAGGGAGTGAATTGATAAGATGGATCAATCCGGTTTTTCCGGCAGCTTCGATAATCTTATCATCATTAATCCCGACTAGTCCCAGCAAAAGGTTATCGCGAAGCGTTCCGGAGAGGAGTTTGATGTTTTGAGGAAGATAGCCGATGGTTTCATTGAGTCGATTGCGTGAGATATGCTGAATATCAATTCCGTTAATCAGAATGCTTCCTTCTTGTGGCATATAAAGCCCTGAGAGGATTTTTAATAGCGTTGATTTTCCTGAGCCTATGACGCCCAGTATTGCAACACGCTCCCCCTCTTTGATCGACAAATTGGCAACTTTTACCGTTGCCATATCTTTGCCGTAGGCGAATTGAATGTTTTGACACACAAAACTAGGATTCATATTGACGGGACTTAAAGGGCGTTCGATCCCTTCATTGTCACTTTTGAGAGCATAGACGTTATCCAAATCTTTGACGGCTATTTTGGTTCGTCCCCATTGGACTAGGAGATTAGGCAGCATCGCGATAGGCGATAGCACACGTCCTGAGAGAATTGTAACGGCAATCAATCCCCCCATCGTCAGTGTATCGGTGGTACTGACCAAATACGCCCCCGTACCCACCAGTGCCATATAGCTGATTTGCTGTAAAAATGCCGCCATATAGTTGGAGAGTTCGCTGTAATGACGTATGGCTATATCATCATGTATCGCATCTTCAGTGAGGGCATTCCAGCGGCTTAGGATGCTCCACCCCGCTCCGGTTGCTTTTATGTTTTCCGCATTTTCGACGGTTTCAACGAGCAATCCCAGTTTTTTATGGGATGCCATCGACGAGGTTTTAGAAAGATTTTCGATTTTTTTGCGAAAAAGAGTGCCGGTAATGATCGAAACCACCAAAAACACCAAGGCAATCAATCCCATCGACCAGCCCGAAACCATAACGATCACTGCTAAAAAGATCATCGAAAAAGGAAAGTCGATAATCACATACAAAGCCGCCGAAGAGATAAAACTGCGAACAGTACTGTAGCTTTGCAACTGACCGGACAAGGTTCCGATACTTTTTGGAAGAGCATCGGAACGGATTTTTAAAAAGCGATTAAAGATATCATGCGAATAGGCTACATCCATATTTTTGGAGGCATGATCGAGAATCGTTGCGCGGGAAAGCTTGAGTATCATTTCCAAAAGAATAGCAATAAACACCCCGATGCTCAAAGCAATCAGTGTCGAAATACCTTGCGTGGGAATAACGCGGTCGTACACTTGCATACTGTAAAAAGAGGTACCAAGCGCCAAGATGTTGATACTCAAAGAGGCAATGGCGGCATGGATAAGTATCGGTTTTTGAGCGCGTGCCACTTCCATGAACATTTGAGTTGCCGATATTTTTTCTGGACTGGAACGTTGCGATTTGATGGAGGTAAACAGTGTTTTTGCCGGAAAGTTTCTCTCGCGGCGAATCCCGTTTACCCCGTCGCTTTTCCATGACCCGTCCGCTTCGTGTTCGATGATGACCCGCATCCCCTCACCTGGGATCAATGCCAATATCGGCAATGCCTCATGGGACAATGTTTTTGTCCAAAAAGGTTTTTTGAGATTAAACGTCTCAAAAAGCGTTTCAAAAAAAGAGAGAATCGATTTATCATCAACGGTCACCAATCTTTTTTCTAAGGTCACAACCTCATACGAAGAAAGTCTCGATGATGCGAAATGGGGAAGCGAGCAGTTCCCAGTGAGCCACTGCATATCTTCTCTAGCTTTATCCAGATGGGTATAAATCATTTCATGTCTCCGGATTCAAGTTTTATTTCTCCATTTTTTAACGCCAAGCGATAGGCAGAAGTCACCAGCGTTGCTTTAATGTCAGCCAATGAAATTTTGTTTTGGGTAAGTTCA
The DNA here is from genome assembly GCA_030696775.1 of Sulfuricurvum sp. GTDB lineage: Bacteria > Campylobacterota > Campylobacteria > Campylobacterales > Sulfurimonadaceae > Sulfuricurvum. The sequence goes on from JAUYRN010000011.1 coordinate 5,239, forward strand.
CGTGACGAATTTACCAAGTCAAGCCATTGACGTTTACCCGCAATAAAGAGACGGGTATAAGAGTCCAATACGTTTTGGGAGGCTTCGATGGTCTTGTTCATCCCATCGATACGATCCATCGATGCATGATAATTATCGAAATCGAGCATCAAAGCATCGCTGAGTTCTCGCTCTTTGGTCAGCTTATCCGATTGGACTTGCAAAACCTTGGACTCGGCACTTTGAATACTCGACAATGCAGATAAACCTGCACCCGGCGACATAGAGACAGCGACATAAAGTACATTATCAGTCGTAGCTTGATCGCTGTACATCGAGCCTCGCAGATGCTCTGCCCGCAAAGAGACGTTGGGCCATATAACGGCTTCTGCTCTGGCTTTTTCTGCTTGGGCCGTTTTAATTTGCTCACTGATTTTTTTCAAGGAAGGATGGATTTTTATCATTTGCTCCATCATCTGGTCAATCGGTGTTGTTTGTTTGATAATCTTGGTATTCCCAAACTCAATATCACACTCCAGGCTAGAGCCTATGAGCAGTTCCAGCTGAGAGCGTGCAGTATTGCGTTTTGATCGGGCAACAGTCAAATCGGCACTGATTTGAGAGAGGCGGGATTTTATGAGCTCGCTGTCTGCGACTGATGAAACACCCGCTTCGATACGACGACTTAACATTTGATCAAATATTTCAAGCTGTTTTTTTCCGTCTTCCAGTGCGGCTATACTTCCATCCGCTTGGACATAGTTTTGCAAAACGCGCAAGAGGTTATCCATCAGAGCATAGGCACTTTCATCAAGAGCATATTGAGACTCATTTTTACGAGATTGCGCGATATCAACTATAGCATCAAGCTTCCCGCCCGTCCACAACGGCTGATCGAGACGTATCGTCGTCCCTGTGCGTCCGGCACCTTGCGATACATCCACTGAGGGGGTAGGATAATAGTTCCATTTCGCTCCCTCTAGCTGGGCATCGGCACCTTGGATAATGTAGCGTGAGGACTGGATACTGGGATAGGTTTTAAAACTGGCGTTCATAAGGGTTTCAACACTGCTGACGCATGTGCCGCTTTTGCCGATTCGAAGAGGAGTTTCTGAACCATAAAGCGTTGAAAAAAAGATTAGAAAAATACCGATACTATAATGCATACACGTAACCCTTTAAAAAAACATAATTGTAGCGTAATAGACAGGCTCTTCCACAGGAGGAAGAGTTTTGTGAAGAAATGAGGATTTAGATAACAGCGGTGCGGGTAAAGGAGCTGACATCACTACCGTAAATGTCTTGCAATGCTAACGGATCATTGCCTGGAGCATTATAATAAGTTACTATCCATGTGGCTCCAGCAACTGATCCAATCGATGGATCGACTGTCAATGTTGCCGTATTTCCTAGAACAGAAACAGCTTCAATAGCAAAATGTTCTAAAGCATTGCCATCATTAGGATCAGCCGTTAATGTTCCATCTGTAACATAAAACAAACTATTTGGTGCAAAATTAACATTGTCCAATACTTCATCAAATGTCAAAGTAATAGTATCAGTCAATCTATCACCACTAACTCCAGTCAGCGTAGGAGCTAAAGTGTCTACTTCATAGTTACTGCTTGTAGCACCAAGCCCAGTGATTCCATTAGCATCAGTATATGATGTGCCCAACGTAATAATATTTACGGCATCATCAACATCCGCATTTGCTTTAAGATCAGCCGTCCAAGTTTTCCCGCCATTTGCAGTTGCTAGATTCTCTAAAAAACCATTCTGCACCGTAAAGTCACCTATATCAAGCGACAATACTGCTTCACTAAATGATACTGTCATTTTTGCAACATTGCCTGAACTTAATATGGTGTCATCTATTGCAATCAAGGCATTTGGGGCGAGCGTATCAGAGTTAAAATCAGTAAAACTTGTTGCATCATTACCTGCCAAGTCTTGAATTACAGATGTTATATCAGTCGTTCCGTCTGTATATGAAACACTAATACCTGCATTTGTCCAGTCGAATAACTCTCCTCGAGCATTTGTAATACTATCAAAGTACAAAAAGACCTGATTATCCGCCATTCCAATACTATTGTCTGAGACCCCGATGGATTTGACTGTCCATGAATCGCCGTTAATAATAACACCAAAGTTCCCAGGAGCAGTTTGATTAACTTGTTCTAAATTTTCATCAAATGTCAAAATAATTCGCTGGTGAGTAGGATCCGCTTGAATTGGTGTTACAGCAGTAACATGTGTAGCATCTAATGGAAACGGAGCTCTCATATCAACAGTTTGTAATGAAGAGAGAGTCGATATATTTGTAGTATCGATAGCATTCCCTGTAATATCTACGGCATCACTTGTTTCTGCACTCACTTTCATCACACCTTCATATCCCGCTTCAGGGCGTACTGATAGTGTGTAAACATTATCTGAAACTTTTTCAAATGTTTTAAATACCACCCCGTCTGTATCCGTTGCCGCGGTATAAGTTGATTCTATGGTTCCGTCTGTTTTTTGCATCGTTACAACAATATCATCAATTGTAAAATTCGTCACCGCTTCACTAAATGTAAATACATAAAGAATGTCTGCCCCATTAGCATCAGTGCTTCCATCACTGTTTGTACCGTCCATATTCGCTGTGACCATTGTTTCATCATCGGTAATAATCAGAATTGGACTAACTGTATCTGATTGTATCGCGGTAGTATCAACAGTAAAATTAAGGCTAGCACCTAATGCGCCCGAATTACCTGCAAGATCTGTATACGTGTTTAAAACCCTAATCACATTGGTTGTATCACTTGTAGTAGCAGCAGGAGTAAATAAAGCCGTCCATGTAATTTTATCTGCACTCGTTAATGTACTCAAAGTACCATTGGCACCCGTTAGATCAATTGTTGCATTGGAAAAATTTGTTACTGCCTCAGAAAAAACAACTGTGAATTGTGTCGTTTCACCTGCAGTCAAAGCCGTATCCATAAGAGTTGCGGACACTACAGTCGGAGCTAACATATCCACTGTTTGATAAGAGGTAATGGATGCGATGTTTAAATTTCCGCTACTCGTTACGGCAGCTCCTGCAGTGACAATAGCCGTCATCTCCCCCGTGAATCCTGCCTCGGGTGTCACTAACATTTTATAAACGGTTGATGACTGCTGCTGTAACGTTCCCGGTGTCCCATGAGTCACTGTTATACCGCTTGTATTAAACGAAACAACTGGCGCACTAAATGTAAACGTATATTCTACTGTCGTCCCTGCGATATTAGCTACAGTACTCTGATCATCGGTAATCGTAACCGTTAATGGATCTGGCGCTGAAACCGTAGTATCCACCTCATAATTTACACTTGTAGCTGCGGCACCAACTTTTGACGTTGCACTACTTGTATAAGAACCAGCGGCCAATGTAATGACATTGGTCGTATCCGCGATCGCCGTTGTTGGAGTAAAGATAGCCGTCCATGTGATATTGTCAGAACTGCTAAATGTACTCACGGTTCCATTTGGTACCGTAATATCTGCATTACTAAATCCGGTTACTGCTTCGCTAAAGACAATCGTAACCGTTGCCGTTTCTCCGGTATTAAGTACAACATCTGATATCGTAATAATTGCCGTCGGTGCAGTTGGATCTACCACGGGAAGAGGTGCTGTCGGAGTCGTGCTATCTCCACCGCCTCCACCGCCTGCTGCAGCGGCAACTCCGCCTGCAACTGCAAGGATACCAACACCCCACCATGCGCTCGTCGACATAACAGGAGTAGCGGCTGCAACTGGTGCGGCAACCGGTGCTGATGCTAGTTCCATCCCTCCCGATGTCGCCGTATAGTTATAGTATGCACCACCCTGATCGAGGCCTTGTATTTGTACAGAGTTTTCAAACGAAGAATAATCATTCAAAATAGCGGAAGGTTCAGATGTACCATCTGCAAAAATATGAAGGTCTTTTCCAACCGTTTTAGTTGTTATATGCTTAGGTGCTTGACCTGCTTCATCTACTAAAACAATTTTATCACCACTCATAACCATTTGCTGTGTAAGCTGTGTTACACCCGCTACTTTTTTCCCAATTATTATTGTTCTCAACATTTAAAATACCTTTACAATTTGGAATACTTATCTAATTTTTATGAAAAATCACAACAGAAAATCAGAAAGAGCATACCAATATTCGTATTACAATAATATTAAAGCACTATTTAATATTTAAAATAGTTACTAATAGGAACAATTTTGAAATTGATTTATCGTTTTAATAAAACGTCCACATTTAAATCAATCTGGTCACGTACTTTCATAAACATCATACTTGGCGGTATGATTCCAAAATCGGACATTTTCATGCCGCCTGTTGCTTTAATACGAACTTTATTTCCTTCCTCAACAATGCTTCCCTCAAAGCTCATCGGTTTACTCACACCATGCAAATTCATCGTACCTTTAAGGGTATAGTTGTCTCCACTTTTGGCTACGACCTCTTTAACTTCAAAAACCGCTTTTGGAAACAATGAAGATTCTACTGTCTCGTGCATATGTTCATCGCGTTTTTTATTGTCACTGTAAAGATCACTCATTGATATTTCAATCGACCCTTTGAGCGTTGAAGGGTTGGCATCCATGGCTAAATGCGACGTTGCTTTTTTTGTGAATGGGTCAATGGTGCTATCGGCAACCATTTCGGTATGGGCTCTAATAATTCCAGATTCAAAACTCAAATTACCGGCATACATGGATGCAACTAATGCTAACACTGCGAGACTTATTTTTTTCATACGGTTCTCCTAAAATAAAATGGATAGATAAGAGCAAAAGCTCCTAAGATAACAAGGCTAATCCAAAGCTGATGATCGAGTGCGACCAAATTTGCCATCGACGATGCGCCCCAGCCTACTCCCACCATGGCGATTCCGATACTGCGGACATCCCCCATCTGAGTCAACTCACGAAACAGTAAAACATTATAGAATGAAATAACAATCGGATAGATAACCGCAAGCGCTATCGGCTGATGCACATAAAATACCCCATAACTTAGAGTAAAAAGTCCCAGTATGACCCATGTGCTTTTCATCAATGTTTTGCCATAACGAAACGCCAAATAAACACCAAGGAGATGAGAGCCAATAATCAATGCCGTATAATGACCCCAAATATCCATTTCGCCTGAGCGACTCAGCGTCTCAAACAAAGCGGAATCTGCAAAAATCCACACCATCATCACGCCGATTATTGTCCAGTTCATCGAATGGATTTTAGACTTTGATTGTATCGGAAGTGTCGAAAAATAGAGCGCTATCAGTGAAATACTGGGCAAAACAATGGCTATAACTCCCCGCTGTTGGAACGGATACGTATAGAGAGCTGTTCCTATAGCGTACGAAAGAGCAAGTCCCAGTGCCAGATTTTTTCGGCTTTGTTCGCGAAAGACATAGAGCAACAAAGGGGTTGTGTACCCAACGATAAAGCCCAATACCAATAAAAGTCCCAGTGAATAATCGGGATAAAACCACGAAAGAATAATCTGTGCGATAAACATAAAAAAAAGCTCTTGCTTAATCCCATGATGCTTCCAATACGCACTCACAATACTTCCAATCACCCCTCCAATAGGAAGTGTATAAAGATCATGAATATGTGAGTCAAATGCTCCCACAACTCCCGTTTGTGCAATCAGGAGATAATAAAGCAACTGAGAACTAAGAACAATGACGAGCATATTCATTTACGCAAGCCTAAGAAATAAATCATGGCATAAAGACCATCATACAAAGCAATCAACAATGCCAACTCATCCAAAATTCCTGCCATGTACAAAGCGGCGAACGTCGAAGAGATGAGGAGACGAATGATGGCGCTGAGGCTTGCGAGACGATTTTCATCCCCATGCAGTCCAAACCAATGAATCATCCCCGTTCCCATCACAAAGGCGAATACAACATACTCATACGCTCCAGTAAACGTGAATCCAAGCAATCCAAAAAGCCAGCCCCCTGCGATCAGCAAAGCCAACCCTCCAAAGGCATCCCCTAAAAAACCTATCAAATGATAAATTTTTAACGGAGTATTGATAGGGATAATCAATCGGTCGTACAGTATTTTTGCGACTAAAACAACAATCAACACCCCGAAAATAGCACGCAGAGTCAAAAATGGTTCAATGCTTCCGCCAATCAATCCCGCCTCAATAAGACCTGCGAGAGAAAGAGACAGTGCCATTAATCCAATTAAAAGTGTCCAGAGTGTCGCGTACAACCGTTTAAACAGTGACGGCAAAAGGTGATAAGCGATAGAGAGTGCCATAAACGCCACTCCTAACCCCATGGCGATATGCGCATGTCCTACGACCAAATCATTACGATGAATCAGAGCTCGAAGTTCAGGGATAAAAAGAATATTTCCCTCAATATCGACAAAGATAAATGCCGCAATGGAAAGAATTAGATAAGGATTTGTTTTAAATCGTATTCCCGCATCACGAAGCCAAATCCACAATAGCGGCAGATACAATAACGTCAAATACTGAAAAAACCACTCTTCATTGTAGCTCAACGTATGGAAAAAATTACGAATTAACAGAGAAGTGACATATCCTACCAGCGGAGCAATCCATAACCAATGAAAACGTGGGGTAAAAGCTTTCGGGGCAGAGAGTTTAATGAGTAGATAATAAATCGGAATAAGGGCAAAACTCATCCCCAGAGTGTTGTCCCCGTGAGGGCCTACGAGAGTTTTTTCTACCTGACCGTATTGGGGATTCATCAAAACTACCAATGCGATGGGGGCGGCGATGACTGCTAAAAGCGATACATTCACCCACAGCGGACGTTTTTCATAACACTTCAGTGCGTCCAAAAGTGCCAAAAGATAAAACAGCCCGCTAAAGGCGAGGAGAAAATTCAACTGATAGGGAAAATCGTAAAATGGTAATCCCCGAATGTTTCCAAAAAGAAGCGCCATACTCATAAAGAGTAAAAATACGTTCCAAACGACGAAGTATCTCGCTAAATGTTTCAAACCGTTTTGACTCAAAACACCCTCTTTTTCAAACAGCGCAAAAGGCAACAATGAGAGAATGAGCGGAAAAAAACCGTACAACATTTGTGAAATATGAAGAGACCTGGCACGTTCAGGGGAAAGCAGGGTCATGGAAGCATCCAATCCTAACATCTCCACTGCGTACAGAAGACCTGCAAAAAGTCCTAAAAAGAGCCAAAATAAAAGAAGAGGGAGATTATCGTTTAAGAATTTTGACAATTTTTCCATCCTCCATTTCAATGATTGTATCAGCGTAGTCTGCTATTTTTTTATCATGGGAAGCGACCACAAATCCTGTCCCTTCCTGCGAAAAACGCTTGAACAATTCATACACACCCAACGCATTTTTCGTGTCCAGATTACCCGTTGGTTCATCCGCAAACACTACAGCAGGACGGTTTACCAAAGCTCGTGCAATGGCTGCGCGCTGACGCTCACCTCCTGAAACTTCATCGCTGTAACGAGCCGCTAAGCGCCCAATACCCAAACTCTCCATCAGTGGCTCAACTGTAGCCTCATCCAAAGCAGAGAGGGCAATGTTTTCACGCAACGTCAAATAGGAGATGAGATAATGAAACTGAAATACAAATCCGATATTATGCCGTCTAAAAACATCAATATTCCCTAGCTCGCTGATAGCTTTTTCATCAAAGGTCACTTCTCCGCTTGTCGGATTAAGAAGGGTTGATAGAATCGACAACAAGGTTGTTTTTCCGCTTCCGCTCTCTCCAATAATTGCCGTAAAACTCCCTGCTTCAATCGAAATATCGACACCGCGTAAGACATGTTCAATACCATAATAATGTTCTATGTTTTTGGCTTGGATTCTCATGCCCCGCCTCGCTGTATCAGTGTCATCGGATCAATACGAGCGGCATAGATCGCAGGAAGTAACGTCCCCAACATTGCCATCACGACTGAAACCACGAAAACATTGAGTGCCAATGAGACTGTGATCTCACCGTTAATGTATCCTTGAAACTTATCCGCATGCTCTATCAGCTCTAAAACACCAAGTGACAAGGCCAAAGCGAAAGAAAATGCAACCAATGCGATAATCAATGTTTCCGCCAAAAGCTTTTTAATAATCACCCACGAGGAGAGTCCGATGGAACGCATAATTCCAAACTCTGTTTTACGATCATTGACCACCATGCTCATCATGCTCACAATCCCCAAAATTCCCATCAAAAATGCCATTGCTCCAATCACATCGGAACTGGTTTTTATGATTTTGAACTGATTATAAGAATCGATAAAACTGTCCGTAGTTTTGGCTTCTATGTCGGGGTTTAAAGCATTTATTTTTATTACGACACTATCACTTTTTGCCAAATCATCCAGACTGACCAAAAAGATCGATGCACTTTTATGAAACAATACTCCGCCATCGTGTAAATTCATAACCACCCCGCCATCTTCAAACCCGATACGGCTTTTAAATACTCCGCTTACGACAAATTTTTGCTTGGAGAGGATGATTGTTTTGGGATGCTTGAGAGTCTCATAGATTTTAGAGCCCAGGATCACTTCACCATTTTTTGGCGTAGAGCCTTGGGTCAACGTATAGCTCTTAAAACGGTTCTCGCTGACACCATAAATCCCTACGATAGGAAGAGGCTCAACCGGCGCAGCTCCTAAAATCAAGGCACCAGCCTCACGCACACCCTCTATCTGAACAATCTCATCTACCATCGAACGATTAATGTCACTGAAAAAAGTATCGGCGATCCCTTTTTGCGTGACGATAATGTCCCCATCGGTTTTGAGCATTGCCGAATACATGCTCACCACCCCGCCGGAGATAGCGCTGATAAGAAAAATGGCCGCGATAGAGACACTCATGCTCATAAAGATGAGTGCGGTCTTAAAGCGATTCTTTCGAAGCGCCTTAATCGGGGTTATCACTGTTCGATCGCTTGTTTTAGTTCTGTTGTGGTGGAGACAAACTGGATTTGTGTCAAGAAATTACCCCGAAATTTCATGATCGTGATTTTTTCTTCTTGGGCAGGAAACTTTAGCCCCTGCTCTTCATCACGGATCAGTAAAACAGTATGGGCATATTTGCGCATTTTTGGAAGAGCAAATGCTTCGGTGATAAAATTGGGCATTTGGCTAATATCCGCAACAAATGCTGAATTGTTCTTTTTTAAATACCCTTTATCCTGTGTGGACAAATACTCATTGACGGTCGCTCCTGTACCTTTTTCAAATGCCATAATCAACGTTTTTGGCATCACTTTAAGGGTGCTTTTTTTCCCAAACTGATCTTGTAAATCCAACGGCATAACCGATTGCCCCATTTTATAAGGAGCGCCAAAAAGACTTATCGCAACAAGAGCAAACATAACAACTTTTTTCATAACAATCCTTTAGTTAATTCAACAAAAGTGTAACCTATCAAAGGTAAATGGTTTACTTTTTCGCGAAGAATACAAAGGGTGTATGAATTTTTGATGAAAGGAGAATTAACGGCGACATAAAGGTTAGATAGAATAAAATCTCTTTGCACTATTTAAACTCAAACAATCAGGTACAGATGAAATTCAAATCAAATACACTATTTCTTATCGCTGCTTTTATTCTTTTTACGCTCGCGGTCACTCTCTTTAGTTACTATGAATACCGACAAAATAAAATCGAGCTCTATCGTCAAATCGACGAGAAGCTTCTTGCTTCAGCAGAGGGAGCTTCTCTCGTTTTGCCCCCTGATTTTTATAGCCGTGCGGTTGATCCCTCATCCATTACACAAGAAGAAGATGACTCCAATATTGACCGCTTAAGCCGTTTTGCCAAAGGGCAAAAAGTCGTGTATATCTACACCATAATCCAAAAAAATGGTAAGATTTATTTTACCGCTTCAAGCGGTACGGAGGAGGAACGTAAAAGCGGCATCAATCTCACCCGTTATTTTGACACCTATGATGATGCGAGCGATGAGCTGAAAAATGTTTTTCATACCCAGAAAAAACAGTTTGCCGAATATACGGATAAATGGGGAACCTTCCGAAGTGTTTTTGTCCCCATGAAAAGCCAAAGAGGAACACTCTATGTTATCGGAGCAGATATTCAAATCGATACGATCAACCAAACCCTCAACGATAAAGCCCTTAACCTCTTGCTACGTCTTGCCGTTGTCCTAGCGCTTACACTCCCATTTCTTACATGGCGTTTACGGCAACTCAATAGCCGTTTATTGGAAAAAAATGGCACGCTCGGGCAAGAACTCGAAGAGGGAGAAAAGAACCTCAGGCAGCGCAATATTGAGCTTCAAACTATTCTTGATGCCGCACAAGAAACTATCTGCTTGATCGATAAACAAGGAAACGTCCTGACGATCAACAGTACAGCTGCCCAGAGACTGGGGACAGTACCCTCAGAAATACTTGGAAAATGCATCTATGATTTTTTCCCTTCAGAAATAGCACAACAACGACGTATCATAATAGAACAAATATTTACTACCGGCATAGGAATAAACGTTGAAGACAGCCGAGCGTCGATGCTCTTTTCCATCAATTACTATCCCGTCTTCGATAGAAACAATCAAGTAGAATCTGTTGCTGTATTTGCACGAGACATCACCGAACAAAAACGCTCCAATGAACGTATCCAACACCTCGCAACTTTCGACTCTCTCACCGGATTGCCCAACCGCCAAAAGCTTCTACTGGATTTAGAACAGCATCAGCCCAACGGATGTGCAATTTTTAACATTGACAATTTTAAAGAGATCAACGATTTTTTCGGAATTTCGGCTGGCGATACGCTACTTTGTACCGTGGGTGAATGGTTTAAAACAATGGGCTTTTTCCCCTACAGAATCGGAGGGGATGAGTTTGCCATTTTATTTTATGAAACGATAACTCAAAATAAACTATATGATCGTATTGCCACACTCATGTCTGCCCTGGATGAAGAACGCTTTCTTGTCGAAAATGAAACACTCGATGTTCATATGAGTACCGGAGCGGCACTGGGTGCGCATAAACTTCTTACACGTGCCGACATCGCATTGCATCGGGCTAAAGAGCAAAAAATTCCGATCGCTTTTTACGAAGAATCTGAAAATGTAGAAAAACAATACCATAACAATATCGCCATGGCAAGCACCATTCGCAAAGCATTAGCCACAGGACGTATCCTCTGCCATTATCAGCCGATTGTCACAATTTCGACAGAGAAGATTGAAAAGTATGAGACGCTAGTGCGAATGATCGATGAAGAGGGGACGCTTATTATGCCGCTGCAATTTTTACCGATTGCCAAAAAAACAAAACTTTACCCACGCATTACCAAAGAGGTCATCCATCAAGCATGCCATCTCTTCAGCAACCGCAGTGAAGTGTTTTCTGTCAATATATCGATTTATGATATTCATGATCCCTCTACCGTGCAAGAAATCATTAGCACCATTACACAAACAGGGACGGCATCCCGAATCGTTTTTGAAATTTTAGAATCTGAGGGAATCGAAAACTATCATGAAGTGGCTCAATTTATCAGCAAAGTCAAATCACTTGGAGCCAAAATTGCCATCGATGATTTCGGGACAGGGTATTCCAACTTTGAACATATCCTCAAGCTCGATGTGGATTACATCAAAATCGATGGTTCACTGATTCGGGAAATCACAGATAATCCACGACACCGTATCATCGTTGAAACGATTGTCGATTTTGCACAAAAAATTGGAGCGAAAACGATCGCCGAGTTTGTCAGAGATGAGACGATATACACTACGATCAAAGAGATTGGGATCGATTATTCCCAAGGATATTATACCGGCAAGCCAGAGCCGCTTCAGTAAATCGTTTTATTTATGCGTGATCGTCTTGAGTGTTTTTTCAATCTCGCTATGCTGATCCAAAGTTAGTGCGAAACTCTCATCCATCATTTTGTCCAAATGGTTCATCTCGGTTAGAGTAATGCCTAACGGATCTTTTTTCGCTACTTTGGCAATACCCGAAGTCACTGTGATATTATCGAGTTTTTTACCCGAATGTCGGACAAAATAGGTGAGAAAATAACCGCCCGTATGATCTTTTTCAATGGCAACAACCGCCCGCTTAGCCTGAGAATTCTCAAACTGCACGCTTGGTACAATAGTGCTAAAGTCCTCTATGCTGACATATCCGATATAGACTTTGGTGTAAATATCGTGATAACGCTGCGTGGCACTTTTACGGAAAAAATCCCAATCAATCGGTTTGCCCCCACGAAGAGAGCGCAGCATCCACGATAACGTTGCATAGTATTTAAAGGATGCGATTTTAATCTCTTCCGCATGGGCAATTTTGTCACTCTCAATACGTACCATCGGAGCTTTTGGAGCATTTGTACTGAGGCTTTCCAACAAATGTTGTGCGCTGTATGCTTCGGTAAACCATACACTGGCATAAGGTGGCAGATCGGTTGTTCCCGTCGCCCCTTCGTTCAGAACTAAAACCGCTCTGACGTTATAGCGAGGAAATAAAACTTCCAAAAGAGCCCGTTTTTTACGAAGTCGCTTTTTGAGACTTGTTGCCGATTTCACCAGAGTCATTTCCATAAAATACAGTTCTTTGTCGGTAAAAAGAAGTCCGTCAAATTCTCCGATTTCCTTATGGCGAGCACGGTAAATAATTTGCCCTTTCCAGCTTACAGAGAGCGCATCGCTTTGTGCATGGGTTCGATTTTTGTGCGGCCCTTTGATGATAAAACTTTTAATCTCAGGCTCATTTGCTGCATAACGAAGAAGCTTCTCATAGATGTAATTCTCATACACTTCACCCTCAAAAGAGCGAAAAGCACTGACATAGGATTCATCTTCCATCGTCTGCCCTTTGGCTTGAAGAGAGAGCAAATGCCCGATATTGTAGTCGTAATAGAGAAGATTATCCCCGAGATCCGTGTCTCCGTTGGGAATTACAGTAGAATTAATGATTAACAAATGGAGCCTTTTAGACGTTTCTAGGCACATTTCTCTAATGCCCAGTGTATTTTAGCGAAATTAATGAAGTTAAGAATTAAAACACGCAAACATATCTTTTGGCTCGTTTGTAAATCTCGAAAACAGAGTTTTCGTAGCTTTAGGGGGATGCAAGGGACATTTGTCCCTGCCACTAAATGGGCTTTGCTCATTTAGTGCGTAACATCAGTTAAAAAAACTCTATCTCCCCTTCATCCCCCAAATCTACTTCGGTTCCCGTAATGATTGATTCTATACTCATGCACGAACTAAAAAATGAACCATCCAAATAGTGAATATCCTGTGTGTCTTGGAGATCAAATACATGAACAATCCACGAAGACATATCATTTTTAAACCCTTCGAGAAACATCAACACATTCGCTCTTTTTTCATCATCATGTGCCAAAAGCTCCCCATTGGCTTTTAATAACGTGGCAAGAGAAACAATCGCGTAGGAAAGACCCGAAAACTCATACAAAGCGCCTAGAGCATTTGAATAAGCGCCCAAAACATCATTCGCAAAATGATTGAAATTTTCTGTACTTCCTTCCTCTTTTAGCGTATGGAGCCACGAAGCCCATTCAAAAGCCGCATCGCGTAAATCACTAACTTCCCCAAAAGCGTCACTGTCAATACTCGCAACATAATCGGAGGCGGTGATCTTATGGACAAAACTCTCTCGCAACACTTGATGCTCTATGGCCCCAAGACTGCGAGTCTCAGATTCCTCTTTATGCGCCTCGTGCACGGTATTTTCTACGAAAACTTCTTTGCCCGCTCCCTTTGCCTCGCTCAGTGGAATCCTAAAATCTACTGACGTGTCCGCAATTCGACAGTGATCGCCCAATCCTCGTATCAGATGTTCAATTGTTGCATCTCTCTCTATTTTCTTGGGAAGAACAGCGTGGATAAACACCTCATCAAAACTCTCTTCGATGGTAATATTAGCGCTTTCACCGCTCTTTATTTCTTGATTTAACAGTGCATAGAGCAATTCGACAACCCTATCAATATTAGGACAAACGCTTGCATTCGCACATTCAAACCGCACTAAAAGCCACATTCCAAAATCCATAATTGCTTCAATACTGTGAATGGCAAAAATGGTTTTAAAGTTACGGATTTCATTGCTAAAAGGATTAACGGCAGTACTGTTTGAACGTATTTTTTTCTCACGAGAGGGGATGGAAAGCGCCCCTGCGTAACTTTGAAGTTTCAGACGAATCAACTCTTTATCGATGGGTTTTCGAATATACGCCGCGACACCGATGGACGCCATATTCTCTTCCATTTTTGGATCGATAACTGCCGTTACTGCCATGACAATCGTATCAGGATAACGCTCCTTAATAAGCTTGGTGGCTTGAAATCCATCCAATCGAGGCATCATTACATCCATAAGGATAATGTGCGGGCGCAGCGTTTCGCATTGATCTACCGCATCCCGTCCATCAACTGCCTCATATATCTCAAACTCTTCCAATTTACGGCAAATTGCTCGTAAGACCAAGCGATTGTCTTCCACATCGTCTACAATAAGCAGCTTTATCTTATCCATTTAAATATCCTCGTTTATCTTATTTTCTATTGGCACTTTGAGGGTAAAACAACTTCCCTGGCCCAACGTAGAGACTACTTCCAATTCCATGCCCATGCCCTTGGCATATTCATTCACAATACCAAGACCAAGCCCTGTTCCCAAATCGTGAGCGCTCACTTGTTCAAACGGCTCGAAAATCGCAGCGAGTTTATCTTCCGGTATTCCCGCACCTGTGTCTTCAATCTCAATCCAACATGCGCTGGGCATAAGAACGACACGAAGGCATACCTTTCCTTGATTGGTAAATTTAAGTGCGTTTGAAAGAAGATTTGTCAATATTTGCTGCAAGCGCAATACATCGCACTCAACGAGTATCACCATCTTTGGAACGTCTAAAAGATAGTCCAAACCGCGTTTAGTATTTAATCCACTCATTGCTTCATAGACATCACGTACCAGAGAAACGACATCCGTCGTGACGATCTCATATCGCTCTTTCCCTGATCGAAGCTTTGCCATATCCAATAATGAATTAATCAATTTCAAAAGATGCTGAGAATTTTTATGGGAACGCTCAATGTACATCCGAACCAGATCTCGACTCTCATCGTCGATGAAAATGTCATCAAAACTCTCCAGCGCGCTGTCGGTAAAGTTGATAATCGCGTTTAGAGGGGTACGTAGTTCATGCGACACTTGATCAAAAAACTTATTTTTAGTTTCCAGAGTTTTGATAGCGGCCTCTTTTGCCTCCATGACTTCGGTGATTTCGTGAGAAAGGGAGAAAAACTCAATAATTTCCCCCGCTTGGTTGATGATGGGAATAAGCGAAGTATCCAAATAGCGTGATCCGCCCAGCTTATCTGAGAGTTCTAAAAATCCTCGATAGATTTTCCCCGCCTTGACTCTTTCCCAGATTGCCATATGGATCGCATCTGTAATGCTTTTTCCTCGTAAAATCGAAAAATGTTTACCTATCAATTCTCCATAGGCATACAAGAACGTTTCACTCAACGCTCGATTTGCAAAAGTAATAATGCCATCAGGGTCACATTTGAAAACTAGAGTTGCGGCTTCTATCGCTTTATCGTACTGACGGAGTAAAAACTGTGTTTTATCACGATCTTTGACGCTGCTTTTTATCCCCTCTTCCAATGCCGATTTATACCCCATCATCTCGGTGACATCACTGAGTGTCATCACGTAAATATTATGAAAAAACTCTAGTGATCGCAAGGTAAGATTAAATGTTCGAAGCGTCCCCTCTTTCATAATTCCCACACGATAATCGCTTTTTTTTCCCTTCAAAACATTCTCGCTCCAAGAATGATCTTGATACCCGTCATAAATGTATCCAAATTTTTGAATCGGCTCAAACAAAGAGGCAAAAGAAAATGCTTTATCGAGAATATCAAAATGGATAGACTCACAAAACTCAATTAATGCTTTATTTGCATCAATGATTCGTTTTCCATCCGTAATAGCAATTAAATCGGTGGTCGTATTAACGATGGCTTCATGATACCTGCACCGTAAATCTTTACTGCGCAAATCTTGTTTTATAGACTCTTTGGTCACTTCCTCATACGGCTCTTGAGTCATTAAAACATCACCTTTTTTTGATATGTGTTAAGTTTATAACATATAGTTTACATTATTAATCCTAATAAATTCTGAAAAAATAATGTTTATTTTTTAGTCCTTTTAATCTCCTCTTTCATCAGAAAATGATACACTTATTACATGCAACCATTCACCCCAACCGATGATCAGATTCGCACCCAGTTTGTCACATCTTTGATGAACTATTTCAAAATAGATGAGGATGTATTTTTACGTTCCCACATCGACGAACTTATCCGTCCTATTAGCACGGCTCGCTACAGCGAATTCTTGCGTCGACTTTCAAGCCGTGATTTTGCCTATAAAACAGGAATTGAAAAAATTTCTCTTATCGCTCACGAACTCTACGAAGAGCAGCTCTCTCCTCTGGAAATGCAAGCGCATGAACGAACGCAAAAACTGTATGCCCTCATGTATGATCTACGTCGAAATATCACCGATGAAAAGAACAGTGAGAGCAGTGCTTCCCAACGATTTGAAAATGTTCGTTTTACCTCCATCAAACATGCTGACTCCGCCGAACCTCTTTTGGATTCACTGGACATTGACGTTATTCGAATTCTCACAAAACGATGGATTTACGATTATGTCGCGAACGACCGAGGATTATTTGAAGCGCGGGTTGAGCACGAATACCTCAATTTGTTAATCGAACAAGAACGATTGGCGAGACAACCTCTCATCGCAAAAACCACCAAAAAAGCTCTCAAACGCTCATGATAGGAATCCCATCTTCTCTCATCGACCGTAATGACTTGAACCTCTTAGAACGTGCTCTTCTTCCGCTGATTATCCGTCATAGTCTCATTTGGGGAGACAAGCCAAAAGCGTTAAGTGCCTCATTTTTAGCAGAGCTTTTACGCCATAGCCCTAGAGAGGTAGTCGAAGCATTGGACGCATTAGTGGTAAAAAAAATAGTCAAAACCACCCGTGAAAAAACGGCTAACGGGGTAATGATTCTCTACGTCCTTGAACCCATAAGCACCCTTCCAAGTGCCACGACTTTAGTCTCCTCACAGTACACGGACAGCAACTATTACCTCAACCTTTCCAACGATTTTTTCCAAGAACTTCACGCCTATGCTCTTGAAGTATGTGATCGAGAAGGACTGCGACGGGAGCTGTTTGATGATTTCAACCTCTATCAACGCTCACAGAATCGCCGATCGTTTGACTGGTTTGCCGAGTTTGAACGATGGATACGACGTGAAGTAAGCTCCAATGCACCTGCAATCGCTAATCCAACGCAAGTCGAAGAAGCAAAACCCAGTACCCAAGAGTTCGAGATGGCGCAGTATTTTATTCGTCGTCTTTCTTCTATCGATCCGCAGTTTGAAGAGCCGTTTGATGTGATGAGCTGGGCGGGGCAGATTAAACTTTTGAGCGAGACGGGAGGGTATTCTCTGCTTGAGATCAAAGCGGGAATTGATTGGCTCTTTAGCAGTAAAGGTGACTGGTTCAGGCCCAATGTCCCAGATGCTTATCATTTGAGAAAACATTTTAAACGGCTCATCTCTAACACTCGAAGTTTCCGAGACGGAGAGACAAAGCTCCCCGATGGAATTAATATTTTCGATATTATTGGGCGGGAATAATTTCCATTTCAACCCGTGTTTTTTGAAGCTTATCCTCGATCACTTTTCTTTCTATCCTGCTCGTCTCTATCCCTAAAAGCATTAACTGTTTTTTTATCTCTTCAGCGCGTGATACTGAAAAAAGATGTGCATTCGGATAGCTCCCAACCAATCGTACAGGAGCAACCGTATCTTGAAATACACGCATCGAGAGGTTATCTCCACCCTGTATCGAATCCACCAATTTTTTCAATTCTCTTTTCCCCAATATACTCAAAACGACATCCCCTTTTACAAAAAGATCTTTATTTTGATATACATGAAGGTTAGGAGTTTTTACTATCACCTTTTCACTCTTAGCTTCACTTTTTTCATGGACTAGTTCGTTCTTTTCCAATTTCATAGAAATACATGCTCCTTTTACATTGGGAGCAAAAAGAGTATACGCACCATCCCGGATTTTCCACTCTTTGGTTTTTAACTCTTTGAGATTGTCATCAAGCCCTTTATAGTTTAAAATACTATATCCTTGCGGCACCATCAATGTCAAAATATTTTGTTCAGTAACGCACGTTTTCGAACTCGAGCAATCGCCACCGCAGACAAGTAACACGCTTGTCTTTCCTGCACTCTCTGCGATAAAATCATCCCGCTGCATCTGTTGCATATAGGAATAACGGTCTGTTGCACTAAACCGCAGTTGCACTTTGCCGTCTTTTTGCGTTTCAATCGTATAGTTTTGCGGCTGGGCATAAAGAAGCTGCTCTTGATGAAATCCCTGATCAAACATAAATCCATACTGTTCTGCTTTTTCACCTTGGTGATGAAAATGAGCAATGCCAGAAGATAAATCAGCTTTAGGATAAAACACCATTTCCGTAGTATTTGCCTGTACGACACTGCTTCCCATATACGCCACTAAAAATATCAATATACTTTTTTTCATCATAACCTCAACGTAATTTCATTTCTCACATACTAATTCTAAATGCCTTAAAAACTATATTTTATTCATTTACGTGATACAATAAAACATCTCAAAATAAGAATTTTATAATGTTTAAAACAGAATCTTATCTTCCTATAATTGAATCCAGCATCCACGATTTTTACAGTGATCTCGAATATGAGGGATATCTTGGCAATAGTAATTTCGACTATGCCCGCGCTATCAACCACCATAAAGAGCTTTTTATTGCACTACTTGCATCCACCAATGCGGAGGATGCAACGGACAAAACTGAAGAGTTCGTACACTTTTGTGTTACGCACGAAATTCCCTATATGTTCGTGTATGGAGAGCTTCTCACTATTGCTCGAAATTTAATGGGAATTCTGGCAAAAGAAGGAGATCTTGAAAATCTAAAAAAACTCAATATCTATTTTGACAACCTTGAACATGAGATTACCATTGCTTATTTTCATAAATTTCTCAGGCGTCTTGCTGCCAAAAACCACCTCCGCCTCTCCCATATTGCCAACCTCGTTGAAAAAAATCTAATGATTCACTATCAACAGCACATAGAGTGGCTCATCTCTCTTATTTCTTACATTGAAAATCACTGTAAAACTTCGTATCCAGAACTCGATCATTGTCTCTGTAAATTCGGAAAATGGCTTCATAATACTTCTATTCCCTATATCGTCACCACAAGCCACTTTAAAGAAGTAACACGATTGCACCAAAGTTTGCATGATGCAGCAAGCGACGTAGTAGGACAGTGCCAGCATCTCATTCAAAAGCCTAAACATTTGATCCATCTGCTCCAACGCCTTGACTACATCTCATTGGAAATCGGAAATGAAATTGCTATTTTAAACGATATGATGATGATCGAAGAGTATTCTAAAGATCCCCTGACGGGACTATTAACACGCCGACTCTTCGATAAAGTGATGATGGGACAAATCGAAATAGCTAAAGCCACAGAGAGTCAATGCTCTCTTATCATGTGCGATTTGGATCACTTCAAAGTGATCAATGATACCCATGGTCATCTCTCAGGAGATGCCGTTATCCAAGACTTTGCAGCCGTACTAAAAAAAATATTACGAAAATCAGATTTTATTTTCCGTTATGGAGGGGAAGAGTTCATCGTTCTTCTCCCTGCCACGTCCAAAGATCAAGCGCGAACCATTGCTCAAAAAATTTGCAATGAAGCTGCGTCTCAAGTTGTCCACTTTGATACCGTTGCATTGAACTACACTGTCAGTATCGGAGTCTCTCCCGTCATAACCGGTGACACCTCATACATTTTAAAAGAGACGATTCAAAGTTATGTTGCTGAAGTCGACAGCAAGCTCTATCTTGCCAAGCAAAACGGGCGCAATCGGGTGGAATAATCCCTTAACGAATGCGGACCAGCACTTTACGTTGACAATCACAGTTCCCAAAATAGACCCATTGCTCTTGATACATCGGTTCAGGTGCGTACACAACAGGTGCTTGAACATTTTGTACATAGGTTACGGATTCTCTTTGAGGTGAAGAGAGAGCATATCCAAGTACACTTCCAACAACCAAAGGGATAACCCAGTTGTTATGATTCCCGTTATAGGACATTCGACTGTGATGCGATCCAAAGTCGCCTCTTCCGCGTTCATAGCCACGATCAGCGTAAAGTGACGTAGAGAGAATGGCAGATGCACTTAAAATAGTGACGAAAAGTTGTAATGGTTTCATTGGAAACTCCTACTTTTTAGATAGTCGTATTATTACCCTTAACTGTGAAGCCATTGTGGAATGGTATAATTGCCCAACTAGATACAGGAGCGTGTTGTAATGAACTATCAATGGTTAGGATTATGGGTTCTTACGGCATCACTGTACGCTTCCCCGCAATGTTACACACAAGGCTATGGCAACCTCATCACTGCCGCCAACGAAACCTCCCTGATCCTCAAAGATGGTACTCAATTGCCGTATCATACCGACAGCGCAAAAACGTCATGGGATGAAAAAATCAATAATGCCGATTTAGAAATGCAGCTTTCACAAGCCTACGATGCCGGCGGGATTGAAACTCCGCCTCCCTATCTCTTCGATCCGGGACGTTTGCGCTACCAACCTTTTTTCCAAGCCCTTTACGGCAAAGATAAAAAAGCAATCGAAAAAAATCTTGTCACGATCCAATGGCCAACACTCAAAGGTTCCGTAAAACTCCCTGTCAACAAAGTGGGCGAAGTAGATAAAAAACTTTATGCAATCGGTCAAGAGATTGCAAAACTTCCTAAAAAAGATCGGATTTGGGCGGAGGGCGCGACGACCTATTGCTATCGCGTCATCAAAGACACCGACAGACTCTCCATGCACAGCTTTGGTATCGCCATCGACTTAGCCCCAGATACAACCCAATACTGGAAAGCTGAAGCTCCAAGTGAAACAGCAAAAATCGGTTACAAAAACACCATGCCTATGTCCATCGTTCGCATTTTCGAAAAACATGGTTTTATTTGGGGTGGGCGCTGGTATCACTACGATACGATGCATTTCGAATATCGTCCGGAACTTTTGGCTCCGTCGTGTGTTAAAAAGGGAATATGAATTTTAACAGCTCGTGCACGTAATCGTTTGGTTGCGCCCTTGATGTTTTGCGGCGTAAAGTGCTTGGTCTGCTCGCTCAATCGCCACATTCAGAATATCATCTGTATTGACGCGAGTTATTCCTATACTGCATGTGATATGTCCTACTTGATTAAAAGTATGGGCTTCAATTGCGAGACGAATTTTTTCAGCCGCCAAGTATGCTTGATCACAATTCGTATGGTGCAATAGCAAAACAAACTCTTCCCCTCCCCATCGAGCGAAAACATCTGCCTCTCGCATTAACTCCGCCACAATAGAAGAAAATGTTTTAAGAACATAATCGCCGATATTGTGACCATAGGTGTCATTGACCTTTTTAAAATCATCCAAATCCAGCATTAAAAGCGATAAGTCAATATTATATCGCTTTGATGTTGCCAATTCTTGGTCGAAAAGTTCTGCAAACATATGCCGATTATTGATTGAAGTCAAAGAATCTTTCGTTGCTAAAGTGGCTAAATGTTTATTTTTTTGTTGAAGGATTTGGTTCAGCTCCTCAAATTTATCGAAATGAGTATTAACCAACTGTGACCACTTCAAATACGTTCGAGAGATAAGATCTTGCTGTGTCACAATACCGATAATAGTCCCTTTCTCATCCACAACAACAATCCTCTTGTAATGATGACTTTTGAAAAAATTAAGTGCATCACTGATCGTGGCTGTGGAAAGCATGGTTTCTAGAGGTGAGGACATAACCTCTCCTGCAGTAATACTGTTGCAATGGTCATCATCGATAAATTTCAAAATATCTTTGGAGGTAACAATCCCGACAGGTAAATTTTCATCTCGAATAATGACACAATCAGAAAGAGTATCTTTCATATATTCCAGTATATTATTCATGCTTTCTGAACAGTCAAAGCTTTTAAATCCAAATTTCTTGTCGAAAATAGTCCCTATTTGAAGACTTTCCAAAACAACCTGAGGATCGACACTTGCGACAATGTCACTGTTGGTAACCAACCCAAACAAAGTGCCATCCTCATTACAAACGCAAATATACTCACCCATTTTGTCGGTCATATTAAGAGCATTAATAACATTACTCTCTTTGCTCAAACGGGGAAGAGTATACAATGGAATTTGTGAAAGCCGTGTTGAAAAATCAATTTTTTCTACTTTTAAGCGAATCAAATCTTTGGACGTAATAATATGATACAGCGAGCCATTCACAACGACAATACTGCGATGCTCATGCTCATACATCTTTTTTAGAGCATCATTGACCGTATCATTAATATCTGCACAAATAACATCCGTAGATGCAATCATTTCAAGGGTGGGGAAAAACATACAATAAACTCCTAAATATGTTTTATTATACCCCCAATTGTCATAAAAGATAATTTTTCTGTTGCATAATGACAAGTCAATATTTACTGAATTATAAAAAAAATAAGCAAAACTTTTCAAAATTATACGAGGGATTAATGCTGTAGTCGTATTGTAATTATTACATCGTAGACTTTTGCATTATTTTGCAAGGTGCCCTTAATGTCAACAGCTCAATCGTCATCATTTTTTTCCCGTCTATCCATCAAACAAAAGATCAGTCTCATTGTTATACTCACCCAGCTCTTTGCTCTAGTTGCCATATCCATCGGTGTTATTGGGATGTTTCTTTCCAATACATCCATTCAAACCATACACACCCAAAGTCTCGTTCCCTTGCAGCAACTTAGAACTTGCAAAAACATTATCGACAAAGAGATCAGCAAAACAGCCATCGATATCTCAGAAGGAGTTGGAGATTTTGACAAAGCATCAAAAACAATCAAAATCTCACATGAGCATTTCAACACAACATGGGCATTGTATTCAAGTGCGAAATTGACCGAACAAGAATCAAAGAACCTTCCCGAAATAAAAGAATCGATGGAGCGTGCGAGCCGCTCCATTACTCTTTTAGAAGAAAAAATTGCCGCTAAAGACCTCATGGGTGTCCTCGACCTCATCCAAAGTGATTTTCCCTATAGCCTCGCTCCGGCAAATGAAAAAATCGACACCTTGATTGAACTGCAAATTGCCAATGCCGATCATCTTTACGCTCTCTCCCAAGCTAAATTCAAACAGACACTGATGTTAATCGCGATTACACTTCCTTTGGGAATGATTGTCGTTTTTTTTATTCTCAGAACAATCACTCGAGATTTGCTCAACAAAATTGCAAATATTACGCAGATTGCGCACCACCTCAGAGAAGGAAATTTACTTCATCGAATCGATTCCAATGGTAATGATGAACTGGCAACTGCTGCAAAGGACATGAATAACTCTTGTGAAGAACTTCAGAAAATAATATCCGATATTAAATATGCATCCGCCCACAATATGACATCCGCTGAGAAAATGAACACCGTCTCCTCTACCATCAAAGAAAAACTTCAAACAAGCACCGCGCATGTTTCTCAAACACATTCCCACATTGTCACTTTACAAGAAATTGTTCTCAGTTCAACAACTGCAGCGCAAGACACAAATCATAAAATCGATGAAGCCAACACAAATCTTACTTCTGTAACCACTCAAATGTCCAATATTAATGGCAGTATTCAGTCCGTTGCCCTCACGCAGCAAACTCTCTCAAAAGAGTTAAATACCCTGGCATCTCAGGCTCAGAATGTCAAAGGTATTCTCGAGATCATTGGTGATATTGCCGATCAAACCAATCTGCTCGCACTCAACGCAGCCATTGAAGCAGCCCGGGCAGGAGAGCATGGACGCGGGTTTGCCGTCGTTGCCGATGAAGTACGAAAACTTGCTGAACGCACTCAAGACAGCTTATCTCAGATCAATCGAACGATCAACACCATCGTGGATGCCATCACCGACAGCAGTCAAAAAATGGATAAATCTACCACGTCAATCCTGAGCGTTTCTCATGATTCCAATCTCATCCAAAAAATCATTGCAACCTCTTCTTCTCTTATCTCTTTGGCAGCTTCGAGTGTTCATCACTCCAACCAACAGCTTCAAAAATTAATGAGCGGAATGGACTTTATCGCATCCAATATCAACTCTCTCAATCTCATTACTTCTTCGAATGAAGAGAGCATCCAGCAAATCACCAACGTTGCTATACAGCTCGACCAAAGCACCTCGGATATCAATCAAAAGCTGCAAAAGTTTAGGACTTAACTAAAAAGTCAATCACTTTTTCAACTGGACGCCCAATCAGCGCTCGATTGTTTTCAATGAGAATTGGTCTTTCGATTAATTTAGGGTACTCCGCCAGCGCGTCGATAAGTTTTGCCTCCTCTGTTACTTCCGCAAGCCCTAACTCTTTATACAGATCTTCTTTTGTCCGCATAAGTTCCCGCGCCGATATTCCAAGCTTTTGTAAAAGCTCTGTGATCTCTTCTCGCGAAGGTGTTGTTTCCAGATATTTAACTACTTCATAGGAAAGACCCTTCTCTTCGAGGAGTTTAAGGGCTTCACGCGATTTCGAACATTTTGGATTGTGCCAGATGGTTATCATGGTATCTCTCTTTTTTACCAACATTATAACGGCTCAATCGATTGGATAGTGCTAATAAAAATGCGCTACAGTCTTTAATTTTTAAAATATTAATCTTAACTTATTTTAATTACTTAACACTAATGTAACACTCTTTCTTCATAATCACACTCTTAATTCAAATTTTAAGGAAGAATAATGACAAAAACCAGTCGAATCTCTCATAGTATCCTTCTCTCTACACTTTTAGCCAGTTCGTGTATCGCGACTGAAAATCTAGGAATTATAGGTATCGACTCGACAACCATCGATGATCGCTTTCATACCAGCAAAACAGAATCATCATCCACCGCTACCATTGATGGCAAAAAAGTCGATGAAGCCCATATCGAAAATCTTCAGCAAGTTCTCCAAGCAATTCCAGGCATTACAACTGAAATCAAAACAGGAGATACTCTCAAAATTCATATCAGAGGAGTTGAAAATCAACGCTATATGGGTGAAAAACCCGGCGTTGCCATCGTCATCGACGGTCTTCCAGTTTTTGAACGCACTGGAGCAGTCAACATCGATCTCGATAATATCGCATCCATCAAAGTGATTAAAGGAGGAGCATCCTATCTGTTCGGTGATGATGCCCTCGCAGGAGCGGTCATCATCACCACGAAAAAAGGGGCTTCAAATAAATCTATGCTCGCTTCTGAGATTGGTAGTTTCGGCTATCAAAAACTTTTAGCTGAAACCTCCTTTGCCAATGACTCACTTAATGCTCGCCTTCAAGTAAGCGAGCGCAAAAGTGACGGCTACTGGAAAGATTCCCAGTACATGTCACGCTACGCCAATGGAAAATTACAGTATTACCTTGATGACACAAGTGATTTAACTTTTGGGCTAGAAGCGTCTCACCGTGAAAAAGATTCTCATGGAACGGTTGAGGGAATGTCCCAAGCGCTTACGGATCCTACAAGTATAGAGGGGCGTGATTACTCTCGAAAATACGATGTTGATTTACTCAAATTATTTTTAACGTATAGCAAAGATTTTGGCAATAATTCCAATCTCTTAATCAACGTCTACCAGTACGGTGATGATACTCAATTTGTCAGTGCACCTCAAAAATACAGCTCTACGGGTGCCGTTGTGACTGATGATGATGCCTATACCACACTGAATGATTATCATCAAGTACAACGAGGGCTTAAAAGTGAATATCGCAGTGAAGGACAAAACTTAGCGTATCTCCTTGGAGCCGATATTCGCAACAATGTGTATGAAAATAAAACATCCTATCTTGTTGATTTTCGTACCCGCCCTACCCCTCCAACATATTACGCTGGAACCATAACAAGTGACAATAAAACAATAGAAGAAGTTTATGCGCCCTATGCAGAAGTTAAAATTCCACTCAACGAAACTACTACGCTCACGCTAAATGGTCGGTACGATAACATTCGTCTCGATTACGACGATACTCTTCACGCGCTCTCACTTCAAAAAGATTTCGATGTTTACTCACACCGTGTAGGTCTTACGCATGCCCTAAACGATTCGACGACCCTTTTTATTAGCCGCTCGACAGGTTTTCGTGCCCCCTCTATCGATCAGCTTTTCAACGGTACCATTACCCTCGACTCCAAAGTGCTTAACAACCCTGATCTTAAACCAGAAGAAGCCATCAATTATGATCTCGGAATTCGTGGAACAATACTAGCCATGGATAACACTCTGAGCTACGAAGCCACGCTCTTTTGGCTCGATCGTAAAGACTATATCATGTCCTCAGTCGGGCAATATACAGCCGCCACAACCACTAACCCTCAAAAATATGAAAACATTGGGGGAATGCGCAGTAAAGGGTTAGAGCTTTCACTTCAAAGCGACTCTAAAAAAACATTTTCATTTGATATGGCGTACACTTATCTCGATGCGTATTTTACTCAATACGATAATTTTTACCTCGGACTTGGCAGCCCTTATCTTCCAACCTATACGCAAGTGCACTACGATTTAACGGGTAATACGGTTCCAAGAACCTCCAAACACACGCTAAATTTGACAGGAAACTACAATATTACTTCTTCAACTCTTTTATCAGCAGAATTTACTGCAAAATCAAGCTACTACGCTGATGAACTCAATCAGCTCCAAATGCCGGGATATGAAGTTGTCAATCTCCTCGCTAAACACACCGAAAAATGGGGAAATACAACGTTTGATGTATTCGTTCGTATCGACAATGTCTTTGATAAATTCTACTTCAACACCGCTCGCAGCAGTGGAGATCGCGATTACAACAGAATTTATAATGAAGAAGACCTTTCCCTTACCGTCAATCCGGGTCGAGTCTATACGGCTGGACTTTCCATCAAATTTTAAGGAGATACAATGAACAAAACTATTTTAACACTCCTTGTCGCAGCTACCCTTTGGGGGTACGGTGATGGAGAAATGTATTGGGCTCCACACGGATGCGATGAAGGAACAGTCACGGCATCCAAACACGGCGGGCACGGCAAGGGAGAAAGTGCAATGTTTGCGCTTATGAACATGAAAGAAAACACTTCTACCCATCTTATTCTCCCTGATCTTTCCAAACAACCACTCACGTTTAAACTCAACACCGTAATGCTCCCAAAACCTAAAATGGGTGGATATTATGCCATGGTAGCAGAAGGAAACAACACGGATGGTGTATACAGTGCTATCCGTTATCTATCCCTGCAAGGTCGCCCAAGTAAAGTATCTCCAACAAAACTCACGTCCCTGCCCAAAGTAGCGTTAGAAATCGTCCCAACTCCGCTACACCGTGAGCATGACCGCTATACCGCTTCAAAATCCTACACCTTTATCCTTAGCTTTATGAACAAACCGCTGAATAATACAATGGTTACACTAGAAACCTTCAACACTCCTGCTCAATCATACACAACGAATGATAAGGGAGTTTTTACTATCACCCTTCCCGATGATTTTAAAAATGTTCAGATAGGGCGTAGCGAAAACAAACCTTCAGAATTTCTCCTTAGCGCACAACACCGCGATGGTGCAATTCTTTTTAAAAGCACCTTGTCTATGCCCTATTCTCTGAACCCTAACGACTACTGGCAATCTCAGAGCTACGGAGCAGGTGCTATCTTTATCGGTTTCTTAGTGGGATTATTCTTCTATCGCCGACATAAAAACCAAGGAGTTTCCCGTGGATAAACTACTCACAGTTACAGCACTACGACGCGTGATTCAACTCACTGCTTTTGTTTTTTTCGTCTACGGTGCAACAATTTTCGCAACCTTTTATACAAACGATAAACTCACCCAAAACTTACCAGCACTCTCATGTGCCTATGATATGAAAGGTGGTGATTTTTGTGCTTTGATCCCATTACAGCACCAGATGGATCACCGCGTATCGGGGATCTTTACTCAAAATGCAAAAGTGATGGAAGCATTAATTGGAACCCTTATCACATTGGGAACATTTGCCATTCTCATCCTTCTCCTCAACAAAGCATTTTGCGGATGGCTCTGTCCTCTCGGTTTTTTTCAAGAAACGATCAGCATGATAGGAACCAAACTGGGTATCACTCAGATGGGGAGTTTTTCTCGGGAAACAATCAACAAAATTCGTCCAATCAAATGGTTTATTTTCCTCTTTTTAGTCCTTATTCTTCCTCTTTTGACGGGTATCGGCTTTCTTGGGCACGAATGGGGTAATCCATTTTGCTCTATCTGTCCCAGCCGTATCATGACGACAACTATGACCGGAGACATGTCACAAGTGTATATCTCTCAAGCAAATTGGGGCTATTTTGCTCTTTCCCTCATCGCTGATTTGCTGTTTGGTTTGATGGTCGCTCTTGCCTTGTTTGTCCGTCAACCGTTTTGCCGTATCTGCCCGATGCTGCCAATGCAGACATTGTTCAAAAAAATCGGACTTTTACGCCTCGTTAAAAATGGAAATTCTCATTGTGATACATGTTCAAGTTGTGTCAAAGCATGCCCCATGGATATTTACGAGATCCAAAACCAAGCCGAAAATAAAAATATCACGCACACAGACTGTACCCTCTGCGGTCGATGCGTTGAATTCTGTCCTCATGATGGAGTAATGAACTTCAAATACGGTCCCTTTACGATTCTCTCTTCGTCTAAAGAGTCATTTAAAAAACGAACCAAAATTGATAAATGGTGGAAAGGGTAAATCAATGGAAGCAATGACACTCTTTTCACTCTTTATAGTCGCTCTCTCGTATGGAGCGACTGCTTGTATGCTTACTTGTATGCCGTTGCTTTCACCAATTCTTTTAGCCAATAGCGCAACTCGACAACAAAGTCTCCGCGTATTACTTCCCATTAGTTTGGGACGCATCAGCGGCTACATTTTTCTCTCCCTCATCGCCTATCTCGGGGCAACCATGATTAAAACACTTATCAGCGATACCGAGTTGATTGGGTATCTCCTCGGCAGTGTTACACTGATCCTCGCCGGACGTTTGTGGTTTTCGCTGAGAGTTTCCGCATCTTGCTGCAGTTCTTCACTCAATACCCCGCAGGGGAACATGGCACTATTTATGACCGGAATGTTCCTCTCCATGTCTATTTGCGCACCCGTTATCACCATGATGACACTCAGCGCCACTAGCACTTCTATCGGGTGGGCAATAGCTTATGGCTTAGCTTTCGGGTTAGGTGCAACACTGTTGTGGTTTCTTTTTTTCTCTATTGTCCTCACTGCAATTCTCAAAGAGAGCCTCTCCCACCTCTCAAACTATCGCAATATTCTCCAACACGCGGCACCGCTGATCCTCGCAGGGGTTGGCATCGCAATTTTTAACGGATGGATACACCTATGAATACCTCCAAACAAGCATTTGCGCTGTCATTAACCTTTCACTCTCTTATGGCATTAACCGCACTATGGATACTGACCGGCATCCATTCGCAAACGACATCATTTGCCGTCCCAATCAAGCATATCACGATTGTCTCCTTGTCTCAACTCTCCAAAATTGTATCCCCTCCTACCGAACTTGCTCAGCCTCTAAACCAGACACCCACACCTGAAATACCCAAACAAAAAATAGCCGAACCTATTCCAAATGAAGCACCTCATCCTCTCACCACTGCTCCCCGAGTCCCGTCTATAGCGGTTCCAGTAGCAGAAGCGGCAGTCCCCACCGTTATCAATACAAAACCAAATGTCTCAATTGCCACGGCTCAAACACCTGCTCAAAGTCCTCTCAAAGCAACACGAAAAGTCGATATCAGTGCTGAAAAACAGTCTTTTCTTACTTATTTACGAACCACAATTCAACAAAATCTCCACTATCCTTCAGCCGCTCGTCGTAGAGGGATAGAAGGCGAAGTAAACGTTCGGTTCACCCTTGAGAATGGAGGTGTCATCCGTAATATAGCTATTTTCGAAGGAGAAAAAATTTTTCACGAAGAAGCCAAACGCGCAATTGTCTCAGCATCAGGCATTAAAATCCCAGAAGCGTTATCCGGTACTTTTCCTACCGATATGCAATTGACGCTAGCATTCAAGCTCGATTAAAATAATATACCATTTAATTATTTTAATTATAATAGTGATGTATTCTATTGAAGTAATATCTTGTAAAATTGGAGAAACAAAATGTCAAAAAAATTACTCTTGAAAATAGGTGCATTGATTGCACTTACGATAACGGTCCCCCAAAGTTTTGCACAAGCAAATGGCGAATCTATTTTTGATCAAAAATGTGCCATGTGCCATTTAAAACAAAGACCCTCAGCCGATGAGATGAAAAATATGATTGCGCCCCCGATGATGGGTGTTATGCGTCACGTCAAACAAGTAAAAACAAACCGCACTGAAGCAATAGCATTTATCGCCGACTATCTTTTTGCTCCGTCCCAAAAAAGTGCAGTTTGTCTTCCTCAGTCGATTGCAAGATTTGGCGTCATGCCCTCACAAAAAGATAATCTTACAAAAGAAGAGGCTCAAACGGTCGCAGCCTATATTTACGATACTTTTTGAGCAAATTTTAATCCTTAAATGATGTGAAACTAAAAATTTACCTAAGATGCACTGTGGTATAATCGCGCCATTATTTAGAACCCTAAAAGGTAACTCTTATGCACCAAACCATTACAGAAAAAATATTCTCTCAACACGTTGGAAAAGCTGTGTATGCAGGTGAAATCATCCGCTGTCCTATCGATATGGTCATCGGAAACGATATTACCACTCCTATATCTATCAAAGCTTTTGAAGATTCAGGCGCGACAGAACTTGCCAATCCTGAGGGTTTCTCGCTTGTTTTAGACCATTTTATCCCTGCAAAAGACATCGCTTCTGCAAATCAAGCCCGCATCAGCCGTGATTTCGCTAAAAAATATCAACTCAAATACTTTTTTGATGAAAAAGACATGGGGATCGAACACGCATTGCTTCCGGAAAAAGGTCTCATCGTTCCGGGTGATGTCATTATCGGTGCAGATTCTCACACGTGTACTCACGGTGCGCTTGGAGCTTTCTCTACTGGAATGGGGTCAACTGACTTGGCCTTTGCTATGATTACTGGAGGAAACTGGTTTAAAGTTCCTGAAAGTATCAAAGTTGTCCTCAGCGGAAAACCGGGTAAATACACCACTGGTAAAGACATTATCTTAGAAATTATCCGCCTGATCGGTGTTGATGGCGCCCTTTATCGTACTTTAGAATTCACCGGAAGCACAATCCAATATCTCAACATGGATGATCGTTTCAGCATGTGTAACATGGCAATCGAAGCGGGTGCAAAAAGCGGTATTGTTGCGTATGATGAAGTGACTGCCCAGTTCCTCGCCGATAAACCGTTGGCGCGCAAACCGCAACTTCATTACTCCGATGAAGACGCGACCTACGTTCAAATTCTTGAAATCGATGTCGGTAACCTTGAACCTGTCATCGCTTATCCATTTTTGCCTTCCAATGGACACAGCCTCTCTCAGGCCGTAAGTGATGCTATCAAAATTGACCAAGCATTTATCGGCAGCTGCACCAACGGTCGATTAGGAGATCTTAAAATCGCCGCTGAAATTCTCAAAGGCAAGCGCGTCCATCCGGATGTTCGCCTCATCGTCACACCGGCGACACAACGTATCGCACGAGAAGCTACCAAAGCGGGATACATGGACATCATCATCGATGCAGGCGGGGTTGTTTCCAATCCAACCTGTGGCGCATGCTTAGGTGGCTATATGGGAATCTTGGGCGATAACGAAGTCGCTGTTGCGACCACTAACCGTAACTTCGTCGGACGCATGGGCTCACGCTCATCGAAAGTCTATCTCGCCAACTCAGCGGTTGCCGCTGCTTCAGCGATTACAGGATACATAACTGACCCTGAAACGATAAAATAACCTCTTTTTACGGGGTTATACACCTGTATCGCAAGCTTTCTGTGTCCCTTTATCAAATCCCCATTTAAATCACTACACATTTTTAGTATTCTCTTAATATACTGCTTTTAACTATACACCTCATCAAAGGGCTCGGATGGATACAGATACACTAGGAATTATCATATCGTTGATAGGGGCAGCCTTTATCGCCCGTCAAACGTATGCTCACTTTATCCGAAATCGGGCATTTGCCTATATCGAACGGTTCAACCACAAAGATTTTATGGAACTGAGGATCGCTATTGAGCAATGGATTGTTGAAAATCCGAGTCCGACGAGCTTATCAACGTTGCTAAAATCTAAAAGTAGGGATGATATCTCTATGTCTGTTCAAATACGAACCTATCTCAATCTCTTTCAGGAACTTGCCGTTGCATTTGAGAAGGGGATGGTTGATAAACATATTTTTTACCGCAACTTTGATTTTCTGATCGTCTCAAACTGGGAGCGCTTTGCCGATTTTATTTATACTGTACGGGCACTAACGGGAGACTTTACGATGTATAAGCGGTTTGAGCTTATGGCTATAGAAGTTAAAGCGGCGAAAAAAACGAAAGATATCTCAGGGAAACTGTATGTTTTTGGATACGGTTCATTGATGCTTGAGGAGAGTATTCATAAAACATTGCAAAGAGCAGACCAAGAATATTCTCTTTTTAATGCGACGCTAAAAGGGTATGCCCGTGGGTGGGATATCGTGATCGATATTTTTTCAGATGCATTACAACGCCCCATTAAAGCACTCTTTTTGAATGTACGGAAACACTCCGATGGATTAGTAGACGGGATGATATTCAGTGTTACATTTGAAGAGCTGACTCGCATTAAAGATCGTGAGATCAATTATGATTGTATTGAAGTGACGCCGCGTATCTCTTCATCGATTCTTGGCTCATCAGATGTTGTCGTTACGTTTGTAGGCCAAAGCGAACATTTGCTCGATTACTGCACCGAACCGTGTTATGTGATGCAAGGCTATCTCAATGTCTTGGAAAAAATCAAGCCCGTACATCTTCATCAATACGAACACATAAAAGAATCAGCCTCTTTCAACGCGGAAGTATTGGAGGGAACCTATTCATTCCCGCCTAAAGCATGAATAAAAATTTTCTCCCTCTCTTGAGTTGGCGTATATAAAGTCAGTCTGCATCCCCAAATTAAAATATGCGTAAAAAGGTATCGTTTAATTTACACTCCCGTATTACACGCTTCCAACGTTCCTTTATCAAATCCCCGTTTAAACCACTCCATCCGCTGTGCTGACGTTCCATGAGTAAACGCATCAGGGACAACATACCCTTGTGCTTGTTTTTGGAGGGTATCATCGCCGATTTGACTGGCGGCGTTGAGTGCCTCTTTGATATCCCCCTCTTCGAGTACCGCTCTCTCTTTTTGGGTGTGATATGCCCATACGCCGGCATAACAATCTGCTTGAAGTTCCACTTTTACCTGTACGGCATTCCCTTTTGTCTTGCTCGATTTCTCTTGGGCCCTGTGCGCTTTATCCAATGTCCCGAGTTGATTTTGAACATGGTGCCCGATTTCATGAGCAATTACATACGCTTGGGCGAAGTCTCCGGGGGCATTGTGACGCTGGGATAGCTCATCGAAAAAGCTCAAATCCAAATACACCTTTTGATCCACAGGGCAGTAAAACGGTCCGACCTGAGCATTAGCATATCCGCAGCCGCTTTGGACGCTTCCGCGAAACAGCACTAACTTCGGTTGGGGATAGGTTAGCCCTTCTTGCTTAAAAAGCTTCGTCCACACCTCTTCCGTTTGCCCTAAAATAGCGGCTACAAACTGGGCACTGCGATCATCCTCCGGTTGACTAACAGCCGTGTTAGTACGTGTTTGAGTATCGAGCAAAGTGAGAGGGTTGTACCCCATAAAATACCCAACAACCCCTATCACCAAAACGATCCTTCCGATATTGGTTCCCATCAAAAACCGAATAATCGGAATAAGCAGATTCGCCCCTCTCCCGCTGCCGAAATTCATCCGTCCTCCTGAGCCTTGAGAACGTAAATCCTCAACATTGCTACTTCGCTTTAAATCTTCCCATTTCATAACAGCATCCCTATCTTCTCTATTTCGCTCCAAAGCTCTGCTTAGGAATCTATCTTATTAGCTGCTGTATTTTAGCAATATTTATCCTCTAATCTGAACCAACTACAATTCATTCACATTTTTATTTTAAAATACTCTAGCATCAAATTATAATAACGATTATATTTTGGATTAGCTATACTTTGAAAATATAATACATGGGGATTGCAATGCGTTCTTTTTATCTCGCTTCTTTACTTTTACTCGGCTCATTTTCTAATGCCAGCGCCTTTGATCTTGGTGGCATGATGCAAACCGTTGCTCCAATCGCAACTTCAGTCGCACCTATTACAGATGCAAAGCTTCTCTCCAATCCATTGATCAAAAACCTCACTACTTCTTTGGGTGTCACTCCAACCCAAGCCATTGGTGGAACAGCTGCTATTCTTAATGACGCAAAAGGCAATATGAAGCCAGCTGACTTTAAAACCCTCACAAAACAAGTCCCTCAAGTCAATACGCTCCTCTCCGCAGCACCTGCTGGCATGCTAGGACTTGGAAGCCTTGGCTCACAGTTTTCAATGCTGGGAATGGATGCATCCATGATCGATAAATTTTCACCCCTCGTGCTCCAATATCTTCAAAACGGTGCAACACCGAGTATGGATAAAATTGTAGCCGCGGCCTTCGCACAATAAATGTTTACCCTGCCTTGTATTCTCTTCGCAGGGGGGAAAAGTTCCCGCATGGGACAAGATAAAGCACTTCTTTCTTTTGGCGGATATACTTCTCTTGCCGAATTCCAATACAACCGACTCACAAAGCTTTTCAGCAATGTCTATATTTCCACTAAAACACGTGAGAAATTCGATTTTGAAGCTCAATTTATCCTTGATGCAGACAATAGTGATTTTGCCCCAACAGCAGGTTTTGTGAGTGCTTTTGAGAGCTTAAAGTGCGAAAGTTTTTTTGCCCTCAGTGTTGATACCCCTTTTGTTGATGTCGATACGATCGAAACACTTCTTCATGCTGATGAATCTCATCTCGATGCCATCATTGCCAAAACGCCGTCAGGAACTCATCCTCTATGCGGAATTTATCATCATACATTGTTAGAAACCTTTCAGCAGATGCAGCGTGAAGGGGATCACCGACTAGGAAAACTGCTCTCCATGAAGCAAACACGTTTTGTAGAATTTGAAAACGAAGAAATTTTTATGAATCTCAATCATCCTCACGAATATGAAGAAGCACTTTCTCGCTATAATAATAAAAATTAAATAGGGGTTTACCCAATGCATTTAACCCACCTCGATGAGCGTGACCGACCAAAAATGGTCGATGTATCCGACAAAACGGCCACCACTCGAGTAGCCATTGCAAGCGGACTCATTACCATGAGCCAAGCTGCCTTTGATGCTGTCGTCAACCAAACCGCCAAAAAAGGTCCTGTCCTCCAAACAGCTGTAATTGCTGCCATCATGGGAACCAAAAAGACAAGTGACCTTATTCCAATGTGCCATCCGTTAAACTTAAGCGGTGTAAACTGTGACATTGACGAACTTCCTGATTTACCTGGATTTCGTCTTACCGTTACTGCAAAACTAACAGGACAGACAGGAGTGGAAATGGAAGCCCTCACAGGAACAAGCATCGGCTTGCTCACCATTTACGATATGCTAAAAGCAATCGATAAAGGGATGGTCATCGGACCCATCCAACTTGAAACCAAATCAGGAGGAAAAAGTGGCGATTACATGCGAAATGAACGGACAAACACTACAGCTTGAATACCCTTGCTCATGGTGCTACAAAGTAATAGCATTTGAACGGGCAGGTATTGAGATAGCGGCAATGGAAATTTTTTCTGAGCGAATCTATACCCTTAAGCCCTCCAACACGAGCGGCACAGGGAAATACGTCAGCATGAACTTAGAACTGTTGGTGCATAATGAGGATGAACGTACCTTTTTTTACGAAACACTCAAAGCACATCAGCACATCAAAATGGTACTCTAAAGGAAACACATGAGCCTCGAAACATTTGAAAGTCAATTTAATCTTCAAGATATTGCTAACCTTCCTCTGGATGAGTTAAAAAGTCGCACATCCGCGCTCTTAAAAGAGGAAGCTTCTTCTCTTCACAATGAGCTCGAAGAACTCATCGAGCAAAAAGAAAAAATAGAGCGTCAAATAGCCCGAAAAAGTGACGAATTACAGCACCTGAAGTATCAATGTTTTGATATTTTAGAAAAAAAGTTTAGTGAGAATGAAGAGATTTTAGCGAAATTGCACCTCATTAAGATTCAATCCGTAGATCTGCTTGACATACTTGAAGAGATGGTCGAATCAGCGATTATCACAACTCTCGAACGGGATTCTGACACCGAAGAAACGTTGCATGAAATCATTAAAGAGATAACCTTCCAAACGCTTAATGCCAACGTCCTAAATGCTGTTCGTATTCGACGCATCTTTTCAAGTATACTTCAAAGTGCGCTCAATGTTGCCGAAGCAACACCCAATCAAGCTGAACCTATTTTACGGGGAACACTTTTGGGTATCCGCTCAGCACTCCATAAATCGATAGAGAAATTCCGTCAATATCTCCTCTATCTTCCCGATGAAATCCGAGCGCTTTACCATAAAGAGTATCAATTAATCGAAGATGAATTGGAACAAATTCATACCCTATTTGGGCAAATCGTCCACTCTCTTGCCAAAAATAACTCTCCTGTCCTTATAGAGCAACTTACAGCTATTGGCACAGAAATCCGTTTGGACAGTGATGAACTCTCGATTTTGTCGAAAGAAACAGCCAAACTTCTCCAAGGTAAACTCTCCAAACTGCGTCAAGAAGTAAGTGAACGCGGTGCGGCACTCCTTAATTCTAACTCAGCACAAGAAGCAAAAGCAATGGGCAAAAGAGCGTGGAGTGTTGCGAAGTCAACGATGGAAGGGGCACTCAAAAGTGCCAAAGAAGCTATGGAGAAAAAATAACCTCTCGTCATACCTGCGAATTCGGGTATGACGGATTAGCTACATATCCTTAGCCATCGTAAACATATTACTAAACTCTTTTTTATAACCGGAACAACGATCACAAATGGGGTCACCGCCTTTATAAGGGAACGGACAACGACACTCATTGCACATCACCATCTCATAATGAACCAGCTGCTCTGAGCGCTCATACGCAATACTTATCATATCAAATCCAGCTTTAGCTGTGATGGCATTAGGCTTACATATATCTTCACATATCCCGCATCCGATACATTTGCCCTGAGCGAAATAGATTCCCTGCTTATCTGAGGTCGGAAACAATGCATCCGTAGGACAAAATTGGGTACAATCACCACAATTCGTACACAGGTCAAAAGCAATTTGTTTGTTAAAAAAAAGCGGTGATGATTCTGCAAAATCCGTTACTTCCATCGCCGTCACAACATCTTTAAGACTATTTTTTAGCAGGACTTTCTTAAGAGGCATTGTCATATTGGGAAGCGCATGATGAGAGGCTGTCATACTTTTTTGAACACGTGGAGTATCCGCCACCACTTCTTTTGCTTTTTCCAATCCTTTACGAAAAAGGGCGCGGCGCGGTTCTTGTTCCTCATGAACTTCAAGGGTATTAATTTTTTTATCCACTGCTATTTGTACTAAAAAGTCGTTTGCTTGATCAATAGTCGCACGAATAGCCACTTCCATCTTTCCATGCTCATTCAATGCACATGTGGAACAATGACTCATATCACATACAACCGCCAATTCTCCGCGCAAGGTCATCGTCAGCAAATGTTCGGTATCAAATACACCTAAACACGGTGTTGTACTTTTACATGAAAGCTGAGTGTTTGTCTGAGACTGAAAAGATACCGAAAATTCATTGGGATCAAAACTTTCAATCTCAAATGCTTCAGTAGGACAGCTTCCAATACATCCAGCGCATTCTATGCATTCATTCTCAAACAAAGTAAGCTTATTACGGACTAAATGGATTGCCTCTTTGGGGCACAAATCGATACAAATATGACAATCATTATGAAAATACTCATTGCGCAAACAACGTGTCGCAGTAAAACTAAAAAGGTTGTTTTTTTGAATAAAGTTATGATTACCCATTAGCAATCTCTTGGTGTAAATATTCATAATCAGAGCATAAAAACTCCACCATAAAATCACATATATCTTTGTAAAAAGGGGTATCTGCCATGCTTTTCATCCCTAGCATATATGGGATAACCCACATAAATAAATGTTCATCCATAAACTGGACTTGTGCTTTCATCTCATTGCGAAATACCAGCATCTGCATAAAAGCCAATTCGATAGAGAGATGATCCGGAGCCATGAGCTCGGTTTGATCCATGTTAAGCTCAAAACCATGCGTAAAATAAAAAGCCATTACCGGATTTTGCAGTCCAACGAGCGTTTCATTTTTCGCATCCAAAACAAACGACTCAACCGGCTGGGTATTGAGAAAAAAGAGGGAAGTATAATCGGTATTCAATGCCGAATATAGCTCTTCTTCATTGGTTGTGTCAAACCACGCTTTCGTCTCTTCACCAATAACCTCGAGCAATTGTTGATTATTTTTGAGGTCAGTGATAAAACGACGATCGGGGATATTACTCATTACGCGCGATAAAAATGCATAGATATAACGACGATACTCTGTATTCATAAATAATTCCTAAAAAAAGTAAGGGATTGTGTCACACGAGGACTTTGAGACAGCAAAGTTTAGACAATTAAAACACTAACCCAAAGAGGGGTTAGGTCGGTGTTATAAACACCCTTTGAAGAACGATTTCTTCGGTGGAGGAGGAGCTTTAAATTCTGTTGCAGCGATTGTGTTTGTTTTTTCATCCAATACACCTACGATAATAACACCGTTCTTATTCATCCCCTCACCAAGTTCGGAAACTTTCAACTTGCTACTATCCACAAAATATGTTTTACCCGTATTATGTTGGTAAATAGCCAATTTTGGATTAGTAGTTGCACCCGGTTCAATTTTTTTAAAACAGTCATCCGAACCACACGTGTAGTTTTCCAGATAACAATCTGCAAATGCGCCTTGAGCAGCACATGCCGGAGTTGTTAACAGACCTTCAAACTCTTGCCCTTCATTTGCAAATGCGCTAACAACAAATGCTGCGCAAATCAGTGCAAATTTTTTCATTATTCTACCTCCGATTTCAGGGTTTTGAGGTATGCCACTATATCATCAACTGTCGCTTTATCCAAAAAGCTAAAGTCGGTCATGGTCGAAATACGTTTACCCTTTTCAATATTGTACCACGGTGTATTCGCGTGCGCATTACGATTATAACCTGGCACAACAACCGCAGACGGTTTTAAGATTGACTCACGAAGATACGCAGCAGTAGCATAGCCACCCACGTTTTTGAGTGATGGTCCAAGCAAGCTCTGAGCGTCTGCAGCACTCATTTGGTGACAACCGGTACATCCGTTTGTTGCAGCCGCTTCTTTACCTTTAGCTGCATCACCTTTTGTATCTGTCGTTAGCTCAGCAACCATAGCTGCATTTGCTGTTTGACCTTCTAAATTGATAGCAACCCATGAACTAAGATTTTTCAATCCGTTACGTCCCATACTGGATCCATCCCATACCGCGATTGCAACAGGAACAGTACCTTTTAGATTCACATATTCATCTTTGAGAGGACGGCTTAGTGTTCCGCTCCAACCTGCTGGTCCATGAACCATAGCACCGTTTGATTTTACTGAGTTATCTTTGATCTCTGTAGTTGAACGGAATCCTTCAGCAACAAAAACTTTTTCATAATCAGTTTTAGCCAATGATGCCACTTTTGCGTCGAAATCAGCTAACTCTTTTCCAAATACACCCGTTTGTTGGCGATTGATTTGAGTAGAAACATCTTTGTTTCCATTTGGCTCATACACTTTTGCTGTTGCTTTTTGTAAATGGACAACAACCGGACGACCTGCTGAACCCATACCGATGTATGGAAGCGGTTGAGGTTTAGCGGTAGCACCCGCGAATTGAACCGCGAATCCATCTGTATAAACATCACTGGTCATACATTGCTCAACGTCTTTTGTTTTATCTGCCCATTTTACCATTACCGCAATATTTTTTCCATCGTGCAAAGCAGCAACTTGTGCTTTTTTACCTTTAGAATTTGCGACTAAAGCATTGGCTTTTTTGTCGTTAAATTCAATCGATGTTTGCGGATAAAGAATAACGGTTTCAAATTTTGCTTTCGACCAAAGAGCCGAATCCGCTTTAATGGTATCAAGATTATCTGATACTTTTACTGCAGTAATCGCAGGATTTGCAGCCAAAGCCGCAGATGCGACAACGCCTAATGAAAGAAGTGAGTTAAGAAGCTTTTTCATTAATGGTGTCCTCCCGCTTTCGTAAATTTACCGGCAAGGTAGCGAGTATCTACAGGTGCCAATGGTGTACGTTTTTGCTCTTTTGCAACTTCTTGATAGTAATTATTATCCAAACGGAACATATCTGCATGTTGGTACGCGATCAGAATGTCCATAAGCTCACTAACGCCCGTCTCTTTACGTTTTTTCATTTCCGCTTTAAGCGTTTTAATCGCATGATGAACTTCAGGTCCAAACAATTTTTCAAGCTCTTCGATTGGAAGACGCGTTGATCCCTCGATGATTTTCCCCTCCGCATCAAATTTAGCAGGAGATTCGGTCGGAGGAACATAATATACATTTGGTTGTGTGCCGTAATCCGGACGCAAACCAATTGCTACTTTATATTGATGTACCAATTTATACACTTGTGACTCTTCATCATCCAAGAATCCTACAAAACGAATACGTCCAACACATTGTTGTGCACATGCTGGTGGCAATCCCTGCTCAATACGTGGGAAACAAAGGATACATTTCTCTGATTTAGAGATTTTTGGATTGAAATAGATTTTTTTGTAAGGACATCCAGCGATACAATAACGATATCCTTGACAACGATCTAAATCCACCAAAACAACACCGTCTTGCTCACGCTTGAAGATAGCATCACGAGGACACGCACTCAAACATCCCGGATTTGTACAGTGATTACAAATACGTGGCAAGTAGAAGAAATAGTTGTCTTGTGGGAATGCACCTGCTCCCTGATCCTCATCCCAGTTTGGTCCCCAAGTAGGAGATACATGCGGTTTAAAGGTACTGTGATCAGCACTTTCCGTCATGATAGACTCATAGTTATAATCCCAAGGAACCCCATAATCGGCTTCAAGATTTGGAATAACTCCCGGCTGAAGATCGCCCGCAGCGTCAAATCCGCCGCCAAGTTCCATCCAATTTTTTGGATAACCCGTACCCGGATAGGTCTCAACGTTATTCCAATACATATATTCACGACCATTACGGTTCGTCCACTGTGTTTTACATGCCACAGTACATGTTTGGCACCCGATACATTTGTTCAGGTCCATGACCATTGCTAATTGTCTTTTAGACATCTAAACCCCTTAATATTTTACGTCAGTTGCTTTTTCATAGTTCACGGCACCATCGTAAGCGTATTGGTTACCATCCCATAGACCACCGAATTTCAAGTGACCCCA
The DNA here is from genome assembly GCA_030696775.1 of Sulfuricurvum sp. GTDB lineage: Bacteria > Campylobacterota > Campylobacteria > Campylobacterales > Sulfurimonadaceae > Sulfuricurvum. The sequence goes on from JAUYRN010000011.1 coordinate 47,070, forward strand.
GCCATCAGCCATTTCCAAAAGGTTCATCGCGACAGGAACGACCTCATTGTGACCTTTATTTTTCAAATACATGTACGGTTCCCATCCATGCTCCATTACCAATCCATCAGCCGGTGCAGATGAAGAGAGTTTTGCCATTGCATAAAACTCACCTTGGTGATTGAAAATACGGATAGTATCGCCATCAGCGATTCCTTTAGTTTCTGCAACCACACGGTTTACTTGAATCGCAGGGACACCGCGCTGTAGTCGTAAAAGTGTACGTGACGTTTTATAGTTGGAGTGAATAGACCAACGTGCATGAGGCGTCATGAACACATACGGATGATCCGATGTTTGTGGACGAATCCCTTCCATACCAGTGTTTGTAGCTGCACCCATTTTGATGTACATATCATGGTCAACATAGAATGTTTGCCGTCCTGATAGTGTCTCAAGGCGCTCAAATTTATACAAATGATATTCCATAGAGCTGTATGGACGATCTGAGTACAACGGCGAACTTTTTGCTGCTTTTTCATTAATAAGCAAGAATCCGCCCACTTTGTACATTTTTTCCATTGTCCATGGCTCGTATTGCTCACATTTTTCCAATGCCGCTTGAACTGCCATCTTATCAGTTCCGAGATAATTTTCACCGGCCCCTTCAGATTCCGCATCCGTATTTGTATACTCTTTGTGGAATATAGTCAAATCATGGAAACCAGGTTTTGCATATTTTTTATGATCAGGAACTTTTGCTTTACTAATGTTCTGAGGGCGATTTGCAAGCTCTTCCATTTTTTTAGCAAGAAGAGTAAACATTGACCACTCATCCATTGATTCACCAATATTTTTGATGTTCGCAACCGGTTGAGCCAAATTGGTAAAACGGTGGTAACCCGGAGACGTACGAAGGTCATAAACTTCGTAGTGCGATTTTGCAGGAAGCAAAATATCCGCAAATTGGGCCGCTTCAGACATACGATAGTCAACGTACGCATAAAATTTCGTTTTTTCTAAAAATGCTTTACGATATTCAGTCCCTTTATTGCGACGGAATTTTGAGTCTGCTACGATGAGAGCACAATCAGGCTGCCACCATGGTTTGTTCACATTACCATGCTTTGACTCTTTGTTAACGGTATCATTCTCGCCTTGTTTGAGCATTTCTGACAATACTGCCATGTACTCTTTTTTAGACATACCATTTTGTGCACGCTTCACGTCTTCATCACTGAAAAACTTGTCAAACGATTTCATTCCGTCACCGAATACGAATTCGCCCACAAAACCAGATCCAAAACGAGCATTGTATTTACCGCTAAATCCTGCCAATACGCCAAGACCGGAAAGTTGGAACTCATTTTCAGTATTGAGTCCGCCGTATGGTCCCATACGACCTGTCAAACCACAGATAGAAGAGATATTCCAAATTGACATAACACCATTGAAATATTTGTTGAGAGAGAAGCCGGTTGTAATCTCAACGACTTTTGGCAATGCAATGTCATGCGCAAGAATACGAACGGTATCAGGATGTACCCCTGTGATCTCTTTGGTTGCTTCAGGTGCAAATTTTGCCGCAGATGCTTTAAGCATTTCAAATACGGTTGTTACATTGCGCTTATCGCCATGCATATCCGTAATTGTCCATGAACCTTCAAGCTCTGGAGTGATTCCCTGCTCATCAAGACGAAGTGATTTAATTGCACTTCCTTCAGATGCCGGCATTAACGCAGGTTTTCCTGTCGCTGAATTCATGCAGTAGAACTCTTCTGTATATTTATGGTGATCTTCTTCATTCGCCGCATGCTCCATATCGGAACGACGGATCATTTTTTGCGTTTTCACATCGACCAAGAATGGAAGATCGGTAAACGTTTTCATGAACTCCGGCTTATAAAGCTTTTCGTTGATGATAATATTCATAACACTCATTGCCAAAATGTTGTCAGAACCTGCTTTGATCGGGATCCAAAGGTCCGCTGATTTAGCGGTTGCATTGAACTCAGGAGTGATAACGATGACTTTTGCGCCGTTGTATTTTCCTTCCCAAACGAAGTGAGCATCAGGAATACGAGAAACCGATGGATTTCCACCCCACATAACAGCGGTGTCGACGGTATACATGAAATCCCACGTACAACCAACGTTACCCTCTCCATAGGCGATAGCAGCACCTGAGAACATGTCCCCTAGGTATGATGATGGATAAATACGAATCGCGCCCAATTGAGTTGAGAAACGCAATGGAGCACCACGACGACCTTCTGTAAGCAAACCTGTACCTGCGTGAACCATCAATTTATCTGGTCCGCGTTGTGGATCAGTCATACAATCAAAAATTTGTTGACATACGACCTCAGCAGCCTCATCCCAGCTAATACGTTTCCATTTACCTTCACCACGCTCACCAACACGTTGCATTGGATAAAGCAAACGGTCTTTTTGGTACATTACTTGAGAGTGCTGAACCCCTTTATTACATCCACGTGGGTTGAAGTCAGGGATTTTTGCATTGATAACCGGATAACGAGCCGATTGGTTTTCACGAGTAACAACACCGTTATTTGACCAAACTTCCCAAGCACAGTTACCTTGACAGTTTACACAGTGATACGCGAAACCATGCTCTTCTTTTTTACCGTACGTAAACGCAAATTCATTGCGATACATGCTTTCAGTATAGTTGGTATTCGGGTAATTCTCTTTCCCGTTTTCAACCGACATTACATTTGTTTTTGCGAAAAGTGAACCTTGTGAAGCCACCAATGCAGCCGTCATACCTGAAACTTTCAGGAAATCACGACGATTATTGTTCATTACTTTTGTCATATTTGAGCCTTATCGTTTAATCGGAAGATTCATGTCGTTACCCCAAACATCCCAGCTTCCAGTGAAGACTTTGACGTTTTTGTAACCGAGCAATTGGAGCGCTGTAATGTGTTCAGAACCGCGACCCGCGCCTACTTGACAGTAAGCATAAATCGTTTTATCTTTGGTAACACCATAATTATCGTATACTTTTTGGATCTCATCTGCAGACTTAAATGACATTTTTTTATCTGCATCCGAAATTTGACTCCATTCGATGAAGGTTGCTCCCGGAATGTGTCCGCCGCGTGCTACGTTATCCATTTTACGCTCACCGATAATCTCTGCAAGTCCGCGAGAGTCAATAATAACAAATTTGGAACTTTTACCATTTTTGAGAATATCTTCCATTGCATGTTTCACTTCATTTTTATCAGCGATTACAGTGTATTTGACATTTTTAGGATTAATTTTATAGGTTTTAGCGGTAACAGTTTCATCACCTTTGACGACTAAAAGACGTTTTTCAACTTCTGTCATCTTTGTTTTCAATGCTACAGAATCTGTTTGAGCTTTTGCAATGATCGCATCAAGTGCTGCTTTGTCAGCACCCTCTTTTTTCAATGCTTCTTTTGCATCTTTTTGAGCTTTTGAACTTGCTTTTAATTCTTTATTAAGAGCATCGTACTCTTTTTGAGCCGGATCAACTGCCATCATAGCTGAACGTCCGCCATTGAGTACTTTTACATTTTTGTGTCCATAACTGTCAAAAAATGAATAAACACCTGTTGCATTGGGACCCTTGAAGTCATCGTATGCGATAACCATCATGTCATTGCTAATCCCTTTTTTACCAATTGTTTGTTCAGCATCATCAATACAGCGATATAAAGGTGCACAGTGCATCTCTCCATCAATCTCTGAATGATGCAAATGGTGCGCATACATCTCAACTGAACCTTTAATATGCCCAAGTTTATAAATGTCTTCGTTATCACCTGATACAAACATAACTTTTGGATTTCCGATCAACTTAACCGCGTCTTCGGCTGAAATAAGAATGTCCTTATTTACATAATCCGCAGCCAATACATTTGCCGCAGATAATGATGCCGCCAAACAGAGTGTCATTAACAATCTATTCATCCATGCTCCTTTTTCTCTCAAATTAATATTCTAATCTCCCATTGTATCCATGATGGGTACAACTAATTTTTACAGAATAACCGTCCCTATTATAGATTCGAGAGTCTTAATAACTCTTAAATTTGTTTTAAAACTTGCTATTTATTTACCATTTGTTACATTCCCATCACAATTTCGTGCAATCTTCCCAATAAGATATTGTTTTATGTTTTCTTATAAATCTACTAACTTTTCTAAACCTTATAACTTAAACTTAAAAGTATTTGTTTAATGAGTTTTTGCTAGTATCACAGTTACATTTATATCAAAATCCAAGGAGTCCTCGTATGAGCACTACCACTGTTTCGTATGCAATTGAACATTTAGACACCCTCACTCTTATAGAATTTCTCGAAGATAAAGCCCTTCCAATTGAAGACGTGCGCGCGATTTATGACGCCTTTAAAGATGATAAACAATTAGTTGGACAAGTCGCCATGAATCTCTCATTGCGTACCTCTGTTTATGAACGCGAAAAAGAGTACAGTCCTATTATGGTTGCATTACTGATTGATATTTCTCAAAATCCGATCGATATGGGGGCTCGTTGGGCGGTCGCTAAAAACCCTCATACTCCCGTAGAAGTTTTACGACATTTGGCCAATGACACCATCAATCTTGTTCGTGCGCTAGTAGCAACCAATCCCTCAACGCCAAGTGATGTTTTAGAGAAATTTTTCAGTGATGAAAAGATTGTGCGTGATGGACTTTCAGGCAATCCAAACACTCCCCCAAAACTACTAAAAATACTGGTGGATGACAATGACAAAATGGTGCGTATGCGCCTTGCTGAAAACCGTGCAGCACCAAGAGAAATCATTGAATCACTTCTAAAAGATAATGATATTGACGTAACGAAAGCAGCACAAGCAAATTTGGATGCTTCTAAATGAAAAAACACAATCATGAAATGCGTAGTAAATTTCTGACTCTGGAAAACCATTTTCTCAATACTTTTTTCTCAGGTCTCTATTTGAGTGCAGGCGATTTTATCCGTATTGCTGCGGCAAATGGACTTGATTTAAAAATGCATTCACGTGAAATGCTTATCAAAGAACTATTGAATGAAACCGATAAACTTGGGACCATAGGAGGTGTCGTTGCTGCCTTGAATCGTCTCATTGATGAACGTATCACGGCCTATCACCGCCTTAGTCTCGAATACCCTGCCGCACGTGTACCACTCGCAAAGCTTGCACAAAAAGCTACGGGCACAAAATCCCTTCTCGCACGAGATGTTAGAGGTAATCCTTATGAATAGTAAAAACTTTGAGCACGCACTACAAGCCCTTAAATACCCAAATCTTGATCGAACCCTTGGAGAGCTAAAGCTTATCTCGACTTCAAAGGTAACAGACGATAATGCTTACGTAGAACTTCTGACCGTCAGTGATGAATCGTATCTCACCGTCAAAACAGCCATTGAAAATGCTTTCGCACATGAATTTAAATCGTTAAATATCACGAAAAAAGCGCAAATACAAAAAGACACCAACTACGGTACAACGGCAACCCCCAATAATCGAGCACCGTATGCGGCAAACGTTATCGCTGTAACGAGCGGCAAGGGTGGAGTGGGCAAAAGTACCGTAAGCGTTAATCTTGCTATCGCACTTGCTCAGTTAGGCTATAAGGTAGGTTTATTGGATGCTGACGTGTATGGACCTAACGTACCTCGTCTTACCAATACTGATTTGGAAAAAATCAGCTGGAATGATGACAATAAAATCGTCCCAAGCGAAAATTACGGACTCAAAATAATGAGCGTGGCATTAACCACCCCTACCTCAGATACACCACTTGTCTGGCGTTCATCCGTTGCCGTTTCTGCGCTGATTCAGTTTTTAGAAGATGTTGCATGGGGCGAGCTTGATTTTATGGTCATCGATATGCCTCCGGGCACTGGCGACATTCAACTCACCATGGCGCAAGAGCTTCCAATCACAGCAGGTGTTCTCGTCACTACTCCTCAACTCGTAGCATCCGATGATGTCAGCCGTGCTATCCGGATGTTTCAAGACATCCACGTCCCTATGGCAGGATTGGTTGAAAACATGAGCTATTTTATTGCTCCGGATACAGGAAATCGTTATGATATTTTTGGTTCAGGTGGAGGACAGCGACTAAGCGAACGATACAATATTCCCCTATTAGGTCAAATACCGCTCGATATGGAAATCCGAGAAGGTTCAGATAATGGAGAACCCCCAGTAGCACTTGGAAACGATGTACAAAAAAAATATTATCAAGATATTGTGAAAAGAATGCTAGAGACAATAGAGTTTAAACTTTAGTCGCACCCAAAGGGCACAAGAACCTCTTTGATGTCCTCGTAATCATACGCCCATTAGGGAGAATGACGAAAAAATTATTCCTGCGCCTTAAGTTCTGCATACAGCTTTATACAAGCCTCCACATCACTTCGTGCCGGCTTTACACGTATAGAGAGATAGCTAACGCTTCCATCACTGCGCTCACGACGGAGTGCCGTTGCATACACCCAGTAATGTCCATTATCTTTACGACGATTTTTGACAAATCCTGTCCAAAAACCTTTATTCTGTAAATCATCCCACAGCCCTTTAAACGCAATACGTGGCATATCGGGATGACGAACCATATTATGAGGCTGACCCAAAAGCTCTTCTTTCGTATATCCTGCAACCTCACAAAATAAATCATTGACATACGTAATAATTCCGTTGCTGTCCGTTTCACTTAAAATATATCCACTCGATGGGTAAAACCATTCATTACTGGTTGGATCTTGATAAATATCAGCCATGTGTACATTCCTAAACATGAAGTTACAAAAGTATATCTAAAAATTAGAAGGAAAGAATTGAAAAGAAGAAAGAAGAAAGAAGATTTTTCCGTTCACCCTGAGCCCCTCGAAGGGTAGAGTAAACAGAAAGTGTAAAATTATTTAAACGTTTTTTGAAGACTTTTTGTAACAGCATCAGGAATCGTCATAATTCCCATAAATCCGCCCATGTCTAACAATGGATAGCTAACTGCGATAAAATATTTTGCATTTAACGCTTTTGCTTTTCCACCTTCGATAAGCACAGCCCATGGCAAAAGCTCACTGTTTTGTGCACCGATCTTTTTAGGGAAAGCACTGGTACGTTTATCAAGCTCAACAAACGCAACATAACGATCATCTCCCACTTGAACAACTGTCCCTTTAGCTGCTTTTGCACGAGCAACTAAATCAGCTGTTGATCCCTCACCTACAACGTCCATATCTTGATAATACGGCATTCCAAGCATAAAGCGATAATTAGATAATCCTGCAAATTCCCATTGATCTTCAGAATTTCTTAATGGACCAAATGCTTTTTCCAAAGCGATGTATTCAGCAGAAGCGGTTGCATGATTGTAATCATCTTGCAAGAATGCTTTATTAAAATAAATAGGGTTAGCGATATGCACTTGATGGCGCTCATCATCCACTAAAATTCTTCCTACAGCAGCCAAAGCACGTATTGGCTTGTTAGCATCAGCTTTCATAGCTGCATTCGTATACAAAATCGTTGTACACGTTTCAGCTGGCTTAAACGTACCTACGACTTCAAAACCCTGAGCCGCTAATTTTGATTTAGCGCTCTCAACGTCAACATACGCTCCAACTCTGTATGCTGGAACCATTTTTTCTATGGCAACGCCACCTTCAATCTTTGGCGCAGTTGCTGAACATCCTGAAAATGCGATGGCAAATGCCAACGCAGTTAATGATAGTATTTTTTTCATAGCTCTTTTGCTCCTAGATCTGTCATGATTTTAGTGATTTCTTTATCAAGACCTAGAATAGAATCAACCATCTTAGGATCTTTGATACCCATAACCGCTGCCCATGTTTCCAAACGTGGCATACCTATCATCATCTTGTTAGATCCTTTGTCAACATACATGTACATTGAACACGGTGCGAAGACATTGGCATCAGGACGACCTTGGTTGAAAATACCCTCTGAGAAGCGGAAGTGACACAATGAATAAACCCAATACGCATCAAAACGATCAAACTTGATTCCTGCACCGTCCATAGACTCTTTCATATCTTTATAACCGGCAATGATATATTTATGCGCTTCGAATGCCTCTTCAAATCGACTTTGGAAATCACCTTTAAACTTTTCTACTCCGCCAGCACGATCAAACGGTACTTCAAATGTCATCATAGGTTTCGCAGGAAGCGTTTTGTAATCGACATATTGCACTTTTGAACTAATCGCATTTTCGGTCATTTTGTCTAACTCAGTGAAAGAAGCATTAAACTTTTCACGAACTTCTTTGTCTTTTACCCCAACGATGTCCAACATAGTATCCGGCATTACATGTCCTACGTATGTTTTATCTTCGCCCAATTTTTTGTAGATTCCAAGATTAAATGGAGAAAATCCGCCAAGAGACGGTTCTTTCATCAACAATGGTCCAACAGTCGCATCATTGGTAATTGAGAAAAATCCAAGATTGTCCAATGTTACTTTAAACGTCGGGTCAAAATCTGGATGAGGCCCCGTTACACCTTTGATCGTTTGTGTCGCTGTTCCCCATTTGGTTTTATACGCATTGTCGATATGCTCATGCGGATCAGAAAGAACAAATCCGATAGCACTGATCTTTTCATTGACCAAACTCATAAACTCTTTTTCTTTATCGCCGTCACCAACGTAAAATTTTACCCCTTGGGCACCAAAAGCAACAGAGGCTGCAAGCGATAGTGCGAACGCACTCATTAAAAATTTGTTTAACATCTTATCTCCTAATGTAAGTTGAGGATCTTCTCATTTTATGTAGACTATTGTATCACAAAGACATCAAAAAAACGATAATAACACATCAACAATTTGATCTCTTATTATGGATTAGAAAAGTGAATGGATTGTGAATATCTCTCCGAGTGGAGAGAAAAACTTCTTAGAATTTGAAAGTAAGTTGTGCAGTTGCAGCTTGCTGACTGTGTTTGGTTGAAACACTTGTTGGATTCATTGGTCCAAAACCAGCAAATGCTGCAGTGCTGTACGTTTCAGTTACTTCAGGAACATACACATATGCCAAATCTACTGATGTTGTTTTGTTGAAGCTATATCCACCACCAACAGTATAATGATCTTCAACAATAGCCGGGAATCCCGTTAGATTGAATAAATTCAATGCTGCTCCATCAGGTGTCATTCCATTTTGCTCTTTAACTGGATTTTTAGCATGATTATATCCGACACGTAATGCCCAACTATCTTGTGCATATTGATAACCTAGAATAATAACATTCTGATCTTCCCATCCGAAATCTTTATATCCTTTTGCGCTACCCCATTGAATCTGTTTAAAATCAACCGCAAAAGTATTACCCGATATTTCATATGATGCACCAACACCAATTTCCGCTGGTTGTTCAAGATGATCACTATTAAGACTATTTAAAACTCCTAAGCCATGAAAGCTTGCTAATGCGCCTGTGATTTGTCCAGAATATACCATATCAATCGCTGATTTATATGATGCACCAACTGTTAAGCCTTGTTCTGTGTATGCAGCACCTACGTTATAACCAACACCGAAATCCTGTGCAACACCTTTTCCGCTAGATACCGCTGGATAATAACCAGGACTCATATTAGTTGCATCTAAAGTACCATTATAATTAATGTCCAATGATCCGTATTGTAGAACAGGTGCAACACCTACACTAAATCCACCTGTTTTATATGCCAATGGTATTGCAAACTGCATTAACTGAAGGTTAGTAGAAAAATTCATATTTTCGTCGTGACCAGCGTAGTCAGTACCCATTCCAGCCACACCGTACATCCCGATTCCCCACCACAAGTTGTCCGAAGCTTTTTGAGCAACAGCAACTTCAGGAATTACGGAAAGATCTGCACCACTATCCGTGTAAGACGTACCACCATTCATACTATTTTTTACATTTGGCATAAAAACAGTACCACCGAAGGAAATCTCACTACCTGTAACTGTTGTGATCAATGCAGGATTTGAAAGAGCTGTTTCTGCGCCATGACTCATACCAATACCAATTCCACCCATACCACGTGCTTTTGCACCCATACCGATTAAGTGATCTCCATTTGTTGCGAATGCCGCTGTTGATGTCAATGCAACTGCTGCTGCAACTGCCAATTTAATAGTACGTTTCATTAATTCTCCTGAATTATATTTTTCAAATCGGTAAACGATTCGTTAACAGTGTCATTATAGAGGGGATAAAATAAATCTAAACTTAACACGAAATTATCACAAAATAAGCATTTCGAATAGTAAGTATTACAAAAAAAAAACGACGGTGTTATTAGGCTTTATTATGATACATTAGACGTCAAAAAAGGCACAAATAGCCTCTATAAGGAACGAGAAAGCTTAACAAAGAGTAAATGGCGGTTTTATAAAATTGTAATAACTTTTTGAGAAAAGGATAAAGTGTTACAAAAGGTAGCATTTATGTCATTCCCGCGAAGGCGGGAATCTAGCCCTCTTACGTATTTTAAATATGAAGCTGGATTCCCAGCTTCGCGGGAATGACGGTGAACGATGAATTTTGTAAAAACTTTAACTAATCCTCACTCGTTCCCAAGCTTGAGCTTTGGAACGAGAAAGGGCACGTAAAAAGGAGTTGGCTATAAAAAGAATATTAACATTAAAGAAACAGTAAACAAAGATTGGTTGTAATAAAAAGATATTTTATTGATTGATTTAGAAGAAGAGGTTGAGATTAGTTTCAAGAGTGATTGTAAAGAAGAATGGATTAAATCCGAGGCCAGGCGGC
>JAUYRN010000023.1 GCA_030696775.1 Sulfuricurvum sp.
GTACAACATCCGGAGAATACTCTATCAGTGAATGTTCCAGATTCTTCACTGTCCCTGAAATAAAAGAAAGCTGATAACCATAGCAATCAAGAGACTGCTGGAACGATGAAATCTCTGTTTCGTCGTTCCCTAGTATAAGAACGTTCGTGATGCTTAAAATATCCATACTGCTGTAACCTTGAAAAATGTATTACTAAATCTGATATGAAATTATAATGAATGATCATTCATTTGTCAATGAATCAACCCTATTTATTAGGATTAAATGCGTTTAATTTCATTTTAACGATTATTTTTTAAGAGTAGCAGTATAGAATGTTGTAATGATTTGAAGTGAATATGTGTTCACTCAAAAAGTGATAAATATGTGATAGAAAGCAGATGCTGAAAATGAAAAATATTCCAGAAAAACCCGCCACGACAAAAAAAGAAGATCGTAAAACATCCATAATGCAAACCGCATTAAAGCTTTTCTCCACAGAAGGGTTTTATACGACAACGATGCCCTCTATTGCTAAAACATTAGGGATGAGTGTTGGAAATTTTTATAATTATTTTGCTTCAAAAGATCAGCTGGCAAAAGAGTTAATGCTGTATATCTCAACGGTTTTAGGTGATAAGCTACGAGAAATCAACATGACGGACGTATCGGTAAAAGAAAAAGTCACGATGATTGTCCACATGTATTTCAGTATCGCACGCGAGCGTCCTGAGCTCATCGAATACTTTTTACGTGTTTTTCTTTCCAATCGTGAAATATTTACGAAAGAGTGTACCGGAATGGTATGCGTCTCCGGTTTTGTAACAGAATTGATGCTCTTTTTCGATGAGGGGGTGCAAAGCGGAGAGTTAAAAGATCAAGATTTCTTTAGCGCCTTGGGTCTTTTTATGGGTTATTTGGGAGGAATGGTGTTTTTAAATGGAGAAGAGGTTCTTACGAAACCATTGAATGAATACGAAACCGCTATAGCAGAGAACATCTACAATGCTCTGCGAAAACAATGAAACCACGCTTAAAAGTTTTATGGCTCCAAGGGGTGACCTGTAACGGTAACACCCACTCTTTTCTAAATTATCCTCATCTCTCTTACGTCTTAGAAACCTTTGAATTTCTCTACCATTCTCTTTTGCCTTCTACCTATACGCTCGAAGAGATTTCGACCTGTGTGCATGAATGTGATATTCTCATTTTTGAGGGAGCGTATGACCCTCGTATGGAGCGTGTCGGAACGAGTTTGGAAACATTGGTTAGTTATTATGGCAGCCATGCAAAGTATGTGATAGCAGCGGGGAGTTGTGCGAGTTTCGGGGGAATGTTTAAGCACAGCGATCCAGAACATATTACGGGACTTGGATTTGATGAAAAAGAGCCAAAAGGTCCTCTCGCCAGCAGTCCAAAGCTGATTAATCTCTCAGGCTGTCCGATTCATCCGGAGTGGATGGGATATACCCTTCGTATGATTGCCGATAACAAACCCATAGCAGTAGATGAGTTGCGTCGTCCTAAAGAGCTTTATTCCTATTTGGCGCATCATGGGTGTACCCGAAATGAATATTTTGAGTGGAAGGTCGATTCGGATCATTTTGGTACCAAAGAAGGATGTTTGTTTTATAAGCAAGGGTGTCGTGGTCCGATGACGCATGCATCGTGCAATAAAATATTATGGAATGATGTGAGTTCTAAAACACGAGTTGGGACTCCATGTTTTGGATGCACGGAGCCTGATTTTCCGCGAATCAATATGTTTGAGACTAAAACCAACATGTCGATTCCTCAGGATGTTCCGGTGGGAATTTCCAAACGAAGTTATTTAACCATGGCGGGTATCGCAAAATCGTTTCACATACCGCGCTTAGAGAAGAGGCTGATCGATGATGACGCGTAAATGGATTGAACGGATCGAAGGAGAAGCTTCGATTGGATTTGAATTTGAAGAAAATAAAGTCTCTTTTTCCAGCATTACTTTTCCCCATTTTCGAGGAATGGAGGCGATTTTACAGTCAAAACCTGCCATGGATGCATTGGTTATTACTCCTCGTGTCTGTGGGATATGCGGTCATTCGCATTTGTTTGCTGCTGTTAGGGCGATCGAATCGGTCTATGCCAACAGCGGTTTTCCTCTCGAAATTTCCCCTAAAGCCCAAATCTTGCGAGAACTGACTCTCTCATTAGAGTTGATACAAAATCACTTTAAATGGCTCTATATGGTCATTTATCCAGAATTATCTCATTTACTTCAACGTCCTATCGCTGATTCGTGTCGTCTTAAAGGAGCGTATGCGGCATCCCTTGCGACCAAAATACTCGCTATTTTTGCCGGGCAATGGCCTCATTCCTCGTACATGATACCAGGCGGCGTGACGTGTGATCCAACCTATGTCGATACCGTACGTGCAATGGGAATACTGGATGAGTTGATGCGATGGTTTGAAAAAGAGGTGACCGGTATTTCAATGGAGGAGTATCTTAGTATCTCTTCCGCTAAAGATCTTTCACATGTGAGCGGAGATATGCGAGACATTGATAAAATGCTTCGTACGGCCAAGATGCATAAACAAGGGTTTTCATATGATCGCTATATGGTGTTAGGAAATCATGGATTTTCGAATCCTGCAAAGTATATGCATCGACGGATGGCAAAAGTAAATCCTCAATTGGTCATGTTGGAAGATCCTTATACGGTGAATGAAAAAACCTACGCTAAAAATGCTCTCTATCAAAATAACGCCTTTGAAACCGGTCCATTAGCGCGTGCCGTTACCAATGGTGTCCCTTTCATCAAGTACCTGCACCGGTATTTCCGCGACAGTACCTATACTCGTACTATGGCTAGAAGTTACGAAACAGCACTGCTTTTGAATCATTGTAAAATGCTTTTGAACTCGATAAAGATAGATGAACCATCGTTTATCGAGCCGCTTAAAAAAATCACATCTTTGAGTGGAGAGGGCGTGGGCATTGTCGAAGCACCAAGAGGTCCACTGATCCATAAAGTGACGCTAAACAAGGGGATAATCGATCACTACACGTTGATAACCCCGACACAGTGGAATCTTGCATGCGGTTCCCCTCAAACCCCAGGACCTGCTCAAAAAGCGATGATAGGAGCAGATTCTATCGAGACGGCGACGTTCACTTTTCGATCTTTTGATGTCTGTTCGGTGTGTACGACGCATTAAAAAAAAGTTGACTAAGTTAAAAGAAATACTTATGTGTATTTTTGACTTAGTCCGTCTGTAATTGCCTGTTTTTTATTGTAAATAATATTCGTTTAAGTTATTTCGCCGTACTATATGAATGATTATTCATTAATAAGGGGGAAAGGATTATGTCCGATAGAGTAGAAGCGGTTAAAAAACTGTTTACGTCGAAAAGCTCACGTATTGAAACGAACAAAGGCGATACTTATTATCAGGAGTTGTTTGTTAGATGTGAGGCACGTTTGAACGAATTACGTGCGAATACACCTGCTAATAGACTTGATTTTTCGGATCTTTTAGAAGAGAACGGAATTGATAGACGAGAATTTATGAAATGGGCGAGTGCAACGACGGCAATGCTGATGCTTCCTCCTATGTTTACCCCTCTTGTTGCAGATGCTGCAGTGATGATGAATCGTGCACCGGTTATTTGGCTTGAACTTCAAGACTGTGCGGGTAACTCTGAAGCGCTTTTACGTGCAGATGGACCAAAAATCGATGAGATCGTACTTGATATCATCTCACTCGAATACCACGAGACATTGCAGGCAGCATCAGGCCATCAAGCTGAAAAACAGCTAGAAGAAGCGATGGAACACTTCAAGGGACAATATCTTTTATTCGTAGAAGGTGCTATACCTATGGGGATGGACGGTCAATACGGAACCATCGGCGCAAGCGGTGAAACATTCCATGACCATTTAGTTCGTTGTGCTGCTAATGCTGCTGCAGTTGTTGCTGTTGGTAGCTGTGCTACTTTCGGCGGTATTCCTGCTGCTTCTCCAAATCCTACGGGTGCAGTTGGAGTTATGGATGTTATTAAAAATAAACCACTTATTAACATCCCTGCATGTCCTGCCAATCCTGCCAATATGGTCGGAGTAATTTTACATTATCTTTTGACTGGACAGGTTCCTGAACTTGATTCTCTTCTTCGTCCTAAGTTTGCATTTGGATACCGTATCCATGACAACTGTGAACGCCGTGCTCACTTCGACGCGGGTGAATACGTAGAAGAGTGGGGCGATACTGGAGCTCAAAATAATTTCTGTCTTTACAAAATGGGATGTAAAGGTCCTATGACCTTTAACAACTGTTCCATCGTTCGTTATAACGAAGCGGTCAACTGGCCAATCGGAGTAGGACGTGGTTGTATCGGTTGTTCAGAGCCCGATTTTTGGGACAAATACGCATACGAGCGCCCTATGGCCAATGCGAAAATCAAAGCACCTACCGGTGGTGTTGAAAAAACCGTTGACGAATTTGGTTTGGGCATGTTAACTGCAGCTGGAATCGGTATTGCGATCCATGCAGCAGCAAGCGCCGTAGCCGGTAAACGAGAAAAATCAGGAGAGAGCCATGAGTAAGCATATTGTAGTTGACCCTATTACACGTATCGAAGGGCATTTGCGTATTGAAGCAGTTATTGATGATAATAATACGATCGTAGATGCGTACAGCTCTTCGACGATGTTTCGCGGAATTGAGACCATTTTACAAGGGCGTGATCCACGTGACTGCGGATTATTGGCAATGCGTATTTGTGGTGTTTGTACAGGTACACACTATCAGCGTTCAATCGAAGCTGTAGAAGATGCGTTCAAAATCACCATCCCTAAAAATGCACGTCTTGTACGGAATTTGATTCAAGGTGCATTGTATCTTCATGACCACGTGGTTCACTTTTATCACCTTCATGCGCTTGATTTCGTAGATGTTGTTTCTGCTCTTTCAGCGGATCCTGTGAAAACTGCGGCAGAAGCTCGTAAATGGGCTGCTGTTTCAGGTGAATCACCTTTTACTGATGGTGAAAGCGAATTTAAAGCGATCCAAGATCGTGTTGCTAAATTTGTAAAACAAGGTCGTTTGGGAATTTTCGGAAATGGATACTGGGGCAATCCTCACTATAAATTGACTCCGGAACAAAACCTTATTGGTGTTGCTCACTATTTGCAAGCGTTGGACATTCAACGTAATATGGCAAAAATGCAGGCAATCTTAGGCGGTAAAAACCCGCATCCACAAAGTATCGTTGTTGGTGGTGTAACGTGTGTTCAGGATATCCAAAATCCTGCACGTCTTGCACTCTTCAAATCATTGCTTTTAGAGGCGCGTAAATTTATCAAGCAAGCTTATCTTCCAGATGTCTATATGGCAGGAACTATGTATGCTGGTGAAGCTACCGATTCTAAAGCAACCTTTACTGAGCTTATGGCTGGCAAAGGTGTCGGCGGAACAGGCGGCGGATTGCTCAACTATATGAGTTACGGTGATTTCCGTCTCGATGATACAGGTTTTTACAAATCAGCACTTCTCTTCCCAAGCGGAGTTGTTTATGGTGGAGATATCAGCAAAGTAGCAGATATTGATCCGGATAAAATTGCTGAAGACGTTACTCACGCATGGTACAAAGGGGATAAACCTCTCCATCCGTATGAGGGACAAACGATTCCTGAATATACAGGGCTTGATAAACGTGAAGACGGAATCGCTTATCTTAAAACAAAAGAAAAATACAGCTGGATTAAATCTCCGATCTACAATGACACTCGTGTTGAAGTAGGACCGTTGGCACGTATGGTTATCGGTGTTGCACGTAAAGATGCACGTATTAGTAAATATGTGACTCAGTTTTTAGAGCGCGGAAATTTACCGATTGCAGTGTTGTTTAGTACAGTCGGGCGTACTGCTGCGCGTGCTATTGAAACTGAATTGATGGCAGATGTAATGGTTGATTGGATCGACGAACTTGCTAAAAATGTTGCATCTGGTGATAAAAGCACATGGACTGAGTTTGACTTTGATGCCGTAAGTGTTAGTACTAAAGGTCGCGGTATGGCGGAAGCTCCTCGTGGCGCACTGGGTCACTGGGTTCGTATTGAAAATGGAAAAGTAGCCAACTACCAAGCTGTCGTCCCATCAACATGGAACGCCGCTCCGCGTGATCACAAAGGGCGTTTAGGTGCGTATGAAGCAAGTTTGATCGGAACCAAAGTTGCCAATCCAGAGCAGCCTCTTGAGATTATTCGAACCATTCACAGTTTTGACCCTTGTATTGCTTGTGCCGTACACGTTGTCGATACCAAAGGTAAAGAGCTTGCTGTTTACAAAGTAGATACTGTTTGCAGTATTTAACTGATGTTACGCACTTTCTGGGCAAAGCCCATAAAGTGGCAGGGACAAATGTCCCTACAACCCCCTAAAGTTACCCGTATCTTTCGAATACGGGAGAAAGAGAGAACGCTATGAGTTATAAACAAGTCAAACGTATGACGCCAGCCATGCGTATTATCCATTGGGTAAATGCGATCTGTATGGTTGGAGCCGTCATCACAGGTCTCTATATTGGGCACCCGTATTATCAAACGTTTATGGCGGATGGTGCGGTCGATAAATATGTGATGGCGTGGAACCGTTACGGACACTTTATCATTGCGATTATTTTTGATGTAACATCAGTATTGATCGCCTATCTTTATTTTTTCAGTCGTTTTGAGAAGCCTTATAAGAAGCTCATTCCGAATGCAAAAAATATTACAGAGTTTAAAGCAGTGTTGATCAATCTCTTAACGTTAAATCGTAAAAAAGAGTTTGATTCATCTCATGCTGACAGTTTTAATACGGTCTATTTTACAGTTTTTCACCTGCTTCTCGTGTGGATGCTGTTTACGGGTCTACAGCTGTATGTTCATGGATTGGGATCAGGAATCAGTTCTATTGGATCATGGTGGCCGTGGATGCTTCATCTTGTGACTGACTGGACGATTCCTGTTACAGGCGGAAGTTTGATGGATGTCCGTATTGCTCACCATATGAGTATGTGGTTTATTGTCTGCTGGGTGGTATTTCATATCTATTACCAAGTATGGAGAACTATTTTCTGGAAAGAGGCGGATATCGCTATTGTTATCGGCGGATCTAAGTTTGTTAAAGACGATACAGAAAAATAATAATATTCATTCCGTCATTCCCGCGAAAGCGGGTATGACTAAAACATTAGCTTTTTTATAATCCTCCGGTGGGAGAGCTATAAAAGAACTATAATATTTTAGTTAACAAAGGGCAGTTATGGCATTTACGTTAGAGGTAATGACCTCTTTTTCACAACCTATGATTAAAAATTATTTGATTTCTATTATCCGTACATTCGGGATTAAAGCCGTTGTTCATCAACAAAAGACAAAGATTATTTGTGCTTTTGACAGTAGTAATGAGAAGCTCCAAGAGTGTCTTGAATCGATCGGAACTAATCTTCCTGCATCATGTTTTATGACGAAAAGTGAGTTTTACGATATCGAGGGAGAACCTGAAACGGTTCCTGATTTTGATATCGAGTATCCGATCGCGTTGGGATTGTGTCCCGGTTGTCAAAAAGAGATGTTCGATCCAGGATCAAAGCGGTACTATTACCCTTTTACGCACTGTACGCATTGCGGGGGGCAATATGCTTTTTTCGATCATTATCCCTATGTGCGAAGTAATACAGCACTTTCGTATGTGAAGCCGTGTCCTGCGTGTGAAAAAGAATCCGTCAGTTTTGGGCGACGTGAAAAACAAGTATTGAACTCTTGTCACGAATGCGGAATACCTGTCAAATTGATCCATAAAGGCAATGAACGTTATGCCAATGATCCGGGAAGTTTTCGAACCATGTTTGAAGTTGCCGCGAAAGCATTGCGTGACGGTAAAACACTTTTGATGAAAACGACGATGGGATATCGGCTCTTTTATCGTACGGATAAACTGGAACAGGGTTCGGTTTTAATGCTGACCAATGCGATGAAAATCACAGAATATTGTTCACTGATCAATGATGAATTTAATGCACTGCTAAGTATCGAGCGTCCGATTATTCATGCAGCACTCAAAGATGAAACCCTGCGCAGTACGTTTGGCGCAACCATTGATGTCAAATATCCGGATGAAGGCTTTTCAATCCTCTTGGGAAAAGAATTGACGCTTTTAGGTCTTGATTTTATTGCATACAGGGCATTAGAGTCTGCTGTTGAAGCAGATTTTAGTATGGACTTTGATTTAAATATCCATTCGCAAAGTGATATGCGTCTTTTTATCAACAAAGATGTGAAATTTATCACTTCAGGTGAGCGTGTTTCATTTCCTGCTCGTCTCCCATTTGGTACAGATACTCTTAGTATTGCCCATGGATTGGTAGGTATTAAAGATGAAAAAGGGATGCTGTTTGATCAGATGGAGCGTTTTTCCTCTGCTTCTACGCTGAAAGTCATTCAGCTCGAAACGGAAGAACCTGCCGTTGAATCTGCCAACTTTCACACGATGGCAGAAGATGAAGCGTCCTTTATGTCGGTCATCGCGGAGCATAGTAAATTTGGTACAAAAGTGGTCGGAGCTTATTTCGAAGGGGAACCGTCATTTTTGTATTATGATGGAAAAAAAGTGATTCGCGTTGTCCCTCCTAAACCGTTTAGCCCTGAGGGACTGTTGGAAAAAATGGCGACGTTGCGAGAGGGATCGGATCGTTTGGTAGCAAATATGCGAACGAAACTTCCTGAGATGGTTGAAGCATTGTCATCACTAAAAGAGGGTGCGACTCTTTTTGAAGCGACGGCTATCATTTTGGATTTGGAAGAGAAAAGTTATGAAGGAGTGATGAAAGAGGCATTGAAATTCGTCGGAAAAGGCGGACTTCAAATCGATACGAAAGTAGAAGATAACCGATTTAATCATGTTGCTTTTTTATCCAGTATCATTAGCTACCGTCTTGCAGATGTCGATGCCGTCTATTTGAGCTATTCTATTTTTGAATCATTTGGCGATTATTTCAGTGAACTTCTCACCGAAATAAAAGGAAAAACCAAAGCATCGGATGTGGTGCTTTGCGGATCGTATTTCGCTGGACAGTCTCTTTTTAGCCGTTTACAGAGAAACTTGAAAACAACACCTCCGTTAATGAATGTAAGTTACCCTATTGGGAAAGAAAGCTGTGTCGTTGGCGGAGTCTTTTTATAGGGTACTTGTGACGAAAGTATTTTGAAGATTATTAGCGGTATCACCAAATAAATATGTCTAAATATTCACCATCAATGGTATTGATCTCTTGGTATAATATGTTAACTTTTCATGAAATCAAGAGGATAAATACGCATGACAATACAATTTAGATTAATACTTGCAGCAGCACTAAGTTTAATGGTGATGCTAATAATAAGCATTGTCTCATACATGACCACCGAATCGGTTCGAATCAAAGGTGAAACGTACAATAAAATCATCTTATCAAAAGATTTGATCGCGGACATATTACCACCTCCTGCGTATATTATTGAGGCACGTCTTGTGACCTATGAGATGGTTGATGCAGAAAATAAAGAAAAATTAGAGCCTTTAGTGACGAAGTTTTCAGGACTTGAAAAAGATTTTCTTGATCGTCAGAGTTACTGGGCAGCCAGCGAACTCAATGACGAACTAAAAGGGATGATTACATCTGGGGCTAAGTCAGCGGCTTTGGAATATTTCGATACCGTTAAGAGTCAATTGATCCCTCTGGTAGAAAATGGTAACAGTACCGAAGCAAGAATTCTTCTTCATGGTAAATTGGAAAAAATCTATATGGAGCATCGAAATAATATTGATGCGATTGTGGAAAAAGCAACCCTTCAAGCAAAAGCGGATGAAGAAGTTTCGGATGAGCTTCTTTCATCGGGAATGACGCGAATGGTATTAAGCGGAATGATCGGTATGATGATTTTGTTTGCCGTATTTTTTCTTACCAGTCGTGCCATCGTTGGACGGATTCGCCAATTTGGTCAGATCGCTTCTGATCTTGCATCGGGGGATGCTGATTTGGACAAACGAATGCCCAGTCAAGGTGTTGATGAGATTGATGATGCATCGGCACGCTTTAACCTATTTTTGGACAAAGTAGCCAACATCGCTCATGATGCCCAGATAGATGCTCATAATGCTCATGTAGCAAACGAAAAAGCCAATAAAAGTTTAGTCCATTCGGATATGATGATTGACTTATCTAGTCACATGAGCGGAGGCGCAGTGAGTGGAGCTAAAGATTTACAAGAGTCGGCTCAACATGCAGTAAGCAGCCTCACGGAAGTTAATGCTCTTAATGCATCGACCGCTGAAGTCGTTTTGGAAGTAAAAGACAGTACCGGCGGAATCATTGAGGCGATTAGTCTTATTTCAGAGATGATCAATGAAAACCGCGATAATGCACAAGAACTCGAAAAAAGCATTGGTGATATCTCACAGGTAATCTCACTGATCAAAGATATATCGGATCAAACCAATTTATTAGCTCTCAATGCTGCCATCGAGGCTGCGCGTGCAGGAGAACATGGACGTGGTTTTGCGGTGGTTGCCGATGAGGTACGGAAACTTGCGGAGCGTACTCAAAAAGCAACTTCTGAGGTTGAATTGACGATTAATATGCTCAAACAAAATGCAGGATCGATGGTTGAGAGCAGTGAAACGACTGAAAAATATGCGGCTGATTCGAGACAAAAATTGAACGATTTCACGCAATCATTAAGTGAACTGATCGAAAAATCTGAGATTATTAAACATGATAATGAGTTTATATCGTTTGAGATTTTCGGTATTTTGGCAAAACTCGATCATTTAGTCTTTAAGCTCAACGCTTACGGATCTGTTTTCGATAATGAGCTAAAAGCACAGTTTGGTGATCATCACGGTTGCCGGTTGGGCAAATGGTATGAACATGGAGAAGGTAAAACTGCATTTGGAGCTACAGATTCATACCGTCGTCTTGAAGCACCTCATAAAATCGTCCACGAGAATGTCCTGCGTGCGCTAGAGTGCGTCAAGCGAAACGATTGCGTTGAACGACGCGATGAGATTTCATCTGCCTTTGCTGAAACTGAACGTCAAAGTTCTCTCTTGTTTGGAATCCTCAATGATATGATTAGTGAGGCTAGAAATAGATCTCATTCATGAATATTTAGGGAGAGAAAGTGTCTGAACAATACGTCCACGTGCACATCATAGTACGTGGAATCGTGCAGGGGGTAGGATTTCGCCCTTTTGTCTATCGTGAAGCCAAGACACACGGCTTAAAGGGTTTTGTCATTAATACTGCTGATGGAGTCGTCATCGAAGCTGAAGGGCTGGAATATGAGGCATTTATCAACGCTTTACGAGAAAATCTTCCCAAACATGCCCGTATCGATTCGATGGAAATTGTTGAGAGTGAATCCTGCGGTTATACCGATTTTGAAATCCGTGAGAGCACGCTAGGTTTTGGGAGTGTTGCTATACCTTTAGACACAGCATTGTGCAGTGCGTGTGAAGCAGAGATAGATGATCCTTCCAATCGTCGTTACCATTATCCTTTTATCAACTGCACCGATTGTGGGCCTCGTTACACCATCATTCAAATCCCTCCTTATGATCGTGTTCGAACGTCAATGAAACATTTTACGATGTGCGATGCCTGTCATACGGAATATACCGATCCTTCTTCTCGCCGTTATCATGCCGAACCGATCAGTTGTCCTAACTGCGGACCGCAGTTAACGTTTTATATTAAAACGGCAGATGAGCAAAGACCATCTACCTACGTTAACACTGGGTTTCCCTCAGCGGGAAGCTCACGAACAGAAGAGACGTGCTTAAAAAACTCACAATTTATTGAAGCGGAAGGTGATCCCATCGCGTTGGCGGTTGAGATGCTCAAAGAGGGAAAAATTATCGCGCTCAAAGGATTGGGGGGATTTCATCTGATGTGCGATGCTACATCCGATACTGCTGTGGCTGAATTACGACGTCGAAAACACCGAAAAGCCAAACCCTTAGCTGTGATGTTTCGCTCACTCGAACAACTCCAAGCGTATGCGGTGGTGAACGAGGAAGAGAGAGCTCATATCATCGGAGCCATCAAACCCATAGTGATAGTACATGCCAAAAGCGGGACAAATCTCTCTGAGCACGTCGCCCCTTCGATTGACCGACTGGGAGTATTTCTACCCTATACGCCGCTTCATCGACTCCTGTTTCAGAGAGTTGATTTTCCGTTGATTGCTACAAGTGCCAACATCAGTGATGAACCCATCATCGTAAAAGCCGATGAGATTGCCGACAGACTGGGAAATGTTGTGGATGGGATTTTGACCCATAATCGCACCATAGTTAATGCGCTGGATGATTCCGTTATTCAAATTGTACAGGGGCACGTTGTGATGCTTCGGATGGGGCGTGGATTTGCACCGCATACGCTTCTTTTGACAAATACCATTGATAAAAACATTTTAGCCCTCGGAGCCCATCAAAAAAGTGCCATAGCACTGGGCGTCAAAAAAAACATGGTGTTGAGCGGGCATATCGGTGATTTAGGAAGCATCGAATCAGATGG
This sequence comes from Sulfuricurvum sp., assembly GCA_030696775.1. Lineage (GTDB taxonomy): Bacteria > Campylobacterota > Campylobacteria > Campylobacterales > Sulfurimonadaceae > Sulfuricurvum. The sequence continues at coordinate 12,566 of JAUYRN010000023.1, forward strand.
GTATTTTGAAAAGACGATTCAAACGTTTAAGCGATTTTATGAGTGTGAACCGACCTTACTTATTAGCGATTTGCACCCTCATTACTCCTCAACACGTTATGCCAAAGAACAAAAAAAAGAACACTATGGTGTTCAGCACCATTATGCACATATTCTCGCCTGCATGGGAGAATATACGTTGAATGAAAAGGTACTTGGGTTTGCGTTTGACGGTACGGGATACGGTGAAGATGGGAGTCTATGGGGCGGTGAGGTGATGATTGCCGATACGCATGGATATGAACGAATCGGGTTTTTAAAACCGTTTGCTCTTTTGGGCGGGGATAAAGCGATCAAAGAACCTCGTCGGATTGCGTTGTCACTGTTGTTTGAGTGTTACGCTTTGGAAGAAGTACTGGTATTGAAATCTCCTACTACGGAATCTTTTTTAGAGTACGAAATCCGTCAGCTTCACCACATGTGGACGAAACAGCTCAACGCTCCGCGAAGCAGTTCGATGGGTCGATTGTTTGATGCAGTTGCCTCATTGGGCGGATTTATTCAAACACTTGACTATGAGGGGCAGGGAGGGATGATAATGGAATCATTTGTCGATGACTCGATTACGGAACCGTTTGATTTTACTGTGACAGATAGGGCGGTTGTTTTATCCTCGATGGTTGAACAAATAGTTGCGTTAAGCACTCAAAGCGATGCTAAACGCCTTATTGCCAGCCGATTTATTGCTACAATAGAAGCAATGATGGAATATTTTGTTAATTTACACCCTGAATTACCCGTTGTCATCGGTGGTGGTGTGTTTCAAAACCATGCTTTGATGAGCCGATTGTACCGAGGTTTCGGCGAGGGACGATTTTACGCACAACAGCAAACTCCTGTTAATGACGGGGGAATTGCACTTGGACAGTTATACTATGCTTTGTATAATCTCCCGTATCCGAAAGATACGGGTAGCTTTAGGGGGTTGTAGGGACATTTGTCCCTGCCAATTTTTGGGCTTTGCTCGAAAATAGTGATATATTAAATAAAAGGATAAGAATGAACGCTAAAGTCGCATTGATAGGATCAGGAAACGCATTTTTTATGGATGAAGGGATTGGACTGTACGCGGGAAAATACCTCAAAGAAAACTACACATTTGAGCCTGAATTGGACATTATCGATGGTGGGACGCTTGGTTTTGGTTTAATGCCTTTGTTGCAAGAATATGAGATTGTGTTGATCGTCAATACCAGTTCTGATGATGGTAAAATCGTAGGAGATATTGATGTTCTCAGCGGTGACGAGCTCATTGCCAACCAAGGGATCAAAAAAACGGCGAATGAAGTCGAGATTACCGAAATGCTTCAAATCTGTTCGATGGCAAACCATTGTGCGCAAACCTCCATGGTGAGTATCGTCCCCGAAGACATTATCAGCGTTCATGTGGGCGTCACACCTGCCTTACGCGAAAAATGGCTGGAGTATATCGATGTGATTGTGAGTGAACTGGCAAAATGTGGGATTAACAGTACGCGAAAAGAGTCTGTGATGGGGCTGGATGAGATACTCGACCAGTTTGCCAATCCCAGTATCGAACACGGTAAGGGATTTTAATCCATGTCGATTGTTGTACTGGGTGTCGGGAATGTACTCGAAGAAGATGACGGAATCGGTATTTATGCGGCAGCATATCTTCGTGCCAATTATACATTGAGTCCTCATGTTCAGGTCATAGACGGCGGAGTGGAGGGGATCAATCTTCTCAATCTTTTTTTAGAAAATGACCACATTATCATCCTTGATACGATCAATCTCGATGACAGTGCAGGAAGTATCTACAATATCCCCTCTTATGAACTTAGCGGATACGGACTTAACAGCGGCGGTGCGCATGAAGTGGGTGTGATGCAGTGTCTGGATATGATCGAGCTGATGGGGAAACCGCTTCCAAAATCGAATGTATTGGGGATTGTCCCTGCCACGATTTCTTTTCGCATGGGACTAAGTCCAGAACTCACGGCTAGGTTTGATAGCTATCTCGGAACGATTATCAACTATCTCAAAAGCTGTGATATTGAGGTGGTAAAAAAAGAGATACAGCAAACGCTCGTCGAAATCATCGATGAGTTTAAATATCCTACTAGTCTTGATCCCGCTTCAAAAACTCCTCAAGCTCTGTAATCGGCAATGGTCGGTTAAACAAATATCCTTGATAGGCCGTGCATCCATTGGCTTCGAGAAATTCTCGTTGAGCTAGCGTCTCTACACCCTCAGCAATCACATTCATTTCCAGACCTCGCCCCATGGTGATGATGGTTCGGGTGATCATCTCATCGTTTTTTGTTCCAGGGATGTTGACTACAAACGATTTATCGATTTTAAGCTGATCAAGCGGAAGTTGTGCCAGATAGGAGAGAGAGGAAAATCCTGTCCCAAAATCATCCATGGAAAAAGTGATACCAAACTGTTTGAGAGCATTCATTTTTTCGATGGTATCTCTCATGTTTTCAACTACGATACTTTCTGTGATCTCGAGTTTTAAAAGGAGTGGATTGATTCCGCTTGCTTTGATAATACGTTCTACTTGTGCTACATAATCCGATTGCCGAAATTCTTTCGCACTGACATTGACGGCTATTTTAAGTGCACTTGTATGGGGATGCATTTCCCATTGTTTGAGTTGGGAACAGGCAGTTTCCATGACCCATTTCCCGAGCGTTAAAATTAGTCCCGTCTCTTCGGCAAGGTGGATAAAATCATCGGGTGCTACGAGACCTCGTTGAGGATGGCTCCACCGTATCAGGGCCTCAAGACTTTTAATGTGCCCTTTTCTATCGACTTGGGGCTGATAATAGAGACGGAACTGGTCTTGCGAGATAGCGTCGTTTAGTTCAGACTCTAATGCGGTACGAAGATTGAGTGCCTCTTGCATAGCAGAATCAAAAAAGCGCAGCGTATTTCGTCCTGCATCTTTGGCTTTATAGAGTGCGAGATCAGCCTGTCTGAGAAGATCATCGATGGTATCCTCTTTGGTGAGCAAGCTAATCCCGATACTAATCTTACAATTGTATTCTACGCCATTGAGATTAAAAGGTCTTTCCATCGCCTCACGCAGTTTTTCACCGAGCTGTTGCGACATGGTAGCAGCTTCTGTCATATCACTGCTTAGATTGTCTAACAGGATAACGAATTCATCGCCTCCTTGACGTCCTACAGTATCAGACTGACGGACACTGGAGCGTAAACGTTGTGCCACATCCACGAGCAATAAATCGCCCATATTATGACCGCGTGTGTCGTTGAGTGTCTTAAAATGATCCACATCGACAAAAAGGACAGCACCATATGCCCCGCTTCGATCGGAAGAAGCGATGGCTTGAGTGATCCTGTCTTGCAATAAGCGACGATTGGGCAATCCTGTGAGTGCATCATAGTAGGCGAGACGATGAATGGCGGCTTCGGACTCTTTGTCTTCGGTGATATCCGAAAAATTACCGACATAATGAGTTGCCCCCAACCCTTCACTTTTTACTGCTGTGATGGTCAGGAGCTCGGCATAAATCTCTCCATTTTTACGCCTGTTCCATACCTCGCCTTGCCAGCGTCCTTGAGTCTTTAGAGTAGACCACATAAGGTCATAAAACTGTTTATCATGGCGTCCTGATTTCACAATGGTAATGGGTTTACCGATCGTGTCTTCAGAGTTAAAGCCTGTGATTCGGCTGAAAGCCTGATTGGTTCGCAGTATAATTCCCTTAGTATCGGTAATAACGATTCCATTTTGGGATTCGAAGGCAATGGCCGCGATGCTTAAATCGCTTTGCGACTTTTTCCGCTCAGTGATATCGTGAAGCATCACATTCAAGATTATTTTGTTCTGCTTATTTTTTGATATGGATGAGTTTAATTGTGCCCAAAATTGTGATCCATCGCTCTTCATCATCCGTACCTCACACGTTTGTGGCAGATGAGTTGAAAGGAGCTTTTTACGGTTAAAATAGCAGATATCTTGATCATCATGGATGATAAATTTACTGATTAGATGATGGATAAGAGCACTTTTTGGGGTGCCGAGCAAGATGGTGGCAGTGAGGTTGGCTTGGAGGATTTCACCCTCTTCATTGAGAGTGCAATACCCTACCGGTGCCAGCTCATAGAGGTCAAAATAGCGTTCTTTTTCCGCGCTAAGCTCAGCTTTTCTTCCGCGTAATTCCTCATTTTGCATCTCAAGTTCGATTTGATGAATGTGCAATTCTTGGAGTTGCTCCTGCATCTTTTCAGGTGAAAGATCTTTGGGTAAAGATGATGTATCCTCAGGCAGCAAGAGTTCAGCTCGTTCACGTAAGATTTGTGCCTGATCCTCTGCAATTTTGAGATCACTTTTACTTTTTTTAGGTTTCATTTGAAAGCACCGTCAGACGACTCATTTAAGCGTTCTGTTGTCGTGATCGCATACATCTTGTTATTATCATCGACCAATGCTGTTGCCGTAATCCAAACTTCTTTGATCGTGCCGTCTTTGCAAAGTCGTTGTGCGAGATAGGGTTTTAAGATTTCGTCATGGCTGAGCTGATATATCTTTTCTAGTTCGTTTGCTCGAACTTCTTCAGGAATTCGAGCGCGTACATTCATCATTAGCGCTTCTGCTTCACTCCATCCGTACATGCGTACGGCACTTCGGTTCCATGCGATGATGTTTCCCTGTAAATCCTGTACTGTGATAGCATCGTACGCATCACGAACAATGGTTGCCATGTGACGCAAGGATTCTTGTGCTTTCATGATTTCGGTAATATCGACAAAAGTGATAACTGCACCTTTGACGATATTCTCGAGCGTTCGGTAGGGGATGATGTGCATCATGTACCACTGACCTGTCGTTGTGTATACTTTGACCTCTTTTGGAATCAGGGTGTCGAGCACGGTTTGTATATCTGATTGGAGCGTGTGATAACCGCTCAGAGTAGATGTTATGTGCCCCACTGGTCGACCGATGTCACTTGGAATGAGGTTGATGAGGAGGCTGGCCGATGGGGTATAGCGTAAAATGCAAAGATTTTGATCCACAAACAGCGTCGCAATTCCGGTACCTGAGAGAAGATTGTTCATGTCATTGTTGGCTTGGGACAATGCTATTACTTTCGTTTGCAGTTCAGCGTTGACGGTGGAGAGTTCTTCATTGAGCGACTGCATCTCTTCTTTAGAAGTTTCGAGCTCTTCGTTGGTTGATTGCAACTCTTCATTGGTCGACTGGAGCTCTTCGTTGACGAGCTGGATCCCATCTGCAGTATTGGTGGGTATTTCGCCAACGTTTAGCGGAAAATTCGCATCACCGTACAAATACAGCATATCCCCATTAGCACTTACCAGTACGCCCGTAGGATTGTGTTGAGCCAGAGTGTTTTCGGGAATGGGTGATTTTGTTGACACGTGAGTTCCTTTGTATGCAGGGGGGATGATGGGAATGACATTGTTTATAAATCCGCGTCGTTCGTGTTTGAGGGCTTCACTGCATTCATACAGTTTTGACTTTTCATCCAAACTGGTAAAAAGATTATTAAACTCACCAATCCCCTCAGAGGTTCCTAAAAACAGTACACCTTTAGCATTGAGAGCATAATGGAACAAGGGAATGACTTTTTTTTGCAGTACAGAACCCATATAGATGAGCAGGTTTCGGCAGCTGATCAGATCAAGGTTGGAAAAAGGAGGATCTTTGATCACGTCTTGCTCCGAAAAGATGATCATGTCGCGAATTTTTTTAGCAATTCGATAGTGTTTTCCATCCGGTTCCAGAGTAAAAAACTTATCAAGCCGTTGGGGAGTGATATTAGCTGCAATGGTGATAGGATAGAGCCCGGCACGCGCTGTTGCAATCGCTCTAGTATCGATGTCGGTGGCAAATATTTGTACAACATAGGGGGTTTGAAGTTCTTCAATACGCTCTTGCAAGAGTATGGCTAAGGAATATGGCTCTTCACCGCTGGAGCATCCGCAGGACCAAGCGCGTATGACACTGTTGGCAGGTTTCCCCTCGAAAAGTCTGGGAATGACTTTTTCTTCCAATACTTCAAAGGCTTTGGGGTCGCGAAAGAAATTGGTCACTCCAATCAACAAATCGCGGAATAAAGCTTCTACCTCAGTGGGTGAAATTTGTAAATATTTGACATATTCTTCTATATTATCAATCTGATGAATCGTCATGCGCCGAGCAATACGGCGATCAATACTGCTGGGTTTGTAGTGTGAAAAATCATGTCCTGTCTGATCGCGAAGGAGGAGAAAAATCTTTTGAAGACTATTTTCGTGCTTAGGGAGGATGGCAGACGTTGGAACAGGTACAAGAGACCCCCATGTGTGGGCGATGTAGTTCATAAGTACTGGAGCCATCTCTTCCGGTAGCAATTCATAATCGACTAAACCTGTAGAAATGGCACTCGTCGGCATTCCGTCAAATTGGGCAGAATCAATGTTCTGCACCATCACCATCCCCCCTTCTTTTTTGATTGCTATTATCCCTTGCTTGCCGTCACTGCCAGTGCCTGAGAGGATAATAGCGATCGAATGCTCATGCTGATCCACAGCTAAAGAACGAAAAAAGAAATCGATGGGAAGACGCTGACCTCGTGGTTGTGTAGGTTCCAACAGCTGTAATGTCCCGTTAATCAGCGCAATATCATGGTTTGGTGGGATAACATAGATGAAATTTGGCTGTACGATCATCCCGTCTTCAGCCTCTAAAACGTGCATTACTGTATAGCGTCCGATGATCTCTGAGAGGATACTTTTATGGTCAGGTGAGAGATGTTGAATCAATACAAACGAGCAATCGGGATGGAGACCCATGGGCATATTTGAAAAAAAGGATTCAAACGCCGCTAATCCTCCCGCAGATGCGCCGATTCCGATGATAGGGAACGAGGTACTTTTCAGAGGGTGTTTTGTATTTTGTGACTGAGCGGTATCGATTTTTTTTGTATTTTTCAAGAATATCTCCTCTTCGAAAGTCATCTCTTGTAAATATAGCCTGATGTTTTTATTATAACATTTATCGATTAAATATTTTCAATAGAAGGTCGAAAATAAAGTTGTTCAAGAACCTCACTACGCTGCAGCAAGGGTGTGTTGAATTTGAACTCAGCCTCTTTGAGATAATAGGGGAAAAATTCAGCGCTTACCCCTTTAAAGGTCATGATAAAGTTTTCAAAATAATACCAAAAACGCTTTATCGCGTTATCGTGTTCGGATATTTTGATGATTTTACTGCTTCGCATGAATTTCGAAAACTCTTTTGTGTAAACGTCTTCGAGATTGTCCTCTAAAAACTGTTGTTTATAGCCTCCCAAAGAGGGCATTAGAATCGTGTAAACGTGTTCACCATACGAAAATGTCAAAAAATTATGGGAGTCGAAAATAGCTTTTTTGTCATGACGTTTTGACTTTTCGAGATAGAGATATTCTTCGTATTGCGACTCTTGGGTACGATGTAAATGGTATTGTTCTTCACACTGCTGCGCAATGAGTTTACGAAAATTTTGATAATAAGTGAGGGCAGTAGAATAGCTTGTTTTTGTTAATTTAGACGCACTTAATGCATTCTCATCTGTACAAAACAACTCAATAAGGTGAAGTATTTTGGTGACTTTAGACGGACTGTACTTTTTTTTGCACGCCGAGCATTTGACCATTCCATCGTTGAGCGAATAGAGCGTATGGCGACAGTAGATACAAAGATGAGGTTGTTTCATAAAGTATATTGTAGCCAATGGAGATGCAAGGGTGGCGAATACCTTAAAAAGTCCAGACTAAACTTGTGATATAGGCTGTATCCACTTTTTTAACCCCTACGGCAGGATTGCTGTCATAGCCGTATTTTGCTGTCAGACTCAAATTTAATTTGCCATAAATCGGGATGATAAGCTCCGCTGTCTGTGATGAGACATAATCGGACAGGTCATTGAACTTTGGTTGGAAATAGCCTAGATAATTGAGTTTCGAGGAGTTTGCAAAGCTTTTGGTGTAGGCCAGATAGCTGTTGAGACGACAATTCTCTTCATTTGGATTGATAGCAGGGTGGGAATAGTTAATCTTTTCGAATAAACCGCCCATGGCGACATACCCTTTGCCCCACTCATCGGAATTAAGAAATCGCCAACGCAGACCGGTTCCCGCAAGTGAACGGGCATTAATATCTTTAATCTTGTCTTGCTCGGACTGTACAAAGAATTCGCCTATCCAGTTTTTATTCTCATCTATGGCGTGGATGTAGCGTAAGTGAGCATAACTTTTGTCTTCGTTTTTTGTCCCGCTGGATTTTCCATAATCGTAGGTAAATATTCCCCACGCTAAATAATCGATTCCTTGATCGTATTGCAATCGCAGTCCCAGTGAGTATTCATCTTTTTCGGTATTCCCGCTTTTGGAGCTTAGTGCCCCTGAAACATTGCCGCTCAAGCCGCTATTGGAACCAATATCAACGGGTGCAATACTGACAAGTGCAAACAGAGAGGTAGACGTACATATGAGTAATAAAAATGAAAAAATAAAGCGCAATGGATACCTTTGATTAAAATAGTAATCGAATTATAGCGTTTAGAAGGGGATAGGGGGAAAAGATCTATAATACTAGATGTATCAAAAAATAAAATATGAGTCCTGAAAATAGATAAGAAGATTATTTTTTTAGTTTCTTTTTATTCTATTGTCTTATAATCGTCCATCTGAATGATTATTCATAATAAATGAGGATGCTATGGAACTGGGTTTAATTGTAATTTTTTGGTACGGTATCTTACACGCGTTCGGTCCCGACCATTTGACCGCTATTGCTGATTTTTCAATCGGTAAAGAGGCCAAAAAAACATTTTTAATTGTTGGTGCTTTTGCGGTAGGGCATGGAATAATGCTTTTTATGTTTGCAAAAATTCTGCAATATTATACACTGCCTGAAGCGTTCTTGGCCTATGGTGATGTGATTGCATCGAGTGTGATTCTCTCCATTGGTATCTACCTGCTTTATATGGTTTTTGCCAATAAAATTCATTTAAAAACCCATACCCATGAGCATAAAAAACACGTTCATATTTGGTTTGGGAATGAACATCAACATGAATCGTCTACCACTACATCCGCATTTGGGGTAGGTGTGTTGATGGGGATTGGCGGTGTACGAGGTATGTTGGTCACGCTTGGCGTGCTCCATGGACAAGCTATCGATTTTAGCATGATACTCGCATTTATAGCGGGAGTCATGGTGGTGTTCTTTAGTTTCGGTTTGGTTATTTCGTGGATCAATAAAGACATTTTGACCAATATCCAAAATGTGCGACGAGTTTTCGCTACGGTAGGTGTTATTTCTGTCCTTGTGGGCGGGAATATGCTTTTGGCGTAAAATAATTATCTGCCTCGCATGAGGCAAGCTTTAGTGCCTTAGCGGCGAGCGTAGCTAAAGGGATGTATTCCTTTGGCGTTTAAAAAATATTAAGGATTTTAACTATGTGTAAAGACTGCGGATGTTCAATTACGGATCACGATCACCACAACCATGACGACCACCATCACGATCACGACGGTCATCACCACGATCATGGAGATCATCATTCTCACAGCCATCAGGCGGCGCATGAAACATTGCACCATAATCCACAGCTTAACGACAGTAAAACGATTGCAGTAATCAAAAAGATTTTGGACAAAAATGATCAGGAAGCGCACCATAACCGTGAGCATTTTAATGAAAACGGTGTTTTAGCCATCAACCTGATGAGTTCACCGGGAAGCGGAAAAACCGCATTGTTAGAAGCAATGGCTGGAATTTCTCCGTTTAAATTTGCTGTAATCGAAGGGGATTTGGAAACGTCGCGTGATGCGGATCGTCTGATTGCAAAAGGGATCAATGCTGTACAGATTCAAACAGGAAGTGCCTGCCATCTGGATGCGTTTATGGTTCATAAAGGGCTTCATGATTTACCGATTGCCGATTTGGACGTTTGTTTCATCGAAAATGTAGGTAACCTCGTGTGTCCTGCGAGCTATGACGTGGGATCACATCTCAATATCGTTTTGGTTTCCATCCCTGAGGGTGAAGACAAAATTGCCAAATATCCGGTGATGTTTCGAGCTGCCGATCTGATCTTGATCACAAAAACCGATTTACTCCCGTATTTTAAATACGACATGGAACGTGAGAAATCCGAAGCCCGTAAAATCAAACCGAATGTTGATATTTTAGAGGTCAATGTTAACGATGAGGCTTCCGTTAAAAGAGTGATTGAATGGATTGAATTTAAACGAAAGATGAGAGCTTAATTATGTGTTTATCGATACCTTCAAAAGTGGTCAAAATTGACACAGAGTTCAATATCGCAACCGTCGATACGATGGGAGTACAGCGAACCGCAAGTTTGGAACTGATGGAGGAGGGCTCAGTTGTGCTTGGCGATTATGTCCTTTTGCACATCGGTTTTATTATGAACAAAATCGATGAAGAGGATGCTATGGAGTCGTTACGCGTGTATAGGGAGATCCTCGAAGTACTGGATGAAGAAGAACGTCGGGCCCTTGTTTTAGAAGATGACAATTGTGCCAATCGAGAAGCTCCATGAGCTCACTGGAGTTAAAAGATTTATATGACGGATTCAGAGATCCTGAGGTGATTAAGGGGTTTCAAAAACGTATAGCGCAGGAAGCCCTAAAACTGCCTCGTACCGTCAATATCATGGAAGTGTGCGGAGGGCATACCCATACGATCATGAAATACGGTCTTAGCCAATTGCTTCCTAAAAATATTAATTTTATTCATGGCCCCGGCTGTCCTGTTTGCATCATGCCTAAAGAACGCATTGATCATGCGTATGTTTTGGCACAGCAAAGCGATGTTATTTTGCTTACACTGGGTGATATGATTAAAGTACCTGGAAGTCATGGCTCACTTCAAGACGCACGGGCTAAGGGGGCGGATGTACGCTATGTTTATTCTCCGATGGACGCGCTTAAAGTTGCCGAAGAAAATCCCGATAAAAAGATTATTTTCTTTGCAATCGGATTTGAGACGACCACTCCGATGACGGCCGCGTTGCTCGATGTCGTCATTAAACGAGGGATTAAGAATATCTTTTTTCATATCAATCATGTCACGGTACCCGAAGTGATGACAGAGCTCATAGATAGCCGAGATGAACACGTCAACAGTTATGACCACCGTATCGATGCGTTTATCGGACCTTCTCATGTCAGTGTTATCAGCGGATCGAAAATCTATGAAAAGTTTCCTAAAGAGTATCATATACCTGTCGTCGTAGCGGGATTTGAACCCGTCGATGTGATGGAAGCGATTTACATGATGATCAAACAGTTTAACGAGGGACGAAGCGATTTGGAAATCCAGTACAAACGACTCGTCACCCCTGAGGGAAATCTAAAAGCACAAGGGCTTATTGAACACTATTTCGAGAAAGTGGATTTGTTTAAATGGAGAGGGATGGGAAATGTTCCCAACAGCGGGTTGAAACTTCGGGATGAATTTGCACCGTATGATGCGGAGGTATTGTTCAAAGATATTCTCCCATACGAAGAGATCGACGATCATAAACTCTGTATCTGCGGTGATATCTTACGCGGATTTGCCAAACCTCAGGAATGCAGTGTATTTGGAACAGCATGTAAGCCTAGTTCTCCATTGGGAAGCTGTATGGTCAGCAGTGAAGGGGCGTGTGCCGCCTACTATAAATATGGGAATTTACTATGACAAAAAATATTGTACTGGCGCAAGGCAACGGCGGAGAAGAAAATGCCGAACTCATCTCGAAAATATTTTACAAACATTTCAAAAATGAGATTTTAGAAAAAAGCGAAGATGCGGCGATCATCGACGGGGGAAGATTAGCCTTTACTACGGACAGTTTTACGGTCAGCCCCATCTTTTTTGACGGTGGCGATATCGGAAAACTCAGTATCTGCGGAACGTGCAACGATTTGGCGATGATGGGGGCGAAACCTACATATATGACGTGTGCCGTGATCGTTGAAGAGGGATTTCCGGTTGCTGATTTGGAAAAAATTGTTCGGTCGATGAAAAAAGAGCTCGATATCAATGGAGCTATGATCGTGTGCGGAGATACGAAAGTCGTCCCTCGCGGGGCTGTTGATAAAATCTTTATCAATACAACAGGAGTTGGCGTCGTTCAGAAAAGCGGGATTTCGTCAAACAATGTCAGTACTTCGGATAGTATTATTATTTCCAATCAAATAGGCAAGCACGGTGCAACTATTTTTGCCAATCGTGAGGGAATGGAGTTTAGCTCTGCCTTGCAAAGCGATTGTACTTCGCTGTGGCCGTTGGTCGAAAAACTTCTCGCTGAGGGTATTGCTATTACCGCAATGCGCGATGCAACGCGTGGAGGTGTCGCAGCAGTGCTCAACGAGTGGGCAAAACAATCAAAAGTGTGTATCGAAGTAAGCGAAGAAACGCTTCCCGTGAGCGATGAGGTAAGAGGAATCTGTGAAATACTAGGATTTGAAGCGTACAATCTTGCCAATGAGGGGACATTTGTCCTTGCAGTAAAAAGTGAAGATGCTCAAAAAGCAGTAGAGATTTTGCAAGGTTTTGAAGAAGCACATCATGCGGCGATTATCGCTGAAGTAACGCATCAGTATGACGGAAGAGTCGTATTATTAAGTGCATGGGGATCGAAACGGTTTATGGATTTACCGACGGGTGAGTTATTGCCTCGGATATGTTAAAAGAGCGAAAAAAGATGCGTATTTTACTGGTGATAAGTGCTTTTAATTCACTTTCCCAGCGTATTTTTTGTGACCTTCGAGATCGGGGTGAAACGGTAGGTGTCACGTTTGACATTAATGACGCTCAGCTCATCGAAGAAGTGACTGCCTTTAAACCGGATTTTATCCTATCGCCGTTTTTAAAAAAGCGTATTCCACAAAGCATCTGGAGTGCTATACCAACCTTTATCGTCCATCCCGGAATCGCTGGAGATCGTGGAGCGCATGCACTCGACTGGGCGATTATGAACGAAGAAAAAAGTTGGGGTGTGACGATATTGCGGGCTAATGGCGAATACGATGCAGGGGATATTTATGCCCACGGTACGTTTACGATGCCAAAAGCCACTAAAGCCTCTGCGTATCGTAACGCGGTGAGTACTCTGGCATCAAAACTGGTGGAAGAATTGTTTGAGTCACTTAACGACTCCACATTTATCCCTATGTCACAGCAAGAACACAGCCTGCACGGTTCACCACATTTGGTGATGACCCAGCTGGATCGCCGTATCGATTGGGAGAATGATACTACCGATGAGATACTCAAAAAAATTCATGCAGGGGACAGTCATCCAGGGGTTATTGATACCATTTTAGATTTGGAGTGCTTTTTGTATGGAGCACATCAAGAAGCAACATTGCGCGGCGGGATCAAAGAGATTTTGGCAAAGCGCGAGGGGGCGATTTGTATCGGAACGAGAGACGGAGCACTTTGGATTACCCATCTCAAAGAGCGGAAGAATAACAGTATTAAGCTCCCTGCAACATACGTTCTCAAAGATCGGCTAAAAGGAGTGCGAGAAGATCGGTTGCCACTCTTCGTCGATCCGACATTGGTGACATTTAAAGAGATCACTTTTTATCAGCGTGATGAGGTTGGGTACCTCGGATTTGATTTCCATAATGGCGCGATGGGTGCGCATCAGTGTGTTCGACTGAAGTACGCATTTGATCACCTCAAGCAATCGGGTATTAAAGTTCTGGTATTGATGGGAGGATCTGATTTTTTTTCCAACGGGATTCATCTCAATATTATGGAAGATTCCAAAAAATCGGATGAGGACGGATGGTCTAATATCCATTCGATGAATGAAGTCGTCAAATCTATATTGCTGTGTGATGAGGTCTTGACGGTGAGTTCGCTTCACCGCAATGCCGGAGCAGGAGGAATGTTTTTGGCCCTAGCCTCTGATTATGTAATCGCACGTGATGGAGTGGTACTCAATCCCCATTATCAGACGCTTGGATTACACGGGAGCGAATACTGGACGTATAGTTTGCCGCTGCGTGTTGGAGAATCAAAAGCAGAAGAACTGACAAATACTTGTTTGCCCATTAGTGCCAAGGAAGCGGTTAAAATCGGATTAGCAGATGCACTTATGTCTGAAGAAGATGAAAAATATTTTGAAGAACTCCATTTTTATTGTCAGGAATTGTATGCCGATGAAGAAAAATATTATGAGTTCTTAGATAGCAAACGTGACACCATCAGTAATCCCGATTTTTTGAATGAGATTCAACAGTATCGCGAAAAAGAATTAGAACAGATGCATCCAAGTTTTTACGATCCGAACAGTGATTTTAACACTCTTCGTAAAGAATTTGTCTATAAACTTTGTCCGATACAGACACCCCGTTATTTAAGAAAAATCTGCCTCAAAGAGGCAAGCTTTAGTGCCATAGCGGCTAGCGTAGCCGATCGGGGCTTTGCTTTGAATGGCGTTAAAATTGAGTAAAAGGAGATTTTGTGCATGAATATTCGATAGTACAGGCTTTGTTGACACAATGTGAAGATATAGCACGTGAAAATGAAGCCCAATCGGTTAAAAAAATTATCGTTAAAATCGGTAAGATGAGCGGAGTTGAACCCCATCTGCTGGAAATGGCATTTAATACATTTAAAGAGAAAACGGTGTGTGACGGAGCAGATTTTGTGTTGAACGTACAGCCTCTGGTGATCGAATGCAAAGAGTGCGGAGTACAGACAACACTGGATGAGATTTTTTACAAATGTCCAGCTTGCGAAAGTCTGGATGTCCAAGTGATCGACGGTGAAGATATGTATTTAATGACCTTGGAAATGGAGTAGAACATGCAAGAATATTGGGAATTGTATATGAAGACAATCGATGGCAACATCGCGTCGGTTTTAGTGAATGCAGGTGTTTCGGTAGAGTTGCCAAGTGACGATAAGTATTTTATGGGATTTATCAAGGTTAAAATGAATTCACCGAGCGATAAAGGACTTATTGCAGAAGATGAAGAAGCACAATTGAGTTTTATCGAAGATAAAATCGAGATGGAATCACTGCGATATCGTATCGGAACTTATGTCGGGAAAATCGTTTCCAACGGTGAAATGACCTTTATATATTACCTTAAGCATGATTTTGAATGGCCGGATATGGTTCAAGCCGCAATGAAAGAGTTTACAACGTACAGCTATGAATACGGTTCTAAAATGGACAGTGAATGGGAAATATACCATAAGCTTCTTTTTCCGACTCCCATCGAGTGGCAAATTATTCAAAACCATAAAGTCTGTGATAATCTAAAAGTCCAAGGGGACTCACTTCACCTCCCGCGTGCCATCGAGCATAAAGCCTATTTTGAAACCTTGGAGCAACGAGACTCTTTTGCAGAACGAATTGAATCCGAATCCTTTAAAGTAAAAGAGTTTATAGAAGCAAATGAAAATATTCCGATGATGGGCGTAAGTTTTTACCGTCAGGATAAACCGTTTTACTACGATATTGATGCATTAACCTTGCATCTTATTGAACTTTCTCATCAATGCGGCGGTCAATATGACGGTTGGGAAACCAGTGTCGTAAAGATTTAGTAGAAAAAAATGAAAATCTATTCACTTTTAAGAAAGTTTAATGTAATCACGGCGATAATAGCTATATAAACGTCTAAACGTTAAGCTAGCAAGGAGTTGATTATGGATCATCAAGATTTAATGAAAAAGTTACGAGCACACGAAGGTCTGTCACGACGTGACGCCCTAAAAATGATGGCACTTTCTCCCGTTGCTGCATCGGTATTGGCAGGAGCGGCTGCTCCAACGACATTATCGGCTTCTTCGTCGAATGCTGTGGGTAAAATCGTCATTGTCGGAGGGGGTGCAGGTGCATTGATGGTTCTTTCACGTCTTCGCAGAGCATTTGCTAAACCGGATATTACGATTATTGCGCCAAATGAAAAACACGTGTATCAACCGGGACAGATTTTCGTCGCTGCGGGTGAATATGCTCCTGAAGATATTATTTTTGATAACAAAGGCTACATCGGTGATGATGTAACATGGATAAAAGACGAAGCTGCAACGTTTGACCCTGATAACAACAAGCTTACAACCAAAGGTGGCAAAATCGTTGACTACGATTATCTCATTGTTGCCACGGGCGTACAATACCATTATGAGCAAATTGCAGGCTTGACCGCTGATATGATCGGTAAAAACGGTATTTCCAGCGTCTATCTCAGTGATTTGGCAGCTGGAACAGCAGAGGGTGGAACGATTACGCATGAATGGTTTAAAGAACTTCATGAAGCAGCAAAAACTTCCAAACCGCGTGTTATTTGTACTCAGCCGTCAACCCCGCTCAAATGTGGCGGAGCTCCTCAAAAAATTCTTTATCTTAGTGATGATTTCCTCAAACGTGATAAATTAACGGCTGACTTTACGTTTGCAACTGCCGGGGATAAACTCTTTGGTCTACCAGAGATTGATGCGGCACTTCATAAAGTTCAAGAGGGCTACGGCAATATTACCAATAGATTCGGGCATGAACTCATTGCCATTGATGCCGAGAAAAAACTTGCAACGTTCCATCACACCTATGAAGTAAAAGGCGAGTTCGACAAAGAACTCAAAGAATACGACATGATTGAAAAAGAAGAAGATATCACGATGGAATACGATTTCATCCATATTACGCCACCAATGGCTGCCGTGGATGCAGTAGCTAATTCAATGCTCGGATGGCAAAAAGGATCGGCAAAAGGATGGCTCGAAGTCGATCGTGAAACACTCCAGCACCGCCGTTATAAAAACGTCTTTGGAATCGGCGACGTATGCGGTATTCCTATCGGTAAAACAGGCGGAAGTGCACGCCATCAAGGACCTATTGTTGTGGGAAATCTAATCTCGGTCATGGAGAAAAAAGAACCAACATTGAAATTCGACGGCTACACCGTTTGTCCACTCAAAACGTCGTATGGTGAGATCATTATGGCAGAATTCAACTATGACGGTTTGGCTCCTTCGTTCCCTCTTGATCCGGCACAGCCACGATGGGTATGGTGGGCGTTTGATCTCTACATGCTTCAACCGATGTATCGTTATTTGATGCTGAACGGTTTGATGTAACAAATTTTAGGCAGTCAATTTCATCCTCTTTGCGTTATGATTTCAAAAAGCTAAAAGAGAAGTGATGAAACTGCCTGAACCTATTTATTTTAACGACTACAAACCCAGCGATTACACGATTACATCGTGCCTCCTAGAATTTATTATTGACAACGGATCTACGCGTGTTGATAATGTTATGGAAATCAAACGTCAAAATCCTGATGCCAAAGAGCTGCGTCTGGATGGAGAGATGATGGACATTGAGCTTTTATGGGTCAATGATGAACTCTTTAGCGAAGAGATGTACGTCAAAGAAGAAAATTTCATACTCCTCCCTCTCGATGCCAATGAAGCACGAATCCGTGTCATTACCCGCCTTTATCCTGATGACAACACCGCATTAGAAGGATTGTATCGTTCAGGCGGTATTTGGTGCACTCAAAACGAGCCTGAAGGGTTCCGCCGTATCACCTACTTCATCGACCGACCTGATGTAATGACCCGCTTTACCACCAAAATCATCGCCAATCAAGCCGTATGTCCGATATTACTGGGAAATGGAAACCTCGTAGGCACGGCAACGCTGGAAAATGGAAAACATCTTGCCATTTGGGAAGATCCTATCCCTAAACCCTCGTACCTTTTTGCTCTTGTTGCGGGTGATTTAGGGAGCATTCACGATACGTTTATCACAATGAGCGGTAAAAAAGTCGATTTGGCGATCTATTGTGACCGAGGAAATGAAGATAAATGCCACCATGCGATGCGAAGTTTGAAAAAAGCGATGACATGGGATGAAGAGACATACGGACGGGAGTATGATTTAAGCGTCTATAACATTGTTGCCGTAGACAGTTTTAACATGGGGGCAATGGAGAACAAGGGGCTAAATATCTTTAACTCCCACTATGTTTTAGCCGATGAGAACACTGCAACCGACGGGGATTTTATGGGAATTGAGAGTGTCATCGCTCATGAGTATTTTCACAACTGGACGGGAAACCGTATCACGTGCCGAAACTGGTTTGAGCTGACGCTTAAAGAAGGTCTGACGGTCTTTAGAGACCAATGTTTCAGCGCCGATATGAACTCGCAGCTCATCGGGCGTATCGATGATGTTCAATCGCTTCGTGATCGTCAGTTTGTCGAAGATGCGGGTCCCACTGCCCATCCGATCAAGCCCGATCACTTTATCGAGATCAACAACTTTTATACGGCAACCATTTATGAAAAAGGTGCCGAAGTGATTCGGATGCTGTATACGCTGTTGGGCAGTGAGAAATTTCGCCTGGCAATGGACAGCTATTTTGAGCGTTTTGATGGTCAAGCGGTGGGAACAGAGGACTTTTTATGGGCGATGCAAACACAAAGCCCTTTTGATTTAACGCAGTTTAAACGATGGTATTCACAAGAGCGTACTCCAACTCTCAAAATTTCGAGCAGTTATGATGCGATAGCCCAAACTATGACACTGAACATCACGCAAATCATTTCCAAAGACACCCAAGGGCGTGAACAACTGCCGTATGCGTTTCCTTTGGCTCTTGGCTTGTTAGACAGTACAGGTGGGGATATACTGCTCAAAAGTAGCAATGCTGTGATGATTCATGAAGGGATTGTTTGGATTGACCAAGCAAATACCAGCATTATTTTTGATGAGGTCCGTGAAGCTCCAAAACTCTCTATCAATCGTCATTTTACTACTCCGGTTAAAATAGAGTGTGAAGAATTGGATTACCCCTTTTTGATGGCGATGGACAGAGATGGATTTAATCGCTATGAAGCGTCTCAGGTTTTTGGGATGGAGACCATCGAAAAAATGATGAAGGGCGAAGCTATCGATCCTCAATTTATAAAAGCTTACGGAGTGATCTTGTCTGATGCGTCGTTGGAATCAATGTTTAAAGCACAACTCCTAGGATTACCCAGTATCAGTACGATGCTGCAGCGTCAAGAGATTTTGGATGTGGATGCGATTCATACGGCGCTTGAAACACTTAAAAAACATTTGGCATCGCACTACAAAGAGAAACTTGTCCCTCTGATGGAAACACTGTATGAACCGTTTAACGGTGAGATAGACGCACAAAGCATGGCATCACGCGCACTTAAAAATCGTTATTTGGGACTTCTCATGAGTCTTGAAGACGAATCTATTTCAAAAATGTGCGCAACGCATTACAAAGAATCGGTCAATATGACGAGCCGTTTAGCTGCACTGGATTTACTCGAAAATTATGCTCCGCACTTAGCAACTGAGGCGTTAAGTGATTTTTATCACAAACATTCTAATGAAACATTGATCATGAACAAATACTTTGCCCTTCTTTCGTCTTCACGACGAGAGGGGACACTGGAGCGTGTTATTGCCTTACAAAACGATACTGCCTACGATATGAAAGTCCCAAATTTAGTACGTTCACTCCTCGGAAGCTTTTCGCGAAATGCCGTTGCGTTTCATCATGTTTCAGGAAATGGATATCTCTTTCTTGCGGATAAAGTCATTGAAATAGATGCCTTCAATCCTCAAATCGCTTCGGGACTTGCAGGGGCGTTTAAAAGTTACGGGAAACTTTCCCCTTTGCAAAAAGCAAAAATGGGGATTGAACTGGAGCGGATTAAAAATCATCCGAATATTTCCAATAACGTATTTGAAATTGTAAATAAAATTATAAGTATTTAAAGGTAATTTGACGAATAATCTAGTATAATCATATCAATTTTTACGTCAAGGATTTTTATGATTAAGATTTCACCAACGATTTGGATGCTTTTTATCGCATCACTCTCATTGTGGGGAAACTCTTCAAAAGAGTGTGCTCAATGTCACAGTTCCATCGTAAATGAGTGGGAAACATCGGCTCATGCCATGGCGCACAGCAGTAAAAATGAACTGTATGCCAAAATGGTTGCCGGTGCTGCAAAAACCAACGGTGTTGAGCCTGCTAAAATAATGGAAAACTGTAATCTTTGTCACGCACCCGCTGAGGATATTAAAGTTAAAGAAGAGGGTGTGACCTGCGTTGCGTGTCATAGAATCGATGCGATAGAACATCAAAACAAAAGCAAACCCCCACTAGGTATGAACACCATTCGCTGGATGAAAGAAAACGTTATGGCAGGTCCTAGCGGAACAGGTAATTCTCCGTATCATGGGATTGTAAAACGTCCTTTCATGGAAGCAAACAGTGATACATTGTGTCTGGCGTGTCATAACGTGATGAAAAACAAGCAAGACATTACTGTGTGCAATACGGGTGATGAACATCGCCGCGGCACAACCCAAAAAACGTGTATCGAATGCCACATGGGTGAAGCAAAAATGGGACTTGTCTCTTCACTTTCTACCTCTAAAAAGATGATGCGTTCTCATGGATTTCACGGTGCACTTAACAGTGATATTTTGACCAAAGCGGTTGATTTGAAACTTGCCAAAAAGAATGGTGATTTAACGCTAACGCTTACTAATCTCTCAAGCCACAATTTTCCGACGGGCACAGGCGTACGCATCGCTACGGTTGTCAGTGAGTTTTACAAAGGCAATGTAAAAATTTCCACGCAAACCGAAAAACTGGAAGTTATTTTTGCAGCAGCTGATGGCAACATAACCCTCCCTCCAATGGCAAGTAAAGAACTAAGCGATACCCGTCTCAAGCCTAATGAAGTTCGCATATTGGGCATCGTTATTCCAAAAGGAAGTACACACGCGGTAGTAACTATCAATTATAGATTGGCAAAAGAGTCAATCGTCGAGAAATCTCAATTGAGTGACGAGAGGTTCAAAAAAGTTCATCTCGTTGTATCCAAAACTATCAAGCTGTAACCCTTTAAAAACTAAAGGGGAGTTTTCCATTGCAATTCTTCGATCAGATGATCGTATACATACTGAATTTTTTGCGCATCGGGTTCACCTTTATAATCCATTTGTGCACGTGCGATTGTAGTGTTTTGTTCCTTGAGCGTAATGCGAATATATCCATCAAAGCAAGTTCCAAGGGATCGACTTTGGGCATTGGTACAATGGGCACTGTGGGTATAGACTTCTAGGTGAAGAAGAGCCTTGGAATCGTTTTTAAAATCGCTCTTGAGGGTACCGCTTAGATCCTCAATATAAAGTGCTGAGGGAGGATGTGCAATGAAATCAGGCTTTGCAATTTCAGTATAAATCTCTCGTTCCAAACATCCGTTAAGAAAGAGAATACTTAATAGGAGAAATAGATTTATCTTCATATTATTGATTCATAATTCCTTTAACCCACCCCTCCATCGTTTCATTGATTGCATACATTGGTGCTTCTAAAAAGGTGATAACAAAATTCTCACCCATATCACACACACCGATGGAACGAGGACGAGGAGCTAGCATTTCAGGTCGGGGTAGTTTTTGACCGAAACAAAATATGACCATCTTCGCTTCACTCATGAGAGCATTAATCTCTCCGCCAAGAGAAGTTGTATGGGCGTAATGATCAAACTCTCCGATGTAAGCGACAACTGGATTCGCTGCAATTTGATCTTTTAAATAGCTGATGATCCCATCGACATTGGAGAAACGAGATTCTTTTTTAGCGATTTCAAGCGTATAGATGGGATATTTTTCCATAAAAGTGGTCTGTTTCAAAACATGTTTCCTTAATTTTGTTAGTTTAGATAAAGCTCTATTACATCCCGGGAATACGAGGAATATAACCCATTTTCGACATTTTGTAATACCATCCCCATCCGATTTTCATCCAATGTCCGATAATCGGCATAGGGATGAAGAGTGCTTTTTTATTGTCACGGTAAACAAACCCTGCGCCATTGCCCATATCCATTACGCAGAGGATATTGAGGTGATCTTTGTACCCTTTTTTCTCCCCAGATTTGAGACCGACAGATATTGCGCTGTTGTGAGCTGCATTACGTGCCATGACTTCGGCGATGTGTCCTTGTTTGGCTTTCCAGTCAGGACCTTCCAGTGCTGCAGCATCTCCGATGGCATACCATCCTTTAACCCCTTCAACTTCACAAAAATCATTAATACGGATAAAGTCGGCATCGTTGCGGGGGAGATTACTCTCTTTGATAAGCTGCTGTCCATTACCAGCGGGGATAAACATCGTTAAATCACTCTCGAGAGTGCTTCCGTCTTCGAATACAATCTTTTCTGATTCAAAACGGGTGATTTTTTTGCCATAACGTTCGCCGAAGTTATTTTTTTTGAACATCATCGCGATGAGCTTAAAAGCTTTTTCTCCCATACGTGCCCCAGGAGTTGCCATCGGGGCGAAAAAAGTCATCTCGAAATTATCGCGAATTCCCAGTTTTTTGAGTTTATGATGGAGGTTAAAAAAAAGCTCAAATCCAGGACCGCCTCGTACGCCGCTAGGGTCATTGGGATTGCCGCCAAATCCGAATGCGATTTTTCCCGATCCTTTTTCGATTAAGGCATCAATTCTTTTTTTGAGTAACCGTGATTGTTCTGGAGCTCCACAAATAGAGAGAGTATGTTCGAGTCCTTCATGCTTCATTTTGCCCGACCCAAGTGCTATAACGAGGTGATCGACTTGGCATTCACCCTCTTTTTCAAGTGTGATGGTTTTTGTAAGAGCATCGATTGCAATGACACGATCAAGGGTGAGGACAAAATTGTGACGTTCTGCAAATTTATTTAGGGGTAAAGCAACATCATCAAAGGCATACGTTCCAACGGGAATCCAAATCGAGATAGGGAAGTTGTACAGATAGTCCCGATCGCTGATCAGCTCGACGTCGAATCCTTCTTTACGGTAAAAAATCGCTGCTTCAAGTCCGGCAATCCCGCCGCCAATGATGGTAACATTTTTCATAGCAGTAATAACCCTTTTAATAAGTGGATAATGATAACAGTTACTAGATAAAAATAATATAAAGTTAATTAAAAGATTATAAAAAAGTATAATACTGAATTATAATGTTAAATAGTATTTAATTATAATTTATATGTGAATGTGCATCGACACCAAAGGAGTATGGAATTTTAAAAGATATTGGGAAAAAAAGTAACATTCGTTGTTGTAATTAAAATTTTAGTCTAAATTATAAGGATTAAATTAAGGATGTGATAGCATTGTGACGTAATAGGATTATAATCGTCTTTTATGGAATTTGAGTAATTAAGCAGGGAGAAAGTATGGCAAGATTAGTTGTTTTAGGCGGCGGTGTCGCTGGGCACACAGCAGCAACATTCGCAGCAGATTGGCTTGGAAGTGATCATGAAGTAGTTGTGGTTACTCCAAACGCAAAATGGAATTGGATTCCTTCAAATATTTGGGTTGGCGTCGGTCAAATGTCTAAAGAAGAGGTCACTTTTGATCTTGATCCTGTTTACAAAAAAGCAGGGATTACGTATAAGCAAGCTAAAGCAGTCAGTCTTAACCCAGAGGGAAATGCTTCAGGAGACAAACCGTTTGTCACTATTGAGTATACAGGTCAAGGCAAAGCGGGTAAAAGCGAAGAAGTAACCTATGATTACCTTATCAATGCAACAGGACCAAAACTAAACTTTGGCGCAACTCCTGGTTTGGGTGAGGGTTCGTCATTGGGTGAGCACACTGTTTCAGTATGTACAGCAGATCACGCAGAACATGCATCCCATGAGCTTATGAAATGCATCGAAAAAATGAAAAAAGGGGAACATCAAAAATTCCTCATTGGTACAGGTCACGGTATGTGTACATGTCAGGGTGCAGCATTTGAATACATCTTCAACATTGAACATGAGCTTAACAAAGCCGGTGTTCGTGATATGGCTGAGATCAAATGGATTTCAAACGAAGCATTCCTAGGCGACTTCGGTATGGGCGGATTGCACATGAAAGTGGGCGGTTACGTTGTAAGTTCACGTATTTTCACTGAGTCATTATTTGCTGAGCGCGGTGTTGATTATATTACCGGTGCACACGTAAACAAAGTTGAAAAAGGAAAAGTTTCATACGAACTTCTTGATGGAACTATGGGCGAAGAGACATTTGACTTTTCAATGTTGATTCCACCATTTGCGGGCGTTGGTCTTAAAGCCTATAATAAAGCTGGTGAAGACATTACTGATACAGTATTTGCTCCAAACGGCTTTATGAAAGTTGATGCGAACTATACTCCTAAACCATACGAAGAGTGGAAAGCATCTGACTGGCCTCGTACCTATCAAAATCCTACCTATAAAAATCTTTTTGCAGCGGGAATCGCATTTGCACCTCCGCATATCATCTCTAAACCTGCAAAATCACCAAATGGTACTGTGATCAATCCAACTCCTCCACGTACAGGTATGCCAAGTGGTATTATCGGTAAGGCAGTTGCTCACAGTGTTTGTGATTTGATTAAAAATGGTGAAGGCGCTCATTTACATGAAGCATCTATGGCAGAAATGGGTGCGGCATGTGTTGCATCAGCAGGTAAAGGCTGGTTAGATGGCCAAGCAGCTGCAATGACAGTATTCCCTGTTGTTCCTGACTTTGAAAAATATCCTGGAACAGGTCGCGATACCGATTACACTTTTGGTGAAATTGGTTTGGCTGGTCACTGGATTAAGCATATTCTTCACTATTTGTTTATGTACAAAGCGAAGCTAAAACCGTTCTGGAAAGTAATTCCAGAATAAACCATCTATTTTAAAAATATTAAGGAGATAATTATGGCAGTAAAACCTGAAGAATTTAATTTTGCAAAAAACAATAAATTCAATAATGCAATGATCCCAGGAAAATTTGCTCGAGCTATGCGTACCTGCAAAATTTGGCAGTTTATCCGTTTCGTCATCATCAACCTCAAGATGATTATAGTTGTGAGTAAAAGTCACTAATACTTATTTGAACGCCAAAAGGATCTATTCCTTTGGCTACGCTTAAAGCGCATGGCACATGTAGCGAAGCGAAAAGCTTAGCCTTTAGGCGACAGCAAACGCTTGCCTCTTTCGAGGCAGATTTATTAAAGATCCTCTCATGATTCAACCTCTTATTCAATATCCCGACCCTACAATGCGATTAATATCGGCTAATGTCCGTTTCTTTAATGATGAACTCACACAATGGATCACCGATATACGTGATACGATGATAGCAAACGATTTGGATGCCCTCAGTGCAATTTTAATCGGTATCCAGCAAAGCATTATCGTCATTAAAGAAGGGGAAAATTATATTCCTTATATCAATGCTCGTCTTATCAAGCATTCTGACATTCAAACACATACAGAGCGAAGTATTTATTATCCGGGTATCAGTGTAGATGTTGATCGGTATAATAAAGTAACGGTTGTCTCTGAAGATGAAAATGCTTCTCCGTTTTATCGAGATTTGGAGGGAGAAGCAGCGCGTATTTTTCAGCAACATTTTGATTATTGTTTCGGAAGTACTTTTGTGGACCGTGTTGATCGTGATATGAAGCAGCGCATTCATGATCATCTTGAGTTTGGATTGGTAAAAGATGGAGGATCATGCCCGACTATTTTTTATCGTGACTACTTTAAACGTGGAGCACGATACGTTATCCTTGGGATTGCTGCAACCTTTGCAGTTCCATTTTTTGCTTCAAGTCAGATACAGGAATGGACGTATTTAATAGATAAATATCTCATTGCAGGGGCATTACTGTTGATGATTGGCTATTTTTTCTATGCACAATATGAATCACAGCAATACAAGCAGTGTACCAGTTGCCAAACAGGGAATATTATTGGTACACTTGCATTTTTAATGATCCAGCTGGCCGTAGTGGCTCTGGGTGTTTTTCTCTGGGTGGCACCTTAAACAACAGTAATTTAATAGCATTGAGGTAGAGTTTTATGAATTTTCCCAATTTTACGCAGCTTTATGACGCGAAAGATGCCCTTATCAATGCAAAAGAGACCATTTTAAACGAGTGGATTTCGCAGCAGCAATGTTTTTTAATTTTAGGGAAACATTCGATAAATCCAGAATGGTTTAAAGCCTATTACGCAAGTGCCGTTTTTGATTACTTCATGGGAGTTGTTGCTGGAGATATGGAGCTTGGGCAATGTCCGGTTATGAAAGAGTTTATTGCTTATCTCAAAAATCAAGAGATTCGTGCCGATGAGCTGTTTATTTTGTGCAGCAATTTTAAACGCTCCGTACTCAATGCTACCTATACTTTAGATATCAATTCGCAAAATTTATTTGAAGCTGTCAGTTATCTTTTTGATATGAATTTTGCTGGTGTATTGACGATCTATACGGATACGATTTACCAAAAAGAGCAAGAAGCTATCGAAGCGAATAAAGCAAAAGAATATTTTCTTTCCAACATATCACATGAAATACGAACACCTTTGAATGCTATTTTAGGATTTGTTAATTTATTACAAGGTGAAAATTTAGGCGAGCGTATAGAAAAATATCTCGATATTATTGCCCAAAGCGGTGAAAACTTACTCCATATAATCAATGATATTCTTGACTTTAGCAAACTTCGAAGTGGAGAATTTGCTATTGATCCCCATCCTTTTAATATTCACGATGAAATTACCAATACTTTGGAACTTTTTATTCCCAGCGCCAATGTGAAATCTATTCCTATTCTCTACTCAATCAATCCAAAAATTCCGCATTGCATTCGTGCTGATTCTTTTAGAATACAACAAATACTCGGGAATCTCTTGAGTAATGCAATCAAATTTAGTCCTCTTGGGTCTTCAATAAATGTGAGTGTTGACGTTAATCGTACCGATTCTACTCTTGTGATTTGTGTTCGTGATTACGGAACAGGTATTGATACTAAAGATCAAGAGCGTATTTTTGATCCTTTTTATCAAGCTGCTGAGGGGATGAAATTTGGTGGAGGCGGAAGCGGATTGGGTCTTTCGATTTGCAAGCAGCTTGCACTTCAAATGGGTGGAGAAATCACTTTGGACTCCAAAGTAGGCTGGGGAACACTCTTTGTGGTAACGCTTGCGGTTGAATTTCCTCCTGAAGAATTTTGTGCGATCAAAACGCTGCCAAGTAATAACGAATTTTTTATTGGCAAAGTTTTGGTTGCAGAAGATAATGAAGCAAATCAGGAGCTTATCCGAATCACTTTGGAGCGTTATGGTGTGGAGGTAACGGTGGTTCCAAACGGTCAAGAAGCATTAGCACATGCCTCTTCTCGGCGATATGATTTGATCTTTATGGATGAACAAATGCCTATTATGAATGGACATGAAAGTGTTGCTAAAATTCGAGAGTATGAAAATCTGCATCGTCTTCGCTCGACGCCGATCGTTGAACTAAGTGCCAATGTTCTTAAAGGTTCACGAGAAAAGGCGATACAGTGGGGATATGATGCCTTTGTCGGTAAACCATTCGCAAGCCGAGATATAGAAGTTTTATTGGAGAAGTATTTAGACAAAAGTGCAGTCTCTCACCGAAACAGTGTGCATGAAAATACTTCATCGGATGAGATGAAACGTCTTGAAAAAGTATTGATGCTCTCTGGCGATCAGGTTCGGCAATTGTTGGATTTATTTCACAAAAATATGGTCAAATTATTGATGGAACTAAAAGAGAATATCCAGCAATCCAATTATGAAGAGATTGCTCGTATTGCGCATACTATGAAAGGGTCAAGTGCTAATTTTCGATTTGAAGCATTTGCTCATCGTGCAGCAGTTTTGGAAGATACGGCACTGTATAATACAGAGTTGTTTGATTTTAACGAGGCGTACCGTATTTTGGAATGCGAATATGAAAAACTTTATTCTTCGAGATAATAGCCAATCCCCGACGCATTTTTGATAACATCTGTCGGAAGCTTATTTCGTAAGCGCCAGACCAGAGTTCGAACACTGTTGTCACTCGCTCCTTCTTCTCCCCAGACGTAATCGGTTGCTTGTGCAAAATCGACAACACTTCCTAATTGAGCTATTAAAAGATGGATAAAAGCATTCTCTTTTTTGGTAAGTTTGATTTTTTGATCTTTGTAAAAAGTTTCTCCCAAAGAGATGTCATGGCGATAGCCATCTCCGAATTCAACAATGGGTTGAGTGGAAAGTTTTTTTGCATAAAGTAGTTTTTCAAGATTTGCTTTATCTGTTTTAAGGACATCGGCGTTGAGAAGCCGTTTTTTCTCTTCTTCAAACCGATAGAGAGCCATTTGGATGGTTGTATGAAGGTTAAGGGGATCAAACGGCTTGACAATATAGCCAAAAGGTTCAGTTTGTTTCGCTTTAGCAAGGATCTCACTGTCAGAATGGGCAGTTAAAAAGATAAAAGGGCGAGGCATTTTATCTCGAATAAAGTTGGCTACTTCGATCCCTCCATCATGTCGTTTAAGTCCTATATCAATAAGAACAATATCAGGATTATAAATTTTTATCTTGTTTTGAGCACTGACTTCTTCATTGGCCAATGAAAGAACCTCGTAGCCGAATTTTTCAAGCGACATTTTGAGATTAAGGGCAGTTACATCATCATCTTCAATAATAAGAACTTTTGTAGTAGTCATCTGTGTACTTCTTGATAATTTTTTGATTATTTTATCACAAATTTCGAAAATAAAATAAGATATTGTTATTATAACAACTTTGAGCCTAATATGACTGCTTTAGGGCGGTTTCAATCCAAAAGAGTATAATCGCGACACTAAACCCTTTAATGGATACTTATAATGCTTGATTTTGATAAATTTACTCGATACTCCAAGCCGGGACCTCGATATACGAGTTACCCAACTGCGCTAGAATTTAATGATACATTTGGTTACTCATCCTATCTTGAAAAGCTTCATTCACAAGATCCTATGCGCCCTTTGTCGCTTTATTTTCATCTTCCATTTTGTAAAAATGCCTGTTACTTCTGTGGCTGTAATGTTGTTTTTACGTCCAAAGAGGAGAAAAAAGAGCGTTACATTGACTATTTAACACGTGAACTTCAAATTTTGAGTACCCATGTTGATGTAAATAGAAGTGTCATTCAGCTTCACTTTGGTGGAGGCACACCAACGTTTTTTGATGCTAAACAGCTTGAACAGATTATCGCAACGATTAAAAGTACGTTTAAAAACTTTGCAGAAGGCGCTGAGATCAGTTGTGAGATTGATCCTCGGCACATTAATGATGCACAGATGAAAGTGATGAGTGATGCAGGATTTAATCGTGTAAGTTTTGGGATTCAAGATTTTGACGAAAAAGTTCAAATCGCAGTTCACCGTGTTCAGCCCTATGACATCACTAAAGCAGCGATGGAATTGGCGCGTAAATATAACATGGTGAGTGTTAATGTCGATCTTATTTACGGATTGCCGTATCAAAGTTTAGAGACGTTTAAAAAGACCCTTGATTTGGCAATTTCTCTTGATCCGGATCGTTTTGCCGTATTCAACTATGCGCATGTTCCGTGGCTCAAAAAAACAATGCGTAAAATTGATGAGACGACCTTGCCTCATCCTGCAGAAAAGCTTGCCATTATGCGCTATACGATTGATTACATGACGGCTAAAGGGTATCGTTTGATCGGTATGGATCACTTCGCTAAACCTGCCGATGAGCTCTTTAAGGCAATCGAGAAAGGGGAATTACACCGTAATTTCCAAGGCTACACAACCAAAGGCGGAGCTGATTTGATTGGTGTTGGTTTAACCAGTATCGGCGAGGGAACGGATTATTACGCTCAAAATTTCAAAGAGATGGAATTATACGAAGAGGCAATTGATGCCGGAAAACTTCCTTATGAGCGTGGCGTGTCGCTTCATGCAGATGATCAAATTCGTCAATACGTCATTATGGAGTTGATGAGTAACTTTAAACTCGATATTAAACGTTTCGAAACGTTGTACAACGTCAAGTTTTCAGAGTATTTTGCGGATGCAATAGAAGCACTGAAGCCATTTGAAGCGGATGATCTTCTCACCATTACACCAACATCGATTGAATGCTCACCGACAGGAACCTTGCTTATTCGAAATATTGCAATGCCGTTTGATGCCTACATGAAGCGTCATGCCTGCAGCGATAAAGCGTTTAGTAAGACGGTATAAGGATGCGTGAACTTTTTAATTTTACAGAAACATCGGATGCGTGTATTAAATGCGGGAAATGTATTCCTGTTTGTACGATTCATAATGTCAATGCTGATGAAGTAACGTCTCCTCGTGGTTTTATTGATTTGCTTGGTGCGTATCAGCGGGGGCAATTGGATCTTGACTTGAATGCCAAAGCGATCTTTGAGAGCTGCTTTTTGTGTACGAATTGTGTCGATGTCTGCCCAAAAGCACTTCCAACGGATATGATCATCGAACAAGTACGTGCGGATATTGCCGATAAATATGGGATTGCATGGTTTAAGCGGGCATTTTTCTTTCTTTTACGTCATCGTACAACGATGGATATTTTGTTTAAGCTCGGATACGTATTTCAAACGTGCGGATTTAAGATCAAAGCAGAGCTAAACTCGATGCAGCCTCGTTTTAATCTTCCCATCATCAAAAAAGATCGTCTTCTACCCTCTATGGGAAAAACTTCTTTTATGAACTCTTATCCCGAAAATATTTCCAATGGCGGTAAACGCCGTGTTGCAATTTTTATTGGGTGCTTGGCCAATTATAACTATACCGAAATCGGAAAAGGGCTTCTAGAAATTTTGAAAGTTTTGGAAGTGGATGCCTTTATTCCAAAAAAACAGCTCTGTTGTGGAGCACCTGCCTATTTTACCGGTGATTTCGCAACCGTTGATCACAATGCCAAAAAGAATATCGAATATTTCGAGAGTTTTATCGATGACGTTGAAGCGATTATTATCCCGGAAGCAACGTGCAGTGCGATGATTAAAATCGATTATGAACACTTTTTTCATGATCAGCCTGAGTGGTTAGAACGCGCCAAAAAACTTAAAAGTAAAATTTTTATGGCAACAGAGTGGCTTGAGCAAAAAACTGAGCTTAATGCACTTTTGGCATCAAAGGGACGCAGTAATTCTGTAGTAACGTACCATGACCCGTGTCATGCGCGCAAAATGCAAGGGGTTTACCAAGAGCCTCGCCGACTGGTGGCACAAAATTACACAATCACCGAGATGAGTGATCCAAATGCGTGTTGCGGGTTTGGCGGTGTGACCATGCAAACGGAAAATTTCCATTTTGCTCAAGCTGCAGGACGTCCTAAAGCTGCCATGATTGCTAAAACCGGTGCACAAATCGTTACCGCCGAGTGCAGTGCATGCCGTATGCAGATCAATAATTCGATGCATGAAGCAAACGTTGATGTTGTCTTTAAAAACCCGATCGAATTGATTGCGGAAGCATTAAAGGATAATCGATGACGACAGACGAAGTAAAACTTTTTTTAGAAACATTCGAAACGCTCGTTATGGCGTCAATCACACCTGCAGGTGAGCCTCATGCGAGTACAGCTCCTTATGTACGCTCTGGCAATGATTTTTATATCCTTATTAGCACCGTCGCACAACATGGACGTAATCTGTTGGAGTCTGGGAGTGTATCATTGCTTTTTGCTGAAGATGAGTCCAAAACACTGCAGCCATTTGCCCGCAAACGCGCTACCATAGAGGCTTCTGTTTCGGAAATACATCGAGAGACCCCCATTTTTTTAGAGGCAATAGAGCAGTTTAAAGCTCATTTTGATTCTGATCTTGTCCAAAGTCTATCGGAGATGGGAGATTTTCATCTTTTTAAACTTTCGCCATTAAGCGGAAGTGTTGTGATGGGATTTGGGAAGGCGTACCGTTTGAATGAAAACCTTGAAGTGCTGACCCACATTAGTGCTGTCCATCAGCATTCGAAATAAAGGGACTGCATGGAATTCTGGAACCACATATACGAACATTTTAATCCTATAGCATTTAATTTATTTTCGATACCCGTTCATTGGTACGGATTGATGTACGTACTCGCTCTTTTATCAGCACTTCTTATCGCTAAATGGATTGTTAAAAAAGATAATATTGCTATTTCGAAAGATCAATTGGATGATTATTTTATTTATGCCGAAATAGGGGTTATTTTAGGTGCACGATTAGGGTATGTCCTTTTTTATGATACCCATACGATGTATTATTTGACACAGCCATGGCAGATTTTTAATCCATTTATAGATGGACAGTTTGTCGGAATTCGAGGAATGAGCTTTCACGGAGCCATTGTCGGTTTTTTGATTGGATCGTATTTGTATTATCGAAAACATGGTATTCCTTTTGGGCTCTTGATGGATTTAGTGGCGGTATCGGTTCCATTGGGGTATGTATTCGGGCGGATTGGCAACTTTCTCAATCAGGAGCTAGTCGGTAGAGTTACGGATGTGCCGTGGGGAATCTATGTATATGATACACTTCGCCACCCTTCACAGCTCTATGAAGCGTTTATCGAAGGATTTGTCGTATTTGCGATTATCTATCTTTATCGTAAGCGAAAAGCGTTTGAAGGCGAATTGATTCTGCTCTATGGTGTGGCGTATGGTTTGGGTCGTGCATTTGTAGAGTTTTATCGTGCTCCTGATGCACAAATCGGTTATTTAATAGGTCAATGGATGACGCTTGGTATGGCACTAAGTCTTGCAATGGCTATCGTCTCTGCCATTATTTGGATTGTGCTTCGCTCTCAAAACTCTATGCAAAAAGTGTGATTTCCATTTTCATACGTATAGTTTAGATGAAAATTATGCAATTCACACACCGATTGGGCAATGTAAAGTCCTAATCCTAGTCCTCCATCTCCTCTTTCCGTGACAAAGGCTTGCAGAGCTTCTTCCACAGGACGCTTAAGCGGTTCTCCACTATTTTTGATACAGATTTTTTCACTGCTATAGGTTATTACTATCGGAAACGTACTTGCATGACGATAGGCATTATCGATCAAATTTTGGAGGGCACTGGTGAAGAGGACGGGATCAACCCTTACTATTTCTTCGCCTCCGCAAAGATGTATATTTTCATCCTCCAAAAGTAAGTTATCCATTGCCAAATTGAGAAGAGTTTTTAGTTTTACTGTTTGAGGTTTCAATGCAAAGGCATGCATTTTCTCAATCTGCGCCATTTGATGAATTAGATGTTCCATACGTGAAAAAAGTTTACCAAGCAGTGTTGTATTGCTATTTGGTTCTTGAAGTTCTACAATCAACTTACCCTTGGTAATAGGCGTTTTGAGTTCATGCATGATGTTGCGCAAGAAAAGTTCGCGAGATTTTTTAAGGGCATTTTGCCGATGGAGTGCATCGTGCAAAGCATTAGAAATGAGAGCAATTTCATCTTTTCCATTATTGGGAATATTTAGAATGTCTTCACCTGCTCCATACTGCTGTATTTGTTGATACAAAGATTTAAGCGGTCTAAGATTTTGCCATAACAGAAGGTAGATACTGACAAGTCCGCCAAAAAGGGTGAAAAATAAAAGCCATACAAAATAATACGTATTGCCCTCCACGGTATCACGATAAAACATGGTGCAGTGATTGCGCATAAGGGCATAAATGATCCCTTGGCTATCTTGAAAGATTTGAATATTAAGTTGATTGGATTGAAGCTTTTTTTCCATTGGAGTAGGGAGGTTTATCTGTTTTGCATCGGATGACAGATGCGATATCTCTTGAAATCCGGCACGGCCAAGTTCTCGAGTTTGATTCTCACAACTGTGATTTTTTAGCATTTCCAATGTTTGAGATAGTTCCATCGAACGATGGGTTAACAGGCGAAATTTTTGATGTTTTTGTTCACCTAATGCGGTGTTAAAGAGTAATACTAAAACAACAAGTGCAATCAAAAAAAAGGCATGAAGTTTGAAAAAAACGGAGTGATAACGCGAGATCATTTACTAAACTGATATCCCATTCCACGTATGGAACGGATAAGGATAGGATGCTTAGGATTGGACTCAATTTTTTGACGAATTCGGCTGATTAGGACATCAATACTTCGCTCTGAACTTTCCCATCCGATAGATTCAACATTGTTGGCAATAAAATCACGTGAGATAATTTGACCGCGATGCTTAAGCAGAAGGCTTAAGAGCTCAAACTCTGCACGAGTGAGGGCCAAAAGTTCACCTTCTTTATAAATACCATTATCCTCTACTCGAAAAGCTTCATTGGACGTTTGAAGAGAGCTTCCATTAATACGACGAAGCAGGCTTTGAATGCGTGCCACTAATTCACGTGGCTCATAGGGTTTAGGGAGGTAATCATCCGCACCCAGTTCAAGTGCGACGACTTTGTCTCCTAAATCACTGCGTGCTGAAGAAATAATGATGGGAATGCTGCTTCGTTCACGAAGAATTTTACATACTTCCAAACCATCCATATCTGGAAGAGTCAGGTCAAGTAGTACAAGGTCATAGGATTCAATAGAGAGAGAATTTAACGCTGATTTTGGATGAGTATAGCTAATAACCTCCATCTGATAACGGCTCAAATATTGCGTCAGTAAGTCAGCAATTTCGAGGTCGTCTTCGATAAGGAGGATTTTAATCATAACTATTTTTTATCGCAGTTTTTGCATCCCATACCGCTTGCAGGCATTTTCATATCGCCTTTTTTTGGACACATTTTAGGTGCGTTAGCTTCGAATTTTTTGAGTTGATCAGGAGTGAGAACTGCCATCATTTTTTCATGCTGTTGATTATGAAAAGCTTTTCCTTCTTCACGAATTTTTTGAACATCCGCTTTTTGTGCATCACTTAAGCCCAATGCTTCGAAAGGTTTTGGAAGTTTTGAAGTATCACATTGGCATTTTTGAGCCATACTACCACACATTGGACCATTCTTCATACCGCCTTGCATAGGGCAAGCTAATAGTGCGGTAGCTCCTAGAGCGAGTGCGAGTGCTAAAATCTTTTTCATTTGGAATCCTTTTGGTTTTGATAGTCACATCATAGATGAAATAAGTAAATTATGCAATAACTCAATGTTAACCGTGTTAACTAAAGTAAATGACTTGGCGGATTTCCGAATTTAAGCAAATCATACGTTTTCGCCGTGGCTATACGTCCGCGGGCTGTTCGCTCTAAGTAGCCATTGGCAAGAAGATAAGGTTCAAGAACATCTTCAATCGTCCCTTCATCTTCGCTGAGTGCCGCAGCAATAGTACTTAGTCCCATAGCTCGACCTTTGGCTTCCATGAGGAGTTTCAGAAGGCGTATGTCCATCTCGTCAAATCCATAGGCATTGATTCCCAGCTGATCAAGAGCATATTGGGATCGGGAGTGTAAAATGGAAGTCTCATTCGCAACATCTGCAAAATCACGGACTCTTTTTAGTAAACGCAATGCAATACGAGGTGTTCCACGGGAGCGCTTGGCAATTTCGTGGGCAGCTTCTTTATCAATGTTTTTCCCCAGTTTTTGAGAAGCTTGTGTGACAATAATGCACAGTTCTTCAGGGGTATAAAATTGCATCCTAAAATTCATTCCGAAACGATCTCTCAGCGGATTGGAAAGCATTCCTGCCCGAGTTGTTGCACCGATAAGGGTAAAACGGGGAAGATCAATTTTGACTGTTTGTGCTGCAGGACCTGAGCCTATGATGATGTCAAGGCGAAAATCTTCCATCGAAGGGTAGAGAATCTCTTCGACCGCAGGTGAAAGGCGGTGAATTTCGTCGATAAAGAGAATGTCCCCCTCTTCAAGATTGGTGAGGATAGCGGCGAGATCCCCGCTTTTCTCGATCATTGGGGCAGCGGTAACTTTAATGTTGCTTCCCATCTCATTAGCGATGATAAGAGCAAGAGTCGTTTTGCCCAATCCAGGAGGTCCATAAAAGAGAACATGATCGAGTGCTTCACGCCGTTTGGAGCTCGCTTCGATAAAAACACCCAGATTTTTTTTGATCTGCTCTTGTCCAATATACCCGTCCCAATTGTTAGGACGCAAGGAAGTCTCGGTGACCTCTTCAGCAGTAAACTTCTCGATTTCGACGATGCGTTCCACGTTAAATATTTCTAGTAAACATAATTTTCATCTGGGAAAACGCGTGTTTGAACTTCTTGGGTATATGTAGTAACAGCCTCTTTGACTGCCGCCGCACCATTCATGTATTGTTTAACAAATTTAGGGACAAATGGCTCATAAAGCCCCAGCATGTCAGAAAAAACCAAGACTTGGCCATCTACGCCATTGCCCGCACCGATACCGATAACGGGGATAGAGACACTTTGTGCAACACGAGTAGCAACATCCGCTTTTACCCCTTCGATGACGAGGATAAAGGCGCCTGCTTTTTCGATTATCTGTGCATCACCAATAAGTGAAAGTGCTTCGTCTTCGGTTTTACCTTTGACTTTATATCCGCCCTCGGCACGAACACTTTGGGGTAAGAGTCCGATATGACCGCACACAGCGATACCGTTGTCAGTTAGATGTTTAACAAGGTGAGCTTTATCGGCTCCCCCCTCGATTTTAACCGCATCAGCAGGAGTTTCACGGTAGACGCGAATGGCATTAGACAAAGCAGTGGGCTCATCTGTATAGGTACCAAACGGCATATCACAAATAACAAACGTATTTTGAGCTCCCTTGCAAACGGCATTCGTGTGATAGATCATCTGATCCATAGTGGCACTTAATGTATCGGGATTACCGCCAAAACTCATATTGAGACTGTCACCAACCAGTAAAATATCAGCACTTTCTTCAAAAAGTCGAGCAAAAAGTGCATCGTATGCTGTAATCATCATAATAGGTAAAATATTTTTGCGCTTTAAAATAGCGCCAATAGATAGTTTTTTCATGAATAGAAGTTTACCCTAAAATTGTTATGGCATCTAAAATATGTCATTTTGTCAGATAAAAGTGGAGATGCTATTTATTTAAAACGCGGTATAATTGCCTCAAATAGGAGAAGAAATCATGGGTATACGGACAGATTTAGAGAACAATTTCGATTTTGAAATTATCGATGAATTTTTAGATCACTATGCCATGATGATTGAAATTATGGAGCCATTGATTATTGATTTAGGGCATGATGACCGGTATGGACGGAGTGTTGAAGAACTATTTCGTATTTTTCACAATATTAAATCAGCAACAAGCTATTTAAAAGTAGAGCCAATGATTCGTCTTTCTACTTTTGTGGAAGATGCTCTTGAGCAACTGAGATTACGAGATACGTCCGCCAATGAAGAGACTATATCCTGGCTCATTAGTGTGTCGGATATGTTTTTACAATGGCAAGAAGATTTCAAAATGGAT
This sequence comes from Sulfuricurvum sp., assembly GCA_030696775.1. Classification (GTDB taxonomy): domain Bacteria; phylum Campylobacterota; class Campylobacteria; order Campylobacterales; family Sulfurimonadaceae; genus Sulfuricurvum. The sequence continues at coordinate 49,833 of JAUYRN010000023.1, forward strand.
AATGAACTCTCAAAAATCAATTTTTCTCTCCTAATATTACCCGATATGGAGAAAGCGTGAAGCAACTAGTAGCTTATATTACCGCAGGATATCCTGATAAAAATTTTACCATTGACCTAGCATTGGCATTGGGTGAAAACGGTGTCGATACCTTGGAACTGGGTGTCCCTTTTTCTGATCCCGTTGCCGATGGTCCTGTGATTGAAGCAGCAAATCAACATGCTTTAGAATCGGGATTTCGTTTTTCGGATATTTTGGACATATCTGAAGTAATTGCTCCTAAAATTGACACGTTATGGATGGGGTATTTTAATCCTTTTTATCAATACGGAATGGAAGCATTATTAAACCGAGCTCAGACACTTGGCGTCAAAGGCCTCATTATCCCTGATGTGCCTTACGAGGAAGCAAAAGCCTATCACAACCTCTTTGAAGAGCGTCAATTGGCAAATATTTCTTTCGTAGCCCCAACCGATGGAGAAGAGCGAATCGCTATGATTACTGCTCAAGCTCGCAGGTTTATTTATCTCGTTGCCTATGCCGGAATTACAGGCAGCGGTAAGAGTGAAGATCTGGCGCCGGTACTTGAAATGATTAAACGCCACAGCCAAACCCCTGTTTATGTAGGATTTGGGGTTAATGAGCAGACTGCACGTGAAAAAGTCAAAGGTGCAGACGGTGTTATTGTCGGTTCCTCTATTGTTAGCGTCCTTTTGGATGATACACTCAACAGTAGCCAAAAAATTGTCAAATGTTGTGAGATTACTCGGACAATCAAATCACTTATTAACGAATAAATGGGGTATTGGGCTGTTCTTTTACTTTCAATCGCCATAACCGCTTCTGCAGGCAACTCTCTTTATGATGAGTTGAAAAAAAATCCTACTTTGAAGCCGGCTCCCTCACTCTCTGACGATGGGTTGAGAGACTCACTCTGGAAATACCCAATAACAGAGAGTTTAGCAGAGCAGTCTCATCCGATCAATGCCGATGAGGGGAAAGACTACCTGCCAATCTATATCAATGTCAATGAAGAACTTCCTTTCCGTTATAAAAAACTTATTGAGGATTCTCTCTATCTCCAACTCCTTATGCTCTCATCCGTTGGATTTTTGACTCTGCTGCCACAGAGTATTACAAGTTGGGATATGGAGGAACTGCAAAAACAGACGTTGGCTCAGCGCTGGTTTGAAAATGTTTCCACTACCCCGGTTTGGGATAATGATGACTGGACCATCAACTATATCGGACATCCGGTATCGGGTGCGTTCTACTATACAATGGCACGGAATGATGGGATGTCGATCGGTGAATCGGCAGCTTTTTCCGCCTTGATGTCCACCTTTTTTTGGGAGTACGGCTACGAAAGTTTTGCCGAGACTCCGTCGATACAAGATCTTATCATTACTCCTTTATTCGGGTCTATTCTGGGGGAAGGGATGATGGTTCTTCAGGGAAAACTAGATCAAAAGGGCGGGGTGATCTTCGGTTCAAGAAGTTTGGGAAACATAAGCTATTTTTTTCTGGATCCGTTGGGCAATATCGCCCATGGGATGAGAGATGTCCTTAAAACTTTTCATATTGATCTTGATGTGACTATGACGATACAGACCTATCCGCGAGTGCGCACTGTGCGACAGTTTCCTGTTCTTGATCAAAACGAGGATTCAATACGTGCACGAGAGCGTGAAATCGGTTTTATTATAACCTTTTGGTAAGAGGTATAAAATCATGATTTCATTTACAAAGCTTTCGGTATAATGTTGAAATAACTTCGGTTATTCCTGTGGGGGCGACATGGCTTCGACTGGATCAAGAAGGTTTAGGTTGCATCGTCGGACTGAGCAATTCCGTTACACGGCTCACACTTGCTTAAACGCAAACAATACTAATTACCGTCCTGCTTACGCTGTAGCGTAAGTTTAACTAAACTTTAGGACTGCGCTACCTTCCTATGCTATAACTGGAAGGGCTTGGCGTATAACCCCTGTGATAGCTATATTCTTGGAATGTCTCGGACTTGAATGAATTTAGAGAATTGAATGCCGTAACTTTGCTCGTTGTGTGAAGGCGTTTGAAACACAAACAACGAAACTAAGCATGTAGACGCCTTTACAATCTTGGTTTAGGACTCCGGTTCAATCCCGGACGCCTCCACCA
>JAUYRN010000004.1 GCA_030696775.1 Sulfuricurvum sp.
CATTTTAATCAGCGTGATCGAAACCTGCCGTAAAAGACAACAATCCCCTTGGCTTTATTTGGCTGTCGTCATTGATCATCAGCGGACCGGACGGCCGATTCCAAAATTGCCTCCAGTGGTCTGGGGGTCTGAATAGTTACCTCCTAGTTGATCCTCAATCCACAAAACATTAAAATCCAATCTCATTTTGATATCCTAATAAGAAAAACCGTACCATTTTGATCTTGTCGATTACTTGCCTCAATAGTACCATTCATTTCACCAAGGACATGCCGAACATGATAAAGCCCTAACCCAGAACCATCCGTTGTAGTAAAACCTTTTTCAAAAACTCGATTTAAATCTTCTATTTTTTCATCAAATCCCTTGCCATTATCAATAATCGTAATATGAATAGTATGCTTGCTGGGATGCGCGACTTGGAAGTTAATGCTAGTTGCCTTCGTTTGCCTTTTTTTAGCATTGGCAATTAAATTATCTATAACTATTGATACATCGATTGGCTTAAACTTTTGTATAAAACCCTTTCCATCAGTTTCTACGTTAATCGCAAGTGGCCCGAGATTAAACTGCTTGGCAACGTCATTTATATATTGAACTATATATTCTCCTAAATCAGCCTCAATCATTCCAGATTGCAGCCGAAAGTTTGCCTTAGTTGCAAACCGCGTAATGCCCATAACTTTTTTATTTAGAAGAGATATTTGTTCGAGCGCATTAATCGCAACTTGAGTTGGAATTGTTTCCTTAGCAGAATTATTTACTATAAAGTTTTTAATTTGCTGTTGAATATCTACCGCGTAAATTGTTATTTGATGATGTAAATTTAGAATGGTGTCCGTGTCAAGCGAGGTAATATAGGACCAGCAATTCTCATTTTAAAACCCTACCCGGAGTCAGGAATTGTGCCGTTGAGTCCTTTCAGCATAAACCGCATCAAATGATCCCAGTCATCGAATGGAAGATACTGCATTAAAGCGCGAAGATGTTCAAAAAAAGTCCGC
>JAUYRN010000010.1 GCA_030696775.1 Sulfuricurvum sp.
CGTTATCCTACGGACTGCCTTTTCGCTTCCAGTTGCTCTCCACCCCATTTCACAATGACGCAGTTACTTTCAGCTACGGCGTTATGGCTTACGCCGACAGGGACTTCCACCCTGTTGATAAGTTGCCCTCGTGGGCGCACGGCTCCGGCAATCCATGCCGGAATGACGGTGTTGATTTACTTTCAACTACTAACGCGAACATAGCCTTGAAAAAGGGGGATCAAGAGGGATTTATTAAAAACGCTCCCCCTGCCTCTCTTTTTCAAAGAGGGATGATAATCGCGCGATTCAACACAATCCCAATGCCGGGAAGTTATTTATGACGGAATCCCAAGAGGCGCTTGTTGAGCAAATTTCGATATAAGCAATGCCATTTATTAATCCCGAAAAAACCAGCGCGTAGGATGCGGTGAGGTACGAACCGCATCAATCGAGAAAAAGCCTTGATGACAAACCACGACCGAATAAAGACGCTTTCAACACCACGAAGCCACCCGGTTTTTTACGGTAAACCTGGCTTAACGTAGGGATAAGCATTTTTTACATAAATACAAGTTAGATAAAATTGGACTACTATTTGAGAAAAACAAAAATTGGCTGATTGCAATATTTCATGTTGGCGTAATCTTTGATCGTTATCCTGTGGTTTGACAATAAAGAAGGAGCCTAAGAAATGCTATATTACAAGACTTGGCTCCATCACTCCCCTACGCAGCTACACTTGAAATACCGGATTCAAGGACGAGTATGAGACATAAAGCGGTCGTCTAACGCAAAATAAATTGAGCCAACAAAACACAATCCGCTGTAAAAAGCGAAAACCGGTAGGGCGTTTTCGCGATAGCAAAACGCCAATAGCCTTTAAAGCCTTGGCGGATTGCCTGTTGGCGAATCCGTCTTACCGTGCTCACCGGGTAATAAAAAGCAAGTCATTCGCAAATTTAACCAATCCTTAAGAAAATTGTAATACGAAAAAGTTACTATGCTTGACAGGCAATCGGTGTGGCCAATTTATCTTCCAGATTCTATATCTTGCTCGACCCACCTTGATTCAAATTGCCTCATCTGATAATGGCTTCCGGCATCTAAAACAAATTTCAACCCAAGTAGGCATGAGGGATCATATTAAAAATATGAAATACAGAAGCGATATCGACGGACTAAGAGCAGTAGCTGTAATTTCGGTAATTTTTTTCCATTATTCAATCAGCCGTTTTTTTACGGGTGGCTATGTCGGAGTTGATATTTTTTTCGTGATATCCGGCTATTTGATAACTTCAATCATCTATTCCGATATTACCAAGGGCACCTACTCGGTTACTGACTTCTATCATCGTCGTGTCAGACGAATTTTTCCCGCTCTGTTTGTCGTCTTTATCGCCTGCCTGATTGCATCATTTTTTATCAATTTTCCTTCAGAATCTAATGATATCGGTAAAAGCATTGCTTCATCGATCTTCTTTGTTTCAAATATTTTGTTTTATGCGACAAGCAGCTATTTTGACCATAAGATGGAACTTAACCCCGTCTTGCACACGTGGTCGCTTTCTGTAGAAGAACAGTTTTATGTCCTGTTTCCGATCCTTGTTTTTTCAATGCGATCACTGTCCCACAAAAAAAGAATCGTGGTGCTGTTTGTTATTACTTTAATCAGTTTTGCCGCTTCAATAATACAGGTCTACAAAGAGCCCACAGCAGCCTTTTATTTAGTGCACTTTAGAGCATGGGAACTTCTGATGGGGTCCCTTCTAGCATTAAATGCATTTCCACGCGTTGAAAAGCGCTGGCAAATCGAAACAATATCTGGACTAGGACTGGGTATGATTGCCTACAGCATCGTGTTTTATTCAAAGAACACTGCATTTCCTGGCCTTGCTGCACTTATGCCCTGCATGGGCGCTACCGCAATCATTTATGCGGGGGCACTTCGCAAAACTTTTGCATCGTCCCTATTGGGCTTTGCACCAATACGATTTATCGGATTGATTTCTTATTCTCTGTATCTTTGGCACTGGCCCTTACTGGTTTATACCCGTCTGTATCACGAACCCAAAGGAGCAATTGAAAAATTATCCCTGGTTGTCATTTGTATTATTCTTGCGACACTATCCTGGTGGTTTATTGAACGACCTTTTCGCAAAGCCCCTTTTCGACTTAATACTAAAGCAACTCTCGGATTAGCAATAGCATCAATGACCGCAGTTGCCGGCATAGCTTTTTCTATCGGAACAATCAGTCAACAGTACTGGCAATTTCCAAACCGCGTAGAAGAAATTCTTGCTTATAGCGACGCGACAGAACATGAGAGAAAAATGCGTGCAGGCACCTGCTTTTTAACGTCCGAATATAATTCTTTATCGTATTTTAATAAATCAGAGTGCTTGAAAATCTCCAGTACAATGAAAAATGTTCTCATTGTTGGAGATAGTCACGCTGCTCATCTTTGGCCTGGATTACAAAGCGTATATCCGCAAATCAACTTTATTCAAGCAACTGCATCGGGTTGCAAGCCACTTATTAACTCAATCGGTGAGAAGCGTTGCACTGACTTGGTTCAGTATGTTTTTAATGAGTTTTTACCTAAAAACCATGTTGATACTGTAATTTTATCCGGTCGATGGCAAGATTCTGAAGTTACTGATGCGATTTCAACGGCTACAAGACTTCGTGAGTATGCTCAAACTGTTGTTATTTCCGGCCCAATAGTTGAATATGACCAACCATTACCTAGAATTTTGGCCAGATCCGTATCAAAAAATACAGCTGAAGATGAATTAGCAAAAAGCTATCGACGCGAACAGCAAAAGCAAACAGACAAGCTATTTGCTAATTCCCAAATGCCGAAAGGCTTAAAGTACATATCAGTGTATGACCTATTATGCTCTAAAAATTGTCAGCTCTGGTCCCAAAATGGGGTACCTGTTCAATTTGACTATGGACATCTTACAAAAGAAGGTTCTATATTTCTTGCAGAACAAACGGGCATATTCAAATATGAGGGCCTTTAATTTAATCGTATTTACCTTAATTTACTGATTTTTTTATTAATAGAATTAAAAAAGTGCATAACATCCTAACTTTATAAAAAAGATATTGTGTTAAAGAATTAATTACAATTGTAAACGTTAAATAGGATTTATTAAGAGTACTACATTTCCAAATAGAATTATTATGCAGAAAATTAAATTTATTGATATAACCATATTTTTATTGATTATATTGCTACCATTAAGCCATATGATTTTAATGCCTCAGCAAATTGCTGGTATTACAGGACTTAATCCAGTCAATTTAGTTTGGCTTATAGCTTTTTCTTGGGCATATATTAATAAAACGCCTACTATTTTTGGAATGAGTAATTTTTTCAATTCAAAAATGGTTTGTTTTATTTTTATATATACCCTCGCAACACTTTGGACAGTCATAGATATAGAAAGCCTGAAGCCACCACCTAGTCAAACTTTGACCGCATCAAACATTTTATTCGGTGATTTTTTTAAGCCCTTACAATTTGTAATTACTGGCTGGATTATTTACAAATACTCGCTTTACCGCGGAATTAATAATATTAATTTATCGCTTGAAATATTACCTATATTGATATTAGTTTGTGCTGCATATTTTTACTTCTTTAATGTAACTCCTACTGAAGTCAATCTAACAGACCCTGATTATAAAGCTGGGCGCGACGCGATATCGAGTAGTATTGGGTTTCATGCAAATGGACTTGGCGGACTTTCCGTATCATTATTCGGATACTTGATAGGCACGATAGAAAAGCCATTAAAAATCACCAGACTTTTTGCAATTTGCGCTGTAATTTTGATAATAGTTATTTCATTTTCAAGAATGAGTTACCTTGCGACCTTAATTATATTTTTTTTAGTAAGCCGTCGTTTATCACTTAAACATAATTTATCAGCGCTTGCAGTTGGCCTATTTGTCATAATGTTATTCCTGCCGCAAATTATAACAAGAATTAATTATGGTGTATCCGATAAGAAACAGGATGTAAACGAACTTTCTGCAGGCCGAGTAGACGGTATTTGGGCCCCATCATGGGAAAACATAAAAACCCACCCTATAACTGGGCAAGGCATATATACTATATGGAAAGGCAAACCCAATAACTCTTCTAGCAAAAAGTCTAATCTTTCACTACCTTCTCACCCACATAACGCTTATTTGCAAGTAATGCTGGATATGGGATTAATTGGTATGACCTTACTCTTTATTTTTTTGGTACATTTCTGGAAAACAAGTAAATACCATTCCGGATTTAGATTTGCTTTGATAAGTTGGTTATTAATGGGTTTAACCGGTAACTCTTTTTATCCATCACTTTTCAACTGCCTGATATGGATTTTTTACGGTCTGGCATGCGCTCAGATGAAATTGACTCAAACAAACTCCAAAACCGAATCATCTGTTAAAATTCAAAAACCTAAATTTGCCCAATCGACTGCTCAATGAAAATCATGATAATGGTAACATCCCTAGTATACGGGGGATGTGAAACACAAGTTATTAACATAGTAAAAGCACTCATAAAAAAAGGTGCTCATGTTTTTTTATTTATACTCGAACAAAACGTACCTAGACTAAATGAACTAAGCAGCGAAATTGATAGCAAAAAACTCACTTATCATATTGGCAGTAAGACAAATATGTTTGATGTGCAGAGTATTCAGGAAATAAGACGTTGCTGCCGTGAATGGCAACCTGACATTATCCATAGCTTTTTATACCATTCAGACATATACAGCAGATTAGCCAATTTGGATAATAAATTGCCTATTCTTAATTCTGAACGGAATCATGGATATAACCTAAAATTCAAACAAAAATTCTTACATTACATTACCAGATGGCGAACAACAGGACTTATTGCAAACTCTTATGCTGGCGCCGAGTTTGCTATTAAAAGATACAAATTAGAGAAAAAACATGTCCATACTGTTTGGAATGGCATTGATATACCCAGTATTAATCAAAAAGCCGACGAAATAGACGATAATATTAAAGAACGTTTTTTTTTCGACCCTAATATTAAATTGGCAACAATGATAGCTAGCATAAAACCTCAAAAGAATCACTTATATGCAATCGAAATAGCTAGTCAACTAACAACAAAGCATACTAACTGGCGCGTACTGTTTGTTGGCTCAAAATTTTCTGCAGATAGCTCAGACTACCCATCTGAAGTACATCAAGCCTATAACAAAAAATGCAACACTGAAAAAGTAAAGTTTATAGGCAATAGAAATGATATTGCTGCAGTTTTAAAACAAAGTGATGTGACATTTCTAACTTCATATTTTGAGGGATTCCCAAATGTGGTGTTGGAAGCGATGGCACTGGGCATACCGATCGTGTCAACCGATTACTCCGATATAAGACATATCCTTCAATTTAGCCATCACATAATAGAACAAGATAATCCCACCAAATTCGTAAATGCCATATTGGAATGCAATGAAAATAAACATCTGTATACAAATGAATACATTAAGTGGGTCACGAATTATGCGAGTATCGACGTGATGGTTAAAAAATTAATCGAGATTTATGATACCTACATACAACATTAATCATGAAAATAATCAACATTATTAGTTCTTTAGCATTTGGTGGCGCAGAGACTCAGATTATCAAACTATCCAAACAATTGGTTAAGATGGGACATCAAGTCAAAATAATAACACTCAGCGATGATAACCCCCGTGCCGAAGAATTAGCTAACAGCGGTGTAGAATTACAAATCGTACCTAAAAAGTCCAAACTAGATTTAACCGTTGTTTACAATTTATATAGAGCAATAAAAAGATGGAAACCTGATATTGTCCATGGATATTTATATGATGCCGAATTTTATGCTCGACTTGCCGCATGGCCAACTGGAATCCCGGTCATTAATTCAGAGCGCAATGACAGCTATAAATCAAACAAAACCCAGTATTTAGGTGATCTATTGACGTCTGGTTTGACCACATCTGTAATTGCAAATAGTTATGCCGGTAAAAACTTTGCCATGACACGCTTCCCTAGGCTGTGCGCAAATGCCTTTCATGTAGTCTGGAATGGGATTGACATGAAGGATGTCAATCAACGCATTGCGCACTGCAATAAAGATTACAAAGCTGATTTTTTTGGACAAAAAAATATTAAACTGGCCTGCATGGTAGCGTCTATTAAGCCACAAAAAGACTATGAATATGCACTGGATATTGCCGATAACTTGATAGCAGAAGACGAACAATGGCGAGTAATATTTCTCGGCGAGAAAGTAGCGACCAATACTGACACCTATCAAAATAAAATTTTTGATAAGCATCAAAAACTTACAAATAAAGACAAAATTATTTTTTTAGGCAATCGAACTGATGTCCTAGAAATACTCAGTCAAACTGACGTCTCTTTCCTAACCTCAAAGCATGAAGGTTTTCCTAACGCAGTCTTGGAATCGATGGCTGTAGGTACACCGGTAATCACAACAAATTTCTCGGATATTATCAGAATATCACCATTCGACTGGACCATTATCAACGACAGAAATCCAGCTGAATTTACAACACAATTGATTAAAGCCGGACAGTTAAAATCTGATCTGAAAAGTGATTATTTAAGATGGACGTCTGCCAATTTCTCCATTGAAACGGCAACTAATAATCTTGTCGATATATACTCAATCTACTGTGAAAATCACCATGATAAAACCGATCATTAAATTTAAAGAGAAAGTCAGACTTGCCACAGCAAAAAGTTGGCCTTAATTGTGGAGTTGTCTATAGACCAATGGGTCAATTTACTATGGGTAAGAATCTTATTTAATTAGAATTGGTAATCATGTAATTGTTTCGTTTGAGGTTTGCTACATAACCCACGATACCGGAACATGTGTATTGCGGATCATGTCGACCATGCAATAAACATTACCCGTTATGGCGCAATTCGTTTTTATGATAATTGTTTTATCGGTGGCAGATCAATCATTATGCCCAACGTAAAAACTGACCCCCAATTGCCTGGTGCACGTAGGCTCAGTTTTTTTTAAGGCTTACCTTCTAATTCGACTTATGCTAGCGTATCCGTAAAAAGCATATGAAGTTTGAAGAATATTCAGAAAAATGCTTTAAGTTAATCAACATATACCTAGCAAAGATAAGACAAACCAATGAAGCGTTTTTTTAGACTAACCTTTATTACACTTTTAGCTAAACTGTTTACTATATTTATATTGGCATTGTTGAGCCGTGAATTGAAACCAGGGGAACTGGCTTATATTGCTCTTATTCCATCAGTGGCCTATATTTTCCTGTCTTTAAGCTCTTTCGGCGTCAATACTTTACTCGAACGGGATGCTCCTAAATTATTAGCTACCAACCCATTAGAAGCAATGACTTTAATGAAGAGCGGCGTTGTTATTAATATTAACACACTCCTTTTTACCATTATTTCTTTTTGGTTTTTTTCTAAAGAAATAGGCAATTTTCTTACCGATAACTCCGATGTACTTAGCGATTTTAGGTTGGTAATTTTACCTCTATGTGCATATCTATTAATACACATCGTAGCCTTTCCGTTTCAATTACAGAATAAAATAGATTTGTTTGGATTTATTAAAATATACAGCGACATATCTGCAAAGTCCGCCGCACTGGGGCTTTATTATTATCTGCCTTGTGCTGAAAGCCTTCTCTTAGGCTTGGCCATTGGGCAAGCGCCCTTTATATTGCTGGGTTTATACCTGCACCGCACATGGTTGTTTCATAGCGGACGTTTACCAATAATTAGTCTGCTAAAAAAATCAAGCGTGTTTTATATAGAATCGATATTGAATGCCCTAAGAAACTGGGGTGACAGCATTTTGGTATCTTCGTTAATTGGTGCTGAAAGCTTAGCTGTATTTTATATTGCCAAACGTATTTCCGATCAGATCAGCGTTTTTTTTCAACCTTTTATGACGGCTTTTGTACCGTTTATGTCATCCAAGCATGGCATGGGCAAGGAGCATTTTGCCAGTTCCTTTAAACTACTGTGGACGCTAATACCCGCCATATTCATATTACTGTCTTCAGCATTTACCTGCATTACTCCAATATTGGTCAATCTAATTGCCGGTGAGCAGTATGCAAATTCAGTAAATTTGGCCATTATATTGACCTGGAATGTTAGTGCTTTAGCAATTTACTCGCTCTCTGCACGTGTACTTCTGATTATTGGTAGCAGTATCGAGCGATTCAGAATAACTGTATTTCAAATTTTTATTACTTTTGTGTTGATTTTTTATGTTTTCCCGGTCTCCGCACAGGGTATTGCACTATCTTGGTTGGCTGCTGTTTGGATATCCATATTTTCTGTTATAGTCAGAGCCAAACAATTAAAATTTGATTGGCCAAGTTCTACATCGAGTATTTTAATGACTTTAATATCAGTTCCGCCCGCATGGCATATAGCATTAAAAATTGATTATAAGGAAGATTTAGCATTGTATGTCATCTCATGTTTCGGCAATATTGCATTTTCTTTAATGGCATTATTTACCTATTTTTTATTTAAAGAAAAATGGGTTTTTGAACAATTTTTAATAATCATTAAATCGAGAGCCCTAGTTGCTCAAAAGAGGAAGTAATGAAATACTGGCTAACTGTTATATTATTGATTACAACTATGGATACCTATGCAGTAAATTACGAAAGCAAGAGAGACTTCCCAAAACTTTTTGGGATGAATATCGGGACAAAGAATTATGACAATTCAAAATATTTAGATGACATGTCCAAGCTGGATTTAGTTATTCTTGGATTCTATCCAGGATGGAAAAAGTCTGGATTGAATATTGACGATGTATTGTCTTATTTAAAAGAAAGAAACCCAAGATTACTTATAGGTCAATATACTATATTAAATGAAGCTTATAAACCATTGAGAAAGTATTCATCAAACGGAGATAAAACAAAAAAAATAACTCGTCAACGATGGTGGTTGACAAATTCTACTGGTGTCAAACAAGCATGGACAGACAGATATGATGCTTGGGACGTGAACATTACGTCTTGGGTAAAACCCGACGAAAATAATCAAACTTATCCAGAATGGTTAGCTATACGTGATTTTAATATTTATTTTAAAAACCACTCGAACTTCGATATTTGGTATTTTGATAATGTCTTCTGGAAACCGCGCGTTCCCTACGCTGACTGGCAAGTCAATGGAGATGACGAATCAAATTTAGACCCTCTTGTAATGGAAGCGTATCGAAATGGGCAAAGACTACATTGGGACAAAGCGTCTAACTTAGCACCCAATAGACTTCTAATCGGAAACACAGACAATGATTTGTCCTATCCACAATACAAGGGGGCTTTAAATGGGGCATTTCTGGAAGGACTAATGGGTAAATCATGGTCTGTTGCTAACCGATCAGGTTGGAACGCTGCGATGAAACGCTACCGTGATGCTTTAGCCAACACAGCAAATCCAAAAATAGTCTTGTTTCATGTTTTTGGCAATCCTCATGATTATCGTTTTTTCAGATATGCCTATATTTCTTGTCTATTAGATGATGGTTATTTTTCATTTACTGACGAGTTAGTTGGCTATAGTAGTGTGCCTTGGTTTGATGAATATAATGTGTATCTCGGGAAAGCTATCGATCCAGCCCAATACCAGCCATATACCGATAGTATTTACAAAAGAGAATTTGAAAACGGTTTAGTGTTAGTTAACACATCTTCTTTTACAAAATCAGTCTCGGTACCAGATGGCTATAAACGGTTCCAAGGTCAACAAGATCCTGTTATTAACAATGGCAAAGAAGCACAAGAATTAAGTATTGCAGGACAAGATGGTATTATACTTGTAAAGTATTAATTTTTTTTCTTGTTTTTTAATTCTCAATATTTAAATTAATCTAAAAAAAATCATTTTATACATGCATAATGTAATCTTAACCGGCACTAATCTAAATATTCCAAGTGGTATATCTACACATTTGAAACAGTTATTTAATACTGACTTGGCTAATAAGTATCATTTTATCCATTTTGAAGTCGGAACCAATTCAGTCTATGAGTCAAAATATAAAAAGATTTTTAGATATTTTTATAGCCCAATTGAGTTCGTAACTACAGTTATTAAACACAAACCATCTTTTGTCCATTTTAATACATCAATGGACTTTAAAGGTTTTTTTAGAGATTCTATTTACCTATTATTCGCAAAATTGCTTGGTGTAAAAACCATATTACAGCTGCATGCTGGTTTAGCACCTGATGAATTTTTTAACCAATCATCTTTTTTCTATTATTTTAGAAAATCAATATTGGAGCTATCCGACGCAGTTATTTTATTAACCAATAATGAATACAAGCATGCTAAACAATTTTGCAATTTTAAATCTTTATATGTAGTGCCTAATGCTTTAAATAACCTAAATTTTAGTAGACGAGTAAAAAAAATTAACAGGGATAAAACAAAACTTTTTTTTATAGGTAGATTGATAGAGACCAAAGGCGTTGCCGAATCTATAAAAGCCCTGTCAATCCTAAAAGACGAAGGTATTGAAAATGTAATTCTTGATATAGCGGGAGATGGTCCTTTTCAGGAAGAATTAAAAAAAATATCAATAGAACTTGGCGTAAATAATAGTTGTAATTTTGTCGGTCCAATATTTGATGAACAAAAAAATGAATTATGGGAAGCTTCGGACATATTAGTATTCCCTACTTATTTTAAAGAAGGACTTCCATATGCATTACTGGAAGCATTGGCTACAGGGACACCTTCTATTACGACCGCAGCAGGAGGTATACCTGAAATAATAGATGACAATATTGAAGGTATCATAGTTGAACCTAAGAATGCATTACAAGTTGCCGAAGCCATTAAATATCTGATTCAAAATCCAGATAAATATGAACTAATGTCAATTGCTTGTTTAGAAAAAGCTCAAAATAAATTTAGTATTTTGAATTTAGCAAATAAGATTGACAATATATATTTGTCTTTATTGTAATTAAAGAAAACACTCCTAGTTGGTAATGACAGGAGTCTCTCATAAACATGACATCAATCAATCCAATCAAAAAACTTATCCAAGTAAACATACTCGGTTTAGATTTTCCTTTACTTAACTATTCATTAGCTCTGGATATTTTTAGTCATTGGATCGCCGAAAAAACGTCCCATCAGGTCTGTATTGCCAATGTGCATACGACAGTGTTGAGCCGGACTGATAGCGAACTTAAGACTATCAACGCACATGCATTATTAACGATGGATGGCTTGCCTTTAGTCTGGTATGCCAATAAAGTTCATAACGCCGGCCTTAAAGATCGGGTTTGCGGACCGGAGTTGATGTTGCGTTGCTTGGATGAAGGCCGGAACAAAGGCTGGCGGCATTTTTTTCTGGGTGGTAAAGAGGCTGTCCTGGTTGATTTGGTCGACAAAATGCGGGAGCGTTTTCCCGGTGTTGAAATCGTCGGCTGGCATTCGCCCCCTTTCAGAACGTTGTCCGAACAGGAAGATGCCGATTTGGTTGAAATGATCAATAACTTACAACCGGATTTTTTATGGGTCGGGTTAGGCGCGCCTAAGCAAGAAAAATGGATTGCCTCGCATCTTGCCCGTGTCCATGTTCCTGTTCAAGTCGGCGTCGGTGCCGCTTTCGATTTTCATTCGGGCCATGTCAAACGTTCGCCTGTCTGGATGCAAAAGATCGGCATGGAATGGGTCTATCGCATGCTCCAGGATCGCCGATTGATCAAGCGGTATATGATGACCAATCCGGTTTTTTTAGCGTTGTTTTTAAGAGATTTCATCAACGCAAAGATTAAGAGTTGAATTCGCCTCAGCTTATTTTGGTTTTTTTGAGCCTACTGGGGTTAGTTAATTTGGTAAATGTCATGCTGCCGATCAGTGGCTGATTTTTTGTAGGATGCGGTGTGCGCAGAAACTGCATCGGCCGCGATTGATGCCGTTCGTGCCTCGCCGCATACTACTGACTGCGAATACCTTTATGAGATGTTTTCCTGTTAATTTTTTGCTTCTTTGGAGTTCCACATGAAGAATCTAGTTAAGTTAATTTGTTGGACGAAGCCGCTAACGCGGAGAAAAGCCGTGCTGCATGATTGACGATAAAATGTAACCTCACGCCCTCATTGTACGAGGGAACATTCTACGACGAATCATGAGGTTACACAGCTATGACAGCATCATCCGCATTTGATTTCAAGCAAAACTATCAAACTCATCTCAAACACCTGAAACTCAAGGGGCTTCAACCGAAGACGGTCGAGGCTTATGCGCGGGCCATTCGGCGCATCGGCACGTACTTCGATGAACAAATCCTTGATCTTTCCGAAGCGCAATTGCTTGAGTATTTCAGTGACTTGCTGGCAACCCATTCTTGGAGCTCCGTGAAGCTCGATCTCTATGGGCTCAAGTTCTATTATCAACATGTGCTGCACAAGCCTTGGGCGCATTTGGATTTGATCAAGCCGCCGAAGGGTCAGCGGTTGCCCGATATCGTCACGGTTGCAGAGGCGCAGCGTTTGTTTATGGCGACCCGCTCGGTGAGTTACCGGGTGTTCTTTTTCACGCTCTATAGTCTGGGACTGCGCCTCGGTGAAGGCTTACGGCTTCAGGTGGGCGATATCGATGCTGAGCGTCAGCGTGTCCATATTCGGGATGCTAAAGGCAACAAGGACCGCCTGGTCCCGTTGCCGGAAACGACATTGATTTTACTGCGCCGCTTTTGGCAGGTTCACCGCAACCCGGTGTTGCTGTTTCCCAGTCGCCAAGGCGGTCCGAAGTCGGCGCATGGGGCCACCACGCCACTGGATCGTGGCGGTGTGCAAATGGCGTTGCGTGCGGTCGCCGAGGAATGCGGTCTAAAAAAAAGATCACGCCGCACTGTTTAAGGCATAGCTATGCCACACATCTGATTGAAGCCGGCGTCGACCTGCTCGAAGTCCAAAAAATTCTCGGTCACCACAGTATTCTGACCACTGCCCGTTATACGCACTTGACCGACGTTACCGATCGCAATGCCGGTCAACTCATCAATGCCTTGATGGACGGTTTTGTCATCGACTGGGGGAAAGGCCAATGATCCGCCTCGCGTCTCTGATCGAAACCTTTGAAGCCGAGTTGCGGGAACAGTATTCGGGTTCGCTCTTACCCAGCCATTTGAACGCGCTGGCCGCCATGAAACTGTGCCGGACCACGCACAGTCCGGTGATGCAAGCCCACTGCGAGGACT
>JAUYRN010000027.1 GCA_030696775.1 Sulfuricurvum sp.
TTTGCATCAACATCGGTATCGTTTGCGATGACATCGATGATGACGGCGGCATCTTCGTTTGTCGTTGCCGTGTCATTTTTGACGGTTGTCACATCATTGACGGCATCTACGGTGACATCAAAAGTACTAGTGCTACCAGTATTAACGGTGTAGGTAGCTTGAGGGACCGTTCCGTTATAGTTGGCAGCTGGGATAAAGATGTAGTCTCCGTTGACTGCAAGGCTAAGTGTTCCCACTCCGGTGATGGTCGCCGTTTGCCCTGCGGTGTAGACGGTGGAGTCTCCGGCAATTTTGAAGCTCGCAATGCTGAGGATGCTATCGACATCACTGTCGTTGGTAAGGACGTTTCCGCTCACTACGGTATCTTCGGTAACAGTTTTATTATCCGGTGCCATCACGGAGGCATCATCAACATTATTCTCACGCAATGTAATCGTCGCGTCGGTGGCATTGTTCGCCGCGTCTTTGACGGTGATGACGTAGTCGCCGCTGTTTGGAGCGTTCTCGAAGTCGTTCGCCGTAGAAGCCGCGCCCGCCGCGGTCAGGGTGATGACACCGCTGTTATCAATTTGATAGAACCCGTCCGCGGAGATGATGGTTCCCGTCGCTTTGAAGCTATAGCCGATTACGGCGACGTTGTCGCTTGCCACGACGGTCGCGATGGTGGCACCCGCTGCGGTGTTTTCCGCATAGTCGAAGGTTTGGTTCGCGATCACTGGTGCTGCCGTATCGACCGTAACACTACGTACTGCCATCGTATCAATGCTGTTACCTGCTGTATCGTATGAGGTCACTTTAACATCGATATTGTTATCTGCCACAAGATCGGCAGTGAGAACATTGACGCTGTATGTGCCGCCCGTTTGAACTGTGGTAGTGTAGTTATGTCCGTTGACGGTGAGAGTGACGGTGTCACCAATTTTGATATCGCCACCCGTTGCCATTCCGCTGATCGCCGTGTTAGTTTGACCTGCTTCGGTCGCATTAATAATGTCATCGCCCGCAATGGTACTGATTGTAAGAGTTCCCGCCGTAGCAGATGTATCAATAACTACTGGTCGAAAAGTTTCAATTGTCTCTTTAGGCTGATCTAAATTTATTGCAGTAAGATCCAATAACGTCGTAACATCTTTAACCGTCCCCGTTCGATCAGAGAATACAACCGAAGTTGAGTTTTCGCTCATAACAACTTCATTACCGGCAGCTGTTTCATTATCATTATTTTTATTATCTATTAATGCAGGATCAACAATATTAAGAGCACTTTTGAGAGAATCAGTATGAATAACAGCATCATCACTTAAAAAAATACTTTTGAGTAAAGAGGTATCAAAATTTAGAGCACTATTTCCAGCAAGTGTAATATCAGCACTACCTGCATTAGCCATATCAATAATAATTTTTGCAGTTTTTACATTTGTTTGGTCCCCATAGACCAATTCACCCTCAGAAATAACATCACCAGCTTTTAACTGACGAATATTTCCGTGTATATCTTTGACAAAAAAAGTTCCATTCTCTACTGCTTTTACATATCCAATAATTCGTGCCATAGTAAATCCTCATAATATAAATAATTCTCTTATTTTAACACTATTAAGAAAGTAATACTATTGTACTAAGGTACTAAACAAAAGGTTTAGTACCACATACTTGTCATATAAAAATATGAATTATGAATGAAGAAGGAGAGAAAGGGCTAAACGGTCTTTTACGGCGAGTTTTTCATAGATAGCTGAACAATGAGCTTTGATCGTGCGAACGGTAATATCTAACTTTTCAGAGACCTCATTATGTGTCATTCCTTGAGCCAGCAACAAGGCAACTTCTCTTTCTCTAAGCGATAATTTATTCAGCTCTTTATGCTCATCAATGGCTTTCGGTTGAGATTCAGCTAAGCGACTGATAAGGGCTGCAATAAAATCAGGATATAGCCATACTTTTCCTTCTTCAATAGCTTGATAAGCTGATTGAAGGTGTGATTCATGCATCAAAGCATTACCGTACCCCATAGCACCAGCATTGAGTACATCTTGGGCCTTCGTAAAATCAGGTACCATCGATAAAACCATAATATGATTTAATCCAGAGCGCAAAAAATGATGTAATTCAGTATCGGACAGAACCAGATCATGCACAAAAACAATACCCTCATTCGGCTGATTGAGTTCATTCATTGTTTTGAGCTTTATAGGGTGATATTTTTTTAATGCACCATACCAATGTCCTAGAACAGAATCCACTGAACTTATAAGATAAAGTTTCATTAACGCTCCGAAAAAGTATATTGTTTTGCACGAAGCAAAGGTTTGAGGATGTATTCCAAAACCGTTTTTTGACCGGTAATGACATCAACATTTACCATCATTCCCGGAATGATTTTCAGTGGTTTTTCTTTTGTACCAAGATATTTTTTATTCGTTTGAATTCTAACAATATAATAAACATTTTGCTTATCATCCGTTTCCGTATCAGGACTAATGGTTGATACAATGCCATTTAATGAACCATACGTTGAAAAATCATAGGCCGTTACTTTAACAACAGCTTTTTGTCCAGGATAAATAAATGCAATATCAGCAGGTTTTATTTTTGCCTCAATAAGTAACCCACCTTCTGTTGGGACAATTTCAATTAAATTATCTCCAGGTTTAATAACTCCGCCAACTGTATTGACATACAATTTTTGGACAATACCGTTAATGGGTGATTTAATTGTCGTACGGGTTACTTGATCGGCCAATTCCGAACTTTCAGCACCCACACGCTGATACTCTGTTATGGCTTGGTTAAGATCCAAACGTGCTTTTGTTACGTATTCTGATCGTGCTTCACGCATCTTGCTCGTAATCTCATTGATAGCTGAGCGGAGTCTTGGAATAGATGAGCGTACTGCATTGTAACGCTCACTTACATCACTGTATTCACGTTGTAATTTCAAAAATTCTACACGAGGTTTAATCCCTTGAGCTACCATTGGTTCAGAAATAGCAACCTCTTCACGAATAAGATCAAGAGCATGTTTTTGCTGACTAATATGGCCTTGAGCTTCAAGCAGTTCACTTTGCTTTTGTGCATATTGATCTTGCAATGAAGCTATCTGCGACTCCAAATGCTCTTTATTGGATAAATATAAACTTCTTTCTTCCATAATCTTCATCGGAATTGCTTTCATATCCGCATCAGATGGAGAAAAAGATCCACCAGTGGATTCAGCACGCAAACGTATAATTCGTGCACGTAATTCACCTGATTTATACTGAGAACTTTCATACGTAGAAGAGGATTTTATATTATCAATTTTAAGCAAAACTTCCTCAGTTTTGACCTTTTGTCCCTCTTTAACCATAATTTCACTCAGAATTCCACCCTCCAAGTGCTGAATCATTTGATTTTCACCACCGGGGATAACTTTACCATCTCCTCTTACAAGCTCATCAATAGGTGCTAAAGTTGCCCACAAGAAAAAAGCGAATACCGTTACCATCCAAAAAATAAACACAAAACGTAATTTATGCGGCGTATCCTCTAAAACAGCTGCAGAAATACTTCGCATAAACTGATAATCATTGGCATCAAAATTAAACTTTTTTTTAGGACTCATACTTGACCTCCCGAAAGCTTCGCGATGACACTGTCACGAGGTCCATCCAAATAAATTTCACCTTCATTCATTACAATGATTCTATCAACCAAAGGTAAAACCGTATTTTTTTGCGTAATAATGATGGCAGTTTTATCCACTAAATACGTTTGTAAATTAGCAATCAACCGATTCTCGCTAAGCTGATCCATAGCGTTTGTCGGCTCATCCATGATGACGATTGGTGATTCTAACAATAAGGCTCGAGCAATCCCAATACTTTGACGTTGACCGCCTGAAAGCCCCATACCGCGCTCACCGATAGGCATTTCATACCCCAAAGGATGACGACGTATAAACTCATCAGAGCCTGAGATAACGGATGCACGAATCATCTGTTCATCGGATACTCGTGTATTTCTGTACGCAATGTTGTCTTTTGCATTACCCTTAAAAAGATTAATATCTTGGGAAACGTAACTAATGTTTTTACGCAAATCTGCAGGATCAATTTGATTGATATCAATACCATCCAATAAAATCGAACCGCTCTGAGGCTGATATAAATTAAGCAACAACTTGGCTATCGTACTTTTACCGGAACCGATACGACCAATAATCGCTATTTTTTCTCCCGCTTTAATCGAAAATGAGAGATTTTTCAAAGCACTAAACTGGGAATCCTCATATCCGAAATTGACTCCTTGAAACTCAATTTCACCTTTCAATTGTGAACGGGCAACAAATTTTTTACCGTGAGGTCGCTCCATCGGTTGTGAAATAATCGTATCGATAACGTCATAAGCGGATTTTGCATCTGAGTAATTTGAAATCAGGGAAGCCACTTGTCCCATTGGGGCAACCGTCCGACCAGCCAAAGTCATAATAGCGATTAACCCACCCATACTCAACTCATGTTCACCAATCATATAAACTCCAACTATAACGGTTACAACCGTCGTTAATTGTGTGAGATAGCCAGTAATCGTTGAGATTGATGTTGAGATAAGACGTGATTTTAAACTTTTTTGGGCAATTTCCCCAGTGGCTTCTTCCCATTGCCATTGCATCTGCCCCATTGTCCCCAAGGTTTTCAACGTTTCGATGTTTTGTAACGCTTCAATAAGAATGGAACTTTTGGCCGCAGATGCTTTATGGCTTTGTTCAATACTTTCTCGCAAGGGATGCCGCATAAAGAGAGCATACGCTGCAATAAGAAGCATGATTGTGATCGGAACGACGACAACCCAACCACCAATATATCCAATGACGATTAAAAATAAAATAGCAAAAGGAAAATCTACTAACGCCGTGAGTGTCGCATTAGTCAAAAACGAACGTATCGAATCAAAGTCTTTCAGATTACTGGCAAAGGAGCCAACGGATTTGGGATGAGATGACATTTTCAGATCCAAAACTTTTTCAAAAATAATCGATGACATAATGACATCACTTTTTTTACCTGCACTCTCCAACAGCATCGCCCGAGTAAATTTTAAAAAAGTATCAAGTAAATAAATTATCAACACACCTACAGCAAATACCCACAGCGTTTCGGTAGCATTATTAGGAATAACACGGTCATAAACACTCATTGTAAACATCGGAGTTGCCAAAACAAATAAATTGACAAGTACCGTAGCATAAATTACATCACGGTAAATATTTTTTGAAAGCTTTAAGGTATCCCAAAACCAATGTTTATGCTTAACATCAAGTGTCAAAGAGTCATTTTCATCATACACAAACGGTCGCTTGATCAAAAAACCATACCCTGCATATTCTTTTTCTAAAACTTCAATAGGGACAATTTCTTCTACTGCTTCTTCAGCGGGAAGTATAACTTTACATGTTTTTAAATCCGAGGAAAATGAGTCCAATATACATGCACTATTATTTTCCAAAAGTAATATCATTGGTAATTGCAAAGGAGAAATGTCACGTAAATGACGATGTACTAATGTACTTTTTAGCCCGGCACGACTTGCTGCGCGAGCAAAAAGCCCTTTAGATGACTTTAAATTAAAAAGCTGAAGAGCTCCCCCAAAAGGGGAAACAGGAAGTCCGGCCATAAGGACTTCAGCACTGTAAGGCTTATGATAAATATGGGTAAATAAAACCAAACATTGCAATAGAGGGTCAACACCAAAAGCTGCTCCTTCTGGATCACTTATGCTGGATTGCTCGTTCTCATTCATCTATTATTACCCTAATCAACAAATTCTTTTACTTCACAGTGTATCTAAATATTACTTTTCAACTTCTCTTTTGTATTTATCTATTTTTCTATCTGCGAAAATAAGGTTTTCGATGCGATCATTATTATCCTGTCGATTATCTAATGATTTCAATCCAACGCGTGCGATCAAGGCACTCTCTTGGGTTCCAAGAATCGATGGAACCATCGTTCCCATGGAATCTAAAATTCGATAATGAGCAAGCATCAAATCATTTTCAGCACGAATTATTTGTGTTTGTGCAGAGACATGATCACTTTGAGCTGTAAGCAAATCCAGCAACGTACGGCGACCTAAGTCATACTCTTTTTGATACAGTTCTAATGTTCTTTTACTTGAAATCTCATAGCGCTTAAGATGAACTATTTGATCCGCTAAATTTTTCTTAGCAGACCATGAAAGCGATCCTTGTTCGTCTAACTTACGTAGATTATCTCTTCTAGTCTCAGATTCCTGATTGATTTTACTCAAACTTTTATGGATTTGAGACTCATCTGCTCCACCACGATACAAATTATAATTAAGAGTCAGTCCAGCTTTAAAACGATCATCATTCCCCGGTATTCCACCAACGTTATTTGCCCAACTCTGCCGTGCAAAAGCATCAATACTAGGATAATATCCTTTTTGTGCAATCTGTTTTTGAGCTTGAGCTGCTTTAATATTGTAATCGTTGACTAAAATAGAAGGATTATGAAGCTGTGCATATTCCTTCATTTCTTCGATTGAATCCGGTAATTCTCCAGAAAAAGAGAGTCCTTGGACTTGTGAAGGAGAAACTTTTTTACCATAAATACGTTCTAAATTAAAGAGTGCATCATCAAGATTATTCTGAGCAACAACAAAATTTGATTTAGCTAGAGAAAGAGAAGTATCAGCTTTTTCAACCTCTGAACGCGTTGTTAGACCCGCATTAAAAAGTTTTTCTACTTTGATCACAATATCATCATTGTATTTCACATTGGACTGCGCAACAAACATGATATCGCGTGTTTTAAGTGCGTTGATATAAGCTGTCGTAAAGTTAAAAGCGACGTCATTGGCATTTTCGATATAATTGTATACTGCGGCTAAAATACGTGCTTTATTATAATCCGATTCGTGTGTTGTAGCAAAGCCATTAAAAAGATTTTGTGTCAGTTGTAATGAGTGCTCATAAGCATTTAGTGAAACACTATTAAAGCTTGTACTTGGTGAATTTGTTTTCTCACGACCAATGGTCGCTGTATAATCCAATGTTGGAAGATACTGCGCCTCAGTCGTTCGTAAATCTTCTAAAGTTGCACGATAATTGTGAAGGCGCTCTTGTACGATTGGATTGGTGCTAAGAACATCATCTACCCCCTCTTGTAAAGAAAGTGCATTTAATGCAGAAATTGCACACATTGAAAGAGTTGTAATAATAGCCCATTTGTTTTTCATTTATATAGCCTTTATATTATAAAGATTTACAAATCGTAAAACCACGTGCCGATTGTTGGTAAATCATGTTTTTTTATTATTTCATAGCAATTCTATATAAAAATAATAATTGAAATGTGACAATTTGTCAACAATTCATCACTCTAATTATAACTGCAAAATAAGTTTAACGTAAAAATCAATAAATATCATATTATTTAGATGATTTAACGTTATATTATAGATTCTTTTATTGAAAACTTGTAATAATAGCACTTATCATAATCAAATATTAGGAATACCTATGTCTATTCGTACTAATTCTAAGATTGCCTCATTTGTCTATCTTTTTACTGTTGGCTTGTCATTCTCAGGTTATGCTGTTGATCAGCAATGCATAGTACGGCATGAAATATGTACAGAGCATTATAAGCAAACGACTTTTGCTCCAAGCTATCAAGAGATTATCAAAAAGCAACCTATTGCGCAAGCAGCTCCAGTAGTTGCTCCTATCGCTGTAGTAGCTATTCCAATGCTTAGTGATGAGGACAATGATGGAGTTGAGAATACGTTAGATAAATGTCCTCAAACTCCACAGGGATACAAAGTAGACTCGACAGGGTGTCTAAGAAATGTCACTCTTTACATCAATTTTCCTTTCGCATCTAATGTCCTTCCCGCTTCTTCCATAAAAGAGGTAGAGACATTAACAGCCTTCCTACAAGAAAGTCCTGCATCGATGGTGACAATTATCGGACATACTGATAATAACGGAATTGATACGCGCAATCAGCCTCGTTCGGAAGCCAGAGCAAAGGCATTAGGAGATAAATTAATTTCAAATGGAATTGATATGAACCGAATTAAAACATCAGGTCAAGGGGCAAAAAATCCAATTGCTTCCAACGCAACTGATGCAGGACGTGCCCAAAATCGTCGCATAGAAGTTCAAATCAAATAAGAGGGTAATGCCTCTTTTAGTTTGAGATAAATCCGCTCAAAATCGGTCGAATAGACGCGTGTTTGCGCGATAGAAGTGATAAAGTTCGTATCACGCTCCCATCGTGGGACGAGATGCAGATGAATGTGTTCTGCTATTCCAGCTCCCCCTGCTTTTCCCAAATTCATTCCGATATTTACCCCGTGTGCACCCAAAGACTCTTTAAGCATTCTAACTCCCCGTTGCGCCAATGCAGTTATATGCAACCATGTAGCAGGATCAAGTGATTCAAGGGCATCGGTATGATCATGAGGAATAATCATAAAATGTCCCGGAGTATAGGGATAACGATTCATTACCATAAAGCAATACTCATCTCGATACAGTACGTGATGTTCACTATCGAGATCAGGATTTTGCGTGATATGACAAAAAGCACACCCTACATCTTTTGCTCCCGCTACGTACTCATTGCGCCATGGCGCGTATAAAGTATTTTCCATAATTTCCTCCATTGTAAAGAGATTAAAGTCTAATTTTTTCTCCCATATCCGAAAGATATCGGTAGCTTCAGGGGGTTGTAGGAACATTTGTCCCTGCCGTTAAAACGGATGCATTCGTTTTAACGTATACCATCAAATAAAATTCGGTGCATCGTTGGCAAAAAGGATGATATCCCCCGCACGTGTCACTTCTCCTAGAGTTTTAACCATTTGAGATTTATCACTTAACATTATCACTTCAGGCACTCTCAACTCTTTTTCAAACTGCACTGCATTAAGAGCGCCTGTGATAATAGCAATATCAAATACATGATTGATTGCTTCAATAAGCTCAGAGTTCAGTTCATCCGTACTCTCTACTAGTCCAGGAGTGACAATCACCTTGCGTCCTGTATGAAGTGAACATAAACGGACTCCCTCAAGCATCCCGTCGATATTTCCATTGTATCCATCATCGAGGATAATCTTCCCACCTGCATCAATACGCTCTAACCGATGTTCAACACTTTTAAGATTTTTGACGGCTTCTATCATCTCATCACTGCTCATACCCAACTCATCCGCAATTAAGAGTGCCGCATTGATATTCATAGTCTGAAATCCACCTAACACTGAGGTATGAAAATGATAAGACTGATTCCCAAATAACAAATCAAAATCTGTACCGGTCAGTGTTGCATTAAGATTTAAAATCCCATCCCCAAAGAAGGTTACTTTTTCGTGTGGCACATCGGTAACCGAGGTATGAATAAAGGCACGTTTGAGTCGATTAGAGTGGATAATCTCCAGCTTAGTCTGCTGAATACGCTCTAACGTTTTAAAATATTCCAAATGTTGAGGTCCGACTTTTCCTACGACCACGATTTGAGGATTAAGAAGCTGTGTAATCGCATAAATATCACCGATTTCACGAGCACCTGCTTCACACACATAAATTTGGGTATTAGCAGGCAAGGATTCATTCACATCACGAATAATGCCACCCAAGGTATTGACACTTCGTGGTGTGGCATAGACGTTAAATTTGGATGCAAGGATCTGAGCAATGAAATTTTTCATCGATGTTTTGCCATAGCTTCCCGTCACACATATAATAGTGAGTTCTGACATAGATGCTATTTTTTTCTTCGCTTCCCGTTTATACGCTTCAAATAAAAACTTTTCAGTTGCCCAAGATAGACCATACGTTAAGAATAAAGGAAAAAAGACACTGTATGTTTGAGAAATACCTTTGAGAGTACACAGTATATTTAAAAAGAGTGTAATCGAGAATAGGAGGATTAAGAATCTCTTCACACGCCATGTAAGGACAAGCTTTTTATCGAGTTTAATGTGCCATAGAGCCAACAAAGGAAGATAAACGACCAAAACTAGCGGTGCATACATCCCAAGAGCATAATAGGCTAAAAAGGGAATAACAAAATAAAGTGCATGCCACCATGACTTATGATGACGAAGCACAACTCGTTCAATACGATAATCGTACCATTGTAAATTGGTAATCAAATACCATCCCAGTGCCATGACAAAAATAGTATTACTCACAAAACCGATTAACTGTATATTATCCATTAATTTCCTCTCAAATTTTTCTCAATCTCATCTGCAATTAATTTTCCCTCTTTAAAAAGAAAATAATGATCCCCTTCAAATGCCACCAATCGTGAATCTGTAATCAGTGTATGTATCACTTCAGCCGTCCATAATGGCGTTGCCGTGTCCGTTGTTCCAAAACATAGTAACGCATTATTTTTAAATGCTTTAAAATGCTCACTAAAATCTTCATTAACGACATTTTTAAACGTTTGATACATTGCTTCAGACATTCCGGCTGCATCAGGAGCAACGAAAAAACGACGTAACGATGTAAGTCCTGTCAATTTTAAAATTTTAAAGAGAGCGATTTTAACACGGACTTTAAACGGTTTCGGAACTAAAATTCCAGCAGATGCAACTAAAACTAAAAGATCTGGGTTAAGCAGAGTAGCAACTTTTCCACCAAATGAATGTCCTAATACAATCTCTTTAGAAGCACTTATCTCATGTAAAAGAAGTTCCATAATGGCAGCGTAGTCCTCAGTAGTAAGAGCAACATCACAATTACTCCCACCAAATCCAGGCATATCGATGTAAATGTGGCGAAAATCGGGAAGAGTACGCCCAAAGGCTTGCTTCATCAACGCTTTCGAAGAACCCCATCCGTGCAAAAATACAATATCTTTTTTCTGTGCAGGATTGAGAATTTCATAGCTAATGGCAAATCCATTGCCCTTATAGAGGAACGATTTTACTGCCACGTTTATTTGCCCTTAGCTTGTGAGATAGAGTGAATATAATCGTACTGTACTCGAATCTCTTTTTTAGCAGGGAGTGAGCCTAGAAGTTTTGTGATAGAAGCGCTAAAATCTTCAAAAAGATAGTTTGCCATCGAACCCGGAATAGGATTGACCTCGTTAAGATACACTTCACCCTCGATCTCAAAGAAATCACAACGAATCAGTGCACCCTCAAACAACGGTGTATAAATCGTTTTGAATGCTGCTTGCAGCTGTTGAACGAGAGCTTCAGGAATCGATGCTTCAGCTACAGTGCTGGAACGAGAAAAATCGAGGTATTTTTTCTCAAAATCTAAAAATTCCGCTTTTTGAGGCTCTTCAACGATGGAATACGTAATCTCACCTCGCGCACTAAAACCGGCAAGATTGTATTCTTTTACCCCGCTGATAAATGGCTCTATCAGCATTACCTCATCAAATTCAAATCCGACATCCAAAGCATATTCAAGCTCACTTGCTTCACGAACAATACTGACCCCAATAGAGCTTCCTAAACGTGCAGGTTTAACGATAAAAGGATACGGTGTGGTAATCATATTACGCTTCTCTTGGGTAATCGCTTCAAAAGGAAGAGTTTTAACCCCCAAAGATGCGGCGAGCCATTTGGTGTAATGTTTGTCAAAACTGAACATTGATGCTTCTTTACGAGGACCAATAAATGAAATTCCATAAAAATCAAGCAATGCAGCAATCGTACCGTCTTCACCGTCTCCCCCATGGACAAGGTTCAAAATTGGCATTGTGTGCATCTTGGAGCCAAACATCCCTCTCTGCTCAAAACCACCCTTCATCAATGAAAGTTGAGGCATTTTAAGATGTTCACCGCGAGAAAAAGTAACCGCTTTCATCTTAGAGCCTTCCACGAGATAAAAGCGATGATCCTGATCACAGAAGATAAAGCTTAAATCAAATCCTCTGAGTTTTCCTTTGACTGTAATCGCACTAACGATACTGATTTCGTGCTCGAAGCTCGCTCCGCCGAATAAAATAGCTAATTTCATTATTTTCCTTTTAGAATTTTTGCAGTTGCTTTAACGCTTCTTTGACTAGCGTTGGGGTATCGGTTGCACTGCACTTACTAAGTGCATTAACAATCACCTCTTTTTTAAATCCAAGTGATTCAAGCGCCATTAATGCTTCGCTAGATGCACTGGTCGTAAACGTATCGCCTTGGAGCAATATCGCATCGAATCCAGCCAATTCGACCATAATCCGTGCAGCACTTTTGGGACCGATCCCCGGAACTTTTTTTAATGCATTGACATCTTTAGATGAAATAATACCCGCAAACTGCTCCGGCGTAAAGGTGCTGCAAATTGCAAGAGCTGCTTTTGGCCCGATCCCGTTGATTTTTAGCATCCCCTCAAAAAGCGTTTTTTCACCTTTTTGGGAAAATCCATAAAGTTGCTGTGCATCTTCACGTATAATATGACTGATATACAATCGCACATTTTGAGTTGTTAATTCACCATAGGTATGGAGACTAATAAACACTTCATAAATAATTCCATTTACGTCTAAATGAAGTTTATTAGGTTCTTTATACTCGATATTACCGATTAATCCTACTATCATTTACTCAAAACCTTAATACTAAATTCACCCTCTTCATCTTCATGCAGTCCCAGAACATTTTCATCACTGTTATCTGCAGGAAAATAAGTGACATCCATACGAGGCTCGATCAATTTGAACACTACCTCATTATAATTGCGCCAACGGTCATGGTTAACAATACGTGCCTCAAAAATTTTATTTTGCAATGACGTATGTTGATTGCTTATTAGTGCAAGGTAAGACTGTTTTTCAGCAAATTCATCCTGTAATGACTCAAGCTTATGTCGAAACTGCAAAAACTGCTGGTATTTTTGGACATATACGGAAGGGGGAGCGATATTATTTCGTTTATAGTGAATCAATTTTTGTTTAATATCCTCATAGGCGTTCTTGTTCTCTTTCATAGTATTCTCATACTCTAAAAGCTCTTTTTCAACACTGTAAAGCGCTTTCTTGGCTTCATTCATTTTTATTTCTTCGTCATCTAAACTATCACGTGATTCATTCAAAAGAGGATCGATCGTTAAAACATTTTCCCCACCCTGAAGCTTTTTAATTTCAATGCTCTTAGATGCAGTCAACTTTGTATGCGATCCTAATAATTCAATAAAAATCTCTTTTGCACGTACTTTTCCGCCAACAGCTTGGGTAATGAAAACACGATCTCCTTCAACTTCACCATGTTCAAGTCGAGTAATATGAATTTCTTTTCCATAGGCTTTGCCTTTGTGAATATTAATCGATAATTCATCCGCAATAACGGTAGCGCTGCTATGGACTTGCCCCTCGATGTTTGCTTTGTGTGCGGTAATCTTTGCTTCTGCTCCAACATTTCCTTCGATATTAATGACGTTTACTGTTACTGCCATTCCAGTGCCTATGGCATCTTTGAGGGAGTCTTTTTCCTTGACATTAATGGATACATCCGCGTCAAGTTCGGTATCAATAGATCCAGTAGAGCGAAAACTGATCTCACTCACATCCATTTCAGTTTTAATATCATACATCCCGCCTTCGAATGTCACATATCCACCAACAGATGCATAAAAACCTACCGTCGTATCGCTCTCATCACGTCTAATTTTGTCACTAATTGTAAAAGTAGGCTCATTACGGGCAACAGGTTCTTTTGGAACAATCAATTCACCTCGAACATTTCGACCTAACGTACCCTTTATGGGTTTAATGTATTCAATCAATAAATCATCTTTCACTACACTGACAATATAACCACGCTTAGCGTAATTAATTCTGCCATCTTCGTCCATATCCTGATGTTTTTTGTCATAATGCAATATAAGCTTGTCATCAATTGTCAAGATAGGCTCGAACCCTTCAGCAACAATGAAACGTTCTTGTGTTTCAAACTGATACGTTCCATTTATTCTTACTTTCGCAATGACTTCAGACAAGTTAGACGACATCATTGAATCAAACATACCGATAAACACATTAGCTCTTAGCTTTTTCTTTTTAATAAGTTCAAAAAAATTACTCTCAAACGTTTCATTGTAAGTTGCTAGACTGCCCGCTTTGATCGTCAAATAAATTTTGCACAGTGTTCCATTTCCGGCAATAGAAATATCTAATAAATCTAAAGGTCCAGCTTGTGTTATCGTAAAAATTTCTATTTCATAAATTTGCTTGAGTTCAAATTTCGGGTTTAGATACATCTCTTCAGTAATATCCGCAAGTTCCTCTGGATTTACCTCAATCCAATCGTCACCATCCGTAAGAAGACGAATAAAGGTTTGTGTTTCTAAAAGTCTAAAATCAAGTGTTTTGATGGAAACTTTGTGATTACTAGCAACGCCCATCAACTCTTTGGCGACATTACTTGTTCGAATCACAATAGAAGGTATTTGAGAGGAAGTAGTAGAGAATTCAGTTTTTTTTGCAAACAATGCCATCAAAGTCCTCCACACAATATAATGAGCTATTTTAATCACATATCGGTTAAACTTACGTAAATTTTAAGAAATGGCTCATTATCTATGTTCAAATCCGTATTTTCCAACTCTTTTGGCATTCTCATCTCTCGTGTCACAGGTCTTGGCCGAGATGTTTTGATGACCTCTGTTTTGGGTGCTAATATGTGGAGTGACATTTTTTTAATGGCATTCAAGTTCCCCAATCTTTTTCGCCGCATTTTTGCGGAAGGGTCATTCACCCAAAGCTTTATGCCCTCATACATTGCTTCAGGACAAAAAAGTGTCTTTGCCGTTGCTATTTTTATTCGCTTTATGGTATTTATTGTCGCTTTGTCCTTTTTGGTCACCCTCTTTCCTGAATTTTTTACGAAACTTTTGGCATGGGACTGGGGTAAAGATCTTATTAGTAAAACAGCACCCCTTACGATGATTAATTTTTGGTACTTGGACCTCATCTTTATTGTCACCTTTTTAGGGACGCTGTTGCAACACAAAGAACATTTTTTTACAACTGCTTTTTCGACCGTTTGGCTCAATATCGCTATGATTGCAGCTTTGCTGCTCTTCAGTAAAAGCGATCCGAAAACGATCGTTTATGCTCTGAGTTTTTCGATTCTCATTGGTGGAGTATTACAAGTACTAACGCATCTTTATTCGATTCGACAGAAAGGATTGTTAAAGATTCTTGTAGGAGGCTGGAAATATCGAAAAACCAAAAATGTCAAAGCCGAAGAATCTAAATTTGCTTCCCTTTTCTTCCCATCACTTTTAGGTAATTCTACGGCACAAATTGCATCATTTATCGACACCAGTTTAGCCTCATTTTTAACAGCAGGTTCAGTATCCTATCTCTTTTACGCCAACCGTGTTTTTCAGCTCCCATTCGCCATTATTGCCCTTGCCATCACTACCGCATTATTTCCAACCATTGCCAAAGCAATCAAAAATGAAAACCTCACCCTCGCCTATAAAAATCTTCACAAATCTTTTTGGCTGCTGAGCGCTTTACTCGGGCTGTCCGTTTTGGGGGGAATGCTCTTAGCGGAACCTATTATCTGGCTGTTGTTTGAGAGAGGTAATTTTACGATACAAGACACGCACAATACGGCAGATGTTTTGGTGATGTACATGGTCGGACTGATCCCTTTTGGACTGGCAAAGCTTTTTTCTCTCTATTTATACGCCATGCACAAGCATCTCAAAGCTGCCAAAATAGCCGGAGTATCCCTCATTGTTAACATCATTTTTTCTCTTCTTCTCATGCATCCTATGGGAGCAGCCGGATTAGCGTTGGCAGGGAGTATCGGCGGGGCAGTACAGCTTATTCTTACAGCCAGAGAAATAGGATGGGGAATAGTATTGAATCTGCTAAAAACCAGATACAGTTTCTATTTTATCCTTGGAGTAGGCACTTTTGGGGTATTATTTTACAATCTAAATCATTTTTTACTGAACCTAATACGATAAAAGAGAGCCTATGTTTATTTATGACAGCGTGAAAAAAACAAAACTAGAATTTAAATCACTTATTGAAGGTAAAGTTTCACTTTATGTTTGCGGACCAACTGTTTATGATGACGCTCATTTAGGACACGCTAAAAGTGCACTGGTATTCGATCTCTTACGACGTGTATTAGAAGCAGATGGATATGAAGTGACGTATGCACGCAACATTACCGATATTGACGATAAAATCATCAACAAAGCACTGGAACTGGGTGTAACGACCAATGAGATTGCCACTGTCTATACTGCCGCCTACCATCGAGATATGAATACCATAGGAATTCGTCCTCCGACACTTGAGCCAAAAGCGACCGAATCCATCGACGCAATGGCTGAGATGATCCAAAAACTCCTTGATAAAAAACATGCCTATACTATCAGCAATGGTGACATCTATTTTGATACCGCCAGCGATAAAAACTACCTCAGTCTCTCCAACCGCCAAAGCAATGAAACCATCAGCCGTGTCGAAAAAGTGAGCGAAAAACGTTCCGAAGCCGATTTTGCTTTATGGAAAGCGGTTCATGATGAGAGTGTCGCATTTGACTCTCCGTTTGGTCGCGGACGCCCAGGATGGCATTTGGAATGTTCTGCGATGATTGAGCAGTATGTACGTCAGGGTGAAGGGCAATACGCCATAGATATACATGGCGGTGGAGCCGACCTACTCTTTCCTCATCATGAAAATGAGGCTGCACAAACACGCTGTGCTACGAACCATGAACTCGCAGCCTACTGGATGCACAACGGTTTTGTCACCATTGACGGTGAGAAAATGTCCAAAAGTTTAGGAAACAGTTTCTTCCTCAAAGATGCTCTAAAAGTCTACGACGGTGAAGTGCTCCGTTTTTATCTCACCAGTACTCATTACCGAGGTGATTTTAATTTTAATGAAGAAGACCTCATAGCCTCCAAAAAAAGGCTCGATCGCCTCTACCGTCTTAAAAAAAGACTTTTTGGTCTGGATGCCCCTGAAATCAAAACCGATTTCAACGCCGCTCTTTTAGAAGTTTTGAATGATGATTTGAATGTTTCAAAAGCGTATGCACTCATTGATGAACTCATTTCGACTGCCAACGATGCACTTGATACGAATCCTAAAGACAAAGGATATCGTCAATCACTCCTCTCATCCTTGTCTTTCATTGAAACCGTATTGGGATTTGGAGGGCAAAACCCTTTTGAATATTTTCAATTTGGATTGGATGAAGCGGTTAAAATAAAAATTAACAATCTTGTTACTCAACGTAATATTGCCAAAAAAGAGAAAGATTTTGCAACGTCGGATGCGATTCGTGATGAGCTTACCGCATTAGGAATATCCATTATGGATACACCTCAGGGAACCTTTTGGGAGAGTCGAGATTGAAATTTCAAGATACTTATAAACGTTACTGGCCTTATATCAAAGGCTACAAATTTCAATATTTTATGGTTCTGATCGGAATAATACTGACCGTTACTGCAACTGCCGGAACAGCTCATATTATGCAACCGCTTATGGACAATATGTTCATTAAAAAAGAACCCGGAATGCTCTATATTATCCCGGCTTTGTTAATAGGGATTTATACGTTAAAGTCCATTGGACGCTATATCCAATCTATTTTTACCACGTACATTGGTATGCATATTGTTTCCCGCCTTCGCGAAGGTTTACTCTCTAAAATGCTTTATATGGACATGCAGTTTCTCTACATTAACCGAAGCGGTGAGCTCATCTCGCGCATTACCAATGACATCGCACGAGTACAGTACTTTGTCTCCAAAATGCTGCCTGAATTGGTACAGGAAAGTTTCACCGTTATCGCCTTGGTCGGTTACGTCATTTATCTCAATGCGACGTTGGCATTTTGGGCACTGTTTGTCATGCCCGTTGTAATCTTTCCTCTCATTAAAATCACTCGACGCCTGAAAAAACTCTCGCACCGTTCTCAAGAAAAAAATGCTGATCTTATGACCCGTCTCACTGAAGTGTTTAATAACAGTGAAATCATCAAAGCCAATGCAACCGAAGACTATGAAATGAGACGATTTAAAGATGAAAATGATCATTTTTTCAAACTCAACATGAAAGCAACCTATACCGGTGAACTGGTATCGCCGATCATGGAGATGATAGCTTCCATAGGTCTTGCCGCTGTGATCTTTATCGGTGGACAGCAGGTTTATTCGGGTGCTATGAGTGTGGGAGAGTTTACCGCTTTTTTAACGGCTATTGGTTTGGTCTTTCAACCTCTTCGCCGTGTCAGTGCTATCTACAGTAAAATCCAAGATGCCCAAGCTGCCAGTGAACGAGTATTTCACATTTTCGATTTAGATAATTCCATTAAAGACGGTCCCGTTTCACTAAGCGAACCCATCACTCAGGTAGATTTCGACAATGTCACTCTCAATTTTGGCGAAAAAGCCGCTTTATCCAATCTCAATTTGACCATTTCAAAAGGACAAACCATTGCCCTCATCGGTCAAAGCGGTGGAGGCAAAAGCTCTCTTATCAACCTTCTTTTACGCTTTTATGACCCTGATGAGGGAAATATACGTATTAACAACCAAGATCTTAAAAATTACACTCAAAATTCTCTTCGTCATCAAATTGCAGCAGTTTCTCAACGCGTCTATATCTTCCAAGATACATTAGCCGCCAACGTTGCCTACGGTACCGAAGTAGATGAAAGTCAAGTACTTTATGCTTTGAAAATTGCAGATGCACTTGACTTTGTCAATGAACTTCCGGATGGAATTCATACCGTGATGCAAGAGTTTGGTGTCAATCTTTCAGGTGGTCAGCGTCAACGCATTGCAATTGCTCGTGCCGTTTACAAACATGCTTCATTGCTAATTTTAGATGAAGCCACAAGTGCACTGGATAATGAAAGTGAAAAACGAATTCAAAGTGCCCTGGAGAGTTATGCCAAAGATAAAATTACCATTATTATCGCACACAGACTCAGCACGATTGAACATGCCGATGTAATTTTATACTTTGATTCAGGTGAGATTATCGCACGGGGCTCCCACCAGCAACTTTTAGAAACATCAGAAAATTACCGCAGACTCGCAGGAAAAATGGAAGCTTCATCATAAAGAACACTATAATCTAAATGAAGTCTAACCTTTTTTTGAGTATAATCACTATTATTTACTCTTTTGTTAGGTAGGGGCACAATGTTCGATTACGAAACGTTAAAACCATGGTTATTTAAATTTCAACCTGAAACGGCTCACACGCTAGGGGAACTGGTATTACGAGGGGCAGGATACTGTACTCCTTTGTTGAATCCAATGATTGCCAGAAACTTTATTTCTCACCCTTCTCTGACTCAAGAACTTTTTGGACGAACATTCCTTAATCCTGTTGGTTTAGCGGCTGGATTTGATAAGAATGCCACGATGATTCCAGCATCTCTTGCTTTAGGCTTTGGATACAGTGAAATCGGTACTCTTACTCCTAAGCCTCAAGAGGGGAATCCACGCCCTCGCCTTTGGAGACATATCGAAGAAGAATCAATCCAAAACGCCATGGGTTTTAATAACGATGGACTGTTTCGTATCAACCACCGTCTCAAAAATATTTATCCTTTTAGCGCTCCCATCGGTGTCAATATCGGCAAAAATAAAACAACGTCCGAAGAAAATGCTCTAAAAGATTACACCACGCTTATCAAAGCATTGCATGAGTACGCTGACTACATGGTGATTAATATCTCTTCACCTAATACGCCGGGACTTCGTGACTTACAGAATGAAGCCTTTATTTCTCAACTTTTTGGAGAGGCTAAAGCCATCACGTCCAAACCGATTTTGCTCAAAATTGCCCCCGATATGTCCGAAGACCAAGCCGTCAGTCTATGTGCTCATGCAGTTGAAAGTGGTGCGGATGGGATCATTGCCACCAATACTACGATTGACTACTCACTCGTAAGTGATCCTGAAGAGATTGGTGGATTGAGCGGAGAAGTCTTAAGAGAACGCAGTTTTTATATTTTTGACGCCATTGCACGAGAACTTTTTGGCAAAGCCACTCTTATCAGTGTAGGCGGTATCAGTACACCAGAAGAAGCTTATCGTCGAATCCGTGCAGGGGCGTCATTGATTCAGCTTTACACCTCGTTGATTTTCAAAGGGCCTGAAGTGGTTGAAGAGATCAACAACGGTCTTATTGCCCTTATCGCAAACGATGGTTACTCATCAATCTCAGAAGCTATAGGTGCTGATCGAGCATGAAATCGCTCACTGTATTATTTTTTACACTAGGAACCCTTATGGCCTCATCATTGCCTCACTATGAAACGAAAACACTGACAAATGGATTGCAAGTCGTCGCTATTCCAATGGAAAACAACTCAAATGTTATTTCAACCGATATTTTTTACAAAGTAGGAAGCCGCAACGAAGTAATGGGTAAAAGTGGGATTGCTCACATGCTCGAGCATATGAATTTCAAATCCACCAAAAACCTCAAAGCAGGTGAATTTGACGAAGAGGTCAAAAGTATTGGCGGCATGAACAATGCTTCCACCGGATTTGATCACACTCACTATTACATCAAATCCAGCAGCGAAAATATGGAAAAGTCTATGACTCTTTTCGCGGAATTAATGCAGAATCTAAATCTAAAAGATGAAGAATTTCAGCCAGAGCGTAACGTTGTTGCCGAAGAGCGTCGCTGGAGAACAGATAATAATCCGATGGGATACTTGTATTTTCGACTCTTTAACAGTGCCTACGTCTATCACCCGTATCATTGGACACCGATCGGATTTATGAATGACATTCAAACATGGACCTTAGAAGACATTCAGAAATTTCATGCGACCTATTACCAGCCAAAAAATGCAATTTTAGTCGTAACAGGCGATATTAAAGCAGCCAATGTTTTTGAAGAGGCAGAGAAACATTTCAGTGCCATTATCAATACGATTGATATCCCAAGCGTCAAGACAATTGAACCCGATCAAGACGGTGCACGACGAGTCGAAGTGCACAAAGAGAGCGAAGTAGAGATGATTGCTATTTCATTCCCAATTCCTAACTTTCAACATGCTGATCAACCTAAACTTTCAGCGATCAGCGAGTTGCTAAGCTCCGGTAAAAGCTCACGATTGTACCGTACACTCGTAGATGAAAAACGACTGGTCAACCAAATCCATGCCTATAATATGGAGACCATTGATCCGGGTGTATTTTTATTTTTAGCGATTGCCAACAAAGGGGTAACGGCTGAAAAAATCGAAAAAGAAATTTGGAAAGAGATAGCAAAACTTCAAAAAAACGGGGTAAAACAAAGTGAACTGGATAAAATCAAAATCAGTACAAAATCTGATTTTATTTATTCACTTGAAAGTTCTACTTCCGTAGCAGAACTTTTTGGAGGCTACTTGGCACGTGGTGATTTAGCGCCACTAGAGCGTTATGAAACTGCTATCAATGCACTTACGTCCAAAGATATTCAAGAGATGGCAAAGCACTATTTTAATCCTGCTGCATCAACAACCCTTATTTTACGAAAAGGTGAAAAATGAACATCGTAACCGGTTCAACAACCGCACTCATAACGCCATTTAAAAATGGAAAACTTGACGAGCAAAAATATGCCCAGCTCGTTCAAAGACAAATAAATAATGGTATCGATGCCGTTTGTCCTGTCGGAACAACTGGCGAAAGCGCAACACTGACCTATGACGAAGACAGACGATGTATGGAGATTGCCGTCGAAGTCTGTCGTGGAACGGGCACAAAAGTTTTAGCCGGCGCTGGTAGTAACTCCACAGCAGAAGCAATTGAAGCTGCAAAAATGGCTCAAATGTGTGGTGTTGATGCCATCTTTTCGGTTGCTCCTTATTACAATAAACCTTCACAAGAGGGTCTATATCAGCACTACAAAGCCATTGCACTCTCTGTTCCTGAAGTTCCGTTTATGCTGTACAACGTCCCTGGACGAACCGTGGTTGATATCAGCGCCGATACCGTTATACGACTCTTTGATGATGTGGAAAACATTTACGGTATCAAAGAAGCAACCGGAAGCATTGAACGCACCATCGAGCTGCTTTCACGACGACCAGAACTCAAAGTATTTTCAGGAGATGATGCGATTGATTACGCAATACTCGCCTGCGGAGGTGCAGGTATCACCTCAGTAACGTCCAACCTCTTGCCTGACTTGAAAAGTCAGTTGGTTGCCAAAGCCTTGGCTGGTGATTTTAGTGGCTCAAAAGCAATAAATGACATACTTTATCCGATGAATAAAGTCCTCTTTTTGGAATCGAATCCTGTTATGATAAAAGCCGCCATGTACATTGCAGGTCTCATCGATACATTAGAATACCGATTACCGCTTGTAACCCCAAGCAACGATAATTTAAAACGACTTGAAGAAGTTATGAAAAACTACACCATCACAGGAGCATAAAATATGACGAATATGAAAGGCAAAACACTGGTTATCACTGGAGCCACAAAAGGTATCGGTCAAGCAATCGCTGAAAAATTTGCACAAAATGGTGTGAATATCGCATTTACGTACAATAGCAATGCAGAAGTAGCCGGTGTCCTAGTACAAGAGCTCGAAGCAAAATATGGGATCAAAGCACGTGCTTATCCTCTCAATATTTTGGAAACAGACGAGTTTAAACCTCTTTTTGAAGCCATTGATGCTGATTTCGATCGTGTAGACTTTTTTGTCAGTAATGCAATGATTTATGGTCGTCCTGTCGTTGGCGGATATGGTAAATTTATGCGTCTCAAACCACGCGGTCTGAACAATATCTACACCGCAACCGTAAACGCTTTTGTCGTAGGTACGCAAGAAGCGGCTAAACGAATGGAAAAAGTTGGCGGCGGAGCAGTCGTCACTATGTCAAGTACGGGCAATCTCATCTACATCGAAAACTATGCAGGTCATGGAACCAACAAAGCAGCCGTTGAAGCAATGAGCCGCTATGCAGCAGTGGAGCTTGGAGAGATGAATATTCGTGTTAATGCCGTTTCAGGCGGTCCAATCGATACCGATGCCCTCAAAGCTTTCACCAACTACGAAGAAGTAAAAGCTGAAACCATCAGACGTTCGGCAATGAACCGTATGGGTTCTCCCAATGATATTGCCGGTGCTGTTTATTTTCTTTGTACTGAAGAAGCAAGCTGGATTACAGGTCAAACAATCGTTGTTGATGGTGGAACTACGTTTAGATAATTTATACGCCATCGGAACTCGTCCCGATAGCTACGTTAACACTGTGTTTTACCCAAAGGGGGAACAATGTCTACAGTAGAAAGCTCACGGCGCTTGCGCCTCTCTATAAAATCATACACATATTGGAAACTTAGTGTTTAATATCCCTAATACTTTAGCATTTTCGCGCTTCCTAATCGCTCCGGTGATGTTTTGGATTATTCTTAATCCACAACTTTTTACCGATCAGGGTTACCACATATCGTGGAGTTACTATACAGCTGCATTGTTATTTGTCATTGCCAGTGTTACCGATTTTTTTGATGGGTACATTGCTCGTGAACTGGATCAAATTACCATCGTCGGGCAAATACTTGATCCTCTTGCGGATAAGATGCTCACTCTAGCTGCTTTTTTAGGGCTGATGATGAGCGGTGAGGCGTCCGCGTGGGCAATTTATCTCATTATCGTACGTGAACTTTTTATTACAAGTCTTCGAACACTTTCAATCTCCATCGGAATCGATGTCAGCGCCTCTCTTATGGGTAAAATTAAAACAGTGATGCAAATGATTGCTATCGGCTTTTTATTGATGCATTGGCAGGGTGGAGTTTACCTATTATGGGTGGCAGTCGCGATTACGCTCTACTCTGGCGGTGAATATCTAGTAGGATTTTCAAAAGCTTATAAGGAGAAAAAATGAGTTGGATGATTGCATTCCTAGTTTTATCCCTTCTTATTTTTCTCCACGAGCTAGGTCACTACAGTGCCGCACGCTATTTTGGTGTCTATGTCGAAGTATTCAGTATCGGATTTGGAAAAAAACTCGGTTCTTTTAAAGCTTTTGGAACTCAATGGCAATTTTCAGCTATTCCTCTAGGCGGCTACGTAAAAATGAAAGGGCAAGACGACCTTGACCCTACTGCACTCAGTAGTGACAATGATAGCTATAATTCTAAAAAGCCTTGGCAGAGGATTATTATCCTCCTCTCAGGTCCTATGGCAAATTTCCTTACTGCATGGATACTTTTTTACGCCATTGCAATCGGCGGACCACAAGCACTTTCCCCTGTTATTGGAATGGTTGCCAAAGATTCTCCCGCACAAATGGCAGGAATACAAAGCAATGATAAAATCATCTCCATCAATGGCACTACAA
The DNA here is from genome assembly GCA_030696775.1 of Sulfuricurvum sp. Taxonomy (GTDB): domain Bacteria; phylum Campylobacterota; class Campylobacteria; order Campylobacterales; family Sulfurimonadaceae; genus Sulfuricurvum. The sequence goes on from JAUYRN010000027.1 coordinate 24,328, forward strand.
TTACCCAATGGAATGAGCTCTCAGATGCGATCAAAACATCAACGGGGACTCTGACGTTAGCCGTTGAGCGCAATGAAACACAACTTTTCATCCCCCTTACCCCTCGTATCACGGAAGCAACCAATATTTTCAAAGAAAAAATTCAACAACGCATGGTGGGGATCGCCCCATCGGGCGTGACGCATACCCTTGATCTTAGTTTCATCGAGACTCTGACCTATGCCTCTACTCAAACCTATGAGACCTCTTTTATCATTTTTCAAAGTGTACAAAAGCTTCTTACCGGGGTTGTACCCGCCAAAGAAGTAGGAGGAGTGGTAAGCATCGTTCAAATCACAGCAGATGCTACAGCATATGGATGGATGAGTCTCTTTTTCTTTGCTGCTCTAATCTCAGTCAACCTTGGAGTGCTTAATCTCCTCCCCATACCTGCTTTGGATGGAGGTCATATAGTCTTTAATCTTTATGAAATGATTCGTCGCAAAGCACCGAGTGAAGCAGTAATTACAAACCTCACTATTGGTGGATGGGTACTCCTTCTTGGGCTCATGACTCTAGGACTTTATAATGATATTTCAAGGCTTATACAATGACTTCTTTAGAGCAAAAACTTCACTTTGACACTATCATTGACCGTATTGAAAAAGCACGATTACGTGTCAGTGATCACCATATTGTTAAAATTGTAGCCGCAAGTAAATATGTGGGCGAGAATGAGATACGCTCACTTTACAATATTGGGCATCGAGCATTTGGGGAAAATAAAGTCCAAGATATGAAATTAAAAGTGGATGCTCTCGAAGATCTACCTCTTGAGTGGCATTTCATCGGAACGCTCCAAAAAAATAAGATCAATCAACTTATTAGTCTCAATCCTTATATGATTCACTCTATCGATTCACTTGATCTAGCCTACGCACTCAATGAGCGCCTCATACGTGAAGGAAAAACACTTCGAGCACTTGTGCAAGTTAATTCTGCCTACGAAGAGAGTAAATCCGGTTTTCATCCGGATGAATTTACCGATGCGTACTCTCAAATAGCCTCCGAATGTCCAAATCTTCAGCTCATGGGAATCATGAGTATTGGTGCACACAGCGATGAAATAAATGTCATCCAAAAAAGCTTTGAAATCACCCATTTATTGTTTGAAAAAATTCCCAATGCAGCAGTCTGCTCGATGGGAATGAGTAGTGACTTTGAACTTGCTATAGCGTGTGGCTCTAATCTAGTTAGACTGGGTTCAATCCTTTTTAAATAGCGATAGTTTTTTAAGTGCTTATAAAAAAATATGATACTTTTATGATACAATGATTGTTATTGAATTGTGGATGGAGTGACTTTTGAACAAGATTCGAATACGAGCAACATTATTCGCGATGGGAATTGTTCTTGCCCTTGTTTCTTATTTTGTTTACTCTATCTTCCAAGATAAAAAACGTGTTTTGGAAGAAAAAACTCACTCTCACCGTGAACTTCTCAAAAATGCATTTGAACTCTCTATGCTCGATACCGAAAAAGGACTTAATCACTACGCTTGTAAAATGCTTAGTGACCATCGTATTGTCGATGCGTTTGAAGCGGGAGATCGTGACGAGCTTTATGCTCTTGCTACCCCCTATTTCGACGAAGCTCACAAGCTTGGTGAAGCGGATTTAACAGGTTTTATCAAAGCTGATGGTCACCATTTTCTTCGATTACAAGATCCAAAAAAATTTGGCGATAACATATCCAAGAAACGACCCATCATCGCGCAGGCAATCCAATCACGCCGTCCACTCACCTCTCTTGATGTAACTCTTTACAATATTTCCGTTGTAAGTATTATTCCTATCTTTAAAGAAGGACGTTTTCTTGGAATCATTCAAGTTGCATCGAATATTAATAAAATACAAAATCGTCTCAATGCCCATTCAGGGATAAAATCAGCACTGGCTTTTGATACTAAAATTCTTCACACTGTTCTACCCACAGCAACGAAGCTTAAACACTACAAAAATTACTCGATTATTTCTTCCAATCATCCTATCTTTGAAAATTTACCTAAAGATTATGCTTTTGACTACTCAATACGATATACAACAGAAGAGACCACCTACATCATTGCTTCTAGAGAATTACGTACCTATACCAACAAGCCCTTGGCTCGGATGATTTGTGCTCTTGATATTACCCAAGATGAAGTTGCGTATAATCGTGAAATAAGAAATTTACTTCTTGTCAGCGCAGTAATGGTCCTTGCACTGGGAGGAATTTTACACATTGGGTTTAAAACACTCATACGACGAATAAACCGTAAATCTGCAAAACTTAATGAACAACTTCGACAACAACTCTATACAGATTCACTCACACAATTGCCAAATCGAAAAGCCTTGATTGAAAACATTCATGACCAAAAACATCTTGGTATCCTGCTTATAAATATTGACAATTTTAAAGAGATTAATGATTTATACGGACATGGTATAGGCGATAAACTTTTAGAATCGGTTGGAGAGTCCATCCAAAAAATAGCAGTCATTTATACCCTTGCACTCTATAAAATGCCAGCAGATGAATACGCCTTGTTACTTAGTGATAAGCTCAATACTGATGCATTTGACAAAATGTGTCACACAATTCTTCATTCTCTTAACGAAACTTATTATGAAATTGACGGGATTACTATTTTGGCAACCGTTAGTATTGGTGCCGACTTCTGCCTTGACCTACACTGCGACTTAATTGGCCGCGCTGATATGGCGCTCAAGACAGCTAAAAAGCAGAGCCTGTCCTTTTTAAAATACAATGAATCACTTCTTATCAAAGAGGAGTATCTCAATAATATTTTATGGAGCAAAAAGCTGAAAGATGCCATTGATTCTGAACGTTTTGTTCTTTACTATCAAGGTGTTCATAACGCCTCAACCCAAGAAATCTACGAATATGAAGCTCTAATACGTCTTATCGATACCGATGGCTCTATCATCCCTCCAAATACTTTTTTAGAGATCGCTAAAAAATCTCGCCTTTACCCTCATATTACAGACTTTGTAATCCGAACTATTTTTCAACAGCTTCGCACAACTCCCCATAGCTACTCCATCAACCTTTCTATTGCAGACATTCTAAACTTGGAAATGAAAACAATGCTCTATTCACTTTTAAGTGAATTTGATGTCGGGAACAGACTTATTTTTGAAATTTTAGAAAGTGAAGGAATTGAAAATCATACTGAAGTGACAGACTTTATCACTCATGTTAAAGCATTTGGATGTCGCATTGCCATCGATGATTTCGGAACAGGATACTCCAACTTTGCTCACATATTACGATTGAATGTTGACTTCATCAAAATTGATGCATCCCTCATTAAAAATCTTGATGTGGATCTCAGTGCACAGGATATTGTTCGTACCATTGTTGAATTTGCTCATCGACTTAACATTAAAACTGTTGCTGAGTTTGTCCATTCTAAAGATGTTTATGATGAATGCCAAGATTTAGGAATTGATTATTTACAAGGATATTATTTAAGTGAGCCAAAACCACTTTAAGCAAGTGTAATAACGAATCCTTTTTCTTCTCCCTCAAAAAGAGCTATATTGCCTCCATGAGCTTTTGAAATCTCTTTTGAAAGAACCAATCCCAATCCATTACCTCGCTCTTTAGTACTTTTAAACGCCTCAAAAAGCCATTTTTCATTCTCTATCGGAATGCCTGAATCCGTAATCACAAAGTGATGTTTTTCCTGTGCATACGAGTAAGTCATAACAACTTGACCCTCTTCTTCATCATCCAGTTCAATCGCATCAATCGCATTAAAAACAAAATTACTAAACAGCATCACTAAAAGATCCAAATCTCCACTAAGCTCAAAATTCTCTTCAGGAAATACAAACTCAATTTTTTTAGCATAACTGTAATAGCCAATGGCATGATGAAGTTCGCGAGCAATGCTTTCCCATGACAAAACGCTTTTCTGCGCCTGTACCCCTTTAGAAAACATCAAGGTAGCTTTGATAATTCGCTCGATACGATAGAGTGACTTTTGTATTTCAGTGACTATTGGCTTGTTTTCGTCTTGAACTCTTTTCATCAACGTCGAAGTGAGCAAGGCAATAGCACCGATAGGATTGCGAATCTCATGAGAGAGATGTGCCGCCATCTGTCCCATAGTTGCAAGGTTTTCTTTTCGCTTTTGTTCTGTTATATCGGTTGCGCTTAGGAGATGCTTCTCATTATGATGGGCAGATTTGATGAGATAGGAACGCTCATCAAAATTCACTTCATAGTCTTCTTCACCGTATCTCAATATATCAAACAGCTGTTCAAGGACTTTTGCTTGAGAATTTTGTAAAAAAATCTTTCCGTCTTCTTCCACAATCCAAATCGCATTGGGTAAAAATTCTATTACCTGCTCTATGGTTAGCTGAAGATGATTGTAAGAGTGACGTAATGCCACATACTCCTCTTCAACCCGATACGTTTGATCAATAAGCGCTTTGAGTTCTTCGGGAGAAACCATCTCAGCCATTAATACTCACCTATACTCAAAAGAATCTGTTTCAAACCGTATGCGTCACTAACTCCGGCTAACTCTCGAATCGAATGCATCGCAAGCGTTGGCACACCCACATCAATCGTCTCAACACCAAGCCTTGTAGCCGTAATGGGACCGATGGTAGAGCCGCATCCCATATCACTACGGGTCACAAACGTCTGTCTTGCTACCCCTATAGCCTCTGCACATTGCACAAAACGTCCCATAGTTCGAGAACTCGTTGCATATCGCTGATTGGCATTAATTTTGATCGCTACTCCACGATTTAAAAGCGGTGCATGTTCACTTTCGTGCTTGGAGGGGAAATTTGGATGCTGACCATGGGAGTTATCACATGATACCATGAGCGATTTGCGCATTAATAGAGTAAAATTCTCCCCTGCGATACGACGTAAAACCTCTTCCAAAAATGTCCCACCTGCCCCGATATGTGAATCACTTCCCACCTCTTCATGATCCATACATGCTAAAATCATTGGATTTTTACACTCAACCAACGTACTTAATCCAACGTAACAGCTTAAGAGATTATCCAATCGTGCTGTACTGATAAACTCTTCTTTAATCCCGAGTAATGACCCTTTTTGAACGTCATAAAAACTAAGTTCATGAGCGAGCAGTTTTCCGTTACTCACACCCGCTTCCTCCATAATCCATGATGAAAAATCAAAATCCTCACCGCAAGAAATCATCGGGACAATATCTGTTTGGGCATTAATCGAATGCGATGAATTTGCATCACGATCAAGATGGATTGCAAGCGATGAAATAATCCCTATCGGGCGTTTTAAATCAATTAATTTTTCGTAACGCTTTTTAGTCACATCCAAATAAACAATTCGCCCAGCAAGACTGAGATCACGATCAAACCACGGATTAAGCAACACTCCACCATACGGTTCAACACCAAGTCGAACGATACCAGCACTTTTCGTGACAGGATTGGGCTTAAGACGCAAATTCGGAGAATCCGTATGCGCTCCCACAATGGTGTATCCTTTTTCAGCCGAAGGAGGATAGGTAAAGGCGATGATAGAAGAATCATTACGGGTAACGTAATAGCCTTTTTCTTCTTCCAAATTCCAATGCTCACACTCATCGAGCTTTTGAAAACCTTTTAGCTCCAAAACGTTTGCCATCTGAGCAACGGCATGAAAAGGTGTAACCGATTCATCGATAAATTGGATTAGTTCTTCGTTAAATTTTCGCATAATACATAGCTCCTATTTCAACTCACCCCAGTGATTGCCAACGTGCATCGAAGTTTTAAGCGGGATTTTTAACTGCATGATTTTTTCCATCATTTCCACAAATTCTACTGCTAATATGTCTGCAACGTCTTCATCAACTTCAAAAATCAATTCATCGTGAATTTGTAAGAGCATTTTTGCACGCAGTCCCTCTTCACGGATACGTTTATCAATTGCATTCATGGAGAGCTTGATAAGATCACTGGCGGATCCTTGAAATACTGCATTGACGGCTTCTCTCTCGTAGGCAGCTTTGAGCATGGGTGTTGTGTTAGCAAAATCAAAATAACGACGACGCCCAAGGAGTGTTTCAACGTAGCCCAACTCTTTGGCCTGTTCTACAATAGCAGAAAAATATCCTTTGACACTGGGGAAAGTTACAAAATATTTCTCAATAATCTCTTTAGCTTCTTTACTGCTGATTCCTAACGTATCCGAAAGTTTTTTTGCTCCCATACCGTAGAGTAATCCAAAATTGACCGTCTTGGCAACATTACGTTTTGATGCAGCATCTTCTTCGCCAAAAAGAGAAATAGCAGTTTGCGTATGAATATCAAGATTATTATTGAATGCATCGACTAAGACTTTATCTTCTGTGAAGTGTGCCAATAATCTTAATTCCATCTGCGAATAGTCAATTCCGATCAGTTTTTTCCCCTCAGGCGCGACAAATGCTTCACGGATTCTCATCCCTAGGGCTGTTTTGACGGGAATGTTTTGAAGATTTGGATTTTTAGAACTAAGCCGTCCTGTTGCCGTACCCGTTTGGACGAACGAGGTATAAATACGTGAATGTTTATCTAGCTTTGCAAGGGTGATGAGTGGTTCAATGTAGGTTGAATACAATTTGTGATACTCGCGATACTGCAATAACGATGAAACAACTTCATGCTCATGACGTAACCCCTCAAGAACAGATTCATCGGTACTGTAACCGGTTTTAGTTTTTTTCCCGTGAGGAAGCCCCAGCGTTTCAAATAAAATCACACCCAATTGCTTGGGAGAATTGAGATTAAAAACGGTTCCACACGTTGCATGAATTTTCTCTGTCAAGATAGAGAGTTCATTGGAAACTTCTATTTTGAACGTTTCAAGAACCCCAATATCTACCGCAATTCCGGCTTTTTCCATCCCTAACAACGTCCCAATAAAAGGAAATTCAACGTCAAACGCTTCATTTAAAGTAGTATTTCCCCCTTTGAGGAGTAATTGTTCTCTCAAGACCTCATAAAGACTATAGGTGATGTAAGCATCCTCACCTGCATACTTGCAGGCATCTTCGATGGCAACGGATGAAAAATTCTCTCCGCGTTTTACCGTATCTTTGAAATGAATCATCTCATGGTTCAACAATGAAAGACTCAGATTATCCATAGAAAGAGACCGATTTGAATCACTAAGCCACGCCATAATAATCGTATCGGCATAGAGAGGAAGTCTCTCAACCTCTAAAAATCGAGTCACAAAATGAAGGTCAAACTTGAGATTATGTCCGATAACTTTGCTGTTAAAAATTGCTTGTATCGCAGTTTTTGCAGCTTCTTTGGAAACTTGTTCTCCAACACCCAGATAGTTATGACTTAGTGGAACGTAATAACCGCTTTTACCATCCATACTAAAACTAAATCCGACCAATGAATCGGTATGAGGATTAAGCCCCGTTGTTTCCGTATCAAACGCCACAATCGTCTCTGAGGTTAGGGTAGAAACCAAAGCATTAAGAGCTTCATCCGTATCGATTAGAATACTGCATCCATTAGGAGAATCACATTGCGGGAGATCATTTATAATTTTTATCGGTGTTTTGTCTAAAGGCTGCGTCTCTTCAAATAATGCTTTAGCTTTCAATGTTCGCAAAACGGCATTCATCTCATAATGAACCAACTCGTCATAAATCGGATGAAACGGATTATCAAAGTGCATTGCGTAGTCATTAAAATCAAGAGACTCAAGAACATCACCGCGTAATTTCACAAGCTCACGTGATCGGAAGGCATCCTCACGATACGTTTCCAGCAAGCCGCGAATACGAACTGGCATAACTTCATCCAGTCTAGCGTATATCGTACCCAATGTTCCAAACTGTACCAAAAGTTTTTCAGCCGTTACTTTACCAATTCCTTTTACTCCCGGAACATTATCGGCGGTATCACCGATAAGCGATTGATAGTCGATAAATTGGGACGGATGAACCCCATATTTTTCAAAACAATGAGTTTCATTAAGCACTTTTTTGGTGATTGCATCGACCAAGACTACTTTATCATCTTCAATAAGCTGATACAAATCTTTATCATGAGAGACAACACGGACATTAATTCCCTGCTCTTTTGCATGATGGACTACCGAAGCAATCATATCATCCGCTTCATATCCGCTCAAAAGAAGGGATTTATACCCCATCTTTTCAATCCAACTGATGGCAATAGGAAGTTGTTGAATCAGTTCTTCAGGAGCAGGCGAACGATTGGCTTTATAGTTGGGATCAATTTCAGAACGAAAACTTGGTCCCTTGGCATCAAGGGCAAAGATGAGATAATCGCTGCTATGATCTTTGTGAAGTGAAGCAATAAAATTAATAAAACCGGTCAAAAGACCCGTCGGAAAACCATACTTATTTCTAAGAGGCGGAAGAGCATAAAAGGAACGGAAAAAAAATCCAAAGGTGTCAATTATAGTAACAGTTTTTTCTTCCATTAATTAACTATTTTGTTCCAAGATAGCATCAATGGCTTTTTGCAGAGCAGCGGTATTTAAACCTGCTGCTTCCGCTTTTTTAAGGCCTTGAATAATTGCTCTTTCTGATAATGGATCATGAATAGGTATAATAGTTTTAATGATACTAAGTACCATTGAAAGCTCTTTGAGTTCATCCGGTGCTTTCTCAGGTGCATCAGAGTATTCAATCATTTGAACAAATTCATGATCAAAATTCCAATGCGTAAAAATAGCCGCTGCTACTTCAGCTGTCGTTGCTTCCACATAACTGCGCTCAACGTTTGATATATCAAGCAGCATTTCAATATCCGATTTAAAACTCGTCACAACATCTTCTTGGATAATATAACTAGCAATGACAATTTTTCCCGTCTCTTGCAAAAATGCAGCAAGAAAAAGTTTCTCTGCTTTTACGCGATCAATTTGACTGTACCATTTTTGCGCCAAAACTGCCTGCATAGATGAAATTTCGGCAAAACGGTCTGAACTAATCCCATACGGTTCCATATCAACATTCAGCAACTTTCGCACCGAATTGCCTAAACCGATAGAACGTGTCATGCTCATTCCAAAAAGAGAAACAGCCTGAGCAACACTGCTGATTTCACGACGAAGACTGTAAAGAGGTGAATTTGCTGCTTTGAGCAAATTTGCTACAATCATCGGGTCATGATCTACTGTTTTTACCAAATCACTAATCGATGAGTTAGGGTCATTACACACCCGTTGCATATCAATAACCGTTTTTGGAAGCGGTGGCAAAGACTTAATGCTATTAATCATCGAACTTTTCATTACATATTCCTCACTAAAACCAATTGTTTTGTATTATACCTTAGATAGGTGATTCTTAAGTTCAATTGCTAAATATTTTCCGGTAAAACTTCCCGTCTCTTCCCAATTCATTGCAACGCTTTCAGGATCACCTTTTGCAACGAGCAATCCGCCGCCTGAACCGCCTTCAGGCCCTAAATCGAGGATATAATCCGCATTTTTAATCATATCAAGATTATGTTCAATGACCAGTACCGAATTACCCAGTTCAACGAAATTATGCAGCACTCGAGTAAGCCGATTAACATCATCAAAATGCAATCCCGTTGTGGGCTCATCGAGAACATACAAAGTTTTACCCGTATCACGGCGACTGAGCTCTTTAGCCAGCTTAATACGCTGTGCTTCCCCTCCTGAAAGAGTGACCGCATTTTGACCCAAAGTAATATAGTCCAGTCCAACATCGCTGAGGGTTTGTAAAATCACTTTTATTTTCGGGATAGGCGCAAAGAATTCCAATGCTTCGCCAACACTCATATTGAGGACATCCGAAATCGTTTTTCCCTTATATTCGACTTGCAGTGTTTGAAGGTTGTAACGGCTGCCGTGACAGGAATCACATTTGACCATAATATCGGGCAAAAAGTGCATTTCAATCTTGATTTCACCCTCACCTTGGCACTTCTCACAACGACCGCCTTTGACATTAAAACTAAAACGAGATGCCGTATATCCACGAATTTGAGACTCTTTGGTTTTTGTGAAAAGATTACGAATTTCGTCCATTACACCTGTATAAGTAGCTGGATTGGATCTTGGAGTTCGCCCGATGGGGCTTTGATCGAGATAGATGACTTTGTCGAGTTTTTCAAGTCCCTCTACTTCAACTCCTGCCACACGGTTGACTTTTCGCGCATGATTTAGAATCTCACGACTTACAGGAAGAAGGGTTTGTAAAATAAGAGAACTTTTTCCGCTTCCGCTGACTCCCGTCACACACACAAAATTATTGAGGGGGATAGAGACACTTAAATCATTAATATTATTGAGAGTAACATTTTTAATGTGCATCCACTCTTTTTGTTCTCGTCGGTAAAAATATTCGATTTTTTTGCGTCCTGAAAGATATTGTGCGGTCAGAGTATCGCTCTTTTTCATCTCTTCCAATGTCCCTGCAAAAACAACATTTCCACCAAACTTTCCAGCCCCAGGTCCGATATCAACGATGTAATCTGCATGCTCAATGGTCTCTTTATCGTGCTCAACGACGATAACCGTATTTCCTTTTTCTTGGAGTGAACGAAGAGTACGGATAAGTTTTAGCGTATCTCTCTCGTGCAAACCGATACTGGGTTCATCCAGTACATACATAACTCCGGTAAGTCCGCTTCCGATTTGACTCGCGATACGGATACGTTGAGCTTCTCCGCCGCTAATAGTACGGGCATCACGGCTAAGAGAAAGATACCCAAGCCCTACATCGTAGAGGAAAAAGAGACGTTCACGGATTTCATTTAAAATAGAAGCCCCGATCATTGCATTTTGCTCACTGAGATTTTCAAACGTTTTGGGATCAGTAAACCACGCATACGAATCTTTGAGCGGCATCGAAATCACTTCTCCGATTCCAAGACCGGCTACTTTAACCGCCAATGACTCCCGCTTTAAACGATGAGAATTACAAACATTACACGGTTTTTCAGACATATAATCGGCAAGATCTTTTTCGTCTTTGAAAATATCGTAGGCAATGCGGACAATCCCCGGCCACGTTCGTGTTATAGGATGATCTTGCCATTTGAACTCAACATCCTCAACCGATCCATGTAAAATCGCCTTTTTTTGATGCTCTTCAAGTGTATAAAAAGGCTGTGTGATACTAATACCCGTTGTCGAACAAAAAGCTTTTAAGAAGGTAAAATAATACCCTTTGTTAAATCCGTAAACAATCTTTACAGCACCCTTTTCAATCGGGAGCTCAGAGTCAATAATCTTGTCGTAATCAAGAGAATATCGGATACCAAGTCCATCACACTCTGTGCATGCACCCTTGGGAGAGTTAAATGAAAAAGATAATGGCTCAAGAGGGTCAAAACTTACTTTACAGTCAAAACACGCACTGTGCTCACTGTAATGGATCAGCTTTTCGTGCAGTCCTACTTCTTCAGAATTTTGAATCTCAATCTCTACTTCACCGTAACTCTCTTTAAGCGCTTTCTCAACATCTTGAGCCACACGGTCATGATTGTCTTCTTTAACAACCAAACGGTCAATGACGACTTTGATTGAGTGTTTTTTCGTTTTTGAAAGCTCAATCTCCTCATCCAAACGAACCATCACCCCATCAATCATGGCACGAACGTATCCCTTGTGGCGTAATGACTCCAGAATATCGGCAAATGATCCTTTTTTCTCACGTACCAACGGGGCTAAAATAACAATTTTAGAGTTTTCAGGAAGCTTTAACACCTGATCGATGATATCCTGAGCTGACATCTTCGTAATCTTGTTTCCGCATAAATGGCAATGCTGAATACCGATACGGGCATACAGCAATCGTAAATAGTCATAAATTTCAGTAATGGTTCCTACGGTTGAACGAGGATTTTTAGAGGTAGTTTTTTGATCAATCGCAATTGCAGGAGTCAATCCTTCGATCTTGTCAACATCGGGCTTTCCAACACGATCTAAAAACTGCCGTGCGTAAGAAGATAGCGATTCGATATAACGACGTTGACCTTCGGCATAGAGGGTATCAAATGCCAAAGTCGATTTTCCACTTCCACTTATTCCTGTACAAACAATCAACTTATTTTTTGGAATCTCAAGAGAAATATTTTTTAGATTGTGCTCTCTGGCACCAATAATTTTAATTTTATCCATAGTTAACCTATCCCGCAATGAGTTTGTAAGCCGTTAGGCTGAAAATAAAAATATAAAACACAACCAAAACCTGTTTATAATGGGTTACTTTCACACGATTAAGTAACCAAATCCCCAAAACAATCCCCAACAATGAACTAATAGCCATGATGAATCCCGCATGGAGATTAACGAATCCTAGCCAACAAAGAGTAACAAATGCTGAAATCGACGTAAACATGACAAAAAATAGTCCCACAGCAGAAGCTTTTTTGAGTGGAAATCCCATAAAGCTAACCAATATTGGTGTCATCAATATTGATCCGCCAACACCCAGCATCCCAGAAAAAACACCTATACTACCGCCGATAACGCTATAAAGCGGTCGATTAACAACTTCTACACGCGTAGGGACCGGATTTGACATTGCTAAACGCAATAAGGTAAAAGCAACAATAGAGAGGAAAAACCATTCCAAGATGGAGGAAGAGAGCACTTTAACCAGCATCGCTCCAATTATCGCCCCAATAATTCCTCCAAAACCAAAATATTTTACTTCTTTGATTGCGTATGTTTGATTTTTTTGATGAATGTAAGCTGCCATCAGAGAACCTGCAACCATCTGCATCATTGAAATGCCAATCGCTTCTTTAATTCCAAATCCAAGATACAGCAGCAAGGGAACAGTAACCGTTCCACCACCTATTCCAAAAAATCCGGAGAGTGTTCCAACGATAACACCTAATAGTGATAATTCAATTGTCATATATACACTTTATTTTTCTAAATACTTCGCGATTATACTCACTTAATCTCTATTATTTCCTTGTAAATTTACGCTATAATCAATAATAATTTAGAGTGAATTTTAATGATGAGGTACGTATGTTGTCATTTATCATAAAAGCGGCTGAGAATTTCTGCATCCATCAAATCCGCTTGCCCTATCGTATTGAACCTCTATATTCACAAAAGAGAACACTTATTGCTTATCTTGATATAGAAGATAGTAATGGAGATAAGCATCGTGCCTATATAGGGTGCGATACTATTCTCTTACAATGCATTACTGAAATCTTTTTAGGTGAAGAAATATACGATCAGGAGACTCTACGCGATATGCTGCTTGAAACAACCAATATGATTGTAGGAAACGCCAAGGTACTTTATGAAGAATCTTCGAGCAGTCCTTTTACGATCTCAACACCTCATTTTCAAGCCAATGAACATTTTACACTCGATACTGAAGGATTACACACCTTTTATGTTGCCGATGGTGAAATGCTCATTGCATTAAAGGCATTATAATCATGACTAATTCAGACCTTCCTTTGCCCGAAACTCCTACAATTGATAAAACAAATGTTTTTGATTCCAAGAAAGAACTTTCATGGATGGATTACGATGGTTTACTTGATATGGAAGTTGAATTTGTTTCAGATTTGGGACAAACAACCCTCTCGCTGGCAGAGATTCTTAAACTTGAAAAAGGGTCTGTCATTGATTTAGGAAAGCCAGCAGGTGAAAGTGTCGAATCTTACGTCAATCATCGTATTATCGGTAAGGGAGAGGTCATGGTTTATGAAAAAAATCTTGCCATCCGCATTAATGAAGTACTCGATTCGAGTGCTGTACTTTATTATCTATCAAAAGAGAGACTATGAAAAAAATTCTTCTACTTTTACTTCTAAGTACCCTTGTCTGGGGATCTAAAATCCTTACTTACAATGTTTATGATCGCCATGAACGTGTTGACGTAATGCTCACATTTGATACGCCATACGAGGGAGTATTACGTCAAAACCAACAAAATGGATTGATTACTATCAAACTCGAAGAAGCGTCTATTGACACCCCTCTCAATAAAAAAATTAATTCAATGTATCTTCAAAATATTACCATAACACCCATAGGTGATCACATTCAGATAACGGCACAAGTAAGCAATAACGTTATTTTACAAGCATCGAAAACATCTGATTCGTATGGACTTCGCTTACGCTTTAGTGCACCTGCCACTGTACCGCTTACGGCAGAAGATACAACAGAAAAAGTCTCCTCACTGCCTACCAAAAATGGAAGTGAATTTGAACAAAGCTATTATGTGGTTATCGGTATTTTAGTTATCGGTATCGGTATTTTATTTTGGTTAAAACAAAACATTGCAAGTCGCGCAACTGCTATCCATGCAGCACCTAAAACACCATGGACTTTTAACACATCAACTAAAAAAACGGTACCAACGCCTACTCCCATAAGCAGTATTGAAGCAGGTGGAGTTCAAATACGGTTTCAAAAATCGCTCGACCCTATACACTCTGTTGCGATGCTCGATTTTGGAACACAAAGTTATTTAGTCTTATTAGGCAACAATACGATACTGCTCGATAAATTTCAAGACAATATACCCATTACGCAAAATGAATTTGAAACCCTCTTACGCACCAAGCATCAAGAACTTGATGGTTTTTTTCAACTGGGAACAACCCAAGATGAATCCTTTGATGCATATAAAGAAAAAGCTTCCGGAGAGTATTAAAATTAATTAAGCGTTATTCAATTCATAGCGAGAATACACGTCATACGCTTCTTCTCCGCCTGTCGTCGCTAATACATCACGAATAAGCTCAGCTGCTTCTTTACGGCTCCCCCCGCCGTGTCCTTTGGCATAGATTTCTGCCAATGTTATTTTTGCTGCTGGCTCGCCTTGAGCAACCGCCATTTTGAGATAATAAGCTGCTTTATCAAAATCTTCAGGAACGCCCATCGCATTTGCATATGCAAATCCTGCACTCACTTGTGCCGGTAATATTCCAGCTTCCGCTGCTATGGCATAATATTCTGTCGATTTGGAAAAACTACGTTCAACCCCTTGCCCATTGTAATACATCGTTCCCATTGCATACACGCAACGAATATCCTGTGGAGTTGATGCTAAAATTTCATACGCTTCTTTAAATCGACCTACTTCATAATATTTCATAGCTGTGACATAAAAATCGACTACCATTATTGGAACCTTTTTTAGGAGAGATTGTAGCTAGAGTGGCTAAGGAGAGACTATAAGAAAAGATTTACTTCGAAAACTATATTTAGCATTCACTGCTCATTTCGAAGGGTTTAAATCCTTCACCAATTTGTATATGGGTCAAAAAGAAATCATCTACCACTTTACGAAATTCAAACGGATCATCGATCCGATTGACGGCATCACGCATAGCGGAGGCACCCTCATATCCTTTGGAATAGGTGTGCACATGCTTACGGAACATGATCACGCCTCTAGGTCCATAAAACTGTATCATTCCGTCTAAATGTTCCATAATGATGGCGTGCTTAAGCATTGGATCGACACTGCTGCTTCCAGATTTGAGTTGGTGAAAAATCCAAGGCGCACCAACTGCTCCGCGACCGATCATAACTCCATCAGCTTTTGTGTGATTAAGAACCCATTGTGCTTTTTCAAAGGAGTCAATATCCCCATTTGCAATCACAGGAATAGAGACAGAAGCTTTAATCTCAGCAATCGCATCGTAATCGACAGGAGCTTTAAATTTTCCTGCACGCGTTCGACCGTGGACCGCAAGAAAATCTGCTCCGCACGATTCCACCAACTTAGCAATTTCAACATGATTTTTGGTTTCAAATCCAAGACGAATTTTAACACTCAAGGTTGGTCTTGTAGAGGTTTTTTTGATGGTTTCGATAATACGCGCCATGCGAGGAAGATCATTAAGCAGTGAGCTTCCCGATCCATGACATACAATCTTCGGGACAGGACATCCACAGTTCAAATCAATAATATCGATATAATCTTGGGTATTAAGTATCTCTACTGCCCGACGAACGACTTCTTCCTCAGAACCTGCAATTTGCACCGAATAAGGGTCTTCGTTAGGACTTCGTTCCAGCATTTTAAGTGTTTTTGTCGATCCATGAATAAGAGCATTCGAGCTAAGCATCTCGCTCACAGTCAAATCAGCACCAAATTTTTTGACTACGTTACGAAACGGTAAATCGGTATACCCAGCCAGTGGGGCCAGGGCATAAATGGGGGTATCGAAGGAGAGTTTAGAAGTCATTGCAAAAGGATTTATTTTCGTAAAAATAAGGCAATATCGTAATGTTTATTCGCACGTTTCAAATCGCGATATGCTTTAAAAATTAAATAATCATCTTTTGATGTATTGTTAAGAATCTCATTTGCTGTATCAACCATTTGTAAGTCATACAACGTATAGAAATAACCTTCCATAGCATCATCATTCGTTTCACTAAGTGTTTCAAACAAACGAATGCGTTGTTCTGGAACCATATTTTTTGCCATAGCGATAGAGAGATTAATATAATCCTCTGTGGTAAGCTTTAGAGATTTCAATAATGAAATTAACTCCTCATTACTCATTTCAATACCGTTTTGTGCATTATTAATACGTTGGACAAAATCAATAAGTGAAGATTGTTTAAAAAATTGCTTGTACTTTAAAACAGATCCGAGCGAAGCGGTTTTCACATACGATTCATACGCTTTAGATGCAACAATACTACCATACGTATCAGAACGAGACAATACTTCGTCCGCAGCCAATTCTCCACGCTCTAAACGATTCAAATTGTTTTCAATGGCAATTGAAGTTGAATTTCCTAAATGGAATTTTTTAATATCAACTTTTTTCTTATCTTTTACATCACGTAATAAAGCTAATGCTTCATCGATTTTTTCATTACCCACTTCTCTAAGCGATTCGTATGGGAGGATTAATGAGTTATCCAATAATTTCCCCATAAGTCTGTATGCATCCGTCTTAAAGACATAATTACGCTCACTTACACCCAAAAGACCATCACGAAGAGCATCAATCATCTTCTCGTTATCCCGATCTAGTTTACGAAGTTTCAAATTTCCCAACAGCGCATGAAACGCCATATGCAAAACACTTACAAAGTACATAAGGGCAACCGGTACAGCAACCCAAAAAGCAATCGGCAAATTAGGGAAATGTATCCCTAACAAATCAAACGATATAGCGTCATTATCAATACTGTAAGTAGCAATACCAACTAAAAATATAAAAATAAATGAAGCAATAGTGTAACGTTTCAACTGCATTTGGCTCCCCTTTTAAAGTCTATTTTTTTCAACGATCGGACGACAGACGATGCAATAGCGTGCGTGTGGTTTTACTTTGAGTCGTTGAAACCCAATATCATCTTCACACATGTCACAAATACCGTATTGCTTTGATTTGATTTTAGCTAAAGCAGCCTCAATTTCACTCAACTCTTGTGACTGCTGAGCCCCAATAGCACTCTCAACCATGTTGTCATTACTAATCGATGCGTAATCACCTTCATCATTAAGCTCACACTCACGCAGTTGAATCATCTCAGCTTCAACCCCATTTAAATTTTTAATAATTTGCACTTTACGAGCAAGTAAAATTTCCTCAAAATAATGCAGTTCATTGTCTCTCATACGGTTCCTTATTTGTGATAGGGGTGGTTACTCAATAAACTAAAAGCACGATATATCTGCTCAAGTAAAACTGCTTTGGCAATTTTATGACTCATCGTCATTTCTGAGAGACTTATAATGCTATCGCATTGCGTAACAAACGACTCTTCGAAGCCATACGCCCCGCCTATGAAAAATTGTATCGCGATTTTATCACTTATTAGCTTACTAAATGCCAAAGAATCCATCTTTTTACCATCAGGATGCAGGGCTATCGAATAAGTTTTTCCTATCATAGGTTCCAATACCTTTGTATAGGCACTTTTGGATGCTTCAGGACTAATAGTATGTGCTTTTACAATTTCTTTTGGAAACAGTTCTATATCCTCTAACTTGGCGAAACGAGAAATCATTTTTATCTGTTCTTGATAGAGAGGATCGTAGAGTGAGCGTTCTTTTTTGGCGATCGAGATCAATGAAATGGTCATAGTAATCCCGATCCTATAACATGATACGTTACATATTGAAATGAATCAGCCATTTTTACTCCACCGATTGCCCCTACAGGATGTTTTGAATAGGAAGCTAATGTATCAAGACTCTCACCTAAAACCTTTGCTTCACTTTTTGTTGAAGTAGCACGGTAAGCACCCAAACCAATATAATTGATGTCCAAGTTATTGGCAATATCAATTTCTGCTCTATTATGAGTAGAAAGTCCAATTATTTTGTCATTACCAATAGCTGTTTTTAGTATTTTAATGGCACGAATCGGTTCATTGTCAATTGCATACAAATCTTCTTGACCGATATGAACTCCATCACAAAAAGAGATAAGTTCATAATAATCATTAATGATCAAAAATCCATCCCACAATTGGCGTATAGTAATTAAATCATTTTTAATAAGGGCAATATCATCATTTTTATTGCGGTATTGAAGGATCACAGCATTATGTTCTTTGGCTTTTTGAATAAAATTTTCCAAAGTAATGTTTCGTGTGCGCAATGCATCACGATCACATAGGGCATATAGCTGCATTATTAGGGAAGAAGAAGTTTCAGAAGATCAGCCAGTGTCTCTTTGAGCTCACTACGCGCTACAACCATATCTATAGAACCTTTTTCGAGTAAGAATTCAGCACGCTGAAAGCCTTCAGGAAGGTCTGATCCAATGGTCTGCTTGATAACACGTTGTCCAGCAAAGCCGATCAAAGCGCCCGGTTCGGCAATAATAATATCACCCAATGTTGCGAATGAAGCACTGACTCCACCCATAGTCGGATCGGTTAATAGTGATATGTAAGGGAGCTTTGCATCTGCTAAACGTGCGAGTGCTGCAGAGGTTTTTGACATCTGCATGAGTGAAAAGGTACTCTCTTGCATACGAGCACCGCCACTGGCACTAACAATGATCAGACCCTGACGTTTTGCAAGAGCACGATTAATAGCTCGAACAATTTTTTCGCCTTCAACCGACCCCAAAGATCCACCCATAAAGTTAAAATCAAAAACCACTAGCTGTACAGCAGTAGATTCAATAGTACATTCACCGCTCACTACTGATGAATAACGTCCATTTTTAGTGAAGCCCTCTTCAATACGGGCAGCATAACTTTTTTTATCTACAAATTGAAGTGGATCAACCGGCTTTAAATTAGCATCATATTCAACAAAACTTCCTTCGTCAGCAATCAATGCAAGACGCTCATTCACACCGATACGTAAGTGAAACCCACATTTAGGGCAAACATGATTTTGTTTTTCCATCTCTTTGTAATACATAAGAGACTGACAGGCAGAACACTTTACCCAATGCGATGGAGCTTCACTTTTAGTGGGCTGTTTCTTTTTATCAGAATCTCCAAATAAATTAAATAGACTCAAAAATACTCCTTTTCTACAATCAAACGTATCCGCTCGAACACTTCTTTATCAGGACTTAATAGGATGTATCTCTCATCACTAAAGCTATAAAGGTGTTGGCTTAAATACAAGCCAGCTTGGATATCAAACTGTCTCATTGTACCTAAAAATAGCACATATTTCACTAAGGGCGCATAAGCAAGTGAGAGGGCTAATGCTCCTGGAGAACGAAATTTAAATTTTTCACCTATCAAAATTTCAATAAGATCAGGATGTTCATACGATTTTTCAAAGAGACCGATTTTGGGATTTTGCGAGGGAAGAACAGATAATTTAAGGATTGGATTGTCTAAACAGGTTTTATAATATTCATCCGATGTACGAATAAAAACGTCACCATTTACAAGATTGCAAACAATTCCATCGGTGGTCTTTCCCGCTGTTTCTCTTGCTATAGAAACCCCATAATAAGGAAAAGAAGAAGAAAAATTATCACTACCATCGATAGGATCTGCGATAATATTCACATTACTGCACGGTGTCATCCAGCCACTCTCTTCAGAATAAAAAGATCCAAAAGTCTTGAGATGTTTAAAAAGAATGGATTCAGCCAGAAGATCAAAACCACTGCTTATGTCACCACCCTCACCAAGAGAATACGAATCAAAAAGGGCAGTTTCGCTTGAGTTAATACGTGTACGAACCTCGAGGAGTGAAAGAATCACTGCATCGATAAAAGCACTCATTAATTCAACAGTGACTTTGCAATAGCCCGTGCAGCTTCTCGGCCATCGTATGCCGCTGTAACAACTAAATCAGCACCACGGTAACAGTCACCACCAGCATAGATACCTGCAGTTGTCGTTTGATACTCTGAATCGATCACAATACCGCCCCAGTTATTCACAGTAATACCATTTTCAGCCAAAAAGCTTGGAACCATTGGATCAAATCCAAGTGCCATAATGACGACATCCGCATTGATATTAAAATCTCCACCTTTAATCTCTTCCATTTTTTGGCGACCGCTCTCGTCTTTTGCCCCTAAAACAGTTTTTATCATACGAACCGCGATTGCTTTCCCGTTATCTCCCAGAATAACCTCTTTAGGAGAAGCATGAAAGACAAAGTCTACTCCTTCTTCAATCGCATTTTTGTACTCTTTTTGAGAGCCTGGCATATTGTGCGCATCACGGCGATACAGACACGTTACATTTTTAGCCCCTTCTCGCTTCGCAGTACGAACACAGTCCATAGCTGTGTCCCCTCCTCCGATGACAACCACATCCAGATCTTTGAAATCAAATTGCTTATCATATGAAATAGCAAAGTTTTTACGCTGAATGGCGGTTAGATACTCTATAGCTGGGTAAACGTTGGATGCATTTTCGCCTGCAATTTTTGCACCCTTTGATTTGGTTGCGCCTATACCGATAAATACAGCATCATATTGATCTGCAATCACATCAAATTCTACGTCTTTGCCCACTTCACAATTGTATACAATTTTTAAACCCGCTTCTACGAGAAATCCGACACGACGATCAACAATTTTTTTATCGAGCTTAAACCCTGGAATACCGTATGTCAACAATCCGCCTGCACGATCACTGCGCTCATACATGGTAACCGAAATACCCGAACGCAATAAATAGGTTGCGGCAGAAAGACCTGCAGGACCTGAACCTATGATAGCTACTTTTTTATCCGTAGTAATTCCCGGGAAGAACGGTTTAAGACCATGCTTGAACCCTTCTTCATTGATAAAGGTCTCAACTGAACCGATTGTAATCGCTCCATGCCCGTCATTAAGAGTACAATCACCCTCACAAAGACGATCATGAGGACAAATACGCCCCATGACTTCAGGAAAAGGTGATGGCTCATTTGAAAGATTAAAAGCAAATTTTAAATCTTTTTCAGCAACCGCTTTGAGCCACTGAGGGATGTAGTTATGCAATGGGCATTTGTTGAGACAAAACGGATCACCGCATTGAATACAGCGATCACTTTGAGGAGATGCTTCATGCAACTCAACAGGTTCATAAATCTCACTAAAATCTTTGAGTCGTTGTACAACTCCGCGTTTAATAGGATCGATACGTTCAATAGTTAAAAATTCTCTCATAATAGTTAGTCGCCTTTATCAGGATTAAGTGGCAATTTTGTTAAGTTTTTAGGTCTTACAAGCCAGAAATTTCGAATCTCATTACGGAAGTTATTGAGAAGAGCCTGGGCTTTTTCGCTTTGCGTTTCTGCTGCATAATCTTTTAAAAGACGTTTGAGATAATGACGCGCTTCATCTCCATCATCGGTATCAATACGCAATGCATCGACGAGTTCACGGTTAACATTTTCAACAAAACTGTGATTTTCATCGTATACAAACGCGATTCCGCCTGTCATACCTGCACCAAAGTTGATACCTGTTTGACCCAAGATGACCACGATTCCGCCTGTCATATACTCACATGCGTTGTCGCCAGTACCCTCGACGATCGCCAATGCACCTGAGTTACGAACTGCAAAACGCTCGCCTACAGATCCTGCAATAAAGAGCTTACCGCCGGTTGCACCATAAAGACACGTATTACCGCCTGCTGCAAATGCTTCACCCTGATTACGAGATTTAATAACAATTTTACCGCCATGCATCCCTTTACCAATGTAATCATTGGCAACACCCTCAAGACGAATAGTAACACCATGAATCAAGAAGGCACCCAATGCTTGACCAGCGATACCTTTAAGATCAATTTTAATGGTATCAGTCTTAAGTCCCTTATCTCCATAATATTGAGCAATTTCACCACTTACACGTGCACCAAAACTACGATTTAAGTTACAAATATCACGTGTAATTCGAACAGGCCGCTCTGGATTTTTGATCGCGTCCATGGCTTCTGCCAAAACATCAATTTCAAAAGCATTGTCATCAAATGGTTTATTCGATGCTTCTTGGCAAGTATTGACGCCCGCTTCACGGTGTAAAATATTGCTGAAATCGAACTTACGAGCTAAATCTGTATCAATAATGCGGAGTAAATCACTTCGACCGACGAGCTCTTCCATCGTTTTATAACCCAATTTTGCCATTATTTGACGCACATCTTCTGCCATATAGGTGAAGTAGTTGATAAGTTGTTCAACGGTTCCTTTGAAATAATCAGCACGCAAACTCTCATTTTGGGTTGCAATTCCGACCGAACATTTGTTGACATGACAGATACGAAGCATTTTAC
This sequence comes from Sulfuricurvum sp., assembly GCA_030696775.1. Lineage (GTDB taxonomy): Bacteria > Campylobacterota > Campylobacteria > Campylobacterales > Sulfurimonadaceae > Sulfuricurvum. The sequence goes on from JAUYRN010000027.1 coordinate 47,041, forward strand.
AACCAATAATTGTCAATACACCCGTACCGAAAGCATAACTCTCAGCTCCCAACAATGCAGCTTTTACGACATCTTGCCCGCTTTTGAGTCCACCGTCTGTTTGAACATGAACCAATCCACGAAGATTATTGACTTTGAGTGCATTATGAGCTTCTGAAAGTCCTAGTTCCCATGGATTTCCTGCAAATTTAATCGAGGTAAGAGGAGCTGCACCTGTACCGCCATCGCCGCCTGAAATAATAATTTTATCCGCATACGCTTTAGCAACACCCGCTGCAATCGTCCCTACACCAGCAGCAGAAACGAGTTTAACCGCTACTTTTGCTGCCGGATTGACCTGCTTCATATCAAAGATGAGCTGTGCCAAATCCTCAATCGAATAAATATCATGATGAGGAGGAGGTGAAATCAATGTCACCCCTGGTGTCGTATGACGTAAACGCGCGATTAAAGGGGAAACCTTATGCCCTGGAAGCTGTCCTCCCTCACCCGGTTTTGCCCCTTGAGCCACCTTGATCTGAATCTCTTCAGCACTGCGAAGATAAGCAGGTGTAACTCCAAAACGTCCTGAAGCGACTTGTTTGATTTTTGAGTTTTTCAATGTATCAAAACGGGCTGAGTCTTCTCCGCCCTCACCTGAATTGCTTTGAGCTCCGAGGGTGTTCATTGCAACTGCAACGCATTCATGTGCTTCAGGAGAGATTGAGCCCAAACTCATTGCAGCCGAAGCAAAACGTTTGAAAATTTTCTCTTTTGGCTCAACTTCTGAAATATCAATACTTGGACGATCCGATTGGAACTCGAAGAAGTCACGAATAAATTTTTGACCGCGTTTGTTAATCAACGTACTGAGCTGATCAAAATCTTCACGTTTACCGCTTTTGGAAACACGATGAATGGCATGAATAACATCCGGATTAAAATCATGGTGCTCTTGACCATTGTAAAATTTGTAAAATCCGCCAATTTTTAGAGGGAAAATACGGTTAAACCCGTTTTGTTCAAATGCCTCTTTGTGATTTTTATTTAAACGCTCATCGATATCTTCATAGCTCAATCCAGGAATGAGCACATGTGAATCTCCAAAACACTCATCTACCATCTCACGACTCAAACCGATAACGTCAAAAAGACCTGAATTACGGTATGACGCTATCGTTGCAATCCCCATTTTAGACATAATCTTAAGTAGTCCGCCATTGAGAGCATGGTGGGCTGCTTTAAATGCTTCCGCACAATTTTCTTCGTTTTCATTGCCTTGCTTAACCCGTGCAGCAATGGTTGTAAATAAAAGATTTGGATAAATTGCACTCGCTCCGTATGCGATAAGGGTTGCTGCACCATGAGAGTCAACCACTTCACTTGTACAGGCCACGATTGAACCTAAATGACGTATTTTTGCCTCTAATAATGCACTGCTGATACGACCGACTGCCAGCAACATTGGAATGGTTTTATGCTCACGATCAAATCCGCTATCATCAAGAACAATAATACGAACACCCTCTTCTTTGACGGCTAAAATTACTTGTGAAACAAGAGCATTTAATGCTTCTCTCAAGCTGCCTTTATAGGATGTAGAAAACACTGCATTAGTATACGAAGGGTGATAGCGTGGAGATTTTTTATCCCCAAACGATTTTAGTACTTCAAGTTTCTCTTTGAGCATAATCGGTGAAATTGCTTTCAAACGATTAGCATGAGTTGGAATTTCATCCAAAATATTATGTATTTCACCAAAACCGGTGTTAAGACTCATCACCACTTTTTCACGAATAGGATCAATTGGAGGATTCGTTACCTGTGCAAAACGTTGTTTGAAAAAATCGCTAAAATTACGTTGAACGGTACTAAATGCAGCAAGTGGAGTATCATCACCCATTGATCCAACGGCTTCTTTACCATCGCGCATCATCGGCTCAATCACTTGCTCAACGATCTCTTGTGTAATGTTAAAATAACGCTGACGTGCAATGAAATCTTCAGCCGAACAGTCGCATTTGGTTTCATACTGATGCTCTACGTGCTCTTGCAAGTAAGTCATGTGCTCATTTAACCAACTCATATACGGATTAGAAGTTTTTAGATATTGATTAATATCTTCGTCTTTAAGCACTTTCCCAAACTTTAAATCCAAACCGATCATTTGTCCTGATTGAAGTCGACCGCGTTCTTTAATATTCTCTTCTGCAATATCAATGACACCGTACTCACTTGCGATAAGCAATGTGTCATCATGAGTAATAATATACTTTGAAGGGCGTAATCCATTACGGTCAAGAACACACCCGATGTAACGGCCATCGGTAAGTGAGAATGCAGCAGGACCATCCCACGCTTCAAAAACTGTTGAGTGATACTCATAGAATGCACGTAATTGTGGATCCATATGAGGTGCATTTTGCCATGGTGCCGGAATAATCGCACGCGCTGCTTTAAAGAAATCCATTCCATTCGCGATCAAAAACTCGAAAAAATTGTCGGCGCTTGCACTGTCCGAGCCATGTGGTTGCAAGATAGGAAGAAGACGTGCAATCTCTTCAGCGGTAAACACTTCACTTTTAATCGATTCTGATTTTACTGCAACATTAAAACGGTTTGCTTCAACGGAGTTGATCTCACCATTGTGTGCAACGGAGCGAAACGGTTGAGCCAAACGCCATTTAGGAAGAGTATTGGTAGAAAAGCGTTGGTGAAAGAGTGAAAAAGAGATTTTAAAATTTTCATTTTGAAAGTCAGTATAAAATTCCTTGATATGCGTAGGCATAATCAAGCCCTTATAAGAAATGACTCTCGAACTCATGGAAGGGATATAAAAATCTTGATCCTGTACGAGCATATGCTCAGTCTCTTTACGGCTCAAATACAACAATGCATCAAAGCGACGTGATGCCATCAATGAGTTAGGGGTAATAAAAATATGATAAATTTCAGGAAGAGACTCGAGCGCCTGTTCACCTAAAGCATTGATATCAAGTGGGACGATACGCTTCAATACCACTTTTAGATCATTATTAGCACAGGTACGTTCCAATAAATCCAATTGAGATGCATCGCGTGTAAAGACTACGGCAATGGCATACATTTCAGGCAACTCAATGCCGCTGGCTAAAGCAGTAGAACGCATGAACTCTTGAGGGATAGAAAGGAGCAATCCGCTGCCATCTCCTGTCTTGCCATCGGCTGCAACAGCACCACGGTGCATCATTCGTTCAAGCGCAGTAATTGCGTTTTCCAGTGTCTCATGAGAAGGACGGTTTTTAATATTGGCGATCAAACCAAATCCGCAGTTATCTTTAAATGATCGTAATAAATCTTGGTATTCCACTGATAAATCACCTTATGTCATCGGAAAAATCCGGAAATTATTTCTACTTAATCTCTTTTTAAACATAAGTAGTTTAAAGAGGATTGAAATTCCTTAATTTTACCAGTTATTAGGTTAAAAAGTTTTAAAATTAGGAAACTTTTAGAGAATAAAATAAAAAAATGTGCGGTGAAGTAACAAAATATGCAGGGATTTATCATCAAACTTAGCCGGGTGAAAGACGAAGATATGATAGTAACAATCATATCCGAGGAAAACTTAACAACCCTTTACAGGTTCTATGGAGCACGTCATAGTCCCATCAATCTTGGCTTTAAAATTGATTTTGAAGCCGAAACGTCACTCAAAAGTTCTATCCCTCGGATGCGTGATGTACTTCATCTGGGCTTTGGATGGATGGGTGAGTACAACCGTATTCGTATCTGGCAACAATTTATTGCCCTTTTTCATCCCCATTTGCAACATTCAGATGATATTGGAAGCTTTTATTTTCAACTTTTAGAATCAGCTGCCCAAAACTGGAAAAATCAAAATCCAAAACGACTCGCCATCGAAGCCTACATTCAACTGCTTGAACATGAGGGGAGATTGCACCGTGATCTGAACTGCTTTTTTTGTGACAATCCAATCTACACCGATATTTCCCTCATCCGTGCATTCTTACCGGCACACAAAGAATGCGCCCATACCCTCTCCATTAATGCTAAGGGACTTTCATGGCTTTATGATCATTATTCGACACTTTTTTTAGATGATTTTGAGATTGAGCGTCTTTGGCATGTTATTAATGAAGGTTTATAAGTGTTGACATTACAGCTATAATACCCGCTCATTAAATCATTAAGGAATTGTATGTCCACTTCTTATCCTATTGCAAAATCAGCGGATCAATTTTTAACTCTACTCCCATCAATGGCGAATCGTCATGGACTCATTACGGGTGCAACCGGAACGGGTAAAACTATCACTTTGCAAAAAATTATCGAGAGTTTTTCCATGATAGGTGTTCCGTGCGTCGTAAGTGATATCAAAGGAGATCTTAGTGGACTGGCTGATGTAGGGGGAAATAATCAAAAAGTGACCGAGAGACTCGCCTCAATGGGTTTGGAAAGTGATTATCAAAAATCACCTGTCACATTTTGGGATGTATGGGGTGAAAACGGTCATCCTGTGCGTGCAACCATTAGCGACATGGGGCCTCTTTTGCTCTCACGATTGCTTGGTCTTAATGAAACACAAAGCGGCGTACTGACACTCGCTTTTAAAGTTGCCGATGATAAAGGACTTGCTCTGCTGGATCTTAAAGACCTGCGTGCAATGATTGTCAATGTAGGAGAACGCGCTAAAGAGTTGTCATTAAATTATGGCAATGTCTCTACGGCGTCTATCGGTGCGATTCAACGTTCACTGCTTACTCTCGAATCCCAAGGAGGGGAAAAACTCTTTGGTGAGCCTATGCTCAACATTCACGATCTTATCCAAAGTATTGATGGCAAGGGGGTTGTCAATCTCCTCGATGCTACAAAACTGATGAATACTCCAAAACTCTACGGCTCACTTCTTTTATGGATGCTTTCAGAGCTTTTCGAAACGCTTCCAGAAGCTGGAGACAGCAGTGTTCCTAAACTTCTTTTCTTTTTCGATGAAGCTCATTTGCTTTTTACCGATGCTCCCGATGTATTAATTGAAAAAATCGAACAAGTAGTTCGCCTCATTCGCTCTAAAGGTGTGGGAATTTATTTTATTACCCAGCATCCTAATGATATACCGGAAAAAATTGCCGCACAACTTGGTAATCGTGTTGCTCATGCTCTTCGTGCTTTTACCCCTAAAGATCAGCAAGCCGTTCGTGCCGCAGCCGAAACAATGCGGGATAACGAATCCTTGGATGAAAAAACTGCGCTAATGGAGCTTGGTGTCGGAGAAGCGCTGATATCCTTCTTGGATGAAAAAGGAACGCCAAGTATCACGCAACGCTGTTTTGTTATTCCCCCGCTCTCACATATTGGGCCTATTACTGACACATTACGCCATGAACTTATGAGCAATTCAATTGTTGGCACGACCTATGACCAAACCATTGATAGCGAATCTGCCTATGAACGTCTCAACAAGCGCTTATCAGAACAATCAACTCAAAAAGCAAAAGAAATCGAAGAAGAAACTGCAGCTAAGGAAGAAAAAACTGTTTCCAGAGGGAGAGAAACAGCCATGGAAGCACTGGCAAAATCTGCAGCACGAGCTATTGGTTCTCAGCTTGGACGTGAGATTATTCGAGGGGTATTAGGAAGTTTATTTAAACGATAAGTTCATAATCGGAACATTTTTTGCTTGTTAAATGTCAACTATCCATAAAAAGTATTATTATGAGCAAAAACAACATTCGAGAAGCACTGTTAGCGCAATTTATCGATCCACCAGAAGTGGATAATTATACTTCAAACAGAATACTTCCTGCGACACGGAAAGGGAGAACCTTAGCCGATTTTTATACAGAAGTTTTTCAAAGCAGTCAGCCACTCTATGAAACGAAAAGTGCCAAGGAGCTAGAAGTTATGATGATGCAAAATCGTCGTCTTATAGAATCAAAAAATAAAAGACGATAATTTTCTAAATATCATAATGATGAGGCTGGTATGCGTGATCAAGATCAGATAGTTTTGAAGTGAACAAAGCTCGCATTTTTTCTTCCACTTCTTTCCAATAGTACTCCAAAATCAAACTCGACCCCACATTACCATCTATCTTGTAAAATGGCCCTTCAAGCGCTTCAACAATCTCTATGACTTCTACATCATGAGGCTGACGGGCTAATTTATAGCCACCAGACGCGCCACGAATACTGATGACGAGATTAGCTCTGCGTAATATAGAAAGAAGTTGTTCCAAATATCCATGTGAAATTTGTGTCATTGCCGAAATTTCACGCACCTGCATTGATCTGCCATGCGGTGCATGGGAGAGAACGTGCATAGCTGCTAATCCATAGACTGCTTTAGTTGAAAGAGCAGACATTAAAGAAAACCTTTTGGATAGATCTTTTTAGCAAAATAATAAATTTTACATGCGATGCATAATCCAAAGAAAAGTTCCAATCCAGCACAAAATAAAAATATCCCAGCGATAAAAGCACCCACTATATCTGCACCTGCCCATGAACAAATCAACAATACAATGGTAAATCCAATACCAAAAAACGCCGCGAGACGTTTAGCACCGGCGTCTTCCATTTTTACAGGTAGAGAGGCTTTTTTCTGTATCCACAATGAACACATATTAATGGGACTAAAATTTTTGTAGCCATACAGTCGAAGGGCAAAATCTACTATTAATGCTATCAATACTATCGAGTATTGTGTTACTAAAAATGCGATAATGACAACTATTACAAATAAAGTATTGATTCGTGTAACGGTAGCATCTACTTGTCGAAAGATTAAAGGGCACGCCTGTGACATAATAACTCCTCATATTTTTGTGCCATTTTAAAACCATAGCAATAAAATGTCAAGTATTCATACCGAATTACTAAAGTATAAAAAGTATTTTTATTTTTGTGATACAATTGTGTCAAATTTATAATCACAGGATCTTTTATGAAAAAAAGCTTATTGGGACTCTTTTTAGCCTTCTCATTAAACGCAGATGATATATATGAAGGAGATTTGAGTGCGCCTGAAGCTCATGAAATGCAAAAAAAGGGGGAAGCCATTATTATAGATGTCCGTACCACACTTGAATTCATTTATACTGGTCACGGTGAAGGGTTTGTCAATATACCTGCGTATGAATGGACCTATATCCCAAAATCAATCGAAGAGCGGGTAAAAAGTTCAGAATTTGAACTTAAAACGGATAAAACAAAAGGGCATATTGATACCCAAAAACTTTACGATGCCAAAGAGGTTATCAACAAAAATTTCATTCCCGATGTCATGGCGGCCATGAAACTTCGTAAAGTCGATTCAGTCATCCTCGTCTGTCGTAGCGGGCCACGCTCAAAAGCAGCCGCAAATATTCTTGCAAAAGAGGGAATCAAAGCCTACAATCTTGAAAATGGATTTATGTTCGGATGGAAAGAGGCAAAAATGCCTTTTGATGGGTATTAATTCCGTTATCTTCGGATAACGTCACTCTCTTTTACCCAATAATTTTCATCCGCTGATTGCCAGACACGGTTCACAAAATAACCTGTAATTTTAACCCAGCCTCCGTTGCTTGTTCCAGAGGTAAATGACCGTCCAGATTCCCACATATCGACTTTTGTTCCATTAGGTGCATTGTAAATGGAGGCTATCGTTGCCATTCGATAAGCTGATGGAGCAGATCTTTTCGTGGTAGGGATGGATGCTGCTTTATCACTTTTCTTGCGTTCTTGTTCCAATGCCAATTTATCCGCCTGACGACGTTTTTGCTCGTCCGTAACTTTTATATCAACAACTTGTTTTTTAAGTGGTTCTTGTCTGATTGCTTCCGCTTTCAGAACCGTTTTAGGTACACTTTTAGGAACTTTCAACTCTTTATAGACAGTTTTTTCAACCACTTTTTCTTTGGCAATCGGTCGATCTCTGTACACAATTTTCTCAACTATTTTTTCGTGCTCAACAGGACGATCTCGATACACCACTTTTTCGACTATTTTTTCTTGCACGACAGGGCGATCTTTGTAGACTACTTTTTCAACCACTTTAGCTTTAGCAATCGATCGATCTCTGTAAACAATTTTTTCAACTATTTTTTCGTGCTCAACAGGACGATCTTTATACACCACTTTTTCGACTATTTTATCTTTAGCTGTTTTTACTGGTATGTTTTGAAGATTTGCAATGGTTATTTGAGCTGTAGCAAGATCACGTTGTAAGCTAGTAATTTTTTCATTTGATTCAATGGTTTTAGTAACAATTTTTTCCTGCACAACGGGACGATCTTTATACACGGTCTTCACTCCGCCTGCTTGTTTTAACGCTTTTTGTGCAACCAATAATTCAGCTTTAGCCGTTTCTACGGCACGTTTTAGTGTTTCACGCTCTTGTGTAGAGACTTTTTGGGTATGCAGCTGTGAAATTAAATTTTTATTTTGAGCTGTGGCTTCTCGGTAAGCACGATCACGCGTGAGCAGGGTTTGTTCCAAACTTTTTATAACACCATTTTTTTGAACAATTTCTTGATTTAACAATTTGCTTTTGCTGTTAGATTCTGCCACTACCTTAGGTTCAAGACCCTGCACTGTACCTTGAGAAGCTTTACACTCATCATACATTTGGCGTAATTTAGACACTTCACTCAAAATTGATTGAGGGTCATTACTCGTTGCACTTAACACGGTAACTGCGCATAATAAGATTAGACTCTTTCTCACAACTGACCCTTTCGAGTCAGTTTTACCCCCATCTCTAAATGATGCGTGTAAGGAAATTGATCAAACAGTGCCATTGCCTGAACCTCATGAGTCTGGTTTAAAATCTCTAAATCTCGCAACAAAGTCTCAGGATTACAGGAGATATACAACAGATGATCAAATCGTGCAGCAAACTTACAAGGTTCTTCACCTAAACCGCTGCGGGGAGGATCGACAAAAAGAGTCTTCAGAGAGTAGTCACTTACTTGCAACCCCTCTAATCGGCGAAATTCACGCACGCCATCCAGTGCCAGTGTAAATTCTTCAGCACTTAGACGGACGAAATCAATATTATTAACGCCATTAAGTTCCATATTACGCTTAGCCGCGATGATAGAGGCTTTAGAAATTTCGGTGGCTAAAACCCGATCAAATTGTGTTGCAAAAGGAATCGTAAAATTGCCCGCTCCGCAATAAAGTTCGAGTAAATCGCCACCAATATTATCAAGCTGTTCAAGTGACCATGAAACCATTTTTTCATTCACAAGTGCATTGGGTTGCGTAAAACTGTTTTCGATATGGATATACCGATAATCACGATTTTTTATATGGAGAGTTTCGGTGACATAGTCTTGACTTAAAATAATTTTTTGCTTACGGCTTCGACCGATAATATAAATCCCCAACTCTTTTTCAATAAGCCGCGCATTCACGCTCCACGACTCATCAAGTGCTCTATGATAGATCAAGCTCGCGACAACTTCACCGCTGCTGCTGGTCAAAAAATCAATCCCGAAGAGTTTATGTCCTAATTCGTATTTTTTAATTTCAGATAAAAGAGGCTGCATGATGCGCGCTATTTGCTCGTGAACAATAGAACAATTTGTTATTTTGACAATTCCTTGTTTATCTGCACGGTTCATGGCATAAAAAGAGCCGTCATCATCATGATAAATTTTAAATTCAGCACGGGAACGATAATGCTCTTCTTTGGACTCAAAAATATCAATTCTTCCACTAAAATAAGGGCTGAATTGTGTTTTAATGGCTTGACTTTTTGATTCTAACTGCCCTGTATAGCCTTCTTCATATACTCTACAACTTCCACAAAGACCAAAATACTCACACTGCATTAAAACCCTTTATTTCACACTGGCAATCAAATTGCCTATAAGGAGATTCCACCCATCAACCATGATAAAAACGAGTATTTTAAACGGCATCGAAATCATAACCGGAGGCAGCATCATCATACCCATACTCATCAAAATGGAAGCAACAACCATATCGATAACCAAAAAGGGCAAGAACAGCAAAAATCCGATCTCAAACGCCGTTTTAAGCTCACTGATGACAAAGGCAGGAATGACAATCGTCAACGGCACTTCTTTGATGGACTGAGGGTTTTCCATGTGACGAATACGTAGAAAGAGGGCCAAATCTTTTTCGCGGGTATTACGCACCATAAAATTTTTGAATGGATCCGTTGTTTTTTCAAATGCTTCATCGTAGGATATTTTATTTTCCGTATAAGGCTTTATCCCCTCGTCATACGATTTTTGAGCGACAGGTTCCATCACAAATACCGTTAGTATAAGAGCAAGCATAACAAGCAGCTGCGTTGGCGGAACCTGCTGTGTCCCCAATGCCTGACGCAAAAATCCAAATACAATAACAAAACGGGTAAAAGTAGTCATAACAAGAACAAGACTCGGTGCGAGAAAAAGCACAGTAAGCATCATCAAAATATTGAGAGAGCTTACAATCTCTTTGGGAGACTCAGGAGCAGCAAGGTTAAAACTCATCGCTGGCATCTGCGCATCAGCGCCCCAAAGGGCAAAAGGGATTAGAAGAAATAAAAAGAAAAAACGACCCAAACCAACACTCCCAAAATAAAGAGATGATAATACCATAGACTAAGGGCTATTCTCGATTAATTCTGATAAAATCACATGATTATTTATTACTCAGGAGCATCTATGTCCAACCCTCTTTCCATCGTTATTCTCGCTGCCGGAAAAGGGAGTCGGATGAAATCAGCCAAGGCGAAAGTACTCCATGAGATTTGTGGTCGTGAGATGCTCTACTACAGTATCAAAGCTGCACGTGAAATTACCGATGATGTTATCGTCGTTGTGGCTCATCAAAAAGATGCCGTTATACGCGCTATGGAAAAGCACTTCGACGGACTGACATTCGTCACCCAAGATACCGAAAATTTCCCAGGTACAGGCGGGGCGATGATGGAAGTAAAGCCCATATACGATGATGTTTTAGTCCTAAATGGAGATATGCCACTGATCACAAAGGCGTCTATCGATGCATTTATGAACAATCCAAGTGACATCGTTATGTCGGTTATCGCTCTCGAAAATCCAAGTGGTTATGGGCGTGTTATCATCGAAGGCGGCAATGTTCTCCGTATAGTCGAAGAAAAAGATGCTTCCCATGAAGAAAAGAGTGTTCAAAGTGTCAATGCTGGTGTGTATGCCTTTAAACATCATGTTTTGCAGACTTATCTTCCTTCTCTATCCAATGCTAATGCACAAAGTGAATATTACCTCACCGACATTATTGCTCTTGCGCGAGCTGATAATCTCAGTATCACTCCTCTTTTCGTTCATGAAACAGAGTTCAAAGGGGTCAATTCCAAAAACGATCTTAGCTCTTCTGAAATGATTATGATGGATCGTATCCGTCGCGACTGGATGGACAGTGGAGTTATTATGCAACTGCCTCACACCATCTATATCGAAGAGGGAGTCAAGTTGGAGGGAGAATGTATTATCGAAAATGGTGTACGTCTGTGCGGAAATACCCTTATCTCAAATTCCCATATCAAAGCCCACAGTGTTATTGAAGAGAGTGTTATTCGAAACTCTGACGTAGGACCTATGGCCCATATTCGTCCACTAAGTGTTATTGAAGGGACACATATAGGCAATTTTGTCGAAGTAAAAAAATCAATTCTCACAGGGGTAAAAGCGGGGCACCTGAGTTATCTCGGTGATGCAACCATCGGTGAGGGAAGCAATATCGGGGCAGGAACCATTACCTGTAATTACGATGGAGTCAATAAATACCAAACCATCATTGGTAAAAACGTTTTTGTGGGTAGTGATACCCAGCTCGTAGCTCCCGTGGAGATTGCGGACAACGTCATGATCGCGGCAGGAACAACCGTCACTTCAGGGACATATGAAAGTGATATTCTCATTCTAAGTCGCACCCCGATCCGAAAAATCGCTGGCTTTTTCACCAAATTTTTCGGTAAAGGTATGTCGTGCTAATTCCTTCTAATCTCCTAAAGGGCAAAAAAATTCTCCTCGGTGTCACTGGTTCTATCGCTGCCTATAAATCGCTCGAATTACTGCGTCTTTACATCAAAGCCGGAGCGGAAGTCAGTGTCGTTATGACTCCCTCTGCTAAAAAATTCATTGCACCTCTAAGCTTTGAAGCCCTAAGTAAAAACCGTGTCCTTGATGATACCAACGAGTCGTGGGCAGGAGATAATTTCAACCACATCCAACTCTCTCAAAGCTCAGATATCATGGTCATCGCTCCCGCAACTGCCAACACTATTGCCAAGCTTGCCAACGGGATTGCGGATACCATCCTCACTCAATGCGCCCTTGCCTTTAGCGGTGTAAAACTACTTGCCCCTTCTGCCAATACGCATATGATCCAAAATCCGATGATTCAAGCCTCCATGAAAATGCTCGCCATTGCAAACTATGACAGTGTTTCGACCCAAACCAAAGAACTAGCCTGTGAAACGGTAGGAGATGGTGCTATGGCGGAACCCATAGAAATTTTCTGGAATACAGCACGTATTTTGCTCAAAAATGATTTTTGGGCAGATCGTCGTGTCATTGTTACGGGTGGCGGTACGATCGAAAAGCTCGATGATGTTCGAACCATCAGTAATCGCTCCAGTGGTAAAATGGCCTCTTCCCTCGCAACCGCACTTTTTTTACGCGGTGCGGACGTAAACCTCATCGCAACTCGATTTGAGAATGATTTACCTTTGGGAATTCATACGATCGATGTCGAAAGTTCGGATGAAATGGGCGAATACCTCAACGATTCCATCCGTATTGCAAAAAAAGGAAAACTTTCCAAGCCTTCTCTTATCCACGATGAACCAATCGGATTAATTCAAAAAGAGCCGTTTCTCTTTATGGCAGCTGCAGTCAGTGATTACATCCCACTCCATCCTCAAAATGGAAAGCTCAAAAAAGAGATGTTAGGTGACACGTGGAATATCCCAATGAAGCAAAATATCGATTTACTTGCTTCATGCTCTAAAGAGGGGATTAAAACCATCGCATTCAAAGCCGAAACTGATCCTTCAACTGCACATATAAATGCCAAAAATCTTTTAACGTCTAAAAATGTCGATGCGGTTTGTCTCAATATCATCGACAAAAAAAATCCTTTTGGCAGTGAGTCCAATGCCATTGATTTCATCACAGCTAACTCAACGTACATATTACCGACAAACGATAAGCTTTCCCTCTCTCTCCAACTTCTCGATCAAGCCTGTGTTTTATGAGTAATCTTCCCTCTCACATTGCGATAATTATGGACGGCAACGGAAGATGGGCTAAAGTTCAAGGTAAAAACCGTACTTTTGGACATGAAAAAGGATCTGAAGTTGCTCGACTGATTACCACATACTGTTCAGGGAACTCCGAGATTCAACGACTGACACTTTATGCTTTTAGTACCGAAAACTGGACACGTCCAAAGCTTGAAGTCGAATTTCTGATGAAACTACTCGAAAAATATCTCAAACGTGAGCTTCCAACCTATCTGGAAAACAATATTCGTTTTGAACCTATCGGTGATTTATCCGCATTTTCATCCTCTTTGCAAAAAACCATCCAAAACGTTTACGACGCAACCGCACATTGTACAGGACTTATTCAAAGTCTTGCGCTCAATTATGGTGGACGAGATGAGATCCTTCGCGCAGTAAATAAACTCAATGATAATCAAATTCCAATTACTGTCCAATCGCTCAATAATGCCCTTGATGCTTCCAGTGACGTTGATTTGCTTATACGTACCGGAGGAGATCACCGCATTTCTAATTTTTTACTGTGGCAAAGTGCCTATGCAGAGCTTTTTTTTACCGATACTTTGTGGCCAGAATTCAATATTGATGAGTTAGAAAAAATTATTTCACAATTTAAAAAAGTTGAACGACGATTTGGAGGGGTAAATTAATGGAGTGGCTATTAGTCTTTATTTTAGGAGCAGCAATCGGCTCATTTATGAATGTTTTGATTGTAAGAACACCCCGTGATGAAAGTGTCTCTTTCCCAGCATCACATTGTATGAGCTGTAATACCCCATTACGCGTATGGCATAATGTTCCCATTTTTTCATGGCTATTCTTACGCGGAAAATGCAGTTTTTGCGGTGCTAAAATATCGGCACAATATCCTATTATTGAAATTTTAAGCGCCTTTATTTTTCTCTTCACTGCCATGAAACTGGGAATAAACCTCCACTCATTTGGAATAGCGCTTGTTTTCACCCTTTTACTCTCGCTCTCTGTTATCGATTTTTATTACAAAATGGTTCCTGATAGTCTAAACCTCGCAGCCCTCACCTTTGCGATTTTAAGCGCAACCTCATTGGGACAATTGGGCTATAACTTTACCAACGCCCTACTGTTTGCAGGCGGATTTACCCTGTTGCGTTTTTATCTCTCCTACGCACTTAAAAAAGAGGCGATGGGAGAAGCCGACATTATGATTGCTGCAACTATGGGTGCTGTACTTGGAATCCAGCTAGCGCTTGTTGCTATTTTTCTCTCTGCACTCTTAGCGCTTCCGGCATTACTACTGACACAAAGCGATGATGAAGACTCAAAGCAGCTCCCTTTTATCCCTTTTTTAGCCATGGCAACTTGGATAGTACTTATCCTTGATACCTATGTATCAGCCTTTATGGCAGGTTTATATGGGTAAATTACGACACTATATTTTTTCTCACCTGAACGTACTGTTTTTCTCTATATTTATACCCTTGTTTACCATTGCATCGGTCATTTTCATGATAAAACTGGCTACTTATACGGCGATTATTCAGCTTAATATTGGTGAAATGGGGAAACTCTATCTCTTCGTTTTACCTGAACTGTTATTTTATACCCTTCCTATTGCCTTCGTCATAGCAAGCACACTTACTCTGTATCGGCTGTCCAATGATAATGAAATGGTAGTCGTTTTTTCACTGGGAATTTCTCCAGCATTTTTAGTACGGATATTGGCTCTTCCTGCCTTTTTACTGACAATCCTTTTGTTGGTTGATTATCTGATTGTGACTCCCTATGTCAATTCGATATCCAAAAATTTCTTGTCTCAAAAAAAAGCAGAAGCCAAATTCAATCTAACGGCTTCCGAATTCGGTCATAATTTCGGTGACTGGATGCTCTTTATCAACAAAAGCGATAGCAATACTCGTGCGTATGGAGACGTAGTCTTATTTAACAAAGATCTCAAAGAAGAAGTTCTTTTGGTAGCCCATACGGCTGAGCTTCTTAATGCGCATGGCAATCTACAGCTCCGTCTGAGTGATGGTGAAGGTTACACCTATAAAGATGAGAACCTCAAACGGATGAACTATAAACATCTCACGATAAACGATGTCATAAAAAGCGACAGTAACTTTTATACCAATACTCTAGAGTATTGGACAGCATCACCAACCGATCAAAAATTTCGAACACGTCTGCTCATTACCAATGCTCTTTTGAGCTTACTCCCTACCCTCTCACTTTTTTTAATCGTTGCACTTGGTGTTGTTCACGCACGTCACCAAAAACGTTGGATTTATTTATGGCTTTTTATTTCTATAATCATTTTTTATTCCTGTGCAATCATTGCACAACAGGCTCTTGGATTCCACGCTATTTGGGCAGTAACTCTTAGTTGGCTAATTGGAACTTATTTGATCTATAAACGACTTGTAGGTAATCGCTTTTGAATCGTGTCAAAATCACTATGAGCTACAACGGCTCAGCGTTTATGGGTTCACAACAACAACCTGATACGACGAACACCGTCATCGGAACCCTTATCATAGCATTACGGCGATTGCAGATCCACACCCTCCCAAAAGGTTCAGGAAGAACCGATCGTGGCGTTCACGCTACACACCAAGTCATGCACCTTGATTTACCACCGTACTGGAGTGATCTGCGACGTCTTAAAGATATGCTTAACATGCAACTCTCCTCTTCTATCCGAATTGGACGCATCGAGTTTGTTGACAGCGAATTCCATGCTCGCTACTCAGCACGCAAGCGTGTTTATCGTTACATTATCAAAGAAGGCAATACCAATCCTTTTGGGGACAGCTTCGTCACCTTCGTCCCTTCTCTCAACCCTGAAGCTATCATTGATGCTATTAAACTTTTCGAGGGAACCCATAATTTTGAATTCTTTAAAAAAAGCGGAAATGATTTAGAGCATTTTACCCGTATCATCTATCGTGCTTACGCTTATACCCACAAAGGACATCTCATCCTTTGCTTTGAGGGAAGTGGCTTTTTACGTTCCCAAATTCGTCTAATGGTCGGTTTTTTACTCCGTATTTCTTCCGGCAAATCAACCAAAGAACAGCTACTTGAACAACTCAATTGTATTAAACGTTACAGCACGGACATTGCTCCGCACAATGGCTTATATTTAACACATATCAAATATTAGTCTAATAGACTCAACTTACTTGATACTTCTTGCATTATTAATCCAATTTCGTTAAAATCGCACCATATAAAAATAATCCAAGGAATTCATCATGGCGAAACATCAATTTCAAACCGAAGTCTCACAAATTTTACATCTTATGATCCACTCTCTTTATTCTAATAAAGAGATTTTCGTCCGCGAACTTGTTTCTAACAGTTCCGATGCACTCGACAAACTCAACATGCTCATCCTGACAGATGACGCCTATAAAGGGATTTCATTTAATCCTCGTGTTGACATCATCATCGACAAAGAAGCAAAAACTCTCACGATTTCCGACAGCGGTATCGGGATGAACGAAACAGATTTAGTAGAAAACCTCGGAACCATAGCGAAATCAGGTACGAAAGCATTCTTGGAAAAACTCTCAGGCGATCAGAAAAAAGATTCCAATCTTATCGGTCAGTTCGGTGTCGGTTTCTATGCATCGTTTATGGTTGCGGACAAAGTCGAAGTCATTTCTCGCAAAGCAGGCGAAGAGCAAGCCTACAAATGGAGTTCAATGGCAGGGTCTGAGTATGATCTAGAGCCAGCAGAACGTGATAGCCACGGTACAAGTATCATCATGCACCTAAAAGACGATGAGAGCGAGTTCTTAGAGACACACCGTATCGAGAGCATCATCAAAAAATATTCTAACCATATCCCATTCCCGATCTTCATGGACAAAGAGGAATACGTAGCACCTGCTGAGGGCGAAGAAAAAGGACACAATGAAACTAAAAATGTCCAAGTAAACAAAGCCAACGCATTGTGGACCATCAGCAAAGGTGATATTAGTGAAGAGGAGTACAAAGACTTCTACTCAAGCATCGCGCATGATTCAAGCGAGCCATTGCTATGGATGCACAACAAAGCGGAGGGAGCATTAGAATACACAACCCTCTTCTACGTACCGTCAAAGGCACCGATGGACTTGTACCGTGTCGATTATCAAAGCGGCATCAAACTCTACATCAACCGCGTCTTTATCACCGACGACGAAAAAGAGCTTATGCCAACTTACTTACGTTTCTTACGCGGAGTGATCGACTCATCGGATCTTCCGTTAAATGTCAGCCGTGAGATCTTACAAAGCAACCGAGTTATGGCGAAAATCAAAAACGCATCGGTCAAAAAAGTATTAGGAGAACTTTCAAAAGTCTCTGAAAACGATACTGAAAAATACGGTGCATTCTATAAAGAGTTCGGCAACGTCCTTAAAGAGGGATTGTACAGCGACATGGGCAACCGTGAGAAAATCTTGGAACTTCTCAAGCTTAATACATTGAATTCTACAGAGCCAGTAATGTTCAGTGATTTCATCAAACAGATAGATGCTGACAAGGTGAACGGCGAAGTCGGAGAAAGTGCCCTGGGGCAAAAGAAAGAGATCTATTACATCTCTGCAAAAATGTCTCTCCAAATGCTTAAAAACTCCCCAAGTCTAGAGCGTTTCAAAGCAAAAGGGATTGACGTTCTCGTCCTCAACGAAGAAATCGATACCATCGTATTCCCAATGGTAAGTGAGTACAAAGAATATAAATTTATCAACGTTACGGATGCGGTTCTCGAAGAGTCCGAAGAAGAGAAAAAAGAGCACGAAGAGACAGCAAAAACACTTGAATCATTTATCACTCAGCTTCAAAGCGCACTGGGTGAAAACGTATCAAAAGTCGAAACAACATTCGACCTCACAGATTCTGCCGTCTGTCTGAAAATCGACAAAGAAGATTCTGGCTACATGATGGCACAGATGATGAAACAATTCGGCAACATGGGCGGAGATATCCCAGCACCAAAACAAATCCTACAAATCAACCCAAACCATGAGTTGATCAAAAAACTCAGCGACAGCGCAGACATGAACCTCATCGACGATGCCGCACATGTATTGCTCGATCAGGCAAAACTGTATGAGGGTGAGACACTTGCCGATACCGCAGGGTTTATTGCACGTCTTAACCGTATTATGGCGAAAGCACTATAACTTTTCCACTCTTCCCCCGTTTCCAACGTTCACGTTGGGAATGCAAACGGATACTATCCACTCTCAAGCAAAAAATTCTGCTACAATTCACCCAAAAAAAGCACCATTCAATCCCATGAAAATCATTCCTGTTACCAAAACTAATTCCCATATCTATCACAATCTCGTACAATGCTACGAAGCTGAGTTTTCGCCGATCACGGGTAAGAAACCGAATGACTCGGGTTTGTTTGAACTCGATACCCATATAGGAGACAAAACACTAGGCTTTTTGCTCATGATCGACAATACCCCTGCCGGAATTGCTGCGATCCAATGCAAAGAGGCTCAAGCCTACGAGGTGTGTGAATTTTACGTGATTCCCTATTTTCGAAAAAGTGGTGTTGGAATGGAGTTTGCCCACATGATTTGGAAAAATTATCCCGGAGATTGGGAAATCAAACAGATTCAGGGAGCCCAATACGCCACTACATTTTGGCGTAAAACAATCAAGTGTTTTATCGAGACAGAGTATAGCGAAGAGTGTTATGATGATCCATATTGGGGAATAGTCACGAGACAGACGTTTACAGTAAATCAATAGAGGAGACAAGCTCCTGCATTGTATACTAAATATATCCAAACATTATCATCGTGATACAGCTAACTATCGGTTATTACAGCTGGAGCTTGGGAGCGAGTAAAGATGCTCATGGCTTTATTGTATTCATCTACACAGTACGGTAAATTCGGCACAATAGATTGACATTTGTTCATGATACAGTAAATGACTTATTCTCTTGGTACTTTCAATGGTACACAGACAAAACTCATAAGAACAATTGGGACAATGTTTACATTCCCTATCAGAAGAGCAGATAAAGATTGGTGTATTCTCATCAAAATCAATTTTCCATTCACCATTAGCAAATCTCTTGGCAACTTCTTTTCGTCCGTTAAGGTATTCTAAATAAGTAAACCATTCTAAAGTATTCATGGTGAAGCCTCCCATTATCTCATTAAAAAAAATTTAGCACCCAAACGTTTCTCTTGATAATAGAACTAAAACGTCTTGATGTATAAATTAAATTATGTTAGATATTGTAGTTAAATTGTGGCTCTGAATTCCTTAAAAGATATTTCCTTTTTACAAATTGGAATGAAGACAAATACTAGACCTACCCAATCTGTAGATTCGGAGCTAGAAAAGAAGTCTCTATCTATTATTATCTCGATTTTTGTTCCCATGATCTTGTTTATTATCGCGAGATTTTTGGTTTCTATTTTGATTGTCTCGATTCATAGTTTTCTGCTGAATTTGAGGCTGGCTGTTTCCTCTATTTTCAACTTGAATTTGATGCTGCTGATTTCGTTGATCATTAACTCTCTGCTGTATTTGATGATTATACTTTTCCATACGATATTCATCATCAATATGCATATACTGCTGTCCTCGACTGCGTCGATCTATCACGTCATCCACACTGATACCATGATAGGACGATAGAAATCGGACATTGACCAATTCTACAATGTCAGAATCATTGAGTCGTTGGTAACCGTACGCTTTACCGTAAGGAGGACCTACATGTCTTCGGCTATCGATAACATATAGAGTGCGAGGGTTTAATCCTAGATGAATACTTATATCCCACCAGCTCATACCACGCAATCGTAGATTAGCTATGTAGTTAGGAGTTCTATGGGAATGCTGCGCTAAAAAGTACACAACACTTGTTTCCTCGTACGGGATAGAACGTTCAATCATAATAATTTCTTGCGCTGGAACATGATAATAATTTCCTATAGAAAGAGAAAATCCGTTTATCCCACGCTCTGAACCAGAAATTCCAATATCAAAGTTCGATGCATTGAGTGGTCCATACATACAACCTGCTATCAACGCGATTCCAATAATTCTTTTCATCTTATTCTCCTATTTAGCGTATTAACTGTATATATCATACAACACAAAAGTAAACTTTTGTAGTAACGATGTAGTTAAAAGTCTAAAATTCGTCCAAAACGACAAGAGGAGAAAATATTTTTATACTATTATAGATAGAAGTAGGAGAGCAGTGTAAAAGTAGAGAGTGAAATAGCTGCTATTTACTCCCAAACCGGAGCCTGGAAGCGGGTAAAATGACTTACTTATCAAGTGCTTTTAATTCGTTTGGTATACCGCCTAGCTCTATTATCTGCGAATCAAAAAAATCTTCAAGTGTTTGTTTGTCTACCTTATTTAAAACAGCATTTTCATGCATCATCAGATAATCGTGTTTTGGCATCATATCATTGTTAACAACTTGCTTTGCCCGCTCTAGACGTAGTAATTTGATTTTTGGATCTATATTAGCCCAATTTGAGAAATCAAGTGCCTTACGACCTTGTACAATATGATTCGACATAATCCATGATACAGGTGCAACGTTTTGATACCAAGGATATTTTGTTTCACTCGAATGGCAGTCATAACATGAAGTTTTGAGGATGGTCATAACTTTTGGATCAGTATTTAACGCAAGCTTATCATCTACTGGCTGATTTTTAAAATCGGGTCTTATAAATTGTATTGCAATAGCGATACCGATAACCACATACACTAGCTTATTCATTTTCACCATCCACATATTAAAAGTTCTTCTGAATCATACCCGTTTAAAGTAACCGGCTAATTCTAAAATAGAAAATCAGATGGTATTCTTTAGAGCTCCATTAATTACGAGACGGAATCCAATCTCATTTGAAGCAAAATCAGGACGAGAATACCCGCGAAATGAGCTTCTTAAACACATATAACTCGTTTTGTAGCTTCCACCTCTACGTACTTTGAATGATCCCATATTAAGTCCATCAAACCACGCTGAACCATCCGTAGGGGCATTAACATAATTCGGAAAAAAATCATCCTCACACCACTCCCAAACATTTCCCATCAAGCCGTATATTCCTAAACGATTTGCCAATCTCTCATCAACGACACCCGTTCTCCCATTCGAACTGTACTCATAAACGGCATAATCATCAATTAGTGCCTCAGAGTCTCCAAAACTAAAGCGTGTATTTCCTCCCGCTTTTGCACAATATTCCCACTGTGCCTCGGTAGGCAGGGCATAGGAATGATTTTTACCTTCGTATCGATTCATTAATTCAACAAAAGCTTTCGCATCGAACCAACTTACCTGTTCTACGGGATGACGACGAGAGCTGTCTTCTTCAACTTTATCTTTTTTAAAATAGGACGGATTGACGCGAGTAAGTTTGTAATATTCCTCTTGCGTCACTAGATATTTAGAAATCCAAAAGCTCTCTATATCCACCAGGTGCTGAGGAGTTTCAACGTCTCCTCCTTCATCGTAATTAGGATTCTTACCCATACTGAATCGTCCGCCATCAATGAACAAAAACTCCATTCCAATAGAATTCGTAAATTCCTTTGGAGTTTCGAATACTTCTTCTATTACTATTTCTTCACTTTTATTTTTAAAAAAACCAAACAATGTATCTTTTCCTACTTTTGATATATGGGTGAATATTTATACTGATTCAGCTGTTGATGAGCGTAATTTTATCATCCAAGCGGATGATATGACCATGGTCATCAAAGTAAACAGTAACCAATTGGCTGTTCACACACTGCTGCAATTGCGTATCGTCTACGTTAAAATAGTTTGAATAATCGTTCGAATGATAGATCAGATGCTCACTTGGAGCCTGATGCCGATTTAGCCTTGAGAGGATAAACAGTACGATAGGTGTTCCGATTAGCATATAAAGTGCATGTTCAAAGGTAACACTGTGAATTTCACCAAAAATCCAATCGGATAATTCTTCTACCGGTGCACCTAACGTAATGATCCGATAAAATACGTGAAAGACCGGTTTCCATAAATAAAAAAAGCCAAGCCAAAGCAAAACAGTTATGATGTCCCAAATGATTCGTTTGGTTCTAGGCAGCTCACGGCGTTTATTAATAATCAATGTTTCCATTTTCTTAACCTTTTTTGACCTGTTGATGTGCACCGCGGTCAGGGCTAACCCACCTCGCACGACCTTTTTTACCAAACAATACTTTTGGAAGAGCCGTTACTGCTGTAAACAAATTAAGGAGCCAATAAGCAAATGGATACCAGATCATCCAAAAATAATTTTTCCCCAAACCTTTGTCATAATGACCATCCAGCCATTTGCTGACACCAAACTGTACTAAACAAGCACCGATCAAAATCACACTGCTTTGATCCGGCAAAATGGGTGATTGCTGCGGCATTAAATACGCTACTGGAACAAATAGACTAATAATCCAGACTAAAAAAACCAATACCATACTGTACGCCCAAATCGTACTGAGCATCAGTTCTACCATCAATCCCCATAGATGGGTCTGTTTAGGCATAAATAAAACCTTGAAGTTTTTCAGCATCACTTGCACACCGCCCATAGCCCAACGTAACCGCTGTTTCCATAGACCGCTCAATGTCTCAGGCATCAAAATCCATACCAATGCGCGCGGTTCAAAACGGACATCCCAACCGTTGCGTTGCAGTTTCCAGGTAATATCGATATCTTCTGTCAGCATATCTGGACTCCAATAACCCACCTCATGTACCGCTGCTTTTCTAAACCCGGTAATGACTCCTGATACAGTAAAAATTCGTCCAAAACTTCGCTGTGCCCGCTTTATCATCCCCACAATAGAGGAAAATTCACCTACTTGAATTTTGCCCAGCAACGTCGTACGATTACGTATTCGTGGATTTCCCGTAACGGCGGCAACTGCCGGGTAACGGATAAAATGTTTCACCATCCAATGAACACAATATTCATCAATCAAGGCATCCCCGTCGATCCCGATCAAATATTCATATTTTGCTACCAATGCCCCTGCTTGAAGACCCAAAGCTTTGCCCTGATTTTCGGCTAAATTAACCACTTTTAATTTTGGATTATTTTTGGCCAACTCTAGCAATATCTCTAAAGTATCATCTTTACTGCCATCATTAATGGCGATCACTTCAAATTCTGGGTATTTCACATTAAGAGCATACGAAATAGTTTCGATAGCATTTTGACCTTCGTTATAACATGGAATCAAAATACTGACTCCGGCCCAACTTTCACCAGCTCTAAGAGGTGGAATAATATATTTAAGATAAGGTTTCTCATTTTTAAAATAAAAAAAGATTGCCCCGACTATCCATAAACTTGACATAAACAGTGGGTAATAAAATATAAAGCCTAAGAGTATGTGCCATATTAAATGCAAAAATATAATAAAAGTTGTCATAAATTCTTCCTACTTGTCGGACGTTGTACTGCTTGGAGTTAACGTATGCATGCGCAATGCTTTAAGTCCAAAATTTTGTTTCATATTGTCGGCATCAGGAATGTTTTTGAATAAATTGTCGGGATAATACGCGATATGATGAGCACCCAAATCATACAAGTGACCCATAGTATCACTCATCTCTTTAGATGAGATCGCCTCGTTATCTTTTCTCCAATCAACCGTTTGTAACTCCATCACTATACGTTCAAGCCCACATTGCTCTTGTTTGACATTATGAACAATTTTATCATAAAACTCTCGTGCATTATCAGCTTGTTCCATATACGGCATAGCCATAATAGCGGTGTAATCATAGTGCTTGATTGATTCGTGCAAACTCTGTGCATACCACTCTTGGGCATCCTTGTTTAGTGCGACTTGGGCATAGAGGTTACGTGCGGTTTTTAGTCCTGGTTGTTCGTTTCGCACAATTTGAGCCAATTGCATCGCAAATTCATCTAAATAATCAGTTTTCAGTTGTGTCCACTTCGCAAACTGTTTTTTATCGGCTCTGATTTTAGTAACATCGGACGCTAATCCCCATTTTTTATATTGCGCATGAGCTGCCGAACTGTCATCTTCATAATCGGACAGCGTAACATCATCATGAAATAATATTCCATCCATATAGGCTGATTTTGCCAAATCTTCGTAAATTTCTTCGATTACTTTACGTGCTTTGGGTGAAAAAGGAGATAACCGCGGATACCCCATATTGAGATGGGTCGGATCAACTTGCAATGTCACAACCGTATCTTTTACCGCCGGATTGTTCTGCGGTAATTGCCATGCAATCATCGGCATCCATGCATAAATACGTTTGACTTGTGTGCGTGTTGAAATTTGCCAAGAAACTCGACTAAACAGATCTGCCCTCATCGGTATGTTACGATTAGGAAAATAGACATAGTCAGCTGCACCGTTGGCATCGGGGTCTGCAAAAGCTTGCAAATAAACCGTATTAACCCCTAAGTTCTTGATACGGTCAAGTAAGTCGCCTAGATTTTTTTCTTGTTGAACCGGATCTGCATCATAAATATAATCTAAATCAATGTGTGCAGCTTTTGTGGTGCGGGCATCGTCCGTATAGTTGGCATTTCTCACCCACATGTTGAGTTCTAAATCCGGAAGTGTCATTTTATGCTCAACCAAAATACGTCGTAGGCCCCACAGCGGTGTGATGGCAGTATTACTGCCATCATCCAATGTTAATCCGATGGGCATACCTAACTTCTCTGCAATTTTGCGTACTTTGCTATTGTAATGTCCATACGGCCACACCATGACGCGAGGTTTTTGACCAGTATAGTGTTTTAAAAACCTATTGTTTTCTGCTAAATCATTATAGATACGTTGCTCATACGCTTTTTCATCTTCATACGCTTGTTTCTCACTCAGCCATTGTCGTGTTCTTATCGCCGGCTGCATACTTCCTTGCGGATTGCCTTGTATCCCTTTGTGTGCGGCATACGAATGACTGGCAACTTCTACAAGGCCGCTGCTTACCATCTCTTTGATCTCTTTTTGGCTTAAAAACTCACTGCGAGGGATCATGTTTCCACTAAAATCTACTTTATCTTCCTTCGTCAGCCAACTGCCAACCAATGCAATGACGCTGGGAATTTTGTATTTTTTAAGTATAGGATATGCATTAGCATATACGGATTGATAGCCATCATCAAACGTGATCAAAACGGATTTAGCCGGCAATTTCTTTCCACTTTTACGGTACTTTAAAATATCATTGATGCCAATAAAGTGATACCCGTTATCTATTAACCAACGCATTTGGTGATCAAAATTTGAAGGTGTAACCGCATAGGTTGAATCCAATGTTTTACTTTTATCGGCTATTTCATGATAGCTCAAGATTGTGAATTCGTTGGGGTTTTGATCTCGGCTGCACACATCAGGCAGATCGTTTGCCAGTACATAACTGCTTGCAATACCTATAAATATCAAGATTAATTTTAGTAATGGTTTAAGAATATTATGGTCATTTTTTGTGGGTGATAATAGAATCATAATTTGAGTACTTTGCTTTAAATTTTAAGGAGAATTATACATCAGTTCCCCTTGTAAATTTCCGAACTTATTATTTAAAGTAAAGTTATAGAAAACTTAGGCTTTTTCCTCTTCATTTGGCTTATTACGCATAAATTCGAGCAAGAAGATTCCAAATATTCCGAGGATGAGGGATGTCACAAAGGATACCACTACGATCAATCCTCGCTTTGGTCCCTCTTTATCTCGTTCGTATGCTGCACTTGGAGATGTAACCATCTTGACATTATAAAAATCACTAGATTGAGCTAAAACCTTTTTTTGGATCAATGCGGACATCAACTGACTAAGTTGTGTTTTAAGTGAAAGATCATTAGTTTTTTGAAGTTCCTGATCATAGTACGCAATCTTTTTTTCCATGTCACTTAGTTCATTGCTCCGAAGCGAATTGGACGCGTATTTCAAAAACAGCGAAACAGTATCTTTCGCTAAAACAGAATCTGCATCACTGCATCCAAGTGTTATAACAGAGGTTTTTTTATCACTGCTGATAGAGAGCTTTGTTTTGATGGCTTGATACGTTGCAAAGAGCTTCTGTTCTTTTTCATCCGGACTCATCGCTTCAGAATCCTCTTTGGGAGAACCTTTTTTAAGACGGTAGAAGGTATCTATTCCCAGTGCAAAACGGTAATTTTTATCTACATCTTTAGCATTCATCCGTTCATATAATTTTGATTGGAGTAAAAAATTTCGCATCCACTGATAATCATCCAAATAAAGCTGATACGCACTATCGGGCGACATCTCTCCTCCGCCTATATCAACACCCGCCAACCCGGCTAGTGCACCCAATCCACCCATGGATGATTTTGATTCCTCTTGAGGTACCAGTACTGCTTGAGAATGATAAATATTTGGCTTTGACAGAGACCAAAGGATACTTAGAGTTGTCACTGTCAATGAAAAAATTATTAACTTTTTTTTGTGTTTACCAATCGTTCGCGCTAATTCTCGAAGATCGATTTCATCTTCTTGTATCAAAGTACTTTCGTTTTGCATCAGAGTGCTCCGACTGTATGCAGTGCCGCAGCAGAAACCGCTAATTGATATAAAATTGCCGTAATATCTTTCGCTAATCCGATACCGCTCATCGTACTGATATACATTGGAACAACAATCACATCACCCGGCCCGATTTGAGTATTCGATCCAAATAGAAAGCTCGTTTTAAAGGTTTCCGCCTCGCCATTCGCATGAACAACAAAAATGCTGCTGTCATCGCCACTCTCTTTGATTCCACCCGATTTATTGAGATAATCATCAAGTGCATACTCTTTGTTATAAACAATAGCATTAGGATTAAGGACTTCACCCTGAACGACCACACTGTCTTCGCGCTCAGGGATATAAAGAGCATCACCATTTTTGAGTAAAATATCAGAGCTACTCCCTTTAAAACGGGCTAAATTAGCATCTAAATGAATGGCTAAACGGCCAACTAGAGGAGTTTTTGCTACATCTTCTTTGAGTGACCCCAGCATCGAGACCAGCTGTGTTTTATCGCCAGCACTTTTCCCGGCTTCTGCAGGCTGTGTCGAGATGTACATAACCCGGCTCTCCAGATCTTTGATCTGGCGCTCCATCCCCTCACGTTGTCGTATTTTTAAATCTTCACGAGTAAATACTGCCCCCTCTACATACGCTGCATCTGTAAATCCTCCGGCCCGTTTAAGTGCATCACTCATCGTCTCACCGTCTTCGATTGCATATTCACCAGGATATTTAACTTTGCCACGGATGGTGATTGATTTACGCTCATTCCAATGTGGAATTTTAAAGACGGTAACTTCATCATATGCTTGAAGCTGTGGTGACGTTGCAGAAGTAGCTTCGGCTACAGAGATAATTTTTACATTACGAACACGTATATCATTGTTAATACTATATCTGACTAACTCAACTTTATCCATACTGGCTTTTTCTGTTAATCCACCTGAAGCACGAATTAAATCATTGAGGGTTGTTACTTTGTCCGCTATAGGGTAACTGCCTGGCTTATAGATCTCGCCATTTATTTTTGCCTCTTGTATCGGATTGGTCGTAAAATATCCTACGGTGCGAATGTCATCAAACTCACCCAATATCACTTTTTCATGCATCGTATCGACAACACGGACTTTCATCGTCATGGATACTGGATCAGGAGATACGATCGTTACCCGGCTTCGATCGATCGGACAGATTGTACCCGCAGTGCTAAGCAATGCTTCAAGAGTCATATTTGACAGAAACTTGTATTCACCGGCACGGGCAATACATTCACCTGAAATTTTTACGATGGATGGAGGCGTAACCGTTGAACTGTTCAATATATAAAGTTCATCTCTATATTTGAGGCTGATCTTTTCTTTACCTGAGAGTACATCACTCAGTGAAAATCCGATCAACTCTTCTTTTAGATTTGCTGAAGTTCGTTTGATGATGGCATAATCGAAATACGTATCTTCAAGAAACACTCCACGGAGGGTATTTTGAGCAATTTCACGCCCGAAAAAATCTTTTAGAGGTGTTCCGTCTTTTTCAAGCGGCCAAAATCCGGGCTTGACAACATTGCCATAAAGAACAATACCACGAAGGTTGCTTTTATCTAAATTATGAACATAGACTTTGTCTTGATCCTGTGCTATCATTTTTTTCGATTCAACAAGTGAAACATTAAAGACTTTCATCCCTTGATGCCCCTCATATCGAGTGATACGTATATCATTTTTACTTGCACTTGCTTGTATACCGCCTGCATATGCTATGAGATCTGCGATAGAAGTATTCTCTTTCGCCTCATAAATCGCAGGACGTTTTACATCTCCGTCGATCACAACATTTTTTCCCATGATTGGGACGATGATGATATCTCCTGCACGTAACAATGGATCACTGCGTCCCGTTCCACGGATGATGGTATAAAGATCGATAATCGTATAAATACGACCTTGACGCTTAATTTTCACCGAACGCATAGAACCGTTTGCAGAAAGTCCGCCCGCTGAAATCAGTGCTTCTTTAATGGTTGAAAACGAACTTACGTTGTAGAGGCCCGGCACTGCCACTTCACCTGCCAAAGTTACTTGAATTGATGAAAATTGAGAAATAGTGACTGTCACTCCAACATTGGGATACGCTGCCATCAAAGCATCGGTAATGGTCTTTTTCGCTTCACTAAACGAGAGACCCGCGATCTGAAGCGGACCGAATGACGGGATAACTACGCTCCCGTCTTTATCAACCGTTAGACTCATATTATCCGATTTAGGACCGTACAAAATAACATTTAGAACATCTTTTGGAACCAGCTTGTAGTTTTCTGGGACCGGTAATGATGCCAAATCCATCCCATTTTTATTACTAAAAAATTCGATACCGTAGCGCTTAAGTGCTTTTGGGCTCTCTTTGATCTGACGCGTCATAAGACGTTTACTGTAAACATTATTTTTTTCAATGCTGAGAGGAGATCGATAAAACGATGCCATATCCTCATTTCCAAGCGACATGTTCAATGTATCTTCCGCAAGTGCCTGTTCTGCAACTTTCTCTTGAACAATATCATTAACCGGGGCATCAACTTTTGTGACTGTACTTGCAACTGGAGCCTTAGCATCTTTCATCATTGCTTTAGCTTGTGGAGAATCCAGCAGTGCCGGATTTGCTTTGATCGCTTGAACAATCGCTGCATTGGATGAACCACCGTCTAATCCTTCGGCATAAAGTGTAATCCCTATCATAAGAAGGAAAAATATTATTTTTTTAATGGCCATCGTTGTGTGACTCCCTTGACTGTTATGTTTTAATTAGATTGAATATCCCATGAGGTGATCCACCTCAGTTTTTGCAGCTCTTAATGCTGTTTTTGGATTCATTCCCTGTGCTATTTTTTCATCAACTCGACGGGAAAGCTGCTGCTGTGCGAAACGACTGCGCGGATCATCACCTACTGTCGATTGATCAATGTTGGACGTTTTTACAGTACCTTCCGGCACATTTACCATAGCAAGACGCTTTAACCACTGATTTTTAAACACGGGATTCGCCGAATGATAACATCCGATTGCTTGGAGATTATACCCTCTTTTGCGTATGTGAGAACTGAGAAGCAATGCGCCGACATACACATTGACCTCCGGATCCAGAAGCGCTTGACGTGTGACCCCGATCTTCGAAAGACCTCTCAGATGCATCGAATTAATCTGCATTAGTCCGATATCTACCGTACCATTTTTGTTTTGATTCATCGCACGAGGATTCAGAGAACTTTCAATCGTCGCTATACGTTTTAGCAATGAGGATTCAATACCGAAATCACGACCCGCTTTTTCGAAAATCGGATCATAAGAAGTAGCAAAAAGTGGCAAAATTGCGAGTAAAAACCCCACGAATATTTTAATCATTGACACCCTGTTTTAAAAATTTTTAATCTCAAATATTGAAAAAATCAATGTTATTTTAACATTATTTAGTAAAATCCTAAATGTCACGGGTTAATAAAGCAAGCGTTTGTTCTTCACTGTTGAGAAACGGTACATAATGCCGCCTTTGAGTGTCGGAGTTTCCAGTTCTCCAGCAATGCTTTTCGTCAGACCCGCCCCGATCCAAAGATTGGTATTACTGACCGCTTCATACCGAACTCCCGCTTCCGCTTCGACAATGGCACCGCTTCCGACATCGATTCCGCCACCTCCGCCGGCTCCCACACCTGCTTGTGTATAGAGGCTCATTGACAGCGGCAGTCGATAGTTTATTCCGATTCCAAGTGTCCCAGAGACATAACCGCCAGCACCGCCACTGTATGCTCCCAGTGCTTTACCGTAAAAATATCCGATACCTCCGGTAAGCGAATCCATCTGCATCCCCACCAACGAAACACCTGCACTGTCTCCACCTTTACGCTGGGCCGATAAATACGTTTCATGTATCGGACGAACTTGCCAATCACTTCGGATGAGTTCATAATCGAAGCGTTGATCTTCGAAAGTTCCAGATGAGGGTTTGATCGTCACAAAAGGATGATTGAGTGAAAAACTCATCAGTTCGCCGCTAAACTCTCCATCCACTGACTGAACATATCCGCCTCTAAGATCTGCTGACCATTGCGGGTTCATTCTATACGTCAATCCAACCGTTGCTTTACCCATAGACCCGCCACCGGTAGCAATTTTACCACCGCCACCCAACCCGATCGCACCATCTAGATTCATCGTTAATCGAGATTTATTCGAAGCACGTTCAAACAGACCATACCTCCATCCCATCCCTGAAAATATCTCAGCATAGCCATCTGCACCACCGCTCATCGCTCCAGCCGTCGACAGATGCCACACAACATTACGGGATAAAAAATTTTCGTATCGAATACCAACCGTATCAAAAGATGCGCTCATCAACGATCCATCGGTTTTACGCGAACCGCTTGAGGGGATATAGTGCTGCATTTCAATCCCAAATGTTCCCTGCACAGGCTTTAATGAACGTTGAAACATCCCCTCAGTATCGTAAGATAAAGAATCCAATCTCCCCCGATAACCGCCATCTAACCTAAACGATTCAAACGGAAGATCCACAACAGCCGCTATTTGAGAACTTTTGATCGCCCCATTGGGAAATTCAATCTGTGAGAGTTGCAATCCTGCTCGTATATCAGAGTTTCCATACGTGAGTCCGATGTGAGGACGAAGCATAAGCCCACCCCCCTGAGGAGCAGCACCGCCACCACCTCCTCCGATAAACAGACCCATTTCAGCCTCAAAATCAGACAACAACGGATACCGCAGACCTCCTTCGAACCCTCCGGTAAAAAAGCCGCCCCGCTCTCCGGCAGCTGCCCCATACACTCCAAGTCCACCATACCAATACGAACCGAATCTTTGCTGATAGTTCAACCCGACCAATCCCATAGCTTCATCACCTGGAAGGGTTAGTGTCTCATACGTTACACGTACATTATTATGATCGAGATGAACCGGTATAGCATCCGCCCATGCAGAGACAGAGATACCGCACACTATTAAAATTCTAATTTTTGTTATGATCATGATTTACCTATTTTCTTAATATACTTCATCATGTGCACCTATATCAATTGGAATTATTTCATTATCTTGAATAATAAAATCAATCACCACTCGATTCTTTATTCCAATAGTTCCAGTCATTAAGTATCTCTAAAATCTCAAGCTTTTCCATGCGATTTCTTGATAAATCATTTTTTGTATCTTACAATTTATAGGATTAATTAATCTCACCATAATCATTAAAATAAAATTTCTTGTTTATATCATTTTTTGACTCAAAAGCCGTATGATTTTTCTAGTTACTTGCAATGGAGAGCTTGGTGTGCTTTTTCCGCTCCAAAAACGCAATGCTGCTTGATGTACTGATCTAGTATTTAACAATTTTACCACTCGTTCAATGGTCCAATCCCATCGTAGCAAAAGTTTTCGCAGTAGTTCCATCGCTTTAAAACGTTTTTTGAGATTTTTTTGCCATAACTGTTTATAGGTATCAAGATCACCATCAACAATTGCATCAACAGCATAACGTGCTGAACGCATAGCATAATAAATTCCCTCGTACGTGAAAGGTGAAACGTGTCCAGCAGCATCTCCTACAAATAAAATATTATCTTTACGATAGAGGTCATCTCTCCATAAAGGGATATAGTACCCTCTAGCTCTTGGTGTATCCTTCAGTCCTAGTTTGTCACAAAAACGCCCAAAATAGTGTTGGGCATTTGATTCATCTTCACACACAACTCCAATATGGGTCCCTTTGTTGTGAATAAAAGACCAGGCATAATGACCTGGTGCAATATCTCGACCAAACCAAAACTCACATTGAGCTGTTAATGGCTGCTGCACTTTGGCATACAGCGTCAGTACTCTTTTTGGCAAGGTTCCGGTTACTGCTTTTCGTACGGTAGAGTTCACACCATCCGCTGCTATAATATATTGTGCCTGTATA
Source organism: Sulfuricurvum sp. (assembly GCA_030696775.1). Lineage (GTDB taxonomy): Bacteria > Campylobacterota > Campylobacteria > Campylobacterales > Sulfurimonadaceae > Sulfuricurvum. The sequence goes on from JAUYRN010000027.1 coordinate 79,765, forward strand.
CAAAGCTGTAAGCTACTCGATTTTATATATGCAAGTTGACCATCGTATGATTGAAAATAACCCTCTATGACCTCTGCACCTTCATCATGAGCCAATGTTCGTAAGTACGCATCAAACTCTAATCGATCCACAATTGCCAGTGGTTCCTTTTCAAGACTCACGGTAACGCCAAATAAGCTTGGTGCTACGACTTTTATCGTATTGACCTGATGAGAGATTTTTTCTCTGTCCAAAGCGAACTCATCAAAAACTTTTAACAATACTCCGCCGCCACACGGTTTTTCAAAGGTAAAACTTTTTTGTACCAACAAAACTTTGTATTTTTTTTGTGCTAACAACCGTGCTGCTGTTGCTCCAGCTGGACCGCCGCCAATTACCAAAACATCATATTTTTTTATCATAATTGAAACTTTCCCTATGTTGTCAACTATAACCATATGTATAGTTAACGGTTGACCCCTATTTTTTATAGAATTTAGAAGAAGGCAGTCATACCCTATAGGGTACAAGAACCTCTTCGAGGTCCCGTACTCGATACGGGATCCAGATGCTTTTCTATATACCTTTTTTTCTGATCACCGTCATCGCTGTCATCCAGGCGATTTTGAGTTCCAACGCCATGCTCCAATGTTTGATGTAATACAGATCATACATCAGTTTTTGGCGTGCATCCTCAGTATTTGCTCCATACGGATACATCACCTGAGCCCATCCCGTTATTCCCGGACGAACCAAATGGCGCTCATTATAATAAGGAATCTGTCCTTCATATTGAGCTACCAATATGTCCCATTCCGTTCTTGGACCTATCAGGTGCATTTCCCCTTTTAGGATATTCCACATCTGCGGTAACTCATCGAGCCTGGTTTTTCGCATTGTATGAGCAAATGGGAAAATTCGCGTATCATTTTCTCTCGTGTAGGAATCGTGATGAGAATTTTCATGCATGGATCGAAATTTAGTGCATTTAAAAATTTCATTATTGGCCCCCACTCTATCTTGCCGAAACAATATTGATCCGGGTGATTGCTGCTTGATTTTGACAGCACTCAACAACATTACAGGCCACGAAAAGAAAAAGAGCCAAAACACTCCGAAATAATCAATGCATCGCTTTTGAAAATAGTGCCATTTGCTGTATGAGACAATATTTTCGAGAAAATGGAGATTATTGTTGTCATCAGGGATATAACATTTTTGGAGATACTCTTCGGTAAAACGACTCATACCTATGATAATAAATCGTTTGGCTTTATTTTTAAACTGTAGTTTTGTCAGATACTTGACGATGTCATCATGTACTTGAGTACGCATATTGAGAACCAGCATACTGGCACCATGAGTCTCAATATATTTTGAAAGTTCGGCTATAACCTCTTGAGGATCTCGATTTGAGGTTGCGATGACTTCATAATTACCAAACTTTTTTCTGAGTCTTTGCTCTTCGAGTGTTGTAAATTTGTATTTTTTTCCTAATACAATCATTTTTATATTCCTCACCAATATTATTCTTTTTAAATGCTTTTGATTCTAACATAATATCTATTAGACTCCTACTGCTTTCTATAAGGAGACCCTATTTATTGTCATTATTGTAATAATCTACTCTGTAAATTCCTTTACATAGTATTGGTACACCATATAATATTTTTAAATAATTTTCTAAGTAAATTTATGCAATACTTTCTGGACAATTTATCCTGAAAAGAGTCCTTTTATTGTTATTTCTTGGCGCTAAACTTTTTACTGTTTTTATTCTCAGCTTTGTTTTTATTAAACTTATAATCCGTTATGCCCCATCACTTGGTCTTATTGATGTTCCCAATCACCGTAGTCATCATAAAAAAGTTACTCCACGCGGAGCTGGCATTGGTATTGTCTTTGCGGTTATATGCTCAGATTTAATCTTTTTCAATATAGCTCATTTATCACATCCATGGATACTCATAGGTATCTTTATTATTTTTGCGGTTGGTATCCTTGATGATCACCGCGATACTTCTCCTAATACAAAATTTTTAATCATTTTTATCGCTGTAGCCTTTTTTTACGTGGATGGAACGTATATCAAACATCTGGGTCATGTTTTCGGGTATTCAATACCGCTTGGATGGTTTGCTTTCCCTTTTACTCTACTCGCTATTGCCGGTTTTACCAATGCCCTTAATCTTTCAGACGGTCTGGATGGTTTAGCGGCCTCCCTAAGTATCGTGATTTTATCGGCCTTATGTTTTATCGGATATGATCACCATGATAGCTTTATGATCTCTCTATCTCTCTCTTTTATCTCAGCGTTAGTCGCTTTTTTGTGGTTCAATTGGAATCCTGCAAAGATTTTTATGGGAGACAGCGGATCGCTCACCCTTGGTGTTGTTATCTCCATACTTTCTATTCAAGCACTCGATTATGTTGAGCCTATTAGCATACTGTTTATTGCTGCTTTGCCAATTATTGATACCCTTATCGTTATGATTCGCCGAAAACGAAACGGGCGTTCGATGTTCTCGCCCGATAAAACTCATTTACACCATCTTGTTCTGCAATTTTTCAAAGGCAATGTTAAAACGACCGTTATTTTACTGACATTAGGTCAACTGTTTTATTCTTTTATCGGACTCACTTTTATCGAAAACGGCATCAAACAACGTTACATTCTCCTGATGTTTATCCTTCTACTCGTGATCAGCTACATCCTTTTAAATGGTATGCTGGAGCGTCAAAGCAAACCGTTCACCTACCATCGTAAAAAGCGAAATAAAAAAAGATCAATACCAAGCCAGAAATAAAATTATCGCATCTTAAGAAATCGTAGATCTTAATTCTTTTATCCAGACAACGCCTTGCGATGAACGAATACGAATGATATGAAGTCCCGATGTTAAGGCTATATTTAAAGGCGTACTAAGCTGTAGTTGTCCGTTGTTACTGTATTCAAGTTGCCACACTCCGACTGCAATACCATCAATAAGCATTTCCAGTTTACTTCCAGCAGGTGCGTCATACGTTGAAACAAAAAAACTATACGTTTGCTGACGCTCACTTCGTACCGGGATAAGAGCAAACTCGCCATCAGTAGTATCACTTCTTGGGCTCAAACGATATGCAGTACTGTCATACCCCCATCCTCCCCCACTGTTCATAATAACAGATGAATTCAAATCATGTAACCATATGGTCGCCGGAAGAGCATATCCCAAAGTCGCAACCGCATTATGCTGGGTTCGTATGGTATCAATTGCTTGTAATTTCGTCGTATTGGAATCTGAGACAAGGCTAGGAATCAACCCATTTACAAAACTCCAGGGTTCAGATCCGCTGTAAACATAATACACAAGCATCTGCCCACCGTTTTCTTGATACATTCGGTGCGCCTCTAACATCCGACTTTTCATCCTTGGATCAGCATTGTAAGTGGCTGAAAGCTCTCGACTCCCCCCTATACTGCCTAATGCACTTCCTCCAGGACCTGGTCCTCCCTCATAAGCAACTGACTTCAATCCATAGCCGCGTGTCCAGATAGCATCCGTCGCAATATCTTTGGCAAACTGTTTATTTGGAAGTCCCTCGAAATACGCACTCATTGTTACTTCCGAAATATCATCAGGCGGTGTAAGAGAATCGTAATAAGCAGCCCCTCCCCCACCCCACCAAATATCTGAAACTTTACGAACCATCGCATTAAACGGTTCAGCAGTTCGTGTCTTTCCATAGAACCCCTCTGCCCATTTTAGGCCTTCGCTTAGATAGATGTTGGCATCACCAACTTGACTGGCCAAAATCGGACGAACACGACTCATCATCAATGCATCGCCGAATACACTCCTAAACATTAAGCTGATTTGTGAGGATCGGTAAGCGATCCAACGGCGATGCGCTAAATAACGATCATTTGAAGCGGCATTATCATAATTGATCGGATGATTCAAATTTTGTCGAGCTAAATCGGCCAATGCTAACGACCATCCGAATCCTTGAAAACCAGGCCCTGAGTTCCACAGTTCGTTCCCATACTCAACATAGAGACGTAATTTCGGATTTAATGGAGGATAAACAGGATGAGCTTGTACGGATGTATATGGATAGAGACCATCTGAGCCATACCGTACAAGTTGAGCTAGTTTTTTCAGATAATCATCATCTGCACACGTAGGGACATTAATCCATAAGTCTTTGTCAGTGGTATTTGCCAATAGAATCAATAATTCCCAAGGCTGCCCTTTACCATTAGCGGGTACTGCCAAATGTCTCATGGAAGGCCGTTGCGACCACGTTACCGTATCATTTCCATTGGCCGACACAAGCTCCATCCCACGTATGATATGAAACTTTTGCATAGCTGCGATGAACTCTCGCGTAAAAATGACAGAACCATCCACAGGATAACCCGGCCGCCACAAATGCAATTGGGTTACGCCATCTGAAAATGTTGATGCAGCAGTCCTACGCGTATTGCTAAAATTTATCCAGGCATTATCATAAATGACACTTGGAATGACTAAATCCGCCGTTGTTGTATTGGTTGTTGTAGAATATTGTTGGTTTTGTATATAAGCGTGCTCTCCAGAGGGGTTTTCAGCAGATGCACTCACTCCGAGAACGGCCTGCCCGGTAAAAACAAGTTTATACGTACCTGCAGAAAGCCTTTTAGAACAGAATATCATTTGAAAATCTTTTGTCGGAGCACCATTACTATCAGCCCCGACATCATAACCCCAATCGCTCGTACGAAACTCACTTTCATAGACTAGATCCGCCGTTGCATGCGCTCCGTCATAATAGCTCAGCTGACCAACGCCAATACCGATATAGGATGTTTCGCTATCAACATCAATCTGTGCAGTACCATTGGGAACTGATGAGCCATCACCTGAACCGCAAGATACTAAAATCAGTGCTGAAATGAACATTAAAATAGAGTAGACAGCAATACGTGGCATCAAATTACCTTAAAGATTTCAAATATTAAAAGTAGGTATTTTGCTATTTTAATTCAAAACACATTATTCAGAGTAAAACAGTTCACCTTCATTTTTATCTACAAACTCATACTTTATGGTACTAGCCAACCCATCTTCCAATTTCACAGGTGGGACAAATCCACTTTTTGCGACACTGGTATCGAACATACTGTCACTGCAAAATTTCTTAACTCGTATAGAGCTAACTGTAAGCTTTTTACCGGTTATAGCAGCCACTAAATCAAAAACTTTTCCTATGCTATAACCAACTACAAAAGGCATTCTAAAGCCTATCTTCTCATCTTTGCCTAAAGCTTTGTTTACTTTTGCTACTAATGTATTCATGTCAAAATCAGGTTTATCTATGTAGTTGTATATATGTACCCCATTTTCAAACTTTAGACTGTACTCTAAAAATGCAGCGATATTTTCGACATACGCCATAGACTTTCTATTGGTTCCATCACCTATCATCATAAACTTACCACTTGCTATCTGACGTAGCAGATTATAAACATTTCCTCTATTTTGCTCACCGAATACGACCGTCGGACGGACGATTACAAGTGTACGATTGGTGGGGTCTTTTTCTTGCCAAGCTTTGTAAATCAATTCCGCTTCGTACTTGGTGCGACCATAGTCGTTGAAGTAGTTTATCTCTCCACTCTCATCTGTACCAAGTGGAGCGAATCCATATACCGCGACACTGCTTGTAAAGATAATTTTATGAATACCTTTTTGCTCTGCTACCTCACAAACACGACGGGCTCCATCAACGTTAACCTCGTCATACAAACTTTTTGGACTTACATCATCACGATGCTCAGCAGCAAGATTGATAATAACATCACCATCACAAGCTTTTACCAATCCATTATAATCTCGCACATCAGCAACCGCCGTTTTATCCCCAAATGTTTTGCTCGTTACTTTATCCACAATAGTAAAATCAACACCATCATGCTCTAATCTTTTACACAATCGTGTACCGATAAATCCTGAACCGCCTATAATTGTTATCATCTATTTTCCTTTTTTTATCATCTGAATTATTTTCGGTACAAATCGGTAAAAAGGATAAAGTAATTTATTAATCTTTATTTGATTCTTTTCAAAAGCTTTTAAAATACTTCTATTACCTCTTATAATATTTCCAATACTGCTATTGCTTTCTCCGCCCGTGCGCATTCTGACGATAACTTTGGGTAAATAAACTGTAGAAATTTGAAACTTTTCCAAAAATCTGAGCATTAGTTCAAAATCGGCTGATACTTTCATATTTAAATCAAAGAAACCATGTTTTTCATACGCTTCTCTTTTAACAAAAAACGATGGGTGTGGAGGGTGCCAACCTTTTGCAAAACTTCCTTTTATAAATTCAGAAGATTTCCAATATCGTACAACCTCATTTACATTTTCCGGTTTAACATAATAGAGATCACCATACACGCTATCCACATTTTCCTTTTGAAACTTGTGCATCACTTTTTCAATAACGTGTTCATCAAAATAGACATCATCGCTATTGAGAATCCCAACCACATCACCAGTAGCTAGGCGAAGCCCTTTGTTCATTGCATCATAAATACCATTATCTTTTTCAGTAACAACTTTTGAAATTTTATCTCCGTACGATTTAACAATATCAATTGTAGTATCTTTAGACTTGCCATCTACAATTATGTATTCAATATCATTGTATGTTTGAGATAGTACTGACTTGATCGTATCATCTAAAGTTTTTTCAGAGTTGTAGGTAATTGTTATAATTGATATTTTCATAGCTTATTCTCCAAAATATTTTTATAAATCTCTATTTGTTTTTCTATAACATACTCATTTTCATATAATTTTGCAGTTTTCATGGCGTTATTGCATAAAATTTCATATCCCTCATAGTCAAAAGATTTTTCTATTACTGCTTGTAAATTATTTGTTGAACTCAAAAGACCATTTACCCCATCATTTATAAAATCTCCGCGAGTTCCTATATCAAACCCTATTACAGGCACACCAAAACTCATTGCTTCAATGATCGTTAATCCAAAAGTTTCATACAAAAGTGATGGCTGTATCAAATACTTAGCCTTTGAGATATTTGTTAATGTTTCTTCTCTTGAACATTTACCTTTGAAGATAATATTTGTTTTGTTATATTTTTCTCTCAACTCCTCTTCTATCTCTCCACCGCCTATGATAGTAAGGACAAATCTCTCATCAAGAGTATTCCAGACTTTCAAAAGCTCATAAATCCCTTTTGACTCTTCAAGTCGTCCCACATAGGTATAATCTTTTTTGTCATACTTTTTATCAAAAGCCATATTTAGACTATTTGGCTTGAGGATTATTTTACTTTCACGGATGTCAAGTAATTTTACTTTTTCTTTTTGAAAATTTGTCAATACAAAAAAATAATCAATATTGTGAAATACTCTCGTAGCTCTATAAAACCAAAACGACATTTGGGCTACCATACTTTGCATCAATGAATTACGATAACATTTATTGAGAATCCCAGCAAATGAAAATTTATTCTTCGTACACTGTTCACAAATACCAAAACCATCACGGTATAAAATTCCAGAAATACACCACAAGCGATAGTTATGTAGAGTATGAATTACTTTTGCTCCAGAATTTTTTGCCGCTTTAAATATACTCGGAGTTAAAAGCGGATAGAAATTGTGGACATGAACAATATCTATATTATTTTCCATAACTATTTTTTTGATATTTTTATAATGAACTCTCGAAAACCATATTTCAAAAAGAAGCTTAAATTTACTGATATTATCATTTGAGACTTCATAATGAAATACTTTTTCAACACCTAATCTTTTTTGTAAAGATTCTAGCTCATTTTTATAAACTATATCTTCACCACCGATATTGTTTGATTGATATTTATTGTGAACAATGAGTATCTTCATTTAATACACACCTACTTGAAGTGTATCTTTTGCATCGACAGAAAACTTTTCAACACCATAAACAAGTTTCGAATAACCATTGTCATCAATCTTCAAAATTATTTCCCTAATAGATTCTTTATCAAACGGATTGATAATAAATCCATTTTTACCATTCTCAACTAACTCAGAAGAGCCGCAGTTTTCAGATACAATAACCGGAAGCCCGAAATAAAGAGCTTCTTCTACAACCAGCCCCCATGTCTCACTAATGCTTGGCAATATAAAAATGTCATTGCGTAAAAACTCATCTTTTAGTTTTTTATTTTCGATTGGGTCTTTGAAAATTATATTTGAATCACTAATCTTTTTTAGGTATTCTTTTTCTTCTCCATCACCGATGAGTGTCAATGAAAAACTCGGTAAATCATTAAATACTTTAATCAGCATTTCTAAGTTTTTTACTTTAGATAATCGCCCAACGTATAAAAATCTCTTTTGATATATCTTTTCACTTTTTTGAAATTCAGGTTTATTGATTATCCCGACACCTTTAGTGATGTTAATGTTTCCTTGAAAATCTAAAGCTTTTAATAACTCTACATGGAGACTTCCTGAAGCAAAAACAGTTGAGATTCTGGATAAAAAAAACTTTTTAATCGTTCCTTTCACACCATGAGTATTACTCTCCATCACAGTAGATTCCAAAGCTAAACAATTTTTATTTTTTGAATTAGTCATAACGATAAACCAAAACTCAGGTAAATCCCAACCGCTTACCAGTATTTTCTTATATTTAATTGTTTTGAGAATATGATTTAACTTTCGTATGCTTTGAATTTTATTTCTTGTTTGAAAATCACCCTCATTTAAAATAGCATATTGAAAATTTAGACTCTCCAAATTTACAAAATCATTTGATCTTTTTTCATTTGTATTGTTTGAAATAAATACTACATAAATATTATATATCTTAGCAAGCTCATTATAGAGATTTACCTTATAAAAAGCAGGTAAGTGGGTAATGATTACATAATCATACATATTTAAATAGCCCTCTTCCCTCAAACTTGAGTTTTATAAAAAGTAGTATCTGAAGCAAGATAAGTGAGAGTAGAAGTTTAAGATACCAATCCCCATGAATTTTATCACTGATTATAGAGGCAATATTATTGGTATAGGGATGAGCGATAAAGAGCAACATTGTATTTCCACCCCATATTGTCACGATCTTAGAAATATTTTTCGAATACTCTATTTTTTTTAAAACTGCAATTAACGTATAAATTATTGAAACAGCCCAAAAAATATTGATCACAATATTACTATAATTTTTTGTCGCCATATCTAGTGTAGGCATACCCAAAAGAATCAAAATTCCAAGACCTATTAACGGCAAAATATACAAAATTTTACTTTCTTGATAGAACCGATAAAATACAAATCCGATAAAAACCCATAAAAGTGCATTAAAAGCATTGTCAAGTGCAAAAGGTAAATCAATATAAAAACTAAGACTAAAAAAAGCGAGAACTATTAAAAAATTGTACGCTAAATTAGTACTCACCTTTTGTATAAAAGCCAATACTACTCGTGAGAAAAATAATGCAGGTAAGAACCAAAGAACAAATCCATAATGATGAATCAAAGAATTCATATCCATCCCTAGTAAAATCCCTTTTATTTCATCCAGATAATTTAACTGTTCTCTATGCAAAGCTATTCTTTTAAGATAATCCGCTCCAAGCCCAATAAATACAAAAATAAAATAGGGGATCATCAATCGTTGAAAATCTTTAACTACAGATTCTTTAAAAGAAATATTTGTTTTGATAAAAAAGCCCGCAATAATAAAAAACAGTGGCATATGCCATGAAAATATAAAACCGCTTAAAGGTGAGGCGATATGCCCTAAGATCACAGCTAAAATCCCTATTGTTTTTAGGGCATCAATCCACTCTATTTTTTGATTATTAGCCATGACGAATAATCTTTTTTACATAGTATTTAAATAACGTCCAATACTTAATGCTAGAAAGCACTAAAGGATTAGCAACGTGATTATCTCTTTTAATTTTGTCATACTCTTTAAATATTTCCAATGTTCTGCCATTTCCGAGACCATCAGCTCTCCATCGGGCAACCACTGCATCTTTCGTGACAACTTTCGGAAACTCATGATACGCACGAAGAAGATGTTCATAATCCATACAAAAAGTATTATGTATATCAAACAACCCATACTTTTCAAATAAACTTCTATGGGTAAAAAGTCCTTGATGAGGCAAGGACATTCTAAATAACAATGATTTCTTATCAAACTGTTTTATATATTCAGAAACATATAACGCCGTCCCTTCAGGAGATATTCTTTGGATTCGCCCACAAACAAACATATCCTTAGATGGATCGACATCTTCCATCATTTTTGACAACGAATCTTTATCATAGAAACCATCGCCATCACCTTGGAAATTGATATATGTGCCTTTTGAAGCCATGATGCCCTTATTAAAAGCATCCGATATTCCTCTGTCTTTCTCACTTATCCAATAATCTATTTTATCTTCATACTTTTTGATAATATCTAGTGTTCCATCCGTTGAACCACCATCGATGATGATGTATTCGAAGTTATCATACGTTTGATTGATGATAGATTGAATTGTATCTTCAAGATGTTTTTCACCATTAAAAACAGCAGTAATAATACTGATTAAAGGTTTTTCATTTTTCATATTTCATACTTTCTGATGGTTTTTATATGTAGATTCATTTAAAATCAAAGTAGATAAATTCGTCTTAAATAAAATAAATAAGAATATAAAATATAAAATTACATTTCCAGATAACGTAGGAACAAAGAGTCCTGAAAAAGAAATATAGATAAATAAGAAAACTAAAGATAGACTATAATATGAATAATTCGATTTATATTTGCTTAAAAAAATATGCTTAGTTATATAAAACCCGTACAAAAAACTTAATAAAATACTGAATAATAATCCACCATCAAGGTAAATTGAATACATAACAGTTCCAAATGCATTGTAAAATAACGGTATTCCATCTTCATTAAAACCCAAGTTTTTATAAGTATTTAAAGCTCTCCCTACTTCTTCAGGAATTGGATGAAAACTATTGTCAAAAAGATGATACCAAATACCAGTAAAATACGAGACTGCTCCAGTTGAAGCCATCCCGTAGGTTGTATGTGTATTTAAATACGATACTGGATCCATTAACTCATCATTAAAAATTGCGAAACCACAGGTATGATAATTGATTACAAAAATATTAAATAAACTTTTAAAATCAATATTACCCTCTGTACGTGCGAATGTAATCAAGATAATGAGTAAAAGTATTGATAGTGCTTTTATTATGGATTTCGATCGCAAGATAGCTAAAATTTTAAAACTATTTTGATAAATTATTACAATGACATACAATATCAAAAACATAAAAATTTGCCCTCTCCCCAAACTAATTAGGGAAGACATTAATAATCCTACAAAACTAATAATTAAAAGTTTACTTTCTAATTTAGATATATACGAACTAATCCCAACAAACATTGATACCATTACAATAGGCATAACAAACCATGAATAATAATACTGAAGCAATAGATTAGAAAATATTTTCGATGTTTCATCGCCACTTCCCATTGCCATTGATCTGAATAATCCAATAGAATCTATAGTAAGTATTAAATACAAAGCTTTAAATAAAAAATAAAGCATAGAAGGAAAAATGATAAAATAGTTAATCTTAATCAGAAAATTTACAATATTATTAATTTTATAATCTCTTTTATCATTCCAATTTTCTGAAGAAAATCTAGCTATTGTTTTATTTTTAACGAAAATAAATGATACACTCCCTATCGTCACCGATATAAGTACTGTTAAAAAATACAAATATGTATTATCGGTTGGCGTATCTATTCCACCAAAAGAATATGTCGATATATATAGCCATAAAAACCACCATGTAATAACTAAAATTACGACATTACTATTTCCTTTCACTATAGTTTTAAGTAAAAGGACACTTGTTAACCATACAAGCAATATCACGAAACTTATATCAATCAATAATAATCCTTATAATAATAGCGAGTCGAATTTATCATCAATATACTCTCATCAAGCACAATTACAATCTTTCATCTCTGAATATATTTTTTGATATAACTGAATATATTTTTCGGCTACAACAAAACTATCAAACTCTCTCAAAACTTTTTCTCTAGCATTTTGGCATAACTGATCATAGTTTGGAGCATTTAAAACCCATTCAATTCCACATGCTAAATCTTCACTCTCAAACGGTTTAGCTAAGTAGCCGTTTGCTTGATGTTCTACCATATCACTATTTCCACCGATGTCAAATCCAACCACAGGCGTTCCGCATGCCAAGCTTTCCATAATTGCATTAGACAAATTCTCTTGTAAACTCGGCACCACCATCACATCAACAGCACTGTAAAGAGTTACTAAACTCACATCATCGTGCAAACTTCCCAAATAGTGTGTTTTAAATCCAAAATTTTGAGAAACCTTGGGTTCACTGCTTCCAAAAATCACAAACTCTACGTTTTTATCCTCTAGCTTGCGTAATGCTTCACTTAGTTCTTCAAACCCTTTTCTTGGATCACTCGTCGCGCCCATTGCTCCAAAAAGTACTAGCTTTTTATCTTTTGGCAAGCGCCAAAGTTCTCTGGATTTGTCTTTATCAAATGGTTTGAAAACATTTGTATCTATCGGATTTGGAAGATTAACTACATTAGTATCTCTAAAAAGTGAACTATTTTTCGCACATTCAGCCAACCATCTACTCAGTCCAACTATCGTCATGTTCGGTATTATAGAAAATGTTTTTTGTTTGCGATACCAAATCTTTCTGCTCAAATCTTTCTCTTTATCACTTCCTAAAACTTTACAATTTCCACAGTTTTGCTCATAGCCTCTACAATCTTCATCATAGTGGCATCCACCCGTAAATGCCCACATATCATGTAAGCTCCAAACGATTGGGGCTTTTATTCGAGCTATATCCTCTATACGCATCATCCCGTTACAAATCCAGTGTAAATGGACTACATCTGGATTAATTTCATTTATCTTATCAACTATACTAGAAAATGGAAGCCATGAAGTACTGAAAAGGGTTTTCGTTCGTTCTTTATAGGAGCGGATGGGAATTGAATCTAGAAAAGGACGTAATTTATTTAGCATCTTGTTAAACTTATCAGTTTCCGCTGTCACGGTATAGTCATCACTGCTTTTGCTTTGGACGAGCATTTGACTATCCACACCTTGTGCTAACAATGATTTATGAAGTCTATAAGCTGCTCTTGCTGCTCCACCCTCTATATCTAATGTGTTTACAATTAAGATCTTCATGAGAATTGTTTTTTCCATTGATTTATATTTTCTTCATTAATATTAATTTCTATTAAAAAATCATCTTTCAACATCTCTTCTAATTTATCAATATCTTTTCGAGCTAAGACTTTGAGGTTAAAATCTTTTGATTTTTCCTCAGCACGGTTGTCGATACCTAAAATGATAGTTCTTCTTGATTTTTGCAAAGCTCTTATTCCTGCATGAAGTCTTGTACCAATAAAATCTAAATCTATTGAAGCATCATCTAAAAGTTCATCATAAGAAAAAAGATTCCCACCAATTATTTCTATATTATTAATATTTTTTAGAGTTTTTATATATTCTAAATCACCACTTCCTTGTGGCCAAAAATAAATTCTTTTATAATTTTGAATAAGTATATTAATCAACTTTTGATCGTTTAATACGTCTTTATTATAATCTGTCAAAGTGAAAACAACATTATTAGATTTACTTTTAGGGATATTGGTACAATGTTCCCTATTGAGTTTCCACATTGTCATGCAACCTGTATTAATTACATTATTTATACCAATACTCTTTAGCATCATTTCTGTATGAGAATCTCGCACAGAATGTAAAATGTTTTTATTTAGCACTTTTTTTAGGAGATATTTTGTATAAAAATTCGGTTTCTTTTGATACTGCCACCAGCCCACACCCATTAAAATGATATTTTTAAAAAATAGAGAATCAATTAAGTTTATTTTCCATTGATTGTAGCTATTCATATTAGAAGACAGTAGATTTGTTCCTCCAATGAATGAATAATCTGATATTTTGTTGAGTCTATAAGTAGCTCTTGAAACTTTGTCGTGAGTTAAGGAATAAAAAAGCATATCATTTTTAAACAACTCTTTTAATTCTCTATTCACTGAGTCCATGATAATAAAATCACCTATATTTTCCGATGCTATAGATGTATCAAATATCGTTATTTTTTTCATTTAAATACCTTATTAATAATTCTTTTGAATATATTACTTTTTTTTATTACATATTTATAATATATTTCATCAATAAATTTAGTATATTCTACATTGTTGCTAAACTTTATTTTTGTACTATTTAATTCTACATTTTGAAATCTATCATTCACTCCACAATGTACTCCGCTTCCATCATGACCGATATTATTCACAAGTGATTTTATGGGTTTGATAGTCAATAAATCATTTTTTATAAGATGAAATACCATTTTATAATCACCTGCATCAAGTTTTCCTTCTTGTATAAGTTTTAGTCCATTAATTAGGTTAGGATGTATTTTTTTTATTTTTTTAAATAAATCTTTATTAGCCATCATTTCATTATATTGATCATTGTAGCTCACAATATCAAGAAAACCTCTATCTGCCCATGTAGCAAAGCCCCATGCATTAAAATATGTACTTAAATAATAATCATGTTTATAGCTGTTTGGAAAAATTGTAGGTACGTTGTATCCGCTTATAGCCATAATTTTTTTATTCTCATTGTAAAAATCCAACCCATCATTCATATAGTTTAGAAAAGCAGAGGAGACGACATTATCATCTTCTAAAAAAATACACCTTCCATGTTCATCAAGCATTTGCTTTATACCTAACTTGTAATTCGCGTATAAATCATTTTTTTCGCGTTCTATGATATGTACATTTTTAAAACCATCTATTGTATGTATATAATCTCTTACTATCCTGACTTTATCCTCATCACCCATTCTTGGAGCATCTAAAAATATATATAATTCACTTTCTTTCGCCAAATCATTTGATTTAAGAGAGTCAACTGTTTGTGTTAAATGATCAATCCTAGAATAAGTTACTATCCCAATTGGAGCTAAACTCATTTTTTTCCTTTTAATAAATATAATGGAATTATTGACGTTATCGACATAACGGTAAACCCTCTTATTGGTCTGAAAAATAGTGGTATTACCCAAATTCCTAAGCCTTGTGTAATCAATGTTGCTACTGCTGCTCCTGTTATCCCATACTCAGGTATTAAAAAATAATTAGCCACTATGTTTAACATAACACCTATCCCTGTTCCTATCAATCTATATATTTGTAGATTTTCTGAGATTACCCAAAAACTTGTAGCTAAACCTATAGAAACAAATATCCCCGCCCATATACTTAAGGACAATGCCATAAATGCATCTTTGTAAACTTCACCAAAAAGCAAGATGATGATAGTTTCTCCAAAAAAGGTAGCTATCAAGCCAACAATAAAACTCATCCAGAACATTCCCGTATTAACTTGCTTAAGTCTATAAATGTATAGCTCATAGTTAGAGTCTTTTAGCTTTACAAAATATGGCATTAATGTTCCAACTATAATCGTTGGGATAAAATACCAAGCTTCTGAGAGTCTAACCGCTACTGAATACAAACCTACACTTTGCATATCTAAAAAGCTTTCTATCATTATTTGATCTATTTTCATATAAATCGTTATAAAAAAAGTAGATAACATCAGTGGCCAGCTATCTTTTAAAAGTGCTTTCATTACAGTATGGTTAGCTTTCCACGTCATGATAGAAAAACCTAATTTTAAATAAATCAAAATCATAAATACGGATGAGAGAAAAATCTCTAAGAGTGAAATAATAGCGAAATATATGACATCAAATTCATTAAGAATTAGATAAATTTTGAGTAAACTAGATACTAAAAAAGCACTATTTTTGGCTATCACTATATATTTGGATAAAACTTTTGCTTGAAATGAATACTCTATTGTGTCGAATGATTGGAAAATGTACCCCACCAATAATAATATCACCATCATTTGAAGCAAAACATCATCTGTTTTCATAGTGAATATAAGAATACTACCTAACAAAAAAGCTAAAATCCCACCATACAGTTTTAAGTAAAAGGTCGCACCCATTACTGAATCATTTATATTTTCATCTTTCGCAATCTCTCTGACAACAATTGAGTTTAATCCAAGCGTGGATAAAAAAGAGAAAAAAGCAATAAATGCCATGGCATAACTCAGTATCCCAAAGTTTTCAGGTCCTAAATACCGAGCAATCCAAATACCAATAAATAAACCACCAAAAATTCTTATTATTTTGTCTAAAAATAGCCAATTAAAATTATAAATATATCTTTTCATTTTCCAAAAAATCTATTTATTTGATCGATAAAATTTTTCATCGAAATAAATTTCCAACTCTGTCATTTTCTGACATAGATAAAAACTTCTCATAATTTTTCAACACTTCTTCTTTATTTCGTTCGCCAACTCTTTTATTACCGATATAAATTCCCCACGGTTCTAAAGATTTAGTTACAATCGAGTTTGCACCGATTGTTGTACCCTCACCTATATTAACTTCTGGTAAAACAACACTATTAGCACCCACTATGCAAAAATTTCCAATCGTTATCGGGGCACTTTTGATATTTCTGTATTCATTAGAAATGGTTGAGTTACCAAATCCCCACTCTTTGAAATCATCCGTTGCTGTTAAAATTCTGCACCCTTGAGAAATAGCAGCATAATTACCTATAGTAAGCTTATTTCCTCCAGTGATGGATGTAAAGTTTGCAATATGCACATGATTACCAATGGTTATTTTTTCTTTTGCATAAATCAGGACGAAATCATCGATAATAATATATTTCCCAAAATCAATATTTTCAACACCAATAATTTTGGTAAATTCAAATGTTTTAACATCGAGAATTTTGTATTTGTCCATTAGAGATTTTCCTTCACAATCTTTATAATAAGCTTCAAATCGTTCTCATCTAAATCAGCATATATTGGCAAACACAAAATTTTACTGGCGATATCTCTTGAATTAGCGCAATATTGCTTCGGCTCGATGTAGCTTAATGTATCGAGTGAAGGGTAAAAGTAACGTCTCGGAAATATTTGCTGTTCATTGAGTGCTTTTTGGACTTCCTGCAATTGTTCCTCATCTTTTAAAACTACTGGAAAATAACTGTAATTTTGAGCAGCATTAAGATTTTGCTCTTGAAATTGGACTAATCCATCTAATTGCGTTTGATAGGCTTCCAATACTACTTTTCTACTTTGCTTAATTTGTTCCATATCATCCAGTACACAAAGCCCCATCGCCGCTTCAAACTCGTTCATTTTAGCATTGGTGCCGAGTTCCGGAATCGATTCGGCATTTTCAATACCAAAGTTAATCAAGTAGCGTGCTTTTTGAACGAGTTCGTCGTCGTTGATAATAAGTGCGCCGCCTTCAATCGTATGAAAAAGCTTCGTCGCATGAAAACTAAGTGTAGAAATATCACCATAGTTCAGTAGACTTTGATCTTTATAGCGTACATCAAAAGCATGCGCGGCATCATAGACCACCTTTAAATCATGTTTAGTTGCAATTTGTTCGATTTTTTCAACTTCACAAGCGTTTCCAAAAACATGAACACCTAAAATAGCTGATGTATTCGGGGTAATTGCGTCTTCTATTTTATTAGCGTCAATATTAAGCGTATTCGGATCAATGTCAGCAAAAATAGGAAGTAATCCATTGGTAACGAGAGAGCTAGTCGTTGCAACAAAGCTAAAAGGGGTCGTAATAACAAATCCTTTTAGTCCCAAAGTACGATAAGCAATTTCAAGAGCAACTGTGCCATTCGAAACCAAAACAATATTTTTCACACCAAGATACTCGGCCAATCTTTTCTCAAGTCTCTGTACAAGCGGACCATTATTCGTCACCCAGCCATTTGCATAGATTTCATCTATATACTGTTTGTACTTTTCTTTGTTTGGAAGGTAAGTTTTGGTTACGTTTATCATCTGTTTATCCTCTTGGAAAGTCCTACGTATCCTGTTCCTGCTATGGCGATTTTCATTTTAGTTTCCTAACTTTTTTATAACATCTAACGAGTTATTATCCATCTTCGAAACGGCAAACCACTTCTTGCCCAAATCTTTTAGACTTGCTCCGAAATGATATATTGTACTTTCATCAATTATCAAAAACCTATCATGAGAGAGTTCAAATTTTTCTATCTCTATTTTTGGGTACTGTTCGTTGTATTTTTGCAGATCTAGTTGAAGTTGTTTAGATATACTCTTTGTATAAATTTTTGTTGTTACATTTGCATCTCTTTTGGTAAACAAAATTAAAGTGCTTTCATCTACATAATTATCAATAAGTTTTATAGAACTTTTTGCACTTTTGATAATATCACTTACAAAAAGATAGGCATCAAATATTTGACCGTCGTAGAAGATGTGTTGTTTTTGGGGGATACCTTTTTCTTCAATAGCATTGAGGATAGCATCTACTTTTGTATCGTTTTTTATCTCATAAGATATTTGTCTTTTTTCTATAGATTCTATTTTTTGGAATATTGAGGCATTATTTTGCAAGAATTTTCTCATATTCACAAATGTACTCATAATTTGAATGCTTGTCTGAACTGCTGTGTCGCTCTTAAGTACGGCACTTAACATAGACACGCCTTGTTCAGTGAATACAAAGGGCATCTTCCTAAGCCCCATTATTTCTTTATTGGATGTCGCAATTTGCGATATCCATTCTTCAAACTCTTGTTTAGTAAGTTGAAACATAAACTCTTGAGGAAATCTATTAATATTTCTTTTTACCTGTTCATTTAATCTTCGTGTTTCCACACCATAAAGCTCAGCCAAATCTCTATCCAGCATCACTTGTACACCTCTTATGGTGTAAATTTTCTTTTGAATAATTTGATTATCTATGATTGTTAATTCGTTCATTTAGCTAGATACCACTCATACATCATTTTTATTCCATCATGCAATTCCACCGTATGTTTCCAGCCTAATCCATGAAGTTTTGAGACATCGGTTAGTTTTTTCATCGTTCCGTCAGGCTTGTCGGCATTAAAATAAAGTTCACCGTTGAAACCGACGATTTCTTTTATCATTTCTGCTAAATCTTTAATCGAAATATCAACACCTGTCCCGATGTTGATATGGGTGTTTCGGATTTCGGCAGATGTACTGAATGTATCTTTAAAATCTCGGTTTTCCATTAAAAATACACACGCATCTGCCATGTCTTCTGACCAGAGAAATTCGCGCATCGGTTTTCCGGTTCCCCAGATCTCGACACGGTCACCGCTGACTCCAAATGCTTTTAGATAATCGGTGGCAGTCTGAAGATTATCCATCTTTAAGTCATCGAGTACTGCTTGTGTATTGTTTTCACTGAGCAGTTTAGCCAGATGAATTTTACGGATCATCGCAGGGAGTACATGCGATTTTTCGAGGTCGAAGTTATCGTTCGGACCATAAAGGTTGGTAGGCATCACGCTGATGTAGTTGGTACCGTACTGGAGGTTGTAGCTCTCACACATCTTGATCCCTGCGATTTTGGCGATGGCGTAGGGTTCGTTGGTGTATTCGAGGGTATCCGTAAGTAAGCAGTTCTCTGGCATGGGTTGAGGGGCATTTTTAGGATAGATGCAGGTGCTACCTAAAAACATCAGTTTTGTAACGCCATGAACGTAGCTTTGATGGATGATGTTGTTTTGAATCATGAGGTTTTCATAGATGAAATCGGCACGATAGGTGTTATTCGCAACAATCCCGCCTACTTTTGCAGCGGCTAAAAATACGTATTGCGGTTTTTCGGTTTCAAAAAATTCGGCTACGGCACGTTGATCGAGAAGATCGAGTTGCGCATGCGTTGCAAAAACGAGATTAGTGTATCCTCGCGCTTGCAGGTTGTTTACAATGGCACTGCCCACGAGTCCTCGATGACCGGCGACGTAGATTTTTGAATCTTTATTCATCTTCACCCTCTTTTATCATACTTTCATCAAAATCAATATATTTATAAATTGCTAACACGATAATTGAGTCTGATGTAACTTTGTAAATTACTTTATATCCATAAATGATAAAATCTCTGATATTAGAAATATCTGCTATAGGATTAATCTTACCTAAGTAAGGATATTCTTTTAATATCTCAATTTTAGTTTTAATTCTCAACAGATAACTAGTAGCATTTATAGTGCTATCTTTTGCGATAAACTTTTTAATGGTAAAAAGTTGTTTTTTTGCCTGTTCAGAGTAAAGAATATTCATCAAATCTCTATAATATCCTTCCAGATATCTTCATGTTTATGCAACATCCCTTGCTTTTCTTCATTTAAAGCTTTTTGGATCATTCCATGTTCAACGTCAAACATTACATTATCCAGAAGTTCGACTTCTGCTCCATTCTTGGAAAATTGGCTGATTAAGCCCATTATTTTTTGAATAACACTTTCTTCAGCTCTTAAATGTAAGGTTTGCATTGGAATTTTCCTTTTTACTCGAAATAACTCATGATTTTATAGCCGCCTTCTTGGAGGTAGACGTCTTTGGTCATCAGTTTCAGGTCTGATTTCATCATATCATTGACCAAATCTTGAAGATTGTATTCTCTGTTCCATCCCAATTTTTCTTCCGCTTTGGTCGGATCGCCTAACAAAAGATCAACTTCTGTCGGTCGGAAATAGCGTGGATCGACTGCGACGACATTGGTTCCGATAGCTACTTGATAGTCAGGATTGGCGCATGAGACAACAAACGCTTTTTCTTCAACACCAACTCCACGAAACTCTAGCTCTATCCCTGCATACGCAAATGCCATACGGACGAAATCACGTACGGTCGTTGTTTGCCCTGTAGCGATAACCCAATCTTCTGGCTCAGGGGCTTGCAGGATCATCCACATCATACGAACGTAGTCTTTTGCATGACCCCAGTCACGTTTGGCATCGAGGTTTCCGAGATAAAGCTTGTCTTGAAGTCCAAGGGCAATTTTACTTGCGGCGCGGGTGATTTTACGTGTAACAAACGTCTCACCGCGTACTGGTGATTCGTGGTTAAAGAGGATACCGTTACATGCAAACATTCCGTAGGCTTCGCGATAGTTTACGGTGATCCAGTAGGCGTACATTTTGGCTACTGCATAGGGAGAACGAGGATAAAAAGGAGTTGTCTCTTTTTGAGGGGTTTCTTGCACCTTTCCGTAAAGCTCTGATGTGGAGGCTTGATAGATTTTAGTTTTTTTAGTCAAGCCCAAAAGTTTGACCGCTTCGAGGATACGCAATGTTCCTGTGCCATCAGCGTTGGCAACGTATTCCGGTGTTTCAAAACTTACGGCTACGTGACTCATCGCAGCTAAATTATAAATCTCATCGGGTTGTGTCTCTTGGATAATACGGGTGAGATTCATGGAGTCGGTCATGTCACCAAAATGCAGATGAAGATTGACATTGTTTTCATGAATATCTTGGTAGAGGTGATCGATACGGTCTGTGTTGAACAATGAACTTCTTCGTTTGATACCATGAACAATATACCCTTTTTTGAGTAAAAATTCTGCTAAATAACTGCCGTCTTGTCCAGTGATTCCGGTGATAAGTGCAACTTTTTTTTCAGTCATAAATTTGTTCCTTTAAAATAATTTTTTACATACGGGTGAACATCATTATGTTCCAAAAGTTCATCTTTTGAAAAATAATGATATTCATTGTGTTCGTCTGTGGGCAAAGAAACCGTTGAACTTATTTTTAAATGATACGCGAATACTACATAATGTGTGCTAATTGCATCATCCACAAAGCTATTGTCATAAAAGTGTTCATAAATTCCATGAAATTGTAACATCTCTTGTGTAATTTTTTGGTTAAATTCTTTTAATGAGAGCCGTTTTATCGCTTCACTTATCGGCTCATCTTTAAAAATCCGCCCGCCTAACGTAAACCAAAACCCAGCAGCAGGTTTATTGATTCGTTTGCCCAGCAAATAGTTCCCCTCACTATTTTCAATAATAAAATCAATCGAAATAAGGGGAGTGTTTTCCACGACTATTTTAAACTTATCGCTTGAAATCATCTTCGATCCGTACGATGTCATCTTCGCCTGTGTATTCCCCCACTTGAGCTTCGATAAGCACTACTGGGATTTTACCTTCATTGGAAAGGCGATGGATCTCACCCATTTTGATATAGGTGGACTCGTTAGGTCGAATCAGACGCGTTTCAGCCCCGACCGTCACCGTAGCCGTTCCGCTAACGACGATCCAATGCTCATTTCGGTGAAAGTGTTTTTGCAAAGAGAGGCGTTTGCCCGGTTTCACTACGATTCTTTTGATCTTGTACCCAGGCGTATCTTCGAGAATCGTATACGTTCCCCATGGACGATGGGCGGTGAGGTGGATATTATGCATCTGAGAGTTTTTTCGCACCTCTTCGACCACTTTTTTGACCTTTTGAGAGGAGCCTTTTTTACTGATGAGCAACGCATCACCCGTATCAATAATGATCAAATCCTCTACATCGACCGTCGCTATTTTGCGTTCACCGCCATACACAAGGTTATTACGACTATCAATACTAATATGATTAGGATTAACCGTATTGCCATTCTCGTCTTTTGGCATCTCATCGTACAGAGCATCAAAACTCCCTACATCTGACCAGCCAATATCACTTTCTACGACCTTAACTCGGTTGCTTTTTTCCATCACGGCATAATCTATACTGTCCTCAGGGATAGCCGCCATATCCGTATATTGGATTCGAAATGTTGAATTTTCAATTTTTTTATTATCAAAGGCAAGTTTAGAGGTTTCGAAAATCTCCGGTGAGTGTTTTTGTAATTCCTCTAAAAAAACTCCGGCTTTAAAACAAAACATACCGCTGTTCCAGTAATAGTTTCCTGCATTCACATACCCTTGCGCTGTTTGGGCATCTGGTTTTTCATGGAATGCTTTTACCTCTTCGCCCTCTGATTCGATGTATCCAAAACCTGTTTCGGCAAAGGCTGGAACAATCCCAAATGTTACCAAAAAATCGTCATCGGCGAGTACACGCGCACGATCCAATACTGATTTATAGGCAGAGACATTTTTAATCAAATGATCTGAAGGTGTCACCAATACGATCTCATCAGCATTAAGTGCCATACACGCCAATGCAATCGCCGGAGCCGTGTTACGTCCGACTGGCTCCAATACATAACGGTTGTTTTCACTGTTTAACTCTTCGAGCTGATCGATAGCTAGAAAGTATTGTTCCGTATTCGAAACAATCATCTGCTGATCGCATACGCTTTTGTTCCTCTCAACTGTAAGCTGAAAAAGTGAACGAGAAAGTGAATTGCGTTGCAAGAGAGACTGCCCTGGGGTATTATCGAAAAGCTTCACAAACTGCTTGGGCATAAGAGTACGACTGATCGGCCATAACCTCGTACCGCTTCCACCGCATAAGATAATATTAGTCACATATTCCCCTTCATCATCTCAAGCTCCGCTTGCAGTATCTCAAATTCACGCTTTTTTCGCTCTATGAACTTCGTCGTGAGTACGATTTTTTCTTCCACTCCTGCTTGTGTGAGTAGATAGCGGTACTGGTTTTTGTTTTCGTTCGTATAGAAATTTTCTACTTTGAGAAGTCCCTTTTCGGCAAGGGCTTTGAGGACATAATTAATCTTGCCTACACTATGCCCCAACTCATGAGCTATGGTCTTTTGAGTAGTAATCCTACCCAAACTTCGCAAAACAGAAAGTTCCAGTTCTTCGTTGTTCAATGCTTCGTTCCCTTTTATTTTTGTACAGGCTAATTCAGTAGTTGAATTGTACAAGTTGTAGACTTTGAATTTACTTTTATATCATAGTTTTAAACGAGATTCTGGTGTCTTTTGGACATATGGAGTAAATAGATATTAGGAATATTAAGAGCGATTTCTTTTTTTGTCAGCAAATTTAGAGAAAAAGATGAAGAGAGAGTGGTCAGCGAATGATGCGAATTATACGAATTTATAAAAGTTGTTTACGATTCGATGATTGACGAGCGAAGATTGACCGAAGTTTACTAAGATTCCAAGTTGCATATTTGTGACTTTTAGGTAATTAATCAGTTGGGCTTTGTGTGTCGATTCTAGCCCTGATAGTGCTTTTAGCTCAACTATGATTTCATCGTAACAAATAAAATCGGCTTGATATTTTTTAGCTAATAGGTTGTCTTTGTAATAAATATCTAATTCTACTTCTCGTTCGTAGGGGATATTTCTAAGTTTAAATTCAAGCCCTAATGCTTCTTGATAAACAGCTTCTAAAAACCCTTCACCCAGTTCATTATGTACTGCAATACAAGCACCTATGATTTTGTAGCTCTCATCTTTGAATATAATCTCGGTTCCGAATTCGAGCTTATTTGAAACCATATTAAAAACCCTTTTTTGTCAGCGAATGACGCTAATTAGTCGAATGATTTAAGAGATATTTTTTTCTTTTTTGCGAACATTTAGTATAATTTGATGACAGCTATTTTGTGTACCCGTTTGGATTTTTGGATTGAAAATGCCATGTATCATTGCACATTTCTTCCAGTGTGCGTTGGGCGTTCCAGTTTAAGAGTTCTGAGGCACTCTGGGGGTTGGCGTAGCATGCTGCGATATCCCCTTCACGGCGAGGCGCGATCGTATAGGCGACTGTACGTCCGGATGCTTTTTCAAATGCCTTTACAACTTCCAGAACACTGTACCCTGTTCCTGTACCTAAATTGACTGAGGTACATTGGGTCGCAGTGAGGGCTAAAAGAGCTTTTAGATGACCAAGGGCTAAATCAACGACGTGGATGTAGTCACGCACCCCTGTTCCGTCAACCGTGTTGTAATCATCTCCAAAGACATTTAAACTTTCGCGTCTGCCGATAGCTACTTGTGCAACGAAAGGCATGAGGTTGTTAGGGATACCGCTAGGGTCTTCACCGATGAGTCCACTTTTATGAGAACCTACCGGATTAAAATAGCGCAGGATCATGATGCTCCATGATGAGTCACTTTTGTAGAGATCCCGCAATATCTCTTCGATCACAAGCTTGGTCTGACCGTAAGGGTTGGTGGTGCGTAAGGGGTGGGATTCGTTTAGCGGTAGATAATCCGGATCACCATATACGGTAGCGGAAGAGCTAAATACCAGGGTTTTAATGTTAGCTGATTGCATCGCACGAAGTAAGCACAAAGTCCCTTGAACGTTGTTGTCATAATACTCCAAAGGCTTTGCAACCGATTCGCCTACGGCTTTTAACCCTGCGAAATGAATAACCGCATCACAGCCTGCCAGTGCCGCTGCCATGCCCGCTTCATCACGGATATCACCTTCGATCAAGATAACCGATTTTCCGGTAATGGTTTCAACGCGGTGAATTGCTTCGTGGGAACTGTTCGAAAAATTATCATAGATAACTACCTCGTAACCTGCATTGAGCAGCTCAACACACGTATGCGTTCCGATATAGCCTGCTCCTCCTGTGACAAAAATTTTACGACTCGGCATTTAGTGCCTCCCTGTATTGAGCTTTTAGAAGTGCTAACCAATGGCACTTTCCACTATGAGCTCTTATCATATGATTTCTCCAATTTATTTTTCTTTGACTTATTTTACCCTTTTTTAAGTCGGACATATCCTCGCACGGGGGCTGGGTATCCCTCTATCGTTTTACTACTATCCTCCGGATCAAGAAAATCTTCAAGGCTTTGTGACTCAATCCAAGAAGTTTTACGCTGTTCATCTGACGTTGTTACTACCTTGCCTAACACTTCAAAGCTTTTAAAGCCAGCGCGAATACACCAATTTTCTAATGCTTTGAGAGTGGGAACAAAATAAATATTAGAAATTTTAGAATACCCCTCACTCGGACAAAGCGCATACGGTTCATCCCCTTCGATTATGAAGGTATCAAGATAAAGCTCCCCATCTTTTTCCAATCCGGCGTATAGTGATTTAAGCATCGCAACAGGATCACTACGATGATAAAGAACACCCAAGCAAAAAATAACGTCAAATTTTTCTTCATAAAACGGTAAATGCTCCACACCGAGTAATTCATATACGATGTCACTTTGTACAAAATGATTAATTAAATCAAACTGAGATTTAAAAACAGCGGATGGGTCAAACCCGACTACCTTAGCCGGAGAGTCTTCAAGGAAACGAAACATATAGTAACCGTTATTGCATCCAATATCTGCTACTTTTTTACCTCGAAGATCAAAATGAGGACGCAAAAAATTGTATTTTTGATCACTTTTCCATTCAGTATCAACATAAAGCCCAAAAAGGTCAAAAGGACCTTTCCGCCAAGGCATCATTAAGCGTGCAACTCTTTCCAGCTCTACTAAATCAATGGCTTCATCACTGTGAAGGGAGACTGTATCTCCTAAAACAACGGTAGATTTTAGGAGAGGGAGCGAGGCTAATGCAGACCTTAGCGGTGCAATATTTTTCCACGTCATCCACTTTTCACGCTCTGCACGAACGGCTGATAAATCCATACTCTATTCCCCAATTCTAAAAGAGACAATTTTAGCAATATTAGGCTAAAATCCCCTCATGCGTATAGAAAAAAAAGCCACTCTCGTCTCCAGTTCCGTTGCATTAGTTCTCGTAGCCTTCAAACTGACCGTCGGTATTATCAGCGGCTCGGTTGCTGTCTTAGCCTCTGCCGTTGATTCACTGCTGGATATGGTCGTTTCTGCTTTCAACTACTTTGCTCTTCATAACTCTGATAAAGAACCGGATGAGCATTTTAACTTCGGGCGACGTAAACTTGAACCTCTTGCTGCTGTTATTGAGGGGACGATCATTAGTCTTTCAGCCCTTTTTATTCTTTATGAAGCCATCTCAAAAATGGTCCAAAATGATCCGATTAAACATCTAAGTCTCTCTATATGGGTTATGGTTGGATCAATGGTTATAACTGCGGGATTGGTTGTTTTTCTTAATATTGTGGCGAAAAAAACAGGGAATATGGTGATAAAAGCCGACGCTTTACACTATAAAACAGATTTATTAAGCAATGGAGCTGTTTTAATCTCTCTTATAATAATCAACTTAACCGAATATACCCTTATCGATCCGATCTTAGGTATAGGGATTAGTATCTATATGATTTACTCAGCACTTCCTCTTATTAAAGATGGAATTATGATGCTGCTTGATGCTGCTCTTGATCCACAGAGTGTTGCAAAAATAACTACTATTTTAGATAATGAAATCGATGTAAATTCTCATCATGATCTCCTTACACGTCATTCCGCTTCGGATATTTATATTAGCGTACACATCGTTTTTAGCATAAGCACTTCATTGTACGATGCCCATCTTGTCGGTGATAAAATAGAATTAGCATTAAAAAACTGCTTTCCTGACAACAATGTTCATCCACTCATTCATCTTGATCCGTATGATGATTCAGAAGCTGAACATTAAATTATATTGAGAATTGGCCAGCTTGAAGAGCAAATATTCGTCTCTCAAGCCGCTCAATACCCTCAATTAATTTTTCAGATACTGCTTTAAGTTGATTGTAGTAATCTTTTGCAATCTCTTGATTTAAGGATGTTACTTTTTTACGTGTACCAAAAAATTTGGAGAAAAAAGAACGATCTTCATCACTAAAATAGATTTTAAAAATTTTCATGTATACATCATGAAGCTCAAAGTGAAGTTTTTCAATCTCTTTTAAACAATCCATATTCGGAATCATTCCAAGTGCTTGACCTTCACCGTAAAACCACAAACCAAACTTGCACTCTGTGCAGCCAACAGGAACTTGCTCTTTTTCTATTGGCAGCCCCTCGATAAGTCCGTGGGCACGCTGAACCCACGTAATATGTGCTTTTTTTGCATTTCTTAAATGGAGTAATGTATCTTCTTTATTCATAAAGGACCTTTTCTCAGTTTAACGTATATCATTAAACTATTTGAAAAATAATAGCATTTTTATATCACATCATTATTATATTTTTCTATAACTTAAATTATTTATCGTGCAAACTCTATTGTACGACTCTCTCGGATTACATTCACTTTTATTTCACCTGGAAATTGCACTTTTTGCGCGATTTCATCCGCGATTTCTCGCGCTAACAATGCACTCTCATCATCATTAATACTCATTGCATTGACAATAACTCTCACTTCACGTCCCGCATTGATAGCATAAGCTTGTTTAACACCATACTTTGCAGTCGCAATTTCTTCGATTTCACTTACTCGGCGTAAAAAACTTTCCAGGACTTCACGTCGCGCTCCAGGACGTGCTGCTGAGAGAGTATCTGCCGCGCATACACATGCGCACTCAACACTTTTTATCTCTTCTTGCCCATGATGAGCATAAATAGCATTAATCACAACAGGATCTTCACCTAGTCTTCGGCATACTTCTACACCCAAATCAACATGATTTCCCCCCGCACTCTCTTGAGTCAGTGATTTACCAATATCATGAAGCAATCCTGCTCGTTTGGCAAGACGTACATCACCACCCATTTCTGATGCCATTAAGCCAGCCAAATGAGCAACCTCTAGCGTGTGCGCCAAAGCATTTTGTCCATAACTCGCACGATAACGAAGCCGTCCTATTAATCGACAGAGTTCTGGATGCATAACCCCCAGTCCTAAATCAAAAACAATCTCTTCACCCTCACGCAAAATCGCATCTTCAAAATCATCCACAACTTTTTGGTAAATCTCCTCAATTCGTGCTGGCTGAATCCGTCCATCTTCGACAAGCAGCTGAATCGTTTTCGTAGCAATCGCACGACGATAAAGATTAAAGGAACTTACAACTATAGTATTAGGCGTTTCATCGATAATAATATCAACACCCGTTACCATTTCAATGGCTTTGATGTTGCGCCCTTCTTTACCGATAATGCGCCCTTTTAACTCATCACTTTCCAGATGGATCACACTAATAAGGCGTTCAGAGGCAAATTCACCTGCGAACCGTGATGTTGCTTGTCCTAATATATAATCGGCTTTGCGCTTCAGTTGATCTTTTGTTTGTTCTTCAAGTTGACGTGTTAATCGTCCCAATTCTAATCGGGCATCATTACGCACTTGTTCGAACAATAATGATTTAGCTTCTTGTACCGAAAGAGCGCAACGCCCCTCTAATACAGAAGTAACTTGTTGTATTTTTTGATGATATTCTTCTTTTAATTTCTCTAAAGCACGCTCACTTCGTTCCAAATTCAGTCGTGTGTTCTCAACTGCGCTTCGTAAAGCGCTTATCGCACTCGACTCACTAAGACGAAAAGCTTCAAAATCATTTTGTAGCTGAAGCACATGTGCTTCTTGAATACTCAAATCACTCTTCGCACGGCTGTATACTTCATCATATTTACGTATCGCTTCTTTTTCAATCTCATTTGATCTTGACGTTGCACGTAACAGTAAATTTTGCGCTTCAGACTCTATCGCATTTGCTTTTGCACGTGCTTGCGCTTCATAATGTTCGAAACTAGAGAGTGATATTTTTCTTGAAATTAAAAATCCGACTATCCCGCTTAAAGTGGCTATGCCACTGCCTACGAGCAGGCTGTTTAACATGAAAATCCTTCATTCTACGCACCCCATCAGGTGTGATCAGCAGATCGCCTTGTATGTCATAATCATCACACAATGGTAATGCGGTATAACAACGACATGACTGTACAAAAATAGTTAACGGTTTACGTTTCAGTGTGGGAAAAAAACGATCATACATACCTTTGCCAAAACCAATTCGGCGTCCAGCTCCATCCACACCAACGACGGGGACAATAGCAATATCAATTAATTTTATATTTAAGTTTGAAATCCGAGGTTCATAAATCCCGAAGGCTTTACGCTCCAACGGCAACCTTAATGGTACCATCTTGAAACTGACGTCATCCATAAATGGTAAATATAATGATTTTTTTGAGCGTAGTGCTAAAATAGTACGACGAATATCCGCTTCAAAACCAAAAGGCCAATAAAATAAAATTCTCTTGGAAGAGTTATGACGTAAAAATTTTAAAAGATAATAATTAATACGTGAATCACGATACAATTTACCCGTTTTTGGAAGATTTTTTTGTTGTTTTAAACAGTGGTCACGAAAATCATTTTTGGTCACTTCTAAACCTTTTTCGATATAATCATCATATTCTAGCCAATTTACAAAGGTTATCCATGCGTTTTTCCACTTTTTTTATCTCTTTAGTTTCTGCAATGCTCCTCTTTACAGGATGCAGTGATAATTCACCTGAAGAATCATTGGTCTCTACCGCTTCGTTTAACTTGCTTGATACCCAAGGCAAGTCGTACCGTGTCGAAAAACAGGGAAGTAATTTTACCCTCAGTGATAGTAAAGGCAAAGTTGTACTTTTTGATGTTTTTGCTACGTGGTGTCCACCATGTCGTGCAGAAGTACGTCATTTAGGTAATTTACAAAAAAAGTATAGTGATGATTTAATTGTTATGGGTCTTACGATTGAAGATGATGTTTCTAACAATGATCTTGAAAAATTTAAAGAAAAATACGGCGGCCAATATCTCATCTCCAACAAAGCACAAAACCAAGACCTTGCACGTGCCATAGCGTCTACTATCGGTGTAGGGCAACAGTTTCCTATCCCGCTTATGATTTTATATAAAGATGGTCAATACATCACACACTATTCAGGGGCAACACCCGAAGAGATGATAGACAGTGACATTGCTCAAGCATTAGGTAAATAATCATGTTCAGTTTTATAAAAAAAGGGTTACAAAAAACTATTGAGGCGATAAGTGCTATCGTCCCTGATAAAAAACTCACTATAACTAAAGACGAACTCGAAAATATCTTACTCGAATCAGACGTTGAATATGATCTTGTTGAAATCATTTTACGTGAACTCTATCAAAATGAAGTAAGCCGTGAGCAATTACGCTCTAAACTGCTCGCAACACTCAATTTTGCTCAAAATACTCTTCCTGAAAATCCTAACAAACCTACTGTTTCTCTCATCATTGGAGTCAATGGTGCCGGAAAAACAACAACCATTGCAAAACTGGCACAACGTCATCTCAACAGCGGTGAACGCGTTATTTTAGGAGCTGGCGACACATTCCGAGCTGCTGCTATCGAACAGCTCACTCGCTGGGCCGATAAGCTCGAAATCCCTATTGTCTCATCTCGACAAGGTCATGATCCTAGTGCTGTCGCCTACGACACAATCGAATCGGCTAAAGCACGAGGGTTTGAGCAAGTTATCATCGACACCGCAGGACGTTTACATACCCAAACAAATTTGGGAAATGAACTTAAAAAAATCGTCCGTATCTGTGACAAAGCACACACAGGAGCACCGCATCACAAAATTCTAATCCTCGATGGCACACAAGGAAGCTCCGCCATCGCTCAAGCCAAAGCATTTAATGAAATGATTGGCATCGATGGAATTATCATCACAAAACTTGACGGTACTGCCAAAGGCGGATCTGTATTCAGTATCGCCTACGCGCTTGAGCTTCCGATTCTCTTCATCGGTGTAGGTGAACAACCGGAACATTTGATACCGTTTAATAAATATGAGTTTGTGGACGGGATTTTGGACGCGATTTATGGGGAAGAAACTCAAAAATAATGGCCAAGAAAAAAACGACCCTCTTTGAATGTCAGCACTGCGGCTTTACCACCCCTAAATGGATGGGAAAATGTACCAACTGCGGAGGATGGGACAGTTTTGTTGAGCTGAATGAACAGCAGCAAGATATTATCAAAATCACCTCTTCCTCTTCGCCATCAGATGCTTCTAAAGCCAAAGAGATTACTAAAATTCAAGAAGAGACCACAGAGCGCTATAGCAGTGATGATACCGAGCTTGATATGGTTCTTGGCGGCGGGATTGTTCCCGGTTCGCTAGTTCTTATCGGAGGAAGTCCCGGAGTTGGTAAATCGACGCTATTACTCAAAATCGGTTCAAATCTTGCTCGTCAAAATAAGAATGTATTGTATGTATCAGGAGAAGAGAGTGAGGGACAGATCAAACTGCGTGCGAATCGCTTGGGTGCGAACGTCGACAATCTCTATCTTTTAGCCGAAATACGTCTAGAACAAGTTCTCTCTGAGCTCCATGAACGTAGCTATGAGTGTATTATCATCGACTCTATCCAAACCCTCTATTCGGAGTCCATAGCCTCAGCTCCCGGATCGGTGACTCAAGTGCGCCAAATTACATTTGATTTAATGCGCATTGCCAAAGAACGTCGAATCGCAATCTTTATTATCGGGCACATTACTAAAGAAGGCTCGATTGCTGGTCCACGCGTACTAGAGCATATGGTCGATGTCGTCCTCTATTTCGAAGGGGATAGCGGTCATGAACTTCGTATTTTACGGGGCTTTAAAAATCGTTTTGGTCCTACGAGTGAAATTGGTGTTTTTGAGATGCGTTCGGAAGGACTTATGTCAGCGAAAGACTTGTCTTCACGTTTTTTCAATCGCAATAAATCTCAGAGCGGATCCGCTTTGACGGTAATTATGGAGGGCTCTCGTCCCATCGTCTTGGAAGTGCAGGCACTGGTAAGTGATACTCATGCCCCTAACCCAAAACGCCAAGCAACAGGGTTTGATAATAATCGTCTTAATATGCTTTTAGCGTTACTGGAACGTAAACTCGAAATTCCTCTCAACAGCTACGATGTTTTTGTCAACATAACCGGCGGTATCAAGATCACTGAAACCTCTG
Source organism: Sulfuricurvum sp. (assembly GCA_030696775.1). GTDB lineage: Bacteria > Campylobacterota > Campylobacteria > Campylobacterales > Sulfurimonadaceae > Sulfuricurvum. The sequence continues at coordinate 112,558 of JAUYRN010000027.1, forward strand.
CTGATTTAGCCATTTTAGCTGCCATCATCAGCAGTTTTCGTAACCGTTCTATTTCCAAAGAAACGGTTTTTATAGGTGAAGTTTCCCTTGTAGGGGATATTCGTGAAGTCTATCAGCTTGATCAGCGTCTCAAAGAAGCACACTCTCAGCAAATTACCAAAGCCCTAATCCCAAAAAAAACTCTCGAAAAAACAGCCATTAAATGCTATGAAATTGACGAAGTTAGTAAGCTATTGGAGTGGTTTTAACGCTTCTAAGCTATAATAAGTCTATTAAATCAAAGGACATCTACCATGACAGAATGCTCTATTATTGCAGATCATAAATCCGAAGAACGATACACTAAGCTTTCACTTGCTTATTCTACGGAGCAAGAAAAAGAACAAATTGAAGAAGCCATTCAAAAATGCACTACGGAATGTTCTATTCAACCCATTATTTATGGTGGAGATGTAACCGGTGGAAAAAAAATGATTACCATCGAATACCATGATGATTGTGATCGTGAGGGAGGCGCTGTCTATGAAAAGATTTTATGCACTCTTGGGATTAAAGAATGTCATTAAGCCTTAACAGTTCAGATAAAAGCGCCCAGCTTCTTCAAGAATTTGTAAAAGGAAATGAAACATTTCAACAAACCTATTTCAAAAAACATGAGGAACAATTGCTTAATCTCGTCCAAAATGGGCAAAATCCTCGTGCCTTATTTATCGGATGTTCAGATTCACGGGTTATCCCTGATTTGATTGTTCAAACTCGTCCGGGAGATTTGTTTGTTATTCGCAATGTAGGAAATTTTGTTGCACCCTATAAACCCGATGAAGATTTTCACTCAACCGCTGCCGGAATCGAATATGCCGTTGCCGTTTTGGAAGTTTCTGAAATCATCATTTGTGGACATTCTCATTGTGGAGCGATTGAAGCACTCTATAATCCCACCTGCGATACAACAATGGTTCATACTGCAAAATGGCTGACATTGGGAGAAAAAGCAAAATCAATGGCAATGATAGCATTAGGAGAAAATGCCCCTCGCGAGGAATTACTTCGTGCAACAGAGCAACTTTCCGTTGTGACCCAAATTGAAAATCTTCTCACTTATCCGTATGTAAAAAAATTAGCCGAGGAAGAAAAGCTTTTTATCCATGGCTGGTATTATGATATCGAGACGGGTGCTATAGAATATTATGATCCAGAAATATTTCAATTTCGACCACTTAGCGAGCTTGGCGAATAATTTTTAACGTTATAGTTAACGTGCACTTTTCCCGTATATGCGGGAACGAAAAGTTTTTTACCAATCCAAATACAAAAACAATGATGACATAAAATAGTTAGCAATAAAAATAGCTACCGCTGAATAGACAACAGCATAGATTGTTGATTGCCCTACCCCTCTGGCTCCACCACTTGTGTGATATCCGATATAACTACCAATAGCACTTACAATCCACCCAAATACTGCAGCTTTAATAACACCGGTCATAATGTCATTAAGCTCACCAAAACGCATTACGGTATCTTGGTAGGCAATAGGATTTATTCCAAGCGCACCCGTGGAAATAAAATATGCGGATGTAACAGCAATAAAATCAAACCATATAACGAGCAACGGAAGAGAAATTACGGTCGCAACAATTCTAGGTACCAACAGATACTCTTTTGAATCCACGCCTAAGATATCAATCGCATCAATCTGCTCACTCACTTTCATCGTCCCAAGCTCTGCAGCCATCGCACTAATAGAACGAGAAATAAGCATTAATGAGGCAAATACAGGTCCAAGTTCTTTGGTGATTGAGAGAAAGATCGTGTACCCGATAAAACTTTCAATACCGAATTGATGAAATCCGCTGTACAGCTGAATAGCTTCCACCATTCCCGTAAATAATGCCGTGAGCGTAACAACACCCAAACAGCCAAGCCCAATAATATCTATTTGGGTCAATAAAATTGTTGGCCGTTTAAAAACTTTTGGATAAAGACGAAACAGTCTAACCTGAAACAAAATAAACACACCAAAACGCTCAAGACTCTCAAAAATATTTAAAAAAGGACGCCCAATAAATCCAAAAATTGACTCAATCATACTCTAAACCCCACTTTGCTCTTACAAGTTTACTCAAATCGGGACAAATTTCAAAGGTTTCAAGATACAATAAAGAAAATATTTACTTTCATAGGAGCAACGGATGGCTGAAAAAGACAAAGGGCATCAAGAAGAAGACCTGCAAGAAGGCGGTGAAAAGAAAAAATCGGGCAACTTACTCCTGATTATTATCATTTCAGTACTCTTTCTCATTATTATTATTGGTGGAATTATCGCCTTTATGATGATGGGAAGCCATGATGAAGAAGCAGGTGCAGCAAAAACTACAAAAGAAGCTTCTGCTCACGGCGATGAAAAAGCTACTGAAGCTGCTGCAGCTGAGAGTGAGCATTCAGACTCAGGTGATAGCCATGGAGACTCATCAACGGAAGTTGGAATCATGTTTCCGCTGGATCTTTTCACTGTCAACTTACTTTCGGAAAGTGGAAGACGCTATTTAAAAGTGGAAATGAACCTTGAGCTCGAAGGTGAAGAATTAGCCATAGAACTCGAAAAGAAGAAACCAGTATTACGCGATATTATTATCCGCATACTCTCATCTAAATCGCTTGAAGAGATTTCTACTGTCAAAGGTAAAGAGACCCTCAAAGAGCAAATAGTATCTGAGCTGAATAAACGGGTGAAAGATGGAAAAATTAAAAATGTTTATTTCGTTGATTTCGTAGTTCAATAACGGCGCATGATAGGAATCGATCTTATTAAAACTGCTCGCATGAAACGTCTAATGGAGCGTTTCGGCGAGCAAGGATTATCCAAATTTTTATCCAGTGAAGAGATTCTACTCGTCAAAAATCATTCCACTGCTGCAGGATTTTGGGCTGCTAAAGAAGCATGCTCAAAAGCTCTTGGGTGTGGAATCGGACATGAGTGTGGATTTCACGATATAATTCTCTCAAAATCCCCAAAAGGTGCGCCACAAATTACTTTAAGCCAAAGAGTATACAAGGCGTTTAATATCAGAAATGCTTCTGTCTCAATCACTCACGATGGTGATTATGCAATTGCTGTCGTGGCACTTTCTGCCTCTTAGAAACAAGCTTTAGTGCCTCAGCGGCTAGCGGAGCCAAAGGGATAAATTCCTTTGGCGTTTATATTAAATAATAAAAGGAACAATATGCGCAATAACACTCAATGTGAACTCTGTGGATCAACAGAAAATTTAGAACTTTTAAACATCGGAAATGGGAGCGATGATCAGTCGCTTACTCTTTGTGAAACATGTCGTACTCAAATCAATAATCCTGAAACACTCGATGCTAATCATTGGCGTTTTCTAAGTGATACCATGTGGAGCGAAATACCTGCAGTTCAAGTAATGTCATACCGTCTGCTTAAGGCACTGGGTGAATCCGATCTCGTTGATATGATGTATTTTGAAGATGATATCAAAACCTGGGCAGATGCTGGACTATTAAAAGTGGCAAATGAATCAGCAGAGGGACCAGTCGTACACCGTGATAGCAATGGAACTATCCTTCTTCAAGGTGATACCGTCACTCTCATCAAAGATTTAGAAGTTAAAGGAGCAGGATTTACCGCTAAACGTGGAACCATTGTAAAAAATATCCACCTGACCGATGATGCTAAATTTATCGAAGGTAAAATTAACGGTACTCAAATCGTCCTTGTAGCTGAATACATGAAGAAAAGTAATTAATATTGTATAAAGCTCTTTACAAAAAATACCTCATCCTAAAAGCAAGAGTATCAAAGTTTTAATACCTGATTAATGCGAAACTCAATCAACCTAACAAATTTATTTCGTAATACCGTGCTTGACACGGTTTCGATTTTAATAATATCTACGGTTAAATGAGTGTCATCATTCTTTTTACTGCGTAAAATCAGTTCATCATATAAATAAACATCATAATAATCTCATCTTAATGATTTACAATTGCTCGTATAAAAATATTAAAAGAGTTTCTTGCTATAATAAATGTATAACTCTAAATCTGCATTTTATCCTCTATCAAAAGTATATTATGTGCGTTAATTCTTTTCACAGCGTAAGGTCAGCTTATAATAGAGAAAGGCACAAACAATAATTAATGGCAAAAATAGCTAAAATAATTATCAATCACGAATACAATTCTATCAATATAGATATGCTGATTAAAGACAAGGTGATTCCATTTGATGTTTATATCAAGCGATATAACGATTTTGTGATCATTATCGAGTCAGGTACGATTTTAGATCAAAATCTTAGGGAAAAATTGATGACTCATGAATCAATCTATATAAAGAATCATGATTTAGATACGCTCGCTGATTATACTGCTCTCCACAGCTGTATCACTGTGTTAAATCATTCTAAAAAAATAGTAGACCCAATTTCTGAAGCATTAAAAATTACAGAAAAAAATGGACTTATTAGTGATTATAAACGAAAACTTTTTTTTGTCTATTCAACAACTGCCGATTTAACTCAATATTTATTTGACAAAAGAGATGAAAATCTTCATCGTGAAGCCTTGTATGCCTGTGTACGTGAAATTGTAGATACTCTCAATACTGACATAAATGTAATGCCTACCATTCTGAAATTTATGCCTGAAGAATACACCACCTACCATCACAGTACTAACGTTGCATTTTTTTCAGTCATTCTCGGATACAAGCTCAAGATGAGCCAACAAGAATTACTTGATTTAACCTATGCAGGCTTAGTACATGATATTGGTAAAATACGGATTGATTCTATCATTTTGGAGAAACCTTCATCTCTGGCAGAAAATGAATTTGAGTTGGTTAAAGAACATTCACAAATCGGTTACGATATTTTGGAAAAAAATGGGATTGCCAATCAAATGATACTTAAAGCTGTTAAGCATCATCATGAAAGACTGGATGGTTCAGGATATCCTGATGGGCTCCGAGGCAAAATGATTCCTAAGGCCGCTCGTGTCATCGGAATGTGTGATACTTTTGATGCCCTAACGACGAAGCGAACATTTCGAAAAAGCTATACCAGTTTTGAATCACTGCTGTTAATGAAGCGGGATATGCATACACAATTTGATGAAAGCTTGGTAGATATATTTATTCAAATGCTTCGATAAAAACTATCGAAAAGCTTTTCACCCACCCCCAACGAAATCAAGCAACTCAATTACATCACCATCGTTCAATACAACACTATTCCAGACATCTTTTTTCACAATCTGCATATTGACTGCCGCAGCCATTACTCGCTCTTCTAGGCCCAAAGAATGGATTACATCAAACAGAGTTGAATTCTCGCTTATCTCTCGCATTTCACCATTTACTTTTACTTGCATCCTACTTCCTCATCCTTTATTTTAACATTTGAACAATATTCATATTTTTCTTTGCCACTGCAAAATCATACGGCGTTGCACCGTCATTATTTTTAACTTTCGGATCTGCTTTTGCCTTGAGTAAAAAGTCAACCACCAAATCGTTTCCGCTAAACGCCGCTTGATGCAGTGGAGTAATCCCCTCATTATTGGCCAAATTAACATCTGCACCGTTCATCACAACAAAAGTTGTCAATTCCAAGTTTTTTTTCTTGACGGCTAAAATAAGCGGCGTATTACCTTGGTTATCTTGAAAATTAATATCCGCACCCCGACTCAGTAAAAAACGTGCCATCTTCATATCTGAGAGTTTTACCGCTACATGTAAAGCACTTAGCCCTGCTTGATTTGGTTCATCAACTTTAGAGGAAATTGCCAAATATTTTTTGACTTTTTCAACATTTCCTTCATATACGGCATCGTGTAATTCACCTGCATATAAAGATAAAATAGAGATGAACATTAACAAAAGCAACTTCATTTCTTATCCTTGCGTAAAACGTATCATCTTAAACCGCTCACCCATTAATGATGGGGTTATGAGAATTTTAACTTTTTCGAGTTCTTGAGTATAGATCTCATCGCTGGCATTTTCTTTGAGCATTGAGAGCAAATCCAAAATACCCATTTCAATCAATGCCACTAACTGCGTTGAAAATTGAACGCACTTTATCCCTTGCGCTTCAAAAGCATCTCGTACATGCGAAAAATTCACATCGTAAGTTATGTCAGTCGTTCCAAAAACATTGTCTAAAACTAATTCTTCATCAAACAGCGGTGTCACTTGGTGCCCTTGATAAACACGGATTGAAAAATCACTGCGCGCTTCCAACTCACCGTAATCAAAACTCATAAACTCAAATTTTGGAATACTCAGCACCATTGACTTTGCAAATTCTTCGTATCCTACCGCGATTTCCCCTCGATCTTTTTTATATTTTTCAGCATGTTTTAGAACTTCAGGAGATTCTTGATCAAAAACTATTTTTCCCTCTTCCAAACGGCCGATTTTATCTTTATACAAAAGTTCACACGCGAATGCGTCAAATATCTCATTGGCTATAAAAAAAGCATTAGAAGCATTTATTTCACTTACATCATGATAATGTTCTAACGTGATTACATCTCCAAAAGAATCAAAAAAATAACTTTTTTGCTGATCTTGGAGTGCATTAAACCGCTCAATAATTCCAAAACGAAGAGTCCCAAGCAACTTAGGGCGCAACGTATACAAAAATTCGATAATGTCTGCAAGAAGATAGCCATGATGCGCACCAATCTCACAAATCAAAGAATCAGGAGCTAAAAATCCATCGTCAATACGGGCAACAATGTGCTTCGCAATGGTTCCACCAAAAAACTTTGAGGTACTCACTGCGGTATAAAAGTCCCCTTTTTTACCAATAGGCCGATAGGTTCCATAATAGCCGTTTTCGCCATACAGCCACTCATTCATATACCCACTAAAAAGCACTTATAAATCACCCATCGCTTTCTCTAATCGTACAAATCCCTCATCAATATTTGCTTTAGTAATCGTAAGCGGAGGAAGGAAACGGAGAGTATTACGCCCTGCTTTGAGCACAATCACTCCATTTTCACGTGCACTATTGATAATTTTTCCCAATGTTTCGGCATCTACCACACGCAATCCACGCATCAGTCCAAACCCTACATGCCCTTGAAATATAGCAGGATGTTTTTGAGCAAACGCTTCCAATGCCGTTTCAAAATAGATCAATGTCTCATCAAGTTCACCACTGACTTTCAGTTCTTCGAGAATATCAAGTACTTCATTCGCAGCAGCCGTTGAGAGATAATTCCCTCCAAACGTCGAGCCATGATCACCGGGAGCAAAAATATCCAAACGATTAGTCATCACTACACCGATAGGAACACCGCCTCCTAGCCCTTTAGCCAGCGTAATAACATCCGGTTCAATCCCATAAAGATTTGATGCTAAAAATTCACCTGTACGGTAAATACCCGTTTGAACTTCATCCACCATCAGCAAAATATTACGGGGCTTAAGCATCTTTGCCAATGCTTGGACTTTTGCCAAATCTAAAGGTTGAACTCCGCCCTCGCCTTGTACCAGTTCAATCATGACCGCAACCGTATGCTCATCAATGAGGGATTCAATCTCATCAATATTTTTAGCGTACACAAAACCATCAGGAAAAGGACCAAAATAATTGTGCATCGATTCTTGCCCCGTTGCTTTGAGCGCAGTAATCGTTCGCCCATGAAACGAGTGTTCGAGTGTGATGATTTTGTAACGCTTAGCCTCACCGTCAACTTCTCCAAATTTACGAGCAATTTTAATTGCGCCCTCGTTTGCCTCTGCACCGCTATTACCGAAAAAACATTTCATGTTATATCCGCTGAGCTCCACAATTTTTTTGGCACAAAGAGCCTGCGGCTCGATGTAATACAAATTAGAGACATGAATAAGTTTAGAAACTTGGTCGCATATCGCTTTAGTCAAGCGATTATTACTGTGTCCTACGCTGCATACTGCGATTCCTGCTGCAAAATCAATGTATTCTTTCCCTTCGGTATCGATTAAAATCGCATTTTTACCTTCTACAAAACTAATAGGCTGGCGACCATACGTTGGAAGTACATACTGTTCAAAATTAGTTGTCATTTTTTTCTACCTTTATTTTAAATTCTTGATATACTGCATTTTCACCCTCATAGCTCAATAAGCTTGGGGTCAAAACATTCACTTTGGGCGTTCCTGCATAAATTAATGCACAATCATGTCGAAGTCTACTATCATAATGGATAATAAGAGAAATTGCTCCCGCTTTACTGCTTACTTTAACCGTCGTTCCCTCTTCAAATCCACATTCCGGATGTAAAAAAAGTCCCGCTTCTCGGTGAAATTGTGAATTTAATGACCGTGAAGATTTTGGCGTAATTAAAAATAGCCCTTCCTCATTACTCAAACTTAAATCAATTTCATCCATAAAGACAAATTCTCCCGACTCTGTATCAAATCCTTCTGAATAAGGAATGTCTGGACGATTCATTTTGTAACTAACTCCATTACTTAGCTCCATTTGTCCCCTCAGTATCTTTAAGCATTCCTCTTCACTGGGAATAGAGAGATTAAAATAATCGCAGAGAGATTTTGCAAGAACGTATTCAGAAATCCCGATCTCGCCTTCACGTAACTTTGACATATTTTGAAGCGTAAAATCACCATATGAAGCGCGTATATCCTCTTTTTCTAAAAATGTTTTTGCAGGGATGACTAAATCTGACGCCAATGAAGTTTCGTTTTCATACAAACCAAAATAAATTTTAACGCCAGCATTTGCAAATTCTTTTTGTACTTTTGAAGAGTTTGGCATTTGAGCAAGGGGGTTTCCTCCTTGAACAAAGATCGTTTCATATGTTGAAAAATTCACTATTGGTTTAGCAACTGTGTTGTGGATTGAAATAAAAGGCAAGTCTATCCCTGACAATGATGAGCCCAAGAACCCGACACCGCTTCCTCTTTTTCCAAACAACCCAAGTATTGCCCCAAATGCATCTATCGCTCGAATAACATCTGCACCATTTTGATATTTTTGCACCCCTGAGCCAACTAAAATTACCGTTTTTTTATCGCGAATAAGCTCTAAAACAGCACCAATTTGCCCTAGACTTACATCAATGGCTTCGAGTGTTGATTTTATTCGAACACTCTGTGTTAATTCATAAAATTCTTTATAATCACTTCCAAAACTTTCCAAAAACTCTTTATCTTGCGATCCCTCAATAATACAAAATCGGGAAAGGAGAAGAGCTAAATGCAAATCACCACGCGGTTTGATTTGTATATGTAAATCTGCACTTTGCGCTAAAACCGTTTTTACAGGATCAATCACAATAATCTTTTTATTTTTCAAAAACGGCAGTATATGAGAATGAGTTATATGAGGATTTCTCCCCCACACTATGACAACCTCAGATGCATCGATCATTTCAGCTGAAAGCGGATGGTTCACACCTCGCCCAAGTACGATACCAGCTTCTCCTGCTCCATCACAAAGCGATCCTCGTGTTCCTACCGCTCCCATACGAGCAAAAAAATGGTCCATTGACCGCTGCATTAATCCTATATTTCCGCTTCCTCGATAAAAAAGAGTTTTTGCAGGAGAACTTGTCTCTAAAATATTTAATAATTTACTGAATGCTTCTTCCATCGTAATGGTTTTTCCATGATAACGTGGTGTATTAATTCTTATATTTTCATCAAAATGAGTTAAGTGAGGACACAAATATCCTTTTGTTACAGGGTGAGACTTATCGCCTTTCACCTTCCCTTTATCATCCAAAATAATACGGCACGCATCATAACAATCGAGTGGACAAGCGGTAGTATTACTCATAAAACGTCCCCTTTTACTATTATCTATGCCAATGTATTATTTTACAGTCCAATGGCTTTAATTTTTAGTAAAAAAAAGCTTCAGTTTGGATATGATTAACACCAATAAAACTCTCGAGGTTAATAATGTCTCTTTTAGAACACGTAGATGGAGCCACAAATCTGGCAAAAAATAATGAAGTACAACTTCTGATCTTTAAAGTAGATGCTGCCGAAACATCTGCTTATTACGCCATTAACGTTTTTAAAACACGAGAAGTTGTAGAAGCTAAACATCATCAATTAACACTTATTCCCTCATCTCATCCTTTGCTAGAAGGAACCATCGTCTTGCGCGGTCTTCAAATCCCCATTCTTAATCTTCCAAAATGGTTAGGTTCAGAACTGACGAATGATAAGAAAAAACTTTCTAATCTTTTAATCTGTGATTTTAATGGAATTATTATTGGCATACGAATCATGTTTGCCTACCGTGTTATCAAGAAAAACTGGAATGAAATGCACGCTCCCGACAGCTATCGTCTTGGAGAAGACGGATTGGTCATTAACGATACAAGACTCGATGATGGAAGCTTGTGCTTGGTACTTGACTATGAAAAACTGCTCGCAGATGTCATTCCCCAAGCCATGGTCAATGTTTTAGAATCACCCAACAACTTAGCCAATATTGTGATTCCGGACAAGCTGAGAAACGGAACCGTTTTAATTGCCGAAGATTCTAAAACTGCTCAACGGCATTTACGTCAGGTTTTTGCAAATGCTCACCTTTCCTATCAAATTTTTAACAATGGTAAAGAACTGATGGATTTTGTCAATGCTCATCCTAACCCTTCATCCATCCCTGCCATCATTACGGATATTGAGATGCCGGAAATGTCAGGTTTTACCGTTGTCCGCCTTTTGAAAGCGAATGCTGCGACAAAATCCATTCCTATTATCGTCAACAGTTCAATGACAGGTGAAAATAATAAACGGGAAGCAGCAGGATTAGGGGCAGACGGGTTTATTGATAAAACAAAGAGTCATGACATCATTCCGTTGATTGTCAGTAAGATGGAAATTGCAGCGCAGGTATTATTGGCTTAGTTCGTCATGCAGTACCTGATACGGTATCCACACACTTAAAATGTTTATGGATTCCGTGTCGGAGCACGGAATAACGAGGATATAAGTTTAGTCTACGATTGCGAGAACTTGACCCGCTTCAACTTTATCATTTACTTGTACCATAACTGCACTCAAAACACCTGAACGCGGTGCTAAAACATCGATTTCCATTTTCATCGCTTCGAGAATCATAATCTTGTCACCGGCATTGATTGGTGCACCCACTTGTGCTAAAAGTTTAAACACAGAACCTGGAAGCTCTGAACGAATTGCGTTTTCATTTGCAACAGGCGCTGCAACTACTGGTGCTGCCACTGCTGCAACCGCTACTGGAGCTGCTACTGCTACTGATTGAACGTTTGCATTGCCGTCTACGATTTGCACGTTGTATTGTTGTCCGTCTACGATTACCGTGTAAGTACCATTTGCCATTGTGAAATTCTCCTGTTTTAGTGTTGATTGAATTGATTGAGTTACATCAGCCGTTTTTAGGCTGTTTTTTCGAACGTTTACGGTTGCTTCCCCTTTGAGGAATGCAATCCCTTTAACATCACATGAAGCAGCAATAAAAATATTTTCATCACTGGCTTCAAGACCTTCGTTTGTTAACTGGGTAGTCCAATAAGCAATTGATTTCTTTTCATCACGATCCGCGATGTCAATTGCATTATCTGTAGTTGGCTCAAGCTTAAGTTGTTCGGCCGCTATACGAATAATCTCTGCATCAGGAGCCGTTGGTGTTTTACCAAAATAACCTAATACCATCTTACCATAACCTGGAGCTATTTTTTTCCATGGTCCCATAAGAGCATTGTTAAGTGCTTGCTGAAAATAAAACTGAGACACAGGAGTCACCGACGTACCGTATCCCCCTTTTTCAACCACTTCACGCATTGCACGAATAACTTCAGGGTAACGATCCAACATATTGTTATCACGCATCATCTGAGTATTCGCCGTCAATGCACCTCCCGGCATCGGAGAAAATGGAATCAAAGGTGAAACTTGTGTCGCTTCTGGCGGGATGAAATAGTCTTTCAAACAATCACCCAATACATCTTCGTACTGTAAGATTTTTTCAAGCTCTAAACCACCCAAATCAAAGTTCTTACCCTTGACCGCATGCAACATTGTCAGAATATCCGGTTGAGATGTACCACCACTCACAGGAGAAGCTGCCATATCAATACCATCAATACCTGCATCAAGCGCTGCCATATAACATGCAACACTTACACCCGCAGTTTCATGTGTATGAAGACGTAAATGTGTCCCTTCAGGAACAAGCTTACGTGCCATTTGAATCGTTTCATAGACTTTTTGAGGACTTGATGTTCCACTTGCATCTTTGAAACAAATTGAACTGTAAGGGATTCCAGAGTCCAAAATATCTCGAAGAGTTTTTTCATAAAATGCAACGTCATGCGCACCCTCACAACCTGGAGGAAGGTCCATCATTGTCACAACGACTTCATGCTTTAGACCATGATGAACAATACGCTCACCAGAATATTTCAAATTTTCAACATCATTAAGAGCATCAAAATTTCTAATTGTTGTCGTACCGTGCTTTTTAAACATCTTAGCATGCAAGTCAACCATCTCACGGCTACCCGTATCAAGCATAACGGTATTAACACCACGAGCAAGAGTTTGAAGATTGGCATCCGGACCTACGATAGCACGGAACTGATCCATCATATCAAATGCATTTTCATTTAAATAGAAAAAAAGACTTTGAAAGCGCGCTCCGCCTCCAAATTCGAAATGGGTAATCCCTGCATGAGCCGCAGCTTCAACTGCTGGAAAAAAATCATTCATCAGTACGCGTCCGCCAAATACGGATTGAAATCCGTCACGGAATGTTGTATCCATTATGTCGATATATTTTTTTGCCATAATCCCTACTTTTAGTTTTATTTATACACCAAAGGAATTCATCCCTTTAGCTATTCTAACCGCTAATGTTACTAAAGCTAGCCTCATTCAAGGCAGAAAACTTCTTATTTAGAAGATTTATTATGATGATGGATTGCTGCAACGAGGGAAGCAAGCCCAGCTAAACCATTATTTTGACCTGAATTTTCAAGCTCATGATGATGAAGTGCTACAGCGATAGCCGCAACTCTTGCCCTAACATCATCGTTCTCTAAAGAATGATGATGCAGTGCAGCAGCAATTGCAGCCACTCTGGCACCTTCATGAGTAGGAAACGACTCATTCGTACATGCTTGTAACTCTAAGAGGTTTTTAGGCTGCGACTTCGTAAAAAATTTCATTACTCTATCTAGTAATTCCACGTCTATGATTCCTCTACTGATATTTGACAACGCAACACGTTAGTGTGATTTTAGTATAAAGTTCATTAAAATTAATTTACTGAACCGTTTCAATATAGCTCAAAGATAATTTTGTTACAATCCGCACCAATAAATAATGATAAAGAGGTACGCAAATGGATCTTAGTAAAATTGGATATGGCGAAAACCCGGATAAAGTTAAAGCAATTATTGAAATTGCTTGTGGATCAAACATTAAGTATGAAGTTGAAAAAGAGAGCGGTGCTTTAGTCCTTGACCGTGTTATGCACTCAGCGATGTACTATCCGGCAAACTATGGTTTTGTAAATAAAACACTTTCCCAAGACGGTGATCCGGCTGATATTTTGATCCTTACTGAATATCCTATGGTTGAAGGATGTGTTACAAACTGCCGTTTAGTTGGTGTTTTAATCATGGAAGATGAAAGTGGAATTGACGAAAAACTGCTTGCTGTTCCAACTTCAAAAATCGATCCTACTTTTGATGCGATCCAAGATCTTGGAGATATTCCAAAACATACATTGGCAAAAATCAAAAATTTCTTTGAAACCTATAAAATGCTAGAACCAAATAAATGGGTAAAAGTAAAAGGATTTGAGGATAAAGCATCTGCAACTAAAATCCTAGAAGATGCAATTGCTGCATACAAAGAATAAGTTTACCAATGATTGATTTTTCTTCGCCCGAATTTTTCTCTTATGCTATTTTTGGTGTAATCTTAAATTTCATTTTTTCAATGGCATTTGGAGTGTATCTGAGTAATAACATCGGGATTGAAGAAATGCTTCTCTCAAAAGGTGAAAAAGAGCAGCAGTGGTGGCTATCACTCTCTCTTGTAATACCTTTTGCAAAGATGATAATTACCCTCTATCGTGTTGCTATCCTACAATTTTACTTTCTTGACCAAGGAAAGTCTCATAAAGAGTTCTGGGTTTATCTCACAACTGACGATTAATCAACTTCCAAATTTCTTTTTTCAGCTTAAATATAGCTTAATATTAAATATTGACTTAAGTTAAGCGAGAATAAATAACATTTTGTAACACATCATACCCATAATTTAAAGTTATCTTAATATTAACTTTCCCTATACATAGGAACCAATCACCTATTTTCATTACTTTTTCTTAACTAAATCATTTAGAAGTTCAACAACAGCAGTGGAAGCTTATGAATACCTTAAAATTTCACTACCGAAATAAGGAGGTATAAAAAATGAAAATTCTTTCATTCCTAGTTCTCTTTGTATGCGCATCATTAGCCGATAATACAATTCACCAAATGAGTCCAAAGCAACTACATGTTTTACAAACTGTTCGAGATGTCGCCAAAACTATTCCCGACAAGCATGGTCAAACTTATGAAAATACCGTAAGTGCTATTTGTATTACTGAAAGCAGTGCAGGTAAAAATACGATAGGTGATTTTCACAATAAAAAATCATTTACCAAAGCCTCCCTTGGGCCAATGCAAGTTCGTGTATCAACGGCTAGGCACGTTTCTCAAAATATTAGAACTCTCAGCTGGCTTAATAAGCTTACTGATATTCAACTTGCAGCACGACTTTTAGGTGATACCCGTTTATCTGCAAAAGTTGCAACCTATTACGTAGTATTACTACACAATAGACGTGGAAACTCTTTTAATGCTGTCAGCGGCTATAATGGAGGAATGGTGAATCATAAATACTATGATAAAATTATGAAAAATAAAGCAGTTATTGCGCAACTTGTCGCTAACGGAAAACTCTCTTAAAAATTCGCTATAATATTCCCATATTTGATGGGAGTCTGTACATGGATGATGATAAACTCAAACTAATTCTTGCGGGACTTGGCGGATTGGTTTTTAGTCTGATTTTCATATTGTTGGCTTTTGTTCTTCCCCTTAAAGATAACAGTGTCAATACACAATTGCAAGCTCAACGTACTCTTGAAAAGATTTCAAAAGGGATTAAAGAAGGTCAGCTTCGACCTCCTCCACAAGATCAAAGCAATCACTAATGAATGAGTCTATAGATAAAAAGCTTTTATATCGTACCAAGAATCTGCGTGTTTTATATGTGGAAGACTCTACCGTTATGCGTCATGCTACCAGCAAAATTCTCAAAGATTATTTTTATTCTGTTGATACGGCAATTGATGGAGTAGACGGATATAAACTTTTTCTCGATTACCACGATAAATATGATTTATTTTATGACATACTTATCACTGATTTGGAAATGCCAAATATGGATGGTCGTGAACTTACACGACGTGTTCTAGATATAAATCCTCTGCAAGAAATTATTATTATCTCTTCGCATAAAGACTCATCCGATCTTATTGATCTCATTAATCTTGGAATAACAAAATTTTTAACTAAACCTATCCAGACTGGCCTTTTGCAAGAAATAATTGCTGATATTGCCAATCATCTTTATCTCGAAAAATTAAAAAAAGAGGAACACAGTGATTTAACCCAACACAATGAACTCTTAAAAAAACGCGAGAATGATCATTTGATACGGCTTCAAAGCAGTCTTAAAACACTGGAAGAGTTCAATGATGCACTCAACGAAAGCGGCATTGTAAGTAAAACGGATACGCAAGGTATTATCACCTATGTAAACGATTCTTTTTGTAAGGTTACAGGATACGAGCGCCATGAGCTTATCGGTCAAAAACACAGTATTATCAACAGCGGAGAGATGAGTTCTAGTTTCTTTAGTAAATTATGGAATACCATTAATAGTGGTAAAAGCTATAAAGCTGTTTTTAAAAACCGTTCAAAAAATGGATCATTTTATTATGCAGAATCCCTGATTAAGCCTATCATTAATACTGAAGGTGAGATTTTCGAATATATTGCTATTGAACACGATATTACACGGATGATGGAATCGATTGAAAACGCTAAAAAAGCTGAAAAAAACAAAGATGATTTTTTTCGAAATATTTCCCATGAAATGCGTACTCCACTCAATGCTATTCTTGGTCTTACCTCTTTACTTATGCGACGAGCGAATGACGACGATACAAAACTCACAAGCGCGCTGAGTGTTATGGATGAAAGCGCTCATCATCTTCATCAAATGATTGAATCCATTCTTGATGTGCAAAATATTCAAAATAATTCCTTTGTACTAAATGAAAAAGAGTTTGAACTTCTTGAATTACTTCATGATTGCACTAAAGTCTGTCAACTTAAAGGAGAAGAAAAAGGGGTAAACTTTTTCTTTCAAGTTGACTCGAATCTGCCCTTGACCGGTTTTGGTGATCCCGTTAGGATAAAACAAGTTTTTAAAGAAATACTCGATAATGCCTTTAAATTTACCCAAAAAGGGGGCCAAGTAGATTTACATGTCACCTTTGAACATGAAGAAAATATTCTATTGGCTCAAATAACGGATACCGGCATTGGCATCAATAGAGAGAGTCAAGGAAAAATATATGAGCTCACTCAAATCGACAGTTCTCTTGCTCGTAAATATGAAGGTGCAGGCTTAGGCCTTACAATTGTCAATGCAATTGTCATAAAAATGAAAGGGACACTCACCGTTCACTCTGACATAGGGCAAGGAACAACTTTTTTAATCGAATTACCCCTAAAGCACTTCTAGCAATGATCACTTCAACCACGCACTCCAAACTTTCTCTTTTGCTCCCTAGTCAAAACAAAGTACTCACCGAAATCATCAAACAAGCTTCTCCTGAACAATTAAGTAATTTACAGGAAAAAAGCAATCTTAAATCGTTTTTAGGATCACTTTTTCATGATACGCTCACCAACACTAAATCCGATTCGATACTCCTCGATATGCTCAAAAACAATTCCTCATTTAAAAATATGGGGAATTTCACCGATAATCTCAAAACTCTTCTAACGTTATTAAAAGAGGAGCCTTCCCTCTCACCAAAACTCGTTAAGCTCGAAAATTTTGTAGAATCTATTCAGACCATAAATGTCCCTATTTTAAAAGAAAAAATCGTACATTCCGGTGTTTTTATGGAATCTAAAATTGCTTCCTTGGCAGATGCGTCACTCCAAGAGGTAGAGCAAAGTATGGGACGAGATGTCAAATCCAATCTTTTAGCCCTTAAATCTGACCTAGAAAAATTGAATTTACCTAACAATGAAGCACTCCAAAATCACATCGATCAACTTACCACGAACATTGACTATCATCAGCTTCTTTCACATCTAAGTTCTGCCAATTCGCTTTATTTTCCATTTAGCTGGGATCAGCTTCAGGAAGGAAGTGTTACTTTTAAAAAAGAAAAAGGAAAAAAATTTTATTGTGAGATCAATCTAATTTTGAAAGAATACGGTGAAATTGACCTGATGATGGGTCTTTATGAGGAAAATCAACTTGAAATCCAAATACACACCGAAAAAACTTCCTTAAAAGCACTGATTCAATCCCATCTTGAACTTTTAAAGACGCTGCTCATCGAGGCAGGAATCACTTTACGCATTATTCGCGTGCACGATACCAAAGACCTCCTTACCCCTTCTACAACAGCTTATTCACCCGAAGCAACGGATAACCATTTTGGCTTTGAGGCTCTCGTATGAAGAAAGCAGTTGCACTTAGCTATGACAAAATTAACGATAGAGCGCCCAAAGTTATTGCCAAAGGTAAAGGGGATACAGCTGAAAACATCATAAAAATTGCACAACTGCATAATCTTCCCATCACTCAAGATGAAGATCTCGTCGAATTGCTCAGTAAAGTCGAAATCGATCGTGAGATTCCCGATAAACTTTACGTAGCCGTTGCTGAAGTATTTAAATTTCTCTATACGATTACCCATAAAGAGCCCTAAAAAATTATGCTACACTTTCAGTATGAAAAAATATACCAATCCTTTTTGGGAAACCAAACAACTCAATGAACTTACGAATGAAGAATGGGAAGCACTGTGTGATGGCTGCGGACTATGCTGTCTGCATAAACTCCAAGACGAAGATGTCGAAGACGCACCTGTTTTAATGACACGTGTCGTTTGCCGCTGTTACGATCTCCAGGCTCTCGGATGCAGTGATTATCCAAACCGACAAAAAATTGTCCCAGAATGTACAGCTCTTTCTATCAAAAGAGCCTCTGAATTTGAGTGGCTTCCGCAAACCTGTGCTTACCGTTTACGCCATCATAATCTTCCACTCCCGCAATGGCATCCTCTTATCACGGGAACACGGGAGAGTGTTCAACCGTATAGTGTTCGCGCGCTTAATCCTGTTCTCGAAACTGAAACGATTGATTTTGAAGACTATCTTATCCAGAATTAAGAATTTTAGCTTAATTTCTAAAATGGCATAATGAATTACATCAAAATTTTGTGGGAGCTATAATGACGGTTTTATTGGTAGATGACAGCAAAATTGTACGCATACTTTTAAGAAATGTTTTAACAAAAATTTTAGGGACAAATACCGTTTTTTTAGAAGCAGAAAATGGTGAGATAGCACTTGAACATATGAAGACTAGATCCGTAGATCTCATGATGCTCGATTGGAATATGCCCATCATGAACGGGGAACAAGTTGTTGATGCCGTTCGTTCCAACCCTGCGTACATTAAAACAAGAATCATTATGGCAACGACTGAGGGTGGCAAAAATGAAGTGCTTCGTATGATTAAAAAAGGGGTGAACGGCTATCTCGTTAAACCATTTCAAGAACCCAATATCATTAAAGCAATCGAAGCGCTTCGAATGCGCTAATTGCTTATTTTACGATACACTTTAGCAGTCGAGAATCGTTTTTATACTCTATCAAAATTTGCTTTACACGATCTTGCCATAATATGCCAAATAGTTCTAGCTGGGAAGCATCGGCTCGCGCTGATGCAATAAGAGGAAGAAGCTCACCCATACGTGGGTCACTCATAACGAAAGAGGGATTGTAACTAAGGGTTACTCGCTCAAGCGTATCAACACGCTCAAGTGCCATCTCGCCTTCTATTTGAACATCATAGAAAAGCAACTGTCGACGATCAAACTTTCCTGCTAGCCCATGAAAGCCACCCACATCGGTTGCCCCTGTAATCATAGAGGCAACATTCGCAATAACCCCTACGACTCCATCACCAAGCGTACCCTTCATTAGGACTTTAATCTCTCCACGTACAGGCGTTTTATCCCCATACAGTGATTTAAGTCCCTCTTGCACCATCAAAAAGGCACCAGCTACTGTAGGACACGAATGGCCAGCCAGTTTTACCACATCCCTATACGTATAGTCAATTATACCGTTACTCGCAGCTCCAAGTACCTCAGAGAGCGGATCACGCACTACTATGGGTGCAACATCATTAAAAAAATCCGGTGTTATCATCGTTTCTCTCCCTAAAAGAAAAGATTATAATCTTTTTAGTCGCTTTAACCATTGACCTATATCAATCGCGTAATACAATCTGACGCAAAGCCTCTTCAAATGACGGATGTAAAAATTCAAATCCATTCTTCAAAAGTTTCTCCGGATATACCTCTTTCGAGTCAAGCATAACCGATGAACCTTCACCAAAAGCTAGTTTTACAAGCCATGCCGGAAGCGTAAAGAAAGTTGGGCGATGCAATACCTTTCCAATAATTTTGGTTTGAGACGCATTACTAAGAGGAAGAGGTGCCGTGAAATTTACGACGCCGTTCAAATTAGCATGGTCAATTAAAAAAGCGCAAGCACGAACAAGATCGTCTAAATGAATCCATGAAACCATTTGCGTTCCATCTCCCATTTTGCCCCCCAATCCCATTTTAAAAGGAGGTAATATTTTTTGCATTGCACCGCCATCTTTACCCAAAACTACTCCAAATCGCATCACGCATACTCTCGTTTTCTTTGCTGCCATTGCTGCCTTTTCCCAATCCATGACCAAGGTAGCCAAAAAATCATTGGCAAAGGCTTCAGAGGCTTCTGTATGCTGATGGTCTCCATCATAAATACCTACCGCAGATGCATTTATAAAGGTAGAAGGAGGATTGCTGCATGCAACAATAGCGGCTGCCAGTTTATCGGTACTTTCCAAACGACTTTGACGTAATATATTTTTATAACTCTCACTCCAGCGCCCCAAGATATTGGCACCTGAGAGATTAATGACCACATCTGCATTTTCAATCGTTTTGACAATTTTTTCAACTGAGGTATCGGCACGAATACTCAAGCCCACAACCGTATCGGATCGTTGCAATAAATACTCACGTAAAGCACTTCCGACAAATCCACTCATTCCACAAATAACAATTTTCATATTTAACCCTTTTACAATGAACTTATTTTTATAACTACTTGATTTCTTCCCTGATCTTTTGACACATAAAGCTGCTCATCGGCCTCTTTATAAAGTTGTTCGTGCGTCATGATGGATTCAGGTCGATATACAAAAATTCCCATAGAGATGGTAACATACTGCGAAGCATCATTATTTTTATGTAAAATAGCTAATGCTTCGGTTTCATTTCGTATGCGATGTCCTAAATACAAATATTCATCATCACTCATATCAGATACTATTATCGCAAACTCTTCGCCACCCAGTCTAAAAGCATATTCACCGCTTCTGGTAGTATACAGCTTTAAAATTTTGGCAATGTGTATCAAGACATCATCTCCTGCTTGATGCCCATACGTGTCATTGTACAGTTTAAAATGGTCAACATCCAGCATCATCAATGCCATAGTATGATTGTGTCGCTTAGCACGGTTCATCTCTTCTTGAATGGTCAATATGTAATGCCGTCGATTATATAAATCAGTCATAGGATCAGTAATCGCTAGTTCTTCGATACGCTTTTGATATGTAATATCATGTCGTATAGCTGTATATCCAATAATTTTTCCATTTTCAAAATTAGGTGAGATAACAGTATCAACCCAATAATTACTGCCATCAGCTTTACGATTTTTAATCTCTCCATGCCATATTTTACCATTGCTAATAGTTTCCCAAAGATTTTTAAAAAAATCATCTGGCATGTCAGGATGGCGAATAATACGATGATTTTGTTCAAGTAACTGTTCTTTTGAATAGCCACTAATTTGACAAAATGCTTCCGAAGCATATATGATGATTCCATCTGTATTAGTTTGAGATGTAATGACATATTGGTCAATAATTTTTATGTACTCTTGGAGCTTATGCGTTTTATCTTCAATACGTGTTTCTAATGTACGATTAAGCTCTTCAAGCTCACTTTTTTGAGTATTTAGTGCAATATTGGTCTCATATAATTGTGTCATTTTTTGTTTGATTTCAATCGCCATTTTTTGAAATGCGTGAGTAAGCAATTGCCACTCATGATCGTATTCACTGCTGTTAATCTCAATATCATAGTGACCGTTTGAAATCAATAAGGCATTATGGCTCAGCTCTTGAATCGGTTTTGCAAACGAGCGCAGTGCAATAATAATCATGCCAAAGACAACCGTGACACCAATGAAAAATAATAATAGTAACGATGTTGTTTGCTTGTACCATTCGTACAGTAATTCACTTTCGTCTATTTTAACCATCATTCCACAACGAAGCTCTTTTTGATAGCTCCAGGCAACAACCGAATTCTCCCCTGTTTCGTCAACCATGTATTTTCGTCCGCTTCCGCCACGTACAGCTTCATAGATTGGATTATCCTGAGGCAACATTAAAAAAGTATGCGGGAAAAAATTTGTGTGCCGCGTGGCAAATATATTTATAAGTTTTTCATTTTCTATGACGGCGCTAATCACTTCACCTGTTTTTCCAAGCTCACTGGAATCATTGACAACAGCTTCAATCTCTTTATTATCGATTTGAACCGCGACTACACCGATAATTTTCCCATTATCGAGAATCGGCTGAGCAATAAAAGCAGCATAATCATGACTTGGCTGATAAAAGTAAAAATCAGATATGTAAGGAGTCTTATTTTTCAGTGCATCTTTAAAGACTTCTGCCAACTTGGAACGGCTATATCGACCGGTAAAAAGATTGGTGTGCAAATCATCTTCATGTTTTACACTATAAAGAACATCACCATCTATCGAGATTAAAAAAATATCATAAAAATCATTTTTCGTAGTAATAAACGCTAATTTATTCTGCAAGCTTTCAGGGGAATGATTCCAAAAATCTCTTTTAAAAATAGTATGATGGCGTGAAGCAAAATAAAAAAGTTCAGTTATATTTGTTAAAGAGACATAACGTTGCTGAACATAGTTATCTATGGCTTCAATTTTATGATTAAGAATGTTATGAATGCGGTTCAGACCATTATGACGAATCGTTTCACGTACCTCCCATCCGATAAACAACAGAATAATAAATGTAAAAATTGCGATTGAACTTAGCCAAATAATAGTTCGTTTAAGTATCGTCATTTTATTCGTCAAATACATGGATTCAACCTTTAATCAATCGACTGTTCTATCATAAAACTTTATAATAGTAAAGATGACAATTTTTATCTATTAAAGGTATTTTTATCCTATTTTTAGAATATTAGTAACAAAGTTTCATAAAAATATAATTTACATGCACTCCAGTAATTACGTATTGTAATTGTACATTTTGAAATAATATTCATGTGCCATACGTCCTGAGTCAAATGCTGGAATAACATCCGACATAGCACTTTTCATAATCTGTGTCCAATGCTCAGGTTTATCGTAATACATTGGAATGATCTCATTTTCAAGCATATCCATTAGATTTTTATTGTCTTCATAGTCTTGAACCTCGATCGGTGTCGTGTGGTCAATCGGAGGAATTGTGAATGAGTTGGAGCCATTTTTAGCAAATTCAGGATGCCATCCATCGTCGGTTGAGAGATGGATTGATCCGTTCATACTTGCCGTCATACCGCTTGTACCGCTCGCTTCTCTCGAAACTCTGGGTGTATTCAACCATAAGTCGGAACCTTTTTTTAGCATCGCTGATAATTCAAGTTCATATCCGACAAGTACTGCCATATTTTTAAAGCAATGGCTGGTGTGAATCAAGTCATTAAACGCATTGATAGCATTATTATCGAATGGATAAGGTTTACCGGCCCAAATAACTTGAATCGGTTGTTCAGTGCGTTCCAAAAGACATTTAAAGCGTTCTAGATCGTGCTTTAGAAGTCCCGGACGTTTGTATTCGGCAAAGCGTCGCGCCCAAACAATAGTCAAAATATCCGGGTCAAACATTTTACCCGTCTGATCGGCAACAACATTGAACAACAGACGCTTCAAATGCTTTTTACGACCGACCAATGCATAATCTTCATGTTCATCAAGAGCAGATAGCATCCCTTTATCTGTCCAAAAACGACGATTTTGAGCATTGGTAATATAGGTTATCTCAGAGCGTCCTTCACACTGTTCCCACATCCGATTCGCTACTGCACCATGGAATTTGGAAACGGCATTGGTCATCTTCGATGAGCGTAAGGCTCCGACAGTGAGATTAAAAGTTTCATCATTTTCCATTTTCATAATCGTCCGCACGGTGTTTAAATCAAGACCGTTAAAGAATCCAAATTTATGGAGCAAAAAGATACTATGCTGCTCATTTCCTGAATCTTCAGGGGTATGGGTTGTAAAAACAACCTTCTCTTTGACCTTTTCAATATCCTGATATTTTGCATACAGTTCGAAAGCCAGAGGAAGGGCATGACCCTCGTTCATATGATAAATATCAATTTTTTGTTTTAAGGCTTCCAGTACTTTTACACCGCCAATTCCCAATACTATTTCTTGAGAAATACGAGTCTCTTCATTGCTATCATAAAGTTTATGGGTGATAGTTCGCGCTAAAAAATCGTTTTCAGGAATATCCGTTGAAAGCAAAATAAGAGGGGCAGAACCAAACACATTGGGTGGAAGGTAAAAAGCTTTAATATG
Source organism: Sulfuricurvum sp. (assembly GCA_030696775.1). Classification (GTDB taxonomy): domain Bacteria; phylum Campylobacterota; class Campylobacteria; order Campylobacterales; family Sulfurimonadaceae; genus Sulfuricurvum. Next base: position 136,651 of record JAUYRN010000027.1, read on the forward strand.
AACTTCTTGAGAGTGAATAGTGACCGTCGCCTGAACGCCCAAATCTTCGAGAAAATAATAATGCTTACGGATAAATTCCGCTTTTAAATAACGCTTTTCCGTACGTAATTGATCGTAATAGCCAAAGCTCCATAAGATACCGACTCCCACTACATTTTGTCGCAGATCGTAAGCGCTTCTCATATGGGAACCTGACAAAAATCCTAAACCACCGGAGTAAACTTTCAATGCCTGATGAATGGCAAATTCCATCGAAAAATATGCAACGCTTGTCGCGTATTTCGAGTCAAATTCGTAATCGTGTAAAATCATTTCAACTCAGCTTTCAAATTTTTTATACAAAATCTGCTTGCCCAGTTCAACTCCCGGCTGATCGTAAGTATGAATGTGCATCATCGCACCGACTAAAGACGTTAAGAGTTCATAATACATGATAAGTGTACCGACATTTGCCTCATCACGCTTAGGAAATACAATCTGATCCGTCGGGATACCGTTCATGTCCAGACTCTCTTTGGTCGCATCGCATTGAAGATTTATGAGGGTATTAAAGTTTTTGGTGTTAACAAAATCGGTCATTTCTAGATATTTTAAAGAAATATTCGGGATAACGAGAGGCATTTCAAAATCCTCAATCGTAAGGAAAGTGACCGTTTTATCTTTGGGTCCCTCGATGAGCAGCTGCAAAAAAGAGTGCTGATCGACTGAACCTATCAACGAAGCAGGCGTTAACCCGACACTCTTGCCCGATGAGTCGATTTTACCCAAAGACTCTCCCCATAGCTGAACATACCATTTACACAGATTTTCCAGTTCATTGGCATAGGCAAAAATGACATTAATCGTTTTTTCGTGGCTGTTGAGGTAAAGATACGAAGCTTTTGTCAAAAGATGATCCTCTTTACGCTCAAAGAAGCGCTGCAAGAAACTTTCTGCTCCCTCAAGCAATGCTTTGGTATCGTATCCTGCCAATGTCAATGGAACGATTCCCACTGCACTTAAAACTGAAAATCTTCCTCCAACGTTCTGAGGAATCGAAAACTGCGCAAGGTCATAGTGATTACCGAATTTGGACAATGCCGAACCCTGATCGGTAATGATAAGGATTCGTTCTTTATCACTGCCCTCTATCTCCAAACCAAAATGGGAAATAATCGTTTTAAAAATAGAGATGGTCTCTATCGTTGTTCCCGATTTTGAGATGATGATAAAGAGGGTATTTTCTTTTGTGAGCTTGCTCAATGTCTCTGAAATAATGATCGGATCGGTGTTCTCGAAAAAATGCAACGTTCGAAGGTTGGTTGCTTTTGATTTTAACAAAGAGTCGATCCCTTTTGTCCCCAATGAAGAACCGCCGATTCCGACAATCGCAATATCCCGAATCTTTCCGGATGCAAAAATAGAGTTTTTTTGTTTAAAATCCTCAAGGCGCTCAATCAATCCGTCAGTATCTGAGGGCAATGCATAATAACCAACCGTTTGGCTATCGCATTCTTCACGGACACTCGCAAAAGCAGCTTCTTGGATAGGGGTTTGGTTCTCATCGAAATTGTGTTTAAAAATCATAGTTTCTCCTGCGATATATGTTTGATATAAAGTACCCCTAGAGGGGGAAGTGTTAGTGTAATTGTAAACTCTCGTGAGTGTGTAGATTCTGAAACCGCCTCAATAGGTATACTATTCCCAATATTCCACCCTTCGTAGGCAGAAGATTGGGAGTTAAAAATCTCGACATACTCACCGGCATCCAAAACACCCATTTTATAATTTTCTCGTGTTGCATCGGCAAAGTTGCACACCACATAGATCTTTTCCGAAGGGTTTATGCTTTTTCGGACAAAACTGATGCAGTTATGACTGAAATCTTGATCATCAATCCACTCAAATCCTTCACGCTTTTCATCCAACTGATGTAAAGCTGGTTCGTTCGTGTAGATATGATTCAAATCAGAGACCATTTTTTTTAAGCCTGCGTGCAGTGGATTTTCCAAGATATGCCAGTCCAAAGAGCGCTCAAAATTCCATTCCGAATATTGGGCAATTTCACCCCCCATAAAGAGGAGCTTTTTACCTGGATGCGCCATCATATACCCATACAACGAGCGTAAATGAGCAAATTTCTGGTTGGTGTCTCCCGGCATTTTGTTGATCAGGGAACCTTTCATGTGGACGACCTCATCGTGACTCAGAGGAAGCATGAAATTCTCATCAAAACCATACCACATACTAAAAGTCAGCTGTGCATGGTGGTGCTGTCGGTGAATCGGATCAAAACTCATGTATTTGAGCGAATCGTGCATCCATCCCATGTTCCATTTAAACCCAAACCCTAAACCGCCGACATCGACTGGACGGGTTACCATTGGATACGCCGTCGATTCTTCGGCAATCATCAAGATATCGGAAAATTCTCCATAAAGACTGGTGTTGAGTTTTTTCAAAAATTCTACCGCTTCAAGATTGATATCTCCGCCGTCTTTGTTGGGGATCCACTCTCCCTCTTTTCGGGCATAGTTGAGATACAGCATCGACGCGACTGCATCGACGCGAATACCGTCTATGTGGTATTTGTCTACCCAAAACATCGCTGAGCTGATGAGAAACGACTGAACTTCGTTGCGCCCGTAGTTGAAAATAATGCTACCCCACTCTGGATGGTACCCCTGACGCGGATCGTCATGCTCATACAGTGCGGTTCCATCAAAGTTGATAAGTCCGTGCATATCGACCGCAAAATGCGACGGTACCCAGTCCATAATCACCCCGATACCGTTTTCATGAAGAGTACTGATAAGGTACATCAAATCTTGCGGTGTCCCAAAACGGGACGTTGCGGCAAAATAGCCCACAACCTGATATCCCCATGAACCGAAAAATGGATATTCGGTGAGAGGCATAAACTCGACATGGGTGTAGTTCATCTCAATCAGATACGCAACCAGTTCAACGGCAAGCTCACGGTAGGTTAAAAATCGGTCTCCCTCTTCTACGTTTCGTCTCCATGACCCAACGTGCATCTCATAGACGCTGATGGGGGCATCATGGGCATTGTTGGCATGACGGTTTTGCATCCATTTAGTATCGTCCCACCCGTAATCTTCTAAGCTCCACACTCTTGAAGCCGATTTTGGCGGTAATTCAGCAAAGAATCCAAATGGGTCACTTTTATCATGGATGATGTTATGAAACTGCGAGACGATGTGATATTTGTAAGTAATCCCCTGCTCTACTCCCTCAATAAACCCTTCCCAAATCCCTGATTCATCAGGGCGTAAGACGAGAGGATGGGTGAGTGTATCGTAGTCGTTAAAATCACCCCTCACACTGACACTCGCTGCATTGGGTGCCCATACGGCGAAATAGACCCCTGATTTTCCCTCATGCACCATCGCATGGGAGCCTAATTTATCGTAGAGCTTGGTATGAGTTCCTTGCTTGAAGAGATAAATGTCCATCTCGCTTAAACGCGAAACATCATAGCGTATCAGATGATTCATCCTTTTCTCCCCTCTTTGATGGTGTAATAAAGGGCTTCATACTCGCGTCCTGCAACGTCCCAGTCAAACCGTCGGCTCATTGCATTGTGTTGCATCTGCCTAAATCCGTTGGGGTCATTGTACCATGTATGAACTGCCCATCCAACGGTATTGATAAGCGCGTCAGTCGTAGCGTCGTAAAATTTGAACCCTGTACCGTTGGATGAGTCATTTTGGTAGTTTTCAATCGTATCGTCCAGTCCGCCCGTTGCCCGAACGATGGGGAGCGTTCCATAGCGAAGAGAGTAAATTTGATTCAAGCCGCACGGCTCAAAGAGTGAGGGCATCAAAAACAAATCGGATGCCGCTTCGATTTGATGAGCGAGATCGTTCCGATAGCCGATGAAACAGCTGAATTTATCCGGATAGATTGCTGCGATGTGGCTAAAAAAGGATTCTGCCCATTTTTCTCCCGCACCCAGCATGACGATTTGAATGTCCATTTCCAACAGTTTATGGATCGAGGATGAAAGCAAAGCAATCCCTTTTTGTTCGGCTAAACGCCCAACGAGACCTATAAGGGGAACTTCGGGTCTTTGGGGAAGATGAAATGTCTCTTGCAAAGCACGTTTGCACAAAACTTTACCGCTCATATCCTCGACATCAAAATGTTTAGGGATAAACGGATCGATTGCAGGGCTCCATTCGTCGTAATCGACTCCGTTTAGTATCCCGTGTAATTTGTAAGAATACTTACCGATGAGTCCCTCTAAGCCCCATCCAAATTCCTCTGTACAGATCTCTTGAGCATATTTACGGCTTACCGTACTGACTGCATCGACGTGGATGATTCCTCCTTTGAGAAGGTTAACGCTGCCGTTGTCTTCAAGATCGTAAAAATGTTCCCAGCCAATGGCGAGTACGTCCATCACCCCTTTGTAAAACTTCCCTTGATGCTGGAGATTATGGATGGTAAGCAGCGTTCCTGTGTGAGCAAAATCTCTATCATGCTTATACAACGTGTTCAGCATCACAGGAATTGCCGCTGTATGCCAATCATTGGCATGAATCACGTCGGGATGAAAATGAAGTTTCTTTGACAATTGCATCACAGCGCGTGAAAAGAAGATAAATCGATTATCGTTGTCTGCGAACCCTTCTCCATTTGTATCATACAAATCACTGCGACCAAAATACTCTTCATAGTCGATGAAATACACGGGGATATCAGTTTGCGGTAAAAGTCCTTCATAGACTCCTGCCCACAACTCTCCCATCACTCCCATCGGAACTCCAAGAGAGCCTTCCATCCGTTTTAAACCGTATTTCTCACGATCAACGAGATAGTAGCGAGGCATGACTAAACGTACATCATGCCCAAGTGCTCGAAGTGCTTTAGGAAGAGCTCCGGCGACATCGGCTAAACCGCCTGTCTTCGCAAAAGGGACAATCTCTGAGGCAGCGATAAGAATATTCAGTTTAGACATTTTTTTCCTTCTTTTATGAGGCTTTCATAGAGTGCAGCATACGCTTTTGCACTTTCAGACCATGAAAAATCACACTGCATATTATGAGCTACAAGCTGTTCAAAACGCTTTTTATCGGCATACAAATCGAGTCCTTTTCGCACTGCCAACAAAAGTGATCGAGGAGTTGGCGTATTAAAAACGACTCCATACCCTTCACGGCTTTTAGGATCAAACGATTCAAATTTTTTAACGGTATCCGCCAATCCGCCCACACGATGGACAAGAGGAACTGCCCCGTAGTTAAATGCGATCATTTGATTGAGACCGCAGGGTTCAAACAGTGAGGGCATCAATAAAAAATCTGCCGCAGCGTACAATCGATGGGAAAACGACTCATCGTATCCGTAGGTCAAATGAAGATTGGGATAATACTGTTCTAATTTCCGTAGACGATCATAATATCCCTCTTCACCTTCACCTAAAAGAGCAATAGTGCACTCTAACTCTGCCATCTTCGGAAGGGTTTCGATGAGGAGATCCATCCCTTTTTGACTGACAAAACGACCGATAAAAGCAAAAAGAGGTTTGGATGTCCCTTTTAGTCCCAACTCTTTTAGCAGAGTATTTTTATTGATTTTTTTGCCCTTTGGCTCGTTATAAAAAGCAGTTAATGCGGTATCGTGTGTAGGTGAAAAATGCTCATGATCGATTCCATTGATAATCCCTGAAAGCTTTGCGCGATGAAGCTGTAAAAAGCCCTCTAGTCCGCATCCAAATTCAGGAGTCATAATCTCTTTTGCATACGTTGGGCTCACAGTGGTAATGCAATCTGCGTAAGCAATTCCCGCTTTCATCAAGTTGATTTGTCCATAAAACTCGATCTCATTCATCGTAAAACGCGACGTTTCAATCCCTAAATCACCCATAAACATAGGATCAAAAACACCCTGATAGGCTAAGTTATGAATCGTGTAAAGAGATTTAGTGGAGATAGCTGGATCATCGTGCATAAGCAATGCCGTCAATGCACACTGCCAGTCGTTAAGATGGACAATGTCATAGTGATCCTCTCTTAGCAATGTGTAGATCGTATGGCTGAAAAGTCCAAAGCGTAACGCATTATCCTCATATCCGGCTTCCGGTGTACCGTAGAGAAACTCTCTGTCGCACAGCATTGGATGGTACACAAAACGATATTTTACCCCCTCATGTGTACATCCGTACGTCTCAATTCGATAGTGTGTCTCTCCCATTGATACGTCAAAAAAGCAATTTTCTGAGACAATGTTGTATTTAACCCGATCAACCGATTGATACAGAGGCATAATGACCTCAATATCATACGCATTAAGCGCACGAGGTAAAGCATGTGCCACATCTGCTAAACCGCCTGTTTTAGCAAAAGGATAGACTTCACTCGCAGCGAACAGCACTTTTTTAGACATAATTTTCCCCTCGCAAAACTTTAGCCGCCAATTCAGGTTCCATCGGATTAATCATCATGTCGGTATTCGTCTCAAATCCGCCAAAGCGATAAAGTCGCGGAAGGATGCGAATGTAAAATGGATACAGATTGCTTCGCTCTCTGTCTTCGTGCAACGGAGGTGTCGATACCCATAAATTAAACGCCATGTTGTCCAGTTGAGTATTCAAACGCTGCATCACCGACAAAAGTAAAGTGGAGAGGGCTTCGATTCTCTCGTTGGTAAGCGCGTCGATTGATTCCATCCTCTGCGACGAAGCGATCATCACTTCAAAGGGATAATTGCTGGCATAAGGACAAAATGCACTAAATTCGCCTACTCGCTCGATGATTCGAACCTCAGCGTCCTCTTCATCACGTACGATCGATTCCATCAAGGGATGATGATGAGTTTCGAAATATTCACGGCTTCGCTGATACACGTCACGCTGTGCTTTGGGGATCATAGGAAGAGCTATGAGTTGGGTATGGCAATGACTCATGGTCGAACCTGCATCGTATCCTTCATTTTTAAAGAGAGAAATAGAAGCAAGACGATGATCTCGTCTAAGGTCTTCCACTCGTGCTCTGAGGGTTTTGAGCCATGCAACGCTCTCCTCATGACTCCACTGGCTCATCGAAACATGATGTTGCGGCGTATCGATGATCACTTCATGCGCCCCAAAACCTTCCCACGACTCAAACGTCCCGAAATTATGCTGATGGGGAGCTTCGATCGCGACGGCTTTATAGAGATTGGGGACAACGCGAGTATTCCACCCTTTTTGATTTGCCCACGAATCATCGTGACGCATTGCAAAGATCTCTTTGGGAGTCATGGCTTCATTTCCCTCACAAAAAGGGCATGGTACAAGCTGTGTATCCTCTCTTATAGGAGTCATATCCGGTCGGTGCAGGCGTTCTGGCGCGATGAGGACATGGTTATCGTTCAAACGATCGTATCGGATTTCAGACACGGGTAATCTCCAAACTTCCGCTTAGATCCAACACCGTATCAAAAGCAAAAACCAAAGCTAAACTTACACCCTGAACACTCAAATCAAAGCCCTGCTCGCTTTGAGAAAGCGTTTGGAGTTGAAAATAGTGTACTTTACAGGGCTTATCGGTACGGATGATGATTTTTTTCTTTAAATACAGGTCTTCCATCTCAATCATCTGTGTCTCTTCAATCGTCCCTATCTGCGCTAAATCAACACCATTGATCCGAATCTTTTCATAATCTGCAAAGTGAAAATTGTGTTCCATCACATAGGTAAAGTCACCTTTGGCATCACTCTTTAGATGAAGAGAAAATTCGATTGCACTGGAAGCAAAGGTGAAATTTTTCTCCAACCCAGCATTGGCTTTTTCGTCGTTGTAGATTCCCCCATCACGGGTAAAGGCAATACTGTTTTTAGTTTGGGAAGATTCAAAAGGCTGATTAGCAAAATCTCCATATTCCCGAAAATTGCAGTGACGAAAATTCTCTGCATTAAAACCAGTATCACTGATGTGATCGACAAAGGAGTTTTTCAAATACCAATCATAAATAATTGCATCTCTTAACGTATCGTCAACTGCAACATTGGCATGATGGATCGTATCGATCCCCTCTTCAAACGGTACTGATTTTTCTTTTGGAGCTTCAAACAATTTAGCGTGATACGCTTCTTTTCTACGTGTCAGGGTATTTTGATAGTTAAAACAGCAGTCTCTCAAATCGAGTTCTACCAACTGTCCACCGCAAGATGAATCAAAACGGGAGATGAGCTTGGACGTCACCGATTTGTATTTTGCATGTCCGTCAAGTTCGTTGGAGTCACGAGTCAGAGCTTTCTTTTTCCCATAACGGATATTTTCGCACTCAATCAAATAACGATAGCCGTTGTCGCGTAGATTTGGGAGATACAGTCCTCCAAAAACACCATGCCAGAGCGAATCATTCGTTTGAGCTTTATACAAAGCGGTCTCAAAATCCCCTTCACCCGCATGAAAGGCACGGGAAAGTTCCATCGTCCGCTTGTGCAAGCGATTGGATTCCGGGTATTTGACGAAGAAATTCTTCCAAATTCCCCCTTTGAGAAACTTCACGCCATACTCTTCATATCGCTGTAATCCCATTTCTTCTTTGAGCGCTTCAAGATGCAGAGCATCATCCGCCCTTAGACTCCATTCCCCCATCTCGTAATACGAGACATTCGGCAAATAGGCAATCCCACGCGGACGATGGGCATCAAAATACTCACAGAAATGACGTGTCTGAATCGACTCATCGGCTAAGACGGCTTGAACAAACGATTCCAACCACCCTTTTTCATACACCCATTCATGCGTACCCGGCCACATCCCGAATTTTTCGGCATCATCAAAGATAATCGCGGCTGAATCTTCTTCGCGGTTGTAAGATTTTATCGCTTTAATCGCACTCTCTACATTCAAAAACGGAATGGCGTATCGAAGTTTTTGACTGATCGGAAACAGTCCCATAGGCGTTCCGCCCTCTTCACTCATGTAGTAGCCATCTAACCCCGTAGCATCAAAACCAGCGCACTGAAAATGGTAATCGTCCATCACGGTATATTTTATCCCCGCACGATCAAGATCGGGGATCAGTGAGGATTCCCAAACCCGTTCGGTCAGCCATAAACCTTTGGGTGTTTGACCAAAACGGGTGTGTATCGAATCGTTGAGGCGTTGGATTTGCCCTACTCGGTCAGGGGAGGGAATAACGCTCAAAATCGGTTCATAATACCCTGCACTAAAAAACTCGATGCTTCCGCTTTTTGCCAAGGAAACGATTTTTTGATAGAGTGACGGTCGTAACTCCTCGATCCGCTCCATCAGCCATCCGCTGCAATGAACGGAGAATTTAAAATCAGGATAGCGGCTCATCACCTCGAAAAAAGGTTCGTAGCAGGTTTTTATCCCCAGTTCGATTACCCACTCGAGATTGTCCACCGGCTGGTGCATGTGGATACCCAATAGTAATGATGTTTTCATTCTCTCTCCTATATAAACCAGTCGGTTGTAAAATAATTATTCAATTCCAATAAAAGCGTTCCATTACCCGGCAGGGTTTGAAGGGCTTGGTTTTCTTCCATGAGTATCCAACGAAGGTGGACAACGGTGTTGCTTCCAAAATGAGCTCGTGCAAGTGAAAATTCCAAACGGTGATCAACTACGTCTGGTTTTAAAACCAGACGTTCTCCCGTCTCTTCTATCACCATCTCGATATACGTATACAGTGAGAAAGGGCTTTTGCCTTCCAGGGCGATATAAACGGTTTGATTGTCCAATCCATAATAGATGGTATCGACAGGACCACGTAACCTGTCCATCGTTGAAAAGCTCTGCGTCTCATCGATCATGCCGCATCCGATCCATTCAAAAAAGCCTCTTTTCCCTCCACCTAACTGTGGAGAAATACTGTTTCGAGGCTTGATCCACGAAGGTTTTACGACATTAAAAGAGTTAATCGGTTCCCTAAAATGAGAGGGAACTGTTTTTTCCATCAAACGATAGATCTCGATTAAATGGTCTCGAAACAAGGTGTCAAACTCAGATGAAAACTCCGTCACGTGATCTTCACCGTACCACCAAAACCAGTCACTGCACTGCGATGCCAGAAGATGATACCATATCGTTTCGGTGACTTCATGGGTTTGGGCATAGCGTTCTACCTCACGGCGTGTTTCAAAAATAAGTTCCCATGCCCGATTTTTTTCACGATGTCCTACCCACGTATCAAAGGTCCCGTGTATCCAGCTGCCAGGAGCCAAGTGTTGTAACACCTCACTCTCATTTTTTTGCGACACCTCATCCATACTTGCGGTTTTACACCATGTCGATGTGCTCAAAGCGCTATACAAAGAGGTAAAGAAATCCCATCCGTTATTCGGGTAAAACTCCCATGCATTCTCACCGTCAACAATCACAAAAACATTCGGATTTTCTTCATGTGACGCGATACGATGCAGTTCATCCATAAAATGGCTGCTCGCCTTTTTTCCTTCCATATGACGATACTCAAATCCGATCAGATCACTCAGACCATGGTCACGAAAAGCGATGGTCACATCCTCATAACGATAGGGTTTATAACGCAGAGATGACGCATCGTTGTGGAGCGATTTATGAAGTATCGCCTCGTCGGTCGCGATCCATGAAATTCCATGCTCTTTATAGATAGCAAGACTTTTTTCATCAACAGCTCCCTCCGCCGGCCAAAAACCGCTGGGCTTGGTTCCAAATGTCGCTTCATACAACTTGATGGAGCGCTCTACATGTTCAATCGCATCATCACGCAGTGAATATGCACCCTCTGGTAACTCTGTTGCGGGATTGGCACGCTGTCCATTTTCCATGTCGATTAATAAAGGAAGTATCGGGTGAAAATAAGGAGTAGTCGAAACCGATATGGTTCCCTCTTTTTGCAGTCTTCCGTAAAAAGGAAGTATCTCCGAAACAAAAAGGGATAACGTTTCCAGTAACGCCGTTTTGTCCTCATGAGTGTACCCTCGCTGTTTTATAAACAACGCTTTGACCAAATCATTATGAAGACGAAGAGTATTTCCGCACCATGCGAGCAAAAATACCACTTCCAAATCGATCAGCTCATCATCACTAAAAAGTGTCTGCTCATAGAGCTCACAATAACGTGCTATGGGGTGAACCATAGTGTCATACTGCATCGCAGTACACAGTTTAATGAGCCACTCTTGTTGCGATTGGCTAAGCTTTGAGGGATGCTGTACCCACAGAGAAAGAAAATAATCGTATTTCAGCGGCTGTGTGTAGAGTTTGAGCTGTTCGATTAATGATGCACTGAGGTTGAACGTGGCTTTGAGCCCCGGATGCTGACTCATAAGCCACGGCATCTCATAATAATCTTTAATAGCGTGTAAAAACACCCATGGCATACTCATCACACCATCACTGCCCCTGTAATCAGGCTGATGCATGTGCCAAAAAAACGAAAGGCTAAGGCTTCGATCATTCATCAAGGCTTCGACCACTCCTGTATTTTTTCCGTGTAGCGTTTGGTATACATCTCCCCTTTTTGATCGTCTGTTGCTTGGATCGTCAGATTGAGATAATCGCTGTATTGATCCGGAATCATTAATACCCAATCATCTTTGTCCAGCCAGATTTTCACCCCATCGAGTGTTGAAGATTCTTTATCTTTGGCATCTTCCAAAAATTTGCGCATCATTTTTCCCTTCAGGGACTGAGTACATGGAAGCTGAATCGTTGTATAGAAAAAATGAGGAAGTGAGTCAATAATTTCAGAAAGTTTCACACTGTGAGAAACCATCATCTCCAAAATTTTCAACGTCGCATACATCGAATCTCTGTGCGTCGCAAATTCGGTAAAGGTAAAGTTCCCCTCCCCTGTAGCGACCAAGTCATAGCTTTTCATCTTAGAGGCTTTGAAATTCGCGTATTGACCCCGCTCAATCTCGAGATGATCAAAATAGACAATGTCCGCGGCCCAGGTTGGTAAAAAGACTCGCTTTTTAACCCCGCTGGCTTTGGCCTCCATGTTCAAAAGACTCATGACAACATACAAGGCGCTTTGCTTGGAAAGAGGAAGCCCCTCATCGCACACAATATCCAACCGCTGACCATGAGGGTAGAGTATAAATCCTCCATCAAGTTTGAGAGCTTTAATCACCGCCCCCATATCCTCATACGAGCGTTTCACCAATGTATTAATGTTCGAGAGACGCTGTTCGTCGCTATAAGCATTGAACATAATGTGTTCAACCCCAAGATCGTTCAAAATATCAGGGAAAACCTCAGCCGCCAAACCGTGCGTCAAATCGACGGCAATACGACAATCAAGACATTTAAACCGATGCGATTGCAAAACAGTCTCTATCCCTTTTTTGTATTCGGCATATTCACGCTTGTGATCGAGTTCGTGGATCTGTCCGATTTGGGAATAATCGACTCGACGAAAAGTTTCTTTGAAAAATGCTTTTTCTACCTTTTTTGCCACATCATTGTTGATACGAAGTGCTTCATGGTTGTAAAAAGTAATGACAGTACTGGTGGGATCATCAATTTTTTGATGAAAATGAACCCCTGCCGTATAGTGCTCATGAAAGGAGAGACTGCAACGCATAACGGCTGAGGGGATAGCATTATAATCGACAACATCGACTCCCGAAGAGAGCAGACCGCCTAAAAATGCCCGCTTCAGCATACGTGAGCTTTTATCGTAGTGACGTGATACTAGCACCGTCGAGCCCACAGGCAACTGCGCACCAAAAGATTCTGCTATCTTCGTCGCCATTTCGCATGAAAGTTCCACATTTGATTTTCCGATAACCATTCCGTTTTCAAAAATAGAATTTTTATATTTACTTCCCAGAATGACACTGCGGCTAACGATGGAAGCATCTTCAATCATTTTATACGGCCAAATGGTGACATCTTTTTCGATGGTGACGAGCTCACCGATTTCGCATCCCTCGGCTAAGATTAGTCCCGACTTAGCGGTAACATTTTTTCCGATACTGTTCCCGTCACAAATAACGCACCCGTCTAGTTTGGCATTTTTTCCGATTTCAACATCATTCCAAATGACGGTATTGGCAATCTTCGAAGAAGAGCCGATAACAACATTATTTCCTATCACAACATTGCTGAGCTTCGAACCGCGTTTAACCGTTACATTTTTACCGATTACAACGATTCCGATGACTTCAACACTCTCATCGAGAGTGTTGTCCTCTTCACAAATGAGAACACCATCAGGATATTTAATGGCCTCTCCCCCAATGTTGAGTTTGATTTTACCGGCAAGTATGTCTTCATACACATCCCGATAACTCTCTGGATTGCCGACATCACGCCAGTATCCTTGGGCATAGCCTGCCATTAAATCGATTCCCTGACGCATCAAAAGAGGGAAAAGATCTTTGGCAAAATCAAAATTCTCATTTTTAGGAATGTAATCAAGAATCTCAGGCTCGATGATATAAATACCGGTATTGATGGTGTCGCTAAACACTTCTCCCCAGCTCGGTTTTTCGAGGAATTTTTCGATTTTCCCCTCTTCATTGGCAATGACCACCCCAAACTCGAGCGGATTTTCAACCGAGGTCAACGTTATGGTTAATTTAGAATTTTTTGATTTGTGATAGTCAAAAATCTGCTGAAAATCAAAATCGGTTACCAAATCACCGCTAATAATGATGAAGTTTTCATTACCAATGTAGTCCTGCGCTTTTTTAACCGCACCTGCTGTCCCATAATCATCATCAGGGACAACGTAGGTGATGTTGATTCCCCAGGCACTTCCATCTTGGAAATAATCTTTGATGACATCGGGCTTAAAATAGAGTAATACAATAAATTCTTTAATGCCTAAATCTCGTAGGCTTACAATCGTATGTTCCATCATCGGACGGTTCATTATCGGTAACATGGGCTTTGGGACAGAATTCGTCAGGGGCTGTATTCGTGTTCCAAATCCGCCTGCCATAACAACAGCTTTCATTGATCTCCTTTTTGAAACGGTTTTAACTACACAATCATCTATTATTCTACAATTACTAGAGCTAAATCATAGCATTTTTTTTATAGATTGTTTATAGAAAATCACGCATTTAAAAAACACTCTTTAGCCCTCTTGCGTTATTATGTCATTTATATTTATTGCAGTAGTGATTATAGTTTAATCAATCAATACAAATACAACTTGCTACAATGGTAAAAATCAAAATTTTAAAGAGTCTTTATGAGTGGAATATCCAATTTATGCGACGTTATTATTTTCGGAGGGCATGGTGATTTAGCCTTTCGAAAGCTCATGCCTGCGTTGTATCATCTTTGTAATGACGGACATATTAACGAGCACAGCCGTATTTTTTCAACCACCCGTGCCAATATGACCCAAGAAGAGCATCTTGAACTGGTCAAAACAAAACTAAAAGAGTTTTTAGCTCAAGGGCAATTTGATGAGGCAAAATTTGAAAATTTTAAAGCACGGCTTCATCTGGTTAAAGTTGATTTGGGTAATGTTGAAAGTTACGAGGAGCTCAGCCATCTTCTTGGAGAAAATCCACAACGAGAACGAATCAGCTATCTCTCTACCTCTCCTGATTTTTTCGGAGCGATTTGTAAAGCATTAAGCACATGGAGACTTGTCAGCCCTCAAAGCCGTGTCGTTTTGGAAAAACCGATCGGGCGGGATCTTGTCTCTTCGCGTGCCATCAATGTGGAAGTACTCAAATATTTCGAAGAGTCCCAAGTCTATCGTATCGACCACTATTTAGGAAAAGATACCGTTCAAAATATTATGGCGTTACGTTTTTCCAACCGAATCTTCACCCCTTTATGGGATGCGAGTAATATCGACCATGTCGAAATCACCGTCTCTGAGAGTGTCGGGGTTGAAGGGCGTTGGGGTTACTATGATGAATACGGTGCAATGCGCGACATGATTCAAAATCACCTGATGCAGCTACTGTGCCTCATCGCTATGGAACCTCCGTGTTCTTTGGATGCGGACAGTGTACGGGATGAAAAAGTAAAAGTACTCAAATCCCTGCGCCCTATGAGTGCTGCGGATATCCAGCAAAAAACCGTTCGCGCCCAATACACAAAAGGTTCCAGTAACGGGCAAATCGTCCCCGGATACAAAGAGGGTGAAGGGGTTGCGAACAGCACCACTGAAACCTATGCCGCTGTTCGTGTCGACATCGATAACTGGCGTTGGAACGGCGTGCCGTTTTATCTGCGAAGCGGTAAACGCCTGCGTAATAGAAACTCTGAAATCATTATTCAGTTCAAATCAATCCCCTACTCTATTTTTGCCAACAAAGGGAGCTGTATTTCGCAAAACAAACTGGTCATCTCTTTGCAGCCAAGAGAGAGTATCCAGCTCAAACTCATGAATAAAATCCCTGGACTCAGTGAACAGATGCGTCTGCAACAAGTCGATTTGGAACTCAATTCCCCGACCAATGAAGAACGAAAACCTGAAGCATACGAACGCCTGATGCTCGATGTTATCCGCAGTAATCCAACACTGTTTATGCGTCTGGATGAAGTGGAAGCGGCGTGGAAATGGGCAGATATCATTTTGCAAGGATGGGCAGAAAACATTGTTCCGATGAAAAGCTACAGTGCAGGAACGGATGGCCCAACAGCGGCAGTCGAACTGATCGCACGCGATGGCAGAAGCTGGCATGATGAATAATCTACATTTTCACCGTTTTGAGGATGAAGAGAAGCTTGCTTTTTCTCTTGCTCAAAACATTGGGAATCACCTCAACGAAGCCATCGCCGAAAAAGGGTCTGCTTCTCTCCTAGTTTCAGGAGGAAGCACCCCTAAAAAGCTTTTTAAAGCTCTAAGTTCGATGAACATCGAGTGGGATAAAATTAAAATCGGTCTGTGTGATGAACGCCTCGTTAAACCCACCCATAACGACAGCAATGAAAAACTGGTTCGAGAAACACTCATGACAGGTTACGCCGCAAAAGCAACGTTTATTGATATGGCAAGCGAAAATGAGACTGCGTGTTCTGTGCGCGTTAAAGAGTTACTTATGCCCTTTGATGTTCTCGTTTTAGGGATGGGTGATGACGCGCATACTGCTTCGCTTTTCCCCAACAATCCAAGACTTGCTGAAGCGTATGACCAAACAAAAGAAAATGTCTGTATTAAGATTGTCCCGCAACATGCCCCTCATACGCGCATGAGTCTCACACTGGGAGCCATTTTAAGCGCTCACCATGTCTATCTTCATTTTCAAGGTGTGAGCAAACTGAATGTTTACAAAGAAGCACTAAACGGGACAGATACATTCACCATGCCCATTCGTGCTATCATCAACCAAACGGATAAAAAAATTGAGGTATACAGCGCATGAATGACATACTCCTCCGGGTTACTAAAAACATACAAGAACGCTCGCGTATCAGCAGAGAACATTATCTCCAACGAATCAACGAAGCAAAAACACATGGTGTAAACCGACAAAAACTCGGATGCAGTAATCTCGCTCACGCGATGGCACCTATGGATGAGCACGAAAAAGCGTCACTTTCCGCACTCATAAGCCCCAATATCGCCATTGTCACGGCGTATAATGATATGCTATCCGCTCATGAACCCTATAAACTCTATCCTGCCCTCATCAAACGAACCCTCAGTGATATGGGCGCTACGTGTCAGGTAGCGGGAGGAGTCCCTGCCATGTGTGACGGAGTGACTCAATCGCAAAGCGGAATGGAGTTAAGCCTCTTTAGCCGTGACAACATCGCCATGGGAACCGCCATCGCCCTCTCGCATAATGTCTATGATGGGGCTGTCTATCTGGGCGTATGCGATAAAATCGTTCCGGGTCTGGTCATCGGAGCGTTGGCGTTTGGACATCTTCCAGGGCTTTTTATCCCGGCAGGTCCCATGCCATCAGGAATCAGCAATGCTGAAAAAGGCAAAATCCGACAAGAGTATGCCAAGGGTAACGTCACCGAAGCCGAGCTTTTAAAAGCTGAAGCTGCTTCCTATCACAGCAGTGGAACGTGCACGTTTTACGGTACCGCAAACTCCAATCAAATGCTCTTGGAGATGATGGGTCTGCAGCTTCCCAACAGTTCGTTTGTCAATACTAATACCCCATTGCGAGAAGCACTCACCATCCAAGCATCTCAAACCATTTTCGGACTCACCGAAACTTCAGGTAACTATCTCCCCATAGCGGACATCATCGATGAACGCAGTTTTGTCAATGCGATTGTAGGACTCATGGCAACCGGCGGATCGACCAATCATACGATCCACCTCATCGCCATGGCACGCGCTGCAGGGATACTTCTGACATGGGATGATTTTGATGCACTCTCAAAAATCACCCCCCTTCTGTGCCGTATGTATCCTAACGGAAGTGCTGATGTCAACGCATTTCGAGACGCAGGCGGGATGTCTGTCGTCATCCATCAGCTCCTGAATGCAGGGCTAGCGCATAACGATGTCCAAACCATTATGGGCAAAGGGCTTGATCGCTATATCGTTGAACCCGTCTTACGCGATAATAAATTTTGTTATGAATCCGGAGCTAAGATCTCGCGCGATACTTCGGTCATTTCCAGCATAGAGACTCCTTTCAGCCACGAAGGGGGACTTAAACTGCTTCGCGGAAATATCGGTCGAAGTATCATCAAAACCTCAGCTCTCAAAGATCCTGATACCATCATCGAAGCCGAAGCAATTATTTTTGATTCTCAAGAAGCATTGCAAAGTGCCTTTAAACGAGGCGAATTGGAGAGAGACTTTATCGCCGTTGTCCGATTCCAAGGTCCACGCGCCAACGGTATGCCTGAACTTCACGGTCTTATGCCTCCGCTTGGCGTGCTTCAAGAGCGTGGATTCAATGTCGCAATCGTGACTGATGGTCGAATGTCGGGTGCATCGGGAAAAGTCCCCTCAGCAATCCATATTTCCCCCGAAGCTTCTGATGGAGGAGTATTGGCAAAACTCCAAAACGGTGATAGAATCCGATTTGATGTCAAAGCCGGGGAAGTCACCGTATTGGTAGAGGATGCGATATTATCCGCACGTGCGATTTATACTCCCGATTTGAGCCACAACCGATACGGTTTTGGGCGAGAGCTGTTTGTCTCTGTTCGAGCCAGTGTTTCAAGCGCTGAAGAGGGTGCGAGCATTTTTGATATTACAGGTAAGGAACGCGCATGAACGCTTATGATGTTATGAAACTATCCCCCATTGTCCCCGTTATCGCGATTGAGGATGCTGAGGATGCCTTACCGCTTGCCCAAGCATTGCTTGCAGGGGGAATCGGTCTTATGGAAATCACGCTACGAACTCCTGCCGGGATCAAAGCAATCGAGATCATTGCCAAAAACTTACCTCAAATGGCAGTAGGTGCAGGAACCGTCCTCAATGCGGATGATTTTAAAAGAGCAGTCGATCACGGTGCGCAGTTTGTCTTTAGCCCCGGTATCAGTCTCGAACTAATGGAGATATCAAAGTCACTCAACATCCCCTTTATTCCGGGAGTAGCTACTGCATCGGAAGTGATGCTGGCTTTAAACAACGGCTTTGAATATTGTAAACTTTTTCCCGCCACTGCCGTAGGAGGGATTGAAACACTTAATGGTTTTTACGGTCCGTTTCCCTCTATGCGTTTTTGTCCAACGGGAGGGATAAATCTGCACAATCTCAACGATTTTCTAAAACTCCCCAATGTCCTCTGTGCCGGAGGAAGCTGGATTGTCCCAAAAATGGCACTTAAAAACAAAGAATTTAGTTCAATAACCAAATTGTGCCACGAAGCACTTATCGACATAGATTAAAATTATTTCACTTAGGTCATCAATGAATTTGGATCATATCAACGCGTTACTCGAAAAACACTACAGCTCTATTGATAAAATCATTCTCTCCCGCCAAGATCCCATCACCGGTCTCTTGCCCGCCAGTACCGCTATAACAGCTCATGGTGATTATACCGATGCGTGGGTACGGGATAACGTTTACAGTATCCTTTGTGTCTGGGGACTTGCCCTTGCGTACAAAAAACATAATCCTGATCATTATCGAAACTACCTCTTGGGCCAAAGTGTGGTCAAGCTGATGCGCGGACTTTTAGAGGCGATGATGCGCCAAGCCAATCGTGTCGAAACCTTCAAAAAAACGCTCAACCCTACCGATGCCCTCCATGCCAAATACGGGACAGCCACTGCATTAGCGGTTGTCGGTGATGATGAGTGGGGGCATTTGCAGTTGGACGCCACTTCCTTATATCTGTTAATGAGTGCACAGATGATTGCATCGGGATTGCAGCTGATCTATACGATCGATGAGGTTGATTTCGTTCAAAATCTTGTTCACTATATCAGCCACACCTACTGCACCGCCGATTATGGGATTTGGGAACGAGGCAATAAAATCAATCACGGGACAACCGAGATCAATTGCAGTTCTGTCGGGATGGCAAAAGCGGCACTGGAAGCACTCAATGGCTTTAATCTGTTTGGAAACGTCATGAGCAAAGAAGCCATTATCCATGTCATCCCAAGCGACATTGCCCGCTCACGCTTTACTCTCCACGGATTACTGCCAAGAGAATCGAACTCCAAAGAAACCGATGCAGCATTGCTAAGCATCATCGGATATCCCGCTTACGCGATCGAAGATGAAGCGCTTGTAGAGCGTACACGAACTAAAATCCTTAAAAAACTCGGTGGTCGTTATGGATGCAAACGCTTTCTTCTCGATGGACATCAAAGCAGCATAGAAGATCCTTCCCGATTGCACTACGAGCCCTCTGAATTGCGTGAGTTTGAACACATCGAATCCGAATGGCCCCTCTTTTTTACCTATCTCTTACTCGATGCGCTGATACGCCAAGACCATGAGGGGGTGCGTCACTGGAGAGAGAAGCTCGAACCACTTTTTGTCGATCAAGAAGGAAAACAACTGCTTCCAGAACTCTATCTCGTCCCCAAAGAGTCTATCGAAGCCGAAAAAGAACATCCAAATTCTCAAACCCGCGTCCCCAACGAAAACATACCCCTCGTCTGGGCACAAAGTCTTTTTATTCTCAGCGATATGATAATGGATGACCTCATCACACCGCAGGATATTGATCCTCTTTCACGCAGAGAACGTATCGGATTTAAACGCTCTATCCATCCTCTCGTCTGTGCCCTTGCAGAAAATGAATCTGTCAAACAGCGTCTCCTTGAGCATGGTATCCACAGTGAGACTCTCGAAGAACTGTATCCCATCAAGGTGATGCACGCGTCACAACTTTCTAAAATCCATACTCTTTTAGGGAAAAATGAAAAATTAGGATTAAGCGGACGTCCGTACGTTGCAGCAAGAACCATTACCACTGCACGACTGCATCTTTTGATGGATCAGGAAATCATTTTTCTCCCCTATTATTTTAATCCTAAAGGGTTTTATTTTAGTTATGACACCACTCTTTTAGTGAAGCGTTTTCGATCATCCTTGAAATTTCTCTCTACCCACTGGGACCAGCAGGCTCAACCGATATTGCCGTTTCTGATCCGTGAAGACATGCTAGAAAGCCCTCAAAAAGAGGTGATTTTAGAGCTTCTCCATGAGCTTGAAAATAACTCTTGCAATTCTATAACCATTACTAAAGCCCCGCTGCGCGAGCTTTTAAAAACTGCCAGTGTTGAACAAATCGATAATATCAACCCATTGGACCTCAACGCACTGGAACTTCATTCTCTCAATCACAGCCATACTGCCGTTACCTCAGAAACCGACTATGAATCGGCAGCTCTCAATCAAGATTGGGCCAGTGTCCGTCGAATCGCTGAAGCCATGGGTAAATACGACGACCGACTGGAAGATGTTCTGCTGGATATTATCATTCACCAAAAACATTTAGCCGTTGGTCGAGCCTACAGTGAACGTGCTACCTTTTCAAAGCCGTTAAAAAATACGAGTATTGTCACGATTATTCGAGAATCATGCGGGAACAATGCTGCAGAAAGTGTTTTGACTCAAGAAGTGATGATCCATCTCGGAGCACTTATCCAAGCAGAACCGGAACTTTTTAACAACATGATTACGCTGCGCACATGGTATTTCGTCCAACTCTTAGTCGGTCATATCAGCCGTGAGAATAATCTTCCCATAGGAGATTCCTACGAATACCTGTTAGGGTTGTCTCCCCATGAGATCTACGAGCGAATCCGAGCGATTTTGAAGTCATTTTCTCAAGAAGTCACTCAATTCAATCACCAAGAAAATCTTAATGCGTCAGGAATGCCCGTAGTTAATTCCATCTCTATCGATGTTTCGACTCCACCCGCTCAGCAAAGTGATAATTGGGAACAGTGGCGTCAACATGAAGGGATGATCAGCAGACTGACTCAAAAATTTTATAAAAATGTCTGGTATCTGTTACGCCAATGCAATGGTCTCGTTATAGGCGACAAATACAACCTGCACAGCCGCATAGGAAGTGAACTTACCTTGGACTCAACCGCAGGAGAACAAAGCTTCGCCCACAAAATTGAAGATCTCCTACAAAGCATTGAAGCACCTGAATATCGCCAGCTCAATATCGAAGCGATTGAAAGCCTCTCAAATCTCTTTAAACACTCGCCGCAACTGCATGTTGATGATGATTTGGTCTTGGATGTACTTATCGGGCATGCGGTGCGAATCGGATGGAAACACTATCATCCTTATGAAGAAAATTATGATGAAGTACGCGCTCAGGCATGGGATAGGATGTACCAGTGCTCACCCGAAAAAACGGCGGAGCTCTTTGTTGAAGCGCTTATCTATTTATTAGCTCCACAGTAAAAGGAAAAAAGATGATACTAGCCGGCGATATAGGAGGGACAAAAACGATTTTGGCCCTCTTTGAGATTCATGAAAATACGCTAAAACTTCACTCCAAGCAGCAGTTTGCGAGTAAAGATTATGATAGTTTTAACGATGTACTGTTGGAATTTATCCGATTAAATACTAATCCTGCGATTGACGCGGCATGTTTTGGCATAGCAGGACCGATCATCGATGAAAAATGTCATACTACCAACCTCCCATGGGAAATCGCCACAACGGAGCTTAGAACACTCCTTAACACCTCTCATGTTCGTCTTTTAAATGATCTTGAAGCCACCGCTTACGGAATGCTCTATCTGAATGAAGATGAATTTGTTGATCTAAACCCTGATGCACCAGTATCCCATGGCAATCGTGCTGTTATCGCTGCAGGTACAGGTTTAGGTGAGGCAATGCTCTTTTTTGACGGAACGTCGTATCACCCGAGTGGTTCAGAGGGAGGACATTGTGACTTCGCCCCTTTAACCTCGCAGCAAGATTCCCTTTTGCAGTGGTTGAGACAGCGATTCAGCGATCATGTAAGCTATGAGCGTATTTTATCCGGTCCGGGGATTGCAACCTTGTACGACTTTTTGCTTGAGAGTAATTTTGCCCCTCCTCCGCATCAGATGACCAATCTAAGCGAAACCGATGATCGAAGTGCCCGTATCAGTCAATGCGCACTGGAGAACCATGATCCGCTATGCATCGAAACACTTCGTTTATTTACCGAAATATACGGCGCTGAAGCTGGAAATTTAGCCCTAAAATCAATGTCGCTTGGAGGAGTTTACATCGGTGGTGGTATCGCCCCTAAGATTTTACCTTTTATTCAAACCGACATTTTCATGAACGCATTTACAGCAAAAGGACGATTTGAGCCAATGCTTCGAAAGATGAGAGTCAAGGTCTCTTTAAATCCCGAAACAGCTCTTTTGGGAGCTGCCTATTTTGCACAGGATCAACTTAGCGTTCGAAGAGGCACTTTATCACTTTATGCAAGGCCCTAGGGATGATGGTAATAGCAGCAAAAAACCCCTAAAACTTTACACTTTTTATAAATGATATTCTTTAATCTAGGCGTTAAATTAACAAGCAATAGATCATTTATTCAAATTGAGTTTTTGATTTGGATACGCTTCCTGAAACTCCTGCTTACTCGCTTTCATAAGATTTGTCCCTTCCTCGATATCTTTGTTTCCCTGTTCAATCTCATTTCTACCAGTTGTCATGTCTTTATCACCCGACTTAACGAGATCTTCACCATGCTTCACCAATTTGATTCCAGATTCTTTGAGCGCAATCCCTTTGTCCCAGTCTTTTGCCATCTGTTTTTGATCGAGACCTGTTTCTTTGTTCTCAGCAGCATGCATACGCATAAAATCACCTGTTGTTGGTGCTTTGGATGCACATCCGGAGAATGCGATCATGACGAGAGTGCTTACAGCTGCTAGTTTTAAATTTTTCATTTGATATCCTTTTATTTGTGTTTAAATTTTGACTTCAACAGTTAAAAATCGTATCGAAATCCAAAGTAGAATGCATCGTTATACGTTACATTGCGATTTTTAACATCGGTATCAATTTGACGATATCCCACTTCAATACGCCCATTTTTAATTGGCTCAGCATCGAGATGAATACGGCCTTCAAAATATCCATCACCGTCTTGAAAAGATAATACTGAAGGTGCGTAATACAAAGCTCCACCAACATAAAATGGAAAAGGAGTTGGAACGGGCAATTTCATATCTGCTTCAAGACCAAATGGAATTGCCATATAATTATTTCCGTCTAATTTTGTATATTCTGCTTTGATCCCTAGCCCAAGAGAGAGTCCCTCAACACCATCAACTGGACGCATAACCATAAAAGAAGCTTCAACCAAAGGATCAATATTTGAAATCGTATCACTGTTACTTTCATCGCCGTTCAGAATACGTACACCAGCAAATGCACCCTCTAAATTATTTCCTGTTTTGGATAAATCGTAACGAAACTGACCTTCAACTTCTTTGTTGTTTATATTTAATTCTGCTTGATTAGCTGCAAATGCAGAACTACAGATTAGAGTACCTAAAATAACTTTTTTCAACATGACATTTCCTTTTTTATCTAAATTTATAACTCCAAAGAGAACTCTATCCGAAGATCGATTCACCAACATAATTTATTAGTTAACAAACATAAAGTGTGTTATATGACGAAACATAACAAGCTCTCATTTTAGTTTATTCGTGGAGTTCTAATTCGATACGGCGATTTTCTGCACGCCCTTGTTTCAGCATATTGCTCATAACCGGAAGTTCTTCACCTTTTCCATAAGTACTTAAGCGATCCGCTTCAATACCCTGTTCCACGAGCGCATCTTTTACTTTTTCTGCCCGTTTTTTTGAAAGCTGTTGATTGTATTCAGGCGTACCGATACTGTCTGTATGACCAATAATCGTTGCTTTGTACGAAGGATTTTCTTTCATAAAAATTGCGAAAGCATTAATCTCTGACGTTGCGGTAGCATCAATATGATCCGAGTCAAATTTGAAGTGATCATTGATCGTTGCTTTCACAGGACAGCCAATTTCATCTACTTTATACGTCGATGGAGTTTTAGCGCATTGATCATTTTGATCCAAAACACCATCCTTGTCACTGTCTACTGCAGCAGCAACAGTTGCTTCTACGATAGGACAAGCAACTTGCTTTTCTGTTGCAGTAGGAACTACAGGACAAACAACTGGTTTTGTTTCAGGAGTAACCGTTTTTGCGTCAGAAGCAACAACGGTATTCATACGCTTTTGCGCTTTGTCACCAAAGGTAAAAGTTAACCCGCCCATAAGAAGCAAGTTATTATCCATACTGCTATTATTGGATTTCAACATTTTGATAGCTTCTAATTTAAATGCCATTCTCTCTGTTAAATCCATTTTAATACCTGCACCTGCATCGACAAAAACACCATCACGATTTTCAAAAGCCGGATTGCTCATATTTTCGTATCCAGCTCCAACCTTAAAAAACGGCGTAGCTATGACTCCTTTTTCAAACTCGTACACACCGTGAAGTGCATATCGATATATCTTCGTATTACCCGTATCGTATTTATACCCAGCATTACTGTAATACATGGAAAGTTCAGGTTTAAATGCCGACTCGAAACCATTGTACTGAACTTCTGCCCCATAAACACCATAATCGTCTATGTATTGTCCATCATTGGCAATGGTATATCCCGCCATGGCACTCACTTCAAAATTATTCTCATTTGCGCCGAGTAATGTTGCGGCAAGCAGTGCTGAAAAAGCTAATGTGTATTTCATCTTATCCCCTTTAATTTACTGTGTAACTCCCAAGTAACTTTGTTCCTAAGAACAATTTACCTTCATAATCCAATCTGATAATAAGCATTCAGTGTGTTATATGACGAAACATAACAACCCAGTCATATTTGTTTATGAATAAGGACTACCAACCTTTATGGTTGAGTAATCGCATTACTTTGTAAGGTAACAGCTGTTTGAGCTAACAATCGAGCATTTGCTGATGCGCCCGTAAGAACTGCAATGTTTGTTTTGGCTAATATTATTCCCTCAAAATGAGAGTTAGTACCCAGTGTC
Source organism: Sulfuricurvum sp. (assembly GCA_030696775.1). Lineage (GTDB taxonomy): Bacteria > Campylobacterota > Campylobacteria > Campylobacterales > Sulfurimonadaceae > Sulfuricurvum. The sequence goes on from JAUYRN010000027.1 coordinate 162,024, forward strand.
ACAGCACCCGCTACTTGCCAAAAGATATTTTTAGCTTGAGCACCACCGGTTAGGATAATATGATTTGAATTCAAATCGAGTTTATTTCCAATCTGGAAAATCCAAACGTCATTCACTCCGCCATTCAAAGTAAGATCAGTAGTGATAGTCACATCTCCGCCCCATGTATACGTACCAGGAGTCAGAGTTTCACCGGCAAGCGTTCCAGCACCACGATTCAAATTAGTCACCCCAACTCCGGCAGCTCTTCCAGCAGCCGCATTGTATGCGATTTCCATATCTCCGATTGCTGTTGTCATATAAGTAGGAGTAGGAGGTATCATGTCAGCTGCATAGATTTTTCCAGTAACGAGGGGTGATGTTGCATAGGTAGCACCAGCAGTCAATGTTCCAAATCCGGTGATATAGCTTGTAGCCACAGGACTAACCCCGATATCGCCAACAATTGCAGATCCTACGGTTGTAGAAACTCCTGCTTTAGTTAAAATCGCAAAATTTCCTGCTGTTCCTAAATCAATCGGAATCGGACCTGCACCTTCTGTAACAGTAACATTGTATGGCGTTGTGGTTGAATCCGCCGCAGTAACGGTATAAATGACCGTATTGGTAAAATCATTTAACGTTGCACCGCTTGTTTGAACTACATTTCCTACTTTTACGTTGGTACCTGTTGTTGTAAACGTTGCCGTACGCGCTGTTTTATCTGTCCCAGGAAGTACACTCACGGTTATCGTTTTTAATGATTCACTAATAACTCCTACAGAATCCGGTTGTCCCGCAAAGGTATAAGCCGTAATTGCTTTAGCAGAGTTTGCCGCTACAGCTACGGTTACAGTATATGTTGCAGTTGAGCCATCACCTGCAGTTACAATATAAGCAACTGGTGCTGTAAAATTATTGGCCGTTGCAGTGCTTGTTTGAGTTTTTGTTCCGACTTTTACTGTTGTACCCGTACTTGTAAATGTTGCAACCAGTGCCGTAACATTTGTACCATTGGGTACAGTTACCGCAATGGTTTTTGCCGTTTCATTGATAACTCCTGAAGCTCCGGTATATCCAGAAAAGGAATATGCAGTAATCGCTTTAGCTGTGTTTGAAGCAACGGTTACCGTTACAGTATAGGTCGCCGTTGATGCATCACCTGCGGTTACAATGTAAGCAACCGGATTAGTAAAGTTATTCGGAGTTACACCGCTTGTTTGAGTCGTAGTACCCACTTTAACACTTCCAGTAGACGTAAATGTTGCGACAAGAGCCGTAACGTTTGTCCCATAAGGTACCGCTACCGCAATAGTTTTTGCCGGTTCATTAATGACACCTGCTACACCTGCAAGAAAATACGTCGTCATGCTCTTATCTGTAGCAGATGCGACCGTTACGGTTACAGTATACGTAGCCGTTGTTCCATTTCCTGCGGTCACTATATAAGAAACGGGAGCGGTAAAGTTATTTGGAGTTGTACCGCTTGTTTGAGATATTGTTCCTACTTTTACGCTCGCGCCCTCGGTGGTATAAGTTGCCACTAATTTCGTAATATCTGTTCCATTAGGTACAGTTACTGCAATCGTTTTTGTTGCTTCATCAATAATACCTGTTGATCCTGCAAGGGAGTAGTTACTAATAAGCGTAGAAGAAGACGTACTGGAAACAGGATTTGCACTTCCGCTACTGCTGCATCCACTGATAAATGTATTCATTACTAGTGCAGTAATGATAGCGATTGGATTAAAATATTTTCTGAAAATTGACATATTAATTCCTTTAATTATATTTATCGCGTACTACAAAGAGACGCGATTCGAATGGCATATTTCCTCTTAAAGGGAGGAAATAGACATTAAAAACGGAAATTAGCTCCGACATACCACATTCGAAGGTTATCTGCATCGATATTTACCCCTAAAACAGAATCACTACCCGTTTCAACCAAATAGCGATAACCGCCTTCGATTTCAATATTATTAACAATACGTACGATTCCGCCCGCTTGTCCGCCATAATGCAAACCGCTTAAATCCAAATTTACCCCTGCTGCTTCTGCTTCAAAACGGGTATAACCAACAACTGGGCCTGCATATAACATAAAGAGATTGTCAACAATCGGAACGATAAGATCAAATGCCAAAGATGCACCATCACTATTTTTGATATTTTTACCGGGTTCTATATACGTATACGAAAGAGAGATACGAGCGTTGTCCCCTACGTATTGTCCCAATGTACCTGTATAATGGGTATCATCATTTTTGGATTCAAAATCACCCGGTCCAGCCGTAGTTTTCAACTCAGCATTTCCAATACTGGCTCCAATAAAACTTACATTCTCAGACGCCATTAATCCGCTAGCAAGCAAGGTTGCTAAAACTATTTTTTTCATTCTTTATCCTTTAGGTATAAAATATTTAATGTTTAAATTTTGATGCAACGTCACTAAACGTCGATTTCAATGAATCCCAAGCAGACTCAACACCCTCTTTCGTTGATTCGTACATCTCGTCTGCCGCTTTTATCAAATCAGAAAGTTTCATTTTTCCCTCATCGATTTTCTTTTCAAGCAAATCGATTTGTTTATTCATCTCGATTTGAGCATCAGCACTTGCCATAGCCGTTTTGGCTTTTAACTTATCGATATCCGCTTGCCACTCATTGAGTTGAGCCTCTTTTTTTTGTTGATAAAGTTTTCGATCACTCATGATATTTTCCTTTTTTTGCTCCTCAGAGCACGCGTCGTCCCTGAATTAATCGAATGAGAATGACGATAATAGCAATCACCAGCAAGAGGTGAATATATCCACCGATGGTATAACTGCTAACCAAACCTAAAGCCCATAAAACCAAAAGAATTACCGCTATTGTCCACAGCATATTTGAACCTTCTTGATTATTATTCAATGGTCATTTTATTGACAACATTGTTTACACCTTGAACATCTTCAGCTAATTTTGTAACTAAATCCCGTTCAGCTTCACTTTTAGCTTTACCGCTAAGCGTCACAATACCATTGTTAGTCGTTACGTTTGTTCGGATTACTCCGGTTGATTTGTGCATCATCAACGTCATTTTTACTTGAGCTGTAATCGAAGCATCATCGATTTTTTCGCCTATAGTATCATCAGCTTGCACCAATGTCATTTCATTTTTAACCTCTTTAACCCCTTCTACATCTTTTGCGTATTCCGCTGTAAGCTCTTTTTGAGCTTGGCTGATGGCTTTACCTTTGAGTGTTACAACTCCGTTTTTAACATTTACATCTGCTTTGCTAGCATTGACATTGCTGTGAAATGCAAGCACTGTTTGAATTTTGATTTTGATCCAAGTATCAGATTTATCGTTTTTAATTACGATAGTATTTTCAACACTTTTGACTCCAGGTAATGCTTCAACCGTATCTTGTGCCATTGGCTTGTGAGACTCATCTAGAACTTCACCGGATAACTTAACAATTCCATTTTTAGAACTGATTTTGATATTCTCATCTTTGAGATACGTCTTATATACATAACTCTTTTTGAATGACGACTCGATTCGGTCATCAGCATCGGATGCAAATAAGGGAACAGCCGTCACAATTAAAACGGCTGCAGCGATTGCTGTATTGAGTGCAGCACTACGTTTGATATTATTCATTATTTAACTCCTTGTGTTACTTGCACATCTTTTGAGTGCAGTTGGCTATCAACTTTTGAACTGCTAAGTAAATCTTTATGTGGCCTTGCATCCATATATACTTTTGCTGCAGGAGCCTCATTGCTTTCAATTGAAGAACTGTTTGGGCTATCAACTTTTAGTGTACTTGACACTTGACGATGTTTTGCCGTTGGAGATTTTTCATCTTGTCTAAACAAATGCATAATAGTTCCTTTATAGTTCCTATTTTTATCCAGAGTGCTACTCATTCTATTTCATAATCTCGTTTAGAACCGCTTTAATTAATGCTTTCATAGCACCATGTTTATAGGGCTTACTATAGTAATTGAACGCTTTTCCTTTATCTGCGATCTAATACGCCTAATTTTTTAAAAACATTGCCCTGATTGAGGAGATGCCATCGACTTTGAGCATCCAAACTCACTGCAGGAGCTGATTCGATTTCTTTCTTTCAAATCACTGACAATGTCTTAACTCTGCTAAGTATAAAAAAAATATGTTACTTTATGGTTATTATTTATACCACCACTAAAAACTACTCTGGTTACATTTACTCGGAGATAAGAATGATAAAATTTCAATCTAAATAAGGGAAGCATTACGACGTACTAAAAAATATTGGCTAAAATCCTTATATCACCCCGCTACCATGGTATTTTGTTAAGAATTATCTATAATTAGTTTTACACCCTGAGGGTAAGTCTGTCGCAAAAAGTGCTACAAAAGATCCAAGTGTAAAAGCTTAGAGGTAAAAAAGCTCATTAAAGTGCATGAATGATTGGCTTTAAATAGGAAAGTAAAGTTGATGAATGAGTAGTTTTTAGTGGCGGTATAAATAATAACCATAAAGTAACATATTATTTAATACTTACCGCAGGGAAGACATTGTCAGTGATTTGAAAGAAAGAAATCGAATCAGCTCCTGCAGTGAGTTTGGATGCTCAAAGTTTTGTGATCGGTATGACGCAATGCTCATGGAACGAGTATGTTATCTAGCATAGGGATAGGACAAATGAACGTCCTCTATGGTCAGGTGAGCGGGAAGCTAATCCCTTTTTATTAACACTGACTGACCCACACGCCGACATTAAGCGTTGAGACTGCAACACCTACGAATGATCCAGATATTGGTGGTACGACTTCTGGCAAACGTGCTACGGCTACCGCTATATGATCGCTTCCGACTATTTTTCCGATAGTGGGATCGAATCCCTTCCATCCAGCTCCTGGCAAATAAACTTCAGCCCATGCATGAGTTGACCCGATTTCTGCCGCCATGAGCGGTGCATAGAGATAGCCGCTTACAAAGCGAGAAGCCAGTCCCAAAGATCGTACTGCCTGCATAAAAAGAAAAGCAAAATCACGGCAGGATCCAGTACCGTAAGAGAGTGTTTGCAGAGCACTTTGTACTCCCGGTTCTTCTCTTGCCTTGTACGAAAGTGTTTGAAAAATATGTTCAGAAATTCGCTGCAACAGCATATATGTCTGAATTTTTTCACTGGGCTTCCAGAAATTTGCAATCCATTTATTGATGACATTGAGCGTCTCTTGATCGGGTAATATCCTATAGGCAGAAAGTAAAATGTTGTCCTCGCCTTGATAGTTAAAGGGATAACTCAAGGCATAATCACTCACTAAAAAATCAAGAGGAGATTCATTGTGTTGTTGGATAATCACTTCACTTTCAATGACAAGTTGGCTTGTTGGGAGCGTGAAATTAGCGATTGCAACTGAATTTCCTTCAACATCACGATGCCAAAGAAGGGTAGCTTCTGGTGTAATTTTGAGGTTAAAGGATTCGATTCGAAGTTCATAGTCTTCTCTAGGACGCAGTAAAAGGTTATGAGCACCAAGTGTTACATTAGCAGAATAATTATAGTAAGTGCGATGAATAATTTTATAGTATTGCATGATTTTTCCTGTTAGTTGGATCAATTTTTTCTACACTGATGTACTGAGATTGTGGATGCAGTGCAAGTCCAAACTGGTTGTATACTGCAACGTCTGCAGCGTCACGACCATAACCAAGCACTACATATCCACCTCTTATCTCCTCTTGGGTTGCATCAAAAGAGTACCATCTATCCCCCACATATACCTCAAACCAAGCATGTAAAGCCATAGGTTTTAATCCATAAAAATATCCGACTACGATTCGCGCAGGAATGCTAATACTTCGGCACATAGCGATTGCAAGGTGAGAAAAATCGCGACAGACTCCCCATCCTCGTTCATTGACATCTATAGCCGTGACCTGCATATCACTGCCGTTAGGCTCAAAACGAATAGTAGCACGTATCCACTCCACGATAGCGGTAACTTGATCGTATCCCATTTTTATCCCTGCTGTGATGGTCGTTGTCATCTGACCAAAATGGTCCGCCGGACAGTAACGACTGGGCAATAAGTAACCAAGAACTTCGTTGGGTAGATTTTTAATTTCTACAAACGGTGCTCCAGGGGCTTGGTCTACATAATCTGAAACCAGAACTTCCGAAATAGTATAGATAGCAAATGCTCCCGGCGGCGCAATAAGACGCTGACAAAAGTTCCCATAGCTATCCGCATATTCAAATACGGGGACATTTGGGACGATGTGGTATTCTTCTAGTCCTACCCGTTGCTGTGCACCACTTCGCGGTCGTAACATAACGATAAAAGGTGTCGGAACAGTAATATTGAATGTTAAATCACAAGTCGTGCGTAGCCACATGCGTTAAATCCTTTGGTTAAATGAAACAAAATATAATCATTATTTGAAAATTTTTACCATCATAGCCACATTTTTAATATTTAACATTTATAGTTATCTTTATTAGTAATAGTTAGAATTTTAAGTTTTAAATTTATTTTAAGTATTATAATTTGTTTTTAGTGGTAATAAAAAGGATAAATATGAAAAATTCAGACGTAGAAAATGTGCAGTTTCGTGTAGGTAAATGGCTCCCGTCAGATCAGGTATTGCTTGAGCAATGGCTCGAAAAACTAGTTGAAGAAGTGCGTCATAATACAAAGCCTTTGCATCCTGTCATTGAAGCGTTCAAAGAACTTATTGAACATGATGCCGAGATCTTTATGCTTTTTAACCAGATGTTTGAACAAGTTCCGGCTAAGTATAAAATGAGCCCGGAGGGGAGACCGCAAGTACGCGACTATCATCATATGCTTCAGATGATCAATGCAATTATGACGAAAGCTCCTCAGTTCAATTCGAGTGGATTAGTAGGATTGCCGATCAATGCTATTTTGGATTGGTCGATGGGAACGACGGGTGGATTTGCAGCATTTTTAAATAGCAAAGTGAATATTCAGCTCAAAAGAGTCCTAAACGAATGGGGAGTGTTTCTAAAATCAAAAAAATCTTGTGACGTTTTAACCGATAAAGGGTGGTTCAGTGAGGAAGCATTAAAAGCATTAGCCGCAATGGACCCTTACTTAAAAGAGGGTTATCAAGATCCAAAGCAAAATTTTGTGGACAATTTTAAATGTGACCCTGATAAGCCATATTGGGGCTTTACATCATGGGATGATTTTTTTACGAGAGAGTTTAATGAGGGTAAGCGTCCCATAGCCTCACCTGAAGATGACAATGTGATTGTTAATGCCTGTGAAGCAGCCCCCTACAGAGTTGCAACACATGTCGATAGACGTGCAAAATTTTGGATTAAGGCACAACCGTATTCACTGGAACACATGCTTGCAAATGATGAACTTGTTGAGAAATTTATAGGGGGAACGGTGTATCAGGCTTTTTTGAGTGCTAAGAGCTACCACCGTTGGCACGTTCCTGTAAATGGCACGATCGTAAAGGCGTATGTGCAAGATGGTACTTACTATTCAGAGACCTTAACCGAGGCATTTGATCCATCAGGCAACAAAGAATCGCAAGGTTACATTACGGAAGTAGCCACAAGAGCACTTATTTTTATTCAAGCGGACAATCCTGCTATTGGACTCATGTGTGTAATGCCTGTGGGAATGGCGGAGGTCTCTTCTTGTGAGATAACCGTTTACGAAGGTCAGCGGGTCAAAAAAGGGGATCAATTGGGTTCTTTTCACTTTGGAGGCTCTACTTATTGCTTATTCTTCGGTTCGCATGTAAAGCTTGAGTTTGATCTTCATGGTGAAACACCGGGTCTTACCTCACGTAATATCCCGGTTAATGTGAAACTTGCTACGGTTAAATAAACACATTAAACATTTAAGGCCCAAGGGTACAGTCAGCATTCATAATTAGCTTTAAGGGATCACTTTCGATTTGTGATCTCGATTAACAGTATGGTCTAAACAACCAGTTATACAAATAGATAGATAGTAACTGCAAAGCAACTTCGTTATGATATAAATTTTCAACATGATTCAACTAAAAAGAAAATATACATGACTGAAATGACTGATGATGAATGGCCCCGTAGATGAAACGTTGTATTCTTGGCTTTATATAAGTAAACCGATAGAACATATAGATTTTAATACCGTACAAAAAATCCTTACCTCTACATCCCAGCATACCAGGGAACAGGGATTGTCCGGTGCATTTATTTACGATCAACATCATTTTATTCATTATATTGAAGGTAAAAAAACAGCTATTACCCTACTTCGAAATAAAATGAACTCAGATACAAACCAGCATAAAATACATACTATGACTTTTGGAGAGATTGATAAACGTCGTTTCAACAATTGGACAATGTCTTATATTAATCATGATATGTACAAAAAAATAATTCCTTCTCTAAAAGGGTTTAATCCTTATGCAACAGATTCAAAAAAACTTTTAGATATTATAAATGTTTGTATAGATATGTGAGGCAAATTACCCTACAGTGATTTTATATTTTCAATTAGATACAACTGAATATTATTCTTGTTGCTGGTCATCATAGTGTCGAGCATATCATAATATTGTTGGTAATCGAAAGATTCGCTATTGCGACTGGCAACTTCCATAGTTTTCATTACAGGGATGATATTATTAATATGCAATGTTAATGCCGAACCGCGTAATGAGTGACAACAATATGCAATCTGTTTATAATCTAGAGTATCGACAGCTATATGCAAACTTTCCATCAATTCTTGGGATGATTTTAAAAATATCGTCAATAATTCATCGAGTATGTTTTCAGCAAACGGTAAAGCCGCCTTTATGTCATTAAAATCCAGGGCGTTCATGGATACATCTTTCAGATATATTTTATCCGATAGAATCTCTTCTTCTCTCCATCCTGTTTTTAGATAATTCCCTAAGATACGTTGTAACTCATCCATGTCGATTGGTTTAGGAAGGTGATCATTCATTCCTACATCAATCGTTAGCTCTTTATCCTGCTCCATTACGGCTGCACTCAAGGCAACAATAGGAATATCTTTATTAAATTCACGGATTTTACGCGTCGATTCAAATCCATCCATAATCGGCATCTGTAAATCCATCAATATCAGATCATAGGATCCATTTTTTACATTTTCAACAGCTTTTTTTCCATTATCGACGATAGTCACCGTCAATCCAAATGACTTCAGCATATCTCGTGCTACCAATTGGTTGATTTTATTATCTTCAACAATCAGTACATTGCCCTCTGCAAAAAAGTGCTTGCCTATCACATTCTTTTCTGATTCATCAATCATATTAGGTTGTGTAATCGATTGAAATAGTACAGATGGTGTAATCGGCTTGTGAAGAATCTTATCAACAAGTAAGGCTGACGATGCCTGCAGCAGCTCTTCTTTTATATGTGCTGTTACCATGATTACTTTTGGCAAAGTAGTTTTTAGCTCTTTATGCAGCGTTTCAATAACATCAAGACCATCGATTCCCGGCATTTGCCAGTCAATGATTAAATAATCAAATACCTGATGCGTTGCTAATTCAATCGCCTCTTCTCCACTCCCACATAAAATAGGATGAGCGCCCCATGACGAGAGAATACTTCCTATAAGCTCTCGTTCAACTTGATTGTCATCCGCTACTAAAAAGTGCTGACCACGTAAATTGTGAGTATCCTGAGACACTGTATCTTCAGACTCATCCTTTCGTAACTGCACAGTAAAGTAAAATGTTGATCCTACCGATTTAATACTCTCTTGCCAAATATCTCCACCCATAAGCTCAATCAGTTGTTTACAAATCGTTAGTCCAAGACCTGTCCCGCCATATTTACGCGTATTGGAAGTATCGGTTTGTGAAAATGCTTGGAACAATCTTTTTTGTTCTTCTTTACTCATCCCAATCCCAGTATCGGTGATGGAACACTCCAACTGGACATGCGTTTTGGTTTGATCTATGGGTTTAACTCGGATGGTAATATCACCTTTTTTCGTAAATTTAACGGCATTTCCAACAAGATTATTAAATACTTGCCCTATACGAAGAGGATCGCCTTGAAGCATTTGTGGTGTATCAGGATGAATATCGATATGTATTTCAATTGATTTTTGCAAGATAGCATATTCAAATAAATCAGAAACATTTCTTAATACTGTTTCAATTGAAAATCCTTTTTCCTCAAATGCCAATTTTCCTGCTTCAATTTTAGAATAATCTAAAATATCATTAATAACACTCAATAGTGCCTTTGATGATAATTGCGATTTCATCAGATAATCTTCCTGTAGAGAAGTCAAAGATGTTTTTAGCATTAGATCATTCAATCCGATAATGCCGTTTAGCGGTGTTCGTATCTCATGACTCATATTAGCTAAGAAGTTAGATTTAGCTTGTACTGCTTGCTCTGCTGCATCTTTGGCGTGTTCCAATCTCGCTTCAATCTCTTTGCGCTCGGTAATGTCCTCGATTGCCAAAAGAATAATCCGCTCTTTTCCGCTTACTTGTTCTATTTGTCTTGCATTAAGAAGCATGACACGTCGTCCGATAGTAGCAAAGTCATGCTCAACCTCATAGTCATCAAAAGTGGTCTTTTGGGGAAGAATAGTCTCGAGCAGTTCGCGAAGTTTGGGAATATCCCACTGTTTATTACCCAAGTCATAGATAAGCTGTCCTAAAGTCTCTTCAGGTTTAACTTTGAAAAATTCATAAAAAGAACGACTCACAGCAACAACACGAAGATCTTGGTCCAACGAAATAAGTGGTTCACGGACCGTATTGATAATGCTTTCCGAAAACTCGCTCGCCTTTTTTTTGATAATCTCGAGCTCTTTAATTAAATACAGTTCTTTATTCACTTTTTTTAGTTCTGAAATATCGGTCAAAACTAGATTTGTCGTCTTTACTCCGAGCTGGTCGATTGAAAAACTAGAAGAGAGCTGTACCCACGAGTGAGTATGATCTGCTTTTAATAATCTCAGTTCACATGAAGGGCTCTCGTGTCTTTGAAATAAATAATAAATATCCTGATCTGCATTGAAAATAAAATCAGAGAATTTATGATTGATCAGCTTGTCTTTTGTAAGACCTAGCAGTGATGCTGCCATAAGATTTGACTGAAGAATTTCTCCATCATTACTTACACTACAATAGCCAATCGGTGCTAAATTGTATAAATCCATATAGCGTTTTTTTTCATTAACTAGTTCAGATTGACTTACACGTAATGTTTCATTTTGGAATTCTAATTCAATTTTGTGAACTTGAAGTTCGTGAAGTATTAGCTCAATTTCTTCTAAAGAATAATGACTTATTTTATCGATATCATACATACCGTTATCTATAATAATTTTTTCGGCTTTTTGGCGTAATATTTCATTTAACTTAAGATTTATTAATTTTTTATTATTCATATTACTATAGCCTTTTTTACAGAAAATCTCACAACTAGACTGATTAACCTCTCATCGAAAGAAAAAGGCTTCTTTGGTATAAATTATTAGTTCTAATCATACACTACATTCATATCTAAACCATTAATAGAATATTTTTTTTACATTATTTTACGTACGTGATAAAAAGAAGTGGATATACAGCAAAAAGTTTTATCAGGATATGACTCCATAATTCTTTTAATATGCATCAAACCTAATCAATCAGAATAAACGTTTCAGTATATTTTCGTGATATAATAAATAATATGACCATTGGTTTAAGGGATTTATGAAATCACAATCTAGTATATTTGAAATAAAAAATCAGCTTTCATGGATACCAATAAGTCCATTTTTTGAAGTAACAAGTGCCATTGAAAATCGTATATATAGTATAAATAATCAAACGGTATTATCTCTGTACGAAAAGTATTTAGGCAATGACACTCTCACGATAGCAATTGATTTTCCTCTTATTGTTCATCGTAATGGTATAAAAACAGGACTATCACCAGAACAAATTTATGATGATGGCTCATTTTTATTGAGTGGTAATATCTTTGAAGGAGAAACTGTACAGCTAGGTATAGTTAATACTTCTGACGCGCAAAATGAAACAGAGTTGCCCTTAGCCTATTATAAATCCCTTATTCATCTTGCTGAGCTAACTTCTTCTGAACTAAATGACCGGGTAAGCCTTGAAATGGTTAAAAATGAGAAAAATCTACAAATTTTATTAGAACAGTCACGGCTTGCTACAATGGGGGGACTCATAGATATGATATCTCATCAATGGCGCCAGCCACTCATGAATATGAGTATAATTACCAGCTCATTGTCTATAAAAGCAAAAATGAATTTATTAGACAACATTGCACTCTCAGCAGATATCCCTCAACTTGAATCCCAAATACATTATTTATCCCAAACGATTGATGATTTTAAAAATTTATTTCAGACCGATGCAACCCCAGTGCATACAACGTTTACAGAAATGGCTGTCATTTTTGAATCTATCTTGGGACATGCCATGAGAAGTGAGAGTATCACTTTAAATTTAATTGTTGCAAGAGATTCTTCATTTATTATATTTAATAACCAGCTTATGCAAGCACTTTTATCAATCATACAAAATTCTAAAGACATCATCCAATCAAGATCAATAAAAGATGGAAACATAACCCTTTATTTTGATATTATTAGAGCAACAGATAAGTGTTATTTAACAATACAAGACAATGCTGGTGGAATTTCAAGTGAACATTTAGAAAATATTTTTGAACCTTACTTCACAACAGAAGAAGATCAAATTGGTTCAAGCTTCAGTTTATTTATTGCTAAAACAATTATAGAAAAACAACTAAATGGAACAATATATGTTGAAAATACAAGTGAAGGGACTTCTTTTCGAATAGAGTTTCCAACAAATATGACAAACAACCAAAATTACTCCGAGTTTACTCCACCTTTAGAATATTGATTTTTTCCCAACAATTTGAGAATCATCTGTAAGAATATTGTCTATATTATTTATTGACTTCAAACCGCCCTACCCTACGGCGATTTTGTATCCAATGTTTGAAATAGTCGTAATAGTATCTTCTCCAATTTTTGAACGCAATTTTTTAATTAATGTTTTAACACCGCTTTCACTTACTGGAGTGTCCTTCCATAAATTATTTTCTATAAATGTTTTGCTCAAAGTCAACTTATAATTTGCCACAAATAATGCTAAAAGTTCAAATTCTTTTCGTGTCAAATTAATAATTTTATTATCTTTTTTACAAGATTGTTCCTTGAGATTAAATTCAACATTATTTAAAATATTAAAATTTGTATTGGTTTTTTTTAAAATTGCAGCATAAAGTGTTTCTAGTATTACATCCACTCCAATAGGCTTAACTAAATAGGAGTTGGCATGAAGTGGAACGACACCCAGAAGACTTTTTGTATCTGAACAAGCCGATATAAAAACTACGGGAATTTCATTATTTTCATCACGAATTTTTTTTATAAAATCTATTCCACTTTTATAAGGCATATAGATATCAGTAATAATAATATCTATATCGTCTGATTTTAGTTTTCTATACGCTTCGTCTCCATTTACCGAGGTTATAACTCTTTTAAAGAATAAGCTCAAAACCCCTTCTAAGTAGCGTAAAGTTACGCTATCATCTTCCACGCATAATAAAGTATAATTTTTTAAAATCGCATATTTTTCCATTTTTTCCCCAACTTTACTTACAATAGCTTTAATCATACTAAACTTTGGTTACTTTTAGGTCATTTTTATACTTTATATCCATAATATTTTATTAATAGCTGCAAAACAACATGATACGTCTTCCAATTATCCATCAAAGTCAGACTATTCTATATCCCGCACTTAAGCTCATTTCACCTACGCTAGTTTTAGGATTAATCCCTTTTGTATGGGCATTTTAGAAACAATTTTACTAATTACCTGCCCATTTGGCTCTTATTTTACAGTCAAGACAAGCCAGATACGTCACATTTTAAAATTGATTTGAGTCAAGACTTCAAAAAAATCGCTGCGCTATACTCAGTCTTCTGAACATCAATACATCATTTTAGAGGAATACAAATGAAAAAAACACTATTACTTTCATTAATCGCCACAACGTACCTCATGGCTGAGGGGATAACACTGGAACCTATTATCGTTACCGCAACCAAGACAGAAACAACTCTTGAAGATGCTCCCGGAAGCGTCAGTGTTGTTACACAAGAAACTATTGGAATGTTACCAAGAGCCAATCTAAAGGAGGCTGTAAAAACTCTTGAGGGGGTTACGGTTATTCAACATAGGGGATTATCAGATGTCAATCCTACGGTAGTGCTTCGAGGGATTCCAGATCAATCACGTACCATGATACTACTCGATGGAATACCGATGAATACCAGCTATGCGAGTACGGCTTCGATTCCTTATACTATTCAGCCTGAAGATTTAGAACGGGTTGAAGTGATTCGGGGACCGTTTTCGAGCCTTTATGGAAGCAGTGCAATGGGCGGTGTCATCAACTATATTACCAAAATGCCAAGCGATCCCGAGTATAAAGCCTCTATCGGATACGGAGATGCGTTTAACGACGGTGAAGCGCAAGCTAGTTTGACCAAGGTTTATGTATCGGCTGCGGATAAGATCAGTGATACTTTAAAATTCAAAATCAGCTATGGCGCGTTAAGTACTGATGGATATAAATCCGATTTGGTTGCCGTCACAACAAAGCCTCCCGGAACGATTAGCGGATACATCACGGAGCCTTCTCCCACAGGAGGGACACAATATATTGTCGGAAATGCAGGTGACCGTGGTGTTCACAAATATGATCTTTCAACCAAACTGCTCTATACACCAACGGCCAAAGACACCCTGAGTGCTTCGTATCGAAAATCCCATTATGATGTGCACTACAATGATCCTGAATCATTTATGAGGAATACTTCTGGAAATACCGTCTATACCTATGCAGGACTAAAAGAATCTAAATTTTTACAAGGTTCCAGTGAGCTGAACAGTGATCTCACTATCCTTGATTACGGACATACTTTTTCGGATTCCGAGTTGGATATCCGCTATTCATACTTGTCTGTAGAAGATTGGTATACCACTGCAGGTACATCGGCGACACGCATAGGCGGAGTCGGTACTTTTACCCCAAGAGATGTCAAAAACTCTATGCTCCATGCAACGTGGCAAAAACCTATCGGAAATTCTCTTCTTTTAATGGGAAGTGAATATAAAAACAATGTATCCGTTTCCGATACCTACAATATGAGCGATTGGAAAAATGAAGATACCAAAACAAATAGGACCGCGAGCTCCGGTGGGAAAGAGCAAATATTAGCGGCTTTTACAGAGCTGCAAAGTAAACTAACCGATAATCTATCAGCCAATATCGGAGCCCGATTCGAAACATGGACTAGCTATGATGGATATGTTTCTGATATCAATACATCCAATACAACGCTCAATCAAACCTATTCTACCCAACACAAAAATAATTTTTCCCCAAAAATATCTCTCAACTATAAAGCAACAAACGACACGATGATCAAAGCATCATGGGGGCAAGCTTTCAGAGCTCCCGATCCTGTCAATCTTTATCGAACGTATGAAATTGCAGCATTAAATAGAATCTATGTGTCGAATCCGAATCTAAAACCGGAGTACAGCGAATCGTATGATGTGGGGATAGAGAAAAAAACAGTTTTGAATGGTCTTTTTAAAGCGTATTGGTTTCATACCACAATCGAAGACATGATCTCCACTAAAACGCCTGTTATCATTGCCGGAAAAAGTTATTATGAAAGAACAAACGTTGGAAAAGCACGCTCTCAGGGGTATGAATTATCGTACATTCAGCCGCTTGACTATGATTTTACCATCAACACCAATTATACGAAATCCTATACAAAGGTTTTAGAAAATGAGAGCGATCCCACTTCAGTCGACAAACAATTCACCGGAATTCCAAGAGATATGGCCAATGCAACTCTCACGTATGATAATCATCAATTTTATGCTCTGATTAACTATGCCTACCAATCGAAAATATATAACAATGCCGATAATACTGATAGCATCTCTAATGCCTACGGATCCTTGGATGCTGCCGGAATCGTCAATACGAAGATCGGATACAGAATCAACAAAAATATTGATATCAATCTTGCGATTAGCAATATTATGAACAAAGAGTATTACAGTTATGAAAAAGCAGAAGGACGATCATGGTATCTACAAACCAATTTGAAACTTTAATGGTGAACCGATTAAAAAGTATTTTTCTTTTTTCACATCTGAGCGAAACGGATTTAATTCATTTAGCCTCTATCGTAAAACTGAGATCCTTTAATAATGGTGAAATCCTCTTTTATGAGGGGACTCAGTCGGATAAACTTTATATATTACTAGACGGTATCCTCAAAGGCTACAAAACAGATATGAAAGAAAACGAAATCGTACTACACTATTTTTATCCCGTTTCGTTAGTAGCAGAAATGGCTAATCTTCACCATATTCCATTTCCTGCAACCGCAGAATTTCAAACGGACGGGAGTATTTTGGAAATCGATTATCCTATTTTTGAGCGTGATTTTCTAAAAAATCCTACCGTATCCTTTGAATTGATAAAATCGCTGACTCAAAAGCTCAAATACCTCGAAGATATTATTACCACACGGTTGGCACTGGATGCAACCTCCCGTGTGGCTAAATTCTTATATGAAAATGGAGATATTTCCGATTCGACCAAGAGACACAAGATTGCAACAATTTTAGGACTTACCCCCGAAACACTCTCACGCTCTTTTAAAAAGATCAAAATTCTTGGACTCATCAGTGATGAGGGGAAAAACTTCACCATCTTGAATCGAGAGGGACTAAAAGAACTTTTTTCTTAAAAACTTTTAAAAATTTGATTTATATCAATGAAGCTGTCTCCCCTTTTCAAGTACACTAACTCAAGTAGGAACCATAAAGCTTTACGAACTATGCCCTATCCATATTTTACAAATGCAAGGAGTAACGAATGAAAAAAATTCTTGGAACAGCCCTGGCGAGCGCTCTTTTTATGACTCTTCCACTAATGGCTGGCGATTCGAAAATGGACGTCGCAAAAATGTTTGACAAAGAGTGTCAAGGGTGTCATGGACCCAATCACGAAGGTGGTGTAGGAAGTTCTCTTGACCCAAAAGCAATTGCTAAAAAAGGAGATTATTTTCTGCGAGATACTATACTCAACGGCAGAGCCGGTACTGCAATGCCTGATTTTAAGAGTAAATTCACCAGTGATGATGCGGATAAAATGGTTCAATATCTCTTAAAATATGAAGCCAAACAGTTGACAAAACTCACCATGGAAGATGTTGCTGCTACCCATCAAATCCTTGTGGATCGAGAAGAGTTGTATAAAAAATATCCGAAACCAACGGATGTAAAAAGCGTTCAGGATATTGTGATTTTTACCGAGCGTGATGCCTCAAAAGTAGGATTTATCGATGGTACGACGAATAAAGTCCTCTCAAAGCACAGCTCAGGTTTCGCGACTCACGTAACCGTAGTCAATAAACGTATCCCTCGCTACGTGTATAACATCAGTCGTGACGGATGGGTCAATATGTTTGATCTTAATGCCCCAGGACAACCAATGATCGCTAAAATCCGTGTCGGCAGTGACAGTCGCGGACTTGCCTGTACACCGGATGGTCGCTATCTCATGGCGGGTAACTACGTTCCAGGCGGTGCCGTACTTTTGGATGCTATGACACTTAAACCGTTGAAAGTCTATGCGACCGATCAAGTCGAAGACATGGATGGCAAAATCGGTTCCTCTCGTGTTGCATCGATCGCCGACACTCCATACGGTCCGTATATTGCATTTGCACTTAAAGATGCAGGACACGTCTATATCGTCGATTACAGTAAACCTGATTTCCCTATCGTCGGAGATATTCCTAAAATCGGTAAAATCTTACATGATGCCTTCTTGAACGAGGGAGAAGAGGTAGGCCGCTACTACATGATAGCTTCTCAAGGAAGTGATGTAATGGGTATCGTCGATTTTAAAACCAAAACATTGACAGATAAAGTCTATACAGGACCGGGAAGCAAGCCGCATCCAGGACAAGGTTCAAGCTGGTACAATGAAAAGTTAGGCAAACAGCTTCATGCAACGGTCAACATGAACGTAGGCGATGTAACCGTTTGGGACAACCAATGGCATGTATTAAAACACACTAAAACAGCTGGCGGCGGACTATTTATTGGAACCAATGAACATACACCTTTTCTTTGGGCGGACAACGTTATCGGCGGAGAAGACAATTATAATAAAATCCATCTAGTCAACAAAGAAACGTTGATGGTCGGACGCATTATCCAAGCGACCAAAGAGGGTAAAGTGCAGCTCATCGATCCGAATAATCTCAAAGTGATAAAAGAATGGAATATTGGTGCCGTCAAAAATGAAAAAGGCGAACTTATTGTCCCTCGATTACTGCATGGAGAACCTGCTGCTCACGGGGAACATACATATGTTTCGGATTGGACATGTGGACGAATATTAGTATTTGACGCAAAAACAGGTGAATACATTACCCAAATTACTGGGCTAACAACACCAACATTTACTTATTCTATTGAGCATCGCATGGATCTTCCAGGTGCGTAACGTATAGAAAATATAAAAAAAATTATTATTACTATCCCTCCTTCTTCCGAGGGATTTTACTCACCTTTTTTTCCTTAAAACTGACATAACGAATATAAATCCCCACTATTTTCTTCACACTATTTAGTTTTTAATCCCTTTTAATAGCTTTCCTATAAACAACCGTTCATTTAATTACTACTTAAAGGTAGAATTAAAAACTATTCCGCTAATATTACAATTACTACCCTATGGTGGAATTAAAAATAGGAGTTAAAATGTCTGAACGTATTACTAAAAATATGGCCAGAAATATTTACTTTGGCGGAGGTCTTTTTGCCATTTTGGTATTTACCGGGCTTACCTTTGATACCGTTAAGCAAATCCCGAAATTAAGTCATGATGACAAGATTACTGCGTCCGTTGCTCTTGGGAAAAAAGTATGGGAGAACAACAACTGTGTCGGTTGCCATACGATCATGGGTGAAGGCGCCTATTATGCTCCGGAACTTGGAAACGCATTTCAACGTTTAGGCGGAGGGGATGAAGAAGTATTTAAAACCTATCTTGCCGGATGGATGGCCGCACAGCCGATGGATATACCACATAGAAGAAAAATGCCTCAGTTTCATTTAACACCGGAACAAGTGACTAATCTTGCAGACTTTTTGATTTGGACATCTCGTGTCAACAATCAAGAGTGGCCTCCAAATATCAAAGGATAAGGAAAGCGTATGAAGTATTCATCTCAAATGGTCGCAAAACCATATTTTATTTTTGCACTTATTCTCCTTGCGGGAGAGATTGTTTTTGGACTTGCTATGGGAGCACAATACCTTTATGGTGACTTTTTATTCCCAGCGATTCCATTCAATGTACTGCGTATGGTTCATACGAACTTGCTGATCGTTCTTTTACTCTTTGGATTTATGGGAGCTACGTATTATCTTATCCCAGAAGAGAGTGAAAGGGAGTTATGGAGCCCGATGCTCGCAAAACTCACTTTTTGGGTTTTTGCGGCGGCGGGTGTAGCAACCATCCTGGGTTATTTATTTGTCCCCTACGCAACATTGTCAGCATCTCTTGCAAACAGCTTTTGGCCAACCATGGGACGTGAGTTCTTAGAACAGCCGACCATCACAAAAGTAGGAATTGTTTTAGTCGTACTATCGTACATTCTTAACACAACAATGACCGTCATAATGGGTCGTAAAACGACCATATCGGTTATTTTATTGACGGGTCTTTTTGGTTTGGCATTTTTCTTTTTATTCGCATTTTATGTGCCTGAGAATCTTGTTATGGATAAATTCTTCTGGTGGTTTGTTGTCCATTTATGGGTAGAAGCAACATGGGAACTTATTTTAGGGGCTCTTTTAGCGTTTGTCCTTATTAAAACTACCGGTGTTGACCGTGAACACATTGATAAATGGCTTTATTTGATTATTGCGATGACATTGATTTCCGGACTTGCTGGGACAGGACATCACTTTTTCTTTATCGGAACTCCTGGGTATTGGTTATGGATCGGATCGATTGCTTCTGCGGCAGAGCCTATCCCCTTTTTCTTGATGATTTTGTTTGCCTACAATATGGCGAAAAACCGTCGTATCCAGCATGATAATAAAATTGCCTTGACTTGGGCAAAAGGAACAGCGGTTGTAGGATTTTTAGGAGCAGGTGTTTGGGGCTTTATGCACACACTCGCACCGATTAACTACTATACACACGGTACGCAATTAACCGCAGCACATGGACATCTATCGTTCTTTGGTGCGTACGTTATGATTTGTTTCACGTTGATATCGTATGCGATGCCGATCCTTCGCGGTCGTCCTCATGGAAACGGACCAAAATCACAAAAAGTGGAACTCGCCAGTTTTTGGATGATGGTTCTGGGTATGATCGGGCTTACGTTGGCATTAACCGTTGCAGGTATCATGCAAATACAAATGCAACGACTTCCTGATGCAGCGCAGGCACTGGGCTTTATGGAAACACAAGCTGCTATCTCAGCTGTTTACATGGTTCGTTTAGCGTTTGGCGTGATGGTTCTTTTGGGACTGTTGACGTATTTTTACAGTTTCTTTGTAAAAGAAGAGAAAGCGTACGCATAATGGATGAAAAAGTCGGTAAATTTTGGGATCACTATGTCACGAAAAAAGCGTCTCGTCTTTTTAAAGAAGAAGAGGTTGTTTTTACGGACATTGCCAAAGGGTTAAAAATCTTTTATCACCTCTTAGGAGGTGAAAAGGGCAAAGAACTTCATATTACCGATAAAAGATCGATCAAAACGTCACGAACACTGCTAGAGAAATTTTCAGGAACCGGTAAAACTTTTTTCCTTGCATGGCAAGATGAGAAAGGAATTTACCTCCCTGCAACGTTGGCGTATTTCCCCCTTAAAGCGCATAATGAGATGCACTATTATTGGTTGATTGCCATGCTTGCAAACGTGAATATCAAACGTAAAAACAATACTCACGAGAATACCAATGCACTCAATGGTCTCATCGAAAAGTATATTGGATTTCATGAATTTTATACGTATGCACATCACTATTTACGCGAACACTATCCTGAATTATCCACAATTGAACCTTCCATCGAAGGCTCATCAGCGGATAATTATCCCAATCCATTATGGATATACCCCTCCCTCTCTACTTCAAATAAACTCCTAGATAGCGGTGATGAAGAGGAAGCTCTCCGACAAAACGATGAGCCTCGGACGAGTGAAACCTTGCAGATGAAGAAAAAAACCGAACAAATCGAAGATAAAAAAGAAACCGATGGGCTTCTCCTCTTTTTACCCGAATCAATAATGAGTCTGATGGAACAAGTGCGAGTTGATCGGCAGGAAAATGACAGTTATGATGAAGATGCTCTTTACAATGCCGAAGATTTAGAAGAGATAACTCTGGGTCAAAAAGATGCTAACCTCTCTGCACGAATCAAAATGGATTTGGATATTTCGGCTAACAGTGTTGAAGAATATCCTCTGGGCAAAGGGCATTTTATCGATGAGTGGGACTATAAAAAAGAGGTCTATCTCAAAAACTATGTCTGTATAAAACCCATTATTTCGCTCCACACACAGCCCATCGAATTACCCAAACGACTGCAAAAAATGATGCGCCGTATTCAAAGTGAACTTGATTTGATGGAACTGGATCGGATCAAAAGAGACAATCTCCCCTATGGCGATGAGATCAATATCGAGTCGTGGATCGATTACAAAGGGCATCAAAACCGTTCAAACCATCCACAGCGATTTTTCCAAACGTATGAGCGAAAGATACGCGATATGTCAACATTGATTTTGGCTGATGTTTCCCTTTCCACCGAGGCTGGGATCACGCAAGAAATCCGTGTCATTGACATGATCCAAGATGCATTGATGGTGTTCTCCGAATCATTGCACCGTCTTCAAGACCGATTTGCCATCTATACCTTTTCATCGATCAAAAATACCAAAGTCAACTTTCACATCATCAAAAATTTCAAAGAAAAATACAGTGACGATGTTCGAGGACGAATTCATGCCATCAAACCCGGATATTACACCCGCATGGGGGCTGGAATACGCGAAAGTGCCAAGATTTTAGCCAAACAGCAAAGTGCCAATAAGCTCCTGCTGATTCTAAGTGACGGGAAACCCAATGATGTCGATCGCTACGATGGGCGTTATGGAATCGAAGATACGAAAAAAGCGATTGAAGAAGTAAAGAAAAAGGGAATCACTCCGTTTTGTATCACGATTGATATCGATGCGAAAGAGTACCTCCCCTATCTTTTCGGTAGAAACTCGTATGCCGTGATCCGTGATGCCAAAAAACTCCCAAAAGTTTTACCCGAAATCTATATGAATTTAACCAAATAAAGGAGAACCATTATGTCAAAAACGTACTATTTACCCCAAGGTAACGAAGTTGAGCTTTTCAAAGCGGCTGCGGGGATGAACCTCCCTATTTTAATCAAAGGACCGACAGGATGCGGAAAAACACGGTTTGTCGAAGCGATGGGGGAAGAGCTGGGTCGCGATGTTTATACTGTCGTTTGTCATGATGATCTCAGTGCCGCTGATTTGGTCGGTCGCCACCTTATCGATGAAAACGGCACGTATTGGCAAGACGGACCATTGACAAAGGCGGTGCGTAACGGTGGTATTTGCTATCTCGATGAGATTATCGAAGCGCGCAAAGATACGACGGTCGTTTTACATTCTCTTGCCGATTATCGCCGTGTTTTACCGATTGATCGTACCGGTGAAGTCATCACTGCCCATCCTGATTTTATGCTCGTAGTATCGTACAATCCAGGGTATCAAAATGTTTTAAAAGGGATGAAACCCAGTACCAAACAACGCTTTATTTCACTGAGTTTTGATTATCCAAAAGCAGCCATTGAAAAAGAAATCATTATTAAAGAAAGTGGAGTAGAAAGTACTACAGCCCAAAAGCTTGTCGATATAGCCGGTGAAATCCGCCGACTAAGCGACAGCGATATTCAAGAAGCGGTATCAACACGATTACTCATTTATGCAGGTAAATTAATCACAAAAGGTTTTGACCCTTATCAAGCGTGTATGCATTCGATTGTCGAATCGCTCAGTGATGAAGAGGATGTCCTAGACGTGCTTGAAAAGCTAATATCACTCCATTTTACCAAAAGCTTACATGTCTAAAATTCTTTCACAAAAAGAGCCCTATCCACCGGGTGATTTTGCCATTTGGATCATCGTCTACGTGGAGTTACTGACGTTTGGGTTATTGTTTGCAGGATACGCTTTTTCACGTAGAGTCAATCTGCAAATGTTTAATGATTCTCAACTTTTACTCAACCAAAGTATCGGATTTATAAATACACTTATTTTAATTACAAGCAGTTTTTTTATCGTCAAAGCGGTTCAAAAAATCAAAAACATGACTCAAAGCAATGGTTATAAATCAAGTATCATTGCTTCAAAATGGCTTTTAGCTGCGATGCTTTTAGGGATTCTGTTTCTCGTTTTAAAGTTCACTGAGTTTTCTCATCTCTTTGCGCAGGGAATTACCCTCAGTACCAATACATTCTTTATGTTTTATCTGCTGTTAACGATGTTTCATTTTATGCACGTCTCTTTGGGTGTCATTATTTTGTTCAATCTTTACCAAAAAACAAAAATTCATGGCTACAGTCCTGAGAATTGCAGAGGGCTTGAAACAGGCGCACTTTATTGGCATTTAGTGGATTTACTGTGGATTGTACTTTTCCCTTTAGTTTATATCCTGCGGTAGGAATGGTGACAATGAAAAAGATTGCAGAACGTATTTGGATTATTTTAATAGTATTGTCTCTTTTTGCTTTTTTATTAGGATATTTAAAACTAATCAATACGCTTTTGGTGGGTATTTTATTACTAAGTACATTTTTAAAAGGGCAATTGATAAGTGATTATTTTATGGGTTTAAAAGAAGTTCAGTTTAAATACCGAGTCATACCAACGCTTTGGTTAATACTTATTCTCTCTTTGATCGCGGTGGCGTATTATTTACCCCCATCCACGCTCTAATCTGCTCATCCTCAACGCCTAAAAAATTGTATAATACTGCTAAAGAAGGATAATAGATGCATTTTTCAAAAACCGCCGAATACGCCATTCGCGTCCTTACCTACCTTCATCGCCATAATGAAACCACTCATTCGGTTAACGAACTTCATCAAGCATTAAATCTACCCTATAAATACCTTACTAAAATGGTGACCGATCTCGTCAAAAAAGGGTTAGTAAACTCCTCTCGTGGTCGTGAAGGCGGAATTAACTTGGCAAAAGCTGCCGATTTCATCCATTTATCTGACATATTAGAAGCGATTGGTGAGCCTCTCGAATCGGATCGATGTATTTTGGGATTTGAAAAATGTGATGCGTCCAACCCTTGCGCGTTACACGGTCAATGGGCCCCTCCAAAAGCGATGATTGAAGAGATGCTTACCGTTACAACATTGGCTTCACTATTGCAAGATCAAGAGACTAAATTATAATACCAAACTAGAACCGTGTTCGAATCTGGTGACGATTTACGGCATAGAGTAATCGCCATGTAATCGTTTTCATCCATAATTATGATAGTCAATGGTGCAAGGCCATACCAAGGAGCGACTATGCTGGATCAATTTGTGATGGAATCTGCACTCGGAGATATCGAAATCCTCCGAAAATATCTACTGGCAGCACGCGATGAAGTGAATAGTGAGTACCCAAGGTCACAGAGCTTATTGAATCTAAATCAGTATATGCTCTTACGAAAAAAAGATCAAACCCAACTGCAAGAAAAACTTTTTTCGCTCTCACTTTCCTCACTTGGGAGATCATTTGCCCATGTTGCCGCAAGCGTTGATAGCCTTTATGATCAACTTAGCAGTTCACTGGGACGTGAACAAATCAGTCCAGAGCTCATGGCAGAATTTCATCATCTTTCAATCACAGAGGCGATTACAATCGCGTCAAAAAACAGCAAAGCCATTTTTGGAGGAAAAGCAAGCTCCAAGCTCAGTCACCAAATTACCACCGTAATGGTAACCCTTCCATCCAATGCGGCAGAAAACAACGGTCTTTTAATCCATCAACTCGCAGAAGCCGGAGTGAGTGTATTTCGGATCAATACGGCGCATGATTCGATTCAGGTATGGCAAGCGATGGCGGATGTGATCATCTCAATCAATGAGAATCTTCAGCCATCTGAAAAGATCAAAATTTTTGTCGATCTCGCCGGTCCAAAAATTAGAACCGGAAAAATAAGTGAAGTTGAAATCCCTCTTGAAATCGGCAGTAACAAACAAGAAAAAGAAATTTTCATTTATCACGGCGATACTGCTACAAAGGTAGAATGTACTGATGAAGTCACAATGGAAAAGATTTCCGCTCAAATAGCAGTCGATGGGAAATTTTTCAAAAAACTCAGGCTTAATAAGTCAATAAAAATCGTTGATGTAAACCAGAAAAAAGCGATCATTTCGTTGAGTCATATTGATGAAACATATGCACGCGGAATCATTAATAAAAAAGTTTTTATCGATAAAAAAACCAAACTCAGATGCGACGGTCATGAGGGTAAAGTGTACAATATCCAAAATCAAAAAGATCCTATACGCCTTTTTATCGGGGATCTTCTCATCATCACCGGAAATGAGATCGAAGGGAAATCTGCACAACTGGATGAAAACAAAAATCTGATTCCAGCCCTTATCAGCTGTACCGTCAAAGGGATAATCCGCACGATCCAAGCGGGGGAAAAAGTTTTCATAGATGATGGAAAAATAGGCTTAAGTGTTATCGAGAATCAAGGTGACGCGATACTCTGCCGTGTTGATATTTCAAAAGCGGGAGGGACTTTGCTAAAAGAAGAAAAAGGGATTAATTTTCCGGATACCAATATTCAAATTTCGGCACTAACCGAAGTCGACAATGCCAATGCCCTTGCAGTTCTCGATTTTGCCGATAGTCTGAGTCTCTCCTTTTGCCAAAGCAGTGCGGATATTCATGATCTTCAAATGCTTCTTGCCAAAAACAATCGCACCGATGTCGGTATAATTGCCAAAATAGAAACCCGACAGGCAATCACTAATACACCTGAAATTATCAAACAACTCCTCACCTGGGAAAAAAGCGGTGTCATGATCGCTCGCGGGGATTTGGCTATCGAGGTTGGGTTTGAGAATATGGCATATATTCAAGAAGCCCTCCTCGATATTTGTGATGCGGCTCATTTACCTGTTATTTGGGCAACACAGGTGTTGGAAAGCAAGATGAAAAACAATCTTCCCAGTCGTGCCGAAGTGACCGACGCGGCGATGGCAGGGCGTGCGGAGTGCGTGATGCTCAACAAGGGAGCGTTTGCAATCGATACCATCGATGTACTCAAACGCATTCTCCATGATATGCACACGGTATCCAAAAAAAATCGACAACTTTTAAAAAAAGAGACACTTTGGAATTAAAACTAGAAATGATAACGTGTGATGTCCTGATTATCGGCGGTGGTCCCGCAGGCGGTGTTGTAGCAATGACCGCAAAAAATAACTATCCTGACAAAGAAATTTTAGTCATTCGCGAATATGAGCAACAACTCGTCCCTTGCGCTATCCCTTACATTTTCGGACCGACGCTGGGAAGCAGTGAAAAAAATATTTCCTCCTGCGAGCAAGGGATGAAGATGGGGATCAAAGGACTCATAGGAAAAGTCGAAAAAGTAGATATTAAAGAAAAAACAGCCTACAGCGATCATCATGCGATTACGTTTGATAAATTGATATTTGCAACAGGTTCAACACCCTTTGTCCATTCCGCCCTTGAAAGTGCCACCCATTTAAAGGGGGTTTTTACAATCCCTAAAAATAAAATCCTGATTGATGAGCTCAAAACGTATATCGAAGATAAGCAGACGATCACCATTGTAGGGAGTGGATTCATCGGAATCGAAATGGGGATGGAACTCGCCTTGTCCGGTAAAAAAGTGACCATTATCGGGGGAAGCACCCAAGTCCTTAAAGCCGCTTTTGACGTAGAACTTGCACACGAAGCGGAAGCCATTATTCGTAATGCAGGAATCGCTCTCGAGATGGGAGATTATGTCGATACCATCGTAGACAATGGCGAACGAGCTACGGGTGTTCAACTGTGCAGTGGCAGAGTGATTGACTCAGAAGTGATCATTCTTGCAACGGGCTACAAACCCAACACATCTTTGGCTCATGATGCAGGATTGAAGCTGGCACGATACGGCGGTATTTGGGTCGATGAGTATATGCGCACGGCGAACAAGGATATTTTTGCGGTCGGTGACTGTGCTGCTAGACGCGAGTTCATCACCCGTGAACCTTCTAAAGTGATGCTCGCCTCCACTTCAGCAGCGGAAGGTCGTACGGCTGGAAATTCGCTTTATAAGCTTGAGTATCTAAAAGGCTTTAATGGCACGATTGCGATCTTTTCGACCGTTATTGGTGATACCGTATTCTCATCTGCCGGATTGACGGAAGATCAGGCAAAATGTGCCTGTATTGATATTGTCACCGGAACATTTCAGGGGATGAATCGTCACCCTGCTTCGATTCCGGGCGCAACGAAACAATCGGTTAAACTCGTCGCTATGCGTCACAGCGGTCAGATTATCGGCGGGCAAATCATCGGAGGAGTTGAGAGTGGAGAGATGATCAATCTCATCGGTTTGGTGATCGAATCTAAGATGACGGTCTTTTCGCTTCTGTCCCTGCAAATCGCAACCCAGCCACTGCTGACTTCCGCGCCAACATCGTATCCTCTCGTAAAAGCTGCCGAAAACGTCAACTTAGCAATGCAGCTGTAAACTATGATTGTATTTGATTGAAAGCCAAAGGTAGCTGTATGGAAAAAAAAGAGCTGAGCATTGAAGAACTCAAACAAATCGCCGATGCTTCACTTCTAGTAGGTAAGACGATGCTGGAATCCGGGGCTGAAATATGTATTGTAGAAGAGACACTGTCCAGACTTGTACAGACTTTTGGCTGCGATAAGGTAAATCTCTCTGTTTTACCGCAGACCATTGCCATGACACTAGTCAGCGGGAATGAATTTCGTACCAAAATGGTCCACATAGGGACGCTTAAACCCGATATGCAAAGACTGTCCGAGATTTATAAGCTGACAAAAAATGTATGTTCTGCGTGCAGTCCTGTGGATGTATTAAAGCAGACTAAAGCCCTAATCTCGCAAAATCAGCAATTTACCGGGTATCAAAAGGTTTTTGCAGCTGCTCTCGCTTGTGCCTCATTTGCAGCACTTTTTAAAGGAACGACAGCAGAATTTGCAACAGCTTTTATCGCTACATTCTTGGCTGCGTCACTCAGAAAAACATTAGACGCTAAAGAGTTCAATCCTCTCCTGAGTATAACCCTGGCATCTCTGCTGGCTACAGTCTGTGTTGGACTTTTTTCATCTCTTGGCGTGTTGGAGGACACGAACATCGCATTGGCTTCTTCGGTATTGTTTCTAGTACCCGGAGTACAGCTTATAAACACGTTTGAGGACATCATAAAAGGACATTATCTAAGTGGACTAGCAAGAGGTCTGCATGGACTTTTGATCTCGTTTGCAATCGTTTTTGGCATTGCACTTGGATTAAAACTACTAGGAAGCATCGTATGATTATTCCCTATGAAGCATTGTTCGCAGCATTGGCGGCACTGGGATTCGCCGTTATCTTTAACGTACCCAAAAGATTTCTCATTTTTGTAGCCATCACCGCGATAATCGGCTTTGCCGTAAAAAGTGTGCTGGTACAAAACGGTATCGGTGTTGAGTTAGCCACCTTGCTTGGTGCGATAGTTATCGGTTCAATCGGAAAAGTTTTTGCGAATATTTATAAAGAGCCGCATCAAATCATCACCATTGCATCCGTTATCCCGATGGTTCCCGGGATTTTTGCATTTAAAACTATTATTGCATTACTCGATTTTGTTTCCGCACCGGTTCCTTCGTATGAACTTTTGGCACAGGCAACTTTTTATGCCGCTAAAACAGGCTTTATTTTAGCCGCTATCGCATTGGGAGTTGCAGCTCCTTCGCTTTTAAAAAAATAATATGACTAAAGAGATTTAAAAAATTTACTCGTATTTATAGCAGTGTTCGAATGTTCATCGCAACCCATAATATAGAAAGGTTGAGGATAAAAATAGCCAACGATCCTCCGCGAGAAAGAAGTTTCTGTCGTAAAGAACGTGTTTTTAGATGCGTAGAAAATGCAATATATAAATGGACAAACGTAGCCAAACTCAACATCAAAACCATTACTATTTTAGCTGTAAAATAAGTCGAAAGTTCACTGTCGTCGTTCCCAATCAATGAAAACAACTCATAATGTTCTCCCAACAAAATTCCGGTTGCAATCAAGATAATGAGCCATACCGTCTCGAAATAACCATAAAAAGGACCTATTGCCCCATATACTGCGTCTTGTGTCGATTTATCTTTTAAAAAAACTCCCAATCCAAACAACACAATACTTCCGCCAATCCATGCACACGCAGCGAGAATATGAATGTATAAAATCCAAGGCACATTGGCTCCTTTAAAAGTTAAGAGATTATAGGGACTAATGCCTCAAAATACATTGATGCCTATCAAGAGCCCTTATATCAACAATGTTATTTCTTCTATAATTTCCGACATTTATAACCCTCTCACAATGCCTCCGAAACTGCTAAAAGCACATGAAGCCCTCGACAAAGCAGTGGATAAGCTGTATCGCAAAGAAGGGTTTAAAAGTGATACGGAACGGGTGGCGCATTTGTTTGAACTGAATCGTGGGTTGACTAGTTTGGTGGGGGAAGATGAGAAAAAGGCCAAGAGAGTAAAAAAGTTACAATATGTCATATTTATTGTTGTTTTTGATGTGTTAGATAGAATAAAGAAAAAGTTTAGGAATATCAGATGAATGAGCTAACCACCTCCATCGACGACAGCATCAAAACCAAAATCTATACTATTCGCGGATTGCAGGTGATGTTGGATAGAGATTTGGCAGAGCTTTATGAGGTAGAGACTAAAAATCTCAATAGAGCAGTAAATAGAAATAGTGACCGATTCCCACCAACCTTTATGTTTCAGCTGATCGAAGAAGAACATCAAAGTTTGAGGTCACAAATTGTGACCTCAAGTTCAAGTGACTCTTTAAGGTTCCAAATTGGCACCTTAGACGATGAAGATTCTTTAAGGTCGCATAATGCGACCTTAGAAAATGGCAGAGGTAAACATAGAAAATATTTGCCCTACGTGTTTACAGAACAAGGGGTAGCCATGCTCTCGGCGGTACTGCGAAGCCAGAGTGCAGTACAAATGAGTATCCACATCATCAATGCTTTTGTCGAGATGCGAAGATTTATCTCAAACAATGCGTTGATTTTTCAAAGACTCGATTCATTGGAGCAAAAACAGTTCAAAACAGATGATAAAATAGAAGCGATACTGAGTGCCATCGAAGACAAGACGATAAAACCGAAACAAGGAATTTTTTACGATGGGCAGGTTTATGATGCGTATATATTTGTCTCTGATTTGATAAAAAGTGCCAATGAAAGCATTGTATTGATTGATAACTACATCGATGACACCGTTTTGACGTTGCTTTCTAAACGAGAGCCAAACGTTAAAACCATTATTTACACTAAAAATATCACTAAACAGCTAGACCTGGATTTACAGAAGCACAATGCGCAATATCCAAATATAGAGCTAAAAAAGTTTGATTCTTCGCACGATAGGTTTTTGATAATTGATGGCAAAGAAGTTTACCATATCGGTGCGAGTCTCAAAGATTTGGGTAAAAAGTGGTTTGCGTTTTCGAAGTTTGATGTGGGTGCATTGGATATTTTAGGAAAATTGAAATAAAAGATAACAGATCAATTTGTCACATTGTTATTCATTACTTTCTTATTCGACATTATTGACTTACATCAATAGTTCTCTCCGTAAATTCAACTAAAATACGGCAAACTAAATCGGGGTTCTATGAACTTTTTGTGTAAGAAAAAAGCATGAGTATTGTCGAAAAAAAGCTGAATAAACGGGAACGCTACAAAGCGAAAATGATTCCGTATGATTATTACCCCCAAATTGCAACTCTTGATTTTAATGCGCTAAGCGAAGCCGATATTTTTTATCTTCAAGATTTTGGTATTTTTAATAACCCTCTGAATGAAGAAGATTTTACCCTTCGTTTGCGCATCACGGCAGGTCGTATAACCGTTCAACAACTTCACTCCATTGCGCACATTGCAAACTCTCATTCTCTTGACATCATCCTGACCGCACGTGCAGGAATACAACTGCATGGACTTACCAGCGAGAACGTATTGAGTATTTTTCATCAAATTAACGCAACAGGCATCACCACCTGGCAAACATTTGGCGATAATGTTCGAAATATCGTGACGGATGTGTATGATGGGCTGGGAGAAACGTGCGAGATTGAGGTCTATCCCCTTATCGTGGAAATGGAACGGACTATTCTCAAGATTCCTCGTCAAGTTGGAATGTTACCACGGAGAATTTCAACCGGTATTTCTGGAAATCGAGCGAATGTTACCTCATTTTTTGCCAATGATCTCTATTTTGGGTTGGCGCAAAAAGATGGAGTTTTCGGATTTAACGTCTATATGGGCGGCAAAAATACTGAGATTGCCCACTGTGCCAATATATTCTTGCTCACGGATGAAGTCGTAGCTTTTTTTAGTGCTTTTATCGAGGCATTTAACAAACATGGTTTACGCAACACACGCTCACAAATACGTCTTTTTTATCTCCTTGAGACGATCGGCATCGAAATGTTTAAAGAATACATTGCACAAGAGTACCAAAAAAAATGGCAAACTGCAGGGACGCTGATACTGGAAAAAAGAGAATTTTCGAAGAGTGAAAAACTGCAAGACGGGAGCTATGCTTTTTGCTATGAGAGTGATTTTGGACATGTAACACCCGATGAGCTTACACGAATCGCCACTTTTGCCCATATAAATGACGCAGAAGTGCGACTCACTACCCAGCAAAATATTGTCATTTTAGGGCTTTTTGAAAAAACATCCCCTTTTGAAAATCTCCCCAAAAGCGCCACAGTAATTGTGTGTGCAGGGAGCAGTTATTGCCCATTTTCGTTTTGGGATTTAAAAAATGAAGCACTTTTATTGCCTCTGGATAAAATTCAAAAGCATCGTATCCAAGTGGGTGTTTCAGGCTGCGCCAAAGGATGTGGAAGACATCAGCACTGCGATATTGGGCTGATCGGATTGCGTACGAGCAGTTTTGGCGATGTGGATAAAGCCGCACGCATCTATTTTGGAGCACAACACTCGAATGGGATCAGTGTGGGAAGAGAGCTTTTTACGATGGTTCCCCTCGAACACATCGGTAATGTTATCGAGATGATTATCGATGAGTATGAAGCCAGTGAACAGGAGAGCTTTGAATACTTTTCTACCCACGTCCTCAACCATTATTCGGAGGAGTTTTGTGCGTTATGGTTTTTGGCGAAACTTGATACAGGGTCAAAAATGATGTTGCACAGTTTGGATAATACCCATTTTTACAAAATTGCTTTTTGTCGTTTTGACGCAGAAAGAAAGTTGTTGGAAGAGTCTTTTTCCGGCGAATCCTTTTTATCTCTGATTGACAATAATTTTGAAAATGCTATACGCTCTTTGAGTAAAAAACTTTGGACGATTGGGCAAGCCGATCAAAACCTTTCTCCGCAAATCAAGAAATTAATGACTAGCAAAAAATATTGGGAGCTCTAAACTTTGATCTATATCAAATACTATCTCTTAGGCATTTGCTATTATGTTTGAATCTATCTAACCATCAGAACAGTCACTAAAAATTATAAAGGAGTCCTGTGGCATCCATTAAAATACTTATCGTTGAAGATGATGATGTTACAGCTCTTAACTTAACTCTATCGTTGGAGGCCTTCGGATATAAGGTTGTCTCGGTCGCTAATGATAAGCACAGTGCTCAAAAAAAACTAAAAATTTACTATCCTGACATCGTACTCATCGATATAGAGTTAAAAGGCAAAAAGGAAGGAATAGAAATCGCGCAATTTATTCGCACTAAAATGCCGCTCCCTTTTATCTATCTCACCGCTCATTCTGGAAGCAATACGCTGATAAATGCCAAGCAGACAGAGCCTTACGGCTATATAGTCAAACCTTTTGAACCACTGAATCTTCACACAACCATTCAAATGGCATTGTATCGTTTCGAAGAAGAACAAAAAAGATTCGTCAATATCGATGAGCTAAAGCACAACAAAGAGGATCTCGAGAAACTACTCTATGTTAAAAAAAGCTCCGATAAACCTATTGTTGAATTTGGAAAACATTATCGACATGACATTTCACTGGGAGAGACTTTTTATAAAAATCAAAAAATTTATTTGAGTAAATCAGAGAATGCTTTTATCCGATTACTGGCTGTTAATTTTGGACGTACCGTCGATTTTGAACTCGCTATGTCGTATATTTGGGAAGATGAATACGTGACTGTCAACAGTGTGCGAACTCTAGTCTGGCGTTTACGTAAAAAGCTTTCCGAAGATGTCATCAAAAATGCTTCAGGAGTCGGATACTATCTGGAGGGATAAGGAACTTTCATAAAAGCATTTTTTTAATTTTATCAATGCTTATGGCAATAATAATAAGTGCAATCAGCCCAATAAAAAGAGGCTCAAGTAAATAAAAGGTCAAATGTCCTTGTGTCACAATTAAAAAGTTTGCACCGGCAGGAGGATGAATCGTCTTAGTCAAATGCATTAGCATAATTGTTACTCCCAATCCTGTACCAATCCAAAGCCATCCCCCATTTGTATACACAAGGATAATTGAACCAAGCAGTGTTGCAATGAAATAACCGCCAAAAATATTCCATGACTTCGAAAAAGGGCTGTTAGGTGCACTAAAAAGAAGTACTGCTGTCGCCCCAAACGGAGCAATGATCATCATTGTATCGGCTTTTTGTGCAATCAAACCAATAAGAGAGAGTCCGATAAACGCCCCTATTCCCGCAATAATACTCTCAATAAGATTTGAGAATCTCTCTTTAGCTATTTGATGTATTTCTTGTTTTTTCATCCTCCCGTTCGATAAAACGCACGCGAGGAAATTTCCACGTTTTCGATTCCCCAGAGATTTTTTTCGGGCTTGTTATCGACCACTTCGGCTAACATTTTATAAGCCTCTTGAGTATCACCGTTACGGATTGCTTCTTTGATGTTTTTTGCCCCCTCGAAATATAAACACCCGATCAAATCCCCCTCTGCACTCAGACGAAGACGGTCGCAGGTTGCACAAAAATCATGACGATGGGGCTCAATCGTTCCGAAGCGATACCCCTTGGAGGTTTCATACAAATTTGCGGGACCGCTTTTTTCGTTGACGATACGAGAAAATGAGTGTGTCTTAGAGAGCTCTGAGAGTAGTTCAAAGCTTGCAAGCCCTTTTATCCCATCGGAGGCATGAATGTTTTCCATGTATTCAATGTAGCGTATTTGAGCACCGATATTTTGGGCGTATTCGAACAAAGACCCTATTTCGTGATCGTTGATTCCGCGTAAAATAACGCTGTTGATTTTGACGGATAATCCTGCATCTATTGCGGCATCTATCCCTTTTAATACGGATTCAAGAACATCTTTTTGGGCGATATAATGAAGTGTCTCTTTTTCCAGCGAGTCAAGTGAAATATTGACCCGTTTTAAGCCTGCCCTTTTGAGCCTTTGGGCCATTGCAGGAAGTAAAAATCCATTGGTCGTAAGCCCAATATCGACTTCAGGTGCATAGGTGTGAATCATAGCAATCAACTCATCAAGATTTTCCCGTGTGGTCGGCTCTCCGCCTGTAATACGGATTTTACGAATACCGCTGTCAATACTGATTTTGATAAAGGAAAAAAGCTCTTCGTAACTAAGAAGATTTTCTTTTGGCACCCAGCTAAAGGGCTTTTCGGCCATGCAGTAACGACATCGAAAATTGCATCGCTCGGTGACGGATACACGTAAATAATTTACTTCACGATTAAAACTGTCTATCAACATTGGGTCAGCCTTCTTCATTTATACTTGGCTTATGGTAGCTTATCTTCAAATGGATGTTCTTGATTTATGTCAATTCGAATGATAGAGGTGTGTGCTATCATTTAAAATAGATTATTACGTAAGGAATACTCCATTGATGTTGGAACAACTTGATTTTTTTAAAGGATGTGATCCGCAAAAACTATCCCCATTATCCATTAATACAAAAATAAAAAATTATGAAGCATCAGATATATTAGTCTATGAAGATGATGATATTAATCGTGTTTATTTTCTCCTCGAGGGAGAAGTGAAGTTTTATAAAGTGGATCGATTTGACAACGAAGTTTTTTTGTATACATTAAAGGATCAAGCATTACTGACCAATATCGGTTCACTTGATTGTGATCGTATCAGTTGTTTTAGCAATGTTGAGTTTCTCTCCCACAGCCGCGTGATGTCGTGTGATTTAAAAGCTTTTAATGAAGTTGTAAAAAATGACAATACGTTACTGATTCGATTAGTGAATCTTCTCGCGAATCAAAAACAAATGATCGATTGTATGGTAACGATGGGAATGGTGCATGATGTCACCGCGAAAGTTGCTAAAATGCTGCACGGAAATCTTGATCTTTATAACAGTCTGAAAAAACAAGAAATATCCTATCGTCTTAATATTCAACCCGCTACGCTTTCGCGTGTATTGGCTAAATTTATCCGTAAAGGAATTATCATCGAAGAAGATCATAAAACACTAATTCTCTTACCAGATGAGTTAGCATACTATTTTACGGAGGGGCTATAATGCAATCCATATCTACTAAAATTCGTTGGATCGTTCTCATTCTCTCAATCAATCTAATCACCATTATTATGGTCGATATTTGGCTCAATTCATCTCAAAAACTCGATGCCAAAGTGATCAATACCGCCGGAAAGCAGCGAATGCTTTCCCAGCGTACCGTTTTGGAACTTCACCGTTTATTAGTAGATGAAGATGGAGCATATGAGCGGCTGCAAAGTGCACGAGAAGAATTTGATCGCAATTTCAAACAGCTTAGTGCAACTACTTCAGACTATCAGGCATTTAAAAACGACAAAATTGAAACAACCATGAAGGAAGTACATTCTCACTGGAATCAAATGGGAGAATTGATCGATCATTATTTGCAAGGGGATCATAACTTGTATGATCTTAAAACCATTTATGATAATGGAGATCAAACGCTCAAGCTCATGGACAAAGCGGTCAATCAATACGAAGAATCGATGATGGAACAGCGGATATTAGCACACCGTATCCAAATCACCCTTGCTATTATCTCTTTTGGAATTATCCTTTATATGGCACGTACAACGTTACAGATACAGCGTAATTTTGAAACCTTCTTAAATCATACACAAGCAATTAGTGGAGCAAAAAATATCGAATGCAAAGGAAATGAACTTGATATTGCCTGTTCTCATATTGAGCATTTTTTACGTAATGTCGAAGAAGCACTTCAAAGTGCGACAGATGCAGTAGAAAAAAGTGAGGCAGCAACGTCCGGACTTTATGGTGGTACACCCGAAGCGAAAAACCTGCTCGAACAAAGTGAAGATGTTATGATTCAAGTAGGCGAAGAGCTCCATCAAACTTCCACTCGACTTAAAAAACTCAAAAGCAATCTTGAAAAAACCAAAGCAATGAAATATCCTTTTTAAATTTTATTTTCACCATTTCTTGACTTAAGTCAAAACCTTTTTTCTTCAATTACTTTATAATATTTGAAGTGCATGAGTTATTTCATAGCATCAGGAAAACTTAAGGAGTTCGTCCATTTTGGAACGAACAAGTGATTCCACTAAGGGGGCTTTTATGTCATTGGATAGAAGAGAATTTTTAAAAAGTGCAGCAGCAGCGTCTGCCGCAACAGCAATAGGAATGGCAGTTCCTGCTTCAGTCGAAGCAGCGGCAGTTCAAGGTCAGGCAGGATGGCGTTGGGATAAAGCGGCATGCCGTTTTTGCGGAACAGGATGCGGTATCATGATGGCAACCAAAGACGATCGTATCGTCGCAGTCAAAGGTGATCCATTGGCTCCGGTTAATCGTGGTCTTAACTGTATCAAAGGATACTTTAACGCCAAAATCATGTACGGTGCGGATCGTCTTACTCAGCCGTTGTTGCGTATGAACGATAAAGGCCAGTTTGATAAGCAGGGTAAATTCAAACCTGTCAGCTGGAAACGTGCTTTTGATGAGATGGAAATTCACATCAAATCAGCTCTTAAAGAAAAAGGACCTACCGGCATCGCGATGTTCAGCTCAGGTCAGCAAACGGCGATGGAAGGTCACGCAGCACTCAAGCTAATGAAAGCGGGATTCCGTACCAACAACATCGATCCTAATGCACGTCTTTGTATGGCATCTGCTGTTACTGGATTCATGAACGTTTTTGGAGCGGATGAACCATCAGGCTGTTATGAGGACATTGAACTGGCTGAAACGATTGTTGCGTTTGGTTCAAATATGGCGGAAATGCACCCTATCCTCTGGTCACGTGTCAGTGATCGTAAACTTAGTAATCCTGATAAAGTACAAGTTGTTGTTCTATCGACCTACAAACATCGTACGATGGACTTAGCGGATGTCGAAATCATCTTCAAGCCTAATACCGATTTGGCGATTTGGAACTACATCGCTCGTGAGATTGTTTACAATCACCCTGAAGCTATGGACAAAGAGTTCTTAGATAAAAATATCGTATTTGCAACTGGTCCCGTGGACATCGGATACGGGCTTCGTGAAGATATTCACCACCCTAAATATGGGGCGAAAGAGCTCGATACCGCAGCCAAACAAAAATCTAAAGTTCTAACTGCCGATGAGGGAGTCAGTCTTGGATATTTAGGCTACAAAGAGGGCGATACATTGGAGATGAAAAATACCAATGATGCGAACAAACATTGGAAAATCACCTTTGAAGAGTTCAAAAAAGGTCTTGCTCCCTATACCCTCGATTATGTTGCACACGTTTCCAAAGGTGATGCAGATGAGAGCATGGAAAGCTACAAAGCAAAACTTAAAAAAATGGCCGATCTTTATATCGAGAAAAAACGCAAATGTTTGACATTCTGGACGATGGGCTTTAATCAGCATACACGTGGAACATGGGTTAATGAACAAGCTTACATGGTGCATTTCCTACTGGGTAAACAAGCCAAACCGGGTAATGGTGCATTCTCGCTCACAGGTCAACCATCCGCGTGTGGAACAGCTCGTGAAGTAGGAACATTCAGTCACCGACTTCCTGCGGACATGGTCGTTATGAACCCTGCTCACCGTAAAATGGCAGAAGGTATCTGGGCACTTCCTGATGGAACGATTAATCCAAAAGCAGGATCGCACTTTACTCAGATCCACCGTGATCTCGAAGATGGCAAGGTGAAATTTGCATGGGTAAGTGTTTGTAATCCGTATCAAGATACCGGTAATGCAGATCACTGGATTAAAGCAGCTCGAAACATGGACAACTTTATCGTAACGTCCGATGGTTATCCGGGAATTTCAGCAAAAGTATCCGATTTGATTTTACCAAGTGCGATGATGTATGAGAAATGGGGAGCATACGGTAATGCAGAACGCCGAACACAACACTGGCGTCAGCAAGTCACTCCAATGGGTGATTCGATGTCCGATACGTGGCAGTTTGTAGAGCTTTCTAAACGCTTTACGATCAAAGAAGTATGGGGAGCACAACCTATCCCAGGACTTGATGGCGGATTACCTGATGTTATGGGTAAAGCCAAAGCAATGGGATACAACGATAACTCAACCTTGTACGATGTCCTTTTTGGCAATGCACGGGCAAAAGCATTTAAATGGCCTGATCCAGTTGGCAAAGGGTATCAAAACTCTGAAGTTGAAGGCGACAAACGTAATGTTATCGGAAGCGATGGCAAACCGTTCAAAGGATATGGCTTCTTTATCCAAAAATATCTTTGGGAAGAGTATCGTAAATTTGGTGACGGGCATGGACATGACTACGCCGATTTCGATACCTACCACCGTGTACGCGGACTAAAATGGCCGGTTGTAGATGGTAAAGAGACGTTCTGGCGTTACAACGCGAAATACGATCCGTATGCGAAAAAAGCAAACAACGGAGCATTCGCATTCTACGGCCATGCGTTCAAAGACATTCCAACCGGAAATCTTAAAGGAGTTACGAACAGTGCGAAAGTGAATTTGGATAACAAAGCCAAAATTTTCTTCCGTCCGTATATGGAACCAACCGAAGTACCGGATAAAAACTATGACATTTGGCTTTGTACCGGTCGTGTACTCGAGCACTGGCATAGCGGTACCATGACGATGCGTGTTCCTGAGCTTTATCGTGCGGTTCCAGAGGCATTGTGTTATATGCATCCTGCCGATGCTGAAAAACGCGGAGTAAAGCGTGGCGAGATGGTGTGGGTAGAATCACGCCGTGGTAAAGTAAAAGCACACGTCGAAACCCGTGGTCGTAACCGTCCTCCAAAAGGGTTGGTATTTGTCCCATGGTTTGATGAAAAAGTATTTATCAACAAAGTATGTTTGGATCACACGTGTCCGATTTCTAAACAAATCGACCACAAAAAATGTGCTGTAAAAATCTATAAAGCGTAATGACTATGAGTACTAAAACTCCTAATGATCGTCGCCGTTTTCTCCTCTCTATTGCGAGAGGAATTGGGTTGAGTGCGATGGGGGCTTTGGTCTGGAGTGCCTATGTGGGTGAAGTAAAAGCAGCGCCTCTGGTTTTGCGTCCTCCGGGAGCGCTGGATGAAGCGGAGTTTATCAAAAACTGTATCAAGTGCGGTTTGTGTGTGGAAGCGTGTCCGTATGACACTCTGATATTAGCGCGTCCAGGGGACAATCTCCCCATCGGGACACCGTTCTTTACCCCACGATCTGTGCCTTGTTATATGTGTACGGATATTCCTTGTGTACCGGTGTGCCCTAGCGGTGCATTGAACGAACCCTCCGTAAGCAGCTATGTGAAAAGCAAAGCCGTTTTGGACATCAATAAATCGCGTATGGGTTTAGCGGTGGTCGATGAGAGTTCGTGTATCGCCGTGTGGGGAATCCAGTGTGATGCGTGCTACCGTGCGTGTCCGCTTTTAGGCGAAGCCATTACCATCGAAACGTCCAAAAATGAACGCACAGGGAAGCATGCATTTTTAAAACCCGTTGTGCATGCAGATGTGTGTACAGGATGCGGAATGTGTGAGCATGCATGTGTTACTGAAATCGCCGCTATCCATATCTTCCCCAGAGCATTAGCCATGGGGAAAGTGGGAGACCACTATATAAAAGGGTGGGATAAAACGGACGAAAAACGGTTAGAAGGAGCTTCAATAGAGGTGACTAAAACCAAAATAAGCGAAAAAAGTGCGCTTGATTCGCTCAATGACGAAGGAGGATTATGATGAAAAATTATCGCTATTTAATCCTCCGTCGTTTGACGCAAATCACACTCTTGGTTCTTTATGTTGGAGCCAATGCGTGGGGATGGAAAATGCTGCAAGGTAATCTCAGCACTTCCTCTATATTAGGAGCTATTCCCCTGAGTGATCCCTATGCGGTCATTCAAATAGCCGTTACAGGTGCAAGTTTAGGGATGGATATACTGCTTGGTGCTTTAATCGTGACACTTTTCTATGGTGTTATCGGTGGTCGTGCCTTTTGCAGTTGGGTGTGTCCTATCAATATTATTACCGATACGGCGGCATGGCTGCGTCGAGCTTTGAAATTTTCTGAAGTGCAGAAACGATTTTATATGAGCCGATCATTACGCTATTGGATTTTAGGTTTGAGTTTAATCCTTTCTGCTCTTATGGGAGTAGCAGCATTTGAACTTATCAGCCCTATTTCAATGGCTCACCGTGGACTTATCTTCGGTATGGGGATGGGCGGCGGTGCGCTGATCGTAATTTTTTTGTTTGATTTACTGGTACATGAAAATGGATGGTGCGGGTATGTGTGTCCACTGGGCGCGACGTATTCGCTTATCGGGAAATTTTCCCTTATCCGTGTTTTTCATGATGCTGAAAAATGTACCGATTGTCGCAGTTGCATCACAGTGTGCCCTGAAAAAGAGGTCCTTCATATGATCAATCGCAGCAGTGAAAGTGTACTTATGGGTGAGTGCACAAATTGTGGCAGATGCGTAGATGTCTGTCAAGAAGACGCGCTCGGATTTTCGATCCGAAGTTTCACAAAACAACCAAAGGATGAAGAATGAAAGCAAGAAAAATGATGAGCAGCTTCATTGCTGCTTCACTGATTATTAGCGGTCTTTACGCTGGAAATACCTCAATAGATGAAACACAGTTGGGGATGCGCAGTGCTGATTTATACACAGAAGACACGGCTAAACCAGATGGGACTAACTATCACACTGAAGCTCCCGGAACGTCAAAGAAAATTCCGCGTGCGTATACCAATGCACCGCCGATGATTCCTCATGAAATTGACAGTCTAGGCGAGATTGATAAAAACAACAATGCGTGTCTGGGATGTCACATGCCTGAAGTTGCTCCCAGTGTTGGGGCAACTTCGATACCAAAATCGCATTTCACGAGCTTTAGACCGGCGGTAGAATCCGATGAAGATGATAACTTCAAATCTGAAAGCAATGATGTTATTATCAAAAAAGATTTGCATGGTCAACTCTGGCAAGGACGTTACAACTGTACCCAATGCCATGCACCGCAAACTCAAGGGAAACTAAGAGTAGAGAGCAGTTTCAAACCGGACTATACCGATAAAAAAGGTCAAAAGCATAAAAAATCATCGTATCTCATGGATGAACTTGACATCGGTGTCAAAGTCGGAAACGGACTATAGTCATGGAAACGGCGAAAAGAGGAGGATTTTTTGGTGCTCTTTCGGCACTCTTTCATGACGTAAAATCTTCCACTCGCCCTCCATACGCGCTTTTGAATGAAACATTTGAAGCGTGTAAAACATGTGAAGCGATGTGTGCAACTGCGTGTGAAGAAAACATCATTCATCTTGATGATCAGAAAATCCCTTTTTTGGATTTTAAAACAACAGGATGCAGTGATTGTCACAAATGCATGGAAGTGTGTACCCCGAATGTATTAAATGATCCAAATCGTTTCATTCAAGGCCATGCGAAGATTACCATGATGAATTGCATGTCCCATCATGGGACGATTTGTTTTTCATGCAAGGAGCCGTGCTTGGAGAATGCAATTGTTTTCAAAGGTATGTTGCATCCCATTATCCTCCCTGAAAAATGTACGGGATGTGGATATTGTATCGGGGTGTGCCCCAGTGGTGCGATTGAGATGGTAGCATGAAAACATTATTTTTTTTATTTTTACTTCTTATAACTGGCGTTGCAGCTGTTATTAATCCCTCTACAACACTAAAAACCGATGGGTTAATCAGCGACATGGTAGTTCGAGAAGGCAAGATTTATGTCTCAACAGATACAGGAATTGTGAACGTTTTTGATAGTGTATCAAAACGTAAACTCAGCTCCATAACTGCGCCAAACGTTTCCACTGTAGGCAAAGTTTTTACCCCAAAAATCTATTCGGTCGATCATTTAGCGAGCTCTACGGTTATCGTGACCGAGAGTGGTGAATCTTTTCGAAATGTTTATCTATGGCGCGACAATAAGATGCTAAAAGTTATTGATAATTCGAGAGGATTATTAATTAAAAAAGTTCGTTTTCTTGATGTAAGTCATTTACTCTTCGGACTCTCTGGTGATACAATCGTTCTTATGGATTTGAACAAGCAAACCCTCGTCTACCAAGTACAAGCCGGTGGAGGAGTGTTTGGGGATATGGCACTTAGCCCTAAGAAATCACTCTTAGCCGTAGGCGATGAAAGTGGTGAAATTGTACAGATCGAGACACTGAGCGGTCGAAAAATAAAAACGCTCAGCGGACTCAACCTGGATGCAATCAATGGGCTTTCCTATCAACAAAACACCATCCTCAGCGGTGGACACGATCGTCGTGTCGGGGTTTATCGTCCAAAGGGGAGTTATTTTATCGAAACCGATTTTTTCGTTTATGCCGTAGGACTTAGCCCTTCGGCATCCAAAGGGGTTTATACCGATGGTGATGAAAATGAGTTACAAGTTTTTGATTTAGCCACTCAAAGAAAAATCGTCCGATTAAAAGGGGGAGAAACCCTTTACGATTCGCTGATCTTTTTGGATGAGCATACATTGATCGGTTCGGGTGAAGAGAATAAAATTTATTATTGGAGAATACCGTGAATATTTCAAGCATAGTGGTGCAAACCAACCCAAATTTTACCGAAGAAGTAGTCGAAATTTTTAAATCTTCTGATTTTTGTGATTATCATTTTCACGATGAAAAAGGGCGCATTATTGTTACTATTGAAGGTGAAGGCGTCGAAGAAGAGATTCAAAAACTTACAAGAATTCAGTTTATGGATCACATTATTTCTGCAGATATGTCATTTGCTTACAGTGAAGATGAGCTCAACGCTGAACGGGATAAACTTGAAGCAGTAGGTGATGCTTTACCCGAGTGGCTGAACGATGAAAACGCTACAAAGCGCGATATTAAATACAACGGCGATCTCAAAGATCGATTTTAAAATAGCTTATTGACCTAAGTCAATGACAAGCAAAAACTGTTTGTTCTACAATAAACCATTGGTCCCTCAAAGATCAACTTGAACTTAAAGGAAAAATATGAAACTCGTAAAATTAAGTATAGTAGCCGTGATGGCATTGGGAACAAGTGCATTCGCGATTGATAACGTAAAAGTAAATGGTGAAGCAAAGCTTTGGTATCAGACATCTGAGTATTCTGGAGCAGGAGCAGGAGCAACTACCTCTCAAGGCTTTTTTGACAATACTGCTAACTCATCCGCTGATGTGAAATTAAGCGTTGGTGCTACAGCTGATTTGTTGCAAAATCTTAGCGCTGGGGTAAAAGTAACAGCTATTTCTACGCTTGGTCTTGAAAATAATTTAGTTGGATCGACTACAACTGCCAAAGTTGGTGCAGATGGTACAAATTATCAAAATACAGCTGTTGGTGGTGATATGTCATCATTGAATGACCAAGCATGGGTAGAAGAAGCGTATTTGGCTTACACTGCTGGAAAAACTACGGCTAAAATCGGTCGTCAAGCATTAAATACTCCACTTGCATTTACAGAAACATGGAACGTTGTCGATAACACGTTTGAAGCGGTAGTATTGTTAAATAATGACCTTCCTGATACCACTTTAGTTGGGGCATGGATTGGAAAGCACAACAGTGTTGGTTTATTGGGTGATCCTGATGGTGCTGGACCTCTCGTAAGTGGTCGTAATACAACCGTCGCAAAAGGTGGTACTTTTAGTACATTTGGAACTGATGGCGCGTATGCTGCAGGTGCTGTCAATAAATCACTTCCAAATACAACCGCACAAGCATGGTATTATAATGTTCCTAATATTGCGGATGCGTATTGGTTGCAAGCAGATACTAAACTTATCGGTATGGTTAGTGTTGGTGTTCAGTATGCTGGTATGAATCCAGATAATACTGGTATTCTGGCAACAACTGCAGAATCTTCTGATGTTTTTGCTCTTAAAGCTGGAGTTGATATTACAGGTATAAATATTTATGCTGCATATTCAACTGTAAGTACTGGTGCACTTGGTTTTGCAAACGTCGCAACAGGTGATAAATCAAGTGTCTAC
This sequence comes from Sulfuricurvum sp., assembly GCA_030696775.1. Lineage (GTDB taxonomy): Bacteria > Campylobacterota > Campylobacteria > Campylobacterales > Sulfurimonadaceae > Sulfuricurvum. Next base: position 206,932 of record JAUYRN010000027.1, read on the forward strand.
ACTACTCTTGGTAGTATCTACATGGATGGTGAAATCGCTTCTGCACCAGATACTGATGCATGGAAAATCGGTGCTTCTACTAAGATGGTTCCAGGTGTAGCATTGTCAGCAAGTTACGCTCAAGCTGAACAGAATGGAAATGGTACGGCTGCAAATGCTACTGACTTTACAGCATGGGATGTTACCGCAGCTACAAAAGTTGGAGTTGTTGATTTAACCGCTATCTATACTCAGTTTGACAAAGATGTTAAATTAACATCAAGTACAGCAGATAAAACTACGGATACTTTTCGTATAATCGCTTCTTTAAAATTCTAAGCAATTCTTCTTCTCAGGGCTTTCGGGCCCTTTTTATTCTTCTTAACTAAAACTTCCGCACGAAGATTCGTCACCTTCGTGCACTTCACAAATTATTTTTATATAAAATATAATTGACCCAAGTCAAAGACATTAATCCCAAAATCCATTACAATTATCTATCTGAAAATACGGCGTTAAGCCGGATATAAATTCTAAAAAGGAACAACAATGGGGGTAGCTAGACGTGTTTGTAAACGCGATGGATCAACAGAACTTTTTCACCTTTATAAGATTGTAGATGCAATTAAAAAAGGGTTTGAAAGTGTCTCACGCCCCTACAATCAAATTGCACTAAAATGTCTTTTAGAGAGACTCGAAACTAAGCCGCTTTGGAACGTCGAAGAGATTCAAGACATCATCGAAGAGGAACTCCATAATTCCGGTGAATTCGCGGTGATGAAATCGTTTATCACTTACCGATTTTTACACAAAATGCAGCGTGAACACATCGCAGGATTATTACCCGACACCACGTTCGTAAACTCCACCCAAAGTGTTCAGGAATACATCTATAAAACAGACTGGCGTATTAATGCCAATGCCAATACAGGATATTCCAATGCAGGACTTATCAACAATCTAGCAGGAAAAGTAGTTGCAAACTTTTGGCTCGATACCATCTACTCAGCCCAAGAGGGAGCTGCGCATCGCAACGGTGATATCCATATCCATGATCTCGATTGTCTGACGGGATATTGTGCCGGATGGAGTTTGCGTGCATTGCTCAACGAAGGGTTTAACGGTGTCCGAGGACGTGTTGAGAGCGCACCTCCCCGTCATTTGCGTGAAGCATTGGGACAAATGGCAAATTTTTTAGGAATACTGCAATCCGAATGGGCAGGTGCTCAAGCATTTAGCTCATTTGATACCTATTTGGCTCCTTATGTATTTATCGATGCGTTGAGTGCGGATGATGTGAAAAAAGCGATACGAAGTTTTGTCTACAATCTCAACGTCCCAGCCCGCTGGGGACAATCTCCATTTACGAATATTACCCTCGACTGGGTTGTTCCTGAGGATTTAGCGGGGCAAATTCCCACCTATAATGACCACCATCTTTTTTCTCAAATCACTGCAACCGCACACCATCAACGAAAGTTATTTGAGAGAGGGAAACTTTCTCTCGAAGCACTGACTTACGGCGATTTTCAAGCAGAGATGAACGTTATCAACAAAGCCTATTATGAGATCATGACCGAGGGGGACAGCGGCGGACAGCCCTTTACGTTTCCCATCCCCACCGTCAATATCACCGAAGATTTCGATTGGTACGGCGAAAATACCGATATTTTGTTTGAAAACACCGCCAAAATCGGTTCGAGCTATTTTCAAAATTTCATCGGAAGCCAGTATCTAAAAGATGAAAATGGTGTAAAAGTAGAAAATCCAAACGCCTATAAACCGGGAGCTGTTCGCAGTATGTGCTGTCGCTTACAGCTTGATTTGCGGGAACTTCTAAAACGCGGAAATGGACTGTTCGGTAGTGCCGAAATGACGGGAAGTATCGGTGTCGTTACGATCAATATGGCACGTTTAGGATATTTGTATCCCGGAGATAAAGATCGATTTTTTGAGGCACTGGATGTGCTGATGGAAAGTGCCTATTCAACATTAGAGAAAAAGCGAGTCTTTGTAAACGAGATGTTCGAACGGGGGCTTTATCCCTACACAGCACGTTATCTAAAAGGATTCAACAACCATTTTTCCACCATCGGAGTCAACGGGATGAACGAAATGGTCCGTAATTTTAGCGGTGATACAGAGGATTTATCGACTAAGTGGGGAGTGGATTTTTCACTGGATATTTTAGAAAAAATGCGCAATATCATCCGAGGTTATCAAGAGCGCAGCGGTAATTTATACAATCTGGAAGCAACACCTGCCGAGGGGACGACATACCGTTTTGCCAAAGAAGATAAAAAGCGTTATCCCGATATTTTACAAGCAGGAGAAGGTGACAACATTTATTACACCAACAGTTCCCAAATCCCAGTTGCTTATACCGACGACCCCTTTGAGGCGCTGGAGCTCCAAGATGCACTTCAGTGCAAATATACAGGCGGAACGGTGTTGCATCTCTATATGAGTGAGCGCATCGGAACCATCGAAGCATGCAGACGAATGGTCAAAAATGTCTTAACCCATCACCGCCTACCCTATATCACCATCACTCCGCTTTTTTCGGTGTGTCCAACGCACGGCTATTTACACGGCGAACATGAGTTTTGCCCAAAATGTGACGAATTAATCTTATCCAAGGAGGTTGCATGAAAGACGAAATGGTGCTGAAAAGCTTTGAGCATAAACGAACACGATGTATGGTTTACACGAGAGTGATGGGGTATCATCGCCCCGTCGAGAGTTTTAATATCGGAAAAAAACAAGAGCATAAAGATCGAATGTATTTTAAAGAGTGTTTAAAAGCCAGCTAGCAAGATATTATTTCCTATAGCACTCTGTCATTCCCGCGTAGGCGGGAATCCAGCTTAGTATTTTTGTGAATGAAAAAGGGGATGGATCCCCGGGTCAAGCCCGAGGATGACGAAACATGAAAGCACTCTACGACATCACCCCGTTTACCCTTCTCGATTTCCCCGACACTCCTGCAACTATTTTTTGGTTTGCAGGGTGTAATCTGCGATGCGTTTATTGCTACAATCCTGATATTGTGTTCGGTACTGCACATATAGACGAGGAAGAAGCGCTTGCTTTTTTACGTCGTCGCCAAGGACTGCTGGAAGGCGTCGTACTGAGTGGTGGCGAATGCACGACCTATCCTCATCTTCTGGCTTTTTGTCATTCTATAAAAACACTGGGATATAAAATCAAACTCGATACTAACGGTATGCGTCCCGATGTGATTAAAGCACTAATCGACAACAAACTGATCGATTATGTTGCCTTGGACTACAAAGCCCCTGAAGCCAAAATGGATGAAATCTGCGGTGGTGGAAGCGAAAAACGTTTTTGGGAGAGTTTTAAAATACTTCATCAAAGCGGTGTTAATTTTGAAGTACGAACAACATTTCATCCAGAATTACTAGACGAAGAAGATATTGTCGCCATGGCAAAGAGTTTAAAACGCAAAGGATATAATCGCGAATATTACGTACAGATTTTTCAAGGGGGAATGAAAACGATAGGAAACCTTTCATCATCAAATCGTCGTGTTGACTATGAAAGACTAACCCCGCATATAACCCTACGATCGTAACGGCTCTTGACCTGCATCAAAGCAATTTATTTCATAATCTTTTATAATATTAACATCTTTATCCAGGGGTTTAATTATGAAAAAAAGTATTTTGGTATTCGTAGCCTTATTAGGGCTTGGTAGTGTTAGTGTTATGGCAGATGAAGGTGCGGATTTGTACAAAAAATGTGCAGCGTGTCACGGTGCCGCAGGTGAAAAAGCAGCACTTGGGAAAAGCAAAATCATAAAAGATATGGGAGCCGCAGGTATTATCACCGCACTCAAAGGATACAAGGCTGGAACCTACGGCGGACCGATGAAAGCGGTCATGAAAGGTCAAGCAGCAACGCTTAGTGATGCTCAAATCACTTCTATCGCCGCTTATATCGCTAAATAATTTCGACACTCTGCCCTTTTGGGCATAGTAGACAGGCAGCATTACACAAACACGATCTCCTTAAATTTTTTGTTTATAGCCGACTTGCTGTCTGTCTAATATTCCTCTCCCACCACTCCATCCTCAACCCGTAAAATTCGATCAAACAACGGCAACATCCGCTCATCATGGGTAACGACCACAATAGCTACCTTTTGTTCATGCGCAAGTTTCCGCAGCAATTGCATAACCGAAAGAGCTCTCTCACCGTCCAGTGCGGCAGTCGGTTCATCGGCGAGAATGATTTTAGGGTTATTCGCAAGCGACCGTGCGATAGCGACTCGTTGGCTTTGACCCCCTGAGAGCTGTGAGGGCATTTTGTCTTCTTTGTCCCCTACTCCCAAATACTCCAACAGTTCTCTGGCTTTGGCGTTAGAATCTTTTGTGGAAACTCCATTCATCTGAGGAACTAAGGTAACATTTTCCAATACATTCAAAAAAGGGATCAAATTGTGTGCCTGAAAAATAAATCCGATGTTTTCACGGCGTAGCTTGCGCTCATCATGGATAAGCCATTTTTCGTCATAAACCACTTCACCATTAAGAGAAAGTTTTCCCATTGACGGTTCCGTGATACACCCTATCATGGTAATCAGCGTTGTTTTTCCCGAACCGCTAGGACCTAAAAGTGCCACCGTTTCTCCTGAAAAAATCTCGAACGTTGCCTCTTTAATCGCTGTGACAGCGCTGTCGCCCGTTCCATAGGTTTTTGAAATCCCGCTCATAGCTATTATCGGTGTACTCATTTATCCCCCTATTGCACTGGCAGGATCAACACGAAGTGCTGTACGAATACCTGAAAGTGATGCCAAAATACTCACGATAATGATGACAATAAAAAGTTTTAGCGCATCGGTAGGGATGAGGATGACCGTTTTTGGGAAAAAGTTGGCGCTTGCATTGGCAAAGATATTTCCCCCGATAAACGCAAGAATCCCCAGTAATACCGATTGCTGTCCAATCATCTTCGTAATGATGATATTGGGTGCTCCTATAAGTTTTAAAATGGCTATCTCTTTCATCTTACCGATCGTCATCGTGTAAATTATCAAAGAAATAATAACTGAGGAGACGATGAGTAAAATCACGGTAAACATCCCTATTTGCTTGGCAGAGCGTTCTATAAGATTTTTAGTGAGAATATCACTCTGTTCTTGTGCCGTATACACTTCTTGATGTTTCCATCGCTGGATTTCTCTCGCAACTGCTTTAGGATCAAAACCTTCTTTGAGAGTCAAAACAATCGTATTGACCGTAGAGGTTGAAACGCTGTTTCCTCCACGGAATCGGTCATTTCGAATTTGCTCGTTGCTAAACAAAAATTGCAGCTCTTGCGCCTCACTTAGATCCAAATAAATCATTGGATCACCACCTGAAGAAACGGCTTTGTGTGTCATCCCTACCACCGTATACATTTCACGTCCCAGCGGTATAGAATCTCCGAGCTTAAATCCTGTTTTGGTATCGACGATGATCTCTTTATGGGGCATTTGGATGGAACGTCCAGAACTAAGAGTATACGGTGCATACCCGCTAAACACATCATAGCCCAAGGCAAAAACACGGATGGGCTTTTTAGCTTGCGAAATTTGGAGGCTTTGAAAGGTGATAGGATGCACCTCATCCACCCCTAAAAATCCTTTGAGCGAATATTTGAGATCTTCATGCAAACGTGAATTTTCGGCAAAAGGTCCAAGTGTATCTTTTTGTACCACCCATAAATCCGCAGCGATATCATTGGGAACGATCATCGCGTCGTGAACCATCCCCCGATAGACACCTATCATGATCAATACTACCCCGATGAGCATCCCGACACCCAATGCGGTAACGATAAACTTGCCCAGTGAATGAGCAATGTCACGTTGTGCGAGGTTTATCATAGTTGCGTTTTGGATTGAGATGAAATATCGATAACCGCTTCCGCTTGCTCACCGATATGAATCGGATTTGGAAGAGTATCCAAAGCAATATACACGACACGCTCTTCCGTAATACGATCACTTTCCACCCCGATTCGAACCACTTTACCCGTAAATTTTTGATCCGGAAATGATCTAAGAGTGACTGTTGCACTTTGCCCTACTTTTACTTTTGCGCTTTGACGCTCATCGATGTAGGTTTTAATCCACAGTGTTTTAGGATTGGCGAGTCGAAACACTGCCATCCCTGCACTTACGGTACTCCCTGCTTCAAAATCACGCGAAACGACGATTCCGTCAAATGGTGAGAGTAAGGTCAAATCATCGATTTTCTCTTGTTGGCTCGTGCGTGTCGCAAGGGATTTTTCAATGTCGTATTCAAAGCTTTTTAGGTTTTCTCTGGCACTCATCAGTTGTGCAGCAGCACTTTGAGAAGTGGCTTGTGCACTGTCAAATTCAGCTTGGGTTACAAAGCCCCCTTTCAAAAGGGTCGTATAACGAGAGAGCGTCGTATCGGCAAGATTCTTTTTAGCTTTTAAATCCTCGATAATCGCCTTTTGAGATGCCATTTGAGCATGGCTTTTTGCAATACTTGCACTGCTTTCTTGTAAATTTCCACGCAGTTCTGAAATTTCCATTTTTGCCAACACTTGCCCCGCTCGAATCACATCCCCCTCATCTGCAAATAACGCCTGAATCTTGGACGTTGTTTTGGGAGCGAGCACCACTATCTCTTTGGCTTCAATCGTCCCTACACCACTGACAAACATTATCGTAGGTGCTTTACTAACCATTACATCAGGTGTTTTTTGTGCTTGTAGCTTTACGTACACTACGACAGATATCACTGTAAAAATGACCAAACCCATCCAAACATATTTATTTTTTATCATCATTCTCACCTTGATTGAGTAGTTTTTGCACGTGTGCATACTCGCTTATTTTTTGATATTTTACTTGGGCTAACTCAGATTTTGCATTTTCCAATGTACTTTGAGACTCCAATACATCCACATAAGTTGCCAATCCTTGCGCATATCGTCCTGCAATAAGATGCAATGATTTAGTCGTTGCTTCGATGACACTCTCTTTGGATTTTATCGACATATCCGCACGCTTGAAATCACGATACGCGCCATATATTTCTTGCCACAATAAACGCTCAGTATTTTCAAACTCTTTTTGGGCTATCGTATAGGCAATTCGGCTTTTTTGAGCTTCTGCGGAGAGTTTCCCGCCATCATACAGCGGTATCGTCCCTACAACTCCTGCTTGATAGCTGTCATACGTCGAGAGAGAATTATCATAACCATACGAACCTACAAGTGCAATATTCCCGTATTTTTCATGACTTGTGGCATTTGATAATGTTTTAGCAGCGTCAATAGACAAACCTAAGGCTTTTAACTGTGGATTGTTATCTCGCAATTTTTGTCGCAGAGTTTCTATAGAGATATTTTGGAGTGCCAGAGATTCGCAGCGTTGATCTAGTACAGAGGGATTTACACTCACAAGCTCATCACTGCCGATCAAAATCCCCAGCGACAAAGAGACCTTATCATAGTCAATCTTGGCTCGCAGGGCACGATCTTGCGATTCCAACAAAGATGCCTTGAACCGCAACTCATCCGCCTCTGTTTTTAATCCATTTTTACGCAGATTAAAAGCTTGTGTGAACTGACTCTCGTAAAACTTTACCGAAGCCTCTGCCGTATCGATCAATGCCGCAGATGTTGCAACACCATAATACGTATTCCAAACTTTCTCGATGAGTTCATTTTGAGTTAACTTTTTCATCGAACCGGCACCCTCTTGCAGACGTAAAGCCCAATCATAACGATCACGAGAACGTCCGAAATCCCATAACGAATACGATCCGCTAATGTCCCCATGAAAACTATCATTTTGTTTGGTCGAAAACGTTCCATTGGTTGGCATGACAAACGTTTTGGTTGGGAAGTAGTTGGCATTAGCGTCGATACGAGGATACAGCGCGGAATCGGCACTTCTTGCAGTTTCTGCAGCACTCTCATACTGTAAAGCAGATATTTGTCCATTAGGATGTGTTTTAAGAGTTTTATCAATCGCGTCATCCAAGGTTAAAGCATTCATCCCAACTTCAAGATAAAAAAATAAAACAATGTAAATCAGTCGCATATTATTCCCATCGGTAAAATATCTCAATTGTATCACATAATAATTATTCTATTATTGATCGAAGTCAATCCTTTTAGACTTTCGTAGCGCTATACTCCCATACTTTTACTAGGATATACCATGACAACTTTTACAACCAAGCCTAAAAGCTACTTTTTGTCTCAGCCCCATCAGCCATTTTTTCTCTTTGGTGTCGTGTGGTCGATTGTTTCGATGATTCTTTTTACCCTTTCACACAAGGGACTTATTACCCTTACATTGACTGAAAGTTCTTTTCATCTTTACAGTCTTGCCTTTATCGTGTTTATTCAATTCTTTCATGGCTTTTTATTTACTACTTTTCCCCGATTTTGCTCGAGTATGGCTATACCGCAGGACGTATATCTCCGGATTGTTTGGCTGTATCAAATTGGAGCCGTATTATTTTTCACAGGAGCATTACTCTGGGGTCCGCTTGCATGGATTGGAATGTTTGTTGTTTTATTTGCCCATTCGATGGCGATTTTTACGTTGCATTGGATCTACAAAAATGGTCAATCCCCTCTCAAGCAAGATCCGTATTGGATACTGATCGCCCACGGTATTGGTATTGCGGCGCACACCGTTTGGTTCATTGTCTACGGTCTTGCACTGGTAGGCATATCTTTCAATATTGTATCTACCATTGCCCCTGTCATTATCAATCTTTTTTTGATTTTTCTCACCTTTGCCGTATCCCAACGAATGATCCCCTTTTTCAGCCACAGTACAGAATCTAAATCCAACTACTTTGTCGAAACCGTTTTTGCCCTCTTGATCGGAAAAACCCTCTTAAATATACTCGCCATTCCTCTCGCAGAAGCCGCAGTCAGCATTTTCCTCTCACTGTATTTGTTACGAGAATTTTTACGATGGAAACTTCCTCTATTTAAATCACCTGCCATCGTATGGATACTGCATCTTGCTTTGTTTTGGTTGCCTGTGGGATTATTTTTGGGAGCTTTAGGAGAAATCGTTGAATATTTCACCCATATATCGTTGCTCTTTATGGGTATGCATTTACTGGTTTTAGGATTTTTAACCACCGTATTGATTGGTTTTGGAACACGAGTAACCCTAGGACACTCAGGACAACCACCCCATGCCGATACCCTTGCAATCGGACTTTTTTGGTGGACACAGGTCGTTATTCTCTCACGTATGGCGCTCTCAATTGATAACGGAGTAACAGGATCACACCCTTGGATTTTTGATCTAACCGTAACGGCATGGATCATTCTGTTTTGTGTGTGGGGATGGAAATATGGGAAGATTTTAATCTGGGGAAAGCGATAATAACTCATAAAAATCGTTCAGGATGCTATTTCACAGAAGTTCTGAGAACAAAACGAGTAGCTGATCTCCAAAACGTTGACTGAAAGAATCATAAACCGCCAATCAAATTCATTATATCACAGTAAAATATTTTCATAAATTCAAGATGAATGAAGCAAATATTTATTTTAGATATCATATGTCTATCTAAACTAGAAATCAAGGAATCACCATGCGCCAATATGAATCCTATCATTGTAACACCTGCGGTAATGAAATCGAAGTCCAAACTGTTGGAGGAGGAACCCTCGTGTGCTGTGGTCATGATATGGAGATGATTACAACATCACTTACCGCTGTAAACTTGATTAAAGCATTTGGCGGAGAGAGTATGGCACGAAACAAATACGAGCTGTTCGCCGATATCGCCCGTGATGAGGGGTGGCATGCGGTGGAACGTCACTTCAAAGAAGCAGCGTTTAATGAGATGTACCATGCCCGCGCCCAGTACAAAGCCTACCATAAACTTATCCATGGCTGTGATGTGGATGCAACAGCAGCCAATCTCGATACTGCCATGGCGGGAGAACACTATGAACACGAAACCATGTATCCGGGCTTTAGCGAAATCGCTAAAGCAGAGGGACACAACGATCTTGCCCGCCTCTTTACGGCCATTGGCAAAGTCGAAGTGGAGCACGAACGTGAATACGCCGCCCTCAAAGAGGCATTGATCGCCGATGGATTTTTCGCCAGTGACGAAGACGAAATTTGGATATGCGAAGTGTGCGGTCACGTCCACCGAGGTAAAAAAGCACCCGTTGCTTGTCCGTTGTGCAAAGTAGGACGCGAATATTTCAAACGAGAATGTTTGAACTAACCATTAGTTTAAAATAGAGGAGAGATTATGTTAACCATTATTGTTACAACTCTTCTCGCCTCACTTATTATTAATATTCTTGTCAAAAAAATCCATCTTCCCACCATTATCGGCTATATTTTAACCGGTACAGCAATCGCCTATGGATTTCATCTGAATGAAGCGGTAAGTAACCATAATCTCAAAGAGATTGCCGAATTCGGTGTTGTTTTTTTGATGTTTACGATAGGGTTGGAGTTTTCAATCTCTCATTTAAAGCGAATGCGTAATGAAGTATTTGTTGCGGGAAGTCTTCAAATTATCATTACCTCGTCGATTGTCTATTTGATTAGCTATTATCTTTTTGAGCTCGATCAAAACTCTTCTTTCATTATTTCATTGGTAATCGCGCTCTCATCGACTGCAATCGTCCTGAAAATTCTCAACGAAAACGGCGAAATCAATCGTCGTCATGGTCAGCGTTCACTTGGAATTTTGATCATGCAGGATATTGCTGTCATCCCGATCCTTCTCGTTATCGGATTTATGAGTAGCAAAAGTGGAAATATCTCAACCGTCTTGATGGAGATGGCAATCAGTGCAATCATACTTCTCTCTATTTTATGGGTATTTAGCAAATATCTCTTAGAGCCTTTTTTCACTCAGATTATCAAAACCAATTCCGACGAGCTGTTTGTCGGAAGTGTTCTGTTCTTGGCCATAGGAGCTTCATACGCTGCCCATTCTTTTGGATTTTCTTATTCGTTAGGGGCATTTATCGCGGGGATGCTGATCGCAGAAACCAAATATAAATATCAAGCCGAAGCCGATCTAATCCCGTTTCGTGATTTACTGCTGGGGATCTTTTTTATCACGGTGGGGATGCAGATCGATGTTTTTTCCTTGATTTCTCAGATTTCTTTTATTTTACTTTTACTGATCGGGGTGATGACTTTAAAATTTATTATCATTTTTTTGATTTTACGCTTCAACGAGAGCAAAAGGGTTAGTCTCAAAACGGCATTGAGTTTATTGCAGATCGGGGAATTTTCGCTGGCAATTTTGGAGCTTGCCCGCTCCAATGACCTGATTCCGCAAGCCTATTCGCAGCTGCTTATTGCAACGATTGTCTTATCGATGATTGCAACACCAATTATTTTAAAGCATCTTACACAGCTAACTGATATGTTCATAAAAAACGAAGAGACAGAACCCGAGAACCTCATTGATTCCGATGATATGTATGATCATACGATTATTTTAGGATTCGGAGAATTTGGGCGAAATGTCGCAAGAGTTTTAAAAGAAAGAGGAGAATTTTATCTCGCAATCGAAAATAATCTCAATACATTTCATGAGATTCAGCGGATGGGTGAACCGGCATTTTTTGGGAATGCGATCAAAAAAGAGGTTCTGAAAAAAGCCAATATTCAACATGCTAAATACGTCATCATAGCGATAGATAACCCCTCGAAGCTCTATCATGTTTGTCAGATCGTTCAGCAATTTATCGACAATTCCAAAATTATTGTCAAAGTCCACTCGATTCATGAAAAAAACATCATAGCTGAACTTGGGATTACCAATATTATGGTCGAGAACGAGATCATGAGCGAGCAAGTATCGGGTCTGATACGATAAGCTATTTTCTACTTAAGACCGAAGATCATAATAACACTTTTATTTTAAAGGAAAATGTTGAAACTGCATTGGTTAAATTATTGGATGATGTTCCATTCTGGACTTTTTTGGGTAATAATTTATTTTGGTATCTTCAAAATCTTAGGTTATTATCATGTTGAATGGGCAACATTATTTCAGTGGTGGTGGTGGAATTTTTTTGCCTACTTATATATTGCTTTTATACATTTTATCGCCATCAATAAAAAAAAGTTTTCTCACTATAATGAGAAAAAATAAAACGCCAATTCAAGGCATAAGGGTAACGCCTATATCTTGTTAGCTACATTTAGAATTCACTGATTAATCTATCTCAATACTATTCCCAACCTCCCCCGAGAGCTTTGCATAGCATAACAAAATTTTGACGTGTTGCCTCTTCGTTGAGTACTATTTTGTTTTCGTTCGATAACACCGATTGTCGGATAATCAGTAGTGGTAAATACCCTGTTTTACCATTATCATACTCGGCTTTACTCAATCCTTCTGCTTGGATATATTGTTTCTGCGCACTCGCTAAAGCTTTACCCTCCGCAAGAAGGCTACGTCGCTCTTTTAACGCATTTTCTACTTCACTAAAAGCGATTAGAAGGGTTTGCTCATAGTGAGCTTGTGCCTCTTTCGTCTGTGCTTTGGCAATATTTACTTGATTTTCAACTCTTCCTGCCGTAAAAATAGGTAGATTCACGGCTGGGGCAAACTGCCAAACTGACGAAGGGGCTTGTATGAGTTTACTCAGATCCGCACTTTGAAATCCCAGCAGTCCGGTTAATGAAAAAGAGGGAAAGTACTCTGCTTTGGCTACACCTATAGAGGCATTCGCGGCATGCCATGAAGATTCAGCCGCTAAAATATCAGGACGGCGTTTTAAAAGTGTAGAGGGGATACCGGCAGGTACTTCTATGGAGGAAACAACAGTATGCTTTTTCCCTATTTCAAATTCTTTGGGGAATTCTCCGATAAGAATCGAAAGAGCATTTTCCAACGCCGAAATTTTTGCCTCTATAGGGGGGATTATACTGCGTGCTTCATCGACAGCTGCTCTCGCTTGTAACACATCCTGATACGAACCGACCCCTTGATCCCATTTTACTTGGGCAATAGAGGCAATCTGTTCTGCGAGTGATACGTTATTATGTCCATTTTTGAGCAGTTTATGTTGAGCTAAAAGAGAGTTGTAGCTCATGACAATATTTGCCGCTATCGATGAACGTATCAGTTGATAATTATACTCACTCGCCAACAGTGACGCTTTTGCCGATTCTTCGGCTCTTGCGAATTTACCCCAAAAATCAATCTCGAATTGGCTCATTGCCATATTTAAACCATAAATCGTCGTATGATCATTAAATGACGATGAGCGATTCGAGGTCGTTGAAGAAAGTTTTTGACGCGTTAACGACCCATTGGCACTGATTTGTGGAAGAAAATTCGACTTCACAATTCCTAATTGTGCCATAAAGATTTCATTGTGAGCAGCAGCCATAGCAATTTCTTTGTTTTGTTGTAGTGCTTTTTCGACTAAAACGTTTAATGCGGGGGCATTTAGTTTTTCCCACCATTTATTGAGAGTTTCGATAGAGCTGTTTTGTTCTTTATTTTTCCATTCGTTCGGTACATCCGTCTTAGGTGGTGTGAAATCAGGGCCAACGGCACAACCGCATATCATAGCGGCTAATGCCCACAAGAGTATATATGATACTGATTTCATTGTTTTTCCTTGGTATTCTTATTGCGCATTTTTTCTCGCAACATTGAAATTTGATAGTACAGATAGGGGATAAAATACCGCTCCACAAACGTTGCTGCGATCATCCCTCCTAAAATACCGATACCAATGGAATGGCGGCTCTCAGCTCCGGCACCCATACTCAGTGCGAGTGGCAGTACCCCAAAGACAAAGGCTAACGAGGTCATCATCATAGGACGATACCGTAATTTTGCCGCCGACATCGTTGCATCATAAACGCTTTTACCGCTTTTTCTCTCCTCTTCGGCAAACTGGATAACCAAAATTGCATTTTTCGCTGCCAATGCCACGAGCGTCAACAAGCCGATCTGAAAAAAGACATCATTACTTTGCCCACTGACCCACAAGGCAACATATGCACCGCTCATCCCAAACGGGATTGCCAGAATCACGACCAAAGGTAAAGTCCATGCCTCATACTGCGCCGCAAGAATCAAAAATACAACGATAAAAGCAAAGATCAATATGTTTTGGGCACGATCTTGCACTTTTATCTGCTGATAGGCGATACCGTCCCAACTCGTCGTGATCTGTGGCGGTAAACTCTCTTTGGCCATTTTTTCGACGATCTCGATCGCTTCACCCGTACTCACCCCTGATTTGGGAGTGATGCTGATGGGAACAGCGAGGATAGTATTGAAATGTTCTATCTTTACAGGTGCTGAGTCTTGTCGTATCGTAATTAAAGAGCTCAGCGGTATCATGGCACCCGATGATGAGCGGACATACCCTCTGCCGATATCGGAAGGCTCGCGTCTAAATTCCTCATCGGCTTGCATTTTGACCCAATAGGTATTTCCGTCTTTAACAAACTGGTTGACGTTCGAAAGCCCAATGGTATTTTGAATCGTCGCAAAAAGTTCATCCAGTGAGATTCCTAAAATTTTGGCACGTTCTCGATCAACATCCACATATAAAATGGGTGAAGAGGGACGCATGGAACTCGAAACATTGGAGAATTGGGGCATCTCTTTGAGTTTATCGATAAAATCTTGACCGTTTTGCGCCAACATACCCATATCGCCATCAGGACTTTGTAACCACAACTGTACTCCGCCCGTTTTACTCAGCCCTCGGATCGGAGGGGGAGGATAGCTATTAAAACTTGCCTCTGTAATGGCTTCAGTCGCTTTTTTAAATGCTTTGATGATTGCTTTTGCACTTAACTCTTCACTGTTTCGCTCATCCCAATGTTCGAGACGTGCAATGATGGTCGCGGAATTTGGCTCTTGCCCTCCTCCCATAAAGTTACTGCCGACAATTGTCACGATATTTTCGACACCTTTGATGGAATGAACTGCCTTTTCGGTTTTTTCGACCACCTGATGGGTTCGCTCAATCGTCGATCCCTCAGGGAGAGTAATTACGGTAAAAAAGAATCCCTGATCTTCGATCGGTAAAAACGATTTTTGTAATGTAGAAGAGAAATGATAAATGACACCAAAAACAGAAAGATAGAGTAAAAAAGTGATAAAACTTCGTCGTATCATGACAGAAGAGAGATGCAAATAACGCTCCGTCATTGCCTCAAATTTTTCGTTAAAACGGACAAACAGTCGCAATGGAGCTTTCTCATGCGGTCGTAATAGCAAGGCACCCAGAGCTGGAGAGAGAGTCAGTGCCACAAACCCTGAAAAAACCACCGATACGGCAATGGTCATTGCAAACTGCTTGTAGAGCTCTCCCGTCATTCCTCCTACAAATGTTGCCGGTACAAATACGGCACATAGCACCAAAACAATGGCAATAATGGGGCTGGAGACTTGAGACATCGCTTTGATCGCGGCATCTTTCGCTGATAGGTGTTCACTTTGGATGATACGCTCCATATTCTCCACAACGACGATGGCATCATCCACGACAATCCCGATGGCTAAAACCATCCCAAACAGTGTCAGAGTGTTGATTGAATATCCCAACAGATACATACCGATAAACGCTCCCATTAAGGATACAGGAACAGCAATGAGCGCGATCAGGCTGGCTCTAAAACTTTGCAAAAAGAGATAGATGACAGCAATGACCAGTAAAAGTGCTTCCGCGAGGGTTTTTACCACTTCTTTGATTGAGATTTTTACAAATTTGGTCGCATCATGCGCCATTTTGTATTGAATACCCGATGGGAATGTTTTAGAGAGCCGTTCCAACTCAGCCGTAACCGCTTCTGCAGTTTGGATGGCGTTTGCATCCGATTCAGAATAGATCGTTAAAAGAACCGCCGACTTGCCGTTAAAACGACCGTAATACTCATAATTGCTTGTTCCCAGTTCTACCCGAGCAATATCACTGAGATGAACGATAGTGCCATCGGGTTTTGCACGTACAATGATTTGTTGGAATTCTTCGACGGTCGAAAGTCTACCTTTGGTGGTGAGCATCACCGTCATCTCTTGCGATTTCAGAGGACCTTGCCCCAAACGTCCGGGATAGACTTGAATATTTTGCTCATTGATTGCCGCATCGACATCCGAGGTGCTGATACCCATAGAGGCCATCTTATCGGGATTTAGCCAGATACGCATAGCATAATCCCGCTGTCCAGAAATCGACGCATCACCCGCACCTGGAAGTCTTTTAATATCATTGATGACATGGGTTGCCACATAGTTGCTGATCTCAATATCACTCATAGATCCATCGGGGGAATACAAAGCAGCAATCATCAAGATGTCTTGAGTTTTCTTTTTGACATCCACTCCCAACATTTTTACAACACTTGGAAGCCTTGGTTGAGCGAGATTAACCCTGTTTTGGATATCGGTTAATGCTTTATCGGCGTCTGTTCCCACTTCGAATGTACACGTTATCCGACCACTTCCTGCCATCCCCGAAGCTGAGGAAGTTACGTACATCAAATCAGCTGCACCAGCAATCTGTGCTTCGATCGGTGCCAACACTGTATCCGCTATGGTTTTAGCATCCGCGCCGGGATAGGTTATGCTCACACTGACCGTCGGAGGTGTGACTTTCGGAAATTGAGAGATGGGAAGCATTCGTACTGCAGTAAACCCCAACACTACGATTAAAATAGCAATAACACCTGCAAAAATCGGACGATTGATAAAATAGCGTGAAAACATTATTTAGTACTCTGATTAGTAACTATCTTTACAATTTTTCCGGCATCGACGCGCGCATTGCCTTCATAGACTATCTTCTCACCCTCTTTTAGTCCTTCAAGTATCACCACATCATGATTGATCCAACTACCGACCTTAACGAGACGAGACTCTGCGATTTTATCGGCACCGACAACATAGACAAAAGTCCCTTTTGGTCCTTGCATAAGCGCTTTATCAGGAATAATAAATCTCTCTTGTTTGAGTCCCCGTATCCGAATTTTCATAAACTCTCCGGGTGCTAACTCCCCTTTTGGATTAACGATCTGGGCCCTGAGCATTCGCGTCCCTGTAACCGAATCAACCGTTGGACTGATAAACGAAATTTTTCCCTTATTGGGATAAATGCTACCATCAGAGAGGATCACGTCCACCAATATTTCCTCATTATTCCGATGGTTTTTTAGATTTTTTATCGTCTCCATAGTAGACGCGTTAACCGAAAAATCAATGTAGAGAGGATCGGTTTGATACATCGTTGTTAAAAGACCGTTTTGCGTGGGGACGATATAACTCCCTTCATATTGTGTCACTTTATCAGCCCATCCCGATATAGGGGCAGTAATCGTTGTATAGTTCAAATTTAATTTTGCTTGTTCTGATGCAACTTTAGCTTGATTAACCAGTGCTCCCTGAGAGCGATTCGCTGTAATCGCAGCATCTAAATCTTGCTGTCCTGACGCTTTTTGTTCATACAGATTACGAACCCGCTTTAAATTTTGCTCTGTGTTCTCTTTTTTCCCGATTTCACTGTCCAATGCAGCTTCTGCAGAGGCTACAGCAAGCCGAAAAGGTTTTTGATCGATCGTAAAGAGGGTTTGCCCTGCACTCACAAAGCTACCTTCTCGATAATGGCGGCTATGCAAATACCCTTCCACACGTGCACGAATTTGAACGGGACGACTGGCAACACTCATTGCCGTAAATTCAACTGGTAATTCGACGGGTTGTTTTTTGAGCGTCATCAAACTGACAACTGCGGGTCGACTTTCTTTATCTTTGACCGCGCTATCATCTTTACATCCCGAGATAATAAAAATAAATACTACACCTATAAATAACTCTTTTATTCGCATCATATTGTCCTAAATTAATTAAAAACCTTTAAGTAATGATACCTTGTTTATCGTTACGATGTAATCACTATCCAAGATTAGCAGATACTTTAAAAATACTTGTCATCACTCAGCACCACGCAGTCGTCTTATCAACCTGCTCCTGCTGACAAGCAATAGTTTCAGCTATAATTCCAATGAATTTAACAGAAAGTGTGAAAATTAGCATACTTATTTAAAACAAAAGCTTTTTCACAAAATCAAACCTTGTTAAAAAAGGATTATAATGACTCTATTTGACAGAATTGAAAAGAAAATTTTCTTTCGTATTGTGCGAGTTGTGACGTTTGTTGTTGCATTCTTGGCGCTTATTGCTACCATTGGAGGACTTTACACAACACTCTATTCAACTGTTGAAGCGAAAGCAGATCACGTTAAAATCACAAAAGATGAAGTCAGTCAAGTAGTTCAAGCATCCACACTTACACCTGCAGAAGTTACTGCACCAGAAGGAAGCGAAGTAACTTCAGTTACTGCACCTACGGAACCCGTATTATCACCTGAAGAACAAGCACGTAAAGATTTAGCTGCAAGTATTGCAAAAAAGTTCTTGATTTCATTCGGTACTTTACACACTACCCCTGATTATAAAATCGAATTAGCAAGAGTTACTAATGCTGTATTGGCAGACTTTACTTCCTATGAGCAAGACGCTGCAATAAGCGTATTAACTCAAATTGATGAACTATCAAATAATTTTGCAAAAGCTACGTTTGAAAAAGAATATAATGCAGCAAAATTGTTGTTTTTAAAAAAATATGAACATGAGCAACAAGTAGCTGAACAAAAAAATTTAGCAAACCAAATGAATAAAATACAAGGTTCAATGGCTTTTGCCGGTGGCATAGTTGTGTTTGCATTATTTGTAATGATACTTGTCCTTATGAGAATCGAAAAGAACACTCGTCCTGTTGATGCAGAAGACGAAATTTTTACAAGTTCAGATAAAAAAATATTCTTATCCATCATTGGGATTGGTATCGCAATAGCTATGATTTCTGGATGGATGTATACTCATGGACTTTCAGGAGATGATGAGTTCAGCGCTGTTGATGAAGCGGCACAAAATATGCCTGTTGCAACGGAGGCTGCTCCTGTTGCAACGGAAGAAGTGGCACCTGTCGCAGAAGATTATATACCTGAAGCTGCAGCAATGCCAGCTGCTGACACTGCTGCAGTTGATGCCGCTGCACCTGCTGCTGAATATGACAATCAAGAAGTTGCACCAGCGCAATAATCTACTTTGCACTTCGGTGCAAATGAATACTATACAATTCCCCTAACAAACCTATTTCTAACTGATATTTACATTTCACATCTGTCGTAAAACCATTTTTTTTGGTATTTATGATATTACTTTTAATATTCCAATGAGGTTGCAGGTGGAACCAGAGACTAAATCATCATGTCTGTACAAAGTATTCTTAAATCATATATTTTATTTTAGAAAAATTCATAGAAAGATGATGATATTCATCGTAACTACGTTTACAACGGACGTTACTATTGCGATGTAACCATATTCTTTCCATTATGTTTTGAACGATAAAGCAATTCATCAACTCTACGATACATCGAATCTTCGCTATCTTCACTATGGACTTCCGCGACTCCAATACTAACCGTAATCTGCCTATTTTCAATTGTAGTTAAATCATTTGCAATAATTGTTTTTAATTTATCTGCAACATCTTTTGCTTCACTTAAAGAGGTAATTGGCAAAAGAATCACAAATTCTTCCCCTCCTACTCTAAATAAGGTATCATTTGTTCGAATGTTTTTTTGAATAAGTGAGCATATATCCGTAAGTACTATATCTCCTACTCTATGCCCATAATTATCATTAATACTTTTAAAATCATCGATATCTAACAAGATGATTGAAAATACTGCTTGATGTCTTTGGTAAAGTGATATCAATTTATTTATTTCATTTTTATACGCTTTGACATTTTTAGTTTGAGTAAGATTGTCGATATGAGCTAATTGAATATTAGCTATCAATTCCGCATTATGTAATGAAATTCCGATTACAACAAATACTAAACTAATAAGATAAGTCATTATCATTACAATTGATTCTATTCCTCTTTGATTCGTAAACAAGTCATTATTATGTGCGGACATCACAATCATTTCAATGACAATAACAAATAACATAATCATTATTACGTTCATTCTAATTTTAAAGCTCGCTATGAGCAATATAGGTAGCACCAAAAAAATGAGATAGTGATAATAGAAAGAGCAACACATAAGAATCGAAGTAGATATTCCATAAAAAGCAATATGCTTCCATTCTTTTAAAGTGGGCATTGATAGCGTATCAAAGTGTTTATATATAGGAAAAAGGAGAAACAATCCTAAACTATCAGCAAACATCAAAATAGGAATAAATCTATAGACTTCACTCATACTAATGTAGCCACCAATAGCTAAGTTTAAAGAAATGATAACTCCACTAATAAATGTAGGTATCAATGCTCCATAGAAAGCAAAGGGAACCAATACTTTTACGTAATGATAATTAATTTCTACATATCGCTTAATAAGCAAAGTAGAAATATAGGGTGCTAAAGTATCAGCTAATGCAGAAATTGTTAAGTAGAGAAGGTAATTCGTTTCTTCATTCACCATACCGCTATAGTTTGAAAAAAAACTTCCTAAAAAAATGAAAGGGAGAGATTTTATTCCATACTTGTGCACTAAAATGACGCCGATTCCAAATGGTAGCCACAAAATAGTTATATTGGATGGATGCAACGAAAAAAGAGACATACCCAGTGTGGCAATCAAGTAATAAACTACACCAGTAAATGACAATACTAAAAATGTTTTTAGATTAGTGAAAATCACTCTGGCACACCATTAATATCAGATGTATGAATTGTAGCACATTATTTAAATAGTCCCGATTGAGGACTGTTCGTAATACATAACTGGCTTTTTAATGCAAAAAGCAAAAAAGCGTATAAAGGCGAGTTAACCTATTCAAAACTGGGTGGCTTCTTGTATTACGATCTAGAAAAATATATGCTCTGCTTGAGGATCATGCGATTAGAAGGTAAAAAATGACCGATAAAAGGTTACCCTTGTGGTTACACCATGAAAATATCAATAAAAAGTTTTTATTTTGTAAATCTCTTGAAAGTGCTTATTTTAGGAGGTTTGAAGATGGTGGGTCAACCAGGACTTGAACCTGGGACAACTCCGTTATGAGCCGCTTTTACTATATTTTACATTACTTTACAATACCACTTAAACCCCTGAATATTGGAATAATGTCTTTATATTCCTTTTTAATATGCTATTATACTTTTATACAAAGGGTGTACCCAAAGGTGTACCCATATTGAAAGTTGGGTTTAACTATGGCTATTAATCGAAAAGACTATCCAAATAAGGTTAGAACGAATTTATCAGCGAATAACGAATTTAATCGCTTCCTTTATATCTTTAAACATAATGCGAAGCAATACAATGGAATCATTGATCTTTCTGAAAAACAATGGGGAAAGCGTGATCGAATTAAATTTGCCGAAATGAAATTTTTGGAAGCTAAAGATCAAATTGAAAATAGTATCAATTCTGATGCAACAGTTAATGCAATGGTGCAACGATATATAGATACTCTTCCAGAAGGAAATTACAAAAAAAACAGAATGTCTTATTATGATCGTAACGTTAAACCTTCTCTTGGAAGTAAAAAAATTTCAACCATAATGCCTCATCATATTCAAACCATCGTTGATCAGCAAATCAAAAATGGTGACAGTCCACGAACCGCAAAACAAGCTATCGAAATTTTATCCCCTGCCCTTCGTATCGCTAGAGCCAATCAAATCATGTTTCATAATCCATGCGAAGACGTAAAAATAAAATTACCAAAGACAAAAAAAATCGTGTCCAATGCAACTGAACGCCTCAAAATTGTTCACGATGCCATTATGTCACTGTACGCTCACGATCCGTTTTATCGTGCATTTTTTCTCCTCGCTTTGCAAGGTAGACGAAGAGGTGAGATTATCAATCTCCTAGCCGAAGATGTCATTTTGGATCAGGACTATTACATCATACGTGATACTAAAAATGGTGAGGATCAAAAAATATATCTTCCCCCTAAAGTAAAAGAAGCTCTTTTAGAATTTATATCTGAAAATGGGATACTTTTTAAATCAAGGGTTACAGGTAGAAAGATCAACACGGTTCATAAACAAATCCTAAAAATCAGAGAGATAGCAGGTGATTGGTTCTCGATGCACTACACTCGAAACCTCATCGTTTCTGCAATGGCTGAAAAAGGTGTTGATTCTATTCATCTGTCAGGCGCACTCGGTCATAATGATCCAAATACGATCATTAAATACCTCTCTCTTAATTACACCCTTGGAAGCCGTATGGCATCTGAAATGATCGATGATGTTGCAATAATAGTAAAAGAAGAGGAGGAGGAATCAATCTAAATATTTAAGAAGCATACACAACATAGGCCGAATTCGAAAGACCTAAGAAATACCGTGTAAATCGCTATAGTGTGACAGAAATATTGTGCTTTTTTATGCTCCTGTGGCACAATATATTCATTCTTTTTATATCTTCTTAAAAACACGATGCGAACAAAATAAATTTCAACATACTATATAAAAATAGCAGTGGAAACTATTTGTCTTTGTCTTTTTGTTTCATATAAAAGGCTCCACCTAATGCAGCTAGGGCAGCAACCAAAGCAACGAGCGCTTCCACACTTTTTCCCCTTTGAATAAATGATACGGCATGGTAAAGAACATAAAAGGCTATCCCTGTAGGTGTTGCCCAGCCAAGAAACGCCATTAACAATTGACCAATGACAGCAATTTTTTCAATCGACTGCTTATGTGCTAAGTTACTTTCTGCCATACCTACAAGTCTATTCGGTAGTGATTCATCAATATCTTTATATTGTCGCATGTGTTCTGGATGAGCTATTGGTCCAGAAAATTGCTCTATAAGCTGTATCGTTTGTATTGTCTGTATTGTTTCCACTTCATGAATTAATTCAACAAGTTCATCTTGCGTAAGAACAACATTTGCTTCTTCTTGCTCACCTGATTCTTCTATTTGCTTATCGTCCTCTTGCATCTGCATTAATCCCCCATCTTTTCATTTTAAATATTAGCTAATATTTTTATGTAACGTTGTAATACTATCTTTCGAGCCTAATCCTCTTTGATTTAACTCACTAAACTTCGCTAATTTTTCACTTAACGTTGTAATACTATCTTTCGAGCCTAATCCTTTTTCAGACAAAGATGTATTCATAACTTTCATTGAGTTTGAAAGTTCTTTTCCTACATCAGCCCATGCACTACTTATAGTTGCTGGAGCGATGTTTTTAAAAAGAGAAATCTTATTTTGTATGTCCATTGATTTAGCTATGCCTTGCATATAGCTATTCTTTAACTCTTCTAATGTTATTGACATTCTATCTCCTTCATTGAGTCTGATTTTTTCAAAAGATATTTCGGGATTTACATTTTCAGTAATAATATTGATTTAATCTTTCTGAATAATTTTTAAAAGGTCCACCATTCTGACTTGCTTTTTTACACTTCTAATCGCTGTGTTTAAAATTGTATCACTAACTAGTATAATTGTGGTAGTAGTAAGTACAACGTAAGCCGAATTCGAAAACCTTGCAATTACCGCGTTTATCGCTATAGTGTGACAGAAATGTTATAATTAATGTCACTATTTATTTGATTATTAATTAACTTCCAATTTTATTTTATAGTTATTATGTATTGGTGAATCCACCGAGCTGAAAAACAAGTCAGAATCTACATCATATAAATAATCATTTTTCTTATTTATTACAATTCTTTGAAGCCATGATTTTTTAGACGTGATATAAAATATCATTATTAAATTTTGATCTTTTTGTATATCATATAAATATTGTGTCGACAGATGACCTACGTTAGATTTAGTAACTCCATTAGCAAACAATTTATTATCTTTCACATTAAAATTTCCAAATTGTAATTTTATATCAACAAAAGTTAGTGGTGCATTGCCATGATGTATAAAGTCAATTGGCATTATTAAGAATGAATCATTTTTTACTTTATGTATATGATAAAAATATGTTTCGTTTAATTTACCTTCTAAATATGAATCTTCTTCATTGATGACATTTAAAAGATTGTTTGTTCTATCTTCTACGGTTATAATCAAATTTTTTAATCTTTCTTCAACATTCACAAAACTTTTTTCTACCTTCATCTGCTTGGTAACTCGAAAAAATTGTGCATTCAGCCAACTTAAAAAGAAAAATGTTGCTGCAAAGGTTCCTACAGCCGTAGTAAGGTATTCATCACTCTTCTTTGCATATAGTGTCCAAATTATTGATGCAATAAATGGAAGCCAATATTCTTTAAGTAATTGTTTAAAAATCTCCTTGATGCTTATATTATTATCTGACTTTCGAAAAATAGGAATCTTACTTATATATTTATTTAGAAGTAGCTTTATTTTCATTCGTTTGCTTCTTTTTTAATAGGAGGGAATTTTATTATTTCTCCATATGTATTTTTGAAGCATTCTCTTACTTTTTTGGCATATATTTTATTTTTTGACTGTTTTAAATATTTGACTACTTCAAAAAGTTCATGAGTATTAACCAAGGCAATACCAGTTCTTTTCGCAGCATCAAGAGCTTTTTGAGTAAAAAACTCTTTTCTATCTTGCGGATGTATTAATCTATATGGGTTCCCAAAAAGAATACCTTTGGCATATTTTGACACTTCTTCTCTTGCAAAATCTTCTTGAATATTCGATTCAAGTTGTCTAAATTTTGTAATTGCTATGGGTGCATTATCCTTACCTTCTGCTTCTCCAATAAATCTGCCTTCTTTTGATTCAAAAACTATATCGAATTCAGAGTTACCATCATCGTAGTTTTCTGCAGTAAACCCAATAACCTGCAATGCTTCTATAATTGCATTTTCGAGTGGTTTCCCATTTTCGAATAAAAGTTTTTTTGATAATATTTCTTTTTGTAATTCGGATTTTTTTAAATCAATTTTAGTTTGAATCATGACTAATTGATTTTCAAGTATCTCTATTTCAGATAAGTACTTTTTTTCCATTTCTAGCTGAAACTGTTGCTCATTTAACCAAGTAGGTGAAGGTGTCTCTTGACTTTCGGATTTTAAAGATTTATCTATTGCTATAATCTGGCTTAACAATTGTTTACCAAATTGGATAGCTATTGAAGTCCATACTTTTGTCTTCCCGTCTAAATTCATCTTATAAAAATTATCTGGCAGGTTTAAAGGTGGAAGAAAAAGAATTGTACCTCCATTATTATTACGTAAGATAGCTCCAACTGTTTTATCCCCTATTTTTGTCTGTATTAATGGCTTTGCTTGCTTAGTTTCAAAATACAATTCATATTCACAAATATCTTTAACAACCTCCCAATACCCTTTAATTAGTGTTGCATCTTTGGTAAATTTTATATTTTTTCCTTTTGCTATTTTTTTGTTAGTAAAATTAAATGGAATCATTATATAACTATCTATAAGATCTACTATATGTGTTGTTTTCATATTTCTTCCAGTTCCTGAATATTCCTTTCTACCTGTCTGATAGTATACTTCTTCGTATGCTCTTGTAAAAATGAAAATTGTTTTGCCATGTTCATATGATGTTTTAAGTTCTTCCTGCCAATGTTTTATTGATTCCAAACACTGGGTTGTGCTTGCTTCTGATAAACTTGCTTTTCCATTATATGTGCCATTAATATAATCTGTTTGATAAACAAGATTAGGTTCAAATAATACAATATCAGCGTCAAGTAGTGAAATGTTTGAATTAAAACTTTTTGGTTCAAAAATATCTTGTGTAGGAAGTTGCAGACCAACTGTATAAATTATTTTTATTGCCATATATACATACCTTTTTTTTCTCAATATCAGTAATAGAAATATTATAGTCAAATCATGATAAACTTAAATAATTAAAAATTACGAAAATAAATTTTTGTTAAAGAATATATATGAAAATTATAAAATTATTTTATTTTCCATTTCATCTACTAAGTTGGCTATCTAAGTTTACATTTTTAGTTCTTATTGAGATTTTCATCTATCCAATCAATACGCATCTTTTTAAAAAGAAGCAAATAAAAAACGTTGATGAACTTACTGAAGATGAAAAAAATCAACTTGAAGATTGTTATAAAAAGATATATGAAAAATTCAATATCGAAAAGGGGCATAAAACTGAATTTTTAGACTCTTTAAATTACTTTGCTTCTTTAGATTCTCGTGTAATTTATGACTCTACAAGCAATCAACTTTGCCCCATTAATTTACAATATATTTTCATACTCTTCGAACAAGCCTTAGAGGGATCAAAATTACTCGATAGTGTTTCAAAAGATGATAAGTCAGTCGCCTATTATGAAGCATCAAGTAAGATTGACGATCTTGTAAAAATGTATAAAGATCGGCTCAATGCAAAAAATGAGCAAGAGCTTCTTCTTAAGGCTACAAAAAATGAGTTTAGATTGAAAAAATGGATTGCTCATATGAGAAAAATTCATCATTTATTTTTTAATATGTATCTTTTGTTTCTAACTCTCTTTCCACCTGATAAGTTTAAAATGAATAAAAAGGATCGTGAACTTTTACCTCTTATGAAAAATCTATTTTCATTTTATCGTCTAGGTCATGCAACACCAAAACAAATACACAAAAGTATGGCAATTCAGATTTACAAATTATATGAAATGCATGATAATGTTAAAAGAGATCAGCTAAAAGACAAGATTGGTGACTTAATTGACTATGTAATGCACACAGATACACCATACAAAAATTTTAATGACATCGATCAGGAAGCATACATAAAGAACATTGTGCAGGAATTTTTGGTGTTTGATTGTCATACTGACACTTCACGCCATCAGATGAAGAGCTTTAAGCGCTATTTTGTTTATAAAAATACCATTTATCCTTGGTGGTTACCTAGATTTATTCGCACTAAAATTTTTAATAGATTTCTTGATACACCCCTTTTAATGTACCGTAGGATGGCGTTTATGACTTTTTTCGGATTTTTATCGAAAAAAAAATAAAAACTTCTTTTTGAAAAATAAAAAATCTTCGAGATATCCCTGCTCGCTATGTGATACTGCCTACACAAATTTGTAATACACCCTCCAAAGCGCTTTGGTTAATTCATCCATAAGGGATTACCCATGTTAAAACTAAAAGCCGTTCTATTGAACACATATAAGTCAAATGACTTTACAGATAAAGAAACAGGTGCGATCACTAAAGGTCGTAATAAAATACAGTTGCTCATTGAAAAGCCATTAAAAAACGCTGGTGTTAAAAAAGAGCTTATTGATCTTTCCATACCCGAAGAGAAACTGCCCAAGTATCTCGGCATGGAAGGCAAACAAGTAGAAGTCGATGTTTCCTACTTTGGAGACTGCAAATTCTTCGGTATCTAATAAAGAAAGCGAAAGGGTTTCGCCCTTTCGATTGCGAACGGGTGTGCGAGAGGTCGATGTGCGCGGTTGACGCGCTACGAGACATGGAGCAAAGACCGTTTCAAACAATCATAATAGGGTGAAAAACTAAACACCTCTAATAAAAGATAGGAGTGCTTTGATTCGGTAGGATCTGCACACTACGTGTGTGGAAGACCGAGCAAGGTACTTCTATTTTAGCTCAGGGGGTTCTAGTAACACCCCCTGACATAAGTCAGTAAAAAATTCATTCTTCTCTCTTTAAAAATATAAAGTTGACGTTTTACGTCGAAAGGAAAAACCTATGCAAGATAGTCATGTCAAAAATATACCCTTTGCTAGTGGTATTGACGCACTCTATTACTTTGCACACAGTGGTGCTTTTTATGATCGGCTCTATGAGGATATCCTCAATCAGATCGAAGATAAAAAAGCTTATTTCAAATCTCTCAATTATCAGTATGCTGATAATGACATTATCATCTCTATCAATGGGATTGATGTTGTTTACAGTGGAATGGGAAGAGACGGTTTTCATTGGTTTAATCATGAGTTCTTTCGATCAGGATTCAAAGACCCTGAGAAGGCTATGAACATTCATAACATACGAATACAGCTCAATGCCGTAGGAATCTATACGATTGGCTTAAAACCGCTTATAGAGTACGTGAACACTAAGTTTCTAGGTGAATACACGATGAGAGTATTTCCCATCACACGAATCGATGTGAATATGTTCATTCAACATGATTTCAAGTATTTGAAAAAAGAGATGATCCTCTCTAAAAAGCAAACCCACTCTGCCAACATCGGGGAACGATCCAGTGGGTATGAACTCGAAACCTACTATGTGGGAAAGAAACCATTTTTGCTTCGTATCTACAACAAACGTAAAGAACTGCAAACGGCTTCTGCTATTAAGCAAGAGATCATGCGTAACTATTTCGGTGTTAATGGTTTTGATATTAAAGAGCCAATCTTTAACGTTGAGTTTGAGATGCACAGAGAGTATTTAAAGACCTTTGGTATTGATACCGTCGATGATGCGTTACAACGTGCTGAGAGTCTTTTTAAACAGTCGTGTGAGCTTATCAAGCTTATTGATATTGAAAGTATCAGTGAGAAGCAACTGAACTCCTGCAACCGTAAACGTGCTGACGTATTGCCTATATGGGAATACATCAAAGAAAACTATTCCATTACAGAGTTTATGCAGATTGATACACCTTTGGAGAAGGTTGAAAAGATCAGTTTCCGATTTAGCTTGCAAGATGCAGAGAAATCGATTAAAAAAGTCATTACCCGTTTGATCATACATCAGAATGAACCGACGATGCTTTTCTTCTTGGACGTACTGCAAAAAGCTAGAGATGAGTTTGAGCTACGTAAACACATGAAAAACTTGCATGAAGATCATCAGGAGAAACCGACGTTTGAAGATGAACTCAAAACCTACAGCGATGAGGGTTTATGGAGTTTGGATGAAAAGCTATCCATTGAGATAAATGGTCTAGCAATGGATTCTCCTCTATATGATAAGTTGACTTATCAATACAGCGCATTGGTTGATGAGATGCAAGAACGTGATCTTATCAAGATGCCGTTTTAGGAGCATATCATGAATGAAAGATGGTTATCACCTACACAACTAGAAGAGATGTTTGGAATAAAAAAGAAAACCCAAGACGTATGGAGACACAAAAAGAAGCTTCCATACTCCAAGCTTGGCGGGTTTGTGTACTACGATATTGAAAAAATCCATATACTTTTGGAGCAACACTCTATAGAAATTACTATATAAACCAATAATGAGGGTGTACCTAAAGGTGTACCTATTGAAAACTTAAGCGGTTTTGTTATTATTCTAAAAGCTCTATGAGTACGGTGATTGTGAGGTTTTAAGGTGGTGGGTCAAGCAGGATTTGAACCTGCGACAACTCCGTTATGAGCGGAGGGCTCTAACCACTGAACTATTGACCCATGAAAGTGGAGCGCAATTATAAGCACTCTTAGATTAGACGAAGCTTTTTTTACCAACATTATCGTACATATATCGAAAACGATAGGCTAAGAGGTTCTCCATAACAGCGAATAACACCATAAAGTTTACAAAACTGCTCCCTCCATAACTAAACATCGGTAATGGAACTCCTACTACCGGGGCAAGTCCCATGGTCATGGCGATATTAATACTCATATAGATAAAGACAAGCAGTGATAGACCACCAGAGACCACCTTGGTATAATAATCAGCTGACCAGGAGGAAATCATCAATAACTGTATAATCAAAGCAGCATATAAAGAGATCAATACAAATGCACCAAAAAATCCAAAGCGCTCAACAACATAAGCAAAAATAAAATCACTCGATGCAATAGGGAGAAATTTCATCTGTGTTTGGGTGGCATCCGCCTTTTCTTTACCAAAAAATCCTCCTGAACCAATCGCGATTATGGATTGCTCGACGTGATAGCTCGGCTTTTCACCGACAAAATCGGTCAAACGCTGTTTCTGGTAATCGTGCAACTGGGTATAAATCAATGGGAGCGATATCACAAATACTACTCCAAGTCCAAGCCAAACTTTCCAATGAACCCCAACGATAAATAAAATACCGAACCCAAGCAACGCCAATACAGTTGCTGTACCAAGATCAGGCTCTTTGGCAATCAAGAAAAAAGGCAACATTATAAAAAACGAAAGTTTCAAAAATGCTTTTACTCCATAACCCTCACGAGGTGGTGGATTACGGCTGATGAGATAGGCAAGCATCAAGACAAATGCAGGTTTTAAAAGCTCTGAAGGCTGAAGAGTAAAATGGACAAACGGTATCTCAATCCAACGTTTTGCTCCTAATCTTGCATGACCCACAAACTCAACTGCGATCAAAAGAAGAATACTTCCCCAGTACGCAATAGGTATCAACCAAAACATCCGCCGAATCGGTAATAAAAAAAGGGTAATAAATACGCCAATACCAATACTGACGTACGTTAAATGCTTTTGTCCCAATACTGGATGAATCTCATAAATCAGCCAACCTGATAAAAAAACAATAGGAATCAGCAACGCAACAGTTACATAGTCAAAATGTGCTAGAATTCGTCGATCAATATTAAGCAATTGAATTGTCTCATTTATTATTAAATTTTTTGTTCACTTGAATTGTAGCATAACCCAACTATTCCACCAAGGAGATCGATGCAACGCGAAAATATTACCTTTATCGTTGAAGAAGCGATGCGTTTGGATGTTTTTTTAACATCAATGCTGGCTCAAACACGTAACCAGATTGTTCAACTTATCGAGCAAAATGCAATCGTTATAGATGGAAAACCAACGGCCAAGGCAGGCCTTAAACTTAAAGTAGGTCAAAGCGTAGCGGTCTATTTTCCAAAAATGAAATCAACCCCTGCTCATATCATCGATTTTGATGTCGAGGTTTTATTTGAAGACGATGACATGATGGTCATCAATAAACCAAGCGGGCTAACCGTCCATCCAGCCCCTAGCGTCAAAGAACCAACGCTTGTCGATTGGCTCAAAACCCGTGGCATCGCCCTCTCAACTCTCAGCGGTGAAGAGCGCCATGGAATCGTTCACCGCCTAGACCGAGGGACAAGCGGAGTAATGGTCATTGCAAAAAACAATGATGCGCACGAAGCCCTTTCTCTCCAACTCCAAGATAAAACAATGGGACGTTACTATTTAGCGGTTATCACCCCTCCTCTTAAAGAAGAAGAGACCACCATTGATAAACCAATCGGTCGTAGCAGCCAAAACCGTCTCAAAATGGGGATTATCGAATCGGGTAAAAACGCCAAGACAATGTTTCGAAAATTACTCCCATCAAATGATGCTACGTGTGAGCTTATTGTCTGTAAACTTTTCACAGGACGAACCCATCAAATTCGCGTCCATCTCGAGTCCATCAGCCGTCATATTCTAGGCGACCATCTCTACGGAACCCACCAAAAAGACAACAAGGTGGAACATATTTTGCTCCATGCTTATATGTTGTATTTGATTCATCCTACCAGTGGTGAATCCCTCTCATTCAAAGCTCCAATGGATGCTGTAATGGATGATTATCTAGAAAAACATTTTGAACCAAAGGAATTGCATGCAACGTTCACTTCAATACGCTTTGAGCATCTCTTTAGCGCTTAGTCTTTTTAGCGGCTGTGCGCCCCAACCAACACCTGAAAATAAAATCAGTATTGATCCAACACTTCCAGTCCCTTCTCTTAATGGGTCATTATCAGATATCAATACGATTGCATTTGAATGGAAAGCTATTAGTGACCCTAACGTCAGCGGTTATAGTATTTACCGATCAACCCCAGCTGAAAGCAATCAAACGCTCAATCGTATTGCTACACTCAACAGCCGATTTGCAACACACTATGTAGACGATAAATTAACGCCAAATACTCAATATTTATATCGTTTCACTTCCAAAGGAAAAGAAAATATCGAGTCCAACGCCAGTGAGATGTTGACAGTTGCAACGTTACCAATGATTGCACCTATTAGCTTTTTTCAATCCGTAGGCAATATGCCACGCAGCGCAAAATTACTCTGGCGACCCCATCCGAATACACGAATCAATAGCTATATCATTGATAGACTCAATGTAAATGATCAAAAATGGGCGGAAATAAAAACCATTGAAGGGCGTCTTAATGCCGAGTACATTGATACTGATCTCAAAGATGGCCAAGTCTATTATTATCGTGTGCGTGCGATTACGTTTGACAAGCTCTCCACTGAACCAAGTGAAACAGCGAAACTGGTTACAAAACCTCTTCCTCCTGAAGTAAAAAACATCACTGCAACAACCAATTTACCTAAAGCGATAGCTCTGAAATGGGAACCAAGCGCATTGGGTGACTTGAGCCATTACAACATTTATCGTTCGGCAAGTTCCAATGGCAATTACACGTACTATGTGAAACTCACCGAAACAATGTTTACAGACACGACAAAAGAAGATGGAGAGCCTTTCTATTACAAAATTACTGCCGTAGATAAAGATGGACTAGAAAGTCCTATGGCATCAACGCTTACCCAAGGTATGAGCCTGGCAAAACCACATGCACCTATTGCATTTGATGGTAAAATATATGCAAATGGTGTTGATTTGCAATGGACAAATGACGATCCTCGTATTGTCAGCTATACCGTCATTAAAACAACAAAAACCAGCTGGATCAATCGTGAAACTGTTGAAATAAACAACATCAAAGAAGGTAAGTTCCACGACAGCAGTATTCTTGCCAATACAGGCTATATTTATCAAGTTTTAGGTGTGGATAAAGATGGTATTCGCTCTCTCCCGACACAGGGTATCGAACTTATTTATGAGATAAAATAAATTATGCCTCATCTCCATTTAGATACCTTTAACACTATACCATTTCCAGCTTTAGAGGGAGAAGTTGCCTTTAATTTTAGCGCTATCTCTCGTGGTGAGGGAAAAGAATCACTTATAGCAACGCGCTATAAAGATCGTGAATTTTTCATTCTTCACAAAAAAAGTGGTGAAAAAGATCTCCTCAAAAGTGATAAAATCACTCGTCCAAGTCCTAATTTTCTAGTGAAACATGCCCTGCTTGCTTATGCTAACCACTCGGGCAGTACCATCTTATCTTCCAATGTTGATACAGCAGGTGAGAATGTTCACTTAAAACAGCACGATGCCCTAAAATCGGTCGATTTTTTTGCCACTGATTTTCCATCAGCTTCGGAAGTACGACTCGAAGTAGGATTTGGTTCAGCTCGTCATCTTCTCCATCAAGCCATCACCAATCCTGACATTCTTTTCATCGGATTAGAAATTCACAAGCCTTCTATTGAGCAAGCACTCAAACAAATAACCATTCAAAACTTAACCAATATTATGATTTTGGATTACGATGCGCGACTTTTTTTAGAATTTGTTCCCTCAAATTCTTTAAGTCGTATTTATGTGCATTTCCCTGTACCGTGGGATAAAAAACCGCATCGCCGTGTAATTGGAGATGCTTTTGTCGAAGAAGCGATTCGAGCTTTAAAACCTCAAGGGAGACTTGAATTACGAACCGACAGTGAAAATTACTATCGTTTTGCATTAGAAACTTATTCTCATCCACCGCAAGTAACGTTTGAGGTACATAAAAATCGTGATATTGCCATTACCAGTAAATATGAAGATCGTTGGAAAAAGATGGAGAAAAACATTTATGATGTTACCCTTATCAACGATATGGAAAGTCCCGAAAAAAGGCTTGAAGGAGAATTTATTTTTTCTCAAATACCGATTAATGATGCTATACTTCCAAAAATAGAGCGTCAGACTTATCGCCGTGAATGGGGATTTTTAAACGCTGAAGCCAGTTTTGATATACACGACGGGGGATGGATGATTCGACTTGCGATGGGAAGTTTTGATCGCCCGGAACATCTTTATTTGATTGTAAAAAATGGTCAAGCACACTATTTTCCAACCGTACCCGTCCGTTCCAGCACAAACTTAAAAGCCCATATCTTACTAGACGAGCTACTTCATGGATAAAGTTATTATTGCAGAAAATCTTTCACTCTCATACAAAGAGTTTGAAACCATCATCTCTAAAGCCACTTTCAGTATCAATTCTGGTGAGTTTGTCTTTATTACGGGTGCAAGCGGAAGCGGTAAATCAACACTTCTAAAATCTTTTTATGGAGCGATTGAACCACGTCAAGGAAACTTAAGTGTTGGTGGCGTGAAGATGAACCGCATCAGCACCTCAAAACTTAATTTTTTACGTCGTCACATCGGTATCGTTTTTCAAGACTACAAGCTCATTAAAGAATGGACGATTGAAAAAAATGTGATGCTTCCCCTCATCATTTCTGGATACACAGGGGATGTGAGCGGTGCTCAAGTACAAAAACTCTTGGGACACGTAAAACTAACGCATCAAGCAGGTAAATATCCTCCTGAACTCAGCGGTGGTGAACAGCAGCGTGTTGCTATGGCACGAGCTCTTGCGCACAATCCTATTCTTATTCTTGCCGACGAGCCTACAGGTAATCTCGATGAATACTCTTCATCAGTCATCTGGAGTCTTCTTGAGGGTGCAAACACCCAGTTAAAAACGACCGTCATTGTCGTCACTCACCACATTCCAGAAGGATTAAAAGTCCCTTATAAGCACTATCATATTGAGTTTGGAAACATCAATGAAATCTCTTAAAAATCACATTTCTCTCATCATCGCCCTGTTCACAGTTCTTGCATCCGTTCAAATTTACGTTGCTGTTGATCGTACAATCGCAGCATACGAGTCTCACCTCAAAAGTGATTATTCCGTCATTGTTGTCGCCAATAAAGCGTTTACGCCAAAAGAATTCACAACGATGAGCTCTATGATCGAACGAAGTGAACCTATTAGTACTGCACAAGTGTTAGAAAGGTTAAAGGGAGAGATGAGTGAAAAAAATCTTGCTCTTTTAAAGCTTACATTGCCTAAGTTTTATCGAATTTATCTTAATCGCTTTCCAACTCCTAATGAGATTAATAATCTTCAGAAAAAGCTTCAAAGGAACACGGCTATTGAACGGGTCGAAGGATTTTCTCAAACTCATGATACCGTTTATAAACTGATGCTTCTTTTCAAAGATGTCGTTCAAGTTTTCTCCATTGCTATTGCCGCGGTTACATCCCTTCTTATTCTAAAAGAAATGCGTCTATGGCAGTTTCAGCATGCGGAAAGAATGAACATCATGGCACTTTTTGGTGCACCTGTTTGGCTTCGTTCTGCTGTTCTTTTTAGACTTGCTATTGTTGATGCGATTATTGCTACCTTAATCTTATGTTTTGCTTTTTTTATCATTGATTATTACGGTATCTTGACATTACCTCTAAAAGAGATAGGGATCAATGTTCAGCTATTTAATTTTGTAAATGATGCTCTGCGCTCATTGGCTATTTCACTTGGAATTTCAATTGCACTTACGTTCACCATCGTTATGTTTCATAGCGAAGAAGAATAAATGATTCGCTTCTCTAGTTCACTTGTTCTTGCCTCTTTTTTAGCCCTCACGCTTAACGGTGCTAAAATTGATGAAAAGATCAAATCAGCAGCATCTAAACTAAATGAGACCAAACAAACCTATACCTCGCTTAATGCAAAACTCGAAGCAACTGCCGCTAAAATCGTTCAACAGCGTCAAGCAGTCAATGCACAACAACAGCACATCAATACCCTTGTAACGGAACTTAAAAGCAAAGAAAATGTTTATCAATCCAACAAACAAAATCTTCATGGTCTGCAGTCGCAACAAGATGTCTTAGTTAAAACACAAAATGAGATTGAACAGAAACTTGTCTTTGCTATCGCACGAAACACTTCTATATCATTACTCATCAATGATGACCGTGCCAAAGAAGCCAATTCAATCATTACCGAAGAAGCCCTCAAACTGCATCTCAAGCAAATTAATTCTGACATCAAAGAGCTTAATTTTATTTTTGGTGAAAATGCAACTAAAATTTCTGCTCTCTCCAGTCAAACAACGGTCTTAAAGCAATCCATTGCCGTTATTGATAAACAAAAACAAAATGTCATTGCAACCAAACAAGAAAATGAAAAAGCAATTGCTCTCTTGGAAAAAGAAAAAAATGAATACAAGCGTTCTCTGGGTCACATTTTAAACCAACAGCGTTCACTCCAAAATACTTTAGCAAGCCTTAATATTATAAAACGTGAAGCGATGAAACCGAAAAAAGCTCCGCCTGCACTTGTCGTTCAAAAACCTGGCTCAAAACCTTTGCCAGAAGGAGCTAGAGAAGCTATCTCTAAATATCAGCCTTCCAATACTGCTGCCTACAGCGGAGAGCGTACTATTGCTCCTCTTGATGGGTATGTCATCACCAAACGCTTTGGACCTTATACGGATCCCGTTTATGGAATAAAAATTTACAACGAATCCGTTTCACTGCGTCCTACTGATTCGGATGCAAAAGTTAAAGCCATTCTTAACGGTAAGGTTATCCTCGCCAAACCCACTGCAATGCTTGAAAACGTTATTATTATCGAACACGATAATGGTCTGCATACTATCTATGCACACCTTGATAAAATCGCTCCTACCGTAGTAGTCGGTCAACGTCTAAAACAAGGATCCATTATCGGACGTGTCGGACGTGAGCTTATGTTCCAAGTAACTCAACGCAATGCTCATATCGATCCAATGCAAGTGATTAGGTAATCCTAAAACGGCCAAATTGTTTCGATAAGTTTGCTTCCCCAACCACGGTTAACGGAGCGGTCAACATCCCCTTCATTCGCATAGAGTATTTTGGCATCCGAAACTTTTGCAGAATTAATTTGATTATTTTGGTCAATATCGTAAGGACGGATCACTCCGCTTAGCTGCATAACTTGCTTCTGATCATCGACCATTATTTCACGACGACCTACAATAAAATAGTTCCCATTGGACATTACTTTTACAATACGTGCAGATACGGTCGTTGTAAAGGAAGCATTTTTAGTCGCAGCACCTGATCCGCTATAGCTGGATGTTGATCCGCCTGTAAATCCAATATTAGCAACTCCGTTGAGCTTTCCAACTGCAGCATTAACCGCTGAATTTTGACCTACTGAGGTAAAAGCACCACCGCCCAGTCCAAGGGCATCCGCTTCACTGAGTGCTTTACTTGCTTTATTTGAGCTCGTGGCTGTTTCTGAGATTACGACGGTAACGATATCATTAACATGCATTGCTTTATGATCTGAAAAGAGAGGGCTGTCTCCCTGACCGAACAAACTGCCCTGAGAGATAAAACTGCTCTCCTCTTCACGTGAAGGCATCTCTTCAACGTATTGAGGGGGAGTAAACGTGATTTCGGGTTCTGTAAGCTTGGCAGTACATCCATTCAGCAACAGTGACGCTGCCAATACAGAAAAATAGAGTGATAATCGCATAGCCCATCCCGATAATTATTTAGCTATAATAAGCAAAAATAGTTCCAAAGGGTACTTATGTCATTACGAGAACAAATTAATAACGATATTAAAACCGCTATGAAAGCAAAAAACAATGCTGTTCGTGACGCATTACGCCTTTTAAGCAGCGCTATGAAACAAATCGAAGTCGATGAACGTAAAGAATTAACCGATGACGATGTTATCAAAATCATTCAAAAACAAGTCAAGCAGCGTAACGATGCCATGACGCAATATAGAAGTGCAGGACGAGAAGATTTGTATGAGCAAGAAGCATCAGAAGCCGTCATTTTTGAAGCATACCTACCTCAACAACTCAGCGATGAAGAACTAGAGAATGCTCTGCGTGCTATCATCACTGAAGTGGGAGCTGCTTCCCTAAAAGAGATTGGGAAAGTAATGGGTGCTGCTTCTAAAACTCTTGGTGCTCAAGCCGATGGAAAACGAATCAACGAGTGCGCCAAAAAGCTATTGAGCTAAGAAAGGTTATTCTCTCTTAGCATCGATTTGACAACATAGTTCTACGGATGCTATCCGAAAAGCAATCGAGTTTTGAAAAATAAGAGGATGAGCGTATTGACACGTTACAATCCCTTCACAGGGTGAAAGCATTTTTTCGAGTTTCTTTCCACTCAATGCATCCATAATCACCCCTACAACTTCACCTTTTTTAATGGCTGTACCACAACGTACTTTGGAAATAAAAATTCCTGCACGGGATGCTTTGACTATTGTTATACGATTAGGATCCAGAATATTACTTTTATGTCCTTCAAAAACATGAAAGTCAAGGATATCACGTTTTGACAGAAATCTCACGATTGCGGTATGAACTTGATCCGTATCATTTTGATCAATGGATCCATTTTTACCAAAAACAATCGAAAAAGCTTTCGTTTCCCATAATTGCCAGTTATACTGAAGCATAGCTGTCTCAACAGGTTCATGAGGGCGGTAATGGATAAAACCCATCCCTAAATCTTTGACACATTCTAAATCTTCATAACCGCTTTGAATGAGCTTTACATACGGGAGACACATCCCCTGATCACGTCTACCTTCTAAAATAATCCCATAATCATACCCTTTGAGTGTCTCAAAAAGTCGCGATGCAATTCGTTGAGTCGTTTCACCCTGTGCATATCCCGGGAACATCATATTGAGATCTGTTTTATCAAGTGGCCAGTTTTTTTCACCCATATTAAGAGCATACGCATTGACGGCAGGAATAACGAGAATTCGTCCGCTGATCTTCCCCTCTTCTTCCTTAATCCGCAAATACTCAACCAATCCGGATGCAACATAAAGCTGATTAATATGATCACCGCTCATAGCACCGACGATTGCGATAGAAGGACCTTCTGTGTTTTCTTCACCAAATAAAAAGCCCTCAATTCTTAACGGTGCTCTGTTGGGAGATTCAAGACTTAC
Source organism: Sulfuricurvum sp. (assembly GCA_030696775.1). Taxonomy (GTDB): domain Bacteria; phylum Campylobacterota; class Campylobacteria; order Campylobacterales; family Sulfurimonadaceae; genus Sulfuricurvum. The sequence continues at coordinate 245,745 of JAUYRN010000027.1, forward strand.
TATATCAAAACGCTTCATTGACTATCTCCATTGGTTTTGCCAAAAATCCGTCCAAGTAATGAACCTTCATATACGATAGGGTAAGCTCGAATGGTAAAGAGCATTCCACTAATGGGTGCAATCACTTCATCCATGACTTCTCCGCTCAATGCACTCACAATATGTCCAACAACGGAGCCTTTTTCGATAACCTGACAATGCTCGATGGCAGGGACAAACAATCCAGGACACGCCGCATTAAGATAGGCTACTTCACCGACATGCGATTGAATTGGCATGCGCACAGCAAGTGGCTCAATATCCAATATCCCCTCATGGGCCATAAGATTAAGGAGTCCGTCAAGCAATTGGTGCCCGTACGCTTTACCAAGACGCATCCCAACACCCATCTCAACCACCAGCGTTTTAGTTCCAATCGTATTCATAGCATGAGCAAACGTAGATTCTAAAACAGTTACCGCATCATGAACCCAAACAAAATCAATATTAAGTAAATTAGCTAAAGGAACGAGTATCTCTTCTTGTGATTTTGCAATACGTACCTGAGGAATTTCACGTAAAAATACATTACTTGAATGAATATCGATTGCAAAATCGCTTCCCTTCATGATATTAACTACTCCATCTGCAATTTGTGCAGGAAGAAAATCATTTTTACTTCCCGGAAAAATTCGATTCAGATCCACATCATAAAAGGGGATAGAACGGGTAATACTATCGATGCCCAACGAGTTAATTGCAGGATAAATATCGATTATGCCTCGGATTTTATCAGGATTGTTGCGTAGCCACTGACCCAATAAAAAACAGACATACTGCCCTTCCAGCTCATCTCCATGAATACCGCTCACGATGGAAATACGTTTTATACCTTCTTCTTTTTTAGGTGCGTAACGGCACCGCTGAATTCGAAATGACTCCCCAACAGGAAGTTCTATCGTAATAACTTCTTCGATCAAACCCATACTCATCCTTGCAATTGTGACGCTTCCACAGTATATTCAACACATCCATTGACTTGAATAACCCGAGAAATAACCCCGTTAACAGCTTCAATTGCTTTAGGAATATCCGATGACGTAATTTTTAATGGTTGATATTGACGGTTGAGTCGTCTGGCTGTTACATTCATTGATTCAAGTTCAGCATTAACAAGATCAATGCCATCATAGAGTCTTAAAATCAAATCAAATCGTTCAATCTGCTGACCTAAACGGATAAAATGATACGCCTTAGGACGTCCCAATTCCGATGAAAAAATACCCAAAATAAGAGCAAAATCATCAATCATCTCTTCTAAAATAGTAGGACTAACAGCACTGTCACGCCCGGCTACAATGTGGTTGAAAATTTTATTGAGAGTAGAAAAGCCTCGTTCATCAAGCAAATGACGTGTTTCGATTGCATTTTCCCTAGCCCATGTAATAATCAATTCGATACTTGCCCCATGATCGCCATAAATCCCTTGTTTCAGAAAATCGAGAGCATTGCTATACTGAATCTCGACACCCAAATTTGCATAGAGTTTACGTCCATCATCCACATCACGATCGATGACATAATCGTAACTGTTGACAAGTTCACGTAAAAGGGTTTCAGCACGCTGAACATAGCGCCCAAACCAATAGAGTCTTTGAGCTGTATTAACGGATATAGCCACACCATTCGTCATCATAATTCTACCACCCATGTATCTTTAAATCCGCCACCTTGAGACGAATTGACGAGGTAATTTCCCTCTTCCATCGCATAGCGAGTTAATCCGCCCATGCTCACACTTACTTCTTCTCCATAAATAACATATGCGCGTAGATCTGCTTTTCTAGGGAGAATGCCCTCTTCCAGCATACAAGGTAAATCATAAAATTCAATGACTTCTTGAGCGATAAACCGACGAGGATTTTCTAGAATCATTTCTATGATATTAGCACGTTCATCGGGTGTCAAACGATTACCAAACAACACACCATAACCGCCTGCTTCCGCCACGTCTTTTATAACTAATTTATCAATATTTGCCAATACATATTCACGATCTTTTTCATAATAAGGGAGGTACGTCGGCGCATTTTTGAGTAATGGTTCTTCATCCAAATAATACTTTACCATTTGTGGAACAAAATAATAAATACCTTTATCATCCGCAACACCGTTTCCGATACTGTTCATGATAGCAACATTACCTGCTCGATAAACACTTGCAAGATGTGGAACTCCAATCAAACTCTCTTTATCAAATTCTTCAGGATCTAAAAAATCATCGTCAAGTCGACGATATATTGCTCCGACACGTTTACGCTCGCCGTTATAAGCACACAAAAACACTTCTTCATTTTCAACGATCAAATCTTCACCAAGGGCAAGTGTCGCACCCGTTATTTTTGCCAAATAGCTGTGCTCATAATAGGCAGAATTATATCTTCCTGGAGTAAGAATGACATTGAGGCCACCCGTATTGACATAATCCATCGCAGCTTTGAGCTCATCGCCATATTGTTTGATCTTCGAAATCTTCATCGATTCAAAAAACTCAGGATAGGTGTGCCGAAATGCACGGCGAATGGTAAGCGGATAACTGACACCACTAGGCACACGCAGATTGTCTTCAAGGATAACCCATTCACCACTCACGCTGTCTTTGACCAAATCAATCCCGCTTATATGAGTTCGAACACCTTTAGAAGGGACTACTCCCATAAAACTAGGAAGAAAGCCAACAGCAGAATCAATGTATTCTCGAGGAACAATGCCATCTTTTACAATACGCTGCTCGCCGTAAATATCATTTAAAAAAGCATTTAATGCTTTTACGCGTTGAATTATGCCTGCTTCAAGATGGTCAAACTCTTTTTTTGGAATGATGCGGGGGATCATATCAAAAGGAAATGATCTCTCAATAAAACTACCTTCTTTAAAAAGGTTAAAGTTAACTGCATTAGCCTCTAGAAAATCTTTAAATTCAGGGATTTTACTTTTGTCGATACTTTCAAAAATATCGTAAAACTTTTGTAGCTCTGCACTCACTGGCTCAATCATGAACACCCCTTGTAAAAATAGTGGACTGCCTTATGATATCCTAAAGTAATCTCAAGGGTTGCTTAAAAAAAAAGCAATTTTGATTTTTAAATGAAAATGAGGAGAAAAAAGGAAAAAAGAACTCACATCAAGCGTGGAGGTTGATTCTATGCCTAGAATATAAGGAATATTATATTTTAGTAAGAGACCGGGTTATAACTACCCGTTATAAGGTCTTACCCGTTTTTTAAAACTCTGAGTGCCTCTTCTACATCATCTTGGCGCATAAGTGACTCACCGACCAAGAATGCATCAACACCAGCCTTACTCAAATCTTCCAATTGACCGTGTTCATAAATACCACTTTCAGCCACAATTATTTTACCGTTAGGAATAAGGGGAATAAGATCGTAACTCAGGTTCATATTCATTTCAAATGTTTGTAAATTACGATGATTGATTCCAATAATATCTGCACCCGCATAGATGGCTTTGGTCAGTTCAGATTTATCATGAATTTCCACCAAGGCTTCCATTCCTAAATGTCGCGTATAGTTCAATAACTCTTTGAGCTCGCTTTTAGACAATGCTGCCGCAATTAGAAGAACAAAATCAGCACCATAAACGAGTGCTTCAAGAAGCTGATATTTGGAAATGATAAAATCTTTACGCAATAAGGGAATACCGACATAACGACGAATCTCAGCGAGATAGTCCAAGTGCCCTTGGAAAAAATGAGGTTCCGTTAAAATCGAAATCGCATTCGCACCGCCACGCTCATACGCTTGCGCTATTGCAACAGGATCAAAATCTTCGCGAATGATTCCACGAGAAGGACTCGCTTTTTTAACTTCTGAAATGATACGGTACGGCTCATCAGGGGTTGCCGTCAAAAATGGACGTACATCACGCGGAGCACGCGCATTAAACGCCAAAGAACGTCCCAACCACTCCATACTAAACTTAGCCTCACGCTCTTTTAAATCTTCTTTTGTTTTTTTGATGATGTCATCGAGTATCATTTTTTCTCCTTAGTTTTACACGTCTCAATTGCTTTAAGATGATCATTCACCTCTTGTTCCTCTGTACCAATCATAGACTCAACTTGCTTGATTAAGCGCAATGCTTCGGAACATTCACCTTTTTTATAATATCCCCATGCGAGAGAATCGAGATAAAACGGGGATTCAGGCTGTGCAAGCAATGCTTTTTTGACATACACAATCCCAGCATCAACATCAATATCGTGATCGATCATCAAATAGCCTAAATAATTAGCGTAGAGTGGACTTTCCATCTCTCTGTTCGCTTCTTTCAGTCCATCGACTACTGCAGCCAAAAGAAGAGGATCATTTTTATTGATGGCAGCTTCATAGGCGAAAACGCTACTTTGCGCCAAGTAGAGAGGATCTTGATCTTTTTTATACAACTTTTTTGCCAATTCAGAGGCTTTATCAAATTGTTTATTTCGAACATAGAGTTCCAACAAAAGCGGATCATTTACTCCTGATTTTTCAAGTATTGAATTGAGTTTAACAATATCTTGTTTATACGCATAAATCTTAATTATTTCTTGTGCAATCAAAGGATCAAGGGCCAAATCATACGTTTGCTCGTATATCAACGCGGCCTCATCAAGTGCACCGCTATCTGCATACAAACTGCCTAAACGTTTTCCAATAATTTTGCTGTTTCCATATGCAGCGATATGTTCTTTTAAAAAGGCTATCGCCTCTTTTTTTTGTTCTAAATGAGCATACATGATAAGTGATATACGATCTGCCATCTCTTCATCATGGGTGAGATCATAGCCTTTTTTAAGAGCAACGTAAGCCCCTTGAAAATTGCCCAGTTTTATCAGTGCTTCTGCATTCAAAGCATAATCACCCGCAGCTTTCGTTTGCTCACTTAGTGTCAATGATTCCTGTGCTGCTTGCGAATATTTCCCGCTTTTAAGCAATGCAATAACGGCAAAGCGCTGTAAGGTTTGATCTTCAGGGTTTGCAGCTAATGCACTTTGAGTTAAACGCGTGAGCTTTTCCCCATTATTACTTTGTTCAACCATCCGCAAAGATTGATACAAATACTCTTTACGTCCGGTTTTACCATACAGTGTTTCAAAATAGCTCGCAGCTAAATCATGTTTTTGACGCATTTGGGCATCCAAAGCAGCCAAAATATACGTCTCATTATTGATTTCAAGGGGTGATGGTATATTTTTTTGTTCCTTAGGCTTTGTAGCTGCTTCTAAACCTAATGTCATTACGAGCACGATTAAAAAAAATTTGTTCATCCGATTATCCCTGGACATTCTTGCTTTAGCTCATCAATGCGATGACGAAAATAATCCCAAAACGGAAATGTTCGACACTGCAGCGGACGGGCTGTGTAAATACTACACCCATTTCGTGAACGATCAAAAAACACACAATCGTGTGAACCCTTTACAATCCGTTCTTGAAGCGAATAGCGGTAGCCTTCTTTACGCAAATAATTACGCCGAAACTCCCGTTCATCCATTTCTAAAAGCTTTGCGATGGCAGTGATTTCCGTTACAGAAACAAAAATATTACCGCTTTCACCGGTACAGCAGTTACCTCCGCATGAGGAACACGCATCAGGATTAAAGGCATAACAAAACCCTTCTTGTGTCATTAAATCGGACATTTGATACTGTGCACCTTTGCTTTATCATAAATCTCCTGCACAGCAGGAGTATAACTTTCATCTACTAGTGTTATCAATGGCGGCAAAATATTGGTCATTGCTTTACTATTTTTTTTCGCATGTATCATCACCAATGTACTAGTACGATCCAGCTTTGAATGGACGAATTGTACATTAACGACTCTTAAGCCTGCATCTTCAAATGCACTGCATAACGAGACAAACTGCCTAGCATCATAACAAATAGCCGTTTGCCCTTTTGGCTTCAAAAGTTTCGAAATTTTACGTGCAAAAATCTCAATGGGTAAATGGATATTATAACGGGCTTGATGAAGCATTTGGTTTTCAGAACGCGCAGAACCTTCATGATAAAAAGGAGGGTTGGAAACGATCCAGTCAAATCCTTTTGCATCATTAAATTCAGCAAAATCCCCCTCATGAACACTGTATTCAATTTGATTGATCTCTCCGTTACGACGAGCTATCTGGGCATAAGGTGTTTGTTTTTCAACTCCCTCAAGTGCAACATCACAATCACGCGCAACCAAAAGTCCAACAATTCCACACCCTACCCCGACATCGAGCATTCTACCTTTTGGTACAAGTGCAGTGATAAATCCATACAAAAGTATCGAATCACTGTTGTAACAATAGCCGCCGTCGAATTGATAAAGAAGCAATTATCTACCTTTGAGTTATAATTTAATAATTATATCGTTACCAAGGTTTACTAATGATTATCATCCCAGCGCGTCTCGCATCTACCCGTTTCCCTCAAAAAGTTTTAGCCGATATTGGAGGCTTGCCGATGGTGATCCGTACCGCTAAACGGGTCGCATCCATCGATCGTGTCGTTGTTGCGTGCGATGATGAAAAGATCTTGGAAATTTGTGCGGCTCACGGTGTCGAAGCTCGTCTCACTTCTACAACGCATAAAAGCGGAACGGATCGTATCAATGAATGTGCACAACTTCTTGATATTAGTGACGATGAACTCATCATCAATGTTCAAGCCGATGAACCCTTTATCGAAACCGAAGTCTTGGTTCAGCTCATCGAACGACTCAACAGTCTTAAGTCACAAAACAGTCCATTCATTATGGCAAGCTGCTATAACGCAATCAATACGGAATCCGCGAATGATCCTAACATGGTAAAAGTTATTACCGATGATGCCCATAATGCCATCTATTTTTCCCGTTCTCCTATCCCGTTTAACCGCAGCGGCGAAGCATCCTATTTCGGACACATCGGAATTTATGGATTTACAAAAAAAAGTTTGCATGATTTTTGTACGCTGGGGGAAGCACCATTGGAAGACATCGAAAAACTCGAACAGCTTCGAGCACTCTATCACGGTAAAAAAATTTCTATGGTAAAAGTGGCGAGTGCAGGATTCGGGATCGATACAGTGGAAGATTTAGAAAGAGCAAAAAAGATTTTTGGGATTTAAGCTCCAAAAATCTTTTTACTTTATGTAAACTGCGGAGCTAATTCCATCAAAATCTTTTGAGCGTTAGCCTCTGTACCGTTGTACTTTTTGATTTTTATTCCTAAATTACTCATACTTTTTGCTGTATTTTTACAGGCCATTTTAACCACAAGATAATCACAATCATGAATAGCATCTGCCATCGTATCGTGCGCTTTAAGATGCTCAACATCATTTTCATCGTGATCGCAGGTGTGACCTTCATCATGACCATGATGATCCTCTTCTCCGGCAACTTTTGAATTGGCACGTAAACCTTCTAGCTCAAAACTTCGGAACATTCCACCTTTGAGATTAAAAATAGCGAAATAAGGAGTATGCCCCGCATTTCCAGCCATTTTTAACGAATCATCCACAACAGGTACTGCAATTTTCATGATAACTTCTCCATATATTTTTGATTATTATGCCTTATTATGCTTAAAAATCAAATAACTAGTTATGTATAAAATTTATACAATCTATCTCCTATAACTGCTATACTGTTGCTATGTTTGAGGCGTACAATGACTGCATACGGATACTTACTGAAGGAAATAGAATGTTATTGATAGAAGCTTTTACCGATCATATCCTCAACAAAAAAAGTCTTAAAGACTACGTACAATACCGCAAAACTACCGCTGAACGTGGAGAATTTAACGATACTAAATTACTCCAAGCACAAGAAAATCTTCAACGACTGAAAGAGGAAGCGCCAGAAGTTTATGACGAGATGTACAAGACTCTAACTGAGATATATAAGCGTAACCGAGGGTTAACTGTAGAATATCCTCTTGACTTTGTTCGCCAAATTTTACGTATGTACAAAAACTCATTATCAGTGGAAGAAATTTGTGAAGAGTATAAACGTATGTTAGAGCATTATCATCACGATGCTTAATGAAAGTATTTTTGGGAAATAAAAGAGAATGAAGGAAGAAAATTCTGCCTCAAAAGAGGCTGAAGTTCTAAATAATAAAATTTAGATGTTGTCGCGGATACCAAGTTCAGCAATAAGCTTATTGTAGCTTGCACGATTTGTACGTTTCAAATAACGCATCAAACGACGACGTTGACCAACCAATTTCAAAAGACCAAGACGTGATGAGTGATCTTTTTTGAAAATTTTAAGGTGTTCAGTAAGATCACCGATACGCTTTGAAAGCAATGCAATTTGTACTTCACTTGAACCAGTATCGCCTTCTGTGCGTTGAAATTCTTTAATAATTTCAGTTTTTTTAGCCGTATCTAAAGCCATAATAGCCTCCTGATGGGTAGTTAAATTTACTTGATAAAGAGAGTTCTCTTCAAGCAGGAACGGAATTATAACTGAAAAACTCTTTTTTTGCGGTGAAACTCTCTCTAATGATATTTAGCTATAATATCTTTTCTATTAAAAAATAAATAAATTACGGGGGTATCGTGATGCTGATGACCAAAGCGAGTGAATACGCTCTACTGTCACTCATCATTTTAGCCAAAGCATCGCATCCTCTTGACGTTGACTCTCTCTCTCGAGAACTCGATATTTCTAAAAGTTTTTTAGCCAAGATTCTCCAATCACTTGCACGTAAAGGGATTTTAAAATCTTTTAAAGGGGTAAATGGAGGATTTGAGCTGGCACGTCCCAGTTCAGAAATTACCATGCTTGAGGTAATGGAAGCAGCTGAGGGAAAAAGTCCTGCTGTCTTTAACTGCGCTCCTTCAAAAGAAGAATGTCCATCTAATAAAGCAACTACGTGTTCTTTATGGCCATTTCTAAACCGATTACAGGGTAAAGTAGATGGCTTTTTAGGTGTTCTAACCCTTGAAGCCATTTTAGAAGAGTAATTTTTGGCAAAAGTAAAAAATAAAACCCCAACCACACAAAGTATCATTTCACTGATTTTTGCATCACGAGATTTGAGTGTCGTTGTTTTTGTTATGACGATTTTGGCGATTATCATTATCCCGCTTCCCAGTGGAATGCTCGATTTTTTTCTCGCCATTGTCATTTCAATATCCGTTTTAATTTTACTTATTTCACTGTATATTCCCAAACCTACCGATCTTACCACTTTTCCTACTTTATTGCTAATTATCACTCTCTTTAGACTTTCTCTCAACATTGCTACTACTCGGATGATTTTGAGCAACGGCCACGAAGGACCCGAAGCTGTCAGTGACATCATCACCAGCTTTGGAAATTTTGTCGTTGGCGGAAATATGGTCATCGGGGTAATTGTCTTTACTATTTTGGTATTAATCAATTTCATGGTTATCACTAAAGGTTCAGGACGCGTTGCTGAAGTTGCAGCCCGTTTTACATTGGATGCAATGCCCGGAAAACAAATGGCGATTGATGCAGATTTAAACAGCGGTCTAATAGAAGAAGCTGAAGCAAAACAACGTCGTGCAGCCATTTTACAAGATGCCAACTTCTACGGTGCGATGGACGGTTCGAGCAAGTTTATCAAAGGGGATGCGATTGCCGGGATCATCATCACTTTTATCAATATCATCGGCGGCTTTTTAATCGGAGTCTTTCAATTTGATCTCGACGTTTCTACCAGTGCCCAAACCTATACTATCCTTACAATTGGAGACGGTCTAGTCTCTCAGATTCCAGCACTTATCATCTCTACCGCAACTGGTATTATGATTACCCGTGGCTCTAATGACGATCAAAGCAACTTTGCTGAGGGCAGTATCAAGCAACTGATGGGTAACGCAAAAGTGATGATTATTGTCGGAGTAATCATGATGATGTTTGCTCTTACCCCGGGCTTGCCAACACTTTCAATGGGATTTGTTGGTTTGATCTTCCTAGGACTCGGCTATGCACTTTACAAATATGAAAAAGGTGATCTTGTCCTTACTTCCGCCCCTGCCACTACAAAAAGCGGTTCGGCAGCTTCAGGTGATGCAACTTCCAGTGATAGTACATCCTCAACCACTCCACGCCGAAAGAGTAATGAAGAAATTGCTAAAGACGAAGAGGCAGCACTAGAAGATATTTTAAAAATTGAGATGCTCGAACTCACTCTTGGATATCAACTCATTCGTCTTGCTGATAACAATCAGGGTGGAGATTTACTCGAGCGTATCCGATCCATGCGCCGCAAAATTGCCTCAGATTTTGGCTTTTTAATGCCTCAAGTGCGTATTCGCGATAACCTTCACCTCAAACCAACGCAATATTCGATCCTTCTTAAAGGGGTGATGATCGGCGATGGTCTCATCCAACCTGATAAGTTTTTGGCCATGGACAGTGGTATGGCAATCGGTGAGATAGAAGGGGAAGCGACGAAAGAACCGGCATTTGGTCTGGATGCATTTTGGATTGCCCCAGAGCTTAAAGAAGACGCTATTATCAACGGATATACCGTAGTTGATCCTTCAACGGTTATCTCTACCCATATGAGCGAACTGGTCAAAAAATACGCGGAAGAGCTATTGACACGGCAAGAGACACAATCTCTTATTGATAAAATCAAAAATGATTATCCTGTCTTGATTGATGATTTGCTCAAAGTCGCTAATATCGGTCTAATACAACGTGTATTCAGAGCATTATTGCACGAACGTATTCCCCTCAAAGATATGATAACTATCCTAGAAACCATTGCAGATGTCAGCGAATACACCAAAAATGTAGATACCATCACTGAACACGTTCGTGCTAAACTTGCTCGAATCATCACCCAAATATACACCGGTCCTGATGGAATTATAAAATTACTCACATTTGAAACCATGAGCGAACAACGTCTTCTTGAAAAATCAAATGATCGAGACGGTACTCGCCAGCTTCAACTCAATGTAGGTGAAATCAACGGTCTGATTCAAGCCAGCAGCGCGAAAGCCAGTGAACTTCTTCAACGTGGAATCTCTCCAATCATCATTATAGTTGACCCAAAACTTCGTCGTCCCTTGGCAGAAATTTTTGAGCGTTTTAATCTCGACATCGTGGTTCTCTCTCATGCTGAGATTGACTCAAGTGCCAAATTCGAAGTACTAGGTTCCATCACTTTAGACAAATAGGATATATATGAATACAACATTTTACCACCTCTCCCACATCGATCTCGATGGTTACAGTTGCCAGCTGGTTATGGCTCAAACCTCTAACACTATGATTAGCTATAATGCCAACTATGGCGCAGAAGTAATGGACCGTCTTGAAGAGATTCTCGATACTCTCAAAAAAACAAAACAAGAAGCAACTATTCTCATCAGCGATCTCAATCTCACTCCCGATGAGGCGAAATGGCTTCATTATGAGGTAAAAAAACTCAATGAGAATGGTTGGAACATCACGATTACCCTTCTTGATCACCATGGAAGCGGAAAAGATACAGCATCACAATACGAGTGGTACACTCTCGACACTGAACGTTGTGCAACAAAAATTGTCTATGAATATGCCATTGAAAACTACGGATTAAAATCTGGCGGATGGCTTGAAGCATTTGTAAAAGTGGTCAATGCCGTCGATTTATGGAAGCAAGAAGAAGTAGAAGATTTTGAATACGGCAAAGTATGTATGCGTCTCATCAGCGATGCGCGTGAACTTAGCCGTGTCATGTTTGCGAACGAAGATCGCGCCTACAAGCTTGCTCTTTTAGAAGAAGCGGCTCTCATGCGTTTTCATGAAAATGCCAATATTGCTCTCGATGAGGCACTGCACAAAATGAAAAAAGAATTTTTTAAAGTAGAAGAAGACAATACTCTCGATAATCTTTCCACCAAACACATTGTAGGACTACTAGGGACGAAACGCTCAACCATGACCGTTTATTACAAAGGCTGGCGCGGGTTCTTGAGCTACGGATTAGGAAATACCTCGATTATCGGTAATGGCTTTTTAACCGCAAATCAAGATTTTGATTTTATCGTTGATGTAAGTACGCGAGGGACCATGAGTCTTCGCGGTCATGATAAAGTTGACGTTGCAATGATGGCAGGTGAGTGGGCAGGCGGAGGCGGACATCCTAACGCTGCAGGAGGACGTATAAATGGGTTTAAAGAGCAATTTCGCTACGATAAAGTTAAACGTCAAATCGAAGATCTTCTCGCCAATAAAGAGGCAGTACACGGAAAGCTTCCTCATAAGATAGAGGAATAAACTTTATACAATGATTCAAATTAACAACCTTACCAAAAGCTATGGCACTCGGATTCTTTTTGAGAATCTAAACCTCAAGCTCTCACAGGGGCAAAAAATCGGTTTTGTCGGGCGCAACGGCTCCGGGAAATCGACTCTCTTTAAAATCATTTTAGGCGAAGAATCGTACGATGACGGTGAGGTACTGATTCCTAAAAATTACCGCATCGGAACATTGCGACAACATCTACATTTTACCCACAAAACCGTTCGTGAAGAGTGTGCCTCTGTCTTGATGGGAGATGCCCAACATGATGTTTATAAGGTTGAAAAAATTCTTTTTGGTCTAGGATTTACTCAAGAAGATTTGGATAAAGATCCTCTCAGCTTTTCAGGCGGTTACCAAATACGGATGAACCTCGTCAAACTTCTCGTCACTGAGCCCAATTTACTACTTCTCGATGAACCTACCAATTACCTCGACATCGTCTCACTTCGCTGGCTTGCTTCGTTTATTCGTGCATTTGAGGGAGAAGTGATCCTCATTACGCATGATCGTGATTTTATGGATTCTGTTTCGACACATACCATGGGATTACGCCGCCGTAATGTATCGATCATCAAAGGCGGAAGTGCCAAATATTATGAAATGATGGCTCAAGAAGATGAGTTGTATGTCAAAACAAAAATTAATCATGATAAAAAACGGGAAGAGCTTATCGATTTTGTCGCTCGAAACAAAGCCCGTGCATCTACTGCTGTCATGGCACAGTCCAAAGCCAAAGAGCTGGAAAAAATGGGGATTATGGAATCCTTGGAGGGCGAAAAAGATTTATCCTTCTCTTTTTCGTATCGCCCTACTCCCGCTAAAGTCATTATGGAAGTCAAAAATTTATCGTTTGGCTACACAGCAGATGAATTACTTTTTAAAAATCTTTCCTTTAATTTAGAAAAAAACAAATGCCTCGCTATTATCGGAAAAAATGGTAAGGGAAAATCAACGCTTCTCAATACTATGGCGGGTGTTTTAAAACCTACGGGAGAGATACTATCTCATCCTTCTACCGCCATTGCCCACTTCGGTCAGACCAACATTGATCGGTTGGATAAAAACAATACAATAGCTGATGAAATTCAAAGTGCGGATAACACCCTCCAAAATGTTAAAGTCCGATCCATTTGTGGAACAATGATGTTTAGCGGCGACGATGCCGATAAAAAAATCAGTATCCTCTCCGGTGGTGAACGCTCCCGTGTTATGCTGGGTAAAATCATCGCAACTCCTGCCAATTTGCTCTTCTTGGACGAACCAACCAATCACCTCGATATGCAATCCATTGACTCACTGTGTGATGCACTCAAACGATTCGACGGCTCCGTGGTCATCGTCACTCACTCTGAAATGCTGTTGCGTGAACTTGCAGACCAACTTATTATCTTCCGTGAAGGCGGAGCCGAGTTTTTTGATGGTAACTACGATCAATTTTTAGAAAAAATTGGATGGGATGAAGAAATATCTGAGACACCAAAACCCGCCAAAGCGATCCAAAACAGTAATAAAAAAGAGCAAAAACAGCAACGTGCCGAACTTATTCAAGAACGGTCACGACTTTTAAATCCTCTTAAAAAAGAGATTGACACGTGCGAAAATACGATTATGAAGCTCGAAGATACGCTTAAAATATCGCATGAAAAACTGATCGAATATTCTAATCAAGGTGATAGCGGCAAACTCCAAGAACTTTCGAAAAGTATTTCCGTGGATGAAAAAGAAATTGAAAACTTGTTTGAAAGATTGGAAATAGCCAGTAATGAATTCGACCGAATCACCAAAGAGACCGATGAAAAACTCCAAACCCTCTAAACAACGACTCGATCAACTTCTTACCAGTCTGGGATACGCAAGCCGCAGTGAGTCCAAAAAACTCATTGCCGCAGGTCTTGTTACCGTGGCAGGAGAAATCATAAAAAAAATCGATTTCAAAGCATTTCATCACGATGTAACATTTCAAGGTGAACCGCTCGATACACGTGAAGAGATGCTTATTATGATGAACAAACCGCTGGATTTTGTCTGTTCCCATGATGACGACGAAGGAAAACTCGTTTATTCTCTGCTTCCCTCAAGATGGCAGAAACGTGATCCTAAAATTTCCACCATCGGGCGTCTGGATAAAGAGACGAGCGGATTGCTTCTGCTTACGGATGACGGGCAACTCCTCCATCGTCTTACGTCGCCTAAATATCATGTCCCTAAACTCTACGAAGTAACACTGGATCGACCATTAAACGGTAATGAAACAGATATTTTTGCTTCAGGCACATTAATGCTAAACAGTGAAAAAACACCTTGCCTGCCTGCAAAATTAACAATCATTGATGATACACACGTGACATTAGAAATCACTGAGGGACGATACCATCAAGTTCGACGAATGTTTGCGGCTGTGGGCAATCATGTCACAACACTGCATCGCTCTAAAATTGGGAATCTAACGCTTGGTGATTTAAAGCTTGGTGAATATCGGATGGTATCACAAGATGAACTTTTATGATTAAAATCCTCTTTGAAAACGACGATTTTTTGATTACCCTAAAAAATGCAGGAGTTAATTTTCACTCCGAGGAAGAAGCCGGTTTTGTTGTCCAAGTAAGCCAACAAGCAAATATTCCACTATTGCCTGTCCATCGCCTCGATAAAATGACATCTGGACTCGTTATCTTTGCTAAAAGTTCTGAAGTCGCCGCACAGTTTGGAAAAATGTTCGAGAACCGCGAGATAGAGAAATACTACATTGCAATCAGTATGCGGAAACCAAAGAAAAAAATGGGTTGGGTTAAAGCAGATATGGGAAGCGCTCGACGCGGTGATTACAAGCTTCTGCCGACAATGAACAATCCAGCCATCACTCAGTTCATAAGCTGCGCTTTGCGAACCCATGAACGATTTTTCCTCATCAAACCCCATACAGGAAAAACCCATCAAATCCGTGTTGCTCTTAAAAGTCTCGGTTCTCCCATCGCAGGTGATGAGCGCTACGCACAAGCTGATGAGGCACGTAAAGAGGAGAGAGGATATCTGCACGCATTTGCATTACGCTTTTATCTAAATGAAGAATTATTTAGCTTTATTTCATCGCCCGATGAAGGAGAACGCTTTGTGAGTGAAGAGTGTAAAATACAGCTTAGCGTATGGAATCAACCGTGGAAGCAGTTTTGAAATCTTTTACCGTTGAGCCCCTTATTGAAATTCTTGAGTGGGGACAAAATGTACTAAAAGAATTCGATGCACTCACGTTTGAAGTCCTCAATCCTGATACTGTAGACGGAATCTATGCAGGTGAAAGCATTACTATTGAAGGGAAAGACTATCTCTATCGCGGCTACAAAGCATGGAGTGATTTAGGGGAAATTCTTTTTTGCCGAATGTTAACACCAAAAGTACTTTCAGATCATACGGTACAAATCAGCTACAAAAAGCTCGATCTCAGCGACTCCTTTCATCACAGTGAGGCAAAAGAAGAAAAATACGGAACACAATCCAAATTTTCAGCCCTTCATAAAAATGAAGAACCCGCATTTCTCTCTCCTTATCTGCGTGCACTGAAAAGTGCCAAGGTCGGAGAAAAAAAACGAATTCTCAATCTGGGGATCAATACAGGTGATGAGTTTGATCTTATTCGTCAAATTCTGCCTCATGAAGAGTATCTCAATCTCGAACTCGTTGGAATCGATCATTCCCAAACGGCTATTGCCCATGCACGAGAGAGATTTTCTGAGGGAAATGCATCATTTTATGTCCATGATATTAATGATCTAGCTTCTCTGGAATTAGGAAAGTTTGACCTCATCATCAGTATCGGTACACTTCAAAGTCCCGGAATCGATTTCAAACTTCTATTCATGCAGCTCGTCCAAGAGTATTTAACACGAGAGGGAGCGATAATTTTAGGATTTCCAAACTGTCGTTGGATGGGAGGGGAGATGATCTACGGCGCCAAAGCTCCAAATTATCCATATTCGGAGATGACATTACTCTACAAGGATGTCTATTATTGCAAAAAATATTTACAACAAAAGAAATTTAGAGTAACCCTGACAGGTAAAGATTATATATTTTTAACAGGGACAAGTATTAGAAAGGATTAGTATTTTATCTCAAATGATAAACGCCATCATCTTCAGTGACACAATAAATTTCGTATTGTGCCGTGTCGAGTTTTTCTTTTATAACCACTTCTTTTATTTCTAAAAAAAGAGCATGTTTTCGAATTTCTAAAACATCGTTTTTATTTCGGGTAAGAATTTTAACGATCAAATCGCCTTTATACCCTGAATACGTATTAATGCTGTCAATCTGACAATCAAGAGCAAATCGAATAATCTGTTTTTGGATTTCTTGTACCATTGTTATATACCACTCTTATTATGTTTATAAATATTATCGTAAATTATAGCCTATTTCTTCATCTAAGTCAAAATAGATTATAATAAAATACTATATTTTTTGGAGCTTTAATGCCAACTTCAACTTTTACAACTCTGCGCCAAGTATTGACACTCCCTGTTATTGTCATCGCCATGGGGTATTTCGTGGATATCTATGACCTAATTTTATTTGGTGTTGTCCGTGTAGCTAGTCTCACAGAACTTGGTCTTAATGCCGATGAAATTACTTCATGGGGATCAACTATCCTCAATATGCAAATGAGCGGAATGCTTATCGGCGGAATTTTATGGGGAATATTAGGAGATAAGAAAGGTCGTCTTTCGGTACTGTTTGCCTCTATCATCCTCTATTCAGTTGCTAATTTTCTCAATGCTTTTGTCACTAATGTCGAGCAATACGCATTTCTGCGCTTTATTGCGGGTATCGGCCTCGCTGGAGAATTGGGTGCAGGTGTTACACTCGTAGCAGAAATCCTTCCTAAACATCTTCGAGGGTATGGGGTCATGAGTATTGCAAGCTTTGGTGTCTTGGGTGTTGTTGCTGCAAATCTTGTTGCACAGCATTTTGATTGGCGCAACGCGTACATTTTTGGTGGCTTGCTTGGATTTTCACTTCTCATTTTACGACTAAGAGTACGAGAATCAGGGATGTTTGAGCACAATCTTAGTGAAAATATCAAACGTGGTGATTTCTTTTCTCTCTTTAAAAACCGAACTCTTTTAGGAAAATATCTGAAGACCATTGCGATTGGAATTCCGTTGTGGTTTGTCGTTGGTGTCTTGGTGATGTTTTCCCCTGAATTTGCTAAAGCGCTTCAAATTACAGGAGAAGTCAGTGCGGGTACGGCATTAATGTATTGCTATATCGGTTTAGCCATCGGTGATTTCAGCAGCGGTTATCTCTCTCAAAAACTCAAAAGTCGTAAGAAAGCGTTTGCCCTTTTCTTAACCCTCTCTGCAGTGAGTGTTCTATGGTACTACACGCTTACGGGAGCTAGCCCTGATGCCTTTTATTGGAGTTGTTTTACTTTGGGTATATTTTGTGGCTACTGGGCGCTCTTTATCACTATGGCAGCTGAACAATTCGGAACCAATATTCGGGCTACCGTGGCAACGACTGCCCCAAATTTCGTTCGCGGTGCCGTTGTACCGATTACCCTCTCATTTATTGCTCTAAAAGAACATTATGGGATACTAAGTGCAGGGGCAATCGTGGGAGCGGTATGTTTTAGTTTAGGTGCACTAGCCCTCTATTATACCCATGAGACGTTTCATAAAGATTTGGATTACATCGAAGCATGATAAAACTTCTTCTAGCCCTCTTCACTATCTTTACTTTAGTGCACGCACAGCCCTCTTCAAAAGCTCTAAACAGTTCATTAGAGTCTATAGGTTCAGAAGAGTCCTATGCAGAGATACACGCACTTGATGGAATTCGTGATAAATATGCTACAAGCTACAAAAGTCATATGAAACGCTATAAGACAACCCAAGAAGATCACGCTACGATTGCCAAAAAATTTGAAGAAGCCAATATTCCCCTCTTCTTCTCCCTGATTCCCTATTGTGAGTCCAATTTCAGAAGTGATATTCGTGGACATGGAACAGCAGGATTATGGCAATTTATGGCTCAATCAGGACGCACTTACGGGTTAACAATTAAAAAGGGAAATGATGAAAGAATGGATATTTGCCGCTCAACTGATGCTGCTATTCTCTATATCAAAGATTTAAAAAAAGAATTTGGCAGTTGGTACTTGGCTGATTTTGCATACGGTATGGGAGAGATAAAACTCAAACATCTTATCAAAAAAAATGGAAGCAACAAGATCTCTGTCTTATTAAAAGACCCTGCATTTCCAAGAGGGACAAAAGATCACTTTGGTAAAACACTCTTACTTGATGCTACGATCCATCAAAGTAAAAGCGAAGAATAACTTTTACCCAATATTCGTATACACGGCCTGAACGTCTTCATCATCTTCGAGTTTATCAATCAGTTTTTCAATATCGATCATTTGCTCATCCGTAAATTCAACGGGAGAGTTAGCAATACGTTCTAACGCTGCTTTGGTAAGCTCAAAGCCCATTTTATCAAGAGCGTGAGAAAGTTCACCAAATGCAGTATAGTCACCATATACCGTAACTTCTCCGTCTTCCTCTTCGAGAGACTCTAATCCTGCATCTATTAACTCAAGTTCAAGCTCTTCAAGATCCATAGCCGGTGTAGCAAAACTAAAAACCGCTTTACGGCTGAACATAAATTCCAGTGCACCGTTATTAAGCGTCTCACCTTTGGCTCTGCCAAAACATGTACGAATATTGGACACAGTACGAGCATTGTTATCCGTAGCGCACTCAACGAAAATAAGAGCACCATGCGGAGCTTTCCCTTCGATATTCATCTCAAACATCGTCGTGACATCTTTTCCACTGGCACGCTTGATGGCAGCTTCTATATTATCTTTAGGCATATTTTGCGCTTTTGCACTTAAAATTGCAGAACGAAGCTTCGGATTCATATCCGGATCATCTCCACCTTCTTTTGCTGCCATAGTAATCATTTTACCTAATTTAGGAAATACTCTGGACATATTTCCCCATCGTTTCATTTTAGCCGCTTTACGATATTCGAACGCTCTTCCCATATTTCATGTCTCCTTTAAAATTAATCAATAATTGCAATATCGCTTTTAATCTGGTTAAAAAGCAATGAGCGATTATCCATACGATATTGATAGTAAAATGTATTCGTGGCTAAACTTCGTAATACCGAAGTATTGTAATAATGCGCATTCGAACATCGTCCCAAATACAAGAACGTAAAGAGAAGTTTAATACGCGGATCTTCAAATGTTTCATGTGGTTGTGTCAAAAAAGTAAAACCAAATTTTTTCAGATTCACAAGATCAAAAATATAATAAAGGAAATCTTCAAATTTCGTATAAAAACCGTCAAGATTTGCAATCTCATGGAAAAAATAATAATATTTTTCTAAAAGTTCAGGCTTTTGAATCATTTGAGAAAGTTTACTTTTTATATTGCGCTTTGACGCAAAATAACTCGGATTTGCTGCCATATAAATATTTTTACCCTCTGCAATCGCCTTGTTCAGTGCTGCATCAAACTCTTCACTTTCATCAAAACGGAGATAAAAAAATGCTTCATCTGTTTTGAATTTTTCTTCGATTTGATCGACTGAAGGATCTGAAAAATCGAGATAAAGAGTAGGAATGCCACATGCCATCACGAAATGACGAATTTTGTTCGCCAAATGAGTTTTACCCGAGCCCTCTTCACCTAAAATTAGGGTATTTTGGTACAGGGTTCTCTCTGTTAGTTCTAAAGTTGCAATACTATTTTTGAATGTTCCTATTTTTGTACGCATGAGTAATCCATTATTTTAAAATTGATACGTCAGTATAACCAATGGAAATGGAGTTAAAGCTAAAGAGGAAAAGTCCCGCCTAAGCGGGAGTGAAAAAAAGATAAGAGGAATTAGCCTTTTACTTTTGCTTCAATAGTAGCAACAATACTAGGATCTTCTAATGTAGAAATATCTTGTGTAATAACTTCACCTTTGGCAATCGAACGCAAAATACGGCGCATAATTTTACCTGAGCGAGTTTTTGGCAAACCAGGAACGAAAACGATATCATCACAAATCGCAATGTTACCGATCTCTTTCATGATCACTTTATTGATCTCTTTAACCATTTCCATCTCTTCACCGATGGTATCTTCACTTTTGAGAACAATGTAGGCAAAAATACCCTCACCTTTGAGCTCATGCGGTTTACCGACAACGGCTACTTCTGCAACATTAGGGTGTTTTTTACATGCTGCTTCTACTTCAGCTGTTCCCATACGATGACCGGAAACGTTGATAACGTCATCCGTACGACCTGTGATGGTAATGTATCCCTCTTCGTCATAGATCGCACCGTCACCGGTGAAATATACAGGTTGACCGTCTTTTTTGACATCACCGAAGTATGATTTTACGAAACGCTCTGGATCACCCCAGATTCCGCGAATCATAGAAGGCCAAGGACGTGTTACACACATATAACCAGGCTCTCCTGCTTCGACTTTGATACCTGTTTGAGGGTCTAAGATCTCAGCGATAATACCAGGCAGAGGGAATGTTGCACATGCAGGTTTGATCGGTGTTGCACCCGGAAGTGGAGAGACGATGTGTCCGCCCGTTTCCGTTTGCCAGTAAGTATCAACGATGGCGCATTTGCTTCCGCCAACTGCTTCATAGTACCATTTCCATGCCGGAGGATCGATAGGTTCACCGACTGTACCCAAGACTTTTAGAGATGATAAGTCGTATTTAGCCGGCTCATCTTCACCCATTTTGTGCAATACACGAATTGCAGTAGGAGCGGTATAGAATTGGTTGATTTTATATTCTTCAACCATTTTCCATGGGCGTCCAGCATCAGGGTACGTAGGTACCCCTTCAAACATCACAGTAGTCGCACCCATAGCGAGTGGTCCGTAAACGATATAGGTATGTCCTGTAATCCAGCCTACGTCTGCTGTACACCAGTAAGTATCATTCTCTTTAACGTCAAATACCCATTCCATCGTCATTTGTGCCCAAAGGATATATCCAGCACTGTTGTGTTGAACTCCTTTTGGTTTTCCGGTAGAACCGGATGTGTAAAGAAGGAATAATGGATCTTCAGCATCCATAACTTCCGGTTCACATTTGCTTGACTGATTTTTGATAAGCTCGTTATAGGAGTAGTCACGCCCTGCTACCCAGGTTACATCTTCATTGTTACGCTCAACAACGAGAACTTTTTGTACTGGTGTATTTCCTCTTAACGCTTCATCTACGACAGGTTTGAGCATATATGGTTTATCTTTTCTGTATGCACCGTCGGCAGTAATAACTACTTTTGCATCAGCATCTTCGATTCTGTCTTTTAACGCTTCAGAAGAGAATCCGCCAAATACAATCGAGTGAATGGCACCGATACGGGCACACGCAAGCATGGCATACGCAGCTTCTGGAATCATCGGCATATAGATTACAACACGGTCACCTTTTTTGACACTAAATTCATTTTTAAGAAGATTGGCAAATTTATTCACATTGTAATAAAGCTCAAGATACGTAATAATTTGTTTATCACCTCTGTCACCTTCGAAGATGATTGCCGCTTTATTTTTACGAGAAGCTAGGTGACGGTCAATACATTGATACGCAACGTTCAATTTTCCATTCAAGAACCATTTATAAAATGGCGCATCACTTTCATCAAGAACTTGGGTGTACGGTGAAAACCAGTCAATTTTTTCGTTGGCAAAATGACCCCAAAATCCTTCATAATCCTCATGTGCCCATGTTTGAAGATCGTTATATTCACACATATTTTTAATGCGGGCTTGCTTTGCAAACTCTCGGTTAGGTTGAAAAGTTGGTTTTACGATATCACTCATTGTTAATGCTCCTTGCGTTTAGTTTAATTTTGTAGTGTGTTTTAATTTAATATAGACCATTGCGGTCATAATTGCATCATTCAATGCGTTGTGTTGTCCCATCCTCGGGATTCTTAAATCTTTGAGGATTGTATCAAAGCGTAAATCAATATTCCCTTGAGGAATCAAAGCAATTTTTTTATCAAAATAAAGCCCCGAAATCTCAATTTGCTTGTTGGGTAAAGTAACACCAAGCCATGGTTTAATCAGACGATTCATCATTGCCATATCGAACTCCAAATAATAGCCAACAAGAGGGCGATTTCCGATAAAATCCAAAAACTTTTTTACCCCTTCTAATGGTTCGATGGCATGTTCTAAATCACAAGGACGTATGTGGTGTATTTTTATACTCTCCACACTGATCTCTTTAGTCGGCTTTAGAAAAACTTCAAAGCTCTGTGAAGTGAGAATTTTATCTTCTTTTATCTTCACAGCACCGATACTCAAAACAGCATCTTTCTTGGTATTCAAACCAGTCGTTTCAGTATCAAACACCACGACTTCATCTCCGTCATAAACATCAAAAAGCCATTCATATTGTGTATCAAGTAAGCCTTTACGGTTCCATCCACGCCAAAATGATTCAAACATTACACAACCATTCCCAAATGAAAATGATACGTGAGAAATTTCTTGAAAGTATTGACAATTTTAAAGGCATCTTTGAGTAAATCACGATCGGTTTTACTAAAGAGTTTCGGATTTACATAATTTTGCTCCTCACCCGTATGCTTTTGTGAAAGCATCGAGCGTAAACGTATTTCCAATAATGTATCATATGCCTCGATTAGCTCACTGGCAAAGCGTTTATCGAATAATCCGACATTATTAAGTTCTTTAATCCGCTCGGTCGTATTCGTACACTCAATTTTATGCTCCAACGCCAAGATACGAATACCATGGACGATTGCAAAAATTCCCCCTTTTTTGATATCGAGCTCACTTTGATGCTCTGCTCGACCCAAAACAAATCCTGAAAAGAGGCTCAAAGGGGTTTCAAATGCAAGTGCTGATTTAGCCAAATGAGCCAATACATCACTACGACCCTCGAAATGCTCATTCAAGTAGTTTCTGCACTCGATCAATAAACGCTCATCTCCTGCTACACAGGATGCATCTAAAAAGATCGAAAGCGAGAGAAGTGTCTCCTCATTAAAGGTTTCTACCCATTGAGAAATCATAACCTTATATCCTGAAACACTATGACGCCAATAGGGATTGCTCACCATAACATTGCCGCTGCATTTTGGAAATCCTAATCGCAATAAATACGCATTGAACGTCATCATATAAGAAGTAAATTCTTCTTCATTTTCACCGTCACGTATGATCAGGGCATTGTCTTGATCGGTGCGCAATATTTGCTCACCTCGTCCTTCACTGCCCATCACGATAAGTGCACATTTGCTTTGAAGTTCTTGAGGAACAACCAATTCAAAGACTTTACGATACATCTTAGAGTTGAGTTCACTTACCAGTTTCGAGATATACCGAACCTTTACCCCTTTTGAGGTTAGGGAACTGATGAGATGAGTCAATGAACGCTGGGCATTGTCCAGCTCATCAATGGTAAGAGAACGATCAATGGAGGCAGCAATCAAATGGGTATGGTTAGCAAAATGACTTAACAAATCAAGCTGTTCCAAAATCCCGACAATTTTCTCATTCTCAACTACAATAAGCCGTTTAACACCGTGTTTCGTGAAAAGCAGCAATGCATTAAAGAGAAAATCACTCCGCTCAATCGTCACAAGACCAAATGTCGCAATCTCTCCGATTGGATCTTGCGTGCTTTTTTCGACTAACAATACTTTTTCACGTAAATTCGTATCCGTTACAATCCCTATTGACTCCGCATCACGAACTAAAATAACATCCGCATTTTGATCTGCCATAGCACGCAATGCTTCTTTAATCGTGGTCGTAGCATTTACAAAACAAGGCGTATGAAGATAAATTTCATCAACA
This sequence comes from Sulfuricurvum sp., assembly GCA_030696775.1. Classification (GTDB taxonomy): domain Bacteria; phylum Campylobacterota; class Campylobacteria; order Campylobacterales; family Sulfurimonadaceae; genus Sulfuricurvum. Next base: position 269,903 of record JAUYRN010000027.1, read on the forward strand.
CGAGCAACCATAAAAGGTGTCAATTCATTTTGGTGCTGACGCTCTTTAAGATTTTGATGTTTAGTGATGAAGTCTTGCATAAAATAGTTTTGAAAGGATTCGACGTCTTGAAGAAGATTAAGAAAGGATTCTTTGGGGAGTTCGTAACAGATGAGATCTTCGGTAACGATAAAAGTACTTTGGGTATTGCCATAGATGAGAGCATTAGGATCGAAACTGTCTCGCTCGCTGTACACGTTTTGAAGTTCACCGTCGATGGTCTCATCGACGGCTCCCTTGATAATAATGCAAAGCGATTGAGCCCGAACCCTCGGACCGATTAAAACCGTCTCCTTGGGATAATAGGCAATATCCATCTGTGTCATCAGTTGCTCAATCATCCTTTCAGTCAAAAGATCAAAAGGATGGATCGACATTAATAATGCTTTTTGGTCAAAAAGACTCAAAGGTAACTCCTCAAATTAATACATTATATTCGTCATTCCCGCGAATGCGGGAATCCAGCTGGATCCCCGAGTCAAGCCCGAGGATGACGGGAATTGATTTAATGTTCAACTGCACCTTCAGCACCGATACCTGTTTGAGCACGAATATACTGAGCTTCAAATGCTTCACGCTCTTTAGCTGCTGTATCACTTTTATCCGTAATCGAGAAGAACCAAATTCCGATAAATGCTGCACTCACAGAAAATAGTGCTGGATATTTGTATGGGAAAATCGCTTCTGCATGTCCTAAGAAATCAACCCATACGGTAGGTCCTAGAACCACTAAAACAGCCGCTGTCAATAGACCTAATGATCCACCAAGCAATGCACCGCGAGTTGTAAGTTTAGACCAATACATAGAAAGGAACAAGATCGGGAAGTTCGCACTTGCAGCAATAGCAAACGCCAATCCAACCATGAACGCAATATTTTGTGCTTCGAATGCAATACCAAGATAAATTGCAACGATACCAAGAATAACTGTTGCAACTTTAGAAACTTTCATTTCCATCATCCCGTCTGCTTTTCCTTTACGAAGTACACTCGCATAAATGTCATGTGAAATTGCTGAAGCCCCTGCAAGAGTAAGCCCTGAAACAACCGCAAGGATTGTTGCAAACGCTACTGCTGAAATAAAGCCTAGGAAGAAGTCTCCGCCCACTGCATGTGACAAGTGAATCGCTGCCATGTTGTCGCCGCCAAGGATCGGAGAACCACCATCTACTGCTTGTTTTGCAAGGTCAAGATATTGTGGATTTTGGAATACCATAACGATTGCACCGAAACCGATGATGAACGTCAAGATATAGAAATACCCGATAAATCCTGTCGCATAGAAAACTGATTTACGTGCTTCTTTCGCATCACTGACGGTAAAGAAACGCATCAAGATATGAGGAAGACCTGCCGTACCGAACATCAAAGCTATACCGAGTGAAATCGCTGAAATCGGATCGCTGACAAGTTTACCAGGAGCCATAATCGATACATCTTTCATTTGAACCGCAGTTGCAAACAATGTCTCGAAGTTGAAGTTATAGTGTGCCATAACCGCAATCGCCATAAATGTTGCACCGGATAAAAGCAAGAATGCTTTGATAATCTGCACCCATGTAGTTGCAAGCATACCACCAAAGGTTACGTAAAGAATCATCAATACACCGACCAAAACAACCGCGATTTCATAATCAAGTCCGAAAAGAAGTTGAATTAATTTACCTGCACCCACCATTTGAGCAATAAGGTACAGAATAACCGTTAAGATTGAACCAAATGCTGCCAATGTACGAATAGGAGTTTGACGCAAACGGTACGATGCAACGTCAGCAAAAGTATATTTACCGAGATTACGAAGCTGTTCAGCTACCATAAACAAAATAATCGGCCATCCAACCAAGAAACCGATAGAGTAGATCAAACCATCATACCCTTTTCCGTATACGAGAGCTGAAATACCCAAAAACGATGCTGCAGACATATAGTCCCCTGCGATCGCCATACCATTTTGAAAACCAGTAATTCCACCGCCTGCTGTATAGAAATCTTTTGCAGTTTTAGTGCGTTTTGCCGCCCAATACGTGATTCCGAGTGTTGCTCCAACGAAAATCAAGAACATAATAATCGCAGACATATTTAACGCTTGTTTTTCTACTGCACCGGTAAGTGCTTCGCTGGCGAATATCCCAGCTGATCCAAGAAGTAAAAAGAGTATTGGTTTCATTATTCCCCCTTCGCTTTCGCTTTAATACGACGAGTAAGCTCATCAAACTCACCATTTGCACGGCGAACATAAATCCCTGTCAAAAGAAACGCACTGATAATAACAGTAACACCCACAGGGATACCTACTGTTGTAACTGAACCGGCAGAGAGAGGAGTCCCCAAAATCGACGGATCAAACGCAATCGTCAATACAAAGCCAAAATAAATCACTAACATAACGATTGTCAATGTCCATGCGAATTTTGTTCGCACAGTGACAAGCTGTATAAAATCTGGATCGTTTTTAATACGATCAACCATCTCTTGTTTCATAATAAACCTCCTTTAAAAGTTATAGTTTGCGATAACGCGGTATTCGTCCCAATCAGTACCAACACCTGCAGCTGTCTCTTTGAAATCACGTGGGAAATTTCCACGGAAACGTAACTGAAGATTTTTAACCGTTTGAGGAGTATAAATCATATCGAATCCAGCTTCAGTCGCAGTCCAAGCATGGTTTGCTACATATCCATTTAAATCATCCATCGCAAAAGAGGTATAGTAAACACCGGTATTCAGATTTACACCAAAATCTTTCCAATCATAGTTAGCAGCCGCTTTCCATGCATCCGTTCCTGCCATAAATTGATGACGTGTTACCATACCTTGCGTGTAGGCTGGCATTCCACCCCATGGAGTAATTGTCCCACCACCAATTGCAGCCGATGAATCCTTACTGTTATGTGATAACGCTGCATATACGTCAAAATTAGCAACTTTTACCCCTGCTTTTACAGCAATAAAGTCACTATTAACTTTAGTGGCATAACTACTTCCAACATCATCTTCTTTGATATATTGTGCAGCAGCATACGGCGATACACCGCTTGCATAAGACCAGCCATAATTTGCTTCAGCATAAATTGCATTAAGAATATCATGTGCATAATAATCCCAAAGCTGAAGCTTCATTCCCGGAATTCCAGAATAAATTGCAGCGGCTACCGTTACACCATCAGTATTTTTACCAATTGCATATTCACCCATGTTTTCAAAACTACCTACCATGTTTGTAGCATTTGCAAGACCACTATAACCAGAAGTCAATGATAATGCAGCAGGTTGATTGTTATAAGCATTAGCAAACGTTCCAGCCGCAAATTTTGTAACATGAGCCGCTATCAAAGACGTATCTTTAATATCGGTATTGCTCAAGACATATGCTTCAAAAAGGTTCGGGAGCATACGTGCATCATCTGCTCCGGCAAGAGGAGTATCCAATTTTTGGCGTCCCGCTTTAAATGCAGTATTCCCATTTTTATACTGTAAATATGCTTCACCAAGATACGTTTCATTATCTCCATTTGGCCCGAATAAAGTTGTATCATTTTCACCAGCAATAGAGCTTTTACTGTCCAACTTATTCGTCGTGTAGAATGCTGCTCCTGCACTCAAGCCATTAAGCATTCCAGTTTCATATTTGAGATAACCTCCAATCGCCAGACCATCACGATGAACCGTTGTCCCTCCGGAATAATCACGATCAATGTAAAAAGCACGGATTTGTCCACTTGCTTTTCCCTCTTTAAACATACTAGCCAAATCATCTGCTGCCATACTGTTGACAACAATGACTGATGCTAAAAACGATAGATGTATTATTCGTTTCATTTTTGCTCCTTCTGGTTTCTTTCACTGTCATCATAAAAAGTAATCGTAGCACGAACGTAGCATTTGTTAAATTAGAAAAAATTATCCCTAAATATCAAAATGAGATAAACAAAATGAGTAAAAAAGTAACGTTATACAGAGCGTGGAATATCAATCATGTAACCTAACGCACGAATATTTTGAATAAAATCTTCTTTGAGACTTTTATTCAAACGACTTACTTCCGCACGTATCGTTGCATTGTCAACGTACTCATCATCCCATATATAGGTACGAAATTGATCAAAATCAACGACGCGTCCGCGATTTCGTGCTAATAAGTCAATGATTTGCAATTGTCGTTTCGAAAGAGGATGTGTTACATTATCACACAGTAAAGTAGAGGTAGAAGCATCATACGCATAGCTCTTCGAAAGACGTGTATGGCTTTGGGGAATAAGACAATTCTGCATCACTTTATCAATACGTAATGAGAGCTCTTTGAGGTGAAACGGCTTTTTGAGGTAATCGTAACATCCCAGATCATACGCTCGACTAATCCCCTCAATGTCCGCTAAGGCACTGATGTAAATAGCAGGAGGACGAATTTTTAACACGTGAAGCTGTTCAAGTAAATCCAGTCCATCAATACCTGGGACATTAATATCCAGGATAAGCAAATCGAAGTTTTCGCCTTGGATACAGACTAATGCTTCGCTCCCGTCATAGCATGTTATAACACGGTGACCTAATGCCACCAAATATTCACTGATTGCTTCGCTGAGCATTTGTTCATCTTCAAGCAAAAGAATTTTCAAACATCCCCTCCTTTTGGAAACTGATAGTCAAAACGGGTATATTCAACCGTTGAATCAATACGAATATCAACCCCTTCTTCATCACAAATCGCTTTCACCAGACTAAGCCCCAGACCAAATCCATCGGTTTTTTTACGCTCACGATAGTAGGCTTCAAAAATCTTATCCACATCATGAATTTTTTGCGATTTACTCTCAACCCAAAAAGCACACGCATCGATATTGGAGCTGACACCCACTCGAACAACTTCTCCATTTTTGGTATATTTGATCGCATTTGTGAGATTGTTGTCAATAACACGCTGAAGTTTTGTCTCATTAAAAACAATCCATGCAGGAAATTCAGGTTTATTGTATTGGAATGATAAGTTTGAAAATTGGGCGACCTCATCGAAAAATTCAAGCCGTTTTTCGACGTATTCGCTTAAATCCATCGCTTTTTTAGGATACTCAATCTGGTCTTTTTTCACCAAATAACTCAAATCGTCGTAAATACTAAAGATATTTTTGACCGCTGCTTCGATTTTAGCCAGATAGCGGTTACGCCCCTCGCTCATACTAAAAAGCTCGATATTCGCCATAATCACCGAAAGAGGAGTATGCGTTTCATGAATGGCATAACGGATAAACTGCTTGTGCGATTCAAGCAACCCTTGAGAAAACATCTGTTCCTCTTCAAGTGCTTCATTTTTCAGTTGCAGTGCTTTTGTTTTTAGTTTTACTCGATCTTCCAAACTCGCATTGAGCGTACGAAGTGACTCTTTTTGCTCATAAATCGTTGAGCCCATATCATTAGCATAACCCGCCATTTTTTTGAACTCATTAAAATAGAGTTCGTCAGGGAGAATGGCTTCTGCTTTTTCATGTGCCGATTCAAAAAATGTCAAAAAACGCTCCATATCACGAGCAATCATACTGTTGATGATTTTTGAAATTCCTACAATAAAACCAAACAAAATCAACGCCAGCGTTGCAATCTCTACCATTATTTTTATTAAACGTGTTTTGGGTAAATCTTGAAACGAAAGAGAACTGCTCAATGGAGTATTTTTACTAATCTCAATACCATGTGCTGCTGTTTTTAAAAAATCTTTGTATTCATCGTAAATAAGTAACGACGAAAAAATAACCGTGAAAAAGAGGATAAAGACAATGGTATAGAAATTAAGTTCTCGTAAAGAAATATGAGACAACCTATGCTGTAACCAAGACTCCATGCCATTCCTGTCAAATAAAATTGCTCCATTATAACTCATTACACCCGATTGGTTAAGAAAAACCGACTATAATTTCAAAAAATTCCCTTAAGGATCACCTAATGTTCGGACGCAAAGAACTTAAAACTTATACTGTCACTCCAGAAGAGATGGCAAGCTACCAATGGGCGAAAATGACCACAGCCAAAGGCGTTATGTGGATCAAACTATACAATGACGAGACTCCAAACACCGTTGCGAACTTCGCTGCAATGGTAAAAGACGGCTATTATGACGGACTTAATTTCCACCGCGTAATCCCAGGGTTCATGGCTCAAGGCGGATGTCCTCATGGTTCTGGTACCGGCGGTCCAGGTTGGGCAATCCCTTGTGAAACAGCACTTAACACACACCGTCACGTCAAAGGAACATTGTCAATGGCACACGCAGGTCCAAACACAGGCGGAAGCCAGTTCTTCATCTGTTTTGCTGCAACTCCACATCTTGATGGTGTTCACACAGTTTTCGGCGGAATTGAGAAAGATGACGCTGAATCAATGGCAGTTCTTGACAGTATCGCTATGCGTGACGTTATTGAAAAAGTTGAAATTTTAGCTGCTCGCGACTAATCATGCTAGTACACATCTGTTGCAGTGTTGATTCCCATTTCTTTATGGAAAAGCTGCAACAGGAATTTCCCGATGAAACACTCATCGGATTCTTCTATGATCCCAATATCCACCCTTACAGCGAATATCAACTGCGCCTTTTAGACGTAACACGAAGTTGTAAAAAACTGGGTATTGAGCTCATCGAAGGTCAATACGATTTTGAAGATTGGATGAATGCCGTCCGAGGACTCGAAAAAGAACCTGAAAAAGGGGCGCGTTGTGAAGTATGTTTTGACCGTCGTTTTGAAGTAAGCGCTTACAAAGCATTGGAACTCGGCGAGAAATCGATGACTACCACCCTCCTCGTCAGCCCTCTAAAATCGCAAGAACAACTCAAAAAAAGCGGCGATGTGTTTCATGCAACGCATGGCGTCGAGTTCATCGCGTTTGATTACCGTAAAAATGGCGGAAGCAACGACCAAAGCCGTGTCAGTAAAGAAGAACAACTGTATCGTCAAGACTACTGCGGCTGTATCTTCGGACTCACCATGCAGCGTGACCAGCAACATCGTCTAATGGATGAGATGTTCTCTCCCCTCTCTCGCCAAATTCTCCCTGCTTCCATCGAAGAGCGTCTTGAACTTTATACCAAGCGTATGGATCTCGAAGATTCAGACATCCCCTATAAAATCATACGCGAGCGATTTTTAAATTATCGGCTCATGCGTGCTTCGGTAAAAACAGGCTCCGTAATCATCCCATCCTATCCACTCTTTTACTCAACCATCAACCGCACATCGACTGAGGGGAAAATCGATTTTGAGATAAACGGGCAATTTTTTCTCAATCGTGAAGAGGTACGTTTTATCACTCTCGATACCTTCAACACCCTCACCGCATCCGTCTATAAAAATACTCAAGAGTTGATGTTTAATGCTCCTGATATTGATATTGAAATGACTTTACGTGCCAAGCTTACCGAAAGCGCGTTCAACACTTCTGCAATCATCGTCGTGGATGAAATACCGACTGCTAAAATCACCCTTCTCTTAGAGACGAAAACGTATGACGATACGAAAGAAAAGCTCATACTGCTGTAAACTCTCTAATACGCCTACTTTTTAATCACACATAAAGCACTTAGTCCACTATAATCATCTTTATGGAAAACTTACTCTTATCAATCTTTTTAACCATTGCCATTGCCACAGTTCTCAATATCATCCTAAAGCGATTTGGGATATCTCATATCATAGGCTACATTGCGACAGGGACAATCATTAGCACCCTCTTTGGCTTTAATGGACATGGTAATGATTCTTTAGAGTTAATCGGTGAATTCGGGATCGTCTTTTTGATGTTTACGATCGGACTGGAACTCAGTCTTGAGAAAATCAAAAAAATGAAAGAGCTCCTCCTTACAAACGGCCTTCTGCAAGTATTATTCAGCGTCGTGGTGATCTTTTTACTCTCATTTACTCTTTTTCATCTCGACTTCAACACATCACTTATCATCTCTTTGGCTTTTTCGCTCTCATCTACCGCAATCGTCCTCACTTATCTCAAAGAGTCCAAAGACATCCATACACCGTATGGGCAAAAGTCGATGGGAATTTTGATTTTTCAAGACCTTGCCGTTATCCCCATTTTGCTCCTCATCACCTTTTTGTCCAACGATACCCTCTCTCTGAGCGAAGTCTTATGGAAAACGATACTCTCAGCTATTTTTGTCGTGGTGTTTATGTTTACCCTTGGGGAAAAGATTGTTAATGCCCTTTTACAGTTTTCGGCTAAAACAGAGCTTGAAGAGCTCTTTTTGGGTTCTGTATTTTCCATTCTTATCGGAGCTTCACTGCTTGCCCACAGTATGGGATTTACGTACTCGCTTGGAGCGTTTATAGCAGGGATGATTATCGCCGACACCCGCTTTAACGTCAAAGTCGAATCGGATATCGCAAGCTATAAAGATCTGCTTCTTGGAGCATTTTTCTTTGGTGTAGGAACCAAGATCGATATGCTTTATTTTTTAGAAAATATCCATATCATCACGTTTATTTTCATTTTTTCCATGCTCTTTAAAGCGGTAGTTATTTATAGCATCATTCGACGTAACTCCGATAAAAACACCTCTGCCAAAACAGCTCTCGCACTTGCACAGATTGGTGAATTTTCCTTTGCCATTTTTGCTCTTGCAGGATCGCAAAATCTTATTTCTCAAGAGATGTCCAGTTTTTTGATCCTCGTAAGTGTCATATCCATGATCCTCACTCCGTTTATTATCGGAAATATTTATAAACTCTCTTCTTATTTTGAAAAAGAGTTTTATGAATCCGACGTTATTACACCTATCGAACGCCAAGGTCACATTATCGTTGCCGGATTTGCAACACTTGGAAAAATTGTTGCCGCTTCTTTACAGGCAAAAGGAGCAAATTTCATCATCATATCTGATAACCTTAAACACGTTTTACATGCTAGAAAACTTGGCTACATGGCATATTTTGGGCACTTAAACAAACTCCCCGTTTTAGAGTCGTTGATGGTCAAAGAGACAAAAGCTGTCATCATCACAATGAGCAGTGAACACAATAGACGACTCATCAGTGAAGCCATCCTCAACTACAACAAAGATGCCAATATCATTATCAAAATCGACAGCGCTGAAGAGCGAAAAAGCATGAGAGACTTATCCGGATTAGAATTTGTTGATGCTAGTTTTGAAGTCGCAGATTTACTTGTCAGACATGCACTCAAAAAAGAGTCTTTAATGTAACTTGAAAGCTAATTATCATTAATTAACTATTTTTGCGGTAAAATTGGCGGACTTTTTACTTAAGGTGTTTATAAATATGATGGATGTCATTCAAATACAAAAAATTTTACCTCACCGTTTTCCTTTTCTCCTCGTCGATAGAGTAACGAGTATTACTCCGAACGAATCGCTTATTGGCTTTAAAAATGTCACCATCGGTGAACAAATATTCGAAGGTCATTTTCCTGGACACCCTATCTATCCAGGCGTTATGATTTTAGAGGGAATGGCTCAAGCTGGCGGAATATTGGCATTTCAGAGCATGGACATGACCGAAGAAGAAGCAGCTAAAAAAGTAGTCTATTTCATGAGTATCGACGGTGCAAAATTTCGTGCCCCAGTCCGTCCTGGTGATCGCCTCCAATACCGTATGACCGTCATTAAGCACAAAGGCGTTATCTGGGTTTTAGAGGGTAAAGCGTATGTTGATGACACTCTTGTTGCTCAAGCTGAACTCAAAGCTATGATCGTGGACAAGTAGGACATTATGAGTAAAATATCTCCACTTGCAGTGATTGAAGAGGGTGCTCTTATCGCAGAAGATGTTGAAATCGGACCTTTTTGTTTTATTTCCAGCCAATCTACGATTGGAAAAGGGACTAAAATAGCTGCCAGTACGTGTATTTATGGAAAAACCACCATTGGCGAGAATAACACTATTTTTTCACATGCTGTTTTGGGCTCCGTTCCCCAAGACTTAAAGTACGCAGGTGAAAAAGTTGAACTTATCATTGGCGACCATAATACCATTCGTGAGTTCACTCTTTTTAATCCGGGAACTGCAGGCGGCGGGAGCAAAACCGTTGTAGGTGATCACAATCTCTTTATGGGATATGTTCACTTAGGGCATGATGTTATCATCGGAGACCACTGTATTCTTGCAAATGCTGCAACCCTTGCAGGACACGTAGAAATGGGTAATTATGCCGTTGTCGGAGGTATGACACCGATTCATCAGTTTGTAAAAATTGGGGATTATGCCATGATAGCCGGAGCATCTGCCCTATCCCAGGACGTACCTCCATATTGTCTCGTAGAAGGAAATCGTGCAGTATTACGAGGACTTAATCTCAACGGTCTTCGCCGTCACGTTGCACGTGAAGATATTGACGCTCTTAGAGCTGCCTATCGAGAACTTTTTGAGTCAGGGAAACCTCTTCAAGAGAATGCAGCCGCACTATTAGAAGCCACATCAAGTGAGTATGTAAAAAATATATGTACCTTTATTATTAATACCAAACGGGGCATCCCCTTCGAAAGGAAAGAATCATGATACACCGTCATTGTAGCTTCTGCGAAGCGCAAGAAAGCGACCAAAACCCACTTATTGCTGGTAACAATGTTTACATTTGTAAAAATTGTGTATTTTCAGCTTACAAGATTATGTTTGGAGAGAACAGCAATGATTCTTCTGCTGCACATGAGCATTTAAATACTGAATTACTGACTCCAAAAGAACTCAATACTTTTTTAGGTCAATACATTATTGGTCAAGAACGTGCGCGTAAACTTCTTTCAGTAGCTGTTTACAACCATTACAAACGGATTTTTAAACATCATAATGTAGACGATGATACTGAAATTGCCAAATCCAATGTCTTACTTATAGGACCTACCGGAAGCGGTAAAACACTCATGGCACAAACCATCGCTCGTGTTCTCAATGTACCTATCGCCATTGCCGATGCAACCAGTCTTACTGAAGCTGGTTATGTTGGTGAAGACGTTGAAAATATTCTTACTAAACTTCTTCAAGCTGCTGACGGTGACATTGAACGCGCACAACAGGGCATTGTCTTTATCGATGAAATTGACAAAATTTCCCGCATGAGCGAAAACCGTTCTATCACTCGTGATGTCTCGGGTGAAGGGGTTCAGCAAGCACTACTAAAAATCATTGAAGGCGCCATTGTCAACATCCCTCCAAAAGGCGGGCGTAAGCACCCGAATCAAGATTTTATCCAAATCGACACTTCAGGAATTCTATTCATTTGCGGCGGTGCATTTGATGGATTAGGACAAATTTTAGAGCGTAAAAAAGGGAAAAACGTCATGGGCTTTGGTCATGAAAAACGTAATTCCGCTGAGGGTGATGATAGCTTTGAAAACGTTGAACCCGATGATTTGGTCAATTATGGCCTTATTCCTGAGCTTATTGGACGTCTTCCAATTATTGCATCTTTGAATAAAATCACCGAAGACGAAATGGTACGTATTCTCACCGAGCCAAAAAACTGTCTTGCAAAACAATACATCAAACTTTTTGCCATCGATGACGTTGAGCTCACTTTTGAAAAAGAGGCATTGAATGCCATTGCAGCCAAAGCTCTTACCCGTAAAACAGGAGCACGCGGTCTTCGTGCAATCTTAGAAGAAATTATGGGTGAAATCATGTATGAGCTCCCAGAATACAGTGGATACGAAGTAATCATCACAAAAGAAGTGGTTGATGAAGCATCCCTTCCAGTTTACATCAAAAAAACGTCTCAAAAAAGCGCATAGGACATAATAATGCTATTTAATAAACTTATCGGACTCTTTTCAAACGACCTTGCCATCGACCTGGGCACGGCGAATACCCTTGTAATTGTCAAGGGGAAAGGCATTGTTATCAATGAGCCTTCTGTTGTTGCGGTCAAAACAGAAAAATACGGTCAACAAAGAGTCCTCGCAGTTGGACGTGAAGCCAAAGAGATGGTTGGTAAAACACCAGGAAATATCAAAGCTATTCGTCCTATGAAAGACGGTGTTATTGCCGATTTCGATATGACTGAAAAAATGATTCGCCGATTTATTGAAAAAGCGCATGGACGACGAAATCTTATCAGTCCTCGCATTATCATTTGTATCCCTTACGGCTTAACACAAGTTGAGCGTAAAGCAGTTCGTGAATCAGCAATGAGCGCAGGAGCACGTGAAGTCTATCTTATCGACGAACCTATGGCTGCCGCTATCGGTGCAGGAATCGATATTCGTGAGCCAAAAGGAAATGTCATCGTTGATATCGGTGGAGGAACAACGGAAATCGGCGTTATCTCATTGGGAGGATTGGTACTGTGCCGCTCTATTCGTGTTGCAGGTGACAAAATTGACCGTGCTATCATGGATTATGTCAAACGTAAATACAATCTTCTTATTGGTGAGCGTATTGCGGAAGACATAAAAATCAATATCGGTACTGCAATGCCATTGGCTCAAGAACTCAAAATGATTATCAACGGCCGCGATCAAGTAGAAGGTTTGTTAACCTCTCTTGAACTTTCCAGTGAAGATGCTCGCGAAGCGATGCGTGATCCGCTCAAAGAGATTCTTGAAGCATTACGGGATGTGCTAGAGAATATGCCACCTGATTTAGCAGGTGATATTGTCAACAACGGTGTTATTTTAACAGGTGGCGGAGCATTGATTCGCCAACTTGACAAATACCTTTCTGAAACCATTAAAATTCCTGTTTACGTTGCTGACGAACCATTGCTTTGTGTAGCACGTGGTACAGGACGAGCGCTCGAAGAGATCGATCAACTTCACGAACTTTTCGATAATGAATAAACAGCGTCTTTCACTCACACTTCTTCTTCTCGCATGTGTGGGCGGGGCTCTTTATTTTAGCCCTTTTTTACAAACTCCCTTCATTCATCTCTCACAAAGCATCAAAACTACCTATTTAAACCAAATTCAAGGTTTTAAAAACTCTATTGCAAAGCATATTTCTCAAGAAAAAACCATTACCGAATTACAACAGCACAATCGCTATTATGAACGTGAAATTTTAACTCTGCACCAAGTAGCAAGTGAATACCAAAATCTATTGAAACTTCAAAATAGTTCTATTAAAACACTTCCTTCCGTTGAACTTGTACGTACTATTTCTTATGTGAGAATGGGTGATCCTCATAAATTATGGCTTGAGATGGATCATTTTGATTCTGCTCGTGTTTATGGTTTGATCTATCGAGGTTATGTTGCCGGGATTGTTGTCTCTAAAAATCATTCCCCTATGGCACTTCTCAATGGTGATATAAAAAGTTCTTACGCCGTTTCAGTCGGAAATTCGCAAGCTCCAGGCATTGTGCGAGGTAATAATGAACGTCATCTTGTTGTTGAATTTATCCCCACATGGATACCAATTTATGTTGGAGATGAAATCGTTACTTCTGGTTTGGATCGAATTTTTTTCTCTGGACTTAAAGTAGGGAAAATAATCTCTATTTCCAAAGCAAGCGGTTACCAAAGCGCTGTAGTTGAACCCTATTTTTATGCTAAAAATCCTACTTATTTTCACGTCATAACCAAAGTGAAATAATCTCTCCATTTAAGATATTCTCAAATTTTGAACCAAGTCCAAAATTAGCTCCTCAGCGGAGTGCTCTCGCGACTGATCACTCTTAAAAAGCGCATTCATAACCCTATTTTAAATGAGCTTTTAAGTGCTTTTGCCCTATAATTGACAAATTTTTCTGACAAAAGGGTAAGCATGCCAAAACGCGACGACATTAAAACGATACTTCTCATTGGATCAGGTCCAATCGTCATCGGTCAAGCGTGTGAATTTGACTACTCTGGGACACAAGCGGTTAAAACTCTTAAAGAGCTAGGGTACCGTGTTGTACTTATCAACTCCAATCCCGCCACCATTATGACCGATCCAGAATTTGCCGATCGCACCTATATCGAACCGATTAAACCTGAAATTATTGCTCAAATCATCAGAGATGAAAAAGTAGATGCCATCCTCCCAACCATGGGGGGACAAACTGCGCTTAATGCTGCCATGCTTATGCACGAGCAAGGTCTTTTAGAGGGAATTGAATTCCTCGGGGCCAATCCAAGTGCTATCAAAAAAGGAGAAGATCGCCAAGCGTTTAAAGAGTGTATGCTCAAAATTGGAATGGATCTTCCTATTTCTCGTTATGCCTACAACATTGAAGAAGCAATCAGTGCTGCCAATGAAATCGGTTTTCCTACCATTATTCGTGCTTCCTATACCCTTGCAGGAGGAGGAAGCGGTGTTGCATATAACATTGACGAATTTAAACTCCTCGCTCAACGAGGTCTCGATGAGTCTCCTATCACTGAAATTTTGATCGAAGAATCACTTCTTGGATGGAAAGAATACGAGATGGAAGTTATTCGTGATCGCAATGATAACTGTATCATCGTTTGTTCTATCGAAAACTTCGATCCTATGGGTGTTCATACAGGTGACTCTATTACTGTAGCCCCTGCCCTTACTCTTACGGACAAAGAATATCAGCGTATGCGTGATGCGTCGTTTGCAATCTTACGTGAAATCGGAGTTGATACAGGTGGATCCAATGTCCAGTTTTCTGTTGATCCTAAAACGGGACGTATGATTGTCATCGAAATGAACCCTCGTGTTTCTCGTTCTTCGGCGCTAGCATCTAAAGCAACAGGATATCCTATCGCCAAAGTTGCAACTCTACTTGCAGTAGGATTTACTCTTGATGAAATAACCAATGACATTACCGGAACTCCCGCAGCATTTGAACCGGTAATCGATTACATCGTTACCAAAATTCCTCGCTTTACCTTTGAAAAATTCCCAGAAGCTGAATCAACGCTGACAACGAGTATGAAATCAGTCGGGGAAGTAATGGCAATCGGTCGTACCTTCAAAGAATCCATTCAAAAAGCTCTTTGCTCCCTTGAGACAGGGTTAAGCGGTTTTGATCCTATCGATGGTGATTTAGAATTTGTTAAACACGAAATTCGCCGTCCCAATGCTGAGCGTATTCTCTACGTTGCGCAAGGGTTCCGTATGGGACTAAGCCATAGTGAAATTTTTGAACTTTCTAAAATTGATCCATGGTTTTTAACTCAAATCGAGGAACTGATTGCACAAGAACCACGCATCACGTCCAAAACACTTACCGATGAACCACAACTTCGTATTCTTAAAACCGAAGGATTCTCGGATAAAAGCATTGCACGTCTTATCACGCTTAATGATAAAGCGACAAAAGAAGAAGATATTTATAATGCTCGTAAAGCCCTGGCAATCGCTCATGAATATAACGAGGTAGATACTTGTGCTGCTGAGTTTGGTGCCTTAACCCCGTATTTGTATTCAACAACCAATATCACCCGCTTGGGTGCTCAAGAGCCTCGAGCCAGTGACAAGAAAAAAGTTATGATTCTAGGCGGAGGGCCAAACCGTATCGGACAAGGAATCGAGTTTGACTACTGTTGTGTTCATGCCGCATTTGCTCTTAAAGAGATGGGTATTGAAACAATTATGTACAACTGTAATCCTGAAACCGTATCAACCGACTACGATACCTCCGATGTACTTTATTTCGAGCCTATCGATTTTGAACACGTTCGTGCTGTCGTTGAGCGTGAGCAACCGAATGGGATTATCGTCCATTTCGGAGGTCAAACTCCTCTCAAACTTGCCAATGCACTTCACAATATCGGAGCAGTCATTGCAGGTACGTCAGCAGAAGTAATTGACTTGGCTGAAAACCGTGAAAAGTTCTCCGCATTTGTTGTAGAACAAGGACTCAAGCAACCTGAAAATGGTATCGCTATGACCAAAGAGCAAGCTTTTAAAGTAGCCGAAGAACTTGGTTATCCGGTTCTTGTGCGCCCATCGTATGTTTTGGGTGGACGTGCGATGCGTATTGTCTACAATGAAGACGAACTGCGTACCTACATGGATGTTGCCGTATCCGTGAGCAACGACTCTCCCGTTTTGGTAGACAAATTTTTAGATCAAGCTGTTGAACTTGATGTCGATGCGATTACCGATGGAACCGATGTCTATATTGGCTCTGTCATGCAGCACATTGAAGAAGCAGGGATTCACTCAGGAGACAGCGCATGTTCTCTTCCGCCTGTAAGCCTCAGCGCCGATCATCAAGCACAAGTGGAACAACAAACCAAAAAAATTGCATTGGGACTTGGTGTAATTGGATTGCTCAATATCCAATACGCAATCTTTCAAAATGAAGTCTACATCATCGAAGTCAACCCTCGTGCATCTCGAACGGTACCTTTTGTATCAAAAGCTACCGGTATGCCTCTTGCGAAAGTTGCAACACGGGTTATGGTTGGAGATACACTTCGCAATGCTCTGAAATTTTATGACAACTACAATGTTGTTATGGAAGAAAATGGTCTTCTCAAACCTCGTCTTAAAGGACATGTTGCCATTAAAGAAGCGGTATTCCCTTTCAATAAACTTTATGGCGCTGACTTGGTTCTCTCACCTGAGATGAAGTCAACGGGGGAAGTTATGGGTATCAGTGAGAACTTTGGAATAAGTTTTGCCAAAAGCCAACTTGCTGCAGGGAATAAAATCCCTACAGCGGGTACATGCTTTCTCTCATTTATCGAAATGGACAAAATGCATGCACCAGAAATTGCGCGTGGTTTGCATACGCAAGGATTTAAACTGGTTGCGACTCGCGGTACTCAAAAAATTATTGAAGCTGCCGGAATCCCGTGTGAAGTCGTTTTGAAAATTTCAGAAGGTCGTCCGAATATTGAAGACATGATGAAAAACGGTGATATTTCTCTCGCCATCAATACTTCTGATAATAAAACATCCAAAAAAGATGCAGAGCAAATTCGTCAAGTGGTCTTACGTATGGGAATCCCGTATTTTACAACCCTCAGTGCAGCGCGTGCAGCCATCGAAGCGATGACCTATATGGGTGATGACAGCTGGATGAAACCTCATGCCCTTCAGGATTTTTTGGTACGTTAAAATGCCGATTATCCTCGCTCAGACCGATACAACCGTCGGTTTTCTCTCACAAGACAGTGTTTCTTTGGTGCAGGTCAAAGGGAGAAATGAGGGAAAGCCTTTTTTAAAAGTTTTTGCTTCCCTAAGCTTGCTTCAGTCCACAGTGAGAGTTCCCATCAAATATCGTTCATGGGTTCGACATGCACGACAGACAACGTTTGTCATTAAAAATCAGGCAATCCGATACGTAGCCGACTCAACGCACTCTCGTTTGATTCAAAAATATGGCTGGCTTTATTCTACTTCTGCCAATGAGAGCGGTCGTGATTATGATAAAGATTTTTGTCTCTCTCATAGTGATACTATCATCGAAGATTTAAGAGGTTTTAATTCTTCAACGCCCTCTAAAATTTTTAAACTAACCTCAACCCAATTTAAAAAACTACGATAGGAAAGAAAATGAAACACATTGTTAGTGCAAAAAATATTATGCTTGGAGCCACAGGTCTTGCCATTTTAAGTGCCCTCTCTGGATGCCAAAGTAATCAAGAAGAGCAAAAACCAGAAGGTGCGAATAAATTTCTTGTTGTTGAGCAGCAAACGAGCGGTAAATACGTCATTATTGAAGAGATGCCAACCACAGGTCCTAGCCGTGCCATTATTCGTGAAACAGATCAGAATGGAACCGTACATGAACGTGTATTAACCGAAGCAGAGATGAAAGCCCTCGCAGATCAAGAGTACAAAAAAATGCAAGAAGGGAAATCAGAACTCAACTCTGAGCCTCACGGAGAAGGGATGGGATTAGCAGGTACTATCCTCGCTGCTGCCGGCGGTGCATTGCTCGGAAACATGATCGGAAATGCTCTTATGAACAATAAAAATGTTCAAAGACATCAAGATGTATCCAATCGTTCAGCGTATCATAAATCAGCTGGTGCAGGTGGCGGATCATCTACGACTAGCTCAGGTAAAAAAAGCTTTTTTGGAAATAAAGGTGCAAGCAGCACTTCATCATCTAGCAGTTACGGAGGATAATGATGATATCACTTCAAACAATCAATCCTATAAATGACAGTACCCTGGAAGAAATTGGCTTTGCATGGCATACCGACAGTGATGAAAGCAAGTACGTTGCAGATGAACTCGTTATTGTAAGTGATCACGAAGCTGAAGCCTATTATGAGTGTGTTAATGAGCTCTACGATATGTACGCAACGGCGGCTCAACACGTTATCGACAATAACCTCTTCTTTGAACTTGGTATCCCGTTTAACCTTATAGAGGCTATTAAAAAAAGTTGGGACAATGATGTCCATTGGCACCTCTATGGTCGCTTTGATTTAGCCGGCGGGATCGATGGAAAACCTATCAAACTTATCGAATTCAATGCCGACACCCCAACTTCACTTTTCGAAACTGCAATACTTCAATGGGCGATTCTTAAACACAACAATATGGATGAAGAGCGTCAATTTAACAACATCTATGAAGCCATTAGTGAAAACTTTCGCCGTCTTGTCACCCTCTTTGATGACCCGAGCGAATTTGAAAAACACTATGACGGATGGAAAATTCTTTTTAGCTCTGTGAGCGGAAATAGCGAAGAGGAACAAACCGTACGATTATTGCAACAAATGGCAATCGATGCTGGATTTGAAACGGGATTTGAACCGCTTGGAGGGGTTAAATTTGATGAAGAAGGAATTTATGACAGTCATGATATTCCTTACGAATACTGGTTTAAACTTTTCCCGTGGGAAGACATCGCTATCGATGAAAATGAACTTGCCGTTTTACTTACGACCATTATGAACAACCAAAAAGCAATCATCCTCAATCCCGCCTACACCCTCCTCTTCCAATCCAAAGGGATGCTGAAAATACTCTGCGATCTTTTCCCTGAGTCACCCTATCTCCTTAAAACGTCATACGAACCTCTACCGGGGCTCCAATGTGTTGAAAAGCGTATGTTCGGACGTGAAGGTGCGAATGTAAAGATTTTAGATGTATCAGGCAACGTTCTCGAAGCCAATGACGGTCCCTATGGTAATTTCAAACCAATCTATCAAGAATACGTCGAGTTCCCTAAAGATATAAAAGGAAACAGCTACCAAGCGGGCGTATTTTTTGCTTACGAAGCGTGCGGATTAGGATTTCGTCGCGGTGGCAAGATTTTGAACAATATGTCAAAATTTGTGGGGCATGTACTCCGCTAAAATCCCTCTCTATAAAACTGTATCACGAAAGTGATGTCGGTTTACCGGTAAAGTACCCTTGTGAATAATCCACACCGATTTTTTTGATAGTCTTATAGATAGCCTCATCACTGACAAACTCAGCAATCGTCTTGGCCCCAATTTTCTGCGCAAAATCGATAATCGTTTCAACAATAATATGATGTCGCGGGTTACCGGTAATCTCCCGTATCAATGAGCCGTCTATTTTAATGTAATCGACGCTCAACTTTAGAATGTTCTCAAAATTAGAATACCCCGTCCCAAAATCATCGATGGCTATTTTTGCCCCCAAAGCTTTGACCTGTGTAATAAACTCTATCACTTCGTCATAATTCTCGATCCCCTCTGATTCCAAAATCTCAAATACGACTCTGGGTGCAGTACCCGTTTTTCTAATTGTTTTAATAATCTCGCTCACTGTATGGGGATTGCGTATGTCACTGTCAGACAGATTAATAGAAAATTCCTCTTTACGATTAGCAAAAAGGGTACAGGCTTGATAGACCACTTCAAGTGTAATTTGGGGATAGAGTTTTGTTTTCTTCGCGATGGGTAAAAATTCCATCGGAGGAACAATATTACCCTCTTCGTCTATCATCCGAACCAAGGTTTCGTATTTGTCTACTGTACCTGTTTCCAAATTGACAATCGGCTGATAATAACAGATAATACGGTGTTCAAAAAGTGCTCTGCGAACATGAGAAGCCATTGTCAGGTTAGCACGATAGTGTTCTTCAACTCCTTCGTTCTGATTGTAAAAAGCGATCTGTTTATTATTTTCTTTGGCATGATGTAGCGCAATATCAGCGCGTGTCAACACTTTTTCACTTCCCAGAGCAACACCGATAGTGACTCTAATATTCAGGGTCTCTTCCTTTACCATAAAAGTCTTCTCATCCAATAGTTTTATGAGCATGAGTAAACGATGTTCAACCTCAGCTTGATCAAGCAGATCATAGAAAGTCAGAGCAAATTCATCACTACCTAAACGATAACATGTGCTTGAGAGCTCATTGAGCCATGAACTGACCTGCACCAGCATTTCATCGCCAATGGAAATACCAAAAAAGTCATTAACTTCCTTGAAATCATCTATATTGACAATTGCCAGAGCCATAATTTCTCCTTTGAGCAATTTTTCTTGCAGTTTGTAACGGTTAGGCAAACCGGTCAGCCGATCAGTATAATACTGGTCTGCAAGCTCACGAGTTTTTTTATTAACCGTGATCTCAAGGGAGGTATTCATTGCTTCAATTTGTTCCAGATAAATATGGGTCGTTTCTTGCATCGCATTGAATGCCGTAACGATTTGTTCAATCTCCATACTGCCATCCTCCTCAAACACCATACGGTCACCAGGTTTGTAATAATGTACTTTTTGAGCAATCTTAGTCAAAGGAGAGAGAAGATAACGGACCCACCATACCGCAACGAAAAAAAGCAGCGCTATACTCACTCCGAAACCGTACACAATCTTACGTATTGATTGACGCGTCTCATTATAGGTCAAATCGCTGTAACGCAGGCTAATTGATCCCATCAGCCGACCAGATGTCGGTTCCTTAATCAGATGAGAAACACTAATTGCTTCATGTGTGGATGGCAACATTTTTTTACTGTTAGAGTAAAGGTACAATATCTTTCCGTTATTATCACGAACCGAAAGCTCCCTTACATCAGGAACCGTTACGACAGGGGAAACTTTATCTGCAATCTGATCGTAAAACTTTAAATAGAGGGTAATTTGAAGCGGTTTTTCAATGGTTCGTAATAGTAAATTAGCCTTTTGTTTTTCCGAAACTAATGTCGTATTTTCAAAAACCATACTGACAACTACGCCAAGCGTTAAAAAAACTAGCAAGAAAATCAATACTAACGATCCAACAATCTTATAGGAAAGACGGGTTTTAGAAAGATACATCATAAATAATCCTTATAAAATCGAACAAAATAATCATCAATACTAGACCATTTACAGCGATTATAAACATTTTATCTTATCCTATCGTGTTGGCATTTAATAGTAAATTAAAAAACCTTTTGAACTCCCAAAATTCTCATCTATTTTCTAAAAAGAACCATACCGTTTATTTAGAAATACGACTTAAAATTTTCGATCTTTATAATCAAACCGTACATATGAAATCCAACTTCTGCAATGTCATTTAATGAAACTTATTTCCCTCTTTAAAAAGTTTCGTTAGAATCATAATTCAAATCCTTTTTGAATAACTATAAGTAATTTTAAAACAACTATCAAAATTACCTCTTAAACGAAACATACATAACACAGGAAGGAACATACTAATCAGCAATGAAAACTGTATCAGAGAAAGGATTTATAAAAGCGTTTACTACTGTTACATTACAGAGGAAGTTACTTTCATTCGTTGTTGTTGCCCTGACCATTATAATTGCCGGAATCGGCATGTTTATATACGTGCTTGTCAGTGATACATTCATCGAATCCGAAAAAAGACATATCATAATTATTTCTGAATCACTATCGCCGAAAGTGAGTATATGGTATTTTATAAACAAAGAATCTAACAATTTAAGGATGGACGAGTTTCTAAAAAGTATGCTTAAATCCTATAATCTGGACTATATATCCTTTACAGATAAGAACGGATCGCTGATATCAGAGGTTAAATCATCGGCATACGCTTCAAGCAATCCGTACAATTTAACATATGCAAAGATAGTCTACAGTCCGGAAAATAGTGATGTTAATAACAGTATAGGGACGCTTAGGATTGTGTATGACCAGCATATTTTGCAAGAACTCTCTCATAAATTCTATATTGCGGGGGGGCTTCTTGCCTCACTACTGGTTCTCTATTTTTATCTGGAAATGCGTCTGCTGAAAGAACTGCTCACACCTCTGAGAAATATTGCAGCAGAAATCAAAAGATATTTGCCTGGTGACAAGCTGATATTCAAACCATTTATCGAAAAAAAAGACGATGTGATATCTGAAATCGTTAACGGATTTCTCCATATGCAGCAAAATATTGATGATACAATGATGAAAAAAAAGATAGAAAAAGAAAACAATCGAATCAAAGACGCCCTTTTGATGAAGCAGTCGCGATTTATTGAAATGGGAACGATGATCAACAATATCGCCCACCAATGGAAACAGCCTCTTAACATAGTTGAGCTGTGTATTACCGATTTAACCATAAAAAGCATGATGGGAGAAATTGACACTCAATACCAACAAAAACTTTTTAACGATATGCACATTCAAGTAGAATTTATGTCAAAAACGATTGACATCTTTAAAGATTTTTTAAATGGTGAGCAAAACGACAAAAAAATGGAAATATTTTCGATTAAAAACGCCATTGAAACTACCATGCAGCTACTTGATAGTACACTTGATAAGAAAAAGATAGCAATAGAGCTTAATCTGGATAAAACCTTGCATGCTTACGGTTCCATCAATGAATTAGAACAGGTGATTGTGATTATCCTCAACAATGCTGCAGATGCTCTCAGTAGTAAAATAACCATCGAATGCATGGCCGAAAAGGAAAACAATCTCATTAAAATATACGATAACGGCGGAGGATTTGATCCAAACATAATTGAGAATATATTTGATGCCTATTTTACAACAAAGCATCAATCTCAAGGGACTGGATTAGGACTTTTTATTGCTAAAATGATCGTCGAAATAAAATTCAAAGGTACAATAGAAGCGTATAATTTTAGAGATGGTGCATTATTTATAATAAGACTTCCTTTTCCGAAAAAATATTCTATTTAAAAAAGTCACAAATTATAGACCAGAGGTTAAATCAGCGGGATATCATCACATCATAAACTGTAAAACACAAGCCTACCTTTTTACCTTCTTGAATTGTTTTTCAGTAGGGATTAACAATTTTTATACTATCTTTCAATATAATGAACATCGGTTCTGAGTGCTATACTGTCATTCTCTCATCCCGAGACCATAAACCTTGTATGAAAGAATGCCATGAGTGTCCGATTCTCTCTTATCCTATTATCACTCCATTGGTCTCTTTTTTCTGCTGAGACAGGTACGGATCTTTTTAATAACCTCACTGATGATATGAGCAGTATTGCACAAATGGCAAAAGATCAACGGGCCAATATCGATTATCTTCCCTTCATAATGACGGTATTTGACGGTGAAGAACTTTCCCGGGCCGGTGCATCCTCACTTAAAGAAGCCCTCACCCTCGTCGCAGGAGTCAATATTTCCAGCGACAACCTCTCTTTATTCAATCCTGTCATTCGAGGTTCCAATCCTGTCTCCTATGGACAGAGCAAACTGATCGTTGACGGCGTCGAAGTTAATGATCTTTTTTTCGACGGTTATACTGCCTATCTTACAATGCCGATTGACATGATCAAACGGATCGAGATCGTTCGTGGACCTGGAAGTTACAGTGACGGACATTCCGGCTATGCCGGATCCATCGTCGTAACGACCTATAAGGGGGAAGCTCAGGCTGATGGACTCAGCCGCTGGTTTGTTTCTGCAGGAAGCTATGGAACCCGTAAAATAGGGGCCTCGTATTCAATGAAGGATCATGATTTTGCTTTTTCAGCCGATATGTACACCGTTCATGATGACCTCTCTCTCTCCTACGGACAAGACGGTCTTAGTAATGGTATACTAAGCTATGACTCTCTTCATATTAATAACCGACCTCTTTCCCGCTCTGGCGATGCCCCCTCATCCACCGATACAACTATGGTTTCAGCATCGATATCCAAGGGAGATTTTTTTGCCGACGGTCGTCTCTCCACCTATCGACACGGATCAGAGGGTGGAATTAATTATGCCTTAGCCTCCGATGGGGATCACTATAACGTCGATCAATGGCAAGTTCGCGCTGGCGCTCACTATAATGCCGAAGATTTTTCCGGAACGTTTCAAGCGGCTATGGTTCAAGATAGCTTCACAAGCCATCAATTATTAGGCCCTATCGGGCTGGAATTGCCAAAACCCATAACATATTTACCAGCTGTCCCTTTTGATGACGGTTTTTACGGCATACACGAAGCATTTATCCGAACCTATAAGGTTAATAATACCCTATCAGGAAATATATACGGCGGTGCCGCTACGTTCGGAATCAGTGGTTCATGGAGCAGCGTTAACTCAGAAAAAACAATCACTACCGACCGGGACACCGGAACGGGGATGACCGATTATTCGACGACTAGGCCTTTTATCAATCCCAATGGCTCTATCAATAATCTAACGGGATACATGACCTATGAGCTAGCAATCTCTTCTTCTTTGGTCGGCTATGCCTCGCTGACCGTCGACCGGCGCAACGGGTTAAGCCCACAAATCGATCCAAGAATTGCTACTGTCTACGTCATCGATCCCGCTAATCAGATCAAATTTTCAATCTCACGAGCCCACAGAAATCCGTCGTGGCAGGAAATGTTTACACAAAACAATGGAGCCCGTTCGGGGAATCCCGATCTACATCCCGAAATTGTCATGGCGTACGAAACCCAATACATCCATCAGTTTGAAACTGACCATACGCTATCCGTTAACCTATTCCGTCTCAATAACGACGATCAAATCTACCTGCAAAACTATAAGTATGTTAACGGATCAAAAAGTACTATTCAGGGTATCGAAGGGGAATGGCGAAAACGGTACGATGACACTTCCTTTTACGCAGCATATACTCATATTTGGGCGGAAGACGGCAATGGTGTGACACTGGCAAATACACCCTCCGAGACAGCGCGAGGATTTATCACTCAAACATTGAATGAAAACTGGTACGGGTCCTTAGCCGGACGATGGCAAAGTACAACACCAAGAGCATCCACTGATCCGCGTAACGATATGAAGGCTATCGGAATTATCGATACTTCTATCGGTTATAAACTTCCATATCTTAACAGCGAGGTTCAATTTACTATTAAAAATATCTTTGATGAAAAAGAACTCTATCCAAGCCCATCAAACACTTATGACGGGGACTATCCATCAACCGGACGTGCAATTATGGCCACGGTAAGAGGGACATTTTGAAACGAATTATTATATTCTTTGTGCTAAGTGTAACAGGATGGTGTACATCGTATGATCCATTTTTATTGGATACACAACTCACATTACTGCCTAAAATTGCAATGCTCAATAAAAACATTGCCTTTCCTCACAGTAAATCTCCGATTAAAATCTTGATCGCCTATGAATCCAATGATGAGGATACCGCCCTTATATGCAGCAAAATTTTGATGAACAAATTCAATGGAGTGCTAAACGGACATCCGATTATTATAACTACACTCCTGTTCGACAAACTTGACGGATCGACATCGTATCACCTCATTTATGCGCTCAAGGCAAGTTTGTCACAGCTCAAAAAAGTTCACAATACCGGTGGTTCATCCAGTACGATTACAGCACTTTATGATGCAGACAAACTCACTGATGCAGGTATTTTACTCTCGATCCGGATGGAACGTGTTCCCGTTATTTTGATCAATTCCAAAACACTGAGAGAAAATCGAATCTCATTTCCCGATAGTTTACTCGAAATTACAAGAATTATCTAACACTCAGTGAATCTCTTTTTGATTCATACGCGCCTGTAATGCATTGGATATATTCATCAATGCAAAGGTAACGATAAAAATCATAAGTCCTGGGAAAAAGCTTACCCACCATGCGATATCAATTACCTCTTTACCGCTACTGAGAATACTTCCCCAGCTCATTTGTGGAGCTGTAATACCAAGGCCCAAAAAGGAAAGTCCGGATTCGGCTAAAATTGCCCCCCCCACTCCAAACGTAAAGCTGATCAATACAATTGGAGCCAGCAAAGGTGCGTAATATTTCATCATGATTTTAAGAGGATGAACTTTAGCAATGTGTAAAATTCGTATGTAGGGTTTAGCGGATATTGCAAAACTTTCCGATCGGATTAACCGTGCGGTACTCATCCATCCCGTAATGGAAATAATAAAAATCAAAACCCACACCGAAGCATTTACATAGCTAACAAGCGTAAGAAGTAAAAAGAGGGTTGGAAACGTTAAAAAGAGATCCACTATAACAATAAAAAGTTTATCATAGCCACCACGTAGCAATGCAGCACTCACTCCATAGATCAAACCGATAAAAGTAGAAAATAGTGCACTTCCAAAACCAATAATCAAAGAGACTTGACCACCCTCAATAATGCGCGCCAATACATCACGTCCAAGCCTATCGGTTCCGAACCAATGCAGCATTGATGGGGGGAGTAAAATAGCATTTTTATCCAAACTACTTGGATCAATGCCATATACAAGAGTACCAAAAAAAGAAAAAAGAATGACCCCTGCAAGCAAGATACTACTTGCAATAAACATCAGGCCTTGATCCCCAATAATGTTGTCATCATCTGGTCAATTGTCGTAATTACCTTTGCTGCAGCGCCATAGGATGTTTGATAGCGAATAAGATTTGCCATCTCTTCATCAATACTCACTTTGCCTATCGAATCATACTCCTGCTTAACCGCGTTCAATTGAGCCGTGATGGAATTGTTACTCAAAATTGCTGAGTTGGTTCGTGTCCCCACTTTACTCACAAGTGAATCAAAATAGCTGTAAAGAGTTTCATTGGAAGTTGTTATACCTGAAGTAAAGGAAACCGATGCATACTGTAACTCCACCATATCTAAAGCCGTTTGATTATCCCCATTGGCTGGAGATTTAAAAGCACGTAACTGACTTGAATCATCTTTAATATCACTATTAAGCGTAATATTTTTACCATTATTTCCATCAAAAAAACGGCTTAAACCTGTAACACCTGCAAAATTAGTCCCTTTATCTTCGATCGCAAATGTATATCCCTGATCAGCAAAACTCTGATTCATAGTGATATCCAATATATTTGAAGAAGAAAATGATGTAGTTAAAATATTGTTAATATCATTAAGTGCATTATTATCAAGATTATCATCCTTTGATGCACTCATTTTTCCAATAATGCTATTTGCAGTCGAAGAATCACCGATTGACGTAGCGGTATCGATTACTATCTTCCTTCGTGCAACTTCATTTCCGTCAATGTCGTATGCAACGACTTCAAACGTTCCTGCTTTAAAATTTTCACCCGTACTTAGAAGAGATTCTGTATCTGAGAATCCTAACGGGTTAGAATGCATTGCATGGGTAGCGCTTTGAGCATAAAGACTGTTTGTAGACTCAATAAGGCCTTTGGAAAAAGTATCTAAATTATTAACCGTTTCTTGTAAAAAACCATTTTCAAATTCGCCATCAGCTCCTATTTGAGAGCCACGAAGCTCCAAGAGAGCTCCTACTTTTCCACCTGTAATATTTTGAGAAAATGGAATTTTGACTCCATCTTGACGCTCATAATAAAGATCATTGTAACCGTTTTTATTACCGGCACTTTCAATACCAATTGGATGAAAATTAGAACCGTCAACGATATTAAAGCCACCAATTTGAATGGTATAGCTTCCGTTTCCTTCTGCAATACTGCTATTTACTCCAGTATTACTTTGAATTTGACCTATTGTTACTTTGGACCCTACAAGTTTAGACATGGTTAATTCAAGCTGATTTCGTTGGTCGCGCAAATCATTAGCATTGTTTAATCCAGCACTTTCTGCAACATTAATGGACTTATTCAATCCTGCTATTTGTTCAGCAATACGATTGACTTCATTAATATTTACCGCAAGCTGATCATTGAGAGAAGATTGTAATCCCGTGATTTGTGTGCGGGTACTACTAATATGCTGAGTCAAATTTTGCGCTTGTTGTGCCAAATCTACTTTTAATGAACTGTTACCAGGGTTATTAGCTAATGACTGCCAAGAGTTAAAATAATTCTGAAGGTCATTTTTAATTCCTACTTTATCAATTTCTGGAAAATAGGTAG
The DNA here is from genome assembly GCA_030696775.1 of Sulfuricurvum sp. Classification (GTDB taxonomy): domain Bacteria; phylum Campylobacterota; class Campylobacteria; order Campylobacterales; family Sulfurimonadaceae; genus Sulfuricurvum. Next base: position 298,045 of record JAUYRN010000027.1, read on the forward strand.
AAAGCTCCTGTAAATTCTTTGTCATTGCGTCAGAATAATCTTTTGCTTGGGAAGTTGACGCATAACGATCAAAGACAAATTGATCGAATATACGAGCAATTTCCGTAATCTGTGTTCCATTTCCACGCTGTCCAGGATCAATACTAATGGGCGTTGCCGCAGCAGTTACGACTCGCTGGCGAGTATAGCCTTCTGTTTCAGCATTTGCAATATTATGTCCTGTTGTATCAATCCCAATTTGAGCAGCGTTGAGACCGCTGTATCCTATGTGTAAAGCGTTAAAAATCGATCCCATCTTATACTCTCAATTCCAAAAATGAAGCTTCATTAGAAACAACAGATTGATATCCTTGCATCTGTGTTGGAACAACTTTTTCGAGTAATGAATTGTAAAATGCACCTACACTTAAAACCATTTTTGCGTATTGCTGATTAACATCGCGGAGTCGTGATAAATGTATTTTGAGGCTTTCCAGCTCTTGATGCTCTTGATCGTCCAATAAATCATTCAATGCTTTTTCAGGCTGTGCGTTCATAAGTTTAGAAATTTCATGGTCTATCATTGCTTTTTTTTGTTCAAAACTTGTTATTTTTTCTTGCTTAATCGAAAGACGATCAAATTGGGGATTATGCTTTGCCTCTTTTATATCATCAATATCTTCAAGCGAAAGCGAGATTAACTTGTCAAGATCTTTGATAGCGTTTTGCAACTGGTAGGACAACATCATAAACTCCTAAATTTGCACCATAAAAGTGCGTTACGTTAAGTCTTGAGCAATACGCTTAGCTAACGCTTGTATATCGACACGATATTCGCCATTTTCGATAGAAGCTTTCAGCTTATCGACTCGACTTGTGTCACCTTGCTTTGCAACCGTTTGAGCCGATTTTTCTTGCTCTTTAGGTTTTAGTGATGAATCTTGATATGTCCCTCTTACGAGAGAACTATTAAGGGTTGAAATCATTGTGATTCCTTATTATTTGTTTAAAATCTTTATACTTTTAATATCGACCAAAAACAAAAAATATGTAATCTTTAATTACTTTTTACCCCTTTTTGACTCAAGCTATCAAACAACATTTGTGAAAAACCAAATCCGCCTGCACTTGCATTTGCAAGCTCATCTCGATACATCGATTTATAAATCTTATCTCCCGGATCGTTTGTTTTAAAAATATTTTTTTCATCTTTCATTGCTTCATCCAACATCATTTTTACGATAATGGATTCAAACTGATCGGTTTTTTCACGAAGTGCTTTATCACTCTCTTTAGAACCGATTTTAGGAAGTTCTTTATGCGTGTTAATTCCTGACAAGTCCATTAGATGACCTCCAATTCACATGAAATTGCACCCGCACTCTTCATCGCTTGGAAAATCGAAATCATGGCTTTTGGAGATGCGCCTAGCTTTTGAAGAGAGCGGGCGATGTTGGCAACCGTAGTGGTACCATTTTTAGTATAGACTTCGTTTTCATTCAATCCGATAGCCAAATTTTTGTCCATAACCACACTGCCGTTTGGCTTGCTGATCGTATCTTGTGCGAGAATTTTTACCGTAATATCACCTTGCGTTATGACAACGGGTTTGATTTCGATATCAACGCCTGCAATAATAGTTCCGGTACGCTCATTAATAATAATTTTTTGCTCTTGTGCATAATCAAGAGAAAGACCCTCAACCTCCGCAATAAAGCTAACCATACTCATATCTTTTGGACGTTTGAGTAAAATAGTACGTGAATCAATGGCATTCGCAATTTCGTTTTTAAATCGAGAATTTATACTTTTTTGGATCGAAAGTGAATTGGCAAAATTGGATGTTTTTAAGGATAACGTAACGTTTTCTTGATGCGCTAAATCTTGCGCTATCTCACGCTCAACTAATCCGCCGGCATACACCATACCTGCGGTTGGATGGGATTCTGCTCCTGCACCTTTTTCATTTTTTCCGCCGATACTTACCGGTCCTTGAGCAAGAGCATAGATTTTTCCATCGACACCTTTGAGCGGGGTCATGAGAAGCGTTCCGCCTTCAAGTGATTTTGCATCACCGATGGAGGATACTGTCACATCAAAAGAATCACCCTGTCGTGCGAATGGAGCAAATTTAGCGGTTACAACAACAGCTGCAACGTTTTTGGATTTAATATCAATAGGATTCATATCGATGTTCATGGCTTTAAGCATATTGGCAATCGATTGTAGGGTAAATTTTGAAGTGGTGCCATCACCCGTTTTTTTCAAACCGACGACAAGAGAGTATCCAATGATTTGATTGTCACGAACTCCCACAACATTGGCTACTTCACCAATGCGTGTTGCGTGCAGTGTGCTAAGTAATACTAAAAAAAGAGCTAATTTTTTCATCAAAATCCTTTGAAACTATCAAAGAATAAGCAAAAAATATTCCATTTTTTTACGCGTAATAACTCAGTGTTGTTTTCCCGAACTTTTTGGTTTTAACAACCTTGAAATCGCCGATACTTTCAGGAAGTTCCAGGCCAGTCATGTGTTCAATGATAATCAAACGAACCGTATTTAAACTTAATGATGCAAGCATAGCGAGTGTTTTATCGTAAATCGCTTCCATCCCTTCACGGATCGAAAAAGGAGGATCTACGTAAATAAAAGCAGCTTCGCCAAGAGCTTCAAGTCTCTTTTTTACGCCTGAAATCGTCGCGAAACTGTTCCCTTCGACCACTTCACATGCCTTTGGATCGGTTTGAGCTATATTGTCGCGCAATGCACGAAGAGCATCACTGTCTTTTTCCATAAAAATAACTTTTTTAGCACCGCGACTCAATGCTTCGAGTCCGATAGAGCCGCTCCCTGAAAATACTTCGACGACAATGGAATCAATCACATCAAACTGTATCGTATTAAAAAACGACTCCACAACAATCATCTTTGAACTGCGAGTGGTCTCTTTGGAGGGAAGTTTTAAGGTTTTGCCTTTGTATTTACCGGCAACTATTTTTTTGGTTAGACTTGTGTTATTTTTCATAAAATGCCCGTACTGCTTTCAGAATATTTGCTTGATATTCACGTGTTAATTTTTCGATATGATGTTCAAGTATCTCAAATCCGACACGATCATCGATGGGTGCCTCAATTTCAGCCAGTGAGGCTTGAAGCGCATTTGGTGTTCGCAGTGCTTCGAGTTTGGTGTGCAATGAGTCGAATAATTGTGCTTTGGAAAAAGGCTTTCTTAAATCAGTGTTAGCCTCGGATGAAATAATAAACGTCGGATACTCATCATCGGAGATATTTTTATCCCGTATGAGAATATCACACTGACGTCTTGAGCTCAGATGCCCTTCTAAAAAAAGTTCAAGTGAGCGCTGCATTAATGGTGAATCACATTGAACTGCTACTTTCATTTGATAACTTCCTTCTAAAAACATTGATTCTTCTCTATATTTTCGCATTTTAACATAGATTTGATGTCATAGGGGATTGAAACGTCAAAAAATGACTACGAAAAAAATTCGGATAATGTAAAAATTCCTTATTATTTTTAAAGGGAGTTATTTATGAGAACGTACACTTATAATTTTCACTATTTATACCTTGCTGGATTCATGTCGCTTGGCTTATTTTGTTTAAACTTTATTTGGAACGGATCTTTTTTATGAGACAAGATATCCCCTCTTCCCCTAAAAAAGTGGTCCTGCTTCTTAACATGGGGGGACCTAATAATCTAGGTGAAGTAAAAGTTTTTTTGAACAATATGTTTAATGACAAACGAATCATTGGCGCACCTAAACCCATTCGAATGTTCATAGCGTGGCTTATTACCTCCCGTCGGGCTAAAGAGGCGACTCATAACTACTCTCTTTTGGGCGGTAAATCTCCTATCGTTGAGCATACACACAAACTGGTAGAAACTCTTTCTAAACGCATTGATACAGATGTACATTATGTGATGCGTTACACACCGCCCTATACTCAAGAGGTACTTAAAGACGTTGCAGCTTATGATGAAATTTATGCCATTCCGTTATATCCTCATTTTTCAGCCACTACCACGCTCTCTTCGTTTGATGCATTGTATGAACAAGCTGCACGTTTAGGGATTACGGATAAGATTAAAACGATCGACCGTTATTACAGTCATCCTGATTATATTGCCTCGATTGTAGAGCGGATTAAAGAAGCTGTCGGAGAAGATGACTCGAGAGAGTTTGAACTTATTTTTACAGCACATGGCTTGCCTCAACGAATTATAGATAAAGGTGATCTATATCAACGTCACATTCGTGCCAATGTCTATCATGCACGTCGCGCTCTCAACGATGCCGGAATTTTTTTCCACAATACGCATTTGGCGTACCAATCACGACTGGGACCGCTAGAATGGATTCGCCCTTATCTGGAGGACAAACTCGCATCTTTGAAAAAGAAAAAAGTAATACTTTTCCCCATCGCATTTACTGTAGATAACTCTGAAACGGAATTTGAGCTGGAGATTGAATATCGTGAAAAAGCTGAGGCTATGGGAATTCATGACTATCGTGTTTCACAAGCGCCCAATAGTCATCCTATGTTTATCGAAGCACTGGCTGATGTGTACCAATCGATGCAAGTACAATGAAAGACTATGCAGTTATCGGTGGCGGAATCGGAGGGTGCTGTGCAGCCGCTTTATTGAACCATCGCGGTTACGATGTCGTCCTGCTGGAAAAAGAACCGACACTTGGCGGATGTGCTTCTACTTTTAAGCATAATCAGTATCAATACAATACAGGAGCAACGACTGTTTCGGGTTACAATGAGAACGGCATAGTCAAAAAACTGTTCGACACGCTCCACCTTACCCCCAACCTCATCGCTACAGATCCTGCAATCGTTATCGTCCAAGAGGGAAAGAGCGTCCACCGCTATCGTGATGTAAATGCCTTTGTAGAAGAGCTGCAACATCTCCATCCCCATCCTAAGCATCGTGAATTTTGGCATCTTATCCATCGTATCGGAGAAACATTTTATACTTTGAACGGACACTACTATTCCAATGCATCTTTGAGTAAAAAAATTATTTCTCTTCTGAGTCTCATCCCTATGGTACGAAAATTTCTACCTTATTTGTGGGGAGATGCACGTACATTTATCGACAAGTTTTATGGTGAAATCAGTCCAGAATATCGAGATTTTTTGGATGCACAGATTCTGATAGTGGCACAAGCAAAGAGTGATAAAGTCAACTTTTTTACGGCTGCGCTTTCATTGGGTTATACGTTTAATGAAACACATTATGCCATTGGAGGAATGGGTAAGGTGTGCGAAACACTTACTGCCAACGTGTCCGATGTTCGAACGTCCTGTGAAGTACTCTCGATCACTAAACGAAACGATCATTATCTCGTCAAGACTCGGCACGGTAACATTGAAGCAAAAAACCTTATCATGGGTACTTCTCATTATAGTAGCGGACGATGGTTTGAGGATAAAGAGATAAAGAACTATTACCAACGCTATACCAAACTTGACAATCATCAAAGCGCCTTTGTCCTGTACCTCACATTATGTTCCCAGAAAACATTTCATCATCACTATCAGCTCATAACCAAAGAGATTCTCCCAAAAACTCTTTCCAAAGCACTTTTTGTCTCTTTTAGTGATTCAAACGATACCGATATTGCTCCTGTTGGTCATTTTAGTGTTACCGCTTCTATCCATACCGATTCGAGATTTTGGCTTGGGTTAGCACCGGCACAGTATAAAAGAGAAAAAAAAGAGCTTCATGATTTGCTTCAAGCGTGGATTTGTGATACACTCGCCATTGATTCAAATGAAATCGTGGATTCGTTTGCCGCGACACCGAAAACATTCGGACGCTATCTAAACCGAACTCAGCTAGGAGGAAATGCTTTGAGTATCTCTAATTTTCTTCCCCGTCTCCCCTCTAATGACACCCCAATCAAAGGATTTTATCATGTGGGAGATACCGCGTACGCTGCACAAGGATGGCCGGGAATTGCCATGGGTGCCCAAAATCTGATGAAGCTAATCCATGGGTAACATCGAACTTCGTATTACGTTGCGCGATTGGCTTAGCGTACTGCTTATTGGCGTTGCATTTTCAGGATTTCTTTCTCTATTTGGCTACTATTTACTGGGTTTTTCAATGTTTGATGGCGGAATTTTCGGCATAATTCTGGGCTTTTTCATCACACTTTATTCCCTCTTTTTTATCTCCTCAATGAACCATTATTTGCTCCCAAAAGTAACAAAAGTATGGTGGAATACCATTGCCGCTTTTTTCTCATTTTTGTCGGGTTTTTTGGGGACGTTAAGCACGTATTATGCTTTGAAATTCACCGGCATACTTACCATTGCTCTTTTTTCTATTCACCCCATTCAAAGTGCCTCGATTATCGGTATCCTCACGTATCTTATCGGTGCACTGATCTACCGTTTTGTCAAAACACGCAACGAAAAGGAGCACATCGACACCCTTTTCGTCCAAAGCCGTGTCAGTTCACTCGAAACTCAGCTCAATCCCCATTTTTTATTCAATGCGCTTAACTCTCTCGCGGAACTCATACACCAAGATCCTGTCAAAGCCGAAGAAGCAGTACTTAAAATTTCTACATTTTTACGTAACACCATGGGAGAAAAAGCACTGATAACGCTGGGAGAAGAACTCCAAAATGTACGCGATTACATTGATCTCGAAAATATCCGTTTTAATGGAGCCATTGCCTTGACTATCCAAAATGACGAGATGGTTTTAAAACGGACAATTCCGAAATTTTCCATCCAGCTTTTGTGTGAAAATGCCATTAAACACGGGATGAAAAGCCGTGCTGACCCTTTTAATATCACCATTGATGCAAAACTGTCAAAAACGCTTCGTATCACTGTCAGTAATAATGGCCGAGCAATTACCAATACAGCTTTTGGTATCGGCCTTTCCAATCTTCAAGAGCGTCTGACACATCTCTGCCATGGGAAACTTAGCATTGAAAATATCGATGTCCCCACGTATCTTATTGAACTCAAGGAGTGTTATGAACATATTGATCGTTGATGACGAGCCACTTGCCCTTGCTCGTTTGCAAAGACTTTTAGCATCGCTTGGACATACGGATATTACAGAAGCTTCAAGTGCGGTAGAAGCATTGGAGCTAACTTTTAGCAGAAACTTCGATATCGCTTTTTTAGATATTTCGATGGCAGATATGGATGGGATCGAGCTTGGCTATGCTTTGCGCTACAAACATGAAAATATGGCAATCGTCTACCAAACTGCGTATGAAAACTATGCCCTGAAAGCATTCGATGTGGGAGCAGTGGATTATCTCCTCAAACCCTATACGGCAGAAGCTTTGGAGCGTGCATTAGAGCGTGTAAGTGTTAAAAATCGCAAACCTGAGTTGCGCCTGATTTCAAAAGCAGGTGACGCTCATTATCTCCTTCGTCCTGAAGATATTTTTTACGTCAAAGCCGATCTCTCCGAAGTCATTTTACGTTCGAAAGAGGGATTTTCGTATTACCCAAAAAAAATATCTGACGTTGAAATTTTGCTGGAATCACACAATTTCATGCGGGTACATCGCTCCTACATCATTAATCTAAATAAAATCGAAGAGATGGAGACCATCGATCAAAGCCGAATCTGTTTTAGTTTCACCGGAATAAAAGAGACCATAGAGAGCTCCAAAGACGGAGCTAAAAATTTCCGTACAGTATTTAAAGGAGAAAAGGTATAAAAAGTTATCGATGTCATTAATGACATCGATAACTTACCCCCCTTGCTGATGAGAACCGTCGCAATAGGGTTTTCGTCCTGATCTACCGCATCGACAGAGCCATTTATCCGTATCGGCTTTGACGGAAAATTTGATTGGCAATTTATCCGTTCCCTTATGGCTTCCATCACAAAACGGAAAGGTTTCAGAAAGACCGCAAGTGCAGTACCAATACTCGGTATCGGCATCGAGCGAAGCTTTAAATGGTTCATTTTGAAATTTAGTTTCCACGACATACTCCTTGGAATAATGTAGGTGATTATGATACCACGTTTTGATTTATCCACACTCAATTGCCATTTTTAACCTACCAATCTATACCAAAATCTGTAATAATTACTTTCAAATATAGTATGCAAAAGAGACTTTATGAAAATTGCCGTATCCGGTTGCCTTTTAGGGGAACAAATCCGCTTTGATGCGGGACACAAACGAGAGCGTTTTATCACTGATGAGCTGGGAAAGTTTGCACAATTTGTCTCTTTTTGCCCTGAACATTTAGCTTTTGGAACACCGCGTCCTACGGTACGGCTGGTCACTGTGAACGGTGCTGTTCAGGTACGTTCCAATAAAACCGACGATGATCTCACCGATGCGCTGATGAAAACGAGCCATGATGAACTCTCTAAACTTGAGAGTGAGCCGCTGTGTGGGATCATTTTTAAATCAAAATCTCCAAGCTGTGGAATGAACAGTGCCAAGCTCTACCTCGAGAATGGGATGAGTGACAGGAAAGAGGACGGAGTATTTATGGCACTGTGCCGTGATCGTTATCCGCTATTACCCATGGAAGAAGAAGGACGGCTTCAAGATGCGTGGCTGCGAGAAAATTTCGTGATGCAGCTCTTTGCTTACGATGAATTTGAACAGTTTAAAGCCAGTGATCCGAAACTAAATGATCTCGTTCGTTTTCATACCATCCATAAGTTTATGCTCCAGTCCAAAGATGACACCCTCTATCGAGAACTGGGCAACATCGTCGGTAACCGTGAAAAGTTTTCTCTTGAGGTTTTAATGGGAATGTATGAGCTTGGGTTTAAAACCGCCATCAGCCGTAAAAGTTCGATCAAAAAAACGCGCAATGTACTCGATCATTTAGCAGGATTTTTCAAAAAAGAACTGACAAAAAGTGAAAAAGAGACTCTGCATGAACAAATAGACGATTACGCGCACAAGCTCATTCCCCTCATCGTTCCTCTCTCGACTATTTATTTGTATGCTAAGAAATACGACACCCAGTATTTGCTCGATCAGACTTTTTTAAGCCCTTATCCTAAAACATTGGCGCTGCGTTCCCACATCGACGGCGGTAAATAATCGTGCGTCGGATTTTATGGTTTCGACGGGATTTGCGGGTAGAAGACAATCCCCTCCTCTCTTTTGAAGGGGATGTTTTCCCGATTTTTATTTTCGATCCTGCGATTTTAGATGCGCTGCCAAAAAATGATCGGCGTGTCACTTTTATCTTTACCGCGGTAATACGTCTTAAGAAAGATTTAGCGCTTCGTGGTTTGGATTTGGCACTTTTTTACGGAAAACCTACCGATATTTTTGCATGGCTTTTAACTCAAAACTCATTTAGCGAAGTGTGTGCTTCAGGTGATTATGATTCGTATGCCCTGATGCGAGATCGTGATGTGTCACACCTGCTCGAATTTAACCCTGTTCAGGATACCTACATCTTCGCTCCCGATGAAGTGCTTAAGAAGGATGGAACTCCCTATCTCGTCTATACACCGTTTTATAATAAATCTAAAACCGTGTTTTCTCCTGAACACATGGCAGAGTCTCTTCCTGCTCAACAGCAATTAATTGACTTCGATTATACGTCTATCCATTCCATCAACGAACATGGAGACGAAAAGCTTCCTATTTCGCTCGAATCCATTGGCTTTGAACCACAGACTCTTACGGCACATCAACAAAAAACTCCCCAAGAAAAATTAAATGACTTTGCTTCAAAACTTGCCAATTATTCTCACGATCGTGACATCATGGCGCTGGAGGGAACATCCGGGCTGGATGCCGATTTACGTTTTGGGACTATAAGTGTTCGTAGTATTTTACGATGGCTGGTGGAACAAAAGAGACAAGGAATCGATACGGAACCGTTTTTTCGCCAACTGATCTTTCGGGATTTTTATGCGATGCTGCTGTATCACTTCCCTCGTCTTTCCACACGAAATTTCCGCTATCCTTTTAAAGGAATCGAAAACCAAGACTATTTTGATGCATTTTGCGCCGCTAAAACGGGCGTGCCCATCGTCGATGCAGGGGTGAGACAATTGCTAGAAACAGGTGAAATGCACAATCGTGTTCGTATGATTTGTGCCTCATTTTTCACCAAAAATCTGCTGTTACCCTGGCAGTGGGGAGAATCATTTTTCGCACAGCATCTTATGGATTACGATGCAAGTTCCAATATCCTCTCATGGCAATGGAGCGCAGGCACGGGTGTTGATCCGCAACCGTATTTTCGGATTTTTAACCCCTATGTCCAAACGCTTAAATTTGATAAAGAAGGACGATATATCAAACAATATCTCCCTGAGCTTGCTGATGTACCGGCTAAATTTTTGGGAGACGAAGCACTGCTTACCCAACACTCGTATGATGGTTATCCTAAACCCATTGTCAATCACAAAGTAAGTTCTAAAAAAGCGTTAGAATATTTTTCCAAAGAAGTATAAATTTTATATCACAAATTTAATTCACGAGTGCTACAATATTTATAATATGATTAAATTGTATTTTTTTACAAAAGCAAAAGGTAGTTAAATGGATATAAATTTTCTACAAACGCAATCAATTCCCCTTGATATTAAAAATCAGCACGACAGCGAATGTCTCGCATTTGCAATAAGCTCTTCCGAAGACGGTATTTGGGAATATGATATTCAGTCTAATAGTACATTTGTGTCCAAGAGATGGCTAGAGATTATCGGTTATCATGAAGAGGAATACCACAGTTCCATCGAATCTTGGAAAAAGCTTTTGCATCCCGATGACTTAGAAGAAGCACTTGGTGTACTGTATGGTTCCATTGCCAATAAAGTTGAAAGTGCACATGTACGCTATCGTGTTCGCCACAAGAAAGGGCATTGGCTGTGGATTTATGACCGCGCTAAGATTTTGTTTGATACCCAAGGAGAACCTTTAATCATTGCCGGTTTTCGCACCGATATCACGAAACAAATCGAACTTGAGCTCCATTACGAAGAACTCGCTGCCATTGTTCAAAATACCACGGTAGAAGTCTATATTCTCGATACGGTAACATTGAAATATTTGTACGCCAATAACGGTGCACTCAAAAGTCTGGGATACACTCTCGATGAACTCAAAAATCTCACCATCTTCGATATTAATCCTGACATTACCCTCGAAGATATTGATATTTTTCGTCAATATCTCCTAAATATCAGTCATGAGCTTACCAATCTTTCAACCCACAAACGCAAAGACGGTTCTGTTTATCCTGTTCAAGCAAGTGTCCATAAACTCACTTATCAAGGCCAGACAGCTGTTGTTATTTTTGATACCGATATAACTGAGCTTACCGCTATCCAAGACAAACTTCAGCATTTAGCAACCCATGATTCATTGACTGGATTGCCCAATCGAGTTTTATTCCACGACAGACTAGAAATGGCGATCAAACAAACTCGTCGAAATGAAGAAAAGCTTGCCATCTTATTTGTTGATTTAGACCACTTTAAACAAGTCAATGATTCTTTGGGTCATTCTATCGGAGATGAACTGCTTATCGAAGTTGCCAAACGGTTACAATCTCTTTTACGCGACAGTGACACCATCGCGCGCATGGGAGGAGATGAGTTTAATATTTTACTCGATGGATTTGACAACACAGAGAACATTATCTCTCTTGTTCAAAAATGCATTGTTGCGTTTAAAGAACCGTTTACGGTTCAAGAACAACGGCTATACGCAACCTTAAGTATTGGTATTTCAATTTATCCAGACGATGGTATCAACGCTGAGGTTCTACTAAAAAATGCTGATGCAGCCATGTACAAAGCCAAAATAGAAGGACGCAATACCTACCAATTTTATGCCCACGAAATGAGTGAAAAAGCATACGAACGGGTCATTATGGAAAACAGTCTTCGAATCGCACTCAAAGACAATCAGTTCAGAGTCTTTTATCAGCCTCAAATCAATCTCATTACTGGTGCCTTAGCAGGAATGGAAGCATTGGTGCGCTGGGAACATCCCTCACTTGGAATCGTATCACCGGATAAATTTATCCCTTTTTGTGAAGAGACCGGACTGATTCAAGAGATTGACTTTTTTGTATTGGAAAGTGTCATAAAACAACAAATTGAATGGAGTTTGGAAGGAATTACTATTCCTAAAATCGCCATCAATTTTTCGGCTAAGACACTTAACAGTCGTTCAATTGCAGACGAAGTGCGTACAATCATGAACTTTTACCGATGTCCAACAAATTGCATTGCTATTGAAGTGACAGAGTCACACATCATGAAAAATCCTGATGAAGCGATAAAAATTTTAAGAGAACTTCAAGCCTTGGGATTGGAAATATCCATTGATGATTTTGGAACTGGATATTCATCTCTCTCCTATCTCAAAAAACTTCCCATTAATAAACTCAAAATCGATCAAAGCTTTATTCGCGACATACCCTACGATGAGGATGACATTGCCATTAACAAAACTATTATTGCTCTCGCTCACAACTTGAAACTCGATGTCATCGCTGAGGGAGTAGAGACACTAGAACAACAGCAATTCTTGATTGCTAACGGATGCCCTCTCGCTCAGGGGTATCTTTATTCCAAACCTATTGACACCGAATCCATAACACGGCTCATTAAAAGCAAAGAAAAATGGATCTAAAGCCTCTCGATAAGTCCGTCCTACATCAGAGGTATATAGTCACTCAGCTTATAAATTTCTTCCGTGCTGTTGATGATAATGTACTCTGATTCTAAAACAACGATACCATCAGGATCAATCTGCTTGACATTAAGTATCCCTTCTTCATATCCTCCTGCTTCGGATGAAATTACGATAAAGTCATCTCCTTCGAATCGGAAAATCCTTCCTTTTGGAAAAAGTTCTTTAAGCTGATTGGCAATTGAGATCAAGAGCTCATTTCCTTTGTTCCACGACATCTCTTTATTAAAGTGAGAGAAGTTGCGAAGGCGGATAATAGATACAAAAAATTTATCCTGCATTTGATGTAAAACAAGATTCAAATAGGACTCATTGTATAAACCTGTAAGATTATCATTGAAAAAATATGAAAATCGCTGTTTTTCAAGATCACTTTTGGGCATTTGCGATGTTTGCACAATCACGGCATCACTCAGAACATGAAGTGCTGCACTCACCACATCCGGATGAAACTGTGACCCGCTTTTCGCGTTAAGCTCCTCCATCGCATCTTGAACACTTAATCTTGCCTTATATATACGACTGGTTGTCATCGCATCAAAGGCATCTGCTACAATAAGGATATGAGCTTCCATGGGTATTTCTTCATTCTTGAATCCATACGGATATCCTTTACCATCGTAGTGCTCATGATGATATTTCATAATCTCGGCAAGTTCAGAATACATTTTTACTTTTGAAAGCATTTTATAGCCAGCCGTTACATGATTTTTAATCAGTTCATATTCCAATGCGTTTAATCGTCCCGGCTTGAGCAAAATGGTATCAGGAGTAGCAATTTTTCCAATATCGTGTAAGATTGCCGCTTTTTCAATTTTATGAATCGTTACTTCATCAATGCTTAGGTATTCGGCAAGCATACGTGAGTATTTAGCCACACGCAGTGTATGACCTGCCGTATACGCGTCACGCTGTTCGATCATATCTACAAATGCCAAGATGGTTTCTTCGTAATTTGTGATTTGCTCTTGCTGAAGTCTTTCTGTCATTTTTCGTTGTTTATACGCACTCAAAGCCATCGTGATGTCATGCACCATTGCATCAAGGATATTAATCTCCTCTTGATCAAATCCACCCTCTCGATCACTCCAAAAAGAGAGTACATCAAATCCATTTTTCTCATCATCTTCAATCATAGGAAAGGTTATGGACGCCGTCAGTTCATAATCTTCTTGACGGTTACGATTTCGGTTAGGCAATTGCAAGTGTAACTCATTTTCCAAACTTCGATATCGGTTTGAAATCGCTTCAAAAATAGTGCTGAAAATTCCATTCTCTTTAAGTTGCCCAATCGAATAATGTTCTCCGTCAAAAAGCTCATATAAATCTCCGGAAACATACCGCTTATGAAACATCTCTCCATCAAAATGACCAAATAAAATCAACTTGTAGTTAGGATGATGCTTAAGCGTTTCCATACTTGTTTCAATAATGGAACCTAGAGAATAGGTATTGATCAAAGCTTCATTAAGCTCTGTAATGGTCTCAAGAAGTTTTTTGAGATAGTGCTCCCGCCCATAAAGCTGCTGTACTTCGCGAGTACGCTCGGAAACCTTTATTTCCAGTGTTGCATTGAGTTGTTCAATATTCTCTTTATTTTTAAAAATTTTACGGATGAAATAAAGAAAAGTTACCAATCCTATCAAATACATACCGATAATAATGACAAAAAAGAGTCTGAAATGCTTTTCGATAGTGTGAATATCTTCATGATAATTCATCAAAGGAAGGGTGATTTCAATACCTCCCCGCATTTCTCCTACCGTAAAATTGGTATGACATTCAACACATCGAGGTTTCGTGTACAAAACTCCCACAAAATCAAATTTAGAATTATCGTCTGAAAAACGTCGATAGATCATCTCTTTGGGATGTGCTTTGAGATACATCAATGCGTCTTTAGCAAATCCTGTTGCACGGTTGTGCTCATTTTTAGGTTTTAGGCTGTAAATATTAAAATGGTAATCGTTTTCTTTACCCCCTTCTTTAAACACCCCTCCAAATTTATGATGCCAAATTTCCATCTCTTTAATGGTGCTGTAGTGTGCCGTTGCTTCTTGTACCAACAGACGCTGTGTTTGCTGAATTTGATCGTGCTTGGCATTATTCAATATCCATAGAATAGTTACTAAAGCGACCGCACTGACAAAAGTAGCAATGATCATAAAACTAAAACCCTCTTTGTGTCTAAACATAATTTTCTCCATTAAAATTCTCTAGATCAGATACAATTCGAGCGATTCCAAAGAGTCCGATAATTTCACCCTCTTTATTTTTAATCGGGTATTTACGATTATCGACCCAACCATTGCGACCGTTGTTTTCTAAAATAGGTTGAATTTCACGCGAAACGTTAATTCCCCCACTAAAAACTTCTTTTTCAAGCTTGAAATATTTATCGGCATACTCACGTGAAAAAACTTCATAATCGGTTAGTCCCACCAATTTTTCTTTGATAGGGACATTGGTTAGACGGACAAGACTATGACTCCCTGCGGTAAATACATGATACCGATCTTTAAAATAAATAAAATCATCTGTATTCTCCATCATCGCCTCGAAATTTTGAACAATCATAGTATCCTCAACTGATTTTGCCAAAAGAATCGGATCTTGCATCTCAATCTTCCACATGTCATCCTTCAGCGGTGTACACCCTGCTTTGATGATTTTTATATTTCTATTTGCATGAAGCATTCGCAAAGTTGTCATAAATGGCTTACGTAATGCTAATCGTTCAAAAAAATCGTGATCATCAGGATGCAAAATATCTCGTAACGATACGATCCCCTGCGTTAACATATCATTGGAATATCCCAATAAATCGATAATGTCAAAATCAGCAAACATAATCGTTTCTCCGCGAATGCCTCGTACTTTTATCAGTGTCTTAGACGGTGACAATATTGACGAAAGCTCCAAAGAAGAAGTTTGCGCTGCGACAATACGATTTCTGCCTAAGTGTTTTGCCTCATACAGAGCGTTATCCGATAATTTAAGAACCTCATGCAGGTCCATCGCTTCTAGCCATTTTGGGTGATATAATCCACCGCTAATGGTTATCTTCAACTCAATTTCACCCAACACAAACGAGTGTTCTTCGATACTGTGTCGTAAAGCTTCCGCTTTTTCTATCGCTTGAGCTTGAGAAATTCGATTGAGAATAATAACAAATTCTTCTCCTCCTGCGCGGTAGGCACTGTCTTCAGATCGGATGGCTCCACGAATAAGAGCAGCCAGGTCTTTTAGAACAAAATCCCCCATATCATGTCCGTAGTTGTCATTGACTTTTTTAAACCAATCAATGTCTAACATCAAGACTGCAAAAGGAATACGATTTTCACGATAATGAGAAATAAGAGTTTCAAGCTCATGTTCCAAATTTAGTCGATTATTTAAACCCGTAAGTGGGTCATGCGACGCACTGTATTGGAGTTTTTCATTTGCCTGTTCAAGACTGTACGTTCTGATTTGAATCTCTTGCTCCAGATAATTTTTATTCCACATCTCTTTTTGGAAAAGTGTTCGAAGTGTATTTGCCATGGGTTGAAAAATAAAGATCACTTCCATCAACAAGGTTAAAAGAGTGATAATCCATGCAATTAATTCAAGATTTTGAATGACTGCAATCTTTTCTTCACCTTCTTTTTGGTACTGCAAAACAATCTCATTTAAATCCACTAAAAGTGTGTCCGACATCATGGAGAGATCATAAAGAATTTCATTGTATTGATCCGTGTTTTTAGAAATCAGCAGTTTGTTCGCCAATCTAAGATAATCATCGACATGACGTTTTGTATCGACTTTTCCAAAATAAAGGTTGTTAATAGTTGTGGAAGGGGTAAAAGTCACCATCTCAGTGATCTGACCGGTAGAGAGACGATTGTTTGCATCTTGCATTTCATCAATAGCTTTAAGCAAAGAAATTTTTGTCTCTTTTGCGTCACTTATATTTCCATAGGAAACGTGTGATGAATAATGCTGAGCCAATGAAGCAACTCGTTGAGAGAGCATACGCTGTTTACCTGAAATATTAACAATAAGTGCAGTTGACTCAGCTGTTTTTAGAGCGAAATGAAGGATAAAAAAAGCTCCGCTTGATAAAAAAGCGATTAATAATAAAGCTAAAACATACCGTTTCGTAAAATCAATTTTAAACGTTTCAGCAGGCATCTACACCTCTAATGGTTATATTAAACTATCTTATTCCATTTCACCTTTGTTATTTCTTGTGTAGCATCAAAATTACCGATACCAAAGTCGCATCATCGCAGCACCTAACAATGCATAAGCTACCTCGTTCACGCCACCCATCCATGCACCCATCGCTCCCAGTGACAACATCAATGCTATCACTATCGGTCGAAGCGCATCTTGAGTATTTTTTCCGATACTTTCTAATTGCATGGGTGAAATTTCAACCACCAGTTCTCCACGACTCGCTCGTCTAAGCGTTTCACGAAGAGCATGTAAATCATCAGGAAGATGTTTAATCTCATCGATGATACTCTCTACTATCGAATCTTTCATCCCTAAAGCTCGCGGAATATTACGCTGTAAGATAGGGAGAATGTCTTTGATCCCGTTAAAATTTTCGATGTACGTCGTCCCTAATCCTTCAATGATTGCACTGACACGTAAAATATAAATGGCTTCTTGCGGAAGCTTGAACGGAAGATTTCTAGTTTGTTCTAATACCTGAAATGCAAGTTCTTGCATACTGCTGCTGTCCAACGAGTCATTGGCAAATATCTCAAACATTCGCTCCGTAAATTCGGCAAGTTCGGCTACGGGTGCATCATACGCAACGGTTCCTAAACGCTTGGATGCACTCACATACGCTTCATAATCCTGCTCATTCGCAGCACGTAAAAGCTCGATAATCGCAATACGTGTCGGATTTGAAACTCGTTTTACCATTCCAAAATCTAGCAATATTAGCTGCCCTTGAGGGGATACGAGAAGATTTCCAGGATGCGGATCGGCATGAAAATACCCCTGAACGAGCATCTGATCGGTATAAAAGCGTACCAGTTTGTCAATAAGCGGGATGATATCGATACCGCTTTTATGAATGCTCTCACGGTCATCAAAGCGCCACCCTTCTTCATAACTCATCACCAACGCATCATCGCAACTGTATTTCGGATAAGCTCGAGGGAAAATAACTCCTGAAGAAGCATACAAGTGTGAAAATTTTTCCAAATTTGACCGTTCTTGATTCATACTGCACTCTTGCACGATCATCACCGAAAACTCAACGATAACCGATTCAACCGAGTGACGGGTCGTGTGGGAAAAAAGCGGTCTAAAAATACGATTGAAGAAAGAGACAATACGTATATCCGCACGGACACGTTTTTCTATCCCCTCTCGTCGGAGTTTTACAGCAACTTTGGTCTCTTCATCCAGCCAAGCCTCATGCACTTGACCAATAGAAGCAGAGGCAATGGGCGTAGGATTAAAACGGATAAATGGAAGGGTAGGAAAAGCACGGTGCATTACTCTCTCGTACTCTTTTTGAGACATAGGCGGAAGATCATCATGAAGTGTTTTTAGGGCACTGAGATACTCGGCATCGAAAAAGTCGTTACGTGTGGCAAGAACTTGCGCCAGTTTGATAAAACTCGCACCCAGTTGGGTTATCGTGCTCGCAAGCTTTTGTGGCGATAACGGTCTTACTCCAAAAAATCGGCTCTTTTTCTTGATCAGGAGATAAAAAGAGAGGAGCAGTCGAAAGACACTCCAAA
Organism: Sulfuricurvum sp.; assembly: GCA_030696775.1. Lineage (GTDB taxonomy): Bacteria > Campylobacterota > Campylobacteria > Campylobacterales > Sulfurimonadaceae > Sulfuricurvum. The sequence continues at coordinate 316,490 of JAUYRN010000027.1, forward strand.
GCCGGTAGGGAGAATAAAGAGAATTCATTTTTTGAGTGCTTCGATGTCCTTTTTGGTCGCAAGTCCCAGTTCTTCGATCACCTCTCTAATCGCAGTTTTCATTTCTTCTTTGAGACGGGTTTCTTCATTTTCACCTTTCGTCTTGAGGCTCTCCAAAAAGCTCTTGGTATCCGTGGTGTTAATTTTTCCTTTTTCTTCGAGTTTTTTTAACTCTTCTTCTACTTTTTCTTTAATCAATAAGGCTCCACCCATTCCGGTGTAAAATAATTCTTTTAACATGATATCTCCCTTTAGTTTCGTAATAATGAATTATAATATTAAAGAGGACAATAGCGGTAGTATGTTTTTGTCGATTCATCAAATGCCAATAAATGGCTACCAATCAAACGTTAAGTCATTCATAATTACACTATAAAAAGGATTGCCATGCTTGACCTTACTCAAATGCGCCGTGACTATAAACAATCTACCTTGGATGAGAATGAAGTTTTTTCACAGCCGTTAGAACAGTTTGAAAAATGGTTTACTGAAGCACTTAACTCTAAGATTATCGAGCCCAATGCAATGCTGTTAGCCACTGTAAACAAGGAATCTATCCCTTCCATTCGCGCGGTATTGCTCAAGATTTTCGATGAACGCGGATTTGTTTTTTTTACCAATTACAACAGTGATAAAGCACAGGATATTGCTGTAAATCCTAACGTTGCACTCGAATTTTTATGGCTTGATCTGGAACGGCAGATTCGTATTACGGGTCGTGCAGAAAAAATATCTACAGCAGAGTCTCTCAAATATTTTCTCAGCCGTTCTCGGGACAGTCGCATCGGTGCATGGGTAAGCGACCAAAGCCAAGTGATCAATTCTCGTCAAGCTCTCGCCATGCAAATAGCTAAAATGAAAGCCAAGTTTGCCAAAGGTGAAGTACCGCTTCCCGATTTTTGGGGAGGATTTCGTGTAATTCCTGAAAAAATAGAATTTTGGCAAGGGAGAGAGAACCGTCTGCATGATCGTCTTCTCTACACCAAAAAAGGCTCTGACTGGGTTATTTCGCGGTTAGCTCCATGAAAACATTTACACTCAATTATTCCTGCATTCTAAACGCTTCGTGCGAAGAGGTATGCTCCTTTCACATGGATACACACAACCTTGCGCTCATCACTCCGCCATGGATCGACGTGACGATTGTGTCGATGGATTCCCCCATGTGTGAGAACTCTCATGTTGTCTTGCGAATTAAACGTTTTGGAATTCCCACTGTTTGGAAAATGAAAATTGCCCATTTAAACTGTCCGAATACGGTTATCGATGAGATGGTCAAGGGTCCTTTTCCCTACTTTCGTCATGAGCGGACATTTCGCTCGCTCTCTGAAGTGCAAACGCAGATGCAAGAGCATATTACCCTTTCCTTGCCCTTTGGTTTTTTGGGGGCATTGCTCTTTCCTCTTGTTAAAAAAGATATGGATAAAATGTTTGCTTATCGTCATCAAGCTACACAAAATTATTTTTTAGGAATTCAACATGTTTTATCTTTATGATGAAAAATATTCTCTAAAACCGTTGCGATTTGATGCCAATGATGCCATTGAAATTGCACGATTTTGCGATGCTATTCTAGTTAGCAATCGTATTGAAGAGGTGATTTTGATCGCTGGTTACAAAAAATCAGCATTTTTTATCAGTTCAAAAAATCAATACTCGGTATTTCGATATTGTTTCTTACAAGCAAAATATCGTACGCTTAACGAATTTCGTACCATTGTCTACACCGCGCAAAAATCATGGTTGTACTATCTCTTAAAGACGGCTTCTTTGGTCTCTTTTGGATATTATAAACTTTTAACACTATCAAAAAAAGAGAAAAAATGAAAGTCTTACTCACCGGAGCCAACGGGTACATCGGACGACGGCTTAAACATCGATTATTGCAAGAAGAGACGATTCATCTTCGTCTTTTCGTTACACACAAGCAAACGCTGACTCTCCAAGAACGAGTTGAAATTTTTCAGGGAAATACCTTTGATACTCAAAGTCTCGATCGTGCGTTAGAGGGGATTGACACAGCGTATTATCTGATTCACTCAATGGCATCACACAACTACCGTGAACTCGATCGTAAAAGTGCCCAAAATTTTCTCGATGCATGCATCCAAGCGGGAGTGAAACGGATTATTTATTTGGGTGGTTTAGGTGAGAAAAAAAGTGCGAGCGAGCATCTGCTTAGTCGTATCGAAACGGGAGAGATACTAAGTTCTCGCCCGGATGCGATTCAAACATTATGGTTTCGGGCAGGCGTTATCATCGGATCCGGTTCTGCTAGCTTTGAGATCATCCGTCATTTGGTTGAAAAGCTCCCATTTATGATTACCCCTAAGTGGGTCAATACCCTCTGTCAGCCCATAGCGCAAAGCGATGTTATCGAGTATCTAACCCTTGCCGCTTTCTTGAGCGCACACGAAAATGTTATGATCGATATCGGGAGTGAAACCATGAGCTACAAGCATCTCCTTTTGGGCTATGCTGATGCCGTAGGATTGGAACGTACTCTCATACCCGTCCCATTTTTCACCCCAAAACTCTCATCGTATTGGCTCACGATTATGACTCCAGTCCCCTACTCGATAGCCTCTGCCCTCATCGAGGGACTCAAAAGTGAGGTGCTTTTGACCAATGAGAATGCGGTGAAACTTTTCCCTACAATCCATCCTCTATCGTATCGTGAAGCTGTCAACGCGACGGTTGAAGAGATAAAAACCGCTCAAGTTCTCAGTCGTTGGTCGGATGCCTCAGGAGAAGCATGGGAAACCGATCATGCTAATTTAGCGGATGCCGTGTTCATTGATCGTCAAATCATACCGCTTGGTGACATATCGGCTAAAAAAGTTTTTGATACGTTTTGTTCCGTCGGGGGAAAAACTGGATGGTTTGGATTTGACTGGCTGTGGGTGATGAGAGGATTTATCGATAAACTTTTCGGAGGCTTCGGTATCTCACGCGGGAGACGTGATCCCACGTCCGTTCGAATAGGAGACAGCATCGATTTTTGGAAAGTCGTTGATCTTCAAGAAAATCAACGCCTCCTACTGTTTGCTCAGATGAAACTGCCGGGTAAAGCGTGGCTCGAGTTTTTAATCAAAGATGGAAAACTCTATCAAAGTGCCTATTTTTATCCCCAAGGTCTCGCTGGACGGGTTTACTGGTATATGCTGATTCCGTTCCACTTTTTTGTTTTTAGGGGAATGGCTAATAATTTGATCAAAAAATCAAAATAAACAAATGGCTTTTTAGAGCTATTGTTTGCACCCATAAAGTGCTTCACACTGCTCTAAACCTCCCTCAACTTCTTCAAACCATGATAAAAATTGCGCCGCAAACTCTTTACGAAATAACGAACCGTGCTGAGGAGCTATCATCTCTACCTCATGGACACGAACGCATTTAACCCATGCTCGGCAAAAACGATTTCCTGCCATATAACGCCCATGAAAACTTTCTAAATAGGGACGATGTTCTTCGAAATTGTCAACTTCTTTATTGAGGTTTTGAGGAGAAAGAACCGCTGCACCAATATCACCGGAAAAGAGAATTTTCGACCGACTGTCATACAATGAAAAATTTCCTGGACTATGAAGGAAATGAGCCGGAATAAATTGCAAATAATCGCTTCCGAACTTAATCCGTCCACCCTGATCTTCGAGGGCAACGATACGTCCCATATCCATCAAACCATAATGTCCCATAAAACGAGTCCACAGCTTTGATACAATTAATTGTGCCGTTGTTGAAACACTCCACTCCGAAATAGCTCCTGCAACGTCAGGATCTTGATGCGAAAAAAAGATGTATTTTAGTTTTGATGGATCAATGTGTCGGGAAACTGCATCGTACAATTCACCAAAAATTGCTCCGCTGCCCGGATCGATCAAGACACCACTGCCATGCTGTATGATTAAAAATTGATTGACTGAAAGAGAGTAATCGTGATGCTCTTCATCTTCGAGACTGAACATCACGCATTTGTGTACGCCATCATCGTACAATAAGGTTTCATTTTTCATTTTGTAATCCTTTAAATTCTCGAATCAATACCATCTGCCGTTTCGCCACATAATCGATCATATTTTTTTGAGCTTGTCCGTGTAACTCATACGTGCAAACCAACTCATAATAATGTTCCTTTTCATCAATTCGATAAACCTCCGCCTTGGTATTAATCATCATCGGTCTAAGCGAAGTCGATAAAACGAGATCAAGGACGACACTCTTTTTTAACACAAACCCGGGGGGAAGCGCAGTGAGTTTAAATCGAATTCCTTTAAGCGAAATATCGAGAACCACAATATCCTTTTCAAGCATTCGCTCTTCGTAAAACACAGTAAGCCTAACATCTTGATCCGGGACAACACGAATCGCTTGACGACGGGTAGGAGAGTTTTCTACCATTTTGTAATGGGTAAAAGTAACACTTTGCGGCTCAAAATCAATCCTCTTAATAGCAGTGCAGTGTATCGCCATCGGAAACAATTCAGACGTGAGATAGAAATCCTCTTCATTCTGTATTCCTTTGAGCTGAACGTAAGACGTTTTAAGAACAATCTCTCTTTTTTCGACTTTTACTACAATGCCATCATTCGTAATGCTAAGCCCTTTATAGAGATTATGAACGCGAATTTTTGCTCCGCTGCGCATCGCCATTTCCAATAAGCCCCGAACCGTTTTTTCATCTTTGGCAAGACGCTCACGTTCTACCTTACTGCTGTCATAAAGACTCAAAAGATGAAGTTCGCTTACATCATTCAGTGAGAGGACTCCATATCCCTCTTTTTCAGGAATAGTCTGATAAGAAAGAATAAAATGATGCCAGTTATCCTCACAATCAGCGATTTTAACATTGAACAGTTTCCCTGGATTATGGGCGATATGTTCAAACCACTCTGTCTCATCATTATCATACAAAAATCCATTATGTTCAAGCAGCAGTTCACCGAACGATGCAAAACGGTTTCGAAATACTTCAATACTCGATACTCCAAAAAAATCAAGACATGGCTGGTTTGCCATTACTACATTGTGAGCATGCAAAAGTAAAAGCTGATTATTTTGATGGTTGAAAACCGTATGAAGATTGCTGGTAAAGATACGCCGGTGAAATTCATCTTTTAGCATTTTAGAACATCGAGTCAATGTTTCAATAAGATGTTCAATCTTAAGCGGTTTAACCAGAACATCAAAAATACCGATTCGAAGTGCCCGATGAAGCACATCTAAATTATCATGACCGGTAGTCATAATTATTTTAGCGTCAGGATTGATCTTTAAAATAGCTTCAGCCATTACCAGACCATCCATTCTTGGCATAGCAAAATCAGTAATAACAATATCCGGACGATGATTTGTAAAAAGCGTTAACCCCTCCTCACCATCGTGTGCTGAGTAAACGTTATCCACTATTTTTTTAAATAATGCAGTTGCCTGAGTATTAAGCCCTATATTGTCTTCCACATAAAGTAAAGCATAAGATTGTAGTAACACCTTTAACTGCTTTAGTGTACTTGACTCGACCATACAACCCTCTCTCTCGTGATATTGACTAAGAATATCAAAAATTCTCTTAGGTAATGCATTAATTTGCTCTTTTTTATTTAAAAGACACTTCATGGGCACTCTTGTACTATAATGAGTGCATGCATAATAAATTACTTATTAAATTGTCTGATAATTGCTATTGGAATCCTGATACTCGAATCGTTATAGACAATGATAAAGTTATTGTTTTAACCTCAAATTTGACGAGATTACTGAATTATCTTATCAATAATTTTGACAAATCAGTACATAGCATTGATATTTTTTTAGATGTGTTTTACGAATATGAAAAAGAGTTCAAGGCCAAAATAATCCGAAATTTGATCAGTGATTTACGAAAAAAAGTACCGTGTCTACAAATCAATAATTTTTACGGCGGGCTTTACATGCTACGCAAATTTCATGATGACAGCTGTGAATTTCAAAAATATCTTTTGGAGATTTTGGATCAGGCTAAAAATGGAATAACTATTACCGATCCCAATCTGCCTGACAATCCTCTTATTTACGTAAACCAAGCATTCACCGATTTATTCGGATACACACGCGATGAAGTCATCCATAAAAATTGCCGTTTTTTACAAGGAGACGACCGTGACCAGTTGGCATTGGATGAAATACGCCGTGCAATTACGGCTAAAACAAACGTCACCGTTACGTTACGCAACTATAACAAAGAGGGGCAGCTTGTTTATAATGAAATCACTATCAGTCCTATATTTGACAAGGAAACTGGGAAATTACGATACTTTTTAGGTGTTCAAAAAGACGTCAGCCGTGTCAATCAACTGATGCAGCAAATCAAAAGGATCGTATAAACTATGCCTACTAAAAAAGAATTTAGCATGAATTATGAAAATTTAACTCTTGTGGGCTTAGGTGCAAGCGCAGGAGGATTTGAAGCTCTTTTAAAATTTATCCAAAATATCGAACCATCCGACGCGATTACCTACATCATTACTCAGCACCTTGATCCAAAACAACCGACGATGCTAGGCTCGCTGCTGCAAAAATACTCCAAACTTCCTATTATCCAAGTGACCAATAAAATGAAGCCAAAGGGCAATACCATTTATTTCTGTCCGCCAAGTTTTGATCTGGTCCTCGAAGATGGTCATTTTCTCTTAATGACGCCTCCTCTGAAACCCTACCCGAAACCCTCTGTTAACCGTTTCTTTAAATCACTTGCACTCGAAAAAAAAGAAAAAGCGATTGGAATTATCTTAAGCGGTACGGGAAGCGATGGGGCTGAGGGAATTGTGGCGATTAAGCAAAACGGGGGAATCGCCCTTGCTCAAAATGAAAATGCCAAATATTTTTCAATGCCCAAAGCCGCAATCGATACGGAAGCGGTAGACGCAGTACTTCCACCTGATCTTCTCGCTCAGGGGATTATTTATGCCATCGACGATCCTACCTATTTTGACCGTCATTTTGATGTATTGGATAACATTGATAAAGTTTTCAGCCTCCTCAACCAAAAAGGTGAAGTGGATTTTAGCGATTACAAAGAAGCCACTATCCATCGCCGACTTGAGCGCAGAATCATCGAAACCAAATCTGAAAGCGTTGATGAGTATATCACCCTTCTACAACGCTCTCCGGCAGAGATAATGAATCTAAAAAAAGAACTTCTGATAATCGTTACCTCGCTGTTTCGTGACAAAGAAGCATTTGCTGCATTAGAAGAACACCTAGAAAAAATGCTCGCCGACAAACTTGATAACCACGTACGTATGTGGGTTGCAGGATGTGCATTTGGAGATGAAGCCTATTCTATCGCCATTGTGATCACTGAACTTCTCAAGAAAATGGGAATGACTAAAAAAGTAACTATTTTTGCAACGGATGTCAGCGATGAAGCGATCGACGAAGCCCGAAGCAGAAACTTCAGTGAAGACGAAGTGAGTCACATCGATCCGCTGCTGACAAACCTTTATTTTGTAGAAAAAAATCATCGATTTACTCCGACGAAAAGCATACGCGACATGATTGTATTTTCGAAGCATGACGTCATCAAAGATCCCCCCTTTTTGAATCTTGATTTTGTCAGCTGCCGCAATCTGTTGATCTATTTCAACCCTGATTTACAGCAACGGGTTCAGAGTATTTTTTATTATGCTTTACGTTATCAGGGATTGATGTTTTTAGGATCTTCCGAGACAATCGGTACATTAACCAATCTTTATTCCATTGTCGATAACAAATACAAAATTTATCGTAAATCCAATGATACCGGAGTAATAGATATCGAAGGGTTAGCTTATTTTCAGAAAAAAGAGTTCAAACGCGGTACGAAAAAATTGCGCGATGAAGTCAACAGTCTGGATGTCAATGCATCCATCAACAGTGCTGTCAGTTCTTTTTTTGCGATCAATGGGGTCGTTGTAGATGGCAATGGAACGATTTTGTTTTTCAAGGGAGAAAACAAATACATCTCCAATCCACAGGGGCTTGTGACGAACGATATTTACAAACAGGTTTCCGATTTTTTACGTTTGGACATGAGGGCGACACTGGGTGAAGTCATCCGAAATGAGCAGGTAGTTGCCTCTAAAAAAATCAGAGTTTTACCTCTGGGCGATGAACGAAACTATGTTATCATCACCGCATTTCCTCTCGGACATAATAAGCTCTCAGAAAACAGTTTCTTCATTACCTTTGATGATATCAATGAAAAAGAGACTTCGTCTATTGCCTCTTATCAGCCCCAAACTGTTGACGGATACGACTTCAATATTCTCGAGAATGAGCTCTCTGCTCTCAAAGAGCGGCTTCAAATCACGATAGAAGAACTCGAAACTTCTAACGAAGAGCTCCAAAGCACCAATGAAGAGCTCCAAAGCACCAACGAAGAGTTGCAAAGCACCAATGAAGAGCTAGAGACTTCCAATGAAGAACTTCAAAGTACCAATGAGGAACTGCGCACCGTCAATGACGAGTTCGAACACAAAAATAATGAACTTGCTTTTGTCAACGAAGCCCTCAACAAAGTGGTAGAAGTCATCAATACCGATGTGTTGATTTTGGATAAAAATCTGGATCTTTTTCTTCATACCAAAGGTGTTGAGAAATTTTTTGAAATTGCCAATTCCAATCGAATCAATCTAAGCGAGATTATTATTCATGAGCATTTCCCCATCCCCAATCTTTTTGACGACATTAAAAACGTTGTTCAAAATACGAATGAAGTGCAATACGATTTGACCATCGATCATCGAATTTACTGGCTGCAAATAAAACGAATCAATCTCTCCGCTAATGATTATGGCGTCATTATCAGCTTTACCGACAAAACGGATATTATCCGCAATCAAGAGTTGATGTTTCAGCAGTCCAAACTCGCCAGTATGGGAGAAATGATCGGTAACATTGCCCATCAATGGCGACAGCCGCTCAACACTTTAGCGTTAAATCTTTTTGGAATACAGAAGAAGTTTGAAAACAAGACCATTGATGAGGCAATGTTTAATACCTTCGTGGAAGAGTCTCAAAACAACATACAGCACATGTCTTCAACCATTGATGATTTTAGAGATTTTTTCAATCCTAACAAATCAAAAAAGCTTTTTTCCCTCTATGAAATCACCCAAAAAACCATTTCTTTTGTCAAAGACACATTTGACAATCATAATATTGTCATCCAAAATGATACCCATGAGGACGTACAAATCTATGGATTTGAAAATGAGTTCGCTCAAGTATTGCTCAATATTTTGAATAACTCAAAAGATGCCCTTATTAAAACCGGTAATCCAAATGGGTTAATAGAAATTAGCATACAACGACACGACAATACTGTTCGTATGATCATCACAGATAATGGAAGCGGTGTCCCCTCAGACCTGATTGATCGGCTTTTTGAACCTTATTTTACGACAAAAGACAAAAAAGAGGGAACAGGGATAGGATTGTATATGAGTAAAATGATTATTGAAAACAGCATGAACGGATCTATTCAGATGGAATCATTGGATCATGGTATGCAAACCACTATTTCACTGCAAGCAGAGCCTAATGCTTAAAGATTATTCTCTTTTATACGTTGAAGACAACTCCGAAACGTCACGTGCTTTTATCGGTGCATTTGCAGAGTATTTTAAAGCCGTATATACGGCTAAAGATGGGGAAGAAGGATTAGCTCTTTTTGAAAAAAATTCTCCTGATATTGTCTTAACCGATATCCAGATGCCTAAAATAGGAGGATTGGAAATGATCGCACGGATGCGCGAATCCTCACCCAATATTCCCATTGTCGTTAACTCCGCTTTCAGTGATACCCATCTTCTCCTTAAAGCGATCGCATTACACGTCGATGATTACATTTTAAAACCAACCAATCCGGTACTTCTTCTGGGTACGTTAAAAAAAATAGCCCATATTTTAACCCTTGAAAAAAAGTTGGATGATTCTCATAAAATGATGCAAACCATTATGGACGAAATCCCTGACCCTATCCTCTATATCTTGCCAGACTATACCGTAAGCATGATGAACAAAGCCGCAAAAGATCTCAATGGAGAAGATGCGAACGAGACATTCCCTCAGTGTCATAAAATTTCGAATCAAACAAGCGGTGCCTGTACAAACGACCATAGAAATTGTCCCTTAGAGCATGTTGCCAACACTAAACAGCCTTCTACTATTCGTCATATCCATACCGATATGCAGGGTAAAAAACATCATGTAGACATTCATGCAAAACCTATTTTTGACAGTGATGGAAATATTATCGCCTATCTCGAAATTCGACATGATATTAGTGCTTATTTGGACATACAAAATCAATTGATCAATGAAACAAAAAAACTAACCCATATTTCGATGCATGATTCGCTCACTCATCTGCCTAACCGTCGTCTTCTAGCCGATCGCATCCGCCATACGATCGAAAAGAAAAATCGTTCAAATGAAATATTTGCACTCTTTTTTATTGACTTGGATCATTTTAAAGAGATTAACGATTCACTGGGTCATTTGGTGGGTGATCAGCTTTTGGTGCAAGTCGCTAAACGAATACAAAAAGCAATCCGAAAAGGGGACACCATCGCACGCAATGGAGGCGATGAATTTGTACTCATTGTGGACAATGGCGACTCTGATCAACATTTCATATCGGTTGCCGAAAAAATATTAGAACTTTTTAAAGCGCCCTTTCTCATCAATCATGAAGAGGTTTTCAGCTCATGCAGTATTGGTATCAGTATTTATCCTAAAGATGGAAAAACAGCGGAGGAGTTACTCCAAAGCTCCGATGCAGCTATGTACGGTTCAAAACAAGCCGGCCGTAATCAATTTGCTTTTTACTCTTCCAACTAAATCTTTCACTATAAAGGAGTTCTAAATGCCCACTGTTATTACCCATACACTCCGACAACGTCTTAAAGAATTAACGCTCCCTTTTCACACTGAACTTGAAAAAATGCCCGTTGCTGTGACACTTACCGATGGATCGATTGAAAGAAAAAAATACGCTGACTATTTAACCAAAATTGCGGCCATACATCAGACACTGGAACCTCTTATCGCTGAAATGAGTGAATGGAAGCAATATGGAATTGATCCATCACAGCGCCTTCGACTTCCATTGCTACTCGCTGATCTTGAAGCATTGGGAAAAACAAACATCCTGATCGAATCAGCCGTTCTTGATACTCCATGGAATTTTGCAACGGCTGTGGGGACAATGTATGTGCTAGAGGGTTCTACCATGGGAGGACAAATACTCTCGCGTAAACTTTCGCATATGCTAGGAGATGATGGAATCCCCTGTACCCGATATTTTCAAGCGTATGGAGAAAACAGCATGAAACGCTGGGGCGAATTTTGTCAGTTTCTGGATCTCTATGAAGCTGCCAATCCACATTCTTGTGATCACGTCATTTTGGGGGCATGCGCCATGTTCCTAATGATTATGAGAGATACCCATGAGCTTAGTTGACCTGACCCTCTGTGAAAAAGAGCCCATCCATATTCCAGGGCTAATTCAACCTCATGGCATGGCACTCTCATACGACGGCATAAGCCATAATATTACCGGCGGAAGTGAAAATTTTCCTCATATTCATACGCTTATTGCTACTTCAATCGACACATTATTTTCCGATGAATGGCTAGAAAAACTGTCGATTCTACCGACAACTCCCTCACGGATGGTACAGATATTTCCCAAACAAAATATTAATTTTTTACGATCTGAACCTGTAGATGTCATACAATACCGCAGTGGCGATGAAATAATTGTAGAATTTGTCACATCTCCGGCTTTAGATGCTCTTGATTCTTCCAATGATGGATTGGGCGAGATTACACAACGGCTGTTATCGGTTTCATCGATTGAGGGGATGTGTGACCAAGCGGCGATTGAAGTTCAATCGATGACGGGTTATGATCGGGTTATGATCTACCAGTTTGATTCCAATTTTAACGGATCGGTTATTGCAGAAGCCAAACGTGAAATCATGGATTCCTATCTAGGGCTCAACTATCCAGCATCCGATATTCCGGCTCAAGCACGAGAATTGTACCGAAAAAATTTGGTACGCTGTATCATCGATGTCGATTATCAACCCATCGGTTTCATCCGTCATCCCGCCTATCCTCCCTTAGACATGACCTACAGTCACTTACGCAGCGTCTCTCCTGTTCATATCGAATATCTTCAAAACATGGGGGTTCAAGCCACCATGACGATCTCTATTCTACTGGATGGGATGTTGTGGGGTTTGATTGCCTGCCATCATCATAAAGCATATCAACTCTCTTTAGACAATTTAAAATTAGTAGAAAATTTTGCCAAAATCTTTGCAAGCCTCCTGAAAACACGCATCGAAGCAGAAGAAGGACATCGAACCGTACAGCTTCATTCTACCCTTGAAACGATTGCGGCGAGTATTCAAACCGACCGAAACGATCGGGAGCTAGTACCTCTTTTATCTAACCACGCAGAGATGTTTTCCTCTCTTTTTAAAGCAGATGGGTTTGCTTTTATTATCGGTGAGGAGATGGTGACGTTTCATCATGAGTGTTCAAAAGAAGAGCTTCTAAATACCATTCATCACATTCAGCCTTTTATGAAAAATGGCACATTTTTTACCTCTGCACTCATAAATACTTTCCCTGATTTTCCCAAAAAACGGCTCATTGAATGTTCAGGGTTGATCCTCATTGAAGTGCCTATGAACACCCCAAGCTATTGGTTATGGTTTAAGCGCGAAAAAGCAAAAACAGTCACATGGGGTGGAAATCCTTATGAAAAAGCAACACTAAACGATAAAGGCGGTATCTCTCCGCGTAAATCCTTTGCAGCATTTAAAGAAACCGTGCGCTATCAATGTGATCCATGGAAAAAATCTGAAATTGATTTTGGAACCACTTTTATGTCAATTATCCTAAAGCTGTATCAAGTGTTTACTGCTCAGAAAAAAATGCTTCTGCAACAAACTCAAATACAAAAAATGGAAGATGAAAAACTTCTCCATTACAAACAGCTTTTAGAAAGTTTAGTGGATCTCATCGAACAACGAGATGCCTACACTGCTGGTCATACCAGGCGTGTAGCGGTCTATTGTGATTTGATTGCTAAAAAAATTGGGATGGATATTGATCAGCGTTCGCAGCTCTATGAGGCATCAATCTTGCACGATATTGGTAAAATCGTCGTACCGGACTCTATATTACTCAAACCGGGACGACTCGATAACAGTGAATATGAACTGATAAAATCTCATCTAACTACGGGATATCAGATGCTCAACCGCATTTCCTATTATCGCCCTTTGGCAGAAATTATTCGCTGTCACCATGAAAAATACGATGGTTCTGGGTACCCTCAAGGATTGATGGGCGATGATATTTCCCTCGCTTCCCATATCATGATCGTAGCAGATGCCATCGATGCCATGACCAGCAACCGTATTTACCAACCACGTCGAACCATGACCAGTGCCATCGAAGAAATCGTCCGATACAAAGGTATCTGGTATCATCCTCGTGTCGTTGATGCAGCCGTTTTAGCATTACAAAACATAGATGGAGATGCCGTAGCATCACAAGTTCCCATTACCCCCATGGAGCGTGCCCGATTTTCCTACTACTTTAAAGATCAGCTGACGGGTGTATACAATGAAGCATATTTGCACATGATTGTTAACAATATGATTCCCGATGTTTTCTACAGCCACTATCTTTTGATTGAAATAAAAGGGATGTCCAACTATAACACGCAGCATGGATGGCATTCAGGAAGTATGCTCATTCAGACTATTTCGGAAAAACTGTTGAAAGTTCTCTCAAGTGAGCATATTTTTCGTGTTTTTGGTGATGATTTCGTTGTCGGAAGCTATTCGTTAGAGAAAATTAAAAGTTATAAGAAAAAGCTCAATCATCCCATGGAAGGGATAGATCTCATCATTCGAGAACTCAACATCAATGATCTAATCAAAATGCTTCAAGAATAGAGATACGTATTCATTGTTAAAAGTAGACGGTATTATCTTCGAGTTATTCTCCGACCAACTGCAGCAACTCTTCATTCAACGAATCTCTGAGCATGCACAGTTTCGGTATGCCGGCTAACGCTTCTTCATCACATGCACCATTTTTTAGACCACACAATTGGGCTGCTAATTCATGAATCTCATTATGGATTGTTTTAATAATCAAAAAAGCGGGATCAATACTAAATTTTTCACTCTTTTTAGAATTGAGCCATTCACCAAAACGGCATTCATCAGGATGCAGATCAGGAGGAATTGAATAACCGTCTTTTAGAAACATTTCAACTTCATTAACCCATGCACTGTGCTCGACAGTAGCATAAAGAAGCTGAACCTCATCACGACCGATACTTTTTCGATTGAGCCAAGAAGGATCGCTCTTCCATGATAATGTCCAAGACGGTAGTTCATCTGCAGGCATTGGGCGGGCGATCGCATACCCTTGGGCTAGCTCACAACCCAGCTGTAATAACATTTTCCCGTGCTCAAGTGTCTCTACTCCCTCGGCAATGACATCGCGACGAAATGCAGTTCCTAACCCTAGAACTCCCTCTAAAATCGCTAAATCATCAGGATCATAAAGCATATCACGTATAAAACTTTGATCGATTTTTAAAAGAGAAACAGGCAGATGTTTGAGATACGTCAACGAAGAATAACCCGTACCAAAATCATCCAAAGCAAAATCTATCCCTATCTTTTTACATTCACTCATAATCCTCGAAATTTTACTCATATCCTCGAGAGCACTGGTTTCTAATACTTCGAGTTCAATCATTGAAGGTGAGACATTGGGATGCAATCGCAAAATAACGTTTAATCGCTCAAGAAAATCGATTTCTTGCAATTGACGTGCGCCAATGTTGACACTGATTTTGATAGATAGACCCATGGATTGCCATGTATCAATTTGCTTGAGTGCCGTAGTAATAACCCATTCACCCACATCGATTGCCAGTAGATGGTCTTCGATCACCGGCAAAAATGCGATTGGAGGTAAGATCCCCTGTGTTGGATGCTGCCAACGAATAAGTGCTTCAACACCTATAATCTCGCCTGTATGCATATTCACTTTTGGCTGGTAGTAGAGGACAAACTGCTCTTCATTAAGTGCATGACGAATTTCCTCTATGTTTTCATGATGCGCTCGAACACTGAAATCTTGCTGGGCATCAAAAAGATGAAAACGATTTTTCCCCGCTTGCTTAGCTTGGTACATCGCTTGGTCGGCTTGTCGTAACAACTGATCAGCTTCTATCTCGTCCAGCTGTGGATAAAAGGTCACTCCCAAACTAGCAGAAACTTCAAGTACCGACTCACCATACACCATAGGCTGTTTCGCAGCATGAAGCAAGCGGGTAAGGGTTGGTACACTTGATTCAAAGTCCTCGAGATCCATCAATACAGCTACAAATTCATCGCCACCTAATCGTGCAAGCGTATCGCCCTCTCGCAAAGAAAGCTTCATGCTCGCAGAAATAGCCATTAATAACTGATCTCCTGCTTCGTGTCCATAGCGATCATTAATCACTTTGAAACCGTCTAAATCGAGATACGCGACCGCCAAATGCCCACCGCGTCTTGATGTCTGCATCATCGCTTGTTCTAAACGATCGCTTAAGAGAACACGGTTGGCAAGACCGGTGAGTGCATCATAATGTGCAATATGTTCGAGATGTTTTTCATGATCTTTGATCTTACTGATATCTGAAAAAAGTGCCACATAATTTTTTACATCACCATCTTCTTGGAAAATAGTACTGATGGTTAACAGCTCAGCATATATTTCACCATTTTTACGACGATTCCATACCTCGCCATACCAATGCCCTTTTTTCGACAAACTGGTCCATAAATCACGATAAAAATCATCACCTTGACGACCGGACTTCAAAAGACTTGGCTTTTTTCCAACGACCTCATCTAGAGAGTATCCGGTTATACGACTAAAGGCACTGTTGACATCGATTATCGTACCATCGTCCGACGTAATCAAAATACCCTCACGAGAATGAGCAAAGACGTTTGCCGCAAGACGAACTTTAGATTCAGCATCTTTTCGTGCGGTGATATCCTCATACGCCCCTATGACTCCAATAACTTCACCATCATGATTTTTGATCGGTACTTTTGACGTACTCAACCAAATGGTATTACCTTCAGGTGTCGTTTGAGGCTCTTCATAAAAAAGTTTACTTTTTCCATTTTGCATTACCTTAAGATCATCAGCCCGATAAAGATCTGCTTGCGCCGACCATCCCATCTGATAGTCATTTTTTCCTATCAGTTCTGAGGCATTCGATAATCCGGAATCATTTGCAAACAGGCTATTACACCCCAAATAATTCGACTGAAAATCCTTCCAAAATATTCGAATAGGCATAGCATCTATGATGGTTGCTAAAAGATTCTTAGATTCTATAAGATCCGATTCTGATAGTTTACGCTGGGTAATGTCGCGCGCAAATCCAACGGTTCCCATCACCTTTCCATCAAGAAGAATCGGAGATTTATACGTTTCAAACCAAATCCTATTTCCGTCAACCTCTATTGGTTCTTCAATATTTTTACTTATCCCGCTTTGCATAACACGATCATCATCATCGCAATACAACTGTGCTAAATCAAGAGGCCAAATATCGAAGTCATTTTTACCAACCAACTCATTAGCAGAAGCTTGGCCGCATGCTTTTACAAAAGCATCATTAACGACTAAATATCGTCCCTGTGCATCTTTTAGCCACATTAAAAAAGGAAAGTTATTTAAAATAGTACGTTGGTATTCTTCACGGATATGAAGCTTGGTTTCAAGTTCAGACTTTTCTATTTCCAGTGTCTTTTGTTGTCGGATTTCATACATCAACTGCAATGTATTCGTAGACAAGGTTTCATAAATGGATAAAATAAGATCGATCAGTGTTCGGGTGAAACCGCTCATGCTCTTCGCGGCATGCTCTTTTGCGGTGTCCATATCCAGTCCCTCTTCGAGAGCTAAGACGATGTACGCCATTGATCGATCCGTTTCGAGAATATGAGAAGCGAGCCATCGTGCCAAAAAAGATAATGTTTCTTCAGCAATTTCGATACTTGAACGTTCACTTTGCTCTGCTTTTAATCGCACAATAGTGTCAATAAACTCTTGATGCACCGCTATATGATCTTCTAGCATGTTTTCATTGGTAAAATATTTTTCCCAGATTGCTTCTTCTGTCTTGAAGTGATAGACCGTATAGTCCAAAAGTTCATCAAAAATTTGATTAAGTTGGAAATCATCGGACTTAAAAGCAACCGCACGGGCCAACTGATTGAGCAATTCAACAAGCCGATAATGCTGTTCATCTACCAGTGAGAGACCGGTATTAAAATGATTGTCCCATGGGAAAATGTCGATTGACTCCATTAAATCCCCCTTGAACTATTTATTTGTTTATTTATCGTGATAATACTATGTTTTACTTAAAAAGATAAAGCAAAGTTTCATCAAAAAACGATTCTATTACGCCCTGTTTCTTTGGCTTCGTAGAGTTTTTCATCAGCACGTTTTAAAAGATCCTCACCTGTTTCACTTTCGTCTAAAATAGCAACCCCAAATGAGCAAGTTATTGATCCTGCTTTGTCAAATTCTTCGAAATAAATGGCTTCTTTTAGACTGTTTGCGACACCGATAGCCTCATCAAGGCTTGTATCAGGAAGGAGAAGAACAAACTCTTCTCCACCCCAGCGGGAAAATATATCACTGTTACGAATCCGATTAGTCACGATCTGTGCAATTCGTTTCAGCACAACATCCCCAACTAAATGACCATACATATCATTTACCTTTTTAAAATGGTCGATATCAATAAAGATGAGTGTCAACGGTTTTCCAGTGCGTCGTGCAACATTGATCGCATGCGAATAGACCATGCTAAAATACAGCCGATTGGCAGCACCCGTCAAGGGGTCACTCATACTTTGCTGCTGCATGCATGAAATATCGTTAAATATAACAACATAACGAAGCGTATCATTGAGATTTAAGACCGAGATTCTTACTTCAAAAATCGTGCAAACGCCGTCAATCGTTATTTTTGCTTTATGCGTTTTATGCGGATGTTCAAGCATGAACTCAGTCCAACGCTGATCGTTACGCATCGGCATCAGATATTCATCCGTATCACCTTCTTCAAAATATTCACAAACACACTGATGCTCATGCTTGAATGCTTCAAGCGTCTCAAAATGAAAGTATTGTAAAAATGCATCACTGGCAGCAATAAGACTCTTACCATCGGTGACGATCACGGGAGCGGGGACCGAATCGAGAATCATTTGAGCATAACGTTCTTGAAAACTCATTTTTGCGGTAACAAACGAATAAATCCGATCAACGATCAGTCCCATAATAAATATTAAAAGAAGAGCAATAAGTCCTGAAGCAACGATCGTGTGGCGCATGTGAACCGAAAAATCGTCTGTAGTCCGCACAAACATAATCGCTCCAATGGGCCGAGAGCGATACTCTTTGATGGGAAGAACATTGACCTCATACGCTTGATGATCGTAGGTTATAACATCATTTTGAAGTTTTACATGCAATTGTGCATAGTGCTGTAAAAAAGATTCATCAGAGAGAGGGATATCAACACCAAAATTTTGACCAATCGTTACTGATTTTCGAAATTCTCCAAAATGACCTAAAATACTTTTATTAACAAAGAAAAAAGCATCATATCCCGTAAAACGCCGGATTTTATCTGTAAAATAGGGAGTGGCAATACCAAACTCGATTAAACCGATATAAATACCCTGATCAAAGACAGGAATGAGCACACGAAATGCCAAACCTTGACGCCCTTCTTCAAATCCTGAAACATTTTGAGTATTCGCATGAGCATAGGCTACCATCGGGCGCTCAGTAGCGATTTTATCTCCGTACATTTCAGGCTGATGAAGACGTAAAAGAGATTTGCCGTTGGCTTGATGGAACTGCATGACAACCAACGAAGGATTTTCATGCTGCATCACTTCCCAGCGAGGCTTCATCAGTTCATACAAAGCAGTGTGATTTCCCTCATAAAATGCTTTTAGCACTCCTGGAGAGCGAAAATTAGCTTCCGCTCTGGCTTGATAAAAATGAATGGTATCCTTTATAGTTTCGTTGTAGGTTAAATGAACATGCTCATACGCTTCACTCAACCGCCGATCATTCTCTTTTTTCTCATGCATCAAT
This sequence comes from Sulfuricurvum sp., assembly GCA_030696775.1. Taxonomy (GTDB): domain Bacteria; phylum Campylobacterota; class Campylobacteria; order Campylobacterales; family Sulfurimonadaceae; genus Sulfuricurvum. The sequence continues at coordinate 335,783 of JAUYRN010000027.1, forward strand.
CCATAAGCAGTCATTGTCGAAACAACAGCCAGGATGAGAAGACTTAAGATAAAAATGATCTTAATTTTCAAAGGATTCATAGTGCCTCTTTACCTAAGATTAAACTTTTTTGATAGGCTTCAAACGCTTCAAGATTCAACGGACGGCTAAACCAATACCCCTGATACGCACGGCATCCCAGCTGGTTCAAAGCATCCAGCTGTTCTTTGCTCTCAACACCCTCAGCAATAACAGAAAGTCCCATACTCTCCGACAGTGCAATGGTCGATTTGCAGATAATCGCATCATTGGAATCGACTAAGATATCGCGGACAAAACTTTGATCGATTTTAAGCTGATCAAGAGGTAACCGTTTAAGATACGAAAGCGATGAATATCCTGTTCCAAAATCATCCAAAGAAAATCGAATGCCATGCGATTTAAGACAATCCATTTTTTCAATCACCCCTTCGACATTTTGAACCAAGAGACTCTCTGTAAGCTCTAGCTTCAAACGCTTGGTATTTGCACCGCTTTCCTCCAGTGCCATCAAAACAGTATTCACGAAATCGCTCTGAGAAAACTGACGGGCACTGACATTGACCGCAATGGTCAAATTTTCAAACATTTCCTGCGTACTCCACTGTGAAATTTGTCTGCATGCACGTCTGAGTATCCATGTACCCAAAGGCAAGATAAGTCCTGTCTCTTCTGCAATCGGGATAAACTCAGCAGGTGAGACGACGCCTCGAATCGGATGATTCCATCGAACCAAGGCTTCAGCTCCATACACTCGACCATCGGAATAGACCTGTGGCTGATAATAAAGCTCAAACTGTTCTTGCTGAATTCCTTGACGAATCTCCTCTTCCAAAAGAGTTCGCGCCCGAAGAGAAGTTTCCATTTTTGGATCAAAAAAGCGTAAGGTATTTCGCCCTGCTTCTTTGGATTTATACATTGCCAAATCCGCTTGCTTCATCAGCTCATCTGCACTCATCTCATCTCCTCTAAACAAGGAAATACCAATACTCGCCGTAGAGTGATAGGTGAGTTCATCAAGCTGGTACACTTCATTGAACACCGTCAAGATTTTTTCGCCAACCAATCGGCTTGAGATAGCGGCATGAGATTCGTCGATTCCCAGATTCGAAAGGAGAACCACAAACTCATCTCCGCCCAGTCGAGCGGCACTGTCTCCTTCACGGATACACTTAACAAGACGCTGTGCCGATTGCTTAAGCAAATTATCACCCACACTATGTCCTAGTGTATCATTAAGAGTTTTAAAATTATCCAAGTCAATAAAAACCAATGCACAAAACTCACCATTTCGATCTCCAAGAGCCATAGCCTGATGGAGCCGATCGATCAAGAGCGCTCGATTAGGCAGTCCTGTCAATGAATCAAAAAATGCGAGCTGATTAATCTGTTCTTCTGCTTTTTGCCATTGAGTAATGTCAATATCGATTCCCCGATACCCCGACAATCTTCCATCATCCGCAAGAATAGGAAGTCCATTGGTCATGAGCCAAATAACCATTCCTTCTTTGCTTATCACTTGGTTTCTGAGATTAGAAAAAGCTTCTTTACGTGCAAATACTTCCATTGCAGCTTGCTTGAAGTCATCTCGTCCGCTGCTTGGATGGAGATCATAAAAATATTTTCCGATTAACTCGTCAGTATCGTATCCCAACACATCATAAACAACATCACTCACATACGTATACATCCCGTGTTCATTCACTTCCCAGGCGATACTTCGGCTATGCTGAGCGAGCTGTTCTAGCCGATTTTGACTCTCTACAAGATGCTGCTGCTGATCTTTAATCCACTCATCCGTACGGCGAAGAAGAAGATAAATCAATCCGACGATCACGACAATAATTCCAAGGCCTATCAGACCAGCAATACTCATCGCATCAAAAAACTCCAGATTCTCATTGGTAATGTCATTAACGATAATCAAGTTACCCACTTCTTTTCTCGAAACATCTTTAAGTGCGGATACGGAGACACGATACGTGCTTCCCTGCGAAGAAATCTCTTTGGCATCGTCGTATTTATACGTCAATCCCGTTTTGGAATCACAAAGTGACATAATCTCTTTAGGAGTATTTTTAAAAGAAGAATAAATCACCACATTATTCTTTAAAAGATTCCAATCTCCTTCACGATCTAAAATCGCCATCCCATCTTCCCACTGAGTTTGCTTGAGATACGATTTGTGCAGCACCATCATCAAATGGACATTGGATTGAGAATGTAAACTTTGGAGTACGTCTTCGATCTCTTTACCCAGCTCAATGTATCCAATAAGTTCATTGTTGACGATAACCGGGACTACCACACGCAATGTCAAAGTTCCCAAAGGTCCAATTTCAAGACCCCATGCTTTTTTTCGACTCCACTTTGCCTGCATCGTCGTGAAACGATCAATCACATCCCCTTTTTTAGCAGGCTTATGGACTCGCAGCAGACACACTCGATCTTTATCCATAAAATAAAAATGCGTTAAATGATTTTGCTTTTTCATGGTCTCGAAAATCTCTTGCCATTCCATCAGAAGTTTTTGAGAATTTCGTTCACGTAACGCTTCAATTACCCGAGGATCACTTGCCATTGAGGTAATGGCCAATAGCATCCCAGAGGATTGTTCATTCAAAAGTACTTCCATATCGTGTGTTAATTCATTCACATTTCTAGTGGACGTATCATAAAGAGAATGCTGATGCAGCTGATATACTAATATTCCAGTGCCAAGGATACACACTACAATCAAAAGGCTCAGAGGAATCATAAGTCGCCACATGACCGATTTTATCTGTATTGATTTGTGATCATAAGGTGCCCATAGTGAGCTTATGGTTTTTTTCAAGGTTTTCTGCTTTATCTAAAAATAGTACTGTTTATATTTGTTATAAGAATACCCTCTCAAAGCTTTGCCATTGCTTCAAAAGATGAAACGACACAAAATCCCTACGAAATTTTTCTCTCTTTCTTTAAAATTGTGATAATAATTTAAGGGGAGTGTCACAATGAAAGTAGTATTAACGATTGCAGGTTCTGACAGCAGTGGCGGAGCAGGAATACAAGCCGATCTAAAAACTTTCGAGGCATTCGGTGTCTTTGGAGCCTCTGCCATCACTGTCCTCACTGCTCAAAACACGACAGGCGTCCAATCCATCTTTCCTCTCCCTGTTGATTTCATAAAAGAACAGATCAACAGCGTCTTAAGTGATTTTGACGTGGCTGCCATCAAAATTGGAATGCTCTACGATACCGACATCATCCGCATGATAACCGAACTCATTGATCCGCTTGATATCCCCATCGTCCTTGATCCCGTTTGTGTTTCAAAAGTGGGTTCCAATCTTCTTAAACCTGATGCTATTGATGCATTGCGTGAACTCTCCCGCATCGTAACACTAAGCACCCCAAATCTACACGAAGCCTACCAACTTTTTGGATACAAAAGCGGTGATACCGATTCACTTCAAACTCTGATTGCACATCCGGCACCTGTTTTGATCAAAAATCATGTAATGAATGCCATTAGCGCTGACCTGCTCTATTTTGGTCATCAAAAAAGAATATTTACCTCAGAACTTATCGATTCCACCAATCAACACGGTACAGGATGCTCATTCTCCTCCGCAATTGCCGCCAACCTTGCATTGGGATTGGGACTCGAAGAAGCCATTGAGCGCTCTAAACGATTCATTACCGAAGCTATCCGTTATGCCCCTTCACTGGGTCAAGGTCGCGGGCCCATCAATCATAAAGCAGGCGGATGTTATACCGATTAAAGAATATCCTACCCTTCAACTCTAACAAGGAATGAACCTATGAAACTTTCTCTCGCTATCGAATGGTTTTTAAACCCAGATCATCTTCCGTTTATTATCGCTCTTCGTGAGGGAATTTTTGAGCGCAACGGCATTGAATTTGAACTCATTGAACCTGATGAACATTATGACGGTTTGAAGGAAGTGCTCAACGGTACAATCGAATTTGCCACTAACGAGCCCCTTCATCTAATAGAACAGTTTAATGAGAATTTTCTCTCTCTTGGGATGTTTTTCGAGACACAAGGCGGTGTACTACTTAAAGCATCATCTTATGACAAACTCTTAAATGGCGGACATATCACCGTAACCACTCCAGTTTCGAATGACACGACAAATGCTATTGGATTTGAGATCATTCGCCGTTTTTACGCTCAAAAAGGGGTAAACGTTCAGCGCGAACAAATTACCTTTGTCCCTAACGGTTTTGAGCATTTACACTACATGCAAGAAGGAGCTGATGCAGGATGGCTCTATTTTTACAATTTTGAAGGAGTGGAAGCAATGCATAAGGGGATGGAAGTTCTTTATTTGGATGCTGCCAACGCCGGTTTTGCCAACTTTAGTGCACTGGATATTTTCGTAAACAAGACGTTTTATCATACCAACACCCAAATCTGTGAGAACTTTACCACCTCCGTACGTGAAGCTATCCGTTTTATCCACGAATTTCCGCTTGAATCGATGGAGTATTATTACGAGTATACCGGTGCTGAAGAGTCTCTCTTGATGGATGATATTCTTCGTGCAACTATGACGTGCTTTAACGCTGATTTCAACTCAACCTACGCCAAAGAACTCCCAATACTCGATTTTTTTACCGAAATCGGTATTACATCGCTGGATGCACAGCAGTTTAAAACTGCTTTTTTAGCCTAAAGGTTTAGGACAATGAGCACACTTCAATCCCTACTCGAAGAGTTAAAAAAACGCGACTGGCTCAAAATCATTGATGAGCCTTTGGACGTTTTCCTCGAAATTCCCCATGTAGCCTACGTAGAAGCCAAACTCGCAAGCCCTAAAGTCCTCCTTTTCACGCATCCCATAGACCAAAAAAACGGTAAGGTTTATGAGATGCCCGTACTCATGAATATGTTTGCCAATTTTGAGATTACGGAGTGGATTTTTGGAAACCATCCTGACGCCATAGCGAATGAAATCCGTACCCTTTTGCACATGAAACCTCCCGAAGGTTTTATGGGAAAAATGTCGATGCTCTCTCAACTGTTTGATCTTAAAAATGTCCCTCCAAAACGCAGTAAAAAAAGAGGAGAGTGCCAAAGTATTATCTACGAAGGTGCGAATGCATCGCTGGAGCGTTTGCCCATACTCACTACATGGAGTGAAGACGGAGGACCTTTTATCACGATGGGACAAGTCTATACCCAAAGCTTAGACGGGAAAATGCAAAATCTAGGAATGTACCGTCTCCAAAAATACGACGAACATCATCTAGGCTTGCACTGGCAAATCCACAAAGATTCTTCATGCTTTTTTGACCAGTACCGTGAAGCGGGTAAAAAAATGCCTGTTTCCATCGCCATCGGAGGTCATCCCCTCTACATTTGGTGCGGACAAGCACCCATGCCTTATGGTATGTTCGAGCTCATGCTCTACGGATTTGTACGAAAGCAAAATGCCAAGATAGTTAAATCCATCACCAACGACATTTACATTCCGCACGACGTGGACATTGTCATCGAGGGGTTTGTTGATCCAAGCAATCTTCGCATCGAAGGGCCTTTTGGCGATCATACAGGATATTACACTCCGCAAGAACTCTATCCCGTATTGGAAATAAGTGCTATCACTACGGGCAAATCTCCTATCTACCAAGCCACCGTTGTAGGAAAACCGCCATTGGAAGACAAATACATGGGATGGGCGACGGAGCGGATATTCCTTCCGTTACTCCAAACCACAGCTCCCGATCTGATTGATTATCACATGCCCGAAAACGGTGTCTTTCACAATCTCATTCTTGCCAAACTCAAAACCCGCTTCAAAGGTCACGCGCAACAAATCATGCACGCATTTTGGGGAGTGGGACAGATGAGTTTTGTGAAACATGCTCTTTTTGTAGAAGAAGACGCTCCTGCACTCACTGACTATTGGGCGCTCACTGAACATATTCTCAATCGTCTCTCCACGTCATCGATTCTCATCACCAGCGGTATTATTGACGCACTCGATCACTCCAGCTATGAAACCCTTGTAGGTGGAAAATTGGGAGTGGATGCTACAGGAGAGATCAAACCAAAAACATGCGAAGTGGTAAGCGATGAAGTCCTGTATGAACGCGCATCAGCACTCATCCCAAACATCATTGCCCTCAAACAGTACATGACCCATACCGCCAATCCTATAACCGTAATTCAGTACACCAAAACCACCTCTGCAAGAACGCTTTTTGATGCACTCTCACCACTGAAAAATCATCTCCGTGTAGTGGTATTTGTGGATGAGCACAACAACGATGTTGAAAACCCCTACATGCTCGTTTGGCGTACTGTCAACAACATTGATGCGCAACGAGACATTTGGCTTCACCCCTTTATCGGCATCGATGCAACGACCAAAAACACGCTTGATGGTTATACGCGCGAATGGCCAAAAGATGTGGATTGTGATCCAAAAGTCATTGAAGATTTACGCAAGCGCAGTATTATCGATATTAGCGATGAAGAAATAGAAAAATATCAACTTTACTGATTAAATCTCGACTGTTTATTAACTCTGAAAAGAACGTAAACGTAATTCAAAAACAGCCGCGCAGCTTACACTGAGTTGCGCAAATAATATTCAATGCTGTAACGCAAATCCTCATCCAGATCCATTAGACTTTCCAGCATCCACTTCAAATACGCAGGGTCTTTTAATGCCATCTCTTCAATGCGTTTTTTAGCGTATTTACCAAAAGGAAGACGTGTGAGAAGGAGACGACTTTGCGACATGGCAACCAGTTCTTCCTCATCCGCCAAATCAAGAAGATATTCATAAATCATTTTGGCATGCAAAGCATCGCTGAGGGGATGATGAGGAGTGATATCCACACCATAGTCATTAAAAAATTCCGCTTCATGTCGATACAGCCGGAGTTCATAGCGTAAATACTGCAAACTATACCCATCTAAATCATCCATCAGTGCTTTAGAACATTTGAGTGTATCGATCGTCTTCCCCTGCCACGTTATCCCCTCTTTTTGCAGCATAGCCAAATCAAAAGGAGAATTATGGGACACTAAAATGGTTTCAAGAGTATTGAGTTCGATAAGTTTTTCAAGACTTTTTGATACAGCAAAAACAGGAGCATCTTTCACCATCTCATTCGTGATATGATGGATAGCCGATGCCGATGGAGGGATTTTTTTCATTGGATTTATCCGTTCATAATGAACCTCATCCTCGTGAATAAAGCCAATCGCACAGATGCGATCACTAATTTCCAACCCTGTTGTTTCAGTATCCAAAAAAACTAGCATTCTTCCTCGCGAGGTAGATTTTTTATTTGCCCCATCAAATTATGATAATGCTCTAACGTACGAAAACTTTTCTCAAATCTCCATCCCAAAATAAAGGTGATAATATCTTTTTTGCGTTCATCCCCCACTTTTTCAGCACGGCCGTAATACGCAAGTGAAATATTTTTATTTTTTACTTTAGCCTGTCCATCATACAATATCCCGATAATCTGAGCGTATTTTCCCTCTTTTATTGCACCCAAATCTTCATCACCCAATGAAATACCAGAAAGATTAATTGCTTTAAACTCAAATAAATCACTAAAATTTTCCACTTTATTAAAAATAGCGAGTTTGGTATATAACTCTTCCACAGTTTTAAGGTTATTTTTACGCTCTAACTCATAACTGGAGATCTGCGCGGTCAGATTTTTTAAGCGGTCAAGGGCTGAGCTCACGGTATCTCCTTCTTTTCTTAAAATTATAGCACTTTCAACAACATTACCTTATAATATCAAACTTTTTTACCTTAGGGAATTTTTATGGACTATTTACAAATTCAAGGCCCTACCAAACTTAGCGGAACTGTCACTATTTCAGGTGCAAAAAATGCAGCATTGCCTCTCATTACCCTAACGCTTTTAGCGCACAATAAGCTCACGGTCAGCAACATGCCAGAAGTTGTAGACATCAAAACGCTTCTAAAACTTCTAGGTAACCTTGGCGCATCTTACACTCTTGAAGATCACATACTTACCATGGACACTTCGAGCGTAAACGATACGATGGCAAACTATGATATTGTCAAAACCATGCGCGCTTCAATCCTTGTTCTAGGTCCATTACTGGCTCGTTTCGGCCACTGTGAAGTCTCTCTTCCGGGAGGATGTGCTATCGGTCAGCGTCCTATTGATCTACACCTCAAAGCGATGGAGCAAATGGGTGCTACGATCACCATCCATGCAGGATACGTCCACGCCGTTGCACCTGAGGGTCTCCAAGGCGCACACATTATTTTCGATAAAATCACCGTAACCGGAACGGCAAATGTCGTCATGGCAGCCGCACTGGCTCACGGAAAATCTGTTCTTGTCAACTGTGCAAAAGAGCCTGAAGTCGTCCAACTGTGCGAAATCTTACGCGACAGCGGTATCGACATCACAGGTATTGGCACATCGGAACTCACCATCATCGGTACGGGCGGTAAAACCATTGATATGGTTGATTTTGAAATCATCCCTGACCGTATTGAAGCAGGAACGTATTTGTGTGCAGGAGCCATAACTGGTTCAACCATCACCCTTGAAAATGTACGTCACGATCATCTCGATGCGGTAACCGCAAAACTGGAACAAATGGGTTGCAAGATTGATATAACTGATACAACCATGACCATTCATCCAGCCGAAAAACTAAAACACGTCCACATCATCACCCAAGAATATCCTGCATTTCCAACCGATATGCAAGCACAATTTTTAGCCCTTGCAACCCTCGCAAGCGGTACAAGCATCATCGAAGAACGCTTATTTGAAAATCGTTTTATGCACGTCAGCGAGCTTCAACGTTTGGGTGCGGACATTATGCTAAACGGTCACACAGCAACTGTTATAGGTGAAACACCTTTATTTGGTGCAGATGTAATGGCAACGGATTTACGCGCATCAAGCGCTCTTGTCCTTGCAGCAATGGCAGCAGAGGGAACAACAAACGTTCATCGTATTTATCATCTTGATCGTGGGTATGAAGACTTAGAGGGAAAATTACGCCTATTAGGTGCTAAAATTGAGAGATTGAAAGAGTAAATTTTGATACCTGAAAATACCCTCGAATCTTTAAGTAAAGCGCAAGCCAAAACACTCAAAGATCGACTAAAAATTGAATGGACCTATCGATCAAATGCGATCGAGGGAAATACCATTTCATTGGGTGATACTGCTTTTATTATCGAACAAGGACTCACCATCAAAGGGAAGTCTATTGTCGAACATACTGATATCGTTGGACACGCTAAAGCAATCGATATTATTTATGAATTAATTACGAAAAATACCCTTAATCCAGACGATATTTTTCTTCTCCATAAAGCCGTTCAAACAGCCATTATTCTTGATATTATGTGCCCTATTGGTGAATACAAGGTCGAACCAAATGGACGGTATATCAAAAAAAATGAAAAACTAGAACACGCTTATTATCCCATGCCAAACGACATGAACCACCTTATGGGACTTTTTTTTAAAGAGTTTGGTAACACTTCCAAACCTCTCACGACCTTTGATGAATGTGTGACATCTTATACCGATATGCACATTGCTTTTAGCTCTATCCACCCTTTTTTCGATGGCAACGGTCGATTAGCTCGCCTAATAGCCAATATCCCTTTACTAAAAAATGGATTCTTACCCATTATCATTAGCAACGAAGATAGACAAGAATACATCGAATTGTTATCTACTTATAATCTCAATGCTCCCATACTTGACAGCACTTCATTATCTCTCGTCGAAAAAAATAGTGATTACGACAAACTGTTTGTATTTTTTAAAGATCAGTATAAAAACAGTCAAATATTGTTAGATGAGCTTAGAAGCAGTAGACGATAAATTTCATGGAAGCAAACCTCTGTTTATCATCTCTGTATAAACAGCATCAAAACCACCAGTAACAGATAATTTCATCAACTCTAATCTTAGCTTTTGATTTGTTTTTTCAAGCTCGTTTAATTTGTCTATAGCTAATTGAATTTTACTTGGGTCAATATTGTGTGAAGGTGTAATTACGTTTGACATTTATTTCTCTTTTATTTTAATGCTGTATTCCATCTATTTCTTCTTCATTTTCTTCTATGAGAATAGCTGATAAATCTCCGCCTATATTCATAAAACTTAAACTGTAGCCGTTAAAGTTTTTTATTTTTTTATCTCTACTTTTTTCATCATTATTTTCTTTCCAACTATAAATTGCTTCCATTTGATCTCTATTAAGCTCATATTGATTTATAAAATCTTCAAATAGCATTTTTTTTAAATTAATTAAAAGTTCATCTAAACCTAACGATTTAAAATATTCTTCATTCTCATTAGTTGGAATAATATTTATTTTATAATTGATTAAATCTAACGCTATTTGCATATCTTCAGTGCTCTCAAAAATAAGTGAGAAATTTTCTTCATTATCCATTTCAAAAGTTAATACAGTATCACCCATCAAAGAATTCGAATAAACATAATTTATATCTAGATAATCTAACTTCGCCTTATTTAATTTTTCAATAATATGTTGGATTTTTGCTATAAAATCACTCTCATTAATTTGTATATTTTTAGAAGTAATAATTTCATCTTCTAACTTAATAAAATGTTCTACTTCATCATCTGATGGTGCTAAACTTATTAGTACTTCTTTTTTGCTGATTGGTACAACAATAAATAAATTTGAGTTGTATTCAAAAAGTATGGTCTCGCCAGTTAAAATTATTTTTTTAAATAAAGATTGTATTGTACGTGTGATTTGCTCAAATGATTGTTTTATAACGATTGACTCGGATTTTTCAGATGTTATTTCTTCAATTGCTTTATAAAGTTTTTTTCTTCGGCTAACAAAAATAATATATGCGATTATTGCAATTATTATTACTCCAACAATAAAACTTTGCATTTATTTTCCTTATTTTAATATGAAAATTATTGTAGCGACTTCTATCTCTCCTACTTTCCTGAGTTTAAGGGCTTGGATTAGTCAGTTATTGTATGTATTAGCACTTGGAAAGTGGGAACGATAGAGTATTTAGCCGTTAAAAGGTAATTTATAATTTCGTCTCTTTTAGTTACAATAGTTGCTTTAATTATCTTTAACTTTTGAATTTATTAGCGCATGAATTATTGTTATTGCTATTAGTCCTAATGGTAATAATAAGTTTGGGTTTCCATAATATGAGAGACAACATAAAATGATTATTAATACATGACCTACTTTAAACACAGTTAATCCTTGAATTGATAGTATCATTTATCCTTCCCGCTCGTGAGAATGGGAAGGCTTACATAGCTTACAAATCTCCTTCGATCACTTTCCCAAAAGTCGTGTAATACACTTCTTGCATATCAGCTAGATTCATTTTTACATCATTCAGCGCAAACACATCTCCGCCAATCGTTCCGATTTTCTCAGACTTCAAATCACCCAACATCGCTTCGAACGCAGCGCAGTTTTCAGGGGCTACTTCGATGATTGCTCGGGACATACTCTCTGCAAAAATATCACGGCTGTCCGTAATGCTCATGGTTGCTACAATCCCTTTTGAACTGACGCACGCCATTTTTGCCAATGCAATTGCCACACCACCGGCACTACAATCTTTTGCACAAGAGAGAAGACCTTTTTTATTCGCCTCAATAACGAGATTCCAAAGGGCACGCTCTTTATCATAATCCATTGCAGGAATCGTCCCAGCAACCGTTCCGCATAGCTCTTTCATATAAAGTGATCCACCAAACTCACTACGGCTCTCACCTACGAGATAAAGCGTATTTCCCTCTTTTTGAAACGTTGAAAGTAACACATTGTTTTGATCCTCATTGATACCAACCATTGCGATGGCAGGTGTTGGGAATACCGATTTTCCATTGGTTTCATTATAAAGCGATACATTCCCGCCGATAACCGGAGTATTAAGCTCAGAACATGCCTGCTTAATCCCCAAGCACCCTTGAGCAAATTGCCACATAACCTCAGGATTCTCAGGGTTTCCGTAGTTGAGACAATCAGTAACGGCTTTAGGAGTTGCCCCACTCATCGCAACATTTCGACCGCTTTCGATAACAGCTGCTGCTGCTCCGGCATATGGATCGATGTAACAGAAACGGACGTTACAATCGGCACTCATCGCCAAAGCAACACCATTTTCTTTAATACGGATAACGGATGCATCAAGCTCTCCGCCTTTTTTTATCGTATTGGTTTGTACCATCGAATCGTATTGCTGATAAATCCACCCTTTATCAACCACTTCCATAGAAGAAATGAGTTTTTCAAATGCTGTTTGATTGTCTACTGTATCAAAATCAGCCAAGGTAACTTTTGCAATCTCATCCAAATAGGTCGGACGGCTGACCGGGCGGTCAAGTACTGGAGCTTCTTCACTCACAGGATCAACCGGAATTTCTGCACATTTTTCACCATGCCAAAAAAGTTCCATATTGCCAGTGCCCGTTACCTCACCGATAACCGCACAATCAAGATCCCATTTTTCGAATATATCGATGATCGCTTGTTCTGTCCCTTTGCGAGCACAAATCAACATACGCTCTTGAGATTCAGAGAGCATAAACTCATACGGCATCATCCCCTCTTCTCGAGCAGGAACTTTGTCCAAATTCATGATCATACCGCTGCCCGAACGCCCTGCCATTTCAAATGCACTTGAGGTTAGACCTGCAGCACCCATATCTTGAATACCGACAACGTAATCCGTTTTGAAAAGCTCCAAACACGCCTCAAGAAGCAACTTTTCGGTAAATGGATCACCAACTTGAACCGTAGGACGCAGTCCTTTAGACGCTTCCGTAAAGCTGTCCGAACTCATCACCGCTCCGCCTAAACCGTCACGCCCCGTTTTACTTCCAACATAGATAACAGGATTACCCATCCCCTCAGCACGGCCGTAGAAAATCTCATCGCTTTTGGCAAGTCCGAGAGTAAAGGCATTAACAAGGATATTACCGTTGTAACACTCATCAAAACTTGTTTCACCGCCGATAGTAGGAACACCCATACAGTTACCGTATCCGCCGATACCCGATACAACACCACGCACCAAATAACGCTGATGAGCACTAACTGCATCTTTGTTGGTCACATTACCGAAACGAAGAGCATTAAGGTTGGCAATCGGACGTGCACCCATGGTAAATACGTCACGCATGATTCCGCCAACACCCGTAGCCGCACCTTGGTACGGTTCGATGAAACTTGGATGATTATGGCTTTCCATTTTAAACACAGCCGCATAACCGCCACCGATGTCAATAACTCCAGCATTTTCACCCGGACCTTGAATAACCCATGGTGCTTTGGTAGGGAAACCGCTTAAATGTTTTTTCGAGGATTTATAACTACAGTGCTCACTCCACATCGCTGAAAAAACACCGATCTCAACGAGATTAGGCTCACGTCCGAGGATTTTTTGTATATGTGCATAATCGTCTTGGGAAAGTTTATGTTGTTTGAGAACTTTTTCAATATCTTGGAGGGGAACACTCACGGCAGTTTCCTTAAATGGTAATAATGACGCGATTATACCAAAGCCAAAGGGTTAGCTATCTTAAAAGAAGAGAAAATTCATTTTAAAATGAATTTTGAAGCATTGCATCAAAGGCATTTACTTTTTCCATCGCCTGTGCAATAAGTAAATCCATCTGACGCTCATCAATCTTATATTCTTTAGTAAAAGGACTAATCGAAGTGTAATCCATATTTTCGATGTGTCGGGTCATCGTCAGTAATTGTCCCCATTTTCCCTGCGCTTCGAACATTGCTTCTTCTATTTCATCGGAAACATGCAGTTTGTGCAAAAAAATTCTATGATCCATGTTTAGTAAAAGATGTATTAAAGAAAGCATCCCTACCAAATAAGCTGTATCCAATTCTTCACGAGTGCACTTAGGATTACTCAATCTCAAAAGTCCGGTAATAATCTCCGTTCTATTAATCACCATGAGCAGCAGTGGATGATTCGGTGCAGTATCCGATTTATTAGAGACAAGCATCAACAATAACCAGTTACTAAGAGATTTACGCCCCACAAGAGAAACGACCTGACGCACCGAGGTTATCGCCGATGAAAATGAAAAATATGACGAGTTAATAAACTGCATCAACTGAAGCACCATCACATGGTTTTGCTCCAAATTCTGAACTATTTTACTGATATCGACATCTTGCTGCAGCAAATTCCAAGCCTGTAAAGTTTGTTCTTGTGACATTGAAAAGGACTCATTTTCAATGGTATACGGTCGTTTAATGTAATACCCTTGAAAATAATCAGCACCATAAGCTATAAATTTATCAAAAATCTCATGCGTTTCGACCTTTAGTGCAATAAGCTTTTGATTGATTTTCTTCAATTGTTTAAATGAATCAATGCCAGAATCATTACGAAGCGTATCAATGCGTACATATTCCAGCCACGGATGCAGTACTTCAATACGCTCCATCGTTTCCGGATTCAGCACACAGCTATTCACTCCAAAGCGATACCCGTCTGCCACTAATACTTTGATTCTACTTTCCAATTCAGGATGAAAAAGTGACGATTCTAAAATCATAAGGATAAAATGTTTTTTGGGAATCGTAGTAATAATCTGACTGCTCAAAAATTCCATATCGACTTTCAAAAATCCCAGATGTCCACCAAGAACGTTTTCAAGTCCAAATCCATTTAAAATTCGATCCAAAACAGATGCTGAGATGGAAATATCAGAAGAATCAGTTGCTGCGACTTCATCTCTAAAAAGAATGTCGTATCCTATAATTGCATAATCTGCATTACAAATAGGCTGTCGACCAATCAAGCTCATAACTGTCCCTTAGTGAAATCCGAAGTTTATTTCATTACGATGATTCTTTTTTAACGAAAAAATATCAATATAAGCAATTATACCTACTTCGTAATGTTTTTTACCTCCAGGAAGAAGAACACTAAATTCATCTCCTTCTTCCTTACCCAACATGGCACGAGCCAACGGCGAATGAACCGAAATTAGACCGTTTTCAGGCTCACTTTCCAAGGTTCCACAAATCGAATAGGTAGCCTCATCGTCATCATCGCTAATAATTGTGATAGTAGAACCAAAATGCACTCGAGAATGATTAAGCTGTGAGGGATCAATTATTTGTGCTTTTTCTATCATGCTGTTGAGATAAAAAAGCCGCTTATCTATATGCCGAAGCTTCTCTTTTGCCGCATGATATTCAGCATTTTCACTGCGATCACCCAACTCTGCAGCCCGTTGCTTTTCTTGATTTACTTTGGGTTTTTCGACATCTTTGAGGTATTTAAACTCCCGTAAAAGTTCATCATATCCCCTTGGTGTCATCGGTTCGTTTTGCATTATGCGGCAAAACCTACTACATAATAGGTGTCTTTTCCTTCTACTTTTTGGAGCTTCACTTTAAACTTATCGGCAAAATGATTTATTTTTTCCATCGCTTCAGTGGCACTTATTTTACTCGTTGCATCTATTTTTATTTTAAATAAATCGACTGTATTAGAAAGTGCTACATACGATTCATTTGTTTTTAATGCTTCATGTAAGTCCATAACGTGTTTAATAATTTTCTCAAATCCATGGGTATTTTTTTCGATTCTTTCCAGCTGATCTGTGAGAGCAACGTTTGGGATAAGTCCAAGCTGACTTAAAATAGCTTCTTGTGTCATGTTTATTTTTCCTTTTCAATCTATGTCAAGGGATTATTCTACCATAAGAATATGAGCCTCGCAAGCCTTTTGTATAGTAAAAGGGATTTTATTATTTTTGAGTTCAATAAATAATACACTATAATACTCTCATGAAATCACTCCTAATCCGCCTTACCCATGGTCTGTTTAAACAAGATATTGCCCAAGATGAGCAAGAACTTATCAAGCAGTGGCACAGCATGAAAATTCTCAACTTCGAAAATGAAAAATACCAATTTTCTTCCCAATACCGAGCAGGCACTGTTTCAAGTGTCCAAACATCAGGGGCTTACTTGCAAACCATTGGTGAAAGTATCCGTGATCATTTTATTGACACATCGTATCTCAACGGTGCTCGTGAAGGCGATTTAGTTATTGCTCAACGCTTACTAGGAAAACGTGGCGGACCCAGTGCAAAAGTAGTCATCATTGTTGGGAGAAGTGAAACCTTTAGTATCGGTGTTATCAGTACCAAAAGTGGTGAATTACAACTCCAAGACATCCGAACTTCACAAAACATCTCAATATCTCTTATCGATTTACCCGAAACAACAGACGGTTCCGTTTATCAAATCAACAATCAAAACAGTGTAGCGACGTATTTGGGAAATTTGAGTGATCCGATGGTGGATGAAAAAATCGTACTCGCCCTCTACAACAAACACGATGAGTTTGAAGAAGATGTTCTAGAGATGGCAGCATCCTTTCCAAAAGAAGTGGATGCATCTCTTTATCCCAATCGCCGTGATTTACGTCATTTACCGTTTTGCACCATCGATCCCGTAACAGCAAAAGATTACGATGATGCGATCTGTTATATCCCAGAGAGCAATACTCTTTACGTTGCTATTGCCGATGTCAGTGAATACGTCCATCCTTTCGGCGCAATTGATGCTGAGGCGATCTATCGAAGCTTTTCCATCTATCTCCCCCACCGATCTATCCCGATGTTACCGCGTCAACTTAGTGAAACCTTATGTTCTCTTCAGCCACTAGTCGATCGTCTTGCCTATACGTTTGAAATGAAAATTGATCCTGAGTCACTCGAAGTTGTTTCAACAGATTTATACGAATCGCTCATCCATTCCCACCGCCGCTTTACGTACGAAGATATTGATACTTTTCTAGAAGGTAATCTCACAGCAACAACTGAGAAGGAAAAATGTGTTCTTGCGTATATTCCTCAACTCAACGACTTAACCGCCAAACTCAAACAAGAACGTATGAAAAAAGGGTATGACTTCCGTTCAAGTGAATTGGAAATGTATATTAATGAGAATCAAAATATCGTCTCGACAGAATTTGCCGTCGAAACCCCTTCTCATGCTCTTATCGAAGACTGTATGCTCCTCGCCAACAAGGCGGCAGCCTCTATGTACGACCGAGGTGTTTTTCGTATCCATGAACCTCCAAGTCCGATGAAGCTCCAATCCCTCTATCAAGAACTAGCAAGCATTGGTATTTTTGTTGAATTTCAAGGAAGCATCAAAGAGACCATCACCGCCATTCAAGCAGAAGCTGAAAAACGTGAACTCATTAGTGAAGTGGACACCCTCATCATTCGCGCCCAAATGCAAGCCCGCTATGCCCCGTACAACACAGGGCACTTTGGTCTGGGATTTGAACGCTATACCCACTTTACCTCCCCTATTCGTCGATATAGCGATCTAATCGTCCATAGATTGCTCAAAGCCATCAAAGCGGGTGATACGGAAGAAGGATCCTACGTATTGCGCAATATCGAATCTCTCTGCACCTCCATCAGTGAAAAAGAGCGAGAAGCCAGCGACATCGAAATCCGTTTCCAAGAACGCAAATTCGCACGCTGGGCAAGCACCGTCATCGGTCAAACCTTCAAAGCCCGTGTCATGCAAACCGAAGATCAAATCCGAGCTGAAATTCATGATGTCATTACAGGAGCCAAAGTAAATGTCACAGCTCATTTTGGCTTACTCCTTTTTGATGATATTATGGTCAAAATTGAGGGTGCTGATTTGGCGACGGCAAAAATAACCGCATCGTTTGTGAGTAAAATTGAAAAAGAAGAAAACGACCAAGGAACAGCAGTATGACACGACAAGATCTCGACCGTCATCTCCAAAACCGCAATGCCCCTCGTGCCATGGCACTTTTTGGTGAGAGTCACTTTTTTATTGACCGCTATTCAACTGCACTTTCCCGTATCGAAGGGGCATCCGTATTGAGCATGTACCATGATGAGTATGATTTTAGCACTGCGAAAGCCCATCTTTCGCAAGGTTCACTCTTTGGTGACCAAAATCTTTTGATTGTAAAACATGAAAAAAAGCTTCCTAAAGCAGAACTTGATATATTTGTGGAGCTTGTCGGTAAAAACCCTGACAATACTTTCATTTACTGCTACGTAGGAGATGATGTCAAAAGTGTGGATACAGCGTTCAAAGGCACTCATGCAGGATCTGTACGTTTTTACAGCCCCTTTGCCAATGAGGCCCGTGCTATTTTACTTCAAGAAGCACAAAGAGCAGGTGTACAGCTCGATAATCAAGCAGCCTTTCATCTTCTTGATCTTCACAACAATGATCTTTCACTCGCTTGCAATGAACTTTCAAAGCTTTCCATTTTAGGAAAGCCCATCACCATGAAAGAGATTGATGAGCACGTTTACGGGCTCAGTGAAATCAAACTTGATCACTTTATCACGCAAGTAATTGAGAAAAAAGAGTTTCTCCCATCCCTGCGCCATTTACTCGAATCCGGTGAAAATGAGATACAACTTCTCACTGCCATTAGCGGGTTTTTAACCCAACTGTATCTCTTTAATATCTCGATAAAAATACACGGTATTGCTGACTCAGCCCTAGTTCTTGGATACAAGCTCCCTGGATTTATCGAAAAAGAACGTGCTTCGCTCTCCATTAAAATCACTCCGAACGGGTATAAAAAAGGGATTAATCTCTTGTTGGATACCGAATTAAAAATGAAATCAACAGGTTCACCGGATCAAGAGTCATTACTTCTCTCAGCCCTCCTGAAACTGCAAAGCGTACTTTAACTAAAACTAATATTAAGCTAATTTTCAGTATAATTCGCGAGTTCCTTGCTCTTTGCAACACGATTGTCGTGCTGTATAACAACCATAAGGGGCGAACACCATAAGGAGACATACGCTATGAGACATTACGAAAACTTAGTAATCGTAAAACCAACTCTTACAGAAGAAGAGATTAAAAACACCCTCGCACTCGTCGAAGAGGTCATCACGTCAAACGGCGGAGAGATCATTGGACGCGATGCAATGGGCATGAAAAAACTAGCTTACCCGATCGAAAAAAATGTTCGTGGTTATTTCTACGTTATGTATTACACCGTTGCACCTTCTGCAATCAGTGAAATTGAAAGACGTTTCCGTATCAACGAGGAAATCTTACGTTTTGTAACTATGAAATATGATAGTAAACGTGAAATTAAAGCATGGAATACAATGGTTGAAAAAACTAAAAAGACTGTTGCTGCGGCACCTGCTCCTGTAGCTCCTGTTGCTGAAACAACAACTGAAGAAGTAGCTTCTTAAACCCTAAGGAAAACTCATGTTTAATAAAATTATTTTGGTTGGAAATCTCACTCGTGACATTGAGCTCAAGTACGCACAAGGTGGATCGGCAATTGCCAATACAGCTATCGCTACGAGTCGCAAGTTTACTGTGAACGGTGAAAAAAAAGAAGAGACATGTTTTGTTGACATCACTTTTTTCGGACGTTCAGGTGAGGTAGCCAATCAATACCTTCGTAAGGGTTCAAAAATCCTCGTCGAAGGACGATTAAAATTTGATCAATGGGTTGACCAAACAAGTGGACAAAAGCGCTCTAAGCACTCCGTTATTGTTGAAACGATGCAAATGCTCGATTCACGTAGCGAAGCTTCTCAGGGTGGTTACAGTGATGATAGTGGAAGCAGTAGCAGCTATGAGGGAGGGTATGATGCCCCTGCTCAAAAAGCGTACACGCCTCCACCGTCATATTCTAAACCATCGCCAGCAAAAATGCCCGAAAACAATCTCCCTGAGATTGATATCAACGAAGACGAAATTCCGTTCTAGAACGAGTACAAGGAAATAACCATGTCAGAAAAAAGAAAATTTAAAAAACGTTTTTGCAAATACTGCGAACAAAAAGTAGATTTCATTGACTACAAAGATGTAGCTTCATTGAAATATTCACTCTCTGAGCGTTTCAAAATCATGCCACGTCGTTTAACAGGTAACTGTAAACGTCACCAAGATATGGTAACGATCTCTATCAAACAATCTCGCGCAGCGGCATTGATTCCATACACTGTATCACGTAAAGTGGTTGCAGGCGCTCCATTCGACGATCGTAGCTATTAAGCTACTTCTTCTTTATTGTCAGCTTTTATGCTGGCAATCTTCTTCAAATTAAATCATAAAGTATTAACGAACTGAAACTTGCGTCTTCATCCCCTGAAGTGTCTTTGTGCCAATCCCTTTTACATTTACCAATTCATCCACTGTTTTAAATGCACCATGCGCCTTACGATACGTCAGAATCTCCTGCGCCTTGCTTGGACCAATACCATTGAGTGTCTGTAGTTGTGCAGAGTTTGCTTTATTCACATTAACTGCTGCAAATGTAAGCGAGAAAAGAAACATTAAGAAAACCATTATCTTAACCATAAGTAACCTTTTAAATTATTTAGAATGATTATATCATAAAAAGTCAATGGAGTGTACTAAAAAAAGATTACTAAAAGAAGCTATGGATTAAAAAATATCTTGTAAATATATATATTAGTAACTTATACAAGAGTCATATTATAGTGCAAAGCACACCAAGAGATGCTAGATAAGATATACATACCATAAAGAATTGAGAAAGTAAAAAAGACTAGCGCAGGTAAAACGGAGTTACGTATAAAGGAGATATTGACATTAAAAACAGTAAGTAAAGATTGATTTAAAAGAAGAGGTTGAGATTAGTTTCAAGAGTGATTGTAAAGAAGAATGGATTAAATCCGAGGCCAGGCGGCGACCTACGTTTCCACACCTGAAAGATGCAGTATTATGAGCGAAGAGGGTCTTAGCTTCCGGGTTCGGAATGG
>JAUYRN010000038.1 GCA_030696775.1 Sulfuricurvum sp.
CCAAACACTGCATCACCCCCACCTCATGCGCTCCGCCACTGTTGAGACCGTAACCGCTGAGTTCGTAAGAGGGGATATTATAAATACTTCCCGCCTCATCGTCGAGATTAATCGTATCGAGGATAATGATGTAATCGTTCTCTAAAAAGAGGTTGAGCAGATTAATCCCCTCAACTCCTCCGTTGATGATTTCGATTTCAGGAGCGAACGTATAGTTAGCACTCAGGTATGCCGCCGCATAGATGCCGATTCCATCATCTTCTTCAAGCACATTTCCGACACCCAATACAACAATCGACATAGATTAAAATCCCTTACCGTGTTCGATACTGGGATTGGCAAACTGCTCGAGTATCTCATCTAATCCCATTACAGATTCTTTTAGTGTACTATTGATCCCGCATTTTGCCAGTTCATCCACAATAACGTCAATATACTCCAGCCATTTTTCGCGCAAAGCAGGCGTTACCCCCACATGAACGCTGATGATGTCTTCAGGGACGATACTCACCATCGTGGTTTGCGCACAATGGTTTGCCATCGAGCAGATTTGGAGCATTTCGGTAATCTCAACTTCGTTCGCCGTTTTTTTAATCCCTTGGTTGGCGATGAGTTCGTCACCGCTTAAGACATCAATACTTCCAATTATTTTATCATCATCAGAACTGGTATTGGCAATCACCACATATTCATACTCTTGCAACAAAGGCATCAATCCAAACCCAAGCGTCCCCCCATCAACAATGTCCAATGCAGGTTCAAACGTAAAATTTTCTTTGAGGTATTTTCCCGCATAAAGCCCAATCCCCTCATCCATAAAAAATGCGTTCCCTGATCCTATCAATGCAACTTTAGCGTTCATTTTTTTCCTTTGTGTTGTGTATCGCATAATAAAGCTGTCCCAATGCAATCGATCCGTCATTGATCGGCGTTTGCTGTTGGGCATAAAATCGTCCCTCAGCGAAGCGGCGATAGAGTCGTGCCATCAATGCTCGGTTTTGAAACACCCCGCCTCCAATAACAATTGGCAGTTCAGGATATTGTGTCGTATAATAGCCCATTATCGCCTCTACCGTAGCGATAAAACGGCTGGAAATCTGTGTTTTATCCCCATTGAGAGAAACGATTTGTTTCACCATAAGAGATAGATTTATTTCCCGATCCGTCACGGCAAAATCAAACGGTTGAGTAATCGAGTCATCCGCAAAACGCTCCATAATCATTCCCCCCTGCCCTTCGTAATCGAGAGTTTGGATAAAGCCACCCAACGAGGCGACCGCGTCAAACAATCGACCCATCGAACTGCTCAACGGAGAATTAAGTTTTTTAGTCCATATATGGTGAAGCTGACGGATTTCATACTCTAAAAAAGCTTCGGTTACGGGTGACTTCAATACCAATACTTCATCGAGGCTATAACTCTCAAATAGAAGCGACAACGCAATTCTGCGAGGTTCTTTGATCGCTTTATCACCGCCTAAAAGGGCAAACGGTTTTAAAAATCCGATCCGTTCAAACCCGTGCGTATCGGCGATCATCACCTCTCCTCCCCAAAATTTTCCATCGTCACCGTATCCCGTACCGTCAAATGCAAAACCCAGCACTTTTTCATCCAAACCATATTCTCCCATACAAGCAAGTATATGCGCGTAGTGGTGTTGGATTCCGTAATGCTCTTTTGTTTGCGCTTGGGCATAGCGTGTTGAGGAGTAATGCGGGTGCAAATCGGTAATCAGAAGTGTTGGTTCACACTCATAAAACCGTTTAAACGTTTGAATCGTCTTTTCAAAATAGCCATCTGCTTCAATGCTTCCCAAATCACCGATGTGACCGCTCAACACCATATTTTTTTTGACTCCGAGAGCTATTGTACTTTTTTGATGAGCTCCGAGGGCTAAAATATTTTTCCCAATGGAGTTTGTCAAAAGAAGCGTATGCGGTGCAAATCCACGCCCCATACGTAACATCACAACACGTCCCTGCGCGATTTGGATTACGGAGTCATCGAGCGCATTGACGATGGTGCGATTATGACTCAAAATCCCGTCCACAACATTTCCCAGTCTGTGGACAATCTCATCGGTTCTGACGATGATGGGCTCATCACTGATGTTAGCACTGGTGGCAATCAGAGGAAAATCGATAGCCTCAAACAGCAATCGATGAAGTGGAGTATAGGGAAGAAATACCCCTAATCGGTCAATCAAAGGGGCTATATGTTCCGAGAGATTGGTTCCACTTTTGGAACGAACGATTACAATCGGCTTGATGGCTCCGGTAATATGCGCTTTCTCCACTTCATCTATCACAGCATACTCTTGGAGTTGTTCGAGTGAGCCAAACATCACGGCCAGTGGCTTGGCTTTACGATGTTTACGACGCCGTAATTCA
>JAUYRN010000020.1 GCA_030696775.1 Sulfuricurvum sp.
AGAATGTCGATAAGATAATAATAAAGAGAGAAATTCCGTCAATACCAACCAAATAATTAATACCAAACGCCGAAACAAGCGGTGCCATCTCCATAAACTGCATTCCCGATGTCATCGGATCATACAAATGCCATAACCATAACGAAAGGAAAAATTCAATGGCAGCTACAGTAATACCATACGCCCTTACACTGTCTTTTTGTACCACAAATCCGAGCATTGCTGCCAATGCCGGGAAAAAAATCAAAATCGATAAAATATGTTCTTGCATCAAATTCTCCTTACATTGCCTGCAGGTTGACTGCGTTATAACCCGCAGTAAACGCCACAGCAAGTACCAATAAAACCACTAAACCAATAACCATCCAGCGTAACATACTGGAAAGATTGCCGTTTTGCATTGTGTGTGTCTTTTCTCCCGTACGGTAAATCACATTCGCAATTCCGTCTACCGTTGCATCAACGATTTTTAAATCAATCTCTTTCCATGCAAGTTTAGAGAGCTTCAAATACGGTTTTGAAAAGACTTCATCGTAAATTTTAGGGATAAAATATTGATTAATCAAAATTTTATACACAATGGTTTTTTCCCATTTTGTATCCAATGGCCCTTTTTTGTACATCAAAATTGCCGTGATAATTCCCGTTAGTGCAATAAGCGACGTAACTGCAATCAAAATTGCTTCAACGTGATGCGTATGGAAGGCATACCCTGGAAGCAAGGCCGTAACAAGACGAATAAAATCGTGCTCAAACCAACCTGCAATAACTGCAAGTACCGCAAGAGGGCTCATTGCAAGAAGCATATACGGATACGCTTCATGCGGATGGAAACCAAAGTTTTTATAACGCTCTTCACCGAAAAATGCAAGCATAATAAGACGGAAGGAGTAAAACGCGGTCAAACCGGCAGTAATCCATAATGTTCCCCATAAAATGTAATGCTCTCCGCTAAATGCAACTTCTAAAATTTTATCTTTTGAAAAGAATCCGGCAAGCGGCCAAATACCGGCTAATGCAACCGAAGCGAGAATCATTAAAATCGCCGTCCCTTTCATAACCTTGTACAGTCCACCCATTTTTACCGGATCGAGCTCATCACTCATTGCGTGCATGACGTTACCTGCACCCAAGAAAAGAAGCGCTTTGAAAAACGCGTGTGCCATAAGGTGGAACAGCGCCACCCAGTATGCACCCAATCCTGCGGCTACGAACATATATCCAAGCTGTGAGAGGGTTGAGTACGCAATGATACGTTTCATATCACGGTTAACCAATGCCATCGTTGCAGCGAACATCGCTACAAAGGCTCCCAGAGACGCGATAAAATACCCTACTTCAGGAATTAGATCATAAATCGGGTTTGCACGAATAACGAGATAAACCCCAGCTGTAACCATCGTTGCTGCGTGGATAAGCGCCGATACCGGAGTAGGACCTTCCATCGCATCGGCAAGCCATGTATGGAGCGGAAATTGTGCCGATTTACC
>JAUYRN010000037.1 GCA_030696775.1 Sulfuricurvum sp.
GACGCAAATCCTCTTCCGGCAGGTCAAGAAGCTTGTCTTCATCCAGTTGGTTTAGATCATGATCGCTCAGTTGCATGGCGCACAGAATAAGTCTTGGTGGCTTAAAAATACAGTTTTTTAGTGGGGGTCTGAATAGTTACATCTTTTGTGCTAATGCCGTCATGAATAATAACTATTTCATCCGCAAGTGTTGGACATAGTTTTTTTATATCCAGCATCACACAAGCTACGGCAAAAGCAAGGTCCGACGATAAGGTAAAAACTATAGCTCTATTTTTTTTCATTTTTTTGATAGCAAATCAACATTGTTTCTTCGATTAAAGTTGTTGCCTCTGGTTTTGTTAGCTTATAGCTATATCCCAACCCTAGGCTATCAACCCAAGGTTTAATAGAAATAAAATCATCGATATTGTGATAAATACTAATCAGCAGTATTGGTTTTTGACTCTTAATCGTTTGTATAGCTCCCAAAAGAACTGCCTGCTCAGATCCCTCAGCGTCTATTTTTATTATTCCAATATCTAAATTATGCACTTTAGAAAAGTGGTCAATAGTTGTGGTTTCTATTTCCATAACGTGAGTACAAGCTCCCTTTGACAGAGATTTCTCAGGATCATTAGTTGATATAGATAAAGCGTCATCACTAAAAAATAGTTGTTTCCTTCCTATATCATTGGAAAGTCCAAGCTTAAAAGGCAATATGTTATCTTTTTCGTTTAATTTAATATTTTGATTTAACTCTTCAAATGCATCACTAAAAGGCTCGAATGCATATACATTTTTCTTTGTATATTTTGAAAGTATAAGTGACGAATCGCCAATATAAGCACCAACGTCAATGATTTCTCGTTCCCTCGAAAAATCAATATGCTCTATTTTTTTCAGTCCTAAATCATCATAAAAGTTATGTATCGTCATATTGCAATTTACGAATTTGTATTCAAATAGGGAATAATAAGAACCTTGATTTTTGATAGCATCAATATTATTCATTTGCACTTTTAAGGCTTCTTCTTCAGCTTCACTAAACATGCTTTCTCTGTTTAAAAAGGCTAAGAAATTCATTCTCATTAAAATAAACTTTATTTCGTCAGATGATGATTCATCAAGACCACTTAACAACTTGTCAAACTTTTCAGAAAAATCTCTATCATAGTAAAAATTATTAAAATCATTAGCATAGGTTCTACATTGATTTAATGTCCATGAATTCATTTCAAACTGCTTAGATGAAAAATATTTAGGGAGAAGCATAAACCTTCTCATTTTATTGATATTTCTCAAAATATATATAAAGTCTTGAAAAATTCGCTATAAATCAGCAATTTTTCTTGTTTTTAATGCCCATAATATTGATTTATTAATCTTGTTCACAACCAATTCCTTAAGTACATCTTCGCAGATCTAATTGACTTGCTTAGAAAAAATTTGGGTCTTTCTGTAAAGAATACAGAGAGTCAAAAGCTGTGCTAAATATGCAACTATAAGAGACGCAATTACAGCACCCAGTCCACCATAACCTGGAATTAATAAGTAATTTAAACCAACATTAGATACAACTATTAGCGCAGTAACATAGAAGCTTAATTTTAATAATTTCTCTATAACTGTAACCTGATTCAGTATAAAAAATATAAGATAAGGCACACCTGTCCAAATAGACCAAGATAAATAAAGACTAGCTTCTGAGTAATTGTCCCCATACAACACATTTATAAGTTCACTTGAGAATGTTGTGATAAAAAACGCAAAGGGAATTGCAAAAAAACTCATGTACTTAATTGTTTGGAGCACTCTTTTTCTGTACAGCATTTCACTTTTTTGCTTAGCTGAAATAATTGCCGGATAAATAGAAGAACCTATCACGATAGGTAACATAAGCCACAGTTCTGCCACCCTTGTTGCTGCAGCGTAGTGGCCGACTACCCTATTATCAGTCATATTACCAAGAATGACTTGATCCATTCTCATGTTAATCATCGATGCCATTCCGGAAAGTATCAAAGGCCAGCTCTCTTTTAATAATTCAGCAGCTTTTTGTCTATTGAATCTCCACTTTATAATAGTTAAATTACTTTGTTGATAAAAATACAACAAACCACCCGCTAAAATAATACTATCAAATAGAACCATCCAAGCAAAGGCAATAAGTGGTGCATTAATTAAAATAAGTATAATTTTGATAATGCTTGATACTGCAAGAGTGATTAAATTGGCAAAAACAACATAGCGACTAAGCACTTTAGACTGAAAGTAAAGGTCTATTACATTAAAGCTCTGAAACACCATCGCGCTTGCAATTATAAATACAATTGCATCGGTATTTATGAAATTAGCAGCAACAGCTATAAGTAAGATTACTAGTATTCCACTAATAAGTTTAAGCATGAAAGCAGTACCAAGTATTGCTTCTTTTTGATACTCATCTACTACTAATTGTCGAACCAGGATTCCGTCAAGCCCAAGACTCGCTATAGAAGCAAATAGCATCACTAAACTTTGAGAATAATTAAACAATCCAAATTGCTCAGTACCCAAATAGCGCGCAATCCAAGGTAAATATTCAGACCCCCACTACAAAAATCATCCAATCAGTCACTAAAAAACTGTATTTTTAAGCCACCAAGACGTATTCTGAGCGCCATGCAACTGAGCGATCATGACCTAAACCAACTGGATGAAGACAAGCTTCTTG